>JACKBA010000035.1 GCA_020634815.1 Caldilineaceae bacterium | reverse complement strand
TGGCCAGAATCCCGTGGAGAATGCATCCGGCTTCGACGCACAGCGCTACCCGCTCGTCGCTGACGTATTTGTGCATCTTGCCCCGGCCAATGAAGCCGAGGCGGCGCTCGTTAGTGAGTTCCTTGGCGCCCTGCCGTCCGGCAATCGCGAACCGGGCGAGTTGACCGTGCTGGCCATGACCGGCGTCACGGCTATGTGCCGCATGACCGCAGCGCAGATGGATCTCTTCGGGCCGGCGTGGCCTGCCGAGATCGTTGGTCCAGGGCTTGCCAGCGCCGACATCACGCACATCAGCAACGAAGTGCCCTTTGTCGAAGGGTGCGAGACCAACACCAGCCAGGAGAACTACAACTTCTGTAGCAAGCCTGAGTACATGGAGACGCTGATTGCCTCCGGCGCTGACATCATCGGCATGACAGGGAACCATCAGAACGACTTTGGACGTCAGAATGCAATGGCGTCGCTCGAATACTATGACGAGTACAGCCTTCCCTACTATGGCGGCGGGAAGAACCTGGAAGAGGCAATGAAGCCCCTGTTTATCGAGCACAACGGGACGCGTCTGGCCTTTCTGGGCACCAACAGCTATGGCCCGAAAATGGCATGGGCGACCGACTCATTGCCCGGCGCGGCGCCGTTCGACCTGAACATCCTCTCGGCCACGATCCGGTCGATCAAGGAGAAGGACCTGGCCGATGTGGTGCTCGTTGAGCTGCAATACCAGGAGAGCTACGACACCGAGCCGCTGGCCGAGCAGCGCATCGATTTCAACGCGCTGGTGCGTGCCGGGGCCGATATCGTCACCGGTGTGCAGAGTCACGTCCCCCAGGGCATGGAATTCAGCGACGAAAGCATGATCCTGTATGGGCTGGGCAATCTTTACTTCGACCAGATGGGGCCGACGACACGCGAGGGCATGGTTGCCCGCCACACCTTCTATGCGGGGCGTCACATCAGCACGCAGATTCAGACGACGGTGGTCTATGACTACGGGCAGCCGCACTGGACCACGCCGGCTGAACGTGCCTCGATGCTGCGGCGCGTCTTCGCCGCCAGCTACTGGTAGGCGGGGAACGCCGAATGTGCATCCTTCTGTGGAAAATCAGCCGGTTAGGGTGCCGCCCCAGGCTGCACGCGATGGTCCCGTTCATGTCCGGATTTCTTGCCGATGCTTCGGCATCCATGTATACTGCGGCGTTGCTTGACCTGAGATGGCATACAGGCAGGATCAGGCGCCATAGATGAACTATCCCCGGCTTCGGGGAACCATTTTCGATAGAGATTGAGGGAGCGATATGACCACTCCGGCTCGCAAGAAGAGCAAGAGCAGCAATAGCAGTTCCAAGATCGGCCTCTGGCTCATTGGCGCCAGTGTGGCCATCGTCGCCATTGTGGTGGCGGTGATCATTTTCAACGAGCGCCAGGCGACGTCGGCACCAGTTGCCCAGCCGGATGTCCCGGCCGAATGGATCAACCGATCCAGCCTCGGCAGCCCCGATGCGCCGGTCACAGTGCAGTTGTGGGAGGATTTCCTCTGCCCCTCTTGCCAGCAGTTCAGCCGTACGGTCAAGCCGCAAATCGTGGAAGAATATGTGAAATCGGGCAAAGTGCGCCTCGAATTCCACCACTTCCCGTTGCAGCAGCACGCCCCCGGCTCGTTCATGTCCGCCATCGCCGCCGAGTGCGCCGCCGACCAGAATCTCTTCTGGCCCTATCACGACAAGGCTTTCCAGGTGATCGCTGCTGAGCAACAGGGCGGCGCGACGCCCGAGAAACTGATGAGCTTCGCCAGTGCCGTCGGCCTTGACACGGATGCTTTCAACAATTGCATGAGCAGCCAGCAACATCAGCAGACGATCAACGACTCGCTGGCTATGGCCGGCCAGTTGAACCTGCGCTTCACGCCGTCGGTCATCGTCGACGGCCAGTTGCTGGAAGATTCCAGCCTGGGCAATGTTCAAGCGACCATCGACGCCGCTCTCGCCGCCAAGGGTCAGTAGCGAGGCCACCTGACCATGGACCGCATCGCGAACTGGTTGAATCGTAATAGCCTGTACATTGCACTCATCACGGCGTGGGTGGCCATGTGTGGCAGTCTCTATTTCAGCGAAGTGCGCGGCTATGTGCCGTGCGTCCTCTGCTGGTACCAGCGCATCCTGATGTATCCGCTGGCTTTGGTTATCGCGATCGGTCTCCTGCGCCGTGACTGGAACCTGCCCTATTACGTGCTGCCCTTCTCGCTGATCGGCCTGGGTGTTTCCACCTATCACTACCTGCTGGAGAAGACCGATCTCTTCGCCGGGTCGGCCGCCTGCCGGCAGGGCGTCTCGTGCACGACGCAGTGGATCAACTGGTTCGGCTTCGTCACGATTCCGTTCCTGGCGCTCACGGCGTTCCTGATCATCACCGTCATGTCGGTCATCGCGCTCGTTAATCGCGAACCGGTGGCCGAGGACGAAGAAGGCGACGCGCTGCGCATGCCGTGGCTGCCGGTCGGCGGTCTGATCGTGGCCGTGCTGGCCGTCTTTGCCGCCCTGTTTATCAGCGGTACGCAGGATCCGCAGGTTGCCGCCGCATCGACCAACCCGTTCCCAACGCTCTCTCTGACACCGGTGGCGATCAGCGCCGACGCCGCTGCCCACGGCGAGCAGATCTATCTTCAGTCGTGCGCAGCCTGTCACGGCCTGGATGGGATGGGTGTGGAGAACCTTGGCAACCAACTGCGGGCGTCCGAGTTCCTTGCCAGCAACTCAGACGAGCAACTGCTGGCCATGATTCGCGCCGGCCGCGAACTCAACGACCCGGCCAACACCAGCGGTCTGGTCATGCCACCCAGTGGCGGGCGGCCCGATCTGAGCGACGCCGATATTCTTGCCATCATCCAATACCTGCGCGCCGAGTAGAGACGACAAGAAGCTACCCGGCGCGCGCGGATGAGGTTAGCTGTAGGAAAGTCATGGATTTCTTTCGTTCTTTGCAGATGAAGATGCGGATTGCCCGGCTGCTCCCCCTGCTCCCCCTGGTCGCGCTGGCGATCCTGGCGCTGGGCGGCATGCCGCAGCCGGTCTACGCACAGGCGGAGTCGGGCATCACGTCGCCTGCGCCCGGTTCGATCATCTCCGGTGATGTGCCGATTATCGGCACGGCCACAATCGATCCGTTCCAGAAATACGAGATCTACTTCAAGCAGGACCCAAGCGGCGACGATGCCTTCATCTACTTTGGCGGCGGCACTTCCCCGGTGATCGGCGGGCAACTTGGCTCGTGGCAGGCAGGCGGTCTGCCGGCCGGTACCTACACGCTGCGCCTGCGCGTCGTCAAGGCCGACGGCAACTACGCCGAATACTTCGTGCCGAACCTGACCGTAGGTCAGGGGCCGGCGCCAACACCGACATCGTCGCAGCCGACCGAAACACCAACCCCGACACCCACTTTCACGCCTGCGCCGCAACCGACGCCGGTGCTTGGCCAGGTGACCCAACCGCAGGTCGAAGGCGACGAACCTACGCCGACGCCGGCACAGGTCGCCGCGGTCGAGCAACCTGCCCAGCCTGCCGAAGTGCAGGGTCTGCTGCCCACACCGACGCCGGCGAGCATCGCTGCGGCCGACACGACGTCTGGCGAAGAAGGCGGTGGCGGGCTCACGCGCGAGTTGGGCGAAGCACTCTCCTTCCAGCGTCTGCGCACGCAGTTCTTCAACGGCATGCGCATCAGTGCGGCGCTCTTCATCGGCATTGCCGCGATCGTCGTGGGCAAGCGCCTCTTCGTCTGGGCATGGCGGCGCTATAGCTGAAGTCGCTCACCACCCGCAAACGTGTGAACGCCGCCGACTTGGCGCTCGCACCGGCTTGATGGTTTAATAACACGGTTTGAATCGAATTGGGCACGGACAGACGGCGGCATGAAAATGCTCGCCGTTCGCCGCGCCTTCTGCGCGTTGCGCGCCCTGTGAATACAATGTCAGAACTGAGAATGATCGTCGGGCTCGGTAACCCCGGCCCACAATACAGCCGGAATCGGCACAACATCGGCTTCCAGGTGCTCGAACTGTTCGCGGCACGCTACGGCATCGCCGTCGACCGCATGCAGACCAAGGCGATGATTGGGAGCGGGTTCGCCGCCAAGGCAGGCATCCGCCAGAAGGTGCTGTTGGTCAAGCCGCTGACCTACATGAATGCCAGCGGGGAGGCTGTGGCGCCGCTGGCGCGCTATTACCGCGTGTCGCCCGAAGATCTGATCGTCGTGCACGACGACCTTGATCTGGCGTCGGGCAAGCTTCGGCTGCGCGCAGAAGGGTCGTCCGGCGGGCAGAATGGCATCCGCTCCATCATCGACCGGCTGGGCACGCAGGAGTTTGCGCGCGTCAAGATCGGCATCGGCCGCCCGCCGGGGCGTATGGATCCGGCCGACTATGTCCTGCAGAACTTCACCCCCGACGAGGAAGCCGTGTTCGGACCGCTGCGCGAGCGGGCGGCAGGCGCCATCGAGAGTTGGTTGTCTGACGGCATTGAAGTGGCCATGAACCGTTTCAACGGCTGAGGAGCGCACCATGAACCTGACCGGGCTGCTCACCTTGTTGCCCAACCTACCCGCCTTCCGCGAGTGGCTCACTGTGCTCGATACGGGGACGGACGAACCGGCGCCCCAGTCGATCCTGGCGGCGGCGCGCCCCTACGTGGTCGCCGGTATCTATGCGCACCGGCCCGCTCCCCTCGTTTTCGTCACCGCGCGCAGCGAGATGGCGCAACAACTATGCGAGCAACTTGCCGTCTGGCTGCCGGCGGTCGAGGAGGGCGGTCCGGCCATCTACCAATTTGCCGACCCCGACGCGCTGCCCTACGAACGCATCCACTGGAGCAGCGTCACGCGCCAGCGACGGCTGACTGCGCTGGCGGCCTTGCAGCGCCGCGGCGGCCCGCCGCCGATCATCGTCACCTCGGCGCGCGCGCTGATCCAGAAGACCCTGCCCGCCCGCGAATTGCGCCTTGCCCTGCGCACCGTCAAGGTAGGCGGCGTCGTGCGGCTGGAGCAGTTGGCGACTTCCTGGGTGCAGACCGGCTACAGCCCGGCCGAGGTCGTCGAGGAGCCGGGCGCCTTTGCGCGGCGCGGCGGCATCGTCGACATCTGGCCGCCCAACCTGACCACGCCGGTGCGCATCGACCTCTTCGGCGACGAGGTCGACAGCCTGCGCCTCTTCGACCCGACCAGCCAGCGCACGATCCGCCAGGTGGAGAGTGTGGAGATCGGGCCGGGCAGCGAGGCACTCAGCAAGTACGGTCCGGCCGTGTTGGCGCGACTGGGCGTCGAGGGCGGGGCGCTCCAGTCTGCGCAGAATGTCGGCAGCGCGGCGGCTTCGCCCCTGCTCGACCCGTCGCTGCTGCTCGCCGTGCGTGAGGAGATCCGCCTGGAGGTGCTGCGCCTGGCTGAGAGCCACAGCTTCCACGGCATCGAGTGGTACCTGCCCTATTTCTACGACCCGGCCACCTCGCTGCTCGACCACCTGCCGGAGGGCGCCACGCTCATCGTCGACGACGCGCTCGACCTCTATGCCACCTTGCAGGAACTCGACCTGCAAGCCGAAAGTCTGCGCCTGGAGCTGGAGCACAGCGGCGAGTTGCCGCACCACTTTACCCGCAGCCATTTCACCGCCGAAGAAGTGAAAGCGAAACTCATCGAACGCAAGCCCGCGTTGCTGGGCTACGGCGATCTCTACGGCAAAGCGACGAGCGCAAACACGCCGCTGGCGCGCTCCTTTGGACCCGGCCCGCGTTTTGGCGGCAAGGTCAAGGAGATCGGCGCCGATCTCGTCAAGCTGCATAATGCCCGCCATGCCGTCGTGCTGGCCACACGCCAGGCCGCCCGCCTGCGCGATGTGCTGAATGAAGTCCATCTGTCCACGCCCGTGCGCAGCGACCTGACCCACACCCCCGCGCCGGAAAGCATCGCGCTGGTGCAAGGCATCCTCGGCGAAGGCTTCATCGTCAAGGGCATCCGTGCCAACGGCGCGCCCGATCCCGAAATAGCTGACGCCGAGTCAATCTCCAATCTCCAATCTCCAATCTCCCAATCTCCCAATCCTCCACTCTCCCCGCCTTACAACCTACACCTCCTCACCGACACCGAACTCTTCGGCTGGAGCAAGCCGCAGGCGCGCGCCCGCCCCAAGCAGCACAGCAAGGTGGCGCCCGAACTTTTCTTCGCCGACGTCAAGGCCGGCGACTTTGTCGTGCACATCGAGCACGGCATCGGCAAGTTCGAGGGACTCACCCACATGGAACTGGGCGGCATCTCGCGCGAATACCTGCTCGTCACCTACGCGCGCGGAGACAAGCTCTACGTGCCCGTGCACCAGGCCGATCGCCTCAGCCGCTACGTGGGATCGGGCGACATCACGCCGCCGGTCAACCGCCTGGGCACGGCGGACTGGCAGACCGTCAAGGAGCGCGCCAAGCGCGCCGTCGCCGAGATCGCCGACGACCTGCTCAAGCTCTACGCCGAACGCGAGTTGATCCAGGGGTATGTTTACAGCCCGGACAGCCCGTGGCAGGAGGAGATGGAGGGCGCGTTCCCTTACCAGGAAACCGAGGACCAACTGCATGCGGTCGATGCCGTCAAGCGCGACATGGAGTCCGACCGGCCGATGGATCGCCTCATCTGTGGCGATGTCGGCTACGGCAAGACTGAAGTCGCCGTGCGCGCCGCCTTCAAGGCGATCAACGATGGCAAGCAGGTCGCCTTCCTCGTGCCGACCACCGTCCTTGCCCAGCAACACTACCGAACGATCAGCAGCCGCCTGGCGCGCTTCCCCATGCGCGTCGAGGTGCTCAGCCGCTTCCGCACACCGGCGCAACAGCAGAAGGTCATCGACGGCCTGCGCGAGGGCAATGTGGATCTCGTTGTCGGTACGCACCGCCTGCTCAGCCAGGACGTGGAATTCAAGGATTTGGGCATGCTCATCATCGACGAGGAGCAGCGCTTTGGCGTGGCGCAGAAGGAGCAGCTCAAACAACTGCGCGCCAAGGTTGACGTGCTCACGCTCAGCGCAACGCCCATCCCGCGCACGCTGCACATGAGCCTCAGCGGTATCCGCGACATGAGCACGATCAACACGCCGCCCAAGGAGCGTCAGCCCATCAACACCATCCTGGCCGAGTATGATGACGTGCTTGTCAAGCAGGCGATCCAGCGCGAGATCAACCGCAAGGGGCAGGTCTTCATCGTCAACGACCGCGTGCGCGGCATCCAGGCCCTGGCCGACCGCATCCAGCGGCTGGTGCCGGAGGCCGTCGTCGGCGTGGGCCACGGGCAGATGGCCGAACGCCAGCTCGAAGAGGTGATGATGCGCTTTGCCGACGGCGACATCGACGTGCTCATCGCCACTACCATCATCGAGAACGGGCTGGACATCCCCAACGCCAACACGATCATCATCAACCGCGCCGACCACTTCGGCCTGGCGCAACTCTACCAGTTGCGCGGGCGCGTGGGGCGCAGCGCCCAGCGCGGCCACTGCTACCTGCTCTACGACAAGCACGCCACGCTGACCTACGACGCCCGCCGCCGCCTGGAAGCGATCATCGAAAGCAGCGAGGAACTAGGCGCCGGCTTCCGCATCGCCATGCGCGACCTGGAGATTCGCGGCGCCGGCGACATCCTGGGCGCGCGGCAGAGCGGGCACATTGACAGCGTGGGCTTCGACCTCTACACGCGCCTGCTGGCCCAGGCCATCAACGAGGCGCGGCGCAAGAAGGATCGCTTTGAGAAGGCGGTCGCGGCTGCTGATGAGGGAGAGCCTTTGGATGGTGGGGTGTTGGGGGGGTCGGGTCTTGGGGAGACCGAGGCGAGCGCTCCGTCGCCCCAATCCCCCACAACCCCACAACCCCAACACCTCACCACCGCACAACCCCAATCCCCCGAAGAACTCCCCTTCGACCTCGAGGATCCATTACAGCCGCCGGTGCAACTCGACCTGCCCATCGATGCGCGTATCCCCGTGGCCTACATCGAGGAAGAGGATCTGCGCTTGCAACTCTACCGCCGCATTGCCGGCATCACCCACCCCGAGGCCATCGACGAGATGCGGCGCGAGTTGATCGACCGCTTCGGCAAGGATGCGGAGACGGGCGGCGTGCCCGAGGAGATCGAGAATCTCTTCTTCCAGATTCGCATCAAGATCCTGGCCACGCGCGCCGGCATCGACCGCATCGGTCGCGACATGGACAACCTGGTATTGCACAGCGACATGCTGGAAAACATGGATCGCCGCGCTATGGAGCGCCGGCTGCGGCTCGGCCTCGGCACCATCTCGGCGGACGACGCCAGCTTCGTGCCGGAGGACGCCGCGCGCGTCGGCCGGCGCGCCGTCTACCTGCCGGTGGACGACGCCGGGCAGTGGCGCCAGGCGCTGCTGCGTACGCTGGAGATCATGGCCGTCGGCTGATCCAGAATCGCTGTGTGCTCCGCGCTTTGCACATGGCCTGCATCCGGCCCGATGTGGGAAAAGAACGCACTATCCCACACCATTTTGTGGGATAAATGTGGGATAGTGCGGGATAGCTGTGGGATTTAGTGTTGTGCCAGCTTCTTCCGCATCCGCACGTACTGCGCGTAGTCAATCTGCACGCGGCGGCGGATATAGTCGCGTGTCGATGGCGCGCGGCGTTGTGCCTCCACGATGCGCTCGGTGACGAGCAGGTCGAAGGCGTCGGAACCGGCGCCGCTGCCATAGCTCACCATGAGGATGCGCTGGCCCGGCTTTGCCTCGTCCAGCACGGCCGAGAGACCGATCATGGCCGAGCCGGCGTAGGTGTTGCCGATCTCCGGCACGAGCAGGCCGGTCTTCCACTGCGCCGGCGTGAAACCAAGCTCCTCCAATGCGCGCGTGGGGAACTTGGGGTTGGGCTGGTGGAAGATGACATAGTCGTAGCTCTCCGGCCGCGTGCCCATGATCTGCATCATCTCTTCCGCCGCCGGCATGACGTGGCCGAAGTAGCCGGGATCGCCGCTAAAACGCTCGGCGTGGCTGGGGTAGTGCGTGATTGGGCGGCGCCAGAAGTCGGTCGTGTCGGATACGTAGCTGAGCGTGCGCTGGATGACGGCCAGCGCCTCGGCGGCCGGGCCGACGATATAGGCGGCGCCGCCGGCGCCCGCCGTGTACTCCAGCGCATCGCCGGGGCGCCCCTGCGCCGTGTCCATGCCGATGCTCAGCGCGTAGTCGGCCATGCCGCTGCCCACAATGCCGATGCCGGCCTGCATGGCTTCGGTGCCGGCTTTGCACGCAAACTGCCAGTCGGCTGCCAGCGTCGCCGGCGTGGCGCCGATGGCTTCGGCCACGATGGTGCCGGTCGGTTTGACCGCGTACGGGTGGCTCTCGCTCCCGACCCAGACCGCGGCAAGCCGGCGCGGGTCGATGCCCGCACGTGCCAGCGCGTTGCGCGCCGCCTCGACGCTCATGGTCGCTGTGTCCTCGTCCAGCCCAGGCACGGCCTTCTCCCGCACCGGACTCTTGGAATTGCCGTCCGTCCAGACACGGCTGATCTCGTTGCCGGGAAGACGGAAGCGCGGTACATACGCGCCATAGCCTACAATGCCCACGGGGCGAATCGGTTGGTTCAACATCGTTTACTGCTCGCTTATCAGTTCTTTGGCCCGCTCCACGCGGACTTGTCTTTCGGCCACCAGTTGGGCAGCGATGCGGTCGACGTCGCTGCCGGTCGCACCGGCGGCAATTGCTACCTGCCGGGCATGCAACGCCATGTGGCCGCGTTGAATGCCCTCGGTCGCCAGCGCCCGGATCGCGGCCAGATTCTGCGCCAACCCCACCGCCGCCATGATCTCGCTCAACTCGCGCGCGCTCTGCACGCCGAGAATCTTGAGCGCCACTTGTGCCACCGGGTGGGCGCGCGTCGTGCCGCCCACGATGCCCACCGCCAGGGGCAACTCCAGCCGTCCGTAAAGCGCCGGGCGGCCGGTGATTGGTTGCACTAGCTCACTTTCGCCGGTCGTGGCGCCGGAATCAGGGTTCACCCTCCAGTCGGTCAGCGCCCGGTAACGCCCGTCGCGCGCAGCGTAGGCATGGGCGCCGGCCTCGATCGCACGCCAGTCATTGCCGGTGGCGAGGGCGACGGCGTCGATCCCGTTGAGGATCCCCTTGTTGTGCGTCGCCGCCCGGTAGGGGTCGGCTACGGCGAAGGCGTTGGCGTGCGCAATGCCGGCGATGACCTCGTCACCCGGCGATTCGATGGAGCTGAACGCTTTGGCCGGGATTGTCACTTCTGCCCAGGCGCGGCGGCGGTCGGTCAGGTTGCTGAGGATGCGCAGCAGCGCCCGGCCGCCGCTGAGTTGCTCGAGCAGCGGGGCAATGGCTTCGGCTGCGGTGTTGACGGCGTTGGCCCCCATCGCGTCGCGCGTGTCGAAGAGCAGGTGCACGATGAGCATGGGCTCGGTCGGCGTCTCCGCCAGGAAATGGGTTTCGATGTCGACTGGGCCGCCGCCGCGCGCCGTAATGCTCGGGCTGGTGTTGGCCGCTGCAAGCAACTCCGGTCGCGCAGACCGGATACGCGCCTGCGCGCCGGCCACATCGCGCACGCCCAACAACTGGATCTGGGCGATCATGATTGGCTCGGTGCTGCCGGTGCGGAAGCCGCCCCCCATGCGCGCCAGCTTGGCCGCAAAGCTCACGGCCGCTACGACCGACGGTTCTTCCACCACCATGGGCACCAGCACGTCGCGGCCGTTGATGACGAAGTTGGCGCCGATGCTCAGCGGCAGGCTGTAGCGCCCGACCACGTTCTCGACCAGTTTGTCCGCCTGGGCGACGCTCAGGCCGTCGTACAGCACGGCGACCTCGGCCGGCGTCAGCCCTGCCCATTGCGCCACGATGGCCGTACGTTCGGCGACGCTCTTCTGGTAGAAGCCGCTGAGGCGTGAGCTTCGTTCCGGTGTGTCGTTGGATCCCATTGCGTCCTTCACCTAGCCAAACGCTGCCAGCGCGCGGCTGATCAACGTGCTCAGGAGTTGCGGCGACGTGGCGACGACGACGGTCACGACGAGCGCGGTCACCGCCATGGCAATGCTCCACGCGTTCTCACGGGCGATGGCGCGGTTCTCCAGGCTGCCGAACATGAGCCGCGCCACGCGCACGAAGCCGAGGATGGCGCCGACCGATGCGACTACGACGGCCGCCGCCGGTCGCCAATCGACGGTGGCCAGCGATTGCAGCGCCGCCCAGTGGCCGGCAAAACCCGCCGTCAGCGGGAAGCCGACCAGGCCGAGACCGCCCAGCAAGAACGCTGCACTGTTCCACGGCATGCGCAGCCCGACGCCGCGCAGGTCGCGGAAGTGCAGCGAGCCGATGCGCTCTTCGATGGCGCTCAGGCCGGCCGCCGTGGAGAACATGCTGATGACACGCAGTGCAAAGAGGAAAAGCACCAGCGTCCAACTGCGTACGCCGGGAATGGCCAACGCCAGCACGATGAGCCCCCAATCATGCAGCGCGGCGTAGCCCCACAGCCGGCCGGCATGGTTGGCGCCAATGGCGGCAATACCGCCCCACACGGCGGTAAGCAGACCCAGTGCGCTCATCCACAGCGTCCAGTCGCTCTGCTGGAGGATGAACGGGTAGGTGGCCAGTGCCTGCGCAGCGAGATGCAGCACGGTCAGTTGATAAAGCAGCGATACGAAGAGCATGGCCGGCGGGGGCGCGCTCTCGCTGCTGGCGGGTACGGCGCCATGCAGCGGGAAGGGCGCCAGCAGGCAAAGGATGCCCAGCCCAAGCAGGGTGCCGGCCGCCTGCGTGATCGCCACATCCTGCGGGTTGAGCGGGATCTGCTCGATCCACCAGCCGGCGAGCAGGAAGAGCGGTGCCGCCAGCACCGGCGGAATCAGCGAGCGCAAGGGGCCGGTGACGTCGCCGGGGCGCCCGCCGTGCAGGGCAAAGACGCTCAGCGCCGTCAGCATGACCAGCAGCACCGGCGCAATGATCACGGGAGCCGTCGGCGCGCCGCTGAATAGCACGAGCAGTGAGTAGCCGCCGAGCGTCAGCCATGCCAGCGCCGGAAAATTGTCATCCTGGGGATAGAGCGCGTTGAGCAACAGCGCAAGCGCGCCGATGACGAGATTGATGGCGAGCACCGGCGCATTGCTCGGCTGAAGCTGGAACGAATAGCCGGAGAGCGCGAGCGGCGCCGCCAGGTCGACCGTCCAGCCGGTGGGCAGCACCCAGATCGGCAGGCTCAGGTTGAGCAGCCAGATCCACGTGGCCAGGAGCAGCGCCGCCGCCGCCCCAACCAGTGCAACCGGTCTCAGCCAGGCGCGCGCCAGGAAACTGGCCGCCGCCGCCGCCAGGTAGAAACCGAACAGCAGAAAGAGGAAGGGCAGACCCGCAGCTTCGACGCCGTTCATGCCGGCTCCTTTGCTGCGATCGTCGCCTCAGCGACCGTCGATGATTCGCCGCTTGTGCCCGGTCCGGCCTGGATGGTGGCCGGGCGCTGCCGGGGCAGAAAAAACGGCCGGCGCGCAGGACGCGGCGCTGGGCCGGCCGTTGCCCGCTGGATTGCCGCTGCAATGTGCGCCCTTCGCGGTCGCGCCGGCAACGGCTCGGCAAGAGTCAGGTAGGCGCACGCAAGCGCAAGCAGGATCTGTGCGATCCCGAGGATGATCGCCAGGCCGGAGCCGGGCAGCAGGACGGGCGCCATGGCCAGCGTCGGCACGGTCAGGAGCAGCAGCCCGATGCCGGCAAAGAGCGGCGACGCCGAGAGCCCCAACATCAGCAGCCCGCAAAGCCCAGCCCAGAAGAGCAGATCCGTCTCGACCTGCGCAAAGTTCGGCAGACTGACGCCGGGATCGATCACCCACCACGCACTGGCGATGAAGGCCAACGCAATCAGTCGTACGAGCCAGTTGCTGCTGGCACGCGCGCTCGGGCTGAGCCCGCGGAAGTGGCCGGCCAACCCGAGAATGCTGGCGGAGACCAGCGCCGCAAGCCACTGGCTGGCCGTTACCAGCATTGTCGGCGAATGGATGGCGGCCTGGATGCTCGTTACGCCCAGCATGATTGCCAGGGTGCTTCCGAGCGCCCAGCGCCAATCCCAGAAAATGACGCTACTTGCCGCAAGGCCGGCGAGCAAAAGCACGCCCGGTCCTGTCGCAAGGAGCCCGCCCAACAGGGCAAAGGGTGAGAAATCCATCAGCGAACCAGCAAGAATCCTATCAGCAACATGACGACGAACCAGCCGACGTAGCCGGCGCCCTCGACCACGCGCAGCGACGTATGGCCGAACTGGGCGGCACGGTCGATACCCCAGACCATCAGTTGAAAGAGCCATTCGAGTTGGCTGACCTGGCTGATGCGGTTGGGCCAGTCGCCCAGGCGCGGCCAGACGCGCGGCTGCGCCCACACGAGGCCAAAGCCGAGCAACAGCGGCAGCCCGAGCGTGATCCAGACATCGATGCCCGCCACCACATTGGGTGGATTGCCCAATGTCGCAGGGATCGTGCCGGGGATGGCGACCAGCGTCTCGGCAAAGCGTGGCAGGAAGCCGGCCACGGCCAGCGGAAGCCCTAGCGCCAGGCAGGCGGCCAGCAGCTTGATCAGGTAATTGTCGGGGAGATCGGTGCCGGCCTTGTGGTCGACACCCCAACTACGCAGGACGGAAGCGATCAGCATGCCCTGCGCCAATACGTAGACGACAAAGGCCGGCCAGTAGAGCGGGCCGTTGTTGAGCATCGTCGCCAGCGCCGGCTGGCTCATGAAGCCGGGCGTGAAGGGGACGCCTGCCAGCGCCAGGGCGCCGACGCTCACGGGAATTTGCCAGCCCCACGCGCGCCAGACCTGCTCGCCGACCAGCCAGAGACCGCCGCCAAGCGCAAAGGCTGTCAACGGCCAGAAGAGCGAGGCCGGGCCGGTGTTCTGCCCCAGGATGCCGGCAAGCGCAGCCACGCCGGCTGACGTAATCAGCACGAACACCACGTAATGGACATGGTCGCGGGCCGTCCACGCCGCCAGCGCGGCGGCAAAGATCGCCAGGGTGATCACCAGTAGGATCTGCGGCGAAAGCAAGAGTTCGGCGCCGCCCAGGTTGAGCGTCCAGCCCAGCAGCCATAGCCCGCCCAGCACCGGCACGAGATGGTCGAGCAGCCGCTCGGAGAGGTTCAGCCCGTGGGCCGAACGCGGAAGCAGCCACAAGTGAAACGGATAGAGACCGGAGCGAATGGTCGTTGCCAGCAGCAGAAGGACGAGCGTCTCGACCGGAATGTTGCCGGCGGCCAGTTCTTGCGCCAGTCCGCTGGGTCCGGCCGGCAAGATGCCGATGAGCAGGAACATCGCGCCGACCAGGCTGAAAATCTGCGCCTCACCCGACCGCACACGCGCCGCCGTTGCATCGCCTGCCGGCGTAGTCTCCACCGACAGTCGCAGGATGACGGTCAAGTCCAGGAGCACCCACGTGAGCAGAACGGTGAGCAGGTTGCCGCTATTGACGAAGAGCAGGCTGGCAGCCAGAATTGCCAGGTCCATGGCCAGCACGGCGTTGATCCGCGACACGGGGCGACCGACGCCCGACGGTGGTCGGTTGAGCAGGATACCCAGTCCGCCGACGAGCAATACCAACGCGCCGATATAGTAATTCCAGCCGTCAGAGATCCAGTAGAGGTTGGTGGCGCTTTGCAGCAACGGCTGCCACGGCTGGCTATAGGTAGGAACGACCCCCACGTATTGGAGGCCGACATAGAGCAGGGCTGCCACGCCCACGAAACCGAGGGCGAGGCCCGTGATCCAGGCGGAGCGGCGCACCAAACGTCCCGGCCCGACAACGACCGCGGCGCCGGCCAGCAGGATCAATGCCGGACCTATCGGCGAGAAGAGCAGCGACATCAATGTATTCACAACGGGCGATTGTATCACAGCCCGGAGTGCTCCGAAAAAGGAGAGGCAAAACTTCTGAACCTAGACGTCGTTCTGCTCGATGGCGAGGTCGGTCGCCGCGTAGATCTCTTCCAGCGTTGCGCCGCGCGCTCGTTCCAACCGCTCCAGCCGTTTCTGGAATTGGCTCAGCGCATAGTCCGCAAACTCCGACTCCTCCAGGCCGAAGGGCATGACCTCATAGCGGCCGAAAGTATCGGCGACGACGCCCAGCGCCACCGGCAGCAGCTCGTTCATCGTCGCCTCGGCGACCTCCCACAGCGCTGGATCCTCGGCCAGCAGTCGCGAGATGAGATAGATGCCATAGGCAATGTGGCGCGACTCGTCCTGCTTGAGCAGGCGGATGCCCTGGCACTGCCCCGGCATGAGCCCGTTGCGCTCCAGCGCGGTGAGGTACGCATGATAGCCCGTCTCCGCCAGCACACCCTCGACGATCATGTTGTAGGTGACCGATGCCCGTATCTGTGCCGCGGGCGACCGGTCGGTAAGGAGCGCCTGCATGGCCGCCGGCAGCGCCGAGTAGACGATCGCGCTGTAGCTGGGCGTGTGGAAATGGGTGAGATCCATCCGCGCCCCGGCGACCTCGTCCAAAAAGCGGCGGAAGAAGTCGGTGTGCTTCGCCTCCTCGAAAAGGAAGGTGGTCAGGTACATCTCCTCTTCCAGCCGACCTTCGGCGGCAACGGTCATGATGAGGGGCAGGATGTCGGCGGTCACCGCTTCCTCGCCGGCTTGAAAGAGTGATGTCAGGTGTAGTAACACCTCGCGCTCGGTTGCGTCCAGCCGCTGCCAGTCGGCCGCGTCCTGGCGAAAGTCGATGTCGCTCGGGTTCCAGATGCCGTAGCGCTTGGCCTTCTCGAAGAGGCGCATGGGCGGCGTGTCGCGCTGCAAGCCGGCCAGGCTGGTCGTGACAAAGTGCTGATGGGTGGTCATGATGTCAGACATAGGTCAACCTTGATGGGAATCGGCTGGGTCAATGGTATGCCGGCGGCATGCTCGGCGATGAGCAGTATCGTCTCACCGGCGCGGCGGCGCAAGTTCAACGGGCGCTCGGCGGACAGCAGGTCGGCCAGGCTGACACGGGCGCGCGGTGTGGCAAGGTCGCCCACGTAGAGCAGCAGCGTGATGGCGCCGGCCGCGGCCGCGTCGATGGCCGCGGCGCAGGCAGCGCGCAGCCCCGTGAGTCTGCCCGAGCCGGGGAGTTGCCGGTCCCCCTGCCGGCTGTCGAACAACACCTGACTCGCCTCGCGCAAGGCGCCGTCGAAAAGCGCCACCCAGTTGGCGCCGGCGTCCTTGTGGTCGGGCGCATCGCTGGGGCCTTTGGCATAGGCGGCGGGCATCGCCAGCATGGGGTCGTTCATCACGCTCATGGCCGGCATCTGCATCGCAGCAACTCCCAGGGTTTGGCGCATCGAGCGACCGCGGTAATTGGCGCGTCCCGTGGAGATGAACTCCTCCGACCAGCCGGCCGGGAGCGCGTTCGCCACGGCAACGGTGCCGGCGACACGATGGCCCTTCTCGGTGCGCACTGCAACAAAGGCCGTGGCCGACGACGGAACGCCGTACTCGAGCGAGGCGTCGACAAGCAGCCGGTTCACCATCTTCTGGGCGTCGCGCATCGCATTTTCAGCATAGACGGCTGCCGCGGCCTCGCTCTCTTCCACGTCGGGATCGTAGCCGAGGCGCTCCAGTTCGGCGCGCAACGTCGCCTGCGAATAGCCCGCCGTCATGAGATACTCCAGGCCGTTGACCCGCCGTGCGCCAAAGAGGCTCTTGATGGCAGATATGGTCTCGCCGCTCCCCGTCGCGCCGGTCGTGGCGATGACCTCGCCCGCTGCCGTCGCCAGGCTGATCGCCAGCGGCGGCGCGGTTGCCAGTGGCGCGCGGCCGCACACCCACTGGGTTTGGCCGGCTGCCAGGTCGCCAACGTCGATCAGACAGCGTCCGTCGTCTACCGCCACAGTGCGTCCTGCCGCTTCCACGCCCGGCCGGTTGACGGCCAGCGACGCGCCGAGCAGCACCGGTTCGTCCCAGAGCATGAGCACCTGGTCCAGCGCGGTGGTGATGTCCTCGTCGTTGGGGTTGCTGGTGAGGAAGCGCGCCACGCCGCCGCCGCGCTCGGCCAGCTCCTGTGCCAGAAAGGCGTTGGGCGCGGCGTCGATGCAAAGGACGCTGATGCGCCGCCGTTCTGTGTGGGCCGCCTCCTTGCCTGCAAGGCGCAGAATGCGACCGGCGTCCGTCACTTCGGCATCGGTCAGGATCAGCACGTGCCGGCTGGCCGCGCCGCTCGTGCGCGCAATGGCCAGCGCCTGCTCCAGCGCCATGCCCAGTTCGGTGCCGCCGCTATCCTTGCGCGCCTTGAGCCACGCGATGGCTTCGGCCACGTCCGCTTCGCCGGCCGCGTGTAGCCGCCCATCACCGAACCACGTCGTGTGGTTGTGGAAGACCGCCAGCGCAAAGGTGTCCTCGGCCCGCAGCGAGCGCAGAAAGCGCGCGACGGCCCAGTCGGCCGCTTCCCACTTGGCGCCCGACATGGAGCCGGAGTGATCGACGAGCAGGATGATCTCGCGACGGTGGCCGGCGGTATCCGGGCGCAATGCAGACGGGCGCGTCTGCGCCAGGAAATAGGTGTAGCCGGCATCATTGTCGTCGTAGTGGAACAGTTGCAGCGCGGTCGCGCCGGCGTCTTGCGCCATCTGCCAGTGCAGCACGCAGTCGCGATCGGGCATGACCGCACCGTCGGCCAGTTCGACGAGCCGGCCGGCGTCGACGGTGGTGACGGCGAGCTTGTGCGTTGGGCTGGTCACCTCGGTTTGGTCGGGAAAGGCGAGGTGCAGGCGAAAGCGATGCCCGGGGTCGCGCAGCACGGCGAGCGGCTGGCCCTGGCTGTGCGGCGACTCCGTCTCATCAGCGCGTACGTAGCGCGGGGCGGTGGTGAGGGGAATACGCAACGTCCAGCTTTCTCCTTCGCCGCGCGCCAGTTGCGTGTAGGTCGTCCGGATGCGCACCTCTTCGTCGGGCTTGATGCCGGCAATTTGCAGGGTAAAGACGTCGGCCGTCTCGCGCTTGAGCAAAGTCGCCTGCTGTCCCTCCCGCCGGGCCTGCGCGTAGTCAGCCTCGGCTTCCTTGCGCGCCTTCAAGGCGGCAGTGATTTCGACATCGCCGAAGCGCACCGTGACGCCGGTAATGGCGGCGTCGCCCGGCAGTGGGAAACGGTAGAGCGCCTCGATGGTCTGGTCGAGCGCTTCCCGTTCAAACGCGAACGTCTGGAGCAACTCGATTTGGGCGAGCGGCCCGGCAATCTCGCCGCGCGCTTCGGTCTCGCGCAGCGGCACAAAATATCTGACCTGTGGTTCGGGAAGTTCGGGTGACTCTGGAGTGACGATCTCGAGTACGCCAAAACCGTCGGGGCGGCTGTTGGTGTAACTGGATGGATTGAACATGGGTGTGCCTCCTGCACAGGTGTGAACTTGATGCTGCCGTGTGCAATGGCAAGTCGGAGTTTGTCCGGGGACGACGTGGATAGCTGCTTGCACTTTCATTGTAGGACTTCTGGCGAGCAGCGTCAATCAAAGAGGGGATCCCAAACTGTAAGCGCAATTCTTTCGCTATCCTGTCGTCGCGCTATACTGTGACCATGGCCGAACGCAAGACACTCAAGGAGCAGGTGCTGGAACGCTTCTATGCCATTCCTGCCGTGGCGCAGATTTGGGCGCGGCGCCTGGCGCAGCAGCAGGAACTGCTGCCCGACGGTTCGATTCCCTTCGCCCCGTTTGCCGGGCCGTTGCGTACAGCACGCGCCGCGCTCATCACAACAGGCGGCATTCACCTGCCGTCGCAGCCGCCGTTCGACATGGAAGACCCGGACGGCGACGCCGCCTACCGCGAGATCCCCGGCGACATCGATCCGCAGTCGATCACCATTACGCACAAGTATTACGATCATCGCGATGCCGACGCCGATCTCAATGTGATCTTCCCGTTGGCGCACTTCCGAGACCTGGTCGCGCAAAGCGTCATCGGCGGGCTGGGGCCGCGCCATTTCGGCTTCATGGGGCATATCGACGCCGGGCAGGTGGAGATCCTGCGCCGCCGCACCGCGCCCGAAGTTGCCGCCAAGCTACGCGCCGATGGCGTCGACTTCGCCTTTCTCACGCCGGCTTGAGGGCTCTGCAATCGGTCCGTGGGACTGATCGCACGTACGCTGGAAGCCGCCGGCATTCCGACCGTCAGCATCTCGATCACGCGTGACCTGACGGAGGCGGTGGGCGTGCCGCGCGTGGTCTTCGTCAAGTGGCCGCTGGGCCATCCGCTGGGCGAGGCGCACGCGCCGCTCCAGCAGCGCACGATGATCTTCCGCGCGCTGTCGCTGCTGGTCAGCGCCGCCGAGCCGGGGATCATCGATGAGCCCGGCTACCGCTGGCGTCGCGAGAGCTACGCCGAGCCGGAGTGGGCAGAGCTGGATCGGCGCAACCGGCCATCATAATCACGGCATTTTCGCCAGGAACTAGAATCATGAGCCAGTCACCGCGCAAGACAACGCCGGCGAACCAAAACGCCAAGCCGCCCCTCTCGTGGAAGGGCGTGCTCTTTGCCTTCGCCGCCAACTTGCTGCTCGTCACGGTGGGCACCGGCCTGGTGCAGACGCTGCGGCTGCCCATCGAATTCGAGAGCATCGCCACGCTCGCCGCACCGCTGCTGACGGGCGCGCTGACCGCGATCTACACCGGGCAGCGCGGGGCCATGCATGCCTTCCTGGGCGGCATGTTGAGCGTGCTGCCGCTGACCTTTTTCATCTTTGGCGGTGCGTGGCAGCCGGCGCTCTATGCCGGCGCATTCTGCACCATCGGCGGCGCGCTGGCCGAGATCGTACTGCGGCGTCGTGCCGCCGTCCCGTGACCGGCGCAACGACAGCCTGCCCATTTGAACGGACGGCGCCAGTCCCTTTGAGCGGTGCGGCGCATCCTGCCGGCATGGTAGGCTAGACAGCATGCCGGTCGCTGCGGGCGCCGGCTGCACGAGGAATGGAGAGAGACGATGCACGGCGGTAACTGGTGGCGGTACGTTTCATTCGATGACAGCAACAAGCAGCGCCCGACAGTGGACAGGCAACTGCTGCGGCGCGTCTTTCGCTATGCGCGCCCCTATCTGCCCGCCATCCTCATTGTGCTCGGCGCGATCACCCTGACGTCGCTGCTCGGGTTGATTCCGCCGCTCATCTACCGTGCGCTCATCGACGACGTGCTGCCCAACGGCGACCTGGCGCGTCTCAACCTGCTCGCCATCGGTCTCTTTGCCGTACCCCTGCTGAGCGGGCTGTTCGGCGTTGTGCAGCGGCGCTATGGTGCACGCGCCGGTGAAGGCATCATCTATGATCTGCGCAACCAGATGTTCGACCACCTGGGGCGCATGTCCATGCGCTTCTTTACCAATACCAAGTCCGGCGAAATCGTCTCGCGCTTCAACAACGACGTCGTGGGCGCGCAGAATGCCATCACCGGCACCATCCCCGACATCCTGACCAACGTCATTACGCTGGTCTCCACGCTGATCGTCATGCTCTCCATCGAGTGGCGGCTGGCGTTGCTCTCCGTCGCCGTGCTGCCGCTCTTCCTGCTGCCGGCACGCCGCGTCGGGCTGGTCCTGCGCAAGATTCGCCGCCAGGCGCTCGACTACAACGCCGACATGAGCAGCCAGATCACCGAGACGCTCACCGTCAACGGTGCGCTGCTCATGAAGACCTTCAGCCGCCTGCCGGATGAAGAGCGCCGCTTCCGCGACATCAGCGCCAAGGTGCGCGACATCGGCGTGCGCCGGGCCGAGGTGGCGCAACTCTTTTTTATGGGGCTGGGGCTGGTCGGCGCGATCGGCGGTGCGCTGGTCTACTGGGCGGGCGGCCTGATGGTGCTCAACGGCGCGCTGACCATTGGCACGATCGTGGCCTTTGCCGCCTACCTGACACGGCTCTACGGACCGATCTCGGCGCTGACGAATGTGCAGGTCGAGTTTGTCACGGCGCTGGTGAGCTTTGAGCGCGTCTTCGAATACCTGGACATGCCGGTCGAGATCCAGGACAAACCCGGCGCGCTGGAACTGGGCACCGTAGACGGGCGCATCCGCTTCGACCATGTCTGGTTCCAATATCAGGGTCCGCTGCTCGACGAGGTGACGGAGGGTGATGGCGAGGCGGACGAGAATGCCGCCGCCGGCAACGGTAACGGCAATGGCGGGGCGCCGGCGCCCGCCAAGGCGCGCCGCCACGCGCTCCAGGATGTCACCTTCGACATCGCACCGGGCACGCTGACCGCGCTCGTCGGCCCGAGCGGCGCCGGCAAGACGACGATCACCTACCTGCTGCCGCGCCTCTACGACCCGACGGGCGGCAGCATCACCATCGACGGCCACGACCTGCGCGACGTGACGCAAGAGTCGCTGGCGCATCAATTCGGCGTCGTGACCCAGGAAACCTTTCTCTTTCACGACACCATCCGCGCCAACCTGCTCTACGCCCGGCCCGACGCCACGCCGGCGCAGGTGGAAACGGCGTGCAAGGCGGCCAACATCCACGACATGATCGCGGCGCTGCCGGAGGGCTACGATACGCTGGTGGGCGAGCGCGGCTACCGGCTCAGCGGCGGCGAGAAGCAGCGGCTGGCCATTGCCCGCGTCATCCTCAAAGACCCGCGCATCCTCGTGCTCGACGAGGCGACGTCGCACCTCGATTCGCAGAGCGAAGCCTTGATCCAGGCTGCGCTGGAGCCGCTGCTACAAGGGCGCACCAGCGTCGTCATCGCTCATCGCCTCTCTACGATCCTGGCGGCGGACAAGATCCTCGTGGTGGACAAGGGGCAGATTGTTGAGCAGGGGACGCATCGCGAGTTGCTGGCCCGGCAGGGACTCTACGCCACGCTCTACGAGACGCAATTTCGCGACCAGATCGCGGCCGCTGCCGAACTGCTGGAAGCGGCCGGCTGACGAAGCTCATCGGGCTAATAGCTGGTCCGCACTTCGACTTCGCCACCCTGGATGTGCCACTGCGTAATGCCGCCGATGAGGTTGTAGGCGTCGAAGCCCTGCGCGCGCAGGAAGTGGGTGACGCCAAAGGAGCGGCTGCCATGCGCGCAAAAGACGGCAATGCTGCGATCATGCGGCAACTCGGCCAGCCGCTGCGGGATGTTGTTCATGGGGATGTGCAGCGCGCCGGGCACGCGCACCTGGCGCCACTCGTACGGCTCGCGCACGTCGAGCAGCAGCGGCGGCGCATCGCCATGCAGCGCAGCCAGCACCTGGCCGACCTGCCACTCCGGCACATGGACCTCCTCGGGGTCCGGTTCGTCGACCAACGGCGCGACCGGGCGTGCCGCCGGCGCCGGCTTTACAAAGAGATTTCTGACTGCATCGAAGAGACCCATTTCACGACTCCAGACAACTGACCCAGGGGCGGCGGCACGGTTCCAATGCTGCTATCGTACACGCCGCGCCGGTGCGCATCGGTACGTGCTCTTCCGAAGCGCGGTGTGCATCGCACGATTCTGACGTGCAACCGTATCCCAAATCACTAGCCATCTGCCGCGCCGTCTGGTAGAATTGCGGCGAAAGGTTCAGCAGGAGGCATCAATGAATGCAAATTGGAGCAGAAACGCGTTCGTCTACCTACTCATCATCGTAGCGGCCGCGACGCTCTTTATCAACATCTACCGGCCGGGCGACGCGCCCAACCAGATCAGCCTGACGCAGTTGGCGGCGAAGATCACGGCCGGCGACGTCGAAACGGTGGTCGTGCGCGACGATGAGTTGCGCGTCGAACTGAAGGGCGACGAGACTGCCACCGTCTCGCGGCGCGAAGGCAACGTGCCCGTCACCGAGACACTCATCGGTCTTGGCGTCGCGCCGGAGGAACTTGCTGCGGTCAACGTCAAGTATGAGTCGCCGGGCAACGCCACCAACTGGCTCTCGTTGCTCGTCAACTTGCTGCCGCTGGTGTTTATCGGCGCCCTCTTTTTCATCCTTTTCCGCCAGACGCAGGGCAGCAACAATCAGGCGCTCTCGTTCGGCAAGAGCAAGGCGCGTGTCTTCACCGGCGACAAGCCGACCGTGAAGTTTGACGACGTGGCCGGCGCCGACGAGGCCAAGGAGGAACTCAAGGAAGTGGTCGAGTTCCTCAAGGAGCCGCAGAAGTTTGCCGCGCTCGGCGCGCGCATTCCCAAGGGCGTGCTGCTCGTCGGCCCGCCCGGCACGGGCAAGACGCTCATGGCCAAGGCTGTCTCCGGCGAGGCGGGCGTGCCCTTCTTCAGCATCTCCGGCTCGGAGTTTGTGGAGATGTTTGTCGGCGTAGGCGCCAGCCGCGTGCGCGATCTCTTCGAGCAGGCCAAGCGCAACAGCCCGTGCATCATCTTCATCGACGAGATCGACGCCGTCGGCCGCTATCGTGGCACGGGGCTGGGCGGTTCCCACGACGAACGTGAGCAGACGCTCAACCAGATTCTCGTGGAGATGGACGGCTTCGGCACGGATACCAACGTCATCCTCGTCGCGGCCACCAACCGGCCCGACATTCTCGACCCGGCGCTGCTGCGCCCCGGCCGCTTTGACCGCCGCGTCACCATGGACCGGCCCGACGTCAACGGCCGCCGCGCCATCCTCGATGTGCACGTCAAGGGCAAGCCCGTCGAGCCTAATATCGACCTGGACATGATCGCTCGTCAGACGCCCGGCTTTGTCGGCGCTGATCTGGAGAACGTGGTCAACGAGGCGGCCATCCTTGCGGCGCGTCGCAACAAGCGCGCCATCGGCATGAGCGAGTTGCAGGAAGCGGTCGAGCGCGTCGGCATGGGTGGCCCCGAACGGCGCAGCCGGCTGATGACGCCGCAGGAGAAGAAGGTCGTCGCCTATCACGAAGCCGGTCACGCCGTGGTCTCGCGCCTGTGCGAACATTCCGACCCGGTGCAGAAGATTACGATTGTGCCACGCGGGAGTGCGGGCGGCTATGTCTGGCGCGTGGCGGAGAAGGACCGCCTCATGGCCAAGCGCAACTACTTCCTGGACAACATCGCGGTGGCGCTGGGCGGTCGCGTGGCCGAGGAACTGGTCTTTGGCGACGTCTCCAACGGCGCGGCCATGGACATCCAGCAACTGACGCAGATGGCACGCTCCATGGTGACGCGCTATGGGATGAGCGAGAAGATGGGGCCGCTCCAGTTTGGCCAGCAGGATGAACTGGTCTTCCTGGGTCGCGACCTGGCGGAACAGCGCGACTATAGCGAGGAAGTGGCCGAGGAGATCGACGGCGAGGTGCACCAACTGGTCGATTCGGCGTACGCCAGGGTGCGCAAGCTGCTGAGCGACAACATCGCCAAGCTGCACGGCGTCGCCAACGCGCTGCTCGAACGCGAGACGCTCAGCGCCGAAGAGTTCGAGGAAGTCTTCAGCGCGGCGTAATCGGCCCGCCGCCGGACAACCGACCGATCACAGCCGATGCCCGCACGGGCATCGGCTTTTACTTTCTTGTCAGCCGCGCGTCACCATGATCACGCCGGCGACGATGACGAAGACGCCGGCCCAGCGCAGCGCACTCACCTGCTCACCCAGGAAGAAGGCGCTGACCAGGGTGATCAGCACGTAACCCAGGCTGAGCGCGGGATAGGCATAGCTCAACTCGACGCGACTCAGCAGCACGAGCCAGAAGACGGTGCTAAAGCCGTAGGTCGCCACGCCGGCCAGCACAAAGGGGTTCATGACCGCCTTGCTCAAGCTCTGCACGATGGCGTTCATGTCGCCGGTAATGGCGCCGACGCTGGCCATGCCGCGCTTCATCATCAACTGGCCAAAGACGTTGAGCGACACGGTCGCCAGCAGCAGGATCAACTGTTTCATTCGATTGACTCCGCAGGTCAAATAGCGTTACCATTCGGACGGCATCCAGCCGACCGGTTTTCGGCACAATTCGTCCATTCTACCCGACGCTTTCATGAGGCGCGAAGTCGGCGCCTTGCCATGAACCACAATCAGCCAGGTGACGCGCCCATGACCATCCCCATCCTCATTGATACCGACCCCGGCGTCGACGACGCCATGGCCCTCCTGCTGGCGCTTGCATCGCCGGAACTGGATGTCCTCGGCGTGACGACCGTCTTCGGTAACAGCGATGACATCAGGCTGATGACGGCCAACGCGCTGGCGATTCTGGCGCTGGCCGGCCGAGACGATATTCCCGTTGCTGCAGGCTCGGCCCACCCGCTGACGCGGCCGTACGCGGGGCGGGCACATCTCGTACACGGCGACAACTGCCTGGGCGGTGTGCAGTTGCCGGTCGCGCCCCGCCAGGCCGAGCCAACCTTCGCCGCCCAGTTCATCGTCGACGCCTGCCGGGCGCGGCCGGGCGAAGTCACGCTGGTGGCGGTCGGCCCGCTCACCAACCTGGCGCTGGCCCTGCGCATCGAGCCGGCGCTGCCGAAGCTCGTGCGCGGCGTGGCGATCATGGGTGGCTCGGCACGCGCCAGCGGCAACATCACCCCGGCCGCCGAGTTCAACATTTTCGCCGATGCCGAGGCGGCGCGGCTGGTCTTTGGCGCCGGCTGGGAGATCATTATGGCCGGGCTCGACGTCACCTGTTCGCCGCGCATCGCCGAGGAGTACCTCGATCGGCTGGCGGCGGCGGGCAACCGCGCCGGCCGCTTTCTGGCCGACGCCTTCGTCCACTACCTGGCCTTCTATCGCAGCCGCGGCTTCACCGGTGCGTGCATGCACGACGTGCACGCCGTCATGGCGCTCGTGCGCCCTGAACTCTACACCGCCGAGCGCGTCTGCATCGACGTGGAGACGGCCGGCGAACTGACGCGCGGCCAGACGGTGGCCGATTTCCGCGGCCTGTGGAACCGTCCGGCCCAGACCCGCCTGCTGACGGGTGTGGACGAGACGATCTTTCTCGACGAATTTGCGACGCGCATCGCGCGCCTGCCTTGATGTGGAAAGAGGACGAACAGAACCACGACCACCTGCATCTGGGGCAAGCCCAGCGCATGCTGGATGCCTACACTTCACAGGAGCGCACACCATGATGACAACCGCCGTACGCCCGCAACCCATTGCCACCTTCTCCATCGTCGCCTACGACCCCACGCGCGCCGAGTGGGGCGTGGCCGTCCAGTCCAAGTTCCTGGCCGTGGGCGCCGTCGTCTCCTGGGCGCGGGCGGGCGCCGGCGCGGTCGCCACGCAGTCCTACGCCAACCTCACCTACGGGCCGGAGGGCCTGGACCTGATGGCGGGCGGCGCTTCGGCGGCGGAGGCCATCGAACTCCTGACGAACGCCGACGACGGCCGCAGCCAGCGCCAGGTCGGTATGGTCGATGCCCAGGGGCGTGCGGCATCCTTCACGGGCGATGGCTGTCACGACTGGGCGGGCCACGTGGTCGGCGACGGCTTTGCGTGCCAGGGCAATATCCTCGTGCCGGGCACGGTGGAGGCGATGGCCGCGCGCTTCGAGGCGGTGCGCGGCGGGCCGGGTGAGCTGGCGGATTGGCTTGTCGAGGCGCTGGCGGCGGGACAGGCAGCCGGCGGCGACAGCCGCGGGCGCCAGTCGGCGGCGGTGCTGGTCGTGCGCGCCGGCGGCGGCTACGGCGGCAACAACGACCGCTATCTCGACCTGCGCGTTGACGACCACCCCGAGCCGATCGAGGAACTGAAGCGTATCCTGGGCCTCCATCACCTCTACTTCGGCGCAGTGGATCCGGACGCGGCGATCCCGCTGGCGACGATTGCCACCGAGTTGCAGGAGATGCTGGCGCGCACTGGCTTCTATGCTGGCCCCGTCAATGGGCAATTTGACGACGCCACGCGCACGGCGCTGCGCGGGCTGGTCGGCCGTGAGAATCTCGAGGAGCGCTGGGACGGCACGGGCGACGCCATCGACCGCTTCGTCATGGAGTACCTGCGCGAACGCTTCGGCCAGGCGTAGCAGGCCGCTATGCAACGCGTCGTTGTCGTCGGTACGACCGGCTCCGGCAAGAGCACGCTGGCTGAGCGGCTGGCGCAGGCGCTGGGCTGTCCGTTCATCGAGCCGGATGCGCTCTTCTGGGGGCCGGGATGGACGCCGGCGCCGAAGGACGAGTTTCGCCGCCAGGTAGCCGCGGCTGTGGCGGGAGAAGCCTGGGCCATCGGCGGCAACTACAGCGTCGCCCGCGATCTCATCTGGCCGCGGGCCGACACGCTCGTCTGGCTTGACTACCCGCTGCCCTTTGTCCTGTGGCGGCTGACGCGGCGCACCGTGCGGCGTGTGGTGACGCAGGAGGCACTGTGGGGCGGCAACCGGGAGACGTGGCGCGCCCAGTTCGCCAGCCGTGAGTCGCTGCTGCTCTTTGCCGTCAATCGGCACGGGCGGTATCGGCAGGAGTTCCCGGCGCTCCTGCACAAGCCGGAACACAGACACCTGTGCGTGCACCGCTTCCGCACGCCGGGTGCGACGGAGCGCTGGGTCAAGGCGATCGAGGCGCAAGCCTGAGGAGGGAGAAGATGGCGAATCAACCTGACGCCGGCGAACTGGCGCGCTGCCATCGCTGGTTTGCAGTGGAGGGCAACAACCGGGCCTGGGCACTGGTCGCGCAGGACGAACGCACGCCGGACGAGGAACTGCTCATGTTGACGCTGGCGCATGTGGCGGCCTTTCATTGGTCGGCAGCCGGCGGTCCGCTGGAGGTCGCCCGCGCCGATTACACGCTGGCGCACGCCTATGCCCTGGCCGGCCAGGGCCGTCTTGCGTTACGCTATGCCCGGCGTGCGCTAACCTTTTTCGAAGAGAATCCTGCGGAAGGTGAGGACTGGGATCGCGCCTTCGCCCACGCTGAACTTGCCCACGCCGCTGCGGCGGCCAGGGATGCCGAACTGCACGCCGCCGAGTTTGCACAGGCTGCGCTGCTCGGCGCCGCTATCGCCGATGCGGAAGATCGCACGATCTTCCTGGCCGAGTTTGCGCGGCTGCCAAAACCCCTGACGTGACCGCCGCGCTGGCCTGCAACGTGCTCTCGCGCTCAGCCATCCGCTTCCACGCATCACGCATCACGCATCACGCATTACGCAAAGCGCTCTCACGCGAAGTTCTCCTCTTCCCCAGGACCACAAACAAGAAGCCGGGCGGTTCTGCCGCCCGGCTTCCGGTGAGAAAGAGACTGTCTTGTGAAGGTCAGGGGGCGCTGACCAGTTGCTGCCCGGCCGCAGCCTGCGCGCCCTGCTTCGCCGTGAGCACCTTGTACGCTTCGAGTTCAGCCTGCCGTGCCAGGTCGATGGAGTCGGCCAGGACGCGGGCGGATTCCTGCGGGCTGTGGAAGCCGGTGCTGTTCTCCGACGAGATGAAGTCCCAGCGCATGGAGGCGGCGCGGTGTAGTTGCATGGCCGTGTTCAGCTCTTCGTCGGTGGCGCCGGCTTCGCGGGCGGCAACGATGGTATCGATGGCGGCGATCAGCGCTTCCTCGCTGCTGCGCAGAAGCTGGGCCGTGCGATCCTGGATGGTCTCGATGCGTGCCGTCAACTCCTCCTCGGAGAAGCTGTGGCAGGTCTGGCAGGCAGTGGCCACGTTGACCTTGGGGCTGCGCAGCCAGTGGTCGGAAACCTTGACACTGCCCTCACGCACGTAGGGCATGTGGCAGTCGGCGCAGGCGACGCCGGATTGGGCATGCAGGCCCGAGGAGAAGAGTTCGAACTCGGGATGCTGCATCTTGAGCATGGGCGCGCCGGTCTCTTTGTGCGTCCAATCCTTGAAGCCGGCGTCATTGTAATACTGCTCGATATTCTCGATGGCCAGCCCGTTCTCCCATGGGAAGGTCAGCAGTTTGTTCTCGCCCTGGAAGTAGTACTCGACGTGGCACTGGGCGCAGACGTAGGTGCGCATCTCCTGGCGTGTGGCCTGCGTCACGTCGATGCCGCGCTTCTCCATCGCGTTGATGAAGGCCGGCCGCGTGATGCGCAGCGCCATGGTGTCGGGGTCGTGGCAGTCGGCGCACGACGAGCCGAGGTGCAGGCTTTCCTTCAGCTCGTTGTAGGGCGTGTGGTTGAAGTTCTCCCAGCCCATCTCGGCGATGAGTTGCGGCGTCTCGGCGGCGTGGCAGTTGGCGCACGCACCCGGCTGCTCGACGATCTTGACGCGCTCGGTGTCCATTTGGTCTTGCAGCGCGTAGTAGTGACCGCGATCCTCGTTGTGGTCCTTGCTGAAGGCATAGCCCGCCCACAGCCGCGTCATAGCCGGCACCCTCTCCAGCTTGCTGTACGGCTCGGAGCCGCCGTAGGTCGTCGGCCCGTAATTCTCAGCCGTCTTCTTGAACGAGTCATACTGCACGGGGAAATTTAGCCCCCACACGGCCGGGTCGAGTTCGTTCTCGGCGATCTCCACGACCTTGAGCGGGTACTGGGTCGCCTCGTCCTTCTTGCCCTGGATGTTCATCAGCACGGCCACGACGACGATCGTCGCCACGGCGGCCAGCGCAAAGAGCGCGATGTAGAGCCAGGTGCGGTTCTTGCTGGGTTTCTGCGTACTTTCGGTCATAGTGCCTTCCCTGGAATTCGTGAATTGGAAGAGTTCTTTATTTTGAATGGCGCGGCCGACAGATCACGGGCCGTGCGCGACATTACCGTGACCCACATTGCCGTGACAGCGGACGCACCGCACCGGCTCGTCGGAGACGGTGTGCTCGATGGCACTGACCGCGGTCTCGTGACACTCCAGACAGTTTGCCTCGGCGATCTTGGCGTTGAACTCGCGGATTTTCAGATGCTCGGGATACGTGCCCAGTGTGAAGGCCAGGCTGTGGTTGAAGCCGTTGATCCCCTTGACGATCCACTTGTCGGGAAAGGTGTGCGGCGTGTGACAGTCATTGCAGGCAGCAACCGCCTTGTGCGAGGAGTGGTTCCACCCATCGAACTGGTCGCGCATGATGTGACAGTTGAGACAGGCGTTGGGGTCGTTGGAGAAGTACGAGAAGCCTTCGGCATAGACGAAGGTGAAGGCGCCCAGGCCGACCAGCACCCCAAGCATGAGGGCCAGCCCTGCCAGCCAGTAGCGGCTGCTGCCGGGCGTTGCGGATCCGTCAGACACGGCGATGCTCCTTCTTTGGTGACGCCCATAATGGACGCCGTTTGCGTTTGTGGATCACAGGTTGCTTGGCGCCGGCGTGAATCGTTGAAAAGCCCGTCATGCCGCCCCGGCGCTTGACAAACGCGTGAATCGGGTACAGTATCGCACACGGGACGGCGGCTCGATGTGACAAAAGTCTCAGCCATTTTCTGAAGCGTTTTCTCATCTTACACTCATTTTACAAATTCACCATATTTCGCTAGCGACGTGCCGCGAGACTCAAGAAATAGATGGACACCAAATTACTCGTCGTGGACGACGAACCAAACATCATCGAACTGAACCGCATGTACCTGGAAGGGGCCGGCTACCAGGTGGTCACGGCGCGCACCGGGCCGGAGGCGCTCGACCGCTTTCGCAGCGAGCAGCCCGACCTGGTCGTGCTCGACCTCATGCTGCCCGGTATCGACGGCCTGAGCATCTGCCGCGAGATCCGCCAGCAGGGCGCCACGCCCATCATCATGCTGACGGCGCGCACGGAGGATGTCGACCGCATCGTCGGGCTGGAACTGGGCGCCGACGACTACATCACCAAGCCCTACAACCCGCGCGAACTGGTGGCCCGCGTGCGCGCTGTGCTGCGCCGCACCAACCCGCCGGTCGAGGCGGCGGCGCCGGCGTCGGTGCTGCAACTGGGCGACGTGATCCTCGACCCGGCCCGGCGCACCGTCAACGTGGGCGACGAGTCCGTCACCCTGCGCACCAAGGAGTTCGATCTGCTTCAGTGCCTGCTCGAACATCAGGGGCTCGTGCTCAGCCGCGAGCAGTTGCTGAGCCAGGTATGGGGCTACGACTACGCCGGCGAGACGCGCACCGTGGACGTGCACGTGGCCGGGCTGCGCAAGGAACTGCGCGCCAGCAACGTCATGGTTGAGACCGTCTGGGGCATCGGCTACAAGCTGGTCGGCCCGCCCGCCCGCACCGGCAGCGCGCGCTAGCCGCCTCGTTTCATGAACGCCATGCGCCGCCTCTTCTCCACGCTCCAGAGCCGCCTCCTGCTGACACACATGCTGGTGGCGGTGGCCGTGCTGCTCGTGGCCGCGCTGCTCGTGCTGGTGATCCAGGCGCCGGTGCGTGCCGAGTACATGGTGCAGCGTCTGGCCGAGTGGCTGCAACCCACCGTCAACATTGCGCGCAGCAGCTTTGCCGATGCCGTGCAGAGTGACGACGCCGACGCCCAGGCGCGCTTTCTCTCGTACCTGCGCAGCCAGGCCGACGCGCAAAATGCGCGCGTGCTGCTCGTCTCCCAGCCCGGCGGCCAGGTTCTCTTCGACTCTGACGATCTCCTGGCGGGCCAGCAGTGGGCGCCCGGCACGCGCACGCGCTTCGAGACGCGTCAGGGCCGCATGCGCCCGGGCACCATGATGATGCAGCCGGCCGAAGCGGCGCGCGGCAGCGTGCGCATCGAGGGCGTCGAATGGTACTACGTTTCGACCAATCTGCTCGCCGTGCACGACGGCGGCGTCGACCTCGTCCTGCTCAAGCCGCAGCCCGGTATTGTGCGCGCCATGTTCGAGTCGATTGCCGACCTGCCGCGCGGGCTGCTCTTCGGCGGCATTGCGGCGCTGGCGCTGGCGATCTTCCTGCTCAGCCGCTGGACGGCCGGTGCGGTGACGCGCGGGCTGGCGCCCCTCATGTCCGGCACGCGCGAACTGGCCGACGGCAACCTGGCCTACCGCGTGCCCGCGCAGAGTTCGCTGGCCGAGGTGCAGGACCTGGCGGCGAGCTTCAACCGCATGGCCGACCGCGTGCAGCAGGGGCAGCAGGCGCAGCGCGACTTCATCGCCAACGTCAGCCACGATCTCAAGACGCCGCTGACGAGCATCCAGGGCTACAGCCAGGCGCTGCTGGACGGGACGGCATCCACGCCCGAGCGGCAGCAGCGCGCCGCTCTGGTCATCAGCCAGGAGGCGCAGCGGCTGAGCAACCTGGTCGAAGAGGTCATCGACCTGGCGCGGCTCGAGAGCGGCCGGCTCACCCTGCATTTGCAGCCCACGAATCTCGCCGACGTGGTGACCGACGTGGTGGAGGCGTTCGCCCCGCGCAGCGAGGCCGCGCACGTGCGCCTGCTGTGGACGCCGCCTGCCGCTGCCTTCACCGTCACAGCCGACGGCGACCGCCTGCGCCGGGCTCTTTCGAACCTGGTGGAAAATGCGCTCAAGCACACACCGCAGGATGGCGCCGTCACCCTGGCCGTCGAGCGGCTGGCGGCGCCGGCCGGCAGCGGCGCGCAGGTGCAGGTCAGCGTCACGGACAGCGGCCCCGGCATCGCGCCGGAGGAGCAGCGCCGCATCTTCGAGCGCTTCTACCGTGTCGATCGCGCCCGTTCCGGCCGCGAGGGTTCCGGGCTGGGGCTGGCCATTGTCAAGGACATCGTCGAGGCGCATGGCGGCAGCGTCGGCGTCGAGAGCGTCGTCGGCAACGGCAGCCGATTCTGGTTCACCCTCCCCGCTTGACGCTGTCCTCTGTCATCCCCTCATCCTGTCATCCCCTCATCTTGTCATCCCTCACCCCCTTCACTCATTTCCCCATGCCCGCATCGTGATTCGCTTTTCCGCGCGGCTGTGCTATACTTTCCATCAACTTCAGGCGGCAGGCGCGCTCCGGTTGTCGCCTGCCAATCCCACGAACACCATTGGGTTTTGACCGACAAACCGACCGACTGAATTGCATTACGGAGGGCGCCGTGCGGGTAAGTTGTCTACAAGAGAACCTGGCGAAGGGACTCGCCATTGTCGGCCGTGCCGTGTCGTCGCGCAGCACCATGCCGGTGCTCGCCAACATTTTGCTGGAGGCGCGTGACAACCAGTTGCGGCTGGCGGCGACGAACCTGGAAATCGGTGTGACGTGCTGGATCGGCGCCAAGGTGGAGGACGAAGGCTCCATCACCGTGCCGGCGCGTCTGCTCACAGATTTCGTCAACAGCCTGCCGCCGGATCGCATCGATATGGAACTGACGGCGCGCACGCAGACGCTCAACCTGCGCTGTGCCAATTTCGACGCCAACATGAAGGGCATCGATGCCGCCAACTTCCCCATTATTCCGACGATCGACGGGGTTAGTGGCGACGACGGCGGCATGGAAGGCATGCGCATCGAGCTGGAGGCGTCCGGCCTGCGCAAGATGGTCGACCAGGTGGTCTTTGCTGCGGCCAGCGACGAGAGTCGTCCCACGCTCACCGGCGTGGAAGTGACCTTCAAGGAGGGACGCATCACCCTGGCGGCGACGGACGGCTACCGCCTGAGCGTGCGCAGCGCCCACGTGGACGGCGGCATGCCCGACGTGCCCATCACCGTCATCGTGCCGGCGCGCAGCCTGGGCGAGCTGGCGCGCGTCAGTGCCGATGCCGACGAGAGCCGGCCGGTGCAGGTGCTCGTCACACGCGAGCGCAACCAGATTCTCTTCCAGGTGTGGGGCAAGGGCGGCGAGAGCAAGGGCGGCGCCTTCCACCGCGTCGAACTGGCCAGCCAGTTGATCGACGCCAACTTCCCCGACTACCGCGCCATCATTCCCAAGACACACTCCACGCGTACCGTCGTCGATACGGCGTCGCTGCTCAAGGCCGTGCGTGTCGCCTTCCTCTTTGCCCGCGACAACGCCAACATCGTGCGCCTCAAGATTCAGCCGGCCAACGGCTCGGGTGGCGGTCATGTGAGCCTGGCGGCAACGTCCAGCGACATGGGCGACAGCGTGAACGACCTGGAGGCGATGATCGAGGGCGATGACCTGGAGATCTCCTTCAACGCCAAGTATCTCATCGACGTGCTGAGCCAGATCGACGAGCCGCAGGTGGTGCTGGAGACGACGCAGCCGACGCGGCCCGGCACGATCCGCCCGCTGGGCATCGGCGAAGATGTCTTTCTGCACGTCGTCATGCCCATGCACCCGTCGCGCTAGCTGCGGCAGAATAGACCGGACAACCGGCGAGGCAGGGACTGCGGTCTCTGCCTCGCTTTCTTTTCATGCCAAGCGACAAGGATCCGTTCATGACTACGCTCTATCTCGTGCGCCACGGCGAGAACGTTGCCAACCTCACCAAGGAGTTCTCACACCGCGCCGTCGATTACTCGCTCACCGACAAGGGGCGCGCACAGGCCGCGCAGACCGCCGACTTCTTCCGCGGCCACGCCATCGACGCCGTCTACTCGTCGCCGCTGCGCCGCGCCCGCGAGACAGCCGAGGCGATTGCCGCCGTGGTGGGGAAACCTGTGACCGTCGTGGAGGACTTTCGCGAGATCAACGTGGGCGTGTTGGAGGGGCAGGCGCCGACGCCCGAACTCTGGCACGGACACAACCAACTCCTGCTGGCGTGGTTTGCCGGCGACCACGACCGCGCCTTCGAAGGGGGCGAATCGTACAACGACCTGTGGCGGCGGGCGCAGGCCGGTTATGCCCAGGTGCTCGCCGCGGTGCCGCAGGGACGGGCGGTGATTGTCGCCCACGGCGGCCTCTTCACCCTGACCCTCAAGGACCTGTGCCGAAACTTCGACCCCGCGATCCTGCGCACCCGGCAGAACCACAACTGTTCGATCAGCGAAGTGGAAGCGGATCTGAACGGGGAGCGGGTTCAGGCGACACTGGTCGACTGGGCGAACGTGGGGCACATCTCCGGCGCGGCGGCGGACTTCGAGCCGGGCTCGCCACGCAAGGAATACTATGCCAGGGCGTGAGTTGGCCCCTACTCGACTGGCGGCACCTGTAACACCATCCCCACGCTCAGCGCATTGGCCGAGGGCAGGATGTCGCGGTTGGCGGCGAAGAGATCCTCGATGCGGTCGGGCGTGCCGTAGAGTTCCAGCGAGATGGTCCAGAGGCTGTCGCCTTCCTGGACGGTGTAGGTGGCAGGCGGCCGCACGAGCACGTTGACGACCGACGCCGCATCGACGCCGGGCAGGCGCAGGACGAGTTCCTCCAGTTCGGCGCGCGCCGCCTCGCTGGCGACCGACCCCTCGATGACCAGCGTGCCGCCTTCCAACCGCCCGGTGACATTCTCCGCCAGGTCGGGGCGCTGCGCCTCGATGAGGACCGTGCGCAGGTCGTAGGACTTTGACTGGACGACTGCTTCCGGGCTGGACGCGGCGATGGGCTCCGCGGCCTGTTCGGCCAGGTCGGGCGCTACGGCGACCGTAGGCGTGGGTGGAAGCTCGGTTGCCGTAGCGACGGCGGTGGTCGGGGCGACCAGTTCGACCGGCACCAGCGTGGCCGCCGCCTTCTCCGGCGCGGGCAGGATCGGCTGTGCCGCCGGCGCCGCCACGCTGGGCGCAGGCAGCAGCCCGGCAAGCCAGCTCGGCTGCTCCTGCCAGAAGTACCAGCCAAGCAACACGAGCAGCGCCATCATCGCCATAAAGGCGACCAGCGCCGGCACACGGGAACGCGGCGGCGCCTTGTGCGGCGACGGGCGCACTTCGTCCATGAGCGTGGGCAGCAGTTCGTCGTCGGGCGGCGGGGCCTGTTCCTGGGCGCGGCGCGGGTCGGGCGACTGGCGTTGGCGGGCCTGGTGCGAGCGCAACATCCACTCCGCCTCGCCGCGCAGCACGTCGTCGACCGGGATTGCGGCGATGTGATGGCGCATGTCGTCGTAGCGAGCCTGCCGCTTGCACAGGATGGCGCCCAGCAGGTGCAGTTCCGACGACGGCTGATAGGCAAGCCCGCGCTGCACCTCGTTCTGCGCTTCGCCGACGTCGCCTTTCGCCGAAAGATCGGCGGCGCGCCGGTAGAAATAGCGTGAAGCCTGTTCGGCGCTGATCAGACGGCGTAGGTTCGTGCCGCACAGCTCACAGCGTTCGGCGTCGGGAGAGATTTCGACCGTGTGGCCGCATTGGAAGCAGGTGACTGCAGGCATGGCGGGACCCTGTTTTTGTGATGATACGCTGTTGTATTCGACGAACGAGGCCCTCACACACTTGGCCGGTTCGACGAACCTTTGCGCAGCCCGCACGCCTACGCGCGATCGGAGAGTTCGAACCAACGTTCCAGCGCCGTTTCCAGCGTCTGGTCAAGTGTTGTCAATTGGATCGAGAGATCCTGGAGACGGATATAATTATCGCCGATCTTGTTGATTTCGTCCAACAACGAAATTTTGCGATCTTCCAACTCGGCGATCTGGGTTTCCAGCGCTTCCATCTCGCGCTGTTCCTTCCACGTCAGCCGCTGGGGACGGGCGGCGGGTGGCGGCGGAGGGGAAGATTCCGGCTTTGTTTCGGGGGCAGGCGCCGGTCGATCCGCCGCTTGCATGCGCACAAAGGTGCTGTAGGGCGAGGGGTAACGCGGCCCCAGCCGGCCATCCTCCATGCCCACCAGGAAGTCGACCGTACGGTCGAGAAAATAGCGGTCGTGGCTGACGACGACCAGCGCACCCTCGAAATGGTCGAGAAACTGCTCCAGCACGGCCAGCGTCTCGATGTCCAAATCGTTGGTCGGCTCGTCGAGCAGCAGCACGTTGGGCTGGTGGATGAGCGTGCGCAGCAGGTAGAGGCGCCGCCGCTCGCCGCCGCTGAGGCTGCCGATGCGCGCATATTGCATGGGGCGTGGAAAGAGAAACCACTCCAGCATCTGCGCGGCTTCGACGCGGTCGCCATCTTTCGTGCGAATGAGCGGCGCTTCCTTCTCGATGAATTCGAGCAGGCGCATCTCGTCGCGCAGGCCGGCGCTGCGCTGGTCGTAGTAGCCGATTTCGACGGTCTCGCCCCAGAGCACCGTGCCCGCGTCAGGCCGCAACTTGCCGGCCAGGATGTCGAGCAGCGTGCTCTTGCCGGCGCCGTTGGGGCCGAGAATGCCGATGCGGTCGCCCGGTTCCAGGTGCAGGTCGACGTGGTCGACGACCGCCTGGCCGGCAAAGCGCTTGAGCAGCCCCTTGGCCGTCAGCACCTTCGTCCCCAGCCGCCGCGACGCCAGCGCGATCGCCACACGGTCGGCGCCGCTGTCGTACTGGATCTCCATGAGCGCCTCGACCCGCTCCTTGCGTGCTTTCTGCTTGGTGCCGCGCGCCATGGGCTGGCGGCGCAACCATTCCAGCTCACGGCGCAGCAGGTTGCGGCGTTTGCTCTCCGTCTCGGCCAGCCGCTCGTGGCGCTGCTCACGCGCTTCGAGAAAATGGGTGTAGTTGCCGGCATAACTCACGAGCTGGCGGCGGTCGAGTTCGACGATGCGGTTGACGACCCGGTCGAGGAAGTAGCGATCGTGCGTCACCATGAGCAGCGCGCCCGGCGTGGTGGCGAGATACTCCTCCAGCCACGCCACGGTGTCGGCGTCGATGTGGTTGGTCGGCTCGTCGAGCACGAGCAGGTCGGCACGGTCGATAAGCGCGCGTGCCAGGGCGACGCGCTTGCGCTGCCCGCCGCTCAGCGTGCCCACCCTGTCGTCGAAGTTCGTAATGCCCAGCCGCGTCAGGATGGCCTTGGCGTTGGCTTCCGCTGCCCAGCCGTCGCTGCGATCCATCTCGGCGCTGAGCGCAAGTAGCTCGGTATGCAGCGCGGGGTCGTCCGGCCGGCGCTGCAGCGCATCCGTCACGTGCTCGTAGGCGCGCAGCAACTGCATCTGCGGCGACTCGCTGCGAAAGATCGTCTCCAGCACGGTCAGGCTGTCATCCAGCGGCGGCTCCTGTTGCAGGTACTCCACACGCACGCCACCCGGTGACGTGACGCTGCCTGCGTCCGGCGCTTCGAGGCCGGTCACAATCTTGAGCAGCGTACTCTTGCCGCTGCCGTTGACGCCGATGAGACCGATGCGGTCGCCCTCGTTGATCAGCAGGCTGGCGCCGTCGAAGAGCAGGCGCTCGCTGAATTGCTTGGAGATGTTGTCGATCGTGAGCAGGTTCATCGGAGTGTTGGCCGAGTGACGGGATGACAGGATGAAAAAGATGACAAGATGCAAAGATGTCGGGATGAGTGTACCTTGCGCTTGCTTGGAAACACAATCTGGTGTTGGCCGCGTGCGCCGGCAGACGGGTGAATCGACGCCGCACACTGGCAGCGCCCGCCGCCGGCTTTGCCAACGTTGCCTGCATCCTTTAGCATATGGCCTGCCGAGGGACATTCTCTGCGTTTTTCTCTGCGTCTCAGCGTCTCAGCGCCAAGAGTGCGTATTTCCAATCGGACGCTGAGAGGCCGTTTGGAAATCACCGGATTCGACGCAGAGGCACAGAGATGCAGAGGCTCGCAGAGGGAACACGACAACAATTCAGGGCTTTTCTCTGCGTTTTTCTCTGCGCCTTTGCGTCTCTGCGTCAAGAGCGCGGAATCTCCAATCGGACGCTGAGATTTTCTTGGGAAGAAGCGCCAACTTTCTTCCCAAGGACGGATCGATTTCTTTGAAAGAAAATTTTGGGTCTTGGGAAGAAAGTGATCCGTCCTTGGGAAGAAAGTTTTGTTGCTTTGGGTCGGCGCTGCGTATTGTAGATTTGCGAATTCTGTACCGGCTGCGACGCGCCTGAATCCGCTGCCGGCACGAACGATTTGAACCCACAAAAGGAGCGAACCGATGGCCGTTATGACCGAACTCGTTGCGCTGGAGCAGGAACGGCGCGCAAAACGTCCCGCCGAGCTACAGGCAGTCATGGACCAGGCGACGGATGACCTCGCCGCGTCCGGCATGGCGGGCGGCTTCTTGCAGGTGGGCGATGTCGCACCGGACTTTGTCCTGCCCGACGTGCTGGGGAATGCAGTCGCGCTGGGTGACCTGCGCGCGCAGGGTCCGGTGGCGCTCTCGTTTTACCGCGGCGCCTGGTGTCCGTACTGCAACCTGGAGGTGCAGTTGCTCCAGCAGGCGCTGCCCGACATTCAGGCGCTGGGGGCAACACTTGTCGCCATCTCGCCGCAGACGCCCGACAACTCGCTCTCGCTGGCCGAGAAGCACGGCCTGGCCTTCCCCGTGCTGAGCGATGCGGGCAACGCCGTGGCGCGCCGCTTTGGCCTGGTCTTCACCGTGCCGGAAGCGCTGCGCGCCGTCTACGACAAGCTGGGCATCGACATCCCCGCGCACAACGGCGACGGCAGCTTTGAACTGCCCGTGCCCGGCACCTACGTCGTCGGCCGCGATGGCACGATTGCTTTCGCCTACGCCAACGTGGACTACACGCGCCGCGTGGCGGTGAGGGATATCCTGGCGGCGCTGCGAACAGCGTCTTAGCGAGTAGCCTCCATCTTTCTGTCTTCCCATAAATATGGTAAGCTTTGGCCATGAAAACAACGATTGAGCTACCCGATGACTTGTTCCGGCAGGCAAAAGCAAAGGCGGCGATGGAGGGCGTTCGGCTGCGCGATTTGGTCGAACGCGGTATACGTCTGGCGCTTGCGGAGCAGGCAGCAGAGGCTGCTGGTCATCGAACGGAGTTTCCGCTTATCAGAAGTCAGGGAACTACGCCTCTCGAAGCCAGTACGGTTGCGGTCGTGCTAGCCGAAATGGACGATGCGGAGATGTTGCATGTTGCCAGCTCTGTGCGACGCTAATGTGTTGCTGGCGTTTGTCTATGATCGCCATGTTCACCATCCAGCAGCGCTTGCCTGGCTTGACATGCAGGCGGATGGAACGGCGATTCTTTGCCGCACGACGCAATTGAGCCTTTTGCGTCTGCTCTGTCATGCAACGGTCATGGGGAGCGACGTCTGTACGCTGTCGGCTGCCTGGTCGATCTATGATGCAATGCAAAGTGATTCACGTTTCAGCTTCGCGGCCGAGCCGGATTTTATTGAAGTGATGTTGCGGCAGTTGACAATGGCGCCTACTGTGTCGCCCAAGGTGTGGACCGATGCGTATCTGGCGGCTTTTGCCCGCAGTGCCGGCATCCAACTTGTGACCTTTGACAAGGGATTTCGCCAGTTCGCGGACCTGCAACTGGTATTGCTCTAAACCGGACAATTCGTATATGGACCTGAACCTAGCCAACAAGACTGCCGTCATCACGGGTGCGAGCCAGGGCATCGGCCTGGCCGTGGCAAGCTCGCTGGCGCGCGAGGGCGTACACGTTGTGCTCTGCGCCCGCAACGGCGAGCGGGCTGCCGCCGCGGCCAGCGCCATCGCTGCCGAGTTTGGCGTGCAGGCGCTGGCCATAGCCGCCGACGTGACCATCGCTGCCGACGTCGATCGCCTGGTGCGGCAGGTGGAGGAGCACTTTGGCGGCGCCGACATCCTCATCGACAACGCCGGCGCCGGCAGCGAAGAGACGATCATGGAGGCCTCCGACGAACGCTGGCAGCATTATTGGGAACTACACGTCATGGCGGCGGTGCGGCTGGCGCGTGGGCTGGTGCCGGCCATGCGCCGGCGGGGTGGCGGCGTCATCCTGCACAATGCCTCCATCTGCGCCCGGCAGCCGCTGCCCCACGAGCCCATCTACAACGTGACCAAGGCGGCGCTCGTCATGTTCTCCAAGTGCCTGGCCAATGAGCTGGTCGGCGACAACATCCGCGTCAACTGCATCAACCCCGGGCTGGTGCTCACCGAAGGCTGGATCGAGCCGGTCAAAGAGTGGACGGCGGGCACCGACACGACCTGGCAGCAATATCTCGACGGCGTGGCCAAACAGTACGCACCCATCGGTCGCTTTGCCACGCCCGAAGAAGTGGCCGACTTCTTCGTCTTCCTCTGCTCCCCGCGCGCCGGCTACTGCACAGGCTCGACCTACTATATCGATGGCGGCTGGCTGGCCGGCACGGTGTGACACAAACAAGGTGATGGTGAGGTAATGGCACTCTTGATACTGCTCGTTGTCTATTTTGTGTGCATGCTCATCGTGTTGGCTATCGGTGCAGGCGCAGGATTCTTTCTGCACTGGCTATTGCCGGCCATCGACCTGGGGGCAGCCGTCATTGCCAGCACGATCGCCGCTTCGTTCGGCGGGTATGTGATCTTCAATATTTTTACCGGCCTCCCTGGTCAGCTTCCGGCAGAGCTAGATGGCGAAGCGTCCGACTCATCTGTGGTCTACCTGGTCGATTCTCTCCCAGGGCAGCGCTCGCGCCGGAAACGAAAACGGTGATGTGCTTCACTAGAGGGCGGCTTGGACGCTCTTGTATACGAAACTCCGTGGTAACATAATCACCATACCTGTGGTATAATGTCGTCATCGTCGCATCGCCAGCCCACCGAAACCGTCGGCTACCATGACGAAGACTCCCATCAAAAGCGCGTGTTTAGTAGAAAAACCTGGTTGGATTCCGGTCGTTGACCTCAATGCATCTTTCTACGACCGCGCAGTTCATACTCCGGCTCAAACAGTGCCATGAACCCTCTTGACGCGATATCGCAATTCCTCATTCAGTATTTTCCAGAACTCATTATCTGCGTTCTTTTTATAGCCCTGCTGGTGAATGCATATGCGAGTTCATACTTCGTGCGTCGCGTAAAGGAGTATGAGTGTGAGATTGAGCGGCTGAACAAGATTGCAGATGCGAATACAAAGGATTACCAGCAAAAGATCGATGCGCTGCAGGTTGACCACCAGAAACAGCTTGAAGCCAGGAATCGATGGTGCGACGACGAGAAGGACATACTTGGCAGGGATCTCCACCGTCTGAACCAGGAGAACCTGGTACTTTTCGATCACAATACAGCTTTGGCTGACCGGGTAATCCGGATGACGCAATACGTCAGCGATCTCGATCGTGAAGTGGTGGCAGGCTACCGGGCGAAGTGGCTTGACTACGTGGCGGAGACAACCTTTGGCTCCGTTGAAGTGCAAGCCTACAAACTTGCGATGCCACTCGTACTTTTTCTTGGGTACGACCTGGATAGCATTCGCGTGACTGTTCCAAGAAGGATTATTGGCGAGCCTCCGCAGGGGAAAACTTGGGACTGGATTATTTCCGGGATACGCAAGAATCAATCGCGGCGAGATCTTTTTCTGCTGGAACTTGTCCAAAGCGAGGAGAAGTTGACGGATGGTTTCCTCGAAGAATCCGCAATGGTGGCCAGTGCGGCACATGTTTTCAAGTACGTGGTCACCAATGGCCACGAGTTCCATTTACGCACGCGCAACACTCCTTATGACACCAGTGTAGTTGCTTGTTCGGTCAGCGATCTCGCAGAAAACTGGGCTGCAATTGAGTCTGCCCTCAGCCATGAGAACCTTGCGCCGTAAGCGAGTCCCCAAAGCAGTTGTCCTGGTTTTCTGAAGCTGGACGAGATGGAAGCTTGGTTGATGAATCGCTGGCAACGTCTGTTGGACGACTGGCTCAATGAAAATGAACCAACGGCCCCGCAACCGGTCCTCGATCTGCGCCACAGGTTTGTCACTACGTTTCCGCTGGAAGCGCTCACCAGCATCACCAAGCACCGTTACGCACTTGGCCACCCAAGCCTCAAGAACACGTTCTGTCACTGGCTCGAATATGAGACTAGAGAATTGGGGAGTCTTGGAGGGCATTACCTCACCAAGTGGGGTCTTTGGTGGAGTCAGGAGCTTGGCACGTGGCGTCATAGCAGCCGCTATGCCAATCCTGACGACGCACTTCACAGGATCATGGCCGGTATTGTGGAACTCGTCGAGACAGCCGAACGGGGGGAGTTTGAGCATTTGGATGCGCTTGGTTCGATGTCACTAGGGCGTAGAAGCAACTCGCTCCGGATCAAGCTATAGTGGACCCAGAAATTTGGACACTGAAAACGGCTGAAATAAAGTCCTGAACTACCATGCGCAAACAGTATAGTGCGACCTACAAGGCCGAAATCGTCAAAGAACTGCTGAAGGAAGAAAAGACGCTGAATCAACTGGCGGCGGAGACTGGAATTCACCCGTCGCAACTCAAGGAGTGGCGCAAGATCGTGTTGACGAGACTGCCTGAGTTGTTCAGCCGGAATGACCAGGCGATGGTGGATGCTCGCAATCACGAACAACAGGTGACTGACCTGTATGCAGAAATTGGACGCTTGACGACCCAGGTGAACTGGCTGAAAAAAAAATCTGGCCTCCAGCCTGAGTCGAGTTGAGCGTCTGGCGCTGGTGGAATGGGGCGCTGGCGCCGAACTGCCTTTGCGTGTCCAGGCTGCGCTGTTGAGCCTGAGTCGCGCCAGCTTGTATTACCGACCTGCACTACCATCACCTGAGGAAGTGGCACTCAAGCATCGCATTGACGAGATCTATACGGACTATCCTTTCTACGGTTCGCGGCGGATTCGAGAACACCTGGTGCAGTACGATGGTCTGACCATCAGCCGGAAAACTGTCCAGCGCCACATGCAGGAGATGGGGATCGCAGGCATCAGCCCTGGCCCCAATCTGAGCCGGCGGCGCAAGGAGCATGTTGTCTATCCGTACCTGCTGCGGGGCGTCACCAGCAGCCGCCCCAATCAGGTCTGGGGGATCGACATCACCTACATCCGCCTACAGAAACAGTGGCTGTATCTGGTGGCCGTCCTGGATTGGTACTCGCGCTATGTGATCAGTTGGCAGCTGGACCAGACGTTGGACATAGATTTCGTGTTGGTGGCCGTCGATGCAGCATTGGCGCAAGCCAGGCCAACGATCTGGAACAGCGACCAAGGCAGCCATTTCACCAGCCCGCAGTACATCGAACGGCTACTGGCCGCCGAGGTGCGCATCAGCATGGATGGCAAGGGGCGGGCGTTGGACAACATCTTTACCGAGCGTCTCTGGCGGACGCTCAAATATGAGGAAGTCTACTTGCATGACTACGTTACACCTAAAGATGCCTGCCACGGCCTCAGCCGCTACTTTGACTTCTACAACCATCGACGACCGCATCAGAGCCTCGGCTATCGCACGCCGGCAAAGGTCTATGGGTCTTGACCCGGTGGGTCAACTGGACCAGCGCAGCCGCCTGCGTACGTTCTCAACAGGGTCGTTTGGTCATGGGAAATTTGAGTTTATCGCTTTCTGGGCAAACTGGTTGCAGAGGACAACAGCCACGACCCACCACTTGCCACAGAAGTTGGGCGTCGGGCAGAGATGACGCATCACCTCTGCCCCAACCACTTCGCCATCCGTGCGGCGCTCGGGTCGCTCTCCAGCGTTGCCCTATCCTCCGCACAGACGGCGGTCAGTCTATCAGATTCATCGTATTCGCGTCAGTTTCCGGGCTTCATAACGGGCTCAACTACACCGTCTCGTATCGATTGTCATCTCACCCAGGAAGGGAGGATTGGACTTTATTTTTGACCCATTTTGTGTCTTGACAAATGGGTCCACCATAAGCCTTTGTATCTTTACTGTCCAGATGTCCTCTTGCCGATTTCCAACCCCAAACATCTTGAATTCTTTCTTCGACAGTTTGCGCAAGAACCGGTGAGGGGCGTCACTGCACGCAATCGCCAACTGCTGCACTTCATGCAGAGCCAGCCAGAGTTCTCCGGCTTTGACACGATCCAGTTGATGCGTTTCCTCTATGACAAACTGTTTCGTGTAGGCCTGCCGATTTCCAGTCCGAAAGTGTTCAACCGGCGCGTCACACAGTTCGCGTCGCTATACGCCGACACCGCCAGCCGCAAAGCCCTGCGCGCCGATCAGGAGAGCGTTACTGCCATGCTTGGCCCGCTACTGGCCGCCGATCGTCTCACCTCACCGGATCTGGCCAAACCGCTTGAAGTAGCAGTGAACGACTGCCGCACGCCCATCAACAATCTGGCCAACTGGCCGAGCGCCGACAACTTTGCCGGCCTTGCTGCTTCTACCTCGTCGGCACGGTTAGCGCGGCTGTTTGGTGATCTCTTTGACAGGCAGCAAGCCCTGCCCGACCGCATGGAACGATTTCAGCGTGCAATCGATGCCGAGTACGCCTACCTGTATACGCGCGACGTACAAGGCCGGGCACAGACGTTGCCGGCTTCGCTGCTTACCATCTTCCTCGCTGCCCGCGACCCGCTGCGGTATATGGTTTACCGCCCGCGCATGGTCGAACAGGCCGCGCAGGATTGGGGCATGGAACCGCCCGACACGGATCGCAACTGGTATGTCCATCTGCTCAACTGGTTGCGGCCAATTCAGGATGCGCTGACGGCGCAACTGGGCGCACAGACCGACCTTATCGACGTCCATCTCCTCCTCTGGTTCAATCATCGTTTCGATGCGGACTTCGCCCATCGCTTTGGCGAGGACGCCGCCGGCAACCCGGTGCTCCTGCCGGAGCCGCCCTTGCCGCTGCGCGCCTTGTACGAGGCAACCCGCCGCACGCAGACGATCGCCCTCTGCGGGCCGCCCGGCACGGGCAAGACGCAACTGGCCCGTACCTTCATCACCCACTGGCTGTTGAGCGGGAATCACAGCCAGACTGACGCCGACGCATACTGGGCGGCCGTGGATACGGGCAACGTTGCCGCTATCAACCAGCGTACGGCGGAGGCGTGGCAGCAGCGCACCGGTACCGGCGATTTCGCCGTTGCGATTGCGCTGGATGAACGAACGCGCTTCGACGATGTGGTGGAGCGCAGCGCTGCCGGGCAAGCCGGCGCCGTGGCCGGGCCGTTGCGCCGCATCTGCGAGCGCGCCGCTACCGAGTGGCGCGCCCTCGGCGCCGCAGCGCACCGCTATGCCCTGCTGCTGGAACACCTGGAACGGACTGACCTTGCCGCCGTGCTCGGCAATGTGCTGCCACTCTTTGATGACGACTGCCGTCTGGGGGCGCCGGATGCGCGTGAGGTGCGCCTGCCCTACTCCGGCAAATCGCTGGGCGTCCCGCCCAACCTGCTGATTCTCGGCACGCTGGATGGGGCCGTGGCGCTGCCGCCGGCAACCGATGCCGCGTTGCGCCGGCGCTTCACCTTTGTGGAGCTATCGCCCGACCCGAATGCGCTGTCGCAAACGCCGCTCGGCGAGACCGACGACATCGACCTTGCCGCACTGCTGACGGTGCTCAACGGACGGCTGGCTGCCACAAAGGGACGCACGTTCCAACTTGGTCATCATCTCCTACTGGATGTGCGCACCATCGACGACCTGCGCCAGGCATGGTATAACGGCATTGTGCCGCAGGTGCGTGCGTGGTTTGCCCATGAGGAAGAAAAGCTGTCGCAGATCCTGGGCGACACCTTCGTCGAGCGCAGATTGCAACGCCCGCGCTGGCAGACTGGGCTGGCTGTCCCGCCCGATGCTCTTCCACCGACCTACGAGATCCGCATCCTCGACCGTGACGAGTTCCGCTGGGCAATCCAGGAACTGGCGGCGGGCGGCGGCTGACCAGCCTGCATGTTGGACTTCACGTGCCGGGGACGGACCCGAGCACAATCGCATCTCAAGGCTTTCCTGGCCCGTCCCCGGCACGTAGCCGCAATCACGTCGCCAGCGGTTTCAGATTCGCCTCGATATCCGCCCGGCGCGGCTCCAGGAAGGGCGGTAGCGCCAGCCGCTCGCCCAGCGTCGCCAGCGGTTCGTCCACGTCGAAGCCGGGGCCGTCGGTCGCCAGTTCGAAGAGGATGCCGTTCGGCTCGCGGAAGTAGATGCTGCGAAAGTAGTAGCGATCGACGATGCCGCTGGTCTGGATGCCCAGCGCACGCAGCCGCACCTCCCACGCCTTGTGCTGCGCTTCGTTCGGCACGCGGAAGGCCACGTGATGGACGCCGCCCGCACCAGGCCGGGCCACCGGCAGGTCGGGCCGCACGGCGACGTGGAGTTCCGCTGCCGGTCCGGCGCCTTCCATGCCAAAGACATGCACGGTGTGGCGTGGCGACTCGGGGTCGGCGTAGGTGCGTACCTCCTCCATCGCCAGCGCCTTGGTCAGCACGAGGTCGGTGGGCGCCAGTTGTGTGACGGTCATGGTGATGGGGCCGAGGCCGCGAATCTGGTGCTCGGCCGGGATGGGGCTGGCGGCCCATGGTTCGCCGTCACCCAGCCCGCCATCCTCCACGAGCGCCAGACGCTGTCCCTCAAAATCCTCGAAATCGAGCACGGCGCGACCGTCGCGCTCGACGATGGCGCCATGCTTGACACCCGCTTCGGCAAAGCGCGTTGCCCACCACGCGAGGCTGGCTGCGCTGCGCACACGCAATCCTGTACGCGTGATGGTGTGGCTGCCGCGCTGCTCTTGCGGTACGTCGGGCCAGTCGAAGAAGGTGATATCGCTGCCGGGCGAGGCCACGCCGTCGCCGTAGAAGAGGTGATAGGCGCGCACGTCGTCCTGGTTGACCGTCTTCTTGACCAGGCGCATGCCTAGCGTCTGCGTGTAAAAGGCGAAATTCTCGCCGGCGCGTGCCGTGACGGCGGTCAGATGGTGAAGGCCGGTAAGCATCGGATTCATAGTCGATTCTCCTTGCCGGAGCCGGTTGGATTCAGCGTGGCAGGCGCCGGCTGTCTGTCTCCTGCTCGGCTACTATGCCACGTTCGGCCCCGTGTGACCGTAGCCTGCGCTGCCATTCACCCCGCACCCGGCCGGTGTCGTCATCGATGACTTACCGGGCGTGGGCGGTTAGCCATGTTCGCAGCAGTTCGTCAACGGCACTATCGTGCGTTGATGAACTCCCCTCTTTCGCACAAGGCTACTCGTCGGAGACACGGCCGCGCAGCGATTTCTGTGCGCCGCGCTTCTTTTTGTTGGCGAGGCGTTTCTCCTGGGCGGTACGGCTCGGCTGCGTTGGCCGCCGTTTCTTGGGAACAACCGTCACGCGCCGCACGAGGTCGGCCAGTTGCTCCAGGGCCAGCGCCCGGTTCTTCTCCTGGGAGCGAGACTGTTGCGCCTTGATCACAATCACGCCGCCCGCGGTGATGCGATGGTCGCGCAAGCGCAGCAGCCGCTCCTTGTAGACCTCGGGCAGGGTCGAGGCGCGGATGTCGAAGCGCAGGTGCACGGCGCTGGCGACCTTGTTGACGTTCTGCCCGCCCGCCCCCTGCGCGCGCACCGCCTCCCACTCGATCTCATCGAGCGGAATCGCCAGCGTGTCGGTAACTACGAGCGTCTCCATCGTTGACCTGTTCTCTAGAGCGAAGCGCCAATAGAACGCGGATAACACGGATTGGGCGGATTTACGCGGATTTCATGAATGATCCGCACCGATCCGCTCAATCCGCGTCATCCGCGTTCTATTCCTTCTGGTCTGTAGGGCGCTTCGGTGTCGATGTCGCCCACGAAGTCGGGCAGGCCGGTGTGGCCCAGCAACTGGCGCACGGCCATGCTCTCGCCGATGTGGTACCAGTAGTGGTCGATGACGCGCAGCATGAGCGAGCCGTAGTTCGTCGTGATGCCCCAGCCGCGCACCGTGATCGACTCGGCCAGCTTCTCCGTCGTGACGGCATCCAGCCATTCATCCGTGGCCGCCGTCACTTCGCGCCAGGCTGCCCAGATGTCGGCCAGCGGGGGCGTGCTCGCCGGCGCTCCATAGGCAAACTCGACGTTCAGTTCCGGCCGTACGGTCAGACCATCCTGTGCCACCGTCAGCCAGTAGCGCTGTTCCTGCCAGGCCAGGTGGCCGATGTTCCAACTGATACAGTTCATGGGCAGAAAGCGGCGCCGCGCCTCCTCATCGGTGAGACCGGCCAGAGCGTTCTGCAATTCGCTGCGCGCAAAGCGCAGTTGTTCGACCATGGGATGCGTCATGTGGGTTTCTCCTCTTTACGGGCGATGATCAGCATATGCTCGCTCATGCCGACGACGGCGGGATGCGTGCAGGTGCGGTAGTGGGTCTCCAGCCAGCGCTGCCAGCGCTCCGGCTGCCGGGCCGTGCGGTTGACCGCCTTGTCGATGCGCGCGCCGAGCCCTTCGAGGCCGGCCATTGTTTCGATGAAGGCCGGCTTGCCCGCAAAGAGGCCGGCCAGTTCCTCGGGCAGAAAGAAGTGGCAGGCCGTGAAACCGCTGCCGCCGTAGTAGCTGCCCGTGTCGCGAATCTGGGCGTGGATCGGCATGTCGATCTCCTGGGGAAAGAGCATCAACTCCAGCGCCAGGACGCTTAGCCGTCCCATCACCGAGACGGCGACGATGCCGCCGGGCTTGACGACGCGCAACAGTTCGTCGACGGCCCGGTTGCGGTCGGCCGGATCCAGCACGTGCGAGAGCGGCCCGCCGAGACAGACCGCCGCATCGAAGCTGGCGCCGGCAACTTTTGCCAGGTCGACGATCGTTCCCTCGACGATGCCGGTGACCTGCTTCTGCACCCTGGCGCGTTTGATTTGGCGGCGCGCAAAGTCGAGATTGGCGGGCGTCATGTCGAGCAAGACAACGTCGTGGCCGCGGCGCGCCAGCTCGATGGTGTAGCGTCCCGGCCCGCCGCCGGCGTCGAGAATGCTGGCGTGCGGCGGCAGGTACCGGTCGAGAAAGTGCAGCGTCGTCTCCAGTTCCACCCGGTGCGCGGCATCTTTGACCAGCCGGCGCCACTCGGCGCGTACGCTCTCGGTGTAGTATTCCTTGACCAGTTCTGCGCTCTTTTCGCCGCTATCCATGCGCCTGCTCCCTGAACCGTTTGGATGCCTTCTGCCGGAAAGTGTAGCATAGAAGCATGAACCACAGCGATCACGTGCACCTGCTGCGACCTGGCGTGGTCGAGACCGGCGGCGTCTGGGCGGACCTGGGCGCGGGCAGCGGCGCCTTCACCCTGGCGCTGGCCGACTTGCTCGGCGACGGCGCCACGATCTATGCCGTCGACCGCGATGGCCGCGCGCTGGCGACGCTGGCCCGGTCGCTCCACGAGCGCTACCTCGCGCTGAATCTCCATCGCGTCGAAGGCGATTTCACGCAGCCGCTGGCGCTGCCGGCGCTGGATGGCATCGTCATGGCGAACTCGCTGCATTTCGTCGAGGCGAAGGCACCCGTGCTGGCCCGCCTGCGCGGCTATCTGCAACCCGGCGGCCGGCTCATCGTCGTCGAGTACAACACCGACCGCGGCAACCGCTGGGTGCCCTATCCCTTTTCCTACCCAACGTGGCAGCGGCTGGCGCGCCAGGCCGGCTTTGCGCACACCGAACTGCTCGCCACGCGGCCCAGCAGCTTTCTCGGCGAGTTCTACGCAGCGGCAAGCTGGTGACCTTCACCGCGATGTGTCTGCGCCCATTCGGTCATTGCCACACCCAGGCGCGATAATGACCGCAAACGAATTCCCTCCCATTTTCAGAAAGTGAGCAACCTGATGCCAGACATTGACCGCATTGTCGAGCAGATGACCCTCGAAGAAAAAGCCGCGCTCTGCACGGGCGCCAGCGCGTGGACGACGACGCCCGTGGAACGACTGGGCGTGCCGGAACTTCTTGTCTCCGACGGGCCGCACGGCGTGCGCCGCGTGCCGGACATCCATGCCGTGGCCGCGCAGAGCCTGCCGGCCACCTGCTTCCCCACCGCCTCGCTGCTGGCGTCCACCTGGGATGCGGAACTGCTGCAAGCCATGGGCGAGGCGCTGGCGACCGAGGCGGTTGCGCTGGGCGCCAACGTGCTGCTCGGCCCCGGCGTCAACATGAAGCGCACGCCGCTCTGCGGGCGCAACTTCGAGTACTTCTCCGAAGACCCCTATCACGCCGGCGAACTGGCCTCCGCGCTGGTCGAAGGCATCCAGAGCAAGGGTGTCGGCACCTCGCTCAAGCACTTCGCGGCCAACAACCAGGAGTCGGAGCGCTTCAGCATCGATGCCGTCGTCGACGAGCGCACGCTGCGTGAGATCTACCTGCCCGCCTTCGAGCGCGTCGTCAAGCGGGCAAAGCCGTGGACGGTCATGTGCGCCTACAACAAGCTCAACGGCACCTACTGCTCCGAGCACTACACGCTGCTCACCGAAATTCTGCGCGAGGAGTGGGGCTACGAAGGGCTGGTCGTGTCGGACTGGGGCGCCGTGCACGACCGCGTCGCCGCGCTCCAAGGCGGGCTCGACCTGGAGATGCCCGGCCCGAAGCCGCACCGCACGGCGGCGGTCGTCGAGGCCGTGCGCGCCGGCACGCTGGACGAGGCTGTGCTCGACAAGGCTGTTCGCCATATCCTCCAGATCGTTTTCCGCGGTGCAGAGACGAGGGCCGGCGGCACCTTTGACGCGGCAGCGCACCACGTCCTGGCGCGCAAAGTTGCGGCGGAGGGGATGGTCCTGCTCAAGAACGACGGCATCTTGCCGCTGCGTAGCGTCGATCACATTGCCGTCATCGGCCGCTCTGCCAAAGCGCCGCACTACCAGGGCGGCGGCAGCTCGCACATCAACCCGACACAGGTCGACAGCCCCTTTGAGTCACTGATGGCGCTGGCCGGCGATGCCGAGGTGACCTACAGCGAGGGCTATCCCGCCGACGACAGTTTCCAGCAGTCGCTCATCGACGGTGCGGCGGCGGCGGCGCAGGTTGCGGACGTGGCCCTGCTCTACATTGCCCTGCCTTCCTACAAGGAGAGCGAAGGCTACGACCGCGCCGACATCGACCTGACGGCGCAGCAGATCGCGCTGATCCGGGCCGTGAGTGCAGTGCAGCCGCGCTGCGTGGTCATCCTCAACAACGGCTCTGCCGTGGCGATGAGCGAATGGATCGACGGCGTGGCGGCCGTGCTCGAAGCGTGGATGATGGGGCAGGCCGGCGGCGGCGCCATTGCCGACGTGCTCTTTGGCGCGGTCAACCCGTCGGGCAAACTGGCCGAGAGCTTCCCGCTCAAGCTGGCCGACACGCCGGCGCACATCAACTTCCCCGGCGACGACGGCCAGGTGCGCTACGGCGAAGGGCTCTTCATCGGCTATCGCTACTACGACGCGCGCCAGATGCCCGTGCTCTTCCCCTTTGGTTACGGCCTCAGCTACACAACCTTCGCCTACAGCAACGCAACCGTCTCGGCGGCGACCTTCCGCGACGTGGATGGCGTCACCGTGAGCGTGGATGTGACGAACACGGGCAGCGTGGCCGGCAAGGAGGTCGTGCAACTCTACGTCCACGACCGCAAGTCAAAGCTGGTGCGCCCGTTCAAGGAACTCAAGGGCTTCGCCAAGGTCGACCTAGAGCCGGGCGAGACGAAGCGCGTCGACATTGCGCTCGACTTCCGCGCCTTCGCCTACTACCATCCCGGCTACGCCCAGTGGATCACCGAGGATGGCGACTTCGACCTGCTCATCGGCGCGTCGTCGGCCGACATCCGTGCGACCGTGAGCGCCACGTTGCAGACGACGCTCGACCTGCCGTCGCGCCTCGACAAGGAGTCCACCGTGCAGGATTGGATGGACGACCCGCGCGGCCGTGCCGTCTTCGAGCCGACCTTCCAGCTCATGATGGCGCAGATGGCCCAGGCTTTTGGCGGTGGTGACGGCAACGATGACGGCGCCATCGGCATGGACATGACCGGCTTCATCATGCAGATGCCGCTGGCGAGTATCCTCGGCTTCCAGGAGGCGCTGCTGCCCATGCCGGCCGACGTCATCGTGGAGGGGCTGCTGCACCAGGTGCACGGCGCGTAGCATTTCGCGCCGTTGTGCTATACTCTCGCCATGGCATCGGCGAACTACTACGAGACCTTGCGCGTGGCGCCGGACGCATCGCCGGTCGAGATCGCAGCCGCCTATCGTCGCCTGGCGCGGGATGTGCATCCCGACCGCAACCCGTCGCCCGACGCGCACCGGCAGATGCAGGCGCTCAACGAGGCGTACAACACGCTGCGTCACGCTGAGCGCCGCCGCCGCTATGATGACTTGCTGGCTTCGCCGCCGCACCGGCCCGGCGCGGCTGCGAGCACCCCCCCTCGCCCAACGGCCGCGCCGCCGGCCGCCCGCAGCGCATGGCTGAGCTTTCAGAAGCGCGCCGGCGACGACATCCTTTTCACCATCGGCCACGCCGACGACATGCCGGGCCTGCTGGCGGAGTTGCAGCGCCGCATCCCGCCCGCGGCGCGGCGCTACGACATAGCCCAGAATCTGTGGCGGGTTCACGCCGGCCACGAAGCCGTGCTGCGCTCGCTCTTTCGCAACTACGCACCCGTCGTGACGGCGCCACCGCCTGCGCCTGCGCGGCCGGTGCGCCGCCCGGTTGACCGCCGGTCGGCAGTGCGGCAGCCGGTTGCGCGCGGTGGCGAACGCAGCGCCTGGCTCAGCATGGCGCTGGTGGCGGGCGCGGCGCTCGTGCTCTATGGGCTGCTCTTCGGCCGGGTCATCCTGCCGGCGACGGCGCAGGACACGAGCGACGCAGCGGTGAGCGCACCGGCGGAGGTTGCCGCCGCGCCAGAGCTCTTTTCGTTTCCGGAGGATTGCACGTCGGAGTTGCTTGCTGCGGCGCCGACCTATCTGCGCGAGGCGTGCAAGACAGTCGGTGAAGGCGCCGACCGCGTCGCACCGGCCACCGCAGCACCCTTCCACATGACCACGACGCGGGTGGCGTCCAACATTCGCCGTGGGCCGGACACGCGCTATCCCGTGCTGACGACGGCGGCGCCCGGCACCCGTCTCCAGCTTGTCGGCTATACGCGCAGCCGCGGCTATGTCTGGTATCTCACCAACTTCGGCGGCTGGATCCGCGCCGACCTGGTCAGCGAGACGTCCGACCACCTGCCGCTCGTGCCGCCCGACCAGATCTCGTAGCGCAAAGAGAAAATCCTGAGTTTCTCCAAGAAACTCAGGATTACGGCGACTCACGCCGGCGACGACTTCGCCAATTTCCTGGGGCGCACCTGTCGCCTCAGTCGTCAACGTTGACTTCCATTGGCGACAGTTCTACAATGTAAGTCCGGTCGCCATCTTCTCCCCATATCAGCAACAGAGGGGTAACCACCACTGGTTGCATGGCCTATGAGCGACATCAAAATGCGAATATGGATGTCTGTCGTCTTGAGCGTCCTTATGATGGGCCACAGTGCCTGTGGGGCGCCGGCAAGGCCATCGCCCAGCCTGACACCGGTCACCGTGCAGTTGCGCTGGGTGCACAACGCGCAGTTCGCTGGCCTGTACGCCGCCGACCAGAACGGGTACTACGCCGACGAAGGGCTGGCAGTGACGCTAATCGAGGGCGGGCCGACCGTCGACTTTATTCAGTCAGTCATCGACGGTGACGCCCAGTTTGGCATCACCAATGCTGACGGCCTGATTCTGGCGCGGGCGGCGGGCAACCCCGTGCGAGCCATTGCCACCATCTATCGGCGCAACCCGACGGTCTATATGTCGCTCGGCGACTCCGGCATCACGCGGCCACAGGACTTTGCCGGCAAGCGCGTGCGCGTCGTGCCGGCCTCGCTCCCCATCTTGCATGCCATGGTGGCGCGTGCGGGGCTCACGCCAGACGACTACACCGAAGTTGCCATCGCCGAAAATCTCGAACCGCTCTTTGCCGGCGAAATCGATGTCTCGAGCGGATTTGTCACAAACGAAGTGCTCGTTGCGCAGGCCGCCGGCAAAGATCTCAATCTGATCTTTCCTGACGATTACGGCGTGCACTTCTATTCCGACACGATTTTCACGACCGATCAGTTGATTGCGGAGAACCCGGAGCTGATCACCCGTTTCCTGCGCGCCACCCTCAAGGGCTGGGTCTTTGCCGTTGAAAATCCGGGCGAGATTGGGGCAATCGTCCAGCACTACAACCCGCAAGCCGACGTCGCGATGGAAACCCGAAAAATGACGGCGAGTCTTCCCCTGGTCAATACCGGCGAAGATCGGATTGGGGCAATGAAAGGTGAGATGTGGGCCGGCATGGCGCAGACATTGCGTGAACAAGAAGTGCTGACACGCGCCCTGGCGATCGATGACGTATACACGCTGCAATTCTTGCAAGCGCTCGAAAGCGACCAACGCTGACATTGGAGTCGACCATGCGGGTGCCAATTCTCCCAAAGCTGGCGTTGATTCTGATTGTCTTTGCCGCTGTGCTGCTCTCGATTGTGGGCGGGCTGGCCTATCGCAGCGGGCGCGCCAGCTTGCACGATGCAACGGTGGGCAGCCTCCTGGCGACTGCGGTTGAAAAGGAGGCGGCCTATGTCTCCTGGGTCGAGGAGGCAAAGTCCAACATTGCCGCGCTGGCCGGTGATCCGGACCTCGTCGCACATGTTGCAGCCCACACTCCCGGGTTGGAGCACGATGCATTGGCGAACGACCATTCCAGGATGATGGCATTTCTGGAGCAGTGGGCAGGGGAAGGGAGCGAGTTCCAATCGTTATCGATTCTCGACCCCGAAGACGGTCAGATCGTTGCCTCGACGGACCGTGCCGACGAAGGCAAATTCCGCGAGAATCAACCCTATTTCCGCCGCGGGCGCAGCGAGGTCTTCGCCCAGAACATCTACTATTCGACCGCGCTCGGCGGACCCGCGATGACCGTCGCTGCCCCGATTCAGGGAAACGACGGGCACGTGCTCGGTGTGCTGGCGGGTGATCTCGATCTACAGGGCCTTAACCGCATCGTCACCTTGCGCACCGGCCTTCAGGAGACCGACGATGCGTTTCTCGTCAACACGTCCAATCTCTTCGTGACGCAGCCACGGCTGGTCTCCGACGCGGCTGTGTTGCAGCGCGGCATTCATAGCGAGTCAGTCAGACGCTGCCTGACCCAAGAGAGCGGGTCGCTGGCGGCCGATGACTACCGCGGCGTCCCCGCCCTGATTGTCTACCGGTGGCTGCCCGTATATGACTTGTGCCTGGTCGTCAAACTGGACCAGGCCGAAGCCTTCGCGCCCGTCTACAGCTTTCGCAACACGATCATCCTCATTGGGCTTTCATCGTTGCTGGTCGCCGCGGCACTCGCCATAGGACTGGCCTTGGGCATCACGCGACCGATCCTCCGGCTCGTCAGGGGCGCCGATGAAATCGGGCAGGGCAACCTGGCCTTTCGCATTCAGTCAAGCGCGCGCGATGAGATCGGGCAACTGGGGGCAGCATTCAATGCCATGGCAGGCAACCTGCAATATGCCCGCGACGAGTCGCTGCGCAGCCAGAGATTGCTGGAGGCATTGAACAAGGCGGCTGAGGTCGTCCAGAGGGCGCGCACATCATCGGCAATCGAAGAAGCGGTTGCAGGCGTCATCAGTGACGTGGGCTACCACGCCATGCTCTTTCGGCTCGATCGCGACAGCGCGCAGTTGGAACTCACCCATTCGACCGTCGACCTTTTCCCCGACCCAGCGAACGCTGTTGCGGAACCCGCCGTCCGCGCGGTCGACATCGGCGATGGGGGGACGGTGGCAGAAGTGCTCGGCAGCACGACGCCGGCATTTTTCGCCGAACCGCGCGCGATTTGCGCCGCGGTGCTCGGGTGGCTCCCGCCTGCCGCTGCGGAGACGATTATCGCCCGCTATGGATTGCAGCCGCTCATCTGTGTGCCGATCGCCGGCGAAGAGGGGGCGATCGGCCTGCTGGCTGTCGCCAGCGGCGATCTGAGTGCGGCCGATGGGCCGGTGGTCGCCACATTTGCCGAGCAGACAGCCATCGCCTTGGAGAACGTTCGCCTCTTTGATGAAGTGTCGGCCTTGGCTGCCCAATTGGAGCAGCGCGTCACCGAGCGCACCGAAGCGTTGCGCGCCAGCGAGGAGACCGCCCGGGCCCTGCTGAACGGCATCTCCGAATCGGCGTTTCTGCTCGATCCTGCCGGGCATATCCTTGCCGCAAACGAGACATTTGCCGAACGCATCGGCCGGCGCCTGGGCGAGGTGATAGGCGCCAACGTCTATGATCTCCTGCCGCCGGATGTAAGCCATAGCCGCCGCGTCTATGCCGAAGAAGCCCTGCGCACCGGACACGTCGCGCGCTTTGAGGATGTCCGGTTCGGTCGCATCATCGACAACACCTTCTCGCCGGTCAAGGATCAACAGGGCGCCGTCGTGCGTCTGGCCGTGCTGGGTTTCGACATTTCCGAGCACCGCAAGGCCCAGCTTGCCATCAGGCGCTATGCGGAACGGCTCGCCGTCGTCAACCGTCTGGACCACATCATCTCTTCCAATCTCAACGTTGATGTCGTCTTCGATGCCTTTCTGGGCGAGCTTGCGCGCCTGTTCGAACTGGATCGCACGTCGATCGTACTGCTCGATGAGACAGGGGAGCAATGGCAGATCGCACGGCAGTGGACGCGCGGTACGCCGCAATTTGCCGTAGATGTCTGGCGACCGGTGCGCGGCTCGATCATGGAGTGGCTGGTAACGCACCGCAAACCTTTCGTGGAGAACGAAATCGGCGAGAACGGCGACTGGCCTGAGAATGCAGCGTTGCGCCGCGAAGGCATCCACTCGCGCATGCTGGTCCCACTCGTACAGAACGACCGCGTTATCGGGGTGCTGACGCAGGCCAGCAGCCGGCCCGGTTGCTACGCCGCCGAAGACCTGGAAGCCCTCTCTTTAATTGCTGACCAATTGACAATTGCAATCCAGAATGCACGGCTCTACCAGCAGGTGCAGCGCCACGCGCTGGAACTGGAAGACCGCGTCGCCCAGCGCACGGCCGAACTGGCCGCAAGCGAGGATATGCTGCGCAGCTTCTTCGAGAGCCCCGGCGCCTTACGCGGGATCGTCGATCTGGTCGATGGTGACATGCGCTTCGTGCGCGTCAATGCTGCCAGCGCGCGCTACTGGGGGCACGATGCGCTCTCCATCCACGGTCAGCCGGCGTTGGCGCTCGGCACTGCGCCGGCCATTGTGCAACAGTGGACCGACGCCATGGCGGCAAGTCTTCAGGAAGCGGAACCCATCACATTTGAAACGCACCACGGCCCCGATGACGACGCCGGCGCCTGGTTCTCGGTAACGGTGAGCCATGTAGGGCGGGTGCCATCGGGGTGCGAGCGCTTCGTCTATGCAATGACGGACATTACCTATCGACGACATCTTGAAGACGCGCTGCGTCGATCGTATGCCGAACTGGAGAAGCGTGTCGAAGAACGCACGGCGGAACTGATGCGCTCCAACGAGGAACTGGAACGCTTCGCCTATATCGCGTCGCACGATCTCCAGGAGCCGCTGCGCATGGTCGCCAGCTATACGCAGCTCCTCGAGCGCCGCTACAAGGGACGTCTCGACGCCGACGCCGACGATTTCATCTCCTATGCCGTCGAGGGCGCAAGCCGTATGCAGAAGATGATCAGCGACCTCCTCGCGTTCTCGCGTGTGACGACGCGCGGCAGCGACTTTGCGCCGACGGACTGCAACGCGGTGCTGGCTGAAGTGCTCGCCAATCTGCAATTCGTCATTGCCGAGGCGGATGCCACCGTTACTCACGACAAACTCCCTACGGTGGATGGCGACGCCACGCAATTGCGCCAGCTCTTCCAGAACCTGGTCGCCAATGCCGTCAAATTCCGCGGCGAGGCTGCGCCGCGCGTGCACATCTCGGCTCGTCTGGTTGATGAAAGCAGCGTAGAAACGCCCTCTGCGCCTGAATGGCTCTTCTCCGTAAGCGACAACGGCATCGGCATCGATGCACAATACGTGGACCGTGTCTTTGTCATCTTCCAACGCCTTCATACGCGGTCTGAGTATCCGGGAACCGGCATTGGTCTGGCGATAGCAAAACGCATTGTCGAGCGGCACGGCGGTCGCATCTGGGTCGAATCGACCCCGGGCGCAGGGGCAACCTTTTTGTTCACGTTGCCCCAGCACCACCTGGAAGACGCGTAACCGAAGGCGTACGAATACGACAATGGTTGAAAGGAGGAAAACGATGAATGATGGAACGCTTGGCCGCCCGATCGAGATCTTGTTGGTGGAGGACAATCCAGGGGACGTGCGCCTCACACAAGAGGCCATGCGCGATGCCAAGGTGCTGAATCGGCTCAATGTCGTGCCTGATGGCGTGACGGCGCTGGAATACCTGCGCAAAGAAAGTCGCTATGCCAACGCCGTGCGCCCGGATGTGATCTTGCTCGACCTGAACCTGCCCAGAATGGATGGCCGCGAGCTGCTGGCCATCATCAAAGGTGACGACAACCTGAAGCGGATTCCGGTTGTCGTGCTCACGACCTCCGCAGCGGAGGAAGATGTCCTGCGTGCCTACAATCTGCACGCCAATTGTTACGTTACGAAGCCGGTGGAACTGGACCAGTTTATCGAGGTCGTCAAGTCCATCGATAGCTTCTGGTTCAGCATCGTGAACCTTCCGCCGAATGGCGAGACTTAGGATAGCCGCAATGCCCACTTCTGCAAGCGATTCAATCAGCATCCTATTGATCGAGGACAATCCAGGTGACGCCCGCCTGATTCAAGAAATGTTGGGCGAAGCGCGGCCGGCCACCTTCAAGCTCGAACGCGTCGACCGGCTGGCCTCCGGCATCGATCACCTTCAGCGCGACCGGCAGGTCGACGTCGTTCTGACCGACCTTGGCCTGCCGGATAGCCAGGGGTGGAATACCTTTGCGCGGGTGCGTGCGACGGTGCCCGATGTTCCGATTATCGTCTTGACGGGTCTTGACGATGAAGCCACGGCCCTCAAGGCAATTGGTGAGGGTGCACAGGACTATCTCATCAAGGGACAGGTGCAGGGCTATCTGTTGCCGCGCGCAATCCGCTACGCCATTGAGCGCAAGCGGAGCGAGGCGGAGCGCGCAACCTTACTCGCCCGTTTGCGTGCGCAAGCCGACCAGGTTGTCCGTATCCTCGACACCATCCCGGTCGGGGTAATCATGCTGGATGGTGATGGGCGGATTCTGTCGGTCAACCCGATGGCCGCGCAACTGCCGCCCGGCCTATTTGCGTGCGCGATCGGCGTACGGGCTGACCGTTTTGGCGACCTCTCTTTTCAGCAATTGATCGCCGCGCCGATGCTCGCTTCATGGCAGGAAATCACGGTCGACGGGCACGTCTTTCTTGTGATGGCTCGCCCCGTCTCCGGCGATGAGGGAGGAAGCCTGGGCGAGTGGGTGGTCGTAGTCGACGATGTCACCGAACAGCGCTCGGTGCAAGACCAGCTTCACCGCCAGGAACGGCTGGCCGCAGTGGGCCAATTGGCCGCCGGTATCGCGCACGATTTCAACAATATCCTGTCGATCATCAACATCCAGACTGCGCTTGCTGCCGAGACTGCGGCCCTGAGCCCGCGCGTCCGCGATCGCCTTGCCGTCATCGGCCAGCAGATCAACCTGGCGATCACGCTCATTCAGCAGATCCTGGATTTTGGACGGCGTGCCGTTTTGGATCGCCAGCCGATTGACCTGCGGACGGTTTTAGAGACCCAGGTCACGCTGCTAAAACGCATCTTGCCCGAGAACATCGGTATCGAACTATCGTCCGAACCGGGCGAGTATGTGATCACCGCCGATCCGACGCGCATCCAGCAGATGGTCATGAACCTGGCTGTCAATGCACGCGATGCAATGCCCAGTGGGAGGAGCTTTCACATTGCACTGGCAGCCTCGGGGGATCGTCCTCACGAGCATATGAGTGAGGGCGCCTGGTTCCGCCTGGAGATTGCCGACAGCGGGACCGGCGTGACTTCTGAGATTCTGCCACATCTCTTCGAACCGTTTTTCACCACCAAGCCGCGCGGGCATGGCACCGGGCTTGGCCTGGCGCAGGTCTATGGCATCGTCAAGCAACATGGCGGCGAGATTGACGTGCAGTCGGTTGTCGGGCAGGGCACGACGTTCACAATCTATCTCCCGGCAACATCGCAGACGGTCATCGATGTGTCGCATGAAGAATCTCCCGACGATCACTTTGGCCACGGTGAGTCAATATTGCTTGTCGAGGACAACGACCTTCTCCTCGAGGCCATGAGCGAACTGCTCGAGATGCTCGGATATACAACTCTTCACGCCCGCAACGGTCAGGAAGCGCTCGCAGTGCTGGAAGCGACCGTGGGGCCGGTCGACCTGATCCTGACTGATCTGGTCATGCCCGTCATGGGGGGCGATGCCTTGCTGCTCGAATTGCGCCGGCGCGGCGTGGACATTCCTGTGGTCATTCTGAGCGGCCATCCGCTGACGAGGGAATTGGATCGGCTGACTGCGAGTGGCATGGCTGGGTGGTTGCTCAAGCCGGCCAGCCGTGATGACCTGAGCCGCGTTATCAGCGGCGCCCTGGGCCGGCGCTAACGCGCCGTCAACCCTGCACCCGGCTGACGGCGGCTCCCTGGGCCGAGTTGGCCGAATCGGTATCAAGACTACCTACCAAAGGCTGCTGTGGGCTGGCGCGGCGGGACAATCGTCGTTCTTGCGCCTCGCCTTGCCGGCGATGGCGCCAGGCGCGTTGATCGAGAGTGAGGGCGCGTCGCGCCGCGCGTCGCACTTGCCGATCAGAGTCCAGGCCTTGCCGATTGTAGCGTCGAGCGTGTGCATTTTTGCACGGTATGTCGCTGGTGAACTGCGGCAGGTCGATCTTCGTCGCGGGCGCGGCCAAATGTGCGCGAGACTGTCGATCGTGCGCGCGGGACAGTCCATCATCGCTTTGGTTCGCTCGGTCGCGGCCTCGGTCATGCACATATGTGCAAGGTTTGCTTGGTCGCGGCCTCGGTACGCTCGGTCTTGGCCTTGGTCATGAATATATATTCACGGCGCGCTCGGTCGCGGCCTCGGTACGCTCGGTCTTGGCCTTGGTCATGAATTTATATTCACGGCGCGCTCGGTCGCGGCCTCGGTACGCTCGGTCTTCGCCTCGGTCATGAATATATATTCACGGTGCGCTCGGTCGCGGCCTCGGCGCGCTCGGTCTTCGCCTCGGTCATGAATATATATTCACGGCGCGCTCGGTCTTCGCCTCGGTCATGAATATATATTCACGGTGCGCTCGGTCGCGGCTTCGGTGCGCTCGGTCCTGGCCTCGGTCATGAATATATATTCACGGTGCGCTCGGTCTTGGCCTCGGTCATGCACATATGTGCAAGGTTTGCTCGGTCTTGGCCTCGGCGCGCTCGGTCGTGGCCTCGGTACGCTCGATGAAAATGGCCGGATCGCCGCTTTTGGCCGAGAAATGCGTGGTCATTGCCTTGACGGCGCCGCCGGCGACCTGTGGTATACTAGCGATGCGCACATATGTTCGCATGGAGCCCGACCGATGACCGATCAGTCCAGCCCGCTCGACGTTTTTCTGCCTGCCACGCGTGCCTGGTTCACGCAGACGCTCGGCCAGCCCACGCCGCCGCAGCAGCAAGGCTGGCCCGCCATCCAGCGCGGCGACCACACGCTGATCCTCGCTCCCACCGGCTCGGGCAAGACGTTGTCGGCGTTCTTGTGGGGCATCGATCGCCTCTTTAGTTCGGAGGGGCGAGGGGCGAGGGGCGACGTCGATGCGCACTCGTCTTCGGCAGCGAGCTTATCGGATCATGGCGACACCGTCACGTCTCGCCCCTCGCCCCTCGCAACTCGCAACTCTCGCCGCCCCTCGCCCCTCGCCCCTCGCCCCTCGCTTCAACTGATTTATCTCTCGCCGCTCAAGGCGCTCAACAACGACATCGAGCGCAACCTGCGCGTGCCGTTGGCGGGGATTCGGCGTGTGGCGCAGGCGATGGGCGAGGATCTGCCCGACATCAGCGTCGCGGTGCGGTCGGGCGACACGCCCTCGCGCGAGCGCCAGGCCATGCTGCGCAAGCCGCCGCACATCCTCATCACCACGCCGGAGTCGCTCTACATCCTGCTCACCAGCCCGGCGGCGCGCGAGATGTTCCGCACGGTGCAGACGGTCATCGTCGACGAGATCCACACCCTCGCCGGCTCCAAGCGCGGCGTGCACCTGGCCGTGAGCCTGGAGCGCTTGCAGGCGCTGGCGAACCAGCCCATCCAGCGCATCGGCCTCTCCGCCACCATCCGCCCGCTGGACGAAGTGGCGCGCTACCTGGGGGGCGCAGCCTGGCAGGGCGAGGGCGAAGAACGCACGCTGGTCGAGCGCCCCGTCACCATCGTCGATGCCGGCTATCGCAAGCAGCTCGACGTGCAGGTGGAGACCGTTGTCGACGACTTCCGCGCGCTCGGCGGCGAGTCGATCTGGCCGCTCATCGTGCCGCGCGTCGTCGACCTCATCGACGAGCACCGCACCACGCTCATCTTCGTCAACAACCGGCGGTTGGCGGAGCGGGCGTCGGATTGGATTAATGAAGAGCGAGGGGCAAGGGGCGAGGGGCGAGGGGCGGATGACGAGTCACGAGTCATGCGTCAAACGTCAGACGTCACGAGTCACGAGCCAAACGTCACGCCCGACGCCTCACACATTACGCATCACGAATCACGCATCACTCCCGACGACTCACGCATTACGCACCACGAATCACGCATCACGCCTGACGCCTCACGTTTGACGTTTGACGATTCACGTTTGACGTTTGACGCCTCCCGCGGCGCCTCCCTCTACGAAGGCGGCGTCCCCAAAGGCATGGGCATGTTTGGCGCGGGGCGCGGGACGCATGCCGACCCCATCCGCGCCCACCACGGCAGCATGTCCAAGGAGACGCGGCTGGCGCTGGAGCAGGCGCTCAAGGCGGGCACGCTGCCGGCGCTCATCGGCACCTCGTCGCTGGAACTGGGCATCGACATCGGCACGGTCGATCTCGTCGTGCAGTTGCAGTCGCCCAAGTCGGTGGCGCAGGGCTTGCAGCGCGTGGGCCGCGCCGGCCATCTCGTCGGCCAGACCAGCCGCGGGCGCATCTTCCCCACGCATCGCGAGGACATCATGGAGGCGGCGGCGGTGGCCGGCGGCATGTTGCGCGGCGAGGTCGAGCCGATCCACACGCCGCGCAACTCGCTCGATATTTTGGCGCAGCAGATCGTGGCTATGGTCTCGGTGGAGGAATGGGAGGTCGATGAACTCTACGCCTTGCTCCGCGGCGCCTACCCGTATGGCGAGTTGACGCCGCGCGCCTACACCGCCGTGCTCGACATGCTTTCCGGGCGCTATCCCAGCCAGGCGCATCGCGAACTGCGGCCGCGGCTGGTGTGGGATCGCGTCAACAACCGGCTGGCCGCGCTGCCGGGGTCGCGGCTGCTGGCGCTGACCAACGGCGGCACCATCTCCGACCGCGGCGCGTTCAACGCCTACCTGGCCGACGGCAAGACCAAGCTCGGCGAGCTGGACGAGGAGTTCGTCTACGAGACGCGCGTCGGCGACACGCTGCTGCTCGGCTCGCAGGTCTGGCGCGTCATCGAGCTGACCGACGACAAAGTCATCGTCGCCGATGCGCCGGGCGCGACGCCGCGCATGCCCTTCTGGCGCGGCGACTTTCCGTGGCGCCCCTATGAGCTGGGCGAGCGCGTCGGCGCGTTCAGGCGTGCCGTGGCAGAGCGGCTGCACGCGGTGCGCGCCGCGCTGGATCTGGCCGACTACCGCGCCATCCGCCAGGCTGAGGAAGAACCGGCCGTGCAGGCGGTGCTCGCCTGGCTGCGCGCCGACTATGCGCTGGACACGGCGTCGGCCTGGCACGTGGTCGACTACGTGGCAGGCCAGCTCGACCACGCCGGCGCCATTTCGTCGGACCGCAGCATCCTGGTCGAGATCTTCGAGGACGCGCTGGGCGACCAGCGGCTGGTGATCCAGTCGCCCTTTGGCGGCAAGGTCAACGGGCTGTGGGGGCTGGCGCTGGCCGGCGCGCTGCGCGAGCGCACGGGCGTCGAGGTGGAGGTGCAGAGCAACGACGACGGCATCCTCTTCCGCTTCCCGGAGGCGGAGGCCGACATCCCGCTGGACTTGCTCAGCGCGGTGGGGCCGGACGAGGCGCGCGAGCGCATCCTGGCCGAGCTGCCCAACTCGGCGGTCTTCGGCGCTCAGTTTCGCCAGAACGCGGCGCGGGCGCTGCTCCTGCCCGGCCAGCGCGGCAAGCGCACGCCCTTCTGGCTGCAACGGCTGCGCGCCAAGGATCTGCTGCAACTGGTGCGCCGCTTCGAGGATTTCCCCATCGTCGCCGAGACCTACCGCGACTGCCTGGAGGAGGTCATGGACTGGCCGAACCTGGAGCGCATCCTGCGCCGCATCCAGGCCGGCGAAATCCAGGTGACCGCGGTGGAGACGCTGACGCCATCGCCGGTGGCGCAGAGCCTGCTCTACGACTTCATCAGCATCTTCATGTACGAGTGGGACGCGCCCAAGGCCGAGCGCCAGTTGCAGACGATGGCCGTCAGCCGCGAGCTGCTGCAAGACCTGCTCCAGGACGTGGACCTGGCCGACCTGCTGCGTCCCGAGGCGGTGAGCGAGGTGCGCGAGCGGCTGCAACACGTCGCGCCCGCCGTGCATGCGCGCACCGCGGAGGAACTGGCGCTGCTCTTCCAGACGCTGGGCGACCTCGCCACGCTGGAGATCGCCGAACGCTGCACCGTGGACCCGTCGGGCTGGATCGGCAAGCTCGCCGGCAGCGGGCGCATCGAGCCGATGGAGATCCCCACCGCCCGCGGCCTCGCCCCGCGCTGGGTCGCCGCCGACTACCTGCCGGAGTACAAGGCCGCCTTCGTCGAGCAAGGCGCCACCTCGCCTTACGGTTCGACGGAGGTAGGGCGAGATGCCATCTCGCCCACCAAAGAAAATCCGCGCGCATCCGCCCAATCCGCCAAATCCGCGGTCTATTCTTCTTACTCCGAAGCCCGCCGCGCCATTCTGCTGCGCTATCTCGCCCAGGCCGGCCCCGTCACCGTCGAGACGATCCGCGCGCGCTATGACTTCCCCGCAGAGTGGTTGCAGGCCGAGCTCGACCACCTGGTGACGAATCGCGAGTTGGCTCACGGCCGCTTCACGCCCGGTGCGGCGGAGGAGACCGCCGAGTTCGTCGACCGGCGCACGTTGGAGCAGATGCACCGGCGCACGCTGACCATCCTGCGCCAAGAGGTGCGTCCCGTGCCCTTCACCGTCTACGCCGATTTCCTGGTGCGCTGGCAACATCTACACCCGGAGACGCGGCTCAGCGGTGGCGGTGCGCTGCGCCAGGTGATCCAGCAGTTGCGCGCCGCACCCGTCGTCGGGCGTATCTGGGAGCGCGACGTGCTGCCGCTGCGCCTGGCGGCCTACGACCCGGCGGAGCTGGCCGCGCTCTGCCAGAGCGGCGAGCTGGTGTGGGTGGGTTCCGGCGGCGCGGATCCGCGGCGCGGGCGCATCCGCTTCCTCTTCCGCGGCGAGGGCAGCACCTTCCTGGAGGCGCCGCCCGCCGACCTGTCGTTCCTGGGCGAGGACGCGCAGCATGTCTACGCCTTTCTCAAGAGCGAGGGCGCGCTCTTCCCGGCCGAGTTACGCGCCGGCACCGGCCTGGCCGAAGCCACGCTCGACGCGGCGCTGCTGGAACTGGTCATGGCCGGGCTGGTGACCAACGACGCGCTGGCCGTGCTGCGCCAGCTCGTGGAGTACGGCGCGCCACGTCCGCCGTCCGCCGTCCGCCCGCTGAGTTCGCTGGAGGCGGAACTGGCCGAGCGGCTCGGCTCGCGCCAGGAGCGCATGGGCGGCGTGCGCCGGCCCAGCCGCAGCGAGTTGCAGGCCGCCAAACGCCGCGTCCGCCAGCGGCTGGAACAGAGCGCGCCCGCGCCGGTGGTGCAGATGGGCCGCTGGGCGCCGGTGCATCGCTTTGGCGTGCTGGGCAAGGCGCTGCCGCCCGCCGAGCAGGTGGCGGTGCAGGCGCGGCAGTTGCTGGCGCGCCACGGCGTCGTCACCCACGCCAGCCTCGACGACGAGTTTGGCGCGTGGAGTTGGCCGCTGCTCTACGCCGAGTTGCAACGGCTGGAGATGCGCGGCGAGGTGCGGCGTGGCTTCTTTGTGCAGGGGCTGGCCGGCGTGCAGTTCGCCCTGCCGGAGGTGGTGGAGCAATTGCGGGCGCTGGCCAGCAACCCGGACCCGGCCGAGGCGGAGCAACCGCTGGTCGTGCTCAACGCGTGCGACCCGGCCAATCTCTACGGCGCGGCGCGCGAGGACGGCCCGCAGACTGCGGCGGGCGAAGCGCTGGCCTTTGCACGCATCCCGTCGACGGCGCTGGTGCTCGATCGCGGGCTGCCGGTGCTGCTCGTGGAGGACGGAGGCGCCCGTTTGACGACGATGGCCGGCGCGGGCGACAATCTACAGCGGCGAGCAGTCGAAGCGTGGCTGGCCCACACGGCGACTTTCGAGCACCGCGTGCAGGTGACCGTGTGGAACGGGACGCCGATCCTGCAAAGCGGCGCACAACCGCTGCTGGAGGCGGCCGGCTTTCACCGCGACTATCCGGGCATGAGTTGGGAGCGTTAGCATGACAGTGCAGGCAACAGACGAGGGATTGTACAGCGGCGGGCAGTTGCTGCGCTACGCGCCATTCCCGTCAGAGAACATCAAGCCGCGGCCGGTGGACATCTGGCTGCCGCCCGGCTACGACGACGGCGATGACACCCGCTACCCCGTCATCTACATGCACGACGGGCAGAATCTCTTCGAGCCGGGGCTGGCCTTTGCCGGCGTGGATTGGGGCATCGACGAGGCGATTGTCCGCCTGATCGATGCAGGCAAGACGGGTGGCGCCATCGTCGTGGCGCCGTGGAACTCGGCGCGCCGGCGCAGCGAATACATGCCGCAGAAGCCGCTGGCTACGCCGGCGCTGCGCGAGCAGGCGCGCCACTTCGCCGCCGAGAATGGAGCGTTGCCCTATTCCGACCTCTATCTGCGCTTTCTGGTGGAGGAACTCAAGCCCTTCGTCGACGCCACCTACCGCACGCGGCCGGGGCGGAACACAACCTCTGTCATGGGGTCGAGCATGGGCGGGCTCATCTCGCTCTATGCGCTGTGCGAGTATCCCCGGGTCTTTGGCGCGGCGGCGTGCGTCTCCACGCACTGGCCCATCGGCGAGGATCCGCTGGTGGACTGGTTCGAGAACGCGCTGCCCGCGCCCGGTACGCATCGCATCTATTTTGACTACGGCACCGAGACGCTCGACGCTCACTACGAGCCGTACCAGGCGCGCATGGATGGGCACGTGGCGGCGGCGGGTTATCGGCGCGGCGTGGATTGGGAGACGCTCAAGTTCGAGGGCGCCGAGCACTCCGAGGCGTCGTGGCGCGAGCGGGCGGAGATCCCTCTGGCCTTTCTGCTGGGAAGCGCGGGAAAGTAACGGCGGATACTTCCTTCGACGGTGGCGTAGAGGCTTGGCATGCCAAGCCCACCGGGCGATAATGAACGTTGAGAAAAGGATTCGGCAATGGCGTAGGGGCTTGGCCTGCCAAGCCCACCGGGCGATATATCGCCACCTGGGCATGAAGTTTCATGCCCGTACGATTCCGGGATATTTTGTGAACGTTCATAAGCCATCACTACAAAACGTGAACCGATCCCTACGCCACCGCCAGCGGTTTACCACGCAGCCACAGCAACAAGATCAACGCCACGCCCGCCATCAGCGCACCGAAGAAGAAGGTG
>JACKBA010000034.1 GCA_020634815.1 Caldilineaceae bacterium | reverse complement strand
TCGACCAACATCTGGTCCGGACGTGCGTTGTCCGGCGACTCGAAGTAAGGCGCCATGAACTCCTGCCAGCGCGTGTTGACCCCGGTCTCGGCCATCTTGGCGGCAGCCGTGGCCAGGTCGTGCGGCGTCTCGAAGTAGCCGAAGAGCAGCCCGTCATCGCGCAGAAAGAGCGAGTAATTGTGCCAGCCCGTCGCACGCAGCGCGTCCTGCATCTCCGGCCAGACATGGTGGTGATGCTCCTTGTATTCCTCGATCTTCTCCTGCTTCACCTTGAGTACAAAGCCGATCCGGTTCATCGTGGTTTCCTCATTCGTGTTTGGAAGATAGCCACGAAGTCACGAAGACACAAAGGTTCACAAAGGCAATACTCGGCCCTTTCTTCGTGCACCTTTGCGTCTTTGTGGCTTTGTGGCTGGATTTCTTACCCGACAACCGCCAACTCCAGGTCGAGCAGGCGCGCCAGTTTGCGAATCTTGCCGAGCTGATGGCCGACGCCCAACGCGACGTGATGGGTCGGTCCGTGCTCGCACCAGCGATCCATGAAGGTGGCGGGGTCGAGACCGAAGCGCAGCCGCGAATTGGTGTTGCCGATCTCGAGCCGGCTGCCGGGGATCGACTCGCCCTCGGCTGCGATCATCTTCAGACGGCCGTCGGCGGTCTGCGTCATGCCCAGGATGGTGATCGGCCCCATCTGCACGTTGAACTCCACGGAGAGGCCGTAGCCGCGCTTGCCGTGGAAGAGGCCCAGCCCGCGCAGCACCGGCCGGCCCGCGCTGATCTTGATGTGTCCCGGCCCGTCGTGGCCCATGAGGATGAAATCTTCGTCGAAGTCCATGGCGTAGAACTCGGTGTAGGAGCCGCCCGCGCCCAGGCGATCCATGATGAGCATGGCCATGCACGTCTTGAGGTCGCCCTCGCCCGAGGCGGGGATGCCGCGCGCGGTGAGCAGCGAGTTGCCGACGATGAGCGTGGCGCCCAGCTCCTCGTTGGCGTTGCCGTCGAGCCCGCGGTAGTAATAGGTCAGCCCGTTGAGGTTGAAGTCGCCGACCAGCTTGTCCAGCCCCACGGCCACCGTCGCCGACCAGCGCATGGCCTCGTCCGTCACCGGCTGCGAGATCTTGTCCTTGCCCGGCGCGGCGATGTCGAATACGCCGTTTATTTCGGCGATCTTGGCCGCAATCTCTTCCTCGGTGGCCGACTTGACGCGCGCGTGCAGATCGTCCATCTCCAGCACCTCGATGTGGGCGCCCAGTTGCGCGTGGTGCATGGTGAAGTCGGAGTACATGTCGAGCATGCCCGGATAGGTGTGGCCCAGAAAACCGACGCGGGCGTAGGAGAGTTCGCGCAGCACGCCGGCAGCCTTGACCCACTCCTCGATCTCGCGCCAGCCGCGCTGGTAGTACTGTTCGGCGTTGCCCGGTGCGGGGAAAAGCAGCCCGGAGACGACATTGAACTGGATGCGGCTGCGCGCAAAGGCGTTGGAAATCTCCGGCACGCAGCAGGCGCAGCAGTTGGCCAGCCACTCCGCCGTGCCGGTGTTGGGGTAATCCATGGAGGGCACCGGCTGCAGGTTGAGCACGAGTACGGGCGCCTTGCGGCGCTGCACGGCCGGCAGCACCTGCGACGACGTCGAATAGGTGCCGACGTAGCAGACGATCAGGTCGACGTTGTTGGCGGCAAAGCGATCGCCGGCATCCTGCGCCGCGGGCGCGGTGTCGACCAGCCCGGCCGACACGACCTCGGCGCCCATGGCCGTGATGCGCCGCTCGACCTCCTCCTGATAACCGACGAGCAGGTCGCGCAGCCCCTCGAACTGCGGCCAGTACGCGGCCAGCCCGATGCCGAAGACACCCACGCGGGCGCGGTTTGTCCGGTTCGCTGAAGTCGTCATACGCATTCTTCCTTTGCCTGAAATGCAATCGAAATGGTTTGGTCAGCTAAACGCCCAAGAAGCGATTTTTTCTGGAAGTCTGGGGTTGGCAATTGCTTGGTATCTTATACGCGATTACGGCTGAATGCCAACCGGTAAATTTGAACTGCACGGCACCGTGCTATACTGCCTATTATGAAACGCCTCTGGGCCTTACTGCGCCAGCGCTGCCCGGTCTGCCTGCAAGGGCAGGTCTTTACGTCGCTCTTTGGCATGCACACGCACTGCCCCGTCTGCGGTGTGAAGTACGAGCGCGAGACCGGCTATTTTCTCAACTCCATGTTCATTGGCTATGCGGCCGGTTTCCTGGTGCTGGTGCCCACCGCGGTGCTGCTCTATTTTCTCGACGTCTCCATCCTCGTCTTTTCACTCATCATCATCGGCGAAACGCTGTTGCTGACACCGCTCATCTTTCGCTACGCGCGCATCCTCTGGATGCACGCCGACCAGGTGCTCGACCCGCGCAAGTCAGAGGAACAGGAAAGAATCTCCTAATCTCTAGTCTCCACTTCGAGATTGGGAGATTACGAGATTGGAGATTGGAGACTGGAGATTGCCTTTTTGAATTTCTCTCATTCTCATTTGACAAATTCATAGCGCCCTGCTATCCTTGCGCTTCACAACCGCATAGCAAGACTCTTATCCAGAGAGGTGGAGGGACCGGCCCTGTGAAACCTCGGCAACCCGATGACTGGCCCGCGATGGTGCGGCCTGGTGGTTAGGGTGCCAAATCCGGCAGACGTGTTCTGGAAGATGAGAGGAAGCAGTTCGCGCTTTCCTGCTCATCCCCACTCGTTGGGGATTTTTGTTGCCCGCAAATTTGCGCAGGCAGCAGCGAGCGTGACGACCTCTCACCGGCCAGGCGAGAGGTTTTTTGTCAGCATAACGAACCAACAGGAAAGAAGAGCGACCCATGACCAGCGAACGACAACTAGGCTTTGCCACCCGCCAGCTCCATGCCGGCCAGACGCCGGACCCGACGACCGGCAGCCGCGCCGTCCCCATCTACCAGACGACGAGCTACCAGTTCCGCAACACGGAACACGCCGCCAATCTCTTTGCGCTGAAAGAACTGGGCAACATTTACACGCGCATCATGAACCCCACGACCGACGTGCTGGAGCAGCGCATCGCCAGCCTGGAAGGCGGCGTCGCCGCGCTGGCCGCCAGCTCCGGCCACGCCGCGCAGACCATGGCGATCCTGACCCTCTGCGGCGCCGGCGACCACATCGTGTCGAGCAGCCGGCTCTACGGCGGCACCTACAATCAGTTCAACTACACCTTCCCGCGCATCGGCATCGACGTGACCTTTGTCGACCCCAGCGATCCCGGCAACTTCGAGAAGGCTATCCGCCCCAACACGAAGATCATCTACGGCGAGACGCTGGGCAACCCGGACATCAAGGTCTTCCCCTTTGCGGAAGTCTCGGCGATCGCCAAGGCGTACAACATTCCCATCATGATCGACAATACCTTTGCCACGCCCTATCTCTGCCGCCCCTTCGAGCATGGCGCCAACATCATCACGCACAGCACGACCAAGTTCCTGGCCGGGCACGGGCAGGCCATCGGCGGCGTCATCGTCGACGGCGGCAACTTCGACTGGACGAGCGGGCGCTTCGACAACTTCACCACGCCTGACCCCAGCTACCACGGCCTCAAGTATGCCGATCTCGTCGGTGTCGGCCTGCCGCCCTTTGCCATCAAGGCGCGCGTGCAGATCCTGCGCGATATCGGCGCCAGCCAGGCGCCCTTCAACGCCTGGAACACGCTGACCGGCATCGAGACGCTCAGCCTGCGCATGGATCGCCATTGCAGCAACGCGCAGCAGGTCGCCGAGTTCCTGGAAGGGCACGCGTCGGTCAAGTGGGTCGCCTACCCCGGCCTCAAGAGCCATCCGGACCACGAGTTGGCCAAGCAGTACCTGCCCAAGGGCGTCGGCGCCATCCTGGGCTTTGGCATCGAGGGCGGCGCGGCGGCCGGCCAGAAGTTCATCGACAACCTCAAGCTCTTCAGCCACCTGGCCAACGTGGGCGACGCCAAGAGCCTGGCGATTCATCCCGCCACGACGACGCACAGCCAGCTCACCGAGGACGAGATGGCGTCGGCCGGCGTCTCGCCCGACTTCATCCGCTTGAGCGTGGGTCTGGAAGATGTCGACGATCTGTTGTGGGATCTGGATCAGGCACTCGCGGCAGCGAAGTAAGAGGAAGTAGCCAATGGTCGATTGTCAACGGTCAATGGTCAATTGTCAATGAACTCGCCGGCGCGTCCGAGCGTTGACAATTAGCAATTGACCGTTGACCATTGACCGTTGGTTTTCCAGTTCACAAAGGTGCTTCTATGACCACTGACAGCATCGGCGACGTCACCGCGCAATCCTTCATCTTCGCCGAAGACGAACCCTTCTGTCTCGAGAGCGGCGAGACGTTGCGCCCGGTGACGCTGGCCTACGAGACCTACGGTACGCTCAACGCCGACCGCTCCAACGCGATCCTGATCTGCCATGCGTTGAGCGGCAGCGCGCACGCCGCCGGCTATCTTGGCGGCGACCCGGACAAGGTCGGCTGGTGGGAGGATTGCATCGGGCCCGGCAAGGCCTTTGACACCGATCGCTTCTTTGTCATCTGCAGCAATGTGGTCGGCTCGTGCTACGGCTCGACCGGGCCGGCCAGCCTCGACCCGGCGACGGGCAAACCCTACGGGCTGAACTTCCCCGTAGTGACGGTAGGCGACATGGTGCGCGCCCAGGTCAATCTCATCGACCATCTGGGCATCGACAAGCTCCTCTGCGTAGCGGGCGGCTCCATGGGCGGTATGCAGGTGCTGGAGTGGGCGGCCCATCACCCGCAGCGCACGCACGCGGCCATCCCCATCGCCACGACCGCCCACCACAGCCCCATGCTCATTGCCTTCAGCGAAGTGGGCCGCCAGGCCATCTATGCCGACCCGGCCTGGAATCACGGCGCCTACTATGACAAGGCGCAGAAGCCCGATGCCGGCCTGGCTGTGGCGCGCATGGTCGGCCACATCACCTACCTCTCCGAAGAGTCCATGCAGATGAAGTTCGGACGGCGCCTGCAAGGGCTGGAGAAGTACGGCTACGAGTTCGAGACCGAGTTTGAGATCGAAAGCTACCTCAGGTACAACGGGCGCAAGTTCACGGAACGCTTCGACGCCAACAGCTATCTCTACGTGACCAAGGCCATGGACTATTTCGACCTGACGCAGCCCACCGGCTCGCTGGCCGCCGCCTTTGTCGGCTCGTTGAATGTCAAATTCCTGGTCATCAGCTTCACCAGCGACTGGCTCTATCCCAGCTATCACAGCAAGCAACTGGTCAGCGCGTTGACCGCCGCCAACGTCGACGTGACCTACCTTGACGTGCGCAGCAGTTGGGGGCACGACGCCTTCCTGCTCGAAGTGGAGACTATGACCAACCTGCTGGGCAGCTTTCTCGATCGGCTTGTGCGCGAGGAGCAGGTCGCTGCGCCGGCCGGCTATGCCCCGCGCGCCCTGCCCGCGCCCATCATCGGCGCGCAACCCAACCGCACCCGTCTGGCCGATTCCCTCGCATGAACACGACGCCAAACCAACCAATCGCTGCTCCCGCTCCCGAATCGCCCGCCGCCCGCCTGCGCCCCGACCTGCGCGCCATCGCCGAGCTCGTGGATCCGGCGACGCGCGTGCTGGACATCGGCTGCGGCGACGGCGCGCTGCTGGAGCACCTGCGCGACCGCAAGCAGGTCCGGGGGCGCGGGATCGAACTGACGGAGGCCGGCGTGCTGGCGTGCGTGCGCCGCGGGCTGAGCGTGCGCCAGGGCAACGTGCAGGAAGGGCTGGCCGACTACCCGGACCTGAGTTTCGACAGCGTCATCCTCTCCCAGACGCTGCCCTTTCTCGACGACCCGGCCATGGTGCTGGGCGAGATGCTGCGCGTCGGGCGCACGGCCATCGTCAGCTTCTCGAATTGGGGACATTGGCGCTGCCGGCTGGAATTGCTTTTCACCGGGCGCATCCCCGTTGCGGTGGACCTGCCCCAGCAGTGGTACGAGAGCCCGCGCCGCCAGCCCTTCAGCGTCACGGACTTTGCACGCTTCTGCCGCCAGGTCGACATCGAAATCGACCGCCAGGTCTACATGAACCGGGGCGTGCGCATTCGCACGGGGCGCTTCAAGAACCTGCTCTCGACGACGGCGGTCTTCACCCTCCACCGGCGATCGCGCTGAACCCTCAATTGGACAGGTGCGATTCAGCGTTACTCTCGTACTCCAAGAGAAATCCCCAGTTCCGCCGCGGTAATGATCGGAATGGCGAAGTTTGCCCGTATTGCCAACAGATCGTCATCACCCGTGATCAGGTACCCCGCATTGCCGGCGCTCGCCGCAGCCAAGAAGATGCGATCGTTTGGATCTCTCACTTCTGGAAGGCTGATCTCGCTATCGCGAATGTCCACGACTTCGCAAAAGGGTAGATAATCGCCCAGAAGAGCCTTGACGTCTTCTGAGGACAGGCGGAATTTCGGGTAGGACAGGACGCGGATCAATTCGTCGGTCGTATCGTGGGTGACGAGCGGAACTATCGCTCCTTGCTGCCATTGATGGCGCAGCCAGGAGAGTCGGCCAGAAGCAAATACTAGCGCCGAGACAACGATATTCGTGTCAAGGACAACGCGGAGCGCGTGATCTAGGGATTGCGCGCCCATTCGACGGCATCCTCGATGTCCCGTTCGGTCAAGCCCAAGAGATCCAGTTTCTGACGCACCAGGTCAGCACGATTGGCGCTGACCGGCGTCAACACAATGCGCATCCCGTCCGAGCTTATCTCGAAGAACTCTACATCCTCGAACTCACGAAGTACGACGGCAGGTAGCTGAACCTCGCGCTTGTCGACCAGTCTCGTAACCATGGTCACCTTCTCCTCCAGCCAGCAATAATGAAGCGTACCCAGATTGTAGCACAAAGGATGCATCACGAACCATGTGCTATAATCCCTCCGTTATGGACTATCTCGACACGTACGCAGGCAAGGCGGTGCTGATCACCGGCGGGCTGGGTTTTATCGGCTCCAATCTGGCGCGGCGGCTGGTCGATCTTGGCGCGCACGTCACCGTCATCGACTCGCTGATCCCCGACTACGGCGGCAATCTCTTCAACATCGACGGCTACGAGAACCGGCTGATCGTCAACATCGCCGACGTGCGCGACCCGTATGCCATGCGCGCCTTGGTCAAGGGGCAGGATCTGCTCTTCAACCTGGCCGGCCAGGTCAGCCACATGGACTCCATGACCGACCCCTTCACCGACCTCGAGATCAACGCCCGCAGCCAGTTGTCGATCCTGGAGGCGTGCCGCGAAGAGAACCCTGACGCGAAGATTATCTACGCCGGGACGCGCCAGCAATACGGCAAGCCGCGCTATCTGCCCCTGGACGAGGATCACCTGCAGGCGCCGACCGACGTCAACGGCGTCAACAAGTTGGCCGGTGAGTGGTACCACGTCGTCTATCACACCGCCTACGGCCTGCGCACCTCTTCGCTGCGCCTGACAAACACCTACGGCCCGCGCCAGTTGATCAAGCACAACCGCCAGGGTTTTATCGGCTGGTTTATCCGCCTGGCAGTGGAGGGCAAGGAGATTCAACTCTACGGCGACGGCAGCCAGTTGCGCGACCTCACCTACGTCGACGACGTGGTCGATGCGTTCCTGCGCGCCGGCGCCACTGACACCGCCAATGGCGGCATCTACAACCTGGGCGGCCCGGCGCCCATCAGCCTGCTTGAACTGGCCTCGTTGATTGTCGAGATCGCCGGCCGCGGCAGCGTGACGCTGGTGCCCTGGCCCGAGGCGCGCAAGAAGATCGATATCGGCGACGTCTACTCCAGCTACGCCCGCATCGAGGCAGCGCTGGGCTGGAAACCCGTCACGCCGCTGGCCGACGGTCTGGCGCGCACCGTCGCCTACTACACGCAGCATCTCGCCAGGTACACGGAGTGATTCATGCCCATCCCCTTCAATGAATTGCGTTCCGGCTATCTTGCCCAGCAGCCGGAGATCGACGACGCGGTGCGCCGCGTGCTGGAGAGCGGCTGGTACATCCTCGGCCGCGAGGTCGCCGCCTTTGAAGAGGAGTTTGCCGCCTGGTGCGGCGCCGCCGGCTGCGTGGGCGTCAACTCAGGCACCGACGCACTCTATCTCGCCCTGCGCGCCTGTGGCATCGGCCCGGGCGACGAGGTGATCACCGTTGCGCATACTGCCGTGGCCACCGTGGCTGCCATCCGCATGACGGGCGCAACGCCGGTGCTGGTCGATATCGACCCGGCGCGCTACACCATGGCGCCGGCCGCGCTGGCCGCAGCAATCACGCCGGCCACGCGTGCCGTGATTCCGGTCCATCTCTACGGCCATCCGGCCGACATGGATGCGATCCTGGAGATTGCCCGCGAGCAGTTCGTCATCGAGGATTGTGCGCAGGCGCACGGCGCGCGCTATAACGGCAGGCCCGTCGGCAGCTTTGGCGACCTGGCGTGCTATTCTTTTTACCCGACCAAGAATCTCGGCGCGTTGGGCGATGGCGGCGCCGTCACCGGCAACAACCCGGCGCTGCTCGATCGCGTGCGCCTGCTGCGCGAGTATGGCTGGACGCCCCAGGAGCGCTACATCTCGCAGGTGGAGGGCGTCAACAGCCGGCTCGACGAGATGCAGGCCGCGATCCTGCGCGTGCGCCTGCGCGCACTGGAGGCCGGCAATGACGCGCGGCGGAAACTGGCCGCTATCTACGCCGACATGCTGCCCGCCGAAGTCCAGAAGCCGGTCGAGGCACCGGGCTGCCGGCACGTCTATCACCTCTATGTAATCCAGACCGCGCGGCGCGACCATCTGCGCGCCCGCCTTGCCGAGCAGGGCATCGGCAGCGGCATCCACTATCCGGTGCCGGTTCACTTGCAGCCGGCCTACGCAGACGGTTCGCTCAGAAAGCACGATCTGCGCGTGACCGAGCAGGCCGCCCGTGAGGTGCTCTCGCTGCCCATGTACCCGGCGCTGAGCGAGGAACAGATCGACGCAGTCGCCGCGGCCGTGAACGCCGCGCTCGCCTAGTATCGCTCCGGAAGAAACCGAGTTTCTTGGACTCTAGTTTCCGGTAATTGGGGGTGGAGTAGACGGTTTGAGACGGCGATGAGCGTCGATCCCCTTGGGTAAGTGTGCCGTGGGGGAGTTCTTTTTGCGAAGTTGCGGGTCGGTGACAGGCAAAGTTGAAAAATCGGCACGTGCAAGTAGGCGACGCAATCGCCCAGGCGTCGCTGCAGGCGTACGGTCCCAGAAGCCGGAAGGGATAGGCGGCAAGACGGCGGCGGTATAGGTTAGGATGGCGCCGGCAACGAGACTCAGTTCAGGTAGCCTGAAGCAGGATTCATCGGCAAAAACGAACTGGCGATGAAGACCTATCATCTGCTTGGCGGCCAGCGGGGGCTGTTCCACCGGCCAGCGGTCACGGTAGATATGGTAGACGGTCTCCGCCTTGATCTTCGTCAGATCGGTGCCCAAGACCAACGGCTGCTTGTAAAGCGGATCATGAAAGACGTAGATGTCAAAGGTCGGCGCATCTGGGCCGACTTGAGAGGTCGGGAGTACCAGATCATGCCAGGACTGCACGTCGATTCGACGACCTTCATGGACAAAGTGACCCTCTTGATGGGGGATCGAGGCGGCGATGGTCTTGTCTTTGTGTTTGCGTGGCAGTGGGCGCACAAGTTCGCCGTATTTGGGATGACAGCCCTTGCCTTTGTAGCGTGGCAACTGATTGCGCCGTGCCGTGCAGTTGGTGGCAAGTCGGACAACATAGCGGTCTATCGCAGCACGTTGTAAGTCAGCCACCTCGAATTCGGCATCGTAGACTGTGACTTGATTGGGTAGCGTATGCTTTTTCGTTTCTTGCAGCAACTGCATTCGAAAGCTCGCTTTGTCAACTTCCGGCTTGCAACGCACGATGCGTTGCAACAACGGCGTCCGTTTGTCCCTCACCTGCCCCGAAAGCACCACGACGCCAAACACGACTGCTGGCAGGGAGCGTTGCGCCAGGCTGTGATAGTGCTTTCCCAGCCAACCTTTGAGACGAGGGCGCCAGAATCCTGTCATATCCACACTGACCGCCTCGTATCCTTCGTGGCGACGTACACGCCATTGGTTCTCGCTCGCCACGAAGACGTGCCAATTCTCAAGCAGTTCGTTGCACTCCCAGGATCCATTGCGCAGCGCTGCCCAACTGCGGCGAACTTCCGCCGGCGCAAACATGGTGGCAAGGGCCGTGAAGAAGGCACCGCGACTCTGCAAGAACGCACCACTCATCATGATCCACAGAATCCGCACCAGGGCAACGTTGGTTCCTACTGGCACCGTTTGGACGACGGCGCTGATTGCATGTACAGTGTGTTCTACGGCGGTTAGCATCTTCCACTCCTTGGCTTCAACCTTATTGTGGAATGTTAATCGCCGTTTGTCATTTTGTCCCGTACGTCGCTCAACTTTTACCGGAAACTAGAGTTGGAGAAACTCGGTTTCTGGCCACCAGCTCACTTGCGCCACACCCGTTCCGTCATCCGTCATTGACCTGGAAGCGTTAAACGCCTTGACCGCCACCAACCGGCACGCCGGCAAGAACTCCACCCCGGCCCTGTCCGATCCCTGGCTTTGGCTCCTGGCCGGCCTGGTCGTGATCTACGTTGTACTCTTCACGGCGCAGGCGTGGGATCTGCACGCCGGCATGCGCACGCATCGCTCGGATCTCGGCCAGATCGACCAGTCCATCTGGAACAGCAGCCGCGGCCGTTTCCTGGCGCAGACCGACAACGGCTACGAAGCGACGCGCCTGACCGACCACGTCGAGCCGATCTTGGTGCTCATCAGCCCCGTCTACTGGCTGTGGGACGACGTGCGCGCGCTCCTGCTGCTCCAGGTCGTGGCGGTGGCCCTGGGCGTCTTCCCGCTCTATCTCCTGGCGCTGCGTCGCTTTGCCGTGCTGCTGGCGCCGCAGGAACGGCGGCAGATATGGCGCATCGAACCCGTGCAGCAGTTGACGCGGCCGCTGGCCTTTGCCCTGGGCGCCGCCTATCTACTGGCACCCCAGCTCCAGTCGGCCGTGCTCACGGAATTTCACGCCGCGCCGCTCGCCGTGCCGCTGATCCTGTGGGCCTTCTGGGCGGTCGATGCGCGACGCTGGGGGCAGTTCGTCGTCGCCGCGCTGCTGACGGCGCTCGTGAAGGAAGAGATCGCGTTGCTGGCCGCGGGGCTCGGCGCGTGGACGGTGTGGCGCGCATGGTGGGACGCGCGGGAGGAAGGAAGGCAATGGGCAACGGTCAATGGTCAACGGTCAATGGTCAATGCCGCGCCGCCGTCATCAACAATCAGCAATCAACAATCAATAATCAACAATTCAGCCCTACCCGATTTCCAGCAAGCGCTCTCCCGCTCCCAGAAACTGGGCATCCTCTCCGGCGCCGCCATCCTGCTCTTCTCCCTCGTCTGGTTCTACGTCGCCACCTTTGTCATCGTCCCCGCCAACTCCGCGCAGGTCTACGGCGTCGCCGAAAGCACCTACTTCCAGCGCTACGGCGCGCTGGGCGACTCGTCGACCGACATCCTCAAGAGCATCGTGACGCGCCCCGATCTCGTCTGGCAGATCGCGCGCGAACCGGCGCGCGTCGCCTACCTGGCCGGGCTGCTGGCGATCTTCGCCTGGTTCCCGCTGCTGGGCGCGGAGATCCTCCTGCTGGCGCTGCCGGTGCTGCTGGCCAACCTGCTCAGCGCCTACCCGGCCCAATATTTCGGCGAGTTCCACTACAGCGCGCCGCTGGTGCCCTACTTTGCCGTCGCCGCGGCCTACGGGCTGGGCCGCCTCTGGCGCTTCCTGGCGCGCCGGCTCGACCGCGCCTCGCCCGCCTACCAGCACCTGCCGGCCGCCGGCGCCGGCACGATGGCCGCCGCGGCCATGGCGCAGAACGCCCGCACCGCGATCATGCCCCTGGTCAGTGCGGGCCTGGTGGTCTGGACGCTGGCCTGGGCGGGCGGCAATTATCTACTGCACGGCCGCGGCCCGCTGGCCGGCCGCTTCGACCCAACGCCGATCACCGCGCACCACCGCCTGCTCGATCGCTTCGTCGCCCAGCTTCCGGCCGACGCCGCGGTCACGGCCACCGCCGCCGTGCATCCCCACGTCAGCCACCGGCGCTACGTCTACCAGTTCCCGCTGGGGCTCAATGCGCCCGTGCCCGCCGGCTGGGCGCTGCTCGACGTGACGACCAACACCGACATGGCGCCCGGCGATCTCAAGACGCAGGTCGATGCCATGCTGGCGGGCGAGTGGGGCGTGGTCGATGCCGCCGACGGTTTCCTGCTCCTGGCCAAAGAAGCGCCCGAAAAGAGCATCCCCGAGGCGTTCTACTCATTTGCCCGCGTGGCGCAAGATGCCCAGCCCGCGCCGGCCGGCCCGCTGCAGTTGGTCGCTCTGCGCGCCGACGACTGGCCGCGCTGGCGCCAGACCAAACTCGTCGCCGAGTGGCAGGTGGGTGAGGGCTTCGACGCGCAGACGATGGCGCCCTGGCTGGAGATCGTCACGCCGCAGCAGGAGGTCATCGCTACGGTCAACACCGCGGCGCCGCCCGCGCTGGTGTGGTACCCGCCGAAACGCTGGCAGCCCGGCGAGACCGTGCGCGTCACGACGCTGCCGCTCTCCCTACCGCCGGTAATGGGCGTGCGCGCGGCCGGTGCTACGAGCCAGCCCACCGCTTTTTTCCGGCGCGACGACGCCGGTGACATGCAGCGCGTGCCGGTTGCGCTTGCCTCTGCACCGGATCTGGAATCGTCGCTTGCTGAGGCCGGGTTCGGTCCGCTCCGCTCCGCCACGGCCCAGGTCACATTGCCAGACGGCGCCGCGGGCACTCTGACGGCGACCATTGCCGACCGCGCCTACCGGCCCGGCGAGGCCATCGATCTCTGGTTGCAGTGGGGAGTTGGGGCGTGGCCGGAAAATCTGGCGGCCTTCGTCCATCTGCGCCACGACGGCGAGACGGTCGCCCAGAGCGACAGCCCCCCCGTATTCTTCGGCCCGGCGCTGCCTGCCCAGGCGGACGCGCGTTCCTTCATCAACGACTGGCGCCAGGTGGCGATACCAGCCGCCGCCGCCCCCGATGGCGACTGGACGCTGGCCGTCGGGATCTACGATACGCAGACGGGTGAGCGGATGGCTATCGGCGACGGCAACGAACTGCTCGCCGGCTCGCTCAGGGTCCAGGCCACACCTGTGCCCGATCAAACCTGCGCGCTGATCCCGGCAACCTGCGCCAGCCAGCCCCGCTAGGCCACAGCCACCCCGCCCCCATCGCATTACGCATCACGCATTACGCATCATGGCGCGGCCAAAGGTGACGTGAACGCGCCCACACCATCGCTGCCGGCCGCCACCTCCGGCGTCCAGGTTGGCGTTGCCTCCAGCCCGGGGTCGGGTGTTGGTGGCTCGGGTGTCGCGGTCGGTTCCTCTACGGGCGGCGGTGTTTCCGTAGGCACTAGCGTTGGCGTGTCCGTAGGCGGGATGAATTCGACCGTCGGCGTTGGTGGTTCGAAAGTCGGTGTGGGCGGCTCAAATGTCGGCGTCGGTGGCTCGACGGTCCACGTGGGCGTCGGCTCGGGCGTCGCGGTGGCCGGCGTATTGTCGACGAAGACGCGCACGCGCCCCTCGTATTGCGCGCCGTTGGCGGCCCGCACCAGCACGCGCAGTGTATGCGGGCCATTGCCCAGCCCCGTCGTGTCCCACGTGCCGAGTTGCCCGTTGGTCACTGACGCGCCGAAGGGGCCGCTGATGGGCGGGCTGAATGCGCCGGGGTCGTGGCTGATGCCATATTGCAACTCGTAGGCGGCAAAGCCGGGGATGGCCGCGCTGCCATAGACCGGCAGCACACCCGTCACCGTGGCGCCATCGGCCGGGCTGGTGATGGCAACCTGCACCTCGCCGGGCTGCGGCGTGGGCGGCGCAACCAACGCACCGATGGGCGGCTGGGCAATGCCGTGCTGGATCGCCCACTCGCGGTGTTCCAACGGGTAGACCTTGAAGACGCGTTCCTCCACCTGGTCGGCCGGGGTGTATTCCGTGGCCAGTTCCTCCGTGCCACGCACCATGCGGATGCGCCGCCACAGATCCTGTTCCTTGGGCAGCGGCGGGCGATCCTCGGCGAACCAGTGCGTGCGCCGCTCCGGGCAGGCGTCGCTGGGCAGCGTGCCCGTGTCGGCGCAGACCTCGACCTGGCGCACGCCGGCCGGCGGCGTAAACGACAGCACCGGCTCGCCGGCATGGGCCGCGTTCATAAACTGGTTCCAGATCGGCCCTGCGCCGGCCACGCCGGAAATGTTGACCATGGGCGAGTTGTCGGCATTGCCCACCCACACGCCGGTGACAAGCTGTGGCGTGTAACCCACGGTCAGGTTGTCGCGGAAGTCGTTGGTGGTGCCGGTCTTCACCGCAGCCGGACGATCTGACAGCCGCAGCACGGAGTTGGCGCCAAAGACCGGCGTCCGCGCCTCGTTGTCGGAGATCACGTCGGAGATCAGGAAGGCGTCGGCCGGGCTGACGACCTGCTGCGCGCGCTCGACGCCCGGCTGGCAGGGCTTGTCCGTACCCTGCTCGCAGATTGTCTCCCCCGCTGCGTCGGTAATCTTTTGGATGGTCACCGGCGGGATGCGCTGGCCGCCATTGGCCAGGGCGGCAAAGGCGTCCGTCAGCTCGATGAGCGGGATTTCGCCGGCGCCCAGCGACAGGCTGAGGCCGAAATCGGGCCGCGTCAACGTCGTCACGCCAAAGCGCTGCATCAGCTCCAGAAAGGCCGGCAGCGTCGCCTCCTGCAAGGCCGCCACGGCCGGGATGTTGCGGCTGGTCGCCAGTGCCGAGCGCACGGTCATCAGCCCCATTTCTTTGCCGTCGTAGTTGACCGGCACATAGGGCGGGTTGGTGCCATCCGGGAACTGGGTCGTGATGTCGGCGACGATCGAGCCCGGCGTCCACTGCTCCTCGCGCGGCTTGTCCGGCATGTCAAAGGTAGCCAGGTAGACAAAGGGCTTGATCGAGCTGCCGGGCTGGCGCGGGGCGAGCGCCATGTTGACCTGGCCGTCGATCTCCACGTTGTCGAAATCGGCACTGCCGACCAGGGCGACGACCTCGCCGTTCTGCGGGCGCATGGCCACCAGCGCGCCGTTGGAGACATTGCGGTCCGCCAGCGCGCTGACCTGCTCGCGCACAATGCGTTCCGCCTCGGCCTGCAAGCGCGGGTCGAGCGTGGTGTGCACGCTGTAGCCGGACTGGTAGAGCGCCTCCGGCCCGAAGAGTTGCTCGAGTTGCTGGCGCACAAAGAGCGTGAAGTGCGGCGCCTTGAGATCGAACTGGAGCGGTTCGTAGGCCAGCGGCTCGGCCCAGGCCGCGTTGGCTTCCTCCGCCGTGATGTAGCCGGCCTCGACCATGAGGCCGAGCACGATGCCCTGACGTTTCTTGGCGCGGTCGGGATGTGTGTAGGGGTCGTAATAGGCGGGCAACTGCGGCAGGCCGGCCAACAGCGACGCCTCGCCCAGCGTCAGCTCGCTCGCTTCCTTGCCAAAATAGGTCTCGGCCGCGGCATCAATGCCGTAGGAAAGATTACCGTAGTAGACCTCGTTCAGATAAAGCTCGAGGATGTCGTCCTTGCTGTAGCGCCGCGTGATTTCGGCCGCCAGAATCGCTTCCTTGATCTTGCGCGTCGCCGTGCGCTCCGAGGTGAGCAACACGCGCTTGACCAGTTGCTGCGTAATCGTGGAACCGCCGGAGACGACGTCCCCTTCCTGGAAGGCGTAGTAGACGGCGCGCACCAGCGCCACCGGGTCGACGCCGGGATGCTCGTAGAAGTTGGCGTCCTCGGTGGCGATGGTCGCCTGGACGACGTAGGGCGCGACGGTGTCCAGCGACACCTCAATGCGCCGCCCCGTGTTGGGGTCGAACGCCTCGTTGAGCAGGTTGCCCTCGCGGTCGTAGATGCGCGTCGTCTGGAAGGTGCTGGCGCGCTGGCGCAATTCGCTGGGCGACGGCAGATCGCGCGCCATGGCCGCGTAGCCGATGAGCAGCACGCCCGCGCCCAGCACCACCAGCATGACAAAGAGCAAGGCGCCACCGGCAAACCCGCGCCAGAAACGATTACGCCGGGCGGGTACGTTGCCGGGCGGCCGGCTGCGTCTAGGTTGGGCAGGTTGCAGTTCGTACATCGTCAATCACGCTCTATCGTCGCTGTGTGCGGGCCAGGTATGCGGCCGCGCCATGAGTAGAACGACACGAGCCGCGCTTTTGTTTCTGCCGGCCGGACCCATGTGCCAAGCCGGTAAAATACCGCAATGCCGGTTGCCGAACAAAAACGACGGGCTGGTCTCGCCGGCAAGTACCGGAGAGGCCAGCCCGTCCGAATCTGCGAACAGGTTTCTTGTCGGCGATGACTTACTGGCCGACCACCACGAACTCGGCCGAAACCCAGCCGCCGTTGGGGTTCTCGGTGTCGGCGACACCGCCCACCTTGACCCACAGACCATCGGCCGAAACCTCTTCCACCGGCACGATCTCGCCCGGCTGCACCCAGCCGACGATCTCGGCATCGGTGCTCGGCTCGGCGCGCACGCGCAGGCGAGCGCCCTCGGCCGTGACCAGGGCGAAGCCCGGCTCGGGCGTCACGGCAGGAGCGGCTTCCTCGGCAGGCGCTTCGGTCGGGGCGGCTTCGGCGGCTTCCTCAGTCGGGGCCGGCGTTGCTTCCTCGGCAGGCGCCTCGGTCGGGGCGGCTTCGACAGCTTCCTCGGCGGGCGCTTCAGTCGGCGCAGCTTCGGCGGCTTCCTCGACCGGAGCCGGCGTCGCTTCCTCAGCGGGTGCCTCGGTCGGCGCGGCTTCAGCAGCTTCCTCAGTCGGGGCCGGTGTTGCTTCCTCGGCGGGTGCTTCGGTCGGCGCGGCTTCGGTGGCTTCCTCGGTCGGGGCCGGGGTTGCCTCTTCGGCTGCGGCTTCCGTGGCGGCCGGCGGAGCGCTGCTGACGGTGGCATCGGTGATCGGACCCTGCACCGTCACGAAGTTGGCGGATACCCAACCGTTGCCGCCCGGCGCACGCGGGATATCGAGCTGGATCCACAGGCCGTCACTGCTGCGGCCGATGACCGGGAACTGCTCGCCCTCGCGGATGCCGGTGACCACTTCGGCGCTGTCGCTCGGCTCGGCGCGCACGCGCAGCGACCGCGCGGTGACGGTGGCCATGGCCTGCTCTCCCACCATGGCCGACGCATCTTCCACGGGCTGGCCGGCCAGCGCGCTCATCATGCCTTCGGCCGTAATCGGCTGGCAGCCGGCGAGCAGCGCAACCATCAGCAACAGACCAATCATCACGACTACTTGCTTCAGTTTCATTTCTAACTCCTCAATGTATGTTTCTGTCCGGCCGCTGCCCATACCACAAAAGACAGGCGACTGCCGGCCGGACATGCCAGATGCCGGGATTTACCCAGTCACAGATCTCGCCCATCACTCTGGTAGGGCGGATCAAAACATTTCCATTATTCCATAGCGCAGGGTATTCCCAAAAACTGCGGCCTGAATACTGTCTTGGAGTTGTGGTCCGGGCTGATCAGCGCGGCAGGGCGATCTCCAGGCGCCCGGCTTCGGCAAGCGTCGCGGCATCGTAGACGATGGCCAGCAGCCGCGCATCGGCGGGAAATGGCGGCGCAGGCAGGTCGTAGACATCGCGCACCTGGACGCCGGCCGCCCAGCTTGAGGTAGGCGCCACCTGGCGCAGCGGCGACGCGTCGAGGGTCGCGGGCTCGCCGTCCGGGCGCGTAATGACGTTGCCCGCGGCGTCCACAATCCGCAGCGAAACCTTGAGATCCCTGTCCAGTTCCGTGGCAGGGCGCCAGTAGAGCGTGAGGCGCAGAACCGGTCCGCCGGCCCAGTCCAGGCGAGCGAGATCGTAGCCCTCCACGGCCAGGCGATCGTCGAGGAGGGAGAGCGCCGTCGGCATGCTGGGCTGCGCCTCGCTCACCTGCCCGCGCGGCCAGACGCGCACCAGCGGCCCCTCGCCGCTGAAGCTGTACTGCGTGGCGATACCGGGCAGTTCGCGCGTCAGGTAGGTGGGCGCACCCGCGGCGATGCCTTCGGCGACGGCGGCACGGCGCATCTCCTCGTCGTTGGCGACGATGGGTGTGGCGGCAAGGCCAAGCCCCTCCGCCTGCTGCATATACTTCAGCGCGGTCATCTCGCCTTCCAGCCCGATGACGCGACTGCCGGGGCCAAAGTCGACCTTGGCCAGATCAACGGCGTAGTCATGCGCTGCCCAGGCTCCGCTGCGATCCACAGCCGGCCCGCGTCCGGTCCCCCAACCCAGCAGCAGGCTGATGGCCAGACCGGCAAGTACGATCCAGGCAGGGCGGCGCAATGGCGCCAGGAGCAGAGCCACGCCTCCCCCCGCCAGCGCGGCAGCACACAGAAAGGCAGGCAGCATGAACACTTCGGGGTCGCCGACCTGATAGGCAAGCGTGAAGGCAAGATTGGCTGCCAGCACCAGGAGCACCAGGACCCATCCCTTGCGCCGCGCCGGATTCGCCAGGTTGCCCAGCCCGATGACAGCCAGCAGCGCACCCAGCCAGCCGGCCTGTGCAACCCACAGCATCAGCCAGCCGGCCGCATCATAGCCGCGGCTGAGTTCGTTGGCGGCGAAGAAACTCGTGTAGCGTCGCGCCAGCACGTGGTCCCAGAACCCCGCCCACGTGTTCACATAGCTGCCGTTCAGGTCCATCACGCCGGCAGCCGCGCGCAGCGGAATGTAGGCGTAGAGCAGCAGCGGTGCCAGCAGCGCGCCCAGCCACAGCAGCCACACCATGCGCGGCCGCCACACGCCGGGAATACTCCACAGCAGGTAGAACGCCAGGCCGGGCAGCAGCAGCACCGTCGTGCGGTGATGCGCCAGCCCGAGGCCGACCAGCAGCCACAGCAGCGTCATACGCCGGTCAAGTGCGCGTCCGGATGATGCTGGCAGATCCACGGCCATCAGCAGGATGGCAACCGCCAGCAGGTTGTGTAGAGCGTAGACCTCGGCCACCGTTGCCTGCATCCACCACACCGGCCCCAGGCCAAAGATGAGCGCCGCGGCCAGCCCGCCCCAGCTTGCTCGTTGGCCGGCGTCGCTGCCCACCAGCCGGCGCGTCAGCGCAAAGAGCATCGCCACCGCTGCCGCGGCGCAAACAGCGCTGAAGAGATTGGTGCGCCATGCCCAGTTCCCGACCGGAAGCAGCCGGCTCCAGACGCCGCCGGCCAACGTGAAGAGGGGGTAGCCGGTGGGGTGGGCAATGCCGAAGGTCGGCAGCACCACCTGGAATTCGAGCGTGTCGTCAAAGAGTTCGACGATGCTGGGTGCGGCCGTGCGGGCATAGAGCAGCAAGAACGCCAGGCCGACCAGCCACGGCGCCACACGGTCGATCCACGCGACGATCCCTGCGCGCGCCGGCGGTGAGGCAGCACGCGTCATGGCCGCCTGCTCTGGGAAACGGGTGGGCGAGGTGTCATGTTCGGCAGTCTACCACATTCTGCATGCGCTTTGGGGAAAAGAGGGGGCTTTGGTATCATGGCGTGAACGATTGACCGGCATCGTCTTGTTCCCCCACAGGCGCAAACGTGCTCGGATCGAGAAATCATGACAGAAGTAACTCCAGCATCGGAATCGCATAGACGCCACGATCCTGAGCAGATCGAACGCAAGCGCCAGGGTCGCCGGCTCAGCACTCTCTCGCGCCGGCTTTCCACCGCGCGCACCGGCCGCTACCTTGCCTTCCTTCTTTTGACGGTGACGGCCAGCCTGCTGCCAATGGTGGCCCGCGGCCAGGGCACGCCGGTGGCGCAGGCCGCACCTTCGGCGGCACCCATGTTCTGGTATTTGCTGGCTGCGGCCATGGCCATGCTTGTGCCGGTGGGCCTTGTGTTGATCGGCGTGGCGGGGCTGGAACGCGACCGCGCCTGGAACGCGGCCTTGGGCGCCGTTGCCGCCGTGAGCCTGGCCGGGCTCGCCTATTGGGCGGTCGGCTTTGCCCTGCAATTCGGCGGGATCGGCCTCGCCTATGCACGCCCCGAACTGCGCGGCCTCGTCTGGGAGTGGAGCCCGCTGCCGGCCGACTGGGGCGTTGGCTGGGGCGTCGCCGGCCTGAGCGGCTGGCTGCTTTCGGGCGCGGAGGTCACGGCGCTCGTCTATGCACTCTTCCTGTCGCACCTGCCCTGGCTCTTCACTGCCACGCTGCTGCCGGTGATGGCGCTGCGCGGGCGGGCGCCGGCCGTGGCGACGCTGCTCATCGCGCTGCTGGTGGGCGGCGTTGTCTATCCGCTGGCCGGCAACTGGGTGCAGGGTGGCGGCTGGCTGGCAGCTCTAGGACGCAACATCGCCCTGGGCCACGGCTTCGTCGACGTTGGCGGCGCGGGCACGGTTTTCCTGCTGGCCGCGGTCTTCGGTCTGGTGGCGCTGGTCGTCTGGGCGCCGCGCCGCAGCACAGCCGCGCCGCAGTTGCCGCCCGACTACCAGCCGCTGCTGACCGTCGCCGGCAGTCTGCTGCTCCTGGCCGGCGTCATCGGCTGGCTCTGGGCGAACCCGCTCCAGGTGGAGACGCTCTCCGACCTGGGCATGATGCGCGGCAGCGTCAACATCGTGCTTTCCGCCGTGGCCGGCGCGTTGGTGCCGCTGCTCTACACCTGGTTCGTCTCCGGTCACAGCCACCCGACGATGGCGGCGCGTGGTCTTGCTGCCGGCGCCGTTGCAGGCTTGGCCGCGGCTCCCTTCCTCCAACCTGGCACGGCGCTCTTGACCGGCTTCCTTGCCGGGGCAACGGTGCCGATTATTGCCTATGTGCTCGATAACCTGGTCAAACTCGACGACGCAACGGGGCTGGTCGTCACGGCGGGCATGCCGGCGATCGTGGGCCTGTTGCTGGCCGGCATCTTTGCCGATGGCGCTGCCGGCGCTGGCTGGCAGGCGACGGGGGCGACCAGCTATCTCGGCGTTGCGCGCCAGGGTGTGTCGGGTCTCTTTGTCGCCGCCGGTTTTCAGCCCGATTTCCCCGGCCAGTTCCAGTCGCAATTGATCGGCATCGCCGCGATCAGCATCTGGGGATTGGTGAGCGGGCTTGTCGTCTGCGCGCCGCTTGGGCTGCTTTTCTACGGCCTGCAACGGAGCGAGCGCAAACGGACAGAGTCTGCCGCGGTCCAGCGTGCCACGCTTCCCGCCGAGACCGAGAACGCGCTGGCCGATGGCCGGCGTACCTACCAATAACCCGCCAGAAACCCCACGCTACTACCTGCCATCAAGCGTAGATCCCGGCCTTGAGAGGGCTACTACCTGGGCTGCAATGGGTATACTCCCAATGGAGTATAGACTGAACCGGCGCGGGTTAGGTCACTCTGCATGAGAAGTATTTCGCCGACAGTAAACCCTGGGGCGTCCTGGCCGGTAGGGGTGGCGGTCGCGGCGGCGTGTTGAATGACCTGGCCCGCGGCGGCCAGTTCGCTGGACCGCTGGCGCTGTGCACGGGCGATGGTCAAGTGAGGCGTGAACCGTTTCTCTTCGGCGGGGAGCCCGACCGCCTGTGCCGCAGCTTCTACCTCGCCCTGCAACGCACCTAGCATGTTTGCCGATCCCTGCAAGCCACACCAGAGTACCGACGGGCGACGGCAGTTGGGAAAGCAGCCCAACTCGCCAACGCTCACCTCGAAGCTCCGGTGGCGGGCGGCAATGGCAGCCAGGTGCGAAGCCAGTTGCTGCCGTTGCGCTTCGTCGATCTCGCCAAGAAATCGCAGGGTCACGTGGATGTTGGCCGCAGCCGTCCAGCGGAACGCGCCGTCAAGCCTGCGCTCGCGCAACTGGCGCGCCAGCCGCTGTTGGAGTGTGACAAGCGTACGCTGAACGGTCTCGGGCAGGACAATCGCGACGAAGGCGCGCACAGCGGCCTACCACTGGCGGCGGCGCGCGGGCGGGCTGTAGCGATCGTAGAAGTCGCGCTGTGCCGAGCGGGAGCGCATGAACATGACGCTGGTGATGAGCCCCAGGATGCCGATGCCGCTGGCGCCGGTGAAGGTCAGGCAGAGCAGCATGATCATCAGGTTCTGCGTGGTCGGCGCCAACGCGCTGGCAAGTTGGTAGCCGGGCGGGGTGGGCGTGACGGTAGCCAGCGGCGTCGGGCCGGCGCCCAGGGCCAGCGGCGCCTCCGTGGGCGCGGCAGTGACGACGATGTAGGCGACGGCAGGCTCTTCGACGCCTGTGGCCGGCCCGTTAGCCTGGGCCAACGCCGGATCGTCGGTCGGCAGGGTCATCGCTGAGCCGTCGGTGCGCGGGCTGTTTGGGTCCGGCGTGATTACCAGCGGCGTGGGGACGGCGAAGGGATCTACTGTCGGGACCGGCGTGGCCAACGGTGACCCAAAGGCGTCAAACTGCTGTGGTATCGGGTTGCCGAACTGGTCGAACTGCTGAGCCGGCGGTGTGATCGGGTTGCCGAACTGGTCGAACTGCTGGGTCGGCGGTGTGATCGGGTTGCCAAACTGGTCGAACTGCTGGGTTGTCGGTGGTATCGGGTTGCCAAACTGGTCGAACTGTTGAGCGGAGGGCGCTACTGGATTACCAAACTGGTCGGTTGGCACCGGCTGCGGCAGCGGACTGCCAAACGCATCGGTCGGCACAGGCTGCGGAACGATCGGATTGCCAAAGGGATCGGTCGGGAACGGCTGCGGCAGCGGGCTGCCAAACGCATCGGTCGGCACCGGCTGCGGGATGATCGGGTTGCCGAACTGGTCGGTCGGCAGCGGCGTGGGCTGGACGATGGGATTGCCGAACGCGTCGGTGGGAACGGCCGGCGCGGCGTTCGGGTCAAGCGTGAGCACGACACCTGGCGCACCGGGTGTCGGCGTCACGTTGGGGCCGTAGCCACAGCGGTCCGGCATGTCGCCCAGGGTGCCGTCGGATGTCTGCTCGATCAGGCGGAAACAGTAGGCAACGCCCGGCTCGACGCCCGTCGTGACCGGGAAGCTATACTGCGCCGGGGTCGACGGGCCGCCCTTGGCCGGCATGAAGCCGATACGGTGATAGGCGGCTTCCGGCTCGTCAGCCAGCTTGCACATGATCTCGAAGCCCTGCACGTTGAACTCGCTGGTCGTGCCCCATTGCAGGACGACCGAGGCCGGATTCGAGATGACGTAGAAGTAGCTGAATTGCACCGCGGCCAGGAGGGGCTGCGCCAGCGCCACGGTGAGCGTGATCGCCAACGCCGTCAACCCTGCCAATACCCACGCACGCCGACGGGCGCGCAGCGATTGCCCGCGCTGCGTCACGCGATCTGCAAGCCACCGAACTGGATTATGTGTTTCTCGTGTTCCCATTAGCCGGATTCTACCACGCGGGAGCGTTCTTCCCCATACACTCTTTGGAGTATCGGCACTACGCATTCAGAAGTAGCGGGCGATACTCCGCGCCCGCAACCCGGTCAGCGTCCCATCAGGTGCGTGACGTCGGCGGCAATATCGGCTTTGGGTGCATCGTGCGGGAAAATCTCGCGCAGGTTGTTGTCTTTGTCGATGACGTAGACAAAGGCCGTGTGATCCATCAGGTAGTCGGCGGCGCTTTGCGAGGCTTCCAGAACCCGCTTCTCGGCATAGACGCCGTAATCCTTCTTGGCCTGCGCCAGCGATGTGTCGTCCAGTTGAATGCCGTAGAAGCTCTTGTTGAAGGCGCCAACATAGCTGGCAAGACGCTCAGGCGTGTCGCGTTCCGGGTCGATCGTGATGAAGACGACGGCCAACTGCGCCTGCTCTTCCGGCGTGAGCGATTCGTAGACGTTCTTCATATTGGCCAGCGTCAGCGGACAGACATCCGGGCAAAAGGTGTAGCCAAAGAATACTACCTTCACCTTATCCCCAAGATCAGCCAGGCGAAACGTCGTTCCGTCGAGATTCGTGCCGCTAATCTGGGGTGCAGCGATCACCGGGTCGTAGGGCGTACCCCGGAACGTGTACGAGTCACCGCACCCGCCAAGCAGGATGCTGATAACCAGCAATCCGATCCACACAATCTGTCGTCGTGACGACTTACCAACCATTCGCAAACACTCCTGCATCCAGTTCGTTCACCGTTCAACCTCGCCTGCCTCATCCGGCGCTTGCAGGCTGGTCAGCATATCGCAGAACTCCGTCTGGCAGTTGGCGGACGATCCGCTGTTGTACCAGATCCGCATCTCTTGAACCAATTTCTCGGTCAATTCTGCAAAACGCGCCAGGCCGGCCTCGCTCTCATCTTCCGCAAGCGCCTCGTAATCAGGATAACGGGAGAGCCATGCCTCCAGGTTCCGCTCGACCGCAGCCGGCCGCGGTCCCCACTGGCCTTGCAGTTCCCAATCCTCGTCAAAGATGAGGAACTGGGGCAGATCCCATTCTTCCAGCGCCGCGTCGACGTCGAGATCCGGCAAAAGCATGGCTAATGCGGTGAGATCATCTTCGTCGGCGAGCACGCGCAACTGGATGCGCGGTGCGCTATCAACCAGCCGTGTGATGATGGGCAGAACGGCGACCGTGTCGGGATCCTCGCCGTCGACCAGCGCAAGGATCGACAAAATATCGGGATAGTGTGCCATGGCGTCCTGCACAGCCGGCAGGAGGCGCGTTTCTGCATAGCGTTGCGTCAGGAGGCGCCCTTGATCCTCTTGCTCCAGCAGGAACATGGCGTAGGTCTGGCAGTGGTTGAAGGCCAGCGTCCTGTCGAGCGGCAGCACGCGCACGGGCGGAGGCTCAGGGGCGGCGGTTTGCACCTCATCAGCCGGTGCGATGTCAGCCGCAACGACATCAGCCGCTTCGTCATCGAACGGTACGCCGTCGACCTCCCCGAACTCATCTTGTCCGGTGTCGACCTGCGCATCTTCGGGCAGAGCGTCGTCAGGGAACTGCGTCATGGAGTCTTGCATGGGCGCCTGCCTGCTGGGTTTGCGAAGCCGATCATGCCGCCACTATATCACAGGCTCGGCAGCCGTCACAGTTCGCGCACTGCCATTGTCGATCAAGCGCAAAGCGGCAGGCCTGCGCTGCGCCCTCTCCTGCGCAGCGCAGGCCTGCCGCTTGCTCAGCCGTGTACGTCGCTCTCCGCCGCTAGCGCTGAACGACCGGCAGATAGAGGGTTGCCGCCCCGGCGCCGCCTGGTCCGTCGTCACGCAGGTCGAGCGTAAACGTGCAGGTGATCACCTGGCCGCGCGTCAGCGCAACCTCAACCTCGCTGGGCGATGCGCTCTCCCAACTGCCGCCATCGCAGAGTGCCGTGCTCGGCGCCCATGCATCCGCCGATTCCTGCCGGATGGTATAGCGCCCGGTATGCAGCGCCTCAAAGGTGAACGGGTGGCCCAGGCTGGCGGTGAAGGTGGCGCCGTTGAAGGTGACGCTCGTCTCTTGCGGTCCGTCGCCTTCGCCCACAACCTTGACGATGATCGTGCCGCCGCTGATGGCGACCGTGTTGCTGCGGCTCGCCTGCACCGGCCGGCCGATGCTGTCTACGCCCGCCGCGGTGACCGTATGCACGAAGGCGCCGATCACGTCCGCCGGCTGGATCATCCGGACAGCATTGCCGGTTGCGCGCTCGCCAGGGCGCAGCGTAGTCGCCGTCAGCGCAATGGGGCCAAGTTCGTTGTCCACCATGCGGATGTTGTTGATCGTCACGTCGCCGGTGTTGTGTATTTCGTACCGTAACTGCACGGCGTCGCCCGCCGCCGGTTCGTCGACCGTTGCCGCCACGGCAAGTGCCAGCGCGCCCTGGCTTTCCAGCGCGATGTCGGCTGCGCGCGTCGCCGTCAGCCGCTGACCCAGCGGCGCCGTGGCGGCGAAGGCGGCCCGGCTGGCCAGCGGGCCGGGCAGATGGCTTTCGGCGACGACGATCTGGCGCTGGGCGACTACCGATGCGCCCGGTGCGATCGTGCTGTTGCTCAGCGCGACGGGGCCGAAGAGGTCGTCGTTCAGGCTCACCCCCACCAGCGACACGTTGCCCGTGTTCTTGACCACGTAGTCGATCGCCACGGTGTCGCCGATGCGGGCCGTCGCCGGCGCCGTGAGCGTGACGGCAAACGCCGGGCTGCCCGTGACGATTACGCTGTCGCTATCGGCCGCCAGCACCGGCGCGCCTCCGTACTTCGTCACCGCCGCCGCCGAGATCGCGCTGGTCAGCAGCGGCAGATCGCCTTCGCCGGCCATGTGAACCACCTGGGCGCTTGCGCTCTGACCCGGCGCCAACTCCGTCCGGTCCAGCGTGAGCGGGCCGAAACGGTCGCTGGTCACCGCCACATTGGCGAGCGTCACATCGCCGTCGTTGCGCACCTGCACGGCAAAGGTCAGGCTCTCGCCCACGTTGGCGCTGTTCTTGCTTGCCTGTTGCGTCACCACCAGCGCCGGCTGGCTGGCAATCTGCACCTCGGCCGCGCCCGCCGACACGATCTTCGCACCCACCGGCGGCGTGCCGGTGACCGCGACCGTGTGCGACAGCGGGCCGGGCAGCAGCGTCTCTGCCGCTTGCAGCGATGCCGCGCCCCATGTGCCGGCGCCCGGCGGCAGCACCGTCGTGGCCAAGGCAATGGGACCGAGACGGCTGTCGATCGCCTGCAAGCCAATCAGCATGACGTCGCCTGTGTTGGTGATGCGATAGGTGTAATCCACCGTCGCGCCCACGGCCACCGACGGCGGCGCCTGGACGTGCACCAGCAGCGCCGGGTTGGTCGCAAGCGAAAGGGCGGTCGATGTCTGCGCGCTGACTGCGCCGCCGCTGCCGTAGACGGGCGTGCCGCTCGCCGTCGCCTGCGTGACGATGGGACCAGGCAGATCGCCCTGGCCCGGTGTCAGGCTGGCGACACCCTGGGCGCTGGCGCCCGGCGCCAGAGTGGTGCTGTTCAACGCAATGGCGCCGAGCCGGCTGTCCGTCAAGGTGATCGTCTCCAGCGACAGGTTGCCGGCGTTGGTCACCGTGTAGGTGTAGATCGTCGCCTTGCCGATGGCACCGACGCCTGCCGATGCTGCCCACTGCACGGTGAGCGCCGGCTGGCCGCTGATCGCGACCTGGGTGCTCCGCTGCGCCGACACAGGAGCCAGCCCGCCGGGCGGGTTGCCGGCTGCCGTTGCTGCGACCGCCAGCGGGCCGTCGAGGTCGCTCTCGCGCACCACATAGCTCGCCGACCCCGACGCGTTCTGCCCCGGCTGCAAGACCATGCGGTCGAGCTGGATTTCGCCCAGCCGCGCATCGGTGATGCTGACGCCGGTGAGCGTCACGTCGCCCACGTTTTGCGCAATGTAGGTGAAGGAGACCGTCTCCCCTACGTTGGCGTTGCTGCTGTCCGCCTGCACCGCAAGCTGGATGGCCGGCTGCCCGGCGACGGCCACCTCGACGCTCGTCGAAGCTGTGGCCACCGCGCCAAAGGAGGGCGTGCCGCTCGCATTCGCCACGTGTGTGAGCGGGCCGGGCAGGTCGGACTCGGTCACGGTGCGCGTGCGCGTGCCGGTCGTGGCAGCGCCAGGCGCGAGCGACGTCGCCCCCAGCGGCACGTTGCCCAGCCGCGTATCGCTGGCGAGGATGCCGTCCAGCGTGACGTTGCCCACGTTGCGAACGAGATAGTTGAACGTCACTACCTGGCCGATATTGGCCGGCGACGGGCTCGCCGTGACCACGATCTGGATGGCGGGGCCGGTTGTCAGCACGACCGATGTCGACCCTGCGGCGCTGACCGGCTGGTTGAGCGCGGTCCGTGCGCTGGCGCTGACGCCGTTGACGAGCGGGCCGGGCAGGTTCGATTCCTGCACGACATAGCTCGATGCCAGGTCAACACTGGCGCCGGGCGCAAGCGTGGTCACCGGGCTGACGATCACGCCCGTGCGGTTGTCGCTCACGACGAGATTGCTCAGCGTTACGTCCCCGGTGTTGCGCACGCGATAGCTGTAGCCCACGGCCTGGCCCACGGCGATGGTCGTGGGGTTGGCCGTCGCCGTTATCTGAAGCGCGGGGCTGCTGGTCAAGGTGACGCTGTCGCTGTCCGTCGCCGTCACGGCCGGGCCGTTGCCGTAGCGCGGCGTGCCCGCCGCCGTGACGATGCTCGTGAAGGGGCCGGGCAGGTCGCCCTCGACGATGGTGCGCGTGGCGGTGCCGGTCGTCGCCTGGCCGGGGGCGAGATTGCCCGACGCCAGCGTAATCGCGCCGAGCCGGTCGCTGGCGGCGCTGACGCCGCGCAGGCTGACGTTGCCCGTGTTGCGCACCTGGACCGTATAGGTGAGCACGGTGCCGGGGCTGGCTGTCGCCGGGGTGACCGTCTGGGTAACGACGAGGCGCGCATCGCTGGTCAGCGCCAGGGAGCCGCCGGCGGTGGCCGTCACCGGCAGACCGGCGACGGTGGTGCCCGTTACGGTCACCGTGTTGGCGAGCGGGCCGGGCAACTGCGTCTCGACGACGGAAAGCGGCGCCACCGCCGTGGTGCTCTGGCCCGGCGCCAGGCCGGACGCCAGCACGATGGGGCCGAGCAGCGTATCGCGCGCGGTGAGGCTGCCGAAGGGCACCGGCCCGGTGTTGGTGATCTGGTAGGTGTACTGCACGGTCGTGGCCACGCTGGCCGAGGCCGGCTTGCTCACGCTGACGGCCAGCGCCGCGGCCCCACTCAGGCTGACGGACGCGCCGCCCGTGTGCGTGACCGCGCCGCCGGCCACGGGCGTGCCGGTCGCCGTGGCCGCGGTGACGAGCGGGCCGGGCCAGTCGGCCGGCGTGATCAGCGTGGAGGCGCTGCCCGTGGCCGTGGCGCCCGACGCCAGCGCCGTCGTGCTGAGCGCGATGGCACCGATGCGATTGTCGGCGAGTGTCACGCCGGAGAGCGGCACGTCGCCCAGGTTGCGGACGATGTAGCCGTAGGTGACGGCTTCACCCACGTTGGCGCTGGCGCGGTCGGGCTGCACCGTCACCTGGAGCGCGGCGCCGGTCACGTCGACGACGAGGGAAGCCTGGCCGGTGACCGCCGCGCCCAGCGGCGGCTGGCCCGACGCGCTGGCCGTGTTCGCCAGCGTCGCCAGGATGTCGGCCACCTGCGCCACGTAGGGCAGCGCACCAGTAGCCGTTGCGCCGGGCGCCAGCGATGTCGCATTCAGCGCCACCGCACCCAGCCGGTCGTCGCCGACGGTGACGCCGGTGAGTGGCACGTTGCCGGTGTTGGTGACGACGTAGTTATACGTAATCGTCTGGCCGGGCTGGGCCGCGGCCGGTGCGGCGGTGATGCCCACGGCCAAGGACGGTTTCTGCACCGCCAGCGGCTGCGTGGCGTTGGCGCTGACGGTCTGTCCCAACTTGTGCCGGCCGGAGATCGTAACCAGACTGGTGCCGTCGTCCACTGGTGCGATCTGGCAGGCGTATGTCCAGCTCTCGCCGGGATCCAAGGCATCAGCCGACCAGCGGTTGCCGGAGGGGACGCCCAGCACGCAGTGACTTGCCTCGGCCACGACCTGGCGCAGCACCACGTCGCCGCTATTCTGCACGGTCACCGTCATGCGCGAGCTGTCGCCCAGGCGCAGCACCGGCTTCTCCACCACCTGGCTGACGGTCAGCCCCGGGTTGATCTCGACAAAGGGTTCGATGCGCAGGCCGCCCGTCGCGCCGACCGCGGGAAATTCGATCGTGCCGTCGCCGTTGGGCAGCAGCAGTTGCGGGTGGTCGAACGGAGCGCTCTGCATGCGCACACGCTCGTCGGTGAGCGCGCGCATGAAGGCCACCAGGTCTTGCTCGTCCTGCTCGGTGATGGGCAGCGGCACGATGGCCGGCGCCAGGTTCGCCAGGTTCTGCTGGCGGAAGTCGGATCCGCGCGCATAGAAGTCGACCACCTGCGCCAGCGAGGACATGCCGCCGTTGTGCATGTAGGGCGCGGTCAGTTCCACGTTGCGCAGGCTCGGCGTCTTGAACGCACCGTCGACCGCGGCCCGCTCACCCGGTGTGATCAGCGGCGGCGCTGGCACCGGCGGCCCGATGGGTACACCCTGCTGGATCAGCCGCGTGAACGACAGCGGCGCGCCAAAAGGATCGGTGGCGCCCTGGCCCAGATCCTCGGCCGTCGGTCGCACGCCGATGTTGTAGAAGCCGAGGTCGTACACCGCGAGCTGGCCGTCGGCCATGGCCATGCGCTCGACGGCTACGGCCGGCTCCTCGGGGAAGCCGGGCAGTGGCGGGCCGAGCAGCGCCGAAACCGTCGCGCTGGTGAATTCCGGGCCAAAGTGACAGAGCGAGCAGCCGGTGACGTTGTTGAAGATTTCCATGCCGCGTTGCTGCTGCGCGGTCAATGCCGTCAGCTCACCCTGCTGGAAGCGGTCGTAGGGCGTCTGGTCGGAAATGAGGGTCGCTTCATAGAGCTGGATGGCGAGGCCGAAGAAGAGCGAGAAGTTCATCTCGACCAGGCTGAACTCGTCGTTGGTCAGCGGGCGATTGGGATTGGGCGCGACCGAGGGCGTGCCCAGCGCATCGAAGACGACGATGTTCGTCGAATCCCAGAAGCGCGGCTCGAATGCGGCCTGAACCAGGGTGAGGTACGAGATATTGAGGCCGGTGCCGTTGGGGCTGGCCAGTGGGCCGAGCACGCTATCCGTCGCATCGACCTGTTGGAGCGCCAGGGGCGACAGGCCGTACATCTTGCGTGCCAGCAGCGGGAAGGATCGCCCGCGCCACGCCATCTCGATGGCACTGTTGGCCGGCCCCACTGCCTGCGAGGCAAGGCTGGCATACTCGATCTGGATGCGTTCCTGCGCCAGCGACTGGTCCGGCTGGACGGCCCAGATGCGCGCGCCGGCATCGCGGTTGCCAAAGGGCGTGACGCCGTTGAAGACGAAGTTGGCGCGACCGTCCCAGAAATTGCGCAGGTTGTAAATCGCGTTGATCACCGAGGGCGCACTGCGCGCGGTGACCTGCCGCGTGTTGACGCCGTTGACGTGAAAGACCGGGTCGGCGACGGGCAGGTCGCCATCCACGGGCTGGCCGGGGTTGATGCCGCCAAAGTCGGCGCGCTGCACGCCCTGGGTGCCGACAATGTCGTCCCACGAGCGCAACACCTGGCTCGTCACGGCCGGATCGACGAGGTGGAAGGGGAAACTGGCCGGCGAGAGCGTGCCGTTTGGCCCGACCGTGTCAAAGACGCCGTTCGGGCCGGGGTTGATCTGATTGGTGACGCGGTTGTCGGTGCCGGCCGCATAGTGGCAACTGGCGCAGGCCGTGACGCCGTCGCTGCCCAATTGCATGTCCCAGAACAGTGCCTTGCCCAGTTGGATGGCAACCGGCTTGTTGCGCACGTAGGTGGCCAGGTTGGGCGGCTCCGGCACATCGATCACGCTCAAGGCCGGCGCTGCCGGAAGCTGTTGCTCAGTGACAAGGATGGTGTCGGTGGCGGTGCGCCCCAGGCTGTCGGTGACCGTCAGTTCAAAGGTGAGCACCGGCAGGGCGACCCCTGGCACGAAGGGAAAGATAAAGGTCGCAACCGCGGTGTTGGCGCCGTTCAACGTCACGGTCAGGCCGGATATCTGCCGCCATTGAAAGGTGATATTGCTGCCTGTAGACGCGCCGCCGTTGAGCGTGATAAGACCGCCCGGTTCGCCGATGATGCTCGGCGGCCCGGCCTGTGCGACAGGCGGCGGCGGATCGGTCTGGCGTGCAGGGGCAGCCTGCACCACACCGCCGAAGTTCGCGACCAGGATGGCTACGATCAATAGAATCCGGAGGACAACTGCAAACTGCCTCATGACAACCTCACTGGTTCGGCAAGCTGAAGATCGTGCCGGAATTGTCTCCCGCTCCAGCCAATGGTAGGGGCTACTCTCTTGCACCGAGTGTAACCAGCCCCTCTACCATTCCCATCTACAGTCTGTCTCAAAGTCGTTTCAATCGATGCCCGGCAGAGGCCAGCGCCGTCAAATAAGAGCGCCGGTGTGGATCGTCACACCGGCGCTCTTGCCATTATCGGTACTTGCCCAACGCTACCGCGAGACGAGCGGCAGGAAGATCGTCCCACTGCTGCTGTCACCGCCCGGCCCCGGGTCGTTGGGATCGACGGGCGCCGGCAGGTTGATCGCCACCGCTTCCGACGAGCCACCGCCGGGCGCCGGATTCACGACCCGAACGTTGACGGAGGCGGCGGCACTCACCTCGCCGCCGGCCGCGGCGCCCACGTCATCGGCGGTCACGGCGGCGTGCAGCTCGGTTGCGCTGACGAAGGTCGTCGGTCGCGGCTCGTCGTTCCAGTAGACGACCGAGCCCTGCATGAAGCCGGTGCCGGTGACCGTCAGCGTGTAGTTGTTCTGCCCGATGGTCGGCGGCGGGTCGATGGTGGCCCGGGTCACGACCGGCTTGGGATTGACGACCTCGACGATGGTGGTCTTGGTCGCGCTGCCCAGGTTGTTCGTCGCCACGACGATGACCGTGTACGAGCCGGGCGCCGCAAAGGTATGCTTGACGATGGCGCCGGTCTTGGCCGGCGAGCCGTCGCCCAGCGTCCACTCGTAGACGATGTTGCTGCCGATGGCATTGGCGACCAGCGTCGTCTCGGCGCCGAAGACGGTGGGGCTGTTCGTCGTTACCTCCAGGCCGCTGATCGGCACATCGCCGACGTTGACGATGACCTGCGCGGTGTTGGCCAGGCCGCGTGCGTCGGTGACCGTCACACGGAAGATCAATGCTGTCGACGTGCCGGGGGCCGTGAAGGTCGGGCTGGCGCTGGCCGGGTTGCTAAGCGTGACCGCAGGGCCGCCGGTCTGCTCCCAGGCGAAGGCGAGGGGCAGGTGGCCGTCCGGGTCGCTGCTATTGCTGGCATCCAGCACGACGAATTCGTTGACCTTGACCGACTGGTTGCCGCCGGTGACGATGGCCGGCTTCTCGTTGGTCACAGTCACCACGACGGTGGCACTCTGGCTGCCGGCGCCGTTGGTGGCCGTCACCTTGGCCGTGTAGGTGCCGGCCGCGGCGTAGGTGTGTGTCAGCGTGCTGCCGCCCGCCGTGTTGCCGTCGCCCAGATCCCACTGGTAGACGATGTTGGAGCCATTGGCCGAAGCCGACAGCGTCGTCTGCGCGCCGAGGGTGGTCGGCCCGTTGCTACTGGCGGTCAGGTTGCTCACCGCCACGTCGTTGACCGTGACCGTCACACTATCCGCCAGGCTGGCCAGCCCGCGTGCGTCGGTCACGATCAGGCGGAAGGTCAGCGTGGCCGGCGTCGCCGGAGCCGTGAAGGTGGCCTGTGCCTTGTCGCTGTTGGCCAGTGTCACCGCCGGTCCGCCCGTCTGCTGCCAGGCATAGCTCAGCGGCAGGTGGCCGTCGGGATCGCTGCTGGCGCCGCCGTCGAGCGTCACCCCCGCGCTGACCAGCACGCTCTGGTCGTTGCCCGCGTTGGCGACCGGCGTGTCATTGGTCACCACGACGATGGTCGCGGCCGAGATGCTGCCGGCGCTGTTCGTCGCCGTGACGATTGCCGTGTAGGCGCCGGCGTCCGGATAGGTGTGGCTGATGCTGGCGCCGTTCTTGAGCGGCGAACCATCGCCCGGGTTCCACACGAAGGCGAGGTTGGTGCCCGCGGCCGTGGCGTTGAGCGTGGCCGGCTGGCCGAGCGTGATCGGGCCATTGTTGCCGGCGGCGAGCGCGCTCGGCGCGGCGTCCTTGACGGTGACAATCACCTCGTCGGTCGTGCCGGCCAGGCCGCGGCTATCGGTCACGGCCAGCGTGAAGGCGAGCGTCGCCGGTGCGCCCGGCGCCGTGAAGGTGGGCTGGGCCGCGCTGCCGTTGCTCAAAGTCACGGCCGGACCGCCCGTCTGCCGCCAGCCGTAGCTCAGCGGCGTATGGCCGTCGGAGTCGCTGCTGGCGCCGCCGTTGAGCGTCACCGTCGTGCCGACGATGGCATCCTGGTTGGCGCCGGCATTGGCAGACGGCGCCTGGTTCGTCACCAGCACGATCGTCGAGGCCGTGGCACTGCCGGCGCTGTTGGTGGCCGTGACGATGGCCGTGAACGCGCCGGTGGATGGATACGTGTGCGAGGGGCTCTTGCCCGTCCCCGTCGCGCCGTCGCCAAAGCTCCACTGGTAGGTGATGTTGCTGCCCGTGGCATTGGCATTCAACTGCGTCGCCTGGCCCAGCACTGTCGGGCCGCTGTTCGATGCCGACAGACCGCCGACCGGCACATCCTGCACGGTCACGGTGACGTCGTCCGGTGCGCTGCCCAGGCCGACCGTATTGGTGACGACCAGGCGGAAGGTGAGCGTGGCGGGTGCGGCCGGTGCGGTGAAGGTGGGCTGTGCCGCGCCTGCGCTGCTGAGCGCCACCGCCGGGCCGCTGAGCTGCTGCCAGCGATAGAGGAGCGGCACGTTGTTGCCGGGGTCAGATGATCCCGCGCCGTTCAGCGTGACGATCGCGCTGACTGCGACATTCTGGTCGGTGCCGGCGTTGGCCGAGGGCGGCAGGCTGCCGACACCCACCAGCGTGCTGGCGCTCGTGCTGCCCGCGCCGTTAGTAGCGGTGACGATGGCGGTGAAGACGCCGGCACTGCTGTAAGCGTGGCTCGGATTCTTGCCCGCACCGGTGGCGCCGTCGCCAAAGCTCCACTGGTAGGTAATGTTGGTGCCGGTTGCGTTGGCGTCGAAGTTGACGCTCTGCCCGACGACGACCGGCCCGCTGTGGCTGGCCGACAAGCCGCTGATCGGCACGTCGCCCACGACGATGGTGACGGTATCGGCCCCGTTCGACGATTTGCCGCGCGCATCCGTGACGGTGAGCGCAAAGCTGAGCGTCGTCGGCAGGCCCGGCGCGGTGAATGAGGGCGATGCACTGGTCGCATTGTTGAGCGTGACATTCGGCCCGCCGGTCTGAGCCCAGCTATAGCCGAGCGGCGTGTGGCCGTCCGGGTCACTGCTGCCGGCGCCGTTAAGCGTCACCGTGCCGCCGACCAGCGCGTTCTGGTCAGCGCCGGCATTGGCCTGCGGCGCCAGGTTGGTGATGTTGACCGGCGTGTTGCGCGACGTACTGGCAAAGCCATTGGCGATGGTCACGCTCGGATTGAACGTTCCTTCGCCGGCAAAGACATGCGTGATCGTGGCGCCGCCCGGTGTCGCCGGTGTGCCGTCGCCGAAGGTCCAGACGTAGGTGAGATTGCTGCCCGTGGCCGTGGCGGTGAGCGTGGTCGCCTGGCCCAGCGTCGTCGGGCTGTTGCTGGTCAGCGCGGCGTTGGTGATGGCCGTGTCGCGCACGGTGATGGTCACGCTGTCGGGCGCCGCCGCGGCCAGGGCGCGGCTGTCGGTGACGAGCAGGCTGAAGGTCAGCGTGGCCGGTGTGGCCGGTGCCGTGAAGGTCGGCTGCGCGGCCGTGCTGCTGCTCAGCGTGACGGCTGGGCCGCCCGTCTGCTGCCAGGCGTAGCTCAGCGGGGTGTGACCGTCCGGGTCATTGCTGCCCGTGCCGTTGAGCGTCACGGTAGAGCCGACCGTCACGGTCTGGTCGTTCCCCGCGTTCGACGACGGCGCCTGGTTGGAAACCACGATGGCGCGCGTCGCCGAGACCGAGCCGGCGTTGTTGGTTGCCGTGACGATGGCGGTGTAGGTGCCCACGCTGGGATAGGTGTGGTTGTTGGATGCCGCCCCCGCCGCAACCGGCGAGCCGTCGCCAAAGTTCCACTGGTAGGCGATGTTGGTACCGCCCGTCGTCGAGGCCGTGAAGTTGGTGACCTGGCCCAGCGTGGTGGGGCTGGAACCGTCGAGGGCAAGCCCGGTGATCGGTGCATCGTTGACCGTGACGCGGACCGTGTCGCGCATGCTGACGATGCCGAGCCCGTCGGTCACGTTCAGGGCAAAGGTGAGCACGGCCGGCGTGGCCGGCGCCGTGAAGGTCGGTTGCGCCGTGTTGGCGCCCGTCAGCGTGACCGCCGGTGTGCCGATCTGCGTCCACTGGTAGCTCAGCGGGCGGCGGTTGCCGGGGTCGCTGCTGCCCGTGCCGTCCAGCGTGACCGCGCCATTGACGAGAACGGTCTGGTCAGCGCCGGCATTGGCGATCGGGCGCTTGACTTTCCAGATGCGCGTCTGGTTTCCGTCGAGAGCACCCGTCGTGTCGTCGCCGAAATAGACCTGGCCCTGCCCGTCAAAACCGATACCTGTGACCGCCCGCAATCCAGCATCGACGCCCAGATTGTCCTGACCGGAGCGCGCGACGGTGACTGTTGTGTCGGTGGCCGGGTTGTACCAGAGCAATTCCGTCTCATTGGTGATGAAGATCGTCTCGCCGTCGGAGGCCAAGGTATGATGTGCCTCTCCAAGAGGCACCGGCAACGCGACGCTGGCGATCGGCTCGGCAACACAAGTTCCGGCGTTGCCGGGCGCGCCGCCACAGGCCGGGGCATCGCGCATGACCGATAGCCGGGGCGCCAGCGTGATCGGGTCGGCGTCGAGGATGTAGAGATCGGGGCCGATGAAGGCCATGCCGCTGACTTCACCGCCGCTGAGGCCAATGGAGTGGAACTGCTGCGGCGGCCCGCCCGGCGCGCCCGAAGGATTGACAAACCGGTGGATGTCGCCCAGCCGGATGTAGCCGATGTAGAGATTGCCGTCGGGGCCGAGTGCAGCGGAGGTCATGCGCGCCGGCTGTCCTTGTGGCGTTGCAACCTCTGCAAAGAATCGCACCGGCACGCCAAGCGTGTTGTTGGCCGGATTGTAGGCAGCGCGATAGGCGCCGTCGCCGAGCACCGGCATATAAACGATATTGCCGGCCGGGTCGAAGGTCACCTGGCCCGGCACGTCCGCGCCGATGCGACAGGTCGCTACGTTCAGTACGGGACCACCGGCGCCCGGATCCACGCGACAGAGACCTTGCAGGGCGTCCGTCACCCACATGCGCTGACCCAATGCGCCGTCAAGCCAAAGGATGTTCGCCGGCGCGGTGATACCGGCCTGAGGACGCTCGGCATAGAGCGTAGCGACTGCAAGCGGCGCGGCTGCATCGCCGCCGGCCGGATCGCCAGTCTGCATGCGCCAGACACGCGCCTTGAGGCTGTCGCCCCCGTTCGGGTCATCGGCGACGTACAGGTTGGTTCCTTCCAGGGCAAGGCTGGTCACGTTGATGAGCGGCGGCGTGACGGTGTTGCCGGGAACGGCGACAGTGCCCGTGTCGCCAAACAATTCCTGCACGCCTGTCGACAGGTTGTAGCGATGCACTGCGGCGGCATTGCCGATGTAGAGATGGGTGGCGTTGGCCGCCAGCGACAGCGGTGCGACGGCGCCGATGCCGGCGACTGCGGCTGCTGTGCAGGCACCGGTACAGGCATCAACCGCAGCGATGCGCGTCACGCCGGTGCTTTCGGCCAGGTAGAGGTCGTTGCCGACAAAAGCCAGCGAACGCACGCCGCCGCCGGTGCTCGACGTGCCAACCGCCTGGATGGTGGGCGATCCGCTGCCGGGCCCGACGACCCGCACAATGGCACTGCTGTTCAGGTAGCTCACGTAGAGGCTGCCGCTCGGCCCGATCGCCACGGCCGCGGGCCGCAGGTCGGGTACGGGCACCACGCCGGGCGCGGTGCTGATCGCCACCGGTGTGCTGACCGTCTCGGTGGCCGGGTCGTAGAGCAGCCGCACGATGCTGGCGCTGCCGGCTGCGCCCGCGGGCACGTAGAGGAAGTTGCCGGCGGGTACGTAGGCGAACTGGCCCGGAACGCTGGCTGCCGTGTTGCAGGTGGCGGGGTTGACGACAAACGCGCCGCCCGTGTCCAGGTCGACGCGGCAGAGGCCGAGCACCCGGTCTGCTACCCACAAATTGCCGTCGACGGCGCCGCTTGGACCCGGCAGCCATGCCTGGCCGCCCACGGTGGTCAAACCACCCACGACATGCGTGCCGTTTGCTGCCTGTGCCGGCAGGACGCCGGCGGCGAGCATGCTGACGATCAAAATCATCATCAAGGCGACCTGGCGTGCGCGCGCTGCGCCGCGCTGTGTAAATTTCTGGCGAAGTTTCGCTGTTTTCGACATGACGGACCTCATCCTTCCATGGCCATGCGCCCAGTGCGCTCGATCGGTTCCTGACCAGCGTACGCGCCAGACTTCACAGCCCGATCTACGGGTTGTTACGAAGTTGTTTCAATTTTGGCCGGCGGCAGAAAAGCAGAGGCGGCGAGTCCGATACGGATTCGCCGCCTCCTGGTTCTTTCAGGGCGTGGATGGGTAGCAGGGGATCGGACTACCCATCCACGGGGCTAGATCAGCGCAGAACGGCCGGCATGTACAGATCGTAGGCCGTCTGTTCCGTGGTGAAGGTGCAGGTTACGTGCTGGCTGCGATCCAGCGTGAAGGTCGCGACGGCCTGGCCACCGGCGGCCGGCGCCGCCGACTGGTCGATGGTGACGCCGCTGTCGCAAGCGACGCCGGCGAGTTGCCACTGCTCCGGCAGCGCCACGGTGACGGTGTGCGCGCCCGGCGTGAGCGTGCCGAACTTCTTGCTCTCGCCGTGACCCAGCGTCGCCGTCTTGCCGTCCAGGCTGAACGCCATGGCCGGCTGCGTGTTGCCGCTGGCGACGACGTGGCGCAGCGTCACCGACGAGGTGCTCACCGAGACCGTGCCGGCCGTGGAGCGCGTGAGCTGTCCCGCACCGCCCGGAACGCCAGCCAGGTAGATCGGCATGCCGGAGACGGTGGCATAGTTGTTGATGGGGCCGGGCAGATCGTCCTCCTCGACCACATGGGCAACGCTCTTCGTGCGCTTGGCGCCGGGCGCCAGACCTGCGCTGCCCGCAATCTCGATGGTGCCCAGGTGCGTATCGATGATCTTGACGTCGACCAGCGTCACGTTGCCGATATTCTCGACCGTGAAGGTGTAGTACACCGTCTCACCCACGTTGGCGATGGATGTGCTGGCCTGCTGTGACAGGTTGATGCCGGGCAGACCGAAGAGCGTTACCTGGCCGCTCTTCGTGGCGGTCAGCGGCGCACTGCCGCCGAACTTCGGCGTCGCCTGTGCGGTGACCGTGTTGGCCAGCGGGCCGGGCAGGTCGCTCTCCGCCACCGTGGTGGAGCCGGCGACGACGACGGTCGCGCCGGGCGCCAGCTCGCTCTGGCCGAGCGCCAGCTCGCCCAGCCGCGTGTCGACGAGCTTCAGATTCGTCAACGTCACGTCGCCGGCGTTGCGCACCGTGAAGGTGTAGGTCAGCCTGTCGCCGACGGTCGCCGAGTTGCGGCTGGACTGGCGCGTGACCTCCAGGGCCGGCGCGCCGGTCAGGGCGATCGCGTGCGAGTCAGAGTCGCTGACGGCGGCCCCGCCGCCGAACTGTGGCGCGCCCGTCACCGTGGCCACATTGGCCAACGGGCCGGGCAGGTCGCTCTCCTTGACCACGTAGGTGATCGTCTTGGTCGTCTTGGCGTCCGGCGCCAGCGCAGTCACGCCGAGGGCGATGACGCCGTGCCGGCTGTCGGTGAGCGCCAGGCTCTGCAGCGTCTGGTTGCCAAGGTTCTTCACCTCGTAGGTGTAGGTGACCGTGTCGCCGATGCTCGCCGCGTCGTGGCTGGCGTACAGGCTCAGCTTGATCTCGGCGTTGCTTTGCAGGGCGACGCTGTCCGAGTCGGCCGCGGTGAGCGCTGCGCCCAGCGGCGGATTGGCCGTGACGCCGACGTTGTTGGTGAGCGGGCCGGGCAGGTCGCTCTCGCCCACGACATGGGTGACCGTGCGCACGACCGTGGCGCCAGGCGCCAGGCTGAAGGCCGGCAGCGTCGTCGCGGTCGGGAAGTCATGCGTCAGCACGACGTTGTTGAGCGTGACGTTGCCCAGGTTGCGCACGCGCATGGTGAAGATGACGGTGTCGCCCATGTCGGCCAGCGCCGTGTTGGCCGTCTGCACCAGTTCCAGGACAGCGTTGCTGCGCAGTGCCACCGCACCCGTCGCCGAGCCGGTCACGGCGGGCAGCCCGTTGGGCGGCGTGGCCGTGACGGTCAGCGTGTCGGCCAGCGGGCCGGGCAGGTCGCCCTCCACGACGATGCGCGTCACCTGAGCCAGCGCTTTCTGGCCGGGCGCCAGCGCCGTCTTGTCGACGAGCACGGTGCCCAGCAGCGTGTTGCCGGCGCTGAGGTTGTTGAGCGTGACGTTGCCATTGTTGGTCACCGTGAAGCGGTAGGTGACGCCGACGCCGACATCAGCCGGATCGGGTGTCGCCGTGCGCTCGACTTGCAGCGCGGCGTTGTAGGTCAGGTTGACGACGCCGCTCGTCCCGGCCGTGACGACACCACCGCCGCCGGACGCCATGCCCGAGACCGTGAAGATGTCGGCCAGCGGGCCGGGCAGGTTGGCCTCCGTGACGACGAAGGACTTGCTGCCCGTCGTGCTCTGATTCGGCTGCAGCAGGTTGTTGCCCAGCACGATGGAACCGAGCAGCGTATCGCTGGCGCTGAGGTTGCTCAGCGTCACGTCGCCGCGGTTGGTCACCGTGAAGGTGTAGTAGACGCGCTGGCCGATGGTGGCGGACGCCACGTTCGTCTGGCGCGTCACCTGAAGCGTCGGGTTGGAGGTCAGCGCCAGCGTCGCATTGGCGCCGCTCGTCACGGTGGCGAAGGGCGAGTAGGCCGACTTGGCCGTGGCCGTCGCGCTGTTGTTGAGCGGGCCGGGCAGATCGCTCTCGCCGACGGTGAAGACCTCGACGCGGGTGATGACCTCGCCGGGCGCCAGGTTGGACTGGCCCAGCGCGATATTGCCGAAGCGTGAGTCGCTCAGGCTGAGATTCTGGAGCGTGACGTTGCCGTTGTTCTCCACGCGGTAGGTGTAGAGAACTGCCTCGCCCACACTGGCCGACGCCGCGCTCGTCTGTAGCGTCAGCCGGATGGCCGGGTTGCTGGTGAGCGTTACCGAAGCTGACGCGCCGGTCGTTACAGCCGCACCGCCGCCAAAGGCCGGCGTGCCGCTGGCCGTCGCGTTGTTGGTGAAGGGTCCGGGCAGGTCGCCCTCGACGATGGTGCGCGTGCGCGTGCCGGTCGCCGTTGCATTGGGCGCCAGCGTCGTCGTGTTGAGCGTGACTGCGCCCAGCCGGGCATCGTTCACCGTGACCTGGTTCAGCATCACGTTGCCGATGTTGCGCACGGTGTAGGTGTAGGTGACGGCCTCACCCACGTTGGCGCTGCTGCGGCTGGCCTGCATCGTCAGTTGAATGGCCGGGCTGCTGGTCAGCGCCACCGAGGTGGCGTTGGAGCCGCTGACCGGCGCGCCGGACGGCGGCGCGCCCGTGGCGCTGACCGTGCTCACCAGCGGGCCGGGCAGGTAGGATTCCAGTACCGTGCCGCTGACCGTGCCCGTGATGCTCTGACCCGGCGCCAGGCTGACGGGCGCCATGGACTGGGCCGTCGGGAAGCTGCGGCTGACGACGACGTTGTTGAGCGTCACGTTGCCGGCGTTGCGCACCGTGTAGGTGAAGGTGACCGACTGGCCGACGGCCGCCTGTGCGCTGCTGCTGGTCTGGCTGACCTGCAACACGGCGTTGCTGACGAGGTTGACGGAGCCGGTGTTCGACGTCGACACGGCGGGCAGGCCACCGGGCGGCGTTCCCGTCACGACCAGCGTGTTGACTAGCGGGCCGGGCAGGTCGCTCTCCTTGACCGTGTAGACGTGCGAGATGGTCGTCTCGGCGTTGGGCGCCAGGCTGCTGACGCTGATGCCGACGACGCTCCAGCGGCTGTCGACCGCCTGCAAGTCGGAGAGCGTGACGTTGCCGATGTTGCGCACGGTGAAGACGTAGTTGATTGCCTGGCCGACGCCCGCCGGATTCGGCGACGCGGTGCGCGTCACCTGGAGGGCGGCGCTGTAGGTCAGGTTGACGGCACTGTTGGCCGTGGCCGTCACCGGCGGCAGGTTGGCCGGCGGCGTACCCGTGACGGTAACGCTGTTGGTCACCGGGCCAGGCAGCAGCCCTTCGGTCACAGGCAGCGCACGCGTCTGGACGACGCTCTGGCCCGGCTGCAACGTGGCCGGCGCCGGCAGGAGTGCGCCAAAGCGCGTGTCGTTGGCGACCACGTTGCTCAGCGTCGTGTTGCCGTTGTTGGTCACCGTGAAGGTATAGGCGATGCTCTGGCCGATGGTGGCGCTGCCCGGCTGGGCGACACTCGTCACCGCAATCTGCGGCGTGGCGCCGAGCGCCACCGAGGTCGTCGCGTTGGCCGTGACGTTGGCGGACGGCGGCACGGAGGGCGTGCCCGTCGCCGTGATATTTCCAACCAACGGTCCGGGCAGGTGGCTCTCCTGGACGACGATCGAGCGGCTGCCCGTGGCGCTCGCCCCCGGCGCCAGCGCGTTGGTATTCAGGGTGATGGCGCCAAAGAGCGAGTCGGTGACGGTGACATTGTTGAGCGGCGCGCTGCCGTTGTTGGTCACCGTGTAGTTGTAGTTGACCGTGGTGCCAACGATGGCGGAAGTGACGCTCGGCTGCACGGAGAGTTGGATGCTCGCCGGCAGCACCTCGATTGCCAGCGGCACCACGGCCGCCACCTGGGCGCCGAAGGAGTCGACGGCCGTGGCAGTCGCCGTGCTCTGCACGTTGGCGTTGAGCGTGACCGTACAGGCATAGAGCCACGTCTCGCCCACTTCCAGGACATTGTTGTTATTGGTGTCGCCGCCGGTGCGCGTGGGTGCGGTGCAGGCATCGTCCGTCACGACGACGTTGCTCAGCGAGCCGACGCCGCCGGCCGGCACGGAGACGGCATAGGCGAAGGCGATGGGCTGGCCGGCCTGCACCTGCGCGGCCGGCGCCGGGCGTGCCAGCGCGATCTGCGGGTTGACGACGGAGACGCCGGCCGTGGCCGCAGCCGTGACCGTGGCGCCGGCGCCGTCGAGCGCCGTGACCGTCATGCGGTTGGTGATGGTAGCGGCCGGCGTGACCGTGCAGGTGTAGCTCCAGATTTCGCCGGCGTCGAGAATGGCGTCGCCATTGCCGTTGCCGGTCTGCGTCAGCGTCCCACCCTGAGTTGCGCAGGCGCTGTCGGTGACGTTCACACCGGTGAGGGCGACCGTGCCGCGATTGCGCACCTGGTACGCAAAGGTGACCGGCGAGTTGAGATAGATTTGCGCGGCGCTGGCGGTGTTGGTTGCGTCGAGCATGACGCCCGGCGCCGGCAGCGGCAGCACGCCCGTCGCCTGGCCCGGCAGGACGCGCAGCAGACCCCACACGCCCGCCTCCTGGAAGGGCGCGCGCATGTCGCCGAAGAAGTAGTCGCCCGGCGCGCCCGCCTGCCCACCGGCGCCGTCGTGCAGCAGCATGTCGAACGCCTCGCCGCTGCGGAAGGACTTGCTGGCGATCAGGTTCGATCCGGCCATGTTCGGTTCGAGCGGCCAGCGATGGCCCTCGATTCCGAAGACCTGGCCTTGCGTGCCCCACGGCTTGCCGACGCGCAGCCGCACGGCATCGCCCAGGTGCGCTTGCAGCAGGTTGGCCGGGTCGCCATGCACCGGGCTGGCAAAGACCAGCGCCGGGTCGGCATTGACGCCCAGGCGATCGGCGAAGGCCTCGGCCACATAGTTCAAGCCGGTGAAGCCCTGCACCACGGTGGGATAGGGCATCTGGTTCTGGCCGATGACGTCGTCCTCGTCGCTGAGCAGGCCCACGTACTCGCGGAAGCTGCCCTGCGGCGTGATGATGTCGGCGACGATGCCGGAGCGCGCGGTCGTGCCGTCCAGCGGGTTGCGGTAGATGGAACCGGCCGGCTCCACGATGATGGCGCCGAAGGCCCCGCGCGCGGCCGTGGTCGGATTGGCCAGGTTGTAGAAGAGCGTGATGCCCACATCCTGGTCGGCATAATAGCGATAGACACGGCGCGCGCCGGGCGCGACGGTGGAGTCGGTGTTGAAGCCGATGGCCGCGCCGTAGGAACCTTGCGGGTCGTAGGTCAGCTCACCGGCGTGCAGAGAGGCGCTCTGCAGCAGCTTGTTGGTCAGGCCGATCTCGAGACATTCGCCCACATTGGTGCGCAGCACCAGCGGGCGGGCCGGCAGCGTACCGGCGCGGATGGCTGCCTCTTCATCCGCCAGCGCATAGACGACACCGTCCAGGTCGACATTGGCCGGGCTGTACGGAATCGGCTGGCGGAAGATCACCGCCTCGTAGGAGCGCAGCGGCGCGTTGGCCGGGCAGACGGCGCCGGGATCGCTCGCCGGTATGGGCGCGCTGCCGGGCGACGGCTGCTGTTGCGGGAATCCGCCCGGACCCGTGGGCGGCGCCGGGCGTCCCGGCAGCACCTGCAGGTCGTTGCGCTGGCGATCGTAGACACGCATGAGGCCCCACGCGCCATCGATGAATTGCTCCATGATGGTCGTGTAGTAGAGATAGTCGCCCGCCCGCTGCTGGATGCCGCCGGCGCCGCCCTCCAGGATGAGGTCGTAACGCTCGGAGATATCTATGCCGGCGGTGTCCATCTGCACGCCTTCGGATGCAAAACGCTCGAGCCGGAAGCGATGGCCGGTGATGCGCAGGGCGCCTTCCTTCTCCACCACGCTCATGCCGCGGATCATGACCGGGTCGCCCAGGTAGGCGCGGAAGAGTGGCGTGAAGGGGTCGTTATTGGTCACCGACGAGAAGATGCGTCCCGGGTCGGTGCCGCGCGTGGCGAAGGGCGAGGCGCGCAGGTTGATCGTGCCGCCGCTGGCGCCATTGGCGGGACTGTCGGCCGTGAAGAAGACGACATATTCGCGGAAGCCGCGCTCTGTCCCCGGCGCGCCGGGCGGCCACGGACCGCTGGAGGTGTTGCCGGCGACGCCCGTGGTGCGGATGTCGGCCACGGTGCCGCTGCGGATCGGCTGGCCGGTCAACGGGTTGTGGTAGGTCGAACCGGCCGGCTCGATGATGTGCGCGCCGATCAGGCCATGATACCAGTCGGTGAAGGTAACGTGGCTGTGATAGAAGACCGTGCCCGAGTCGACGTCGGAGTACCAACGATAGCGCACGAACTCCACGCCCACCGGCTCGCCGCTCTCGTGGTTCTGCGCCAGCGGCTGGTCCAGCATAACGGTGTTGTTCACCGTGTCGACGGCGGTGAGCGTGCGGATCTCGATGTTGGCACGGTCCAGGCCGATGCCGAAGGCGCCGCCGACGTGCAGCCGGCTGGCGTCGCTGACGGCGATCTGGGTGGCGCCGGCCGCGGCAGCCTGCACCAACGTGCGCCCGACGGGCGCCAGCGCACCAGGCGCGCTGAGTTCCGTCGTGTACGGGCGCACGGACTGCTCGAAGGACATGCCGCTGATGACGCCGTCGGAGGCCTGCGGGTCGAACTGCACGAAGTGAATGTGCAGGTTCACCTTGGAGTAGGTGTGGAAGGCGCGAGCATCCTCCAACGAACTGGTCAGCACCACGTCGACGCAGTCGCCCACGTTGGATCGCAGCACCAGCGGCTCGGCCTGTTTGGTGCCGGCGACCACGGCCTGCTTGTCCTCATTCAGCACGAACAACATGCCGTTGTCGTCGAAGGCGTTGGGCTTGATTTCCAGCCGTTTCTGGATCGCCGTCACCGGATAGAAGCGGTTGTTGGGTGCCGTGTCCGGGCACATGCCGTCGGGTCGTGTGGCCGTTGCGGTCTCGCCTGCCCAGGGCGCGCCGCCGTGCTGGTTGGAGGCAAAGGGCGGCCGTCGCCCCAGGTGCGGGCGCAGCACCGGCCACGCATAGCGCGCATTGGTCGGGTTGAACATGATCTCCGGCCGCCGATCCGGGCGCGTCCCGGGTCTTGGCGTGTAGTTGACCCAGGTAAAGGTCGTTTCCGGCTCGCCCAATACCAGCGGCTGGTTCGGGTCGCCGTTGACATAGTCGATCGTCCAGTCCCACACGGCCGCGTCGAGTTCGTCGAAGGGCACGCCCTGCGCAGGGAACAGGCGTCGCGCCCAATCCTCGATGGAAATCTGTGTATTCGGATCGGTAATCTGCGCGGCAGGCAATAATGTCCTGCCTTCGACGACGGTCCCGATCAGCCCCAGCGAGTTGACGGCGGTCGGCGCCGGTGCGCGCGTCGGGATGACGGCCAGGTCGGGCTGGAGTGTGTCGTAGACGCGCCAGAAGGACCACATGCCGGCCACGTAGTGCGGGCCGATGTGGCAGTGGAAGAGATAGTCGCCCGCAGTCTGCTGGCAGCCGCCGGCCGCGCACTCGTGCTCCAGCGTGAAGCTCTCGGAGGGTGCGATGCTCTGCGAGTCCAGGCGGATAGAGAAGGCGTCCTGCGTCGGCGACTTCTTCAACCCCTGGTCGAACTCGCCGCGGTCGTCGGCGAAGGGATTGCGGCGCCAGCGCGTGCCGCCGCCGTGCAGGTGGTAGACGTGGAACATCTCGCTGCCGGCGTGCACCAGGCGCGTTTTGGTCGGCTCGCCGAGGTAGGAGCGCGGCATGGGCGTGGCCGGGTCGCCAAAGGTGTAGGAACTGTAGGCCAGCGCCTTGTCCATTTCCTGGCCATTGGCCTGCTGCAAGAGCAGGCGATCCATGAAGGGCTCGCTGCGATAGTTCATGGCGCGCGAGCCGGGGCGGTAGGCGCCGCTGATGGCCTGGTCGAGCACGGGCAGCGGGGTACCAGCCGCGTCGAAAATGTCGGCCTTTTCGTCGCCGATCTCATGCCAAAGCAGCGTGAATTCGCGGAAGTTGGAGCCATTAGGATCGACGATGATCGCCTCCCAGCCGCTGGTGAGCGGCTGGCCGGTCATGGCGTGCAGATAGGTCGAGCCGGGCGGTTCGGCCACCAGGGCGCCGAAGAGGCCGTGGCTGGTCAACGCACGTGCCGCGCCGTGGCTGTAGAAGTAATACGCGCCTTCGCCGCGCGGGTCGTTGGCCGGCGGCATGGAGATGCGATAGGTGCGCGTGCCGCCGTTGGCTGCGGCGAAGGTGTCCGGGTTATTGCCGACCATGCCGCCGGCGTTGTTGACGGTGTAGGCCAGGCTCTGCACGTGGAAAGAGGCCGCCCGGTTGAGCTGGTTGGTGAAGTTGATCGTCACGCACTCGCCCAGGTTGGCGCGGATAACCAGCGGCTGGATCAGGTCGCTGCGCAGGCCGGTCGTCACCTGGCGCGCAGCCTCCTCGGCGCGCAGCGCGGGGATGTTCTCCGTCAGCACGTACATGGCCGCGCCGGGATCGTTGTCGCCAAAGCGGTTGAGCGTCATGCGCACAAAGATGGCCGAAACGTTGTAACTGCGTTGCGGGGCGCCGGGGTCGGTGCAGGCATCGCTGACGGCCTGGGTGGTGGCCGGCGTCAGGACGCCGTTCTGCACCTGGAAGGGCAGCAGGCTGAGCACCATGCTCGCCAGCAGCGCCAGCGACACCGCCCGGCGGCGCGTGTTGAGTGACAGGCTGGGCACCTGCACGGCGCGCCATTTCACATCCTGCAGCGGCAGAAGGAAGAGACCCAGCAGCGCCACGACGAAGGTGAGCATCTGGCCGAGAACCATCGTTTGCAGCGGGTCGGCGGCGTGGTGGTGGGCGGGCAGCAGGGCGTCGTAGATGGGATGCGTCCACGGCTGCGCGACGAAGCCGGCCAGCAGGATCTCCAGCATGACGATGGAGATGAGACCGGCCAGCTCGATACGATGGAGCCAGTGCCGCTCACCGATGCCTAGGAAGCGCGCGATGCGCCGGCCCAGCACGACCGAGAGCAGGGCCGCAGGCAGCATCCACGCGCCGGTGACGGCGAAGATGGCCAGGTGGTCGAGCGTCCCAAGATGGCGGGTCGTCAGCACATGCTCTGTAATCAGATGCTGCCCGGCCATGACACCGAGCGTGATCACCAGGGCCAACTGGTATGACCGGTTGCGGAGTAGGGAGATAAGTGCCTGTTTCATGATTCTTTCCCAATCTTGAACTGCGACGGCGCGCCGGGCTGCCGCCCAAAGGCATTGCTGGCTGGACAAGGGTCGCGGGGGATTCCCGTCGCCCCCAGGCTAGTGATCGTGGTTAGGGGCGCCGTCGATGGGCAGGGCAACCTGCTTGCCGTCGCGCGCCCAGATGATGCGCGGCGCCGTGGCGGTCTCGTCGACGTCTACAAAGAGCAGTGCGCCGATCCCTTGGCCGGCGACCAGCTCCTGTGTACGCAGGCTGCTGTTTTTCAGCGGTTGGTAGACCGTGCCGTCGGCTGCCTCGACGCGGAAGTGCTCGGGGCCGATCGTTTCGCGCCCCTGCCCGGTGTTCTGGAAGGTGACCTCGATGCGCAGGCGCTGCTGGCCTTCCTTGGGCAGGCCGGGCATCATGGATGGCGGCATGGAGAAGCCGAGCGACGCTGCGGCGATGGCCGCTTCATCGTCGGTGTCAGATTCGAGCGTGACGTTGGAATATGGGTCCGAATCATGATCGCCGTGATCCATGCTGAGCCACGTGGCCGAATCGACCGAAAAGGCGAGATCGCCGGCCTGGATTGTCTCGCCCACAGTCGCGGTCAGGGCAGGCGTGACGACGAGCCGCGCCGCCATGAGGCCTCCCCACCCCACGAGCCCTGCTGTCAGCAGGAACAAGACCACGCGCGTCACCTGGAAAAGCCACGGGCGCTGATTGTCTGGTGAGCTGACGGCTGGAAGACTCTGGACTTGCTGTACGGTCATAGGGTTGCCTCCCGGATCGTTTCGGCGAACACAGAGGTTCGGCCATGTGATGCAAAAATGCGCTTGCCTCAGTCTGACAAGCGCATCTTGCACAAACATCACTGGGCTGTCTCAAAGTTGTTACAGATTTTGTCGTGCGGCAATCGGCGGCGTGGTGGAAGCAGTGTGTCTGGAGAATGTGGCCGGCTGGGCGTGTTATGACCGCGGCCTAGATGCCGACGACATAGACGACGCAGGTCTGGCTGGAGGAATCGGGCGTGGGCGGGCCGGGGATATCGGGCACGCCATTGGCATGGAAGCCGATGACGGGCACGCTCTCGCCCAGGACGGAGCGGACTGCCGCCAGTTTCTGCCCCATGCCCGCGCCTCTGCGCTCTGCACCGGAGGAAGAACCAAACACCAGTGCGGCAGCGGGCAGGGCGTTGCCCAGGCTGTTTCTGGCGTATTCCGCTGCGGCGCGCGCAGCTTCGACACTGCACTGCGCGGTGCAGCCATTGCGAGACACCGCCCCGTTCTCTGTGGCGGCGCCACCTGCCTCGAACTCTCGAAAATCGAGCGATGCTGGTGATTGTGGGAAGAAACGGTTGTCGCGTTCGGTGGGTGCGGCGTGGCCATTGTGCGGCAGCAGTTGGCGCTGTGGGCTGGAGACGCTGCTGACCGTCTGCAGCCGTCGCTCGCTAGGGACGAAAAGAACGCCGTCGTCGTTGCGCAGGAGCGTCGACTCCGGGTGTTGCTCGCACCCTCCGTGGCAGACGCCGACGGCCGTCGGCACGCGGCTGACGACGGCGAGCCCGACGGCGGCATCATGCTGGACGACACCGTTGTAATAGATACAGGGTTCGCCCATGCGAGGGGCGTTGGCCGCCATGGCGCCGACGATTTGAAAAGCCGGCCCCAACGCGGCCGATGCGCCGGCGAGAAGCGACTGATCGCTGCCGGCGCTGTCGGAAAAGAGGAGTAACGTGTACGGATGAATCGTCACAAAGCGGTCGCCGATCCACTTCGTGCGGGTGGTGACATCGGCGGCATGGGGCAGGCGAGCCCGAATCTCACGGCCCAGGGCCAGCCCCGATGCGTAGGGGCTGGCGCCCACGCCGGTGGCCAGCACCGGACAGACGGCCAGCCGCGAGCCAGGCCAGATCAACATGACGACGACCGCCCCATCCTCCAACCCAAGGGGCGAGATCTGCGCGGTGCTGCTACACCCGACCAGGGTGACGTTGCGGCCGACGACATCGGCGACGCCATCGAGCAGGCTTTGTTGCGCATAGCGGGCATCGCCAAAGACCAGTGCCAGCCCAGGCCGCGACAGCCTGCCGTTGCGGTTAGCTACCTCCCGCTGCGCACTCTGTGCTGCTTCCCGTCCTGCCCGGAAGGCGTCGGCGTGATTGCTGCGACCCGTGGCAACATGAAACATAACGACCCTGTCTCCCTTGTGGCGGCCTGCGGGGACAGGCTGCGATAACCAGGTGCCCACAGCAATCCGGCTGCACGGGCACGGTTCCAGCCTAGCTTACGGGGATTTACCAAGCCATCAACGAGTTGTCTCAAGGTTGTCTCAATTGCGCGTGGTTGGGGCCGGCGCAAGCGGAATACGGCCGGGCGGTGTGGAGCAGCTACGTCAATTGCCGAAGTAACGGTCGGCGATTTCCTTGACGAGCATGTCCGGGCTGGTTTCCAGCGGCGATAACTGGAGTTTGGGGAGCCAGAAGCGAATCGTCGTGCCCTCGCCTGCGGCGCTCTCAGCCTGGATGCGGCCGCCATGTCCTTCCACGATCGCACGGGTAATATAGAGCCCCAGGCCCGTGCCACTGCGTTGGTTTGGTTCCGCATTGCTGGCGCGGTAGAACCGTGAGAAGAGGTGGGGAATGTCCTCCTGGGGAATCCCTATGCCCGCATCGCGTACGATGACACAGAGCGCCGCATCTTCCTCTTCAACCGCGATACACACGCACCCGCCGTCGTGGCTGAACTTGACGGCGTTGCTCAACAGGTTATCCAGGACCTGGCCGATGCGCTGCTCGTCGCCCTCGATCGTCGGCAGCAGAGGAGGTACATCCACTTTCACCGTGATGCCGGCCTTGTCCGCCAGGGGGCGAATCGTTTCCTCGGCCCGGTGGATTGCTTCCTCCAGATCGACATCATCGAAGGTCATACGGAATTTGCCGACCTCAATGCGCGAGACGTCGAGCAGATCATCGACCAGGAGCTTGAGGCGCCGGCTGCCGTCCAGGATCGTCTGGAGGAATTCCTGCTGTACTGTAGTCAACGGGCCGGGCCGCCCGCGCAGCAGGATTTCGGCATACCCAAGGATCGAGGCGAGCGGCGTGCGCAATTCGTGGCTCACGCTGGCGATGAACTCGGACTTCACCCGCTCCAGCCGTTTCAGTTCGGAGATGTCGCGACCCACGCCAACGGCCCCGATGACCGCACCACCGTCGTCAATGACTGGAGAGAGCGCTGTTTGCAAATGGATCTGGCGCCCTTCACGCGAACCCAAGACCCAGTCGAAGACGGCGTTCTCGCCGCGCATGGCCTGGTCGATCGCAGCGTCATACAATTGGGCGGTTTCCTGGTCGAAAACGTCGGCGGGCACCCTGAGATCGGTCGCATCAACCGACAACCCGTATTCGCCGAGTTGGCGCCCGTAGAAGCCGGTGAAGCGACCCGCCCGATCGACGGTGAAGATGATATCGTTCATCGACTCGACCAGGGTGCGCAGGCGTTCCTCGCTGGCAGCCAGCGTTGCATCGGCTTGCTGCTTGACCAGCGCCGTCGCGATCAGATCGGCAACGATCTTCGCGATGCCTTCCATTTCGGCGCCGGTCGCCGGGCTGGATGCGTCGGTGCCAAGAAGCAAGAAACCGATAGAGGTGTGGCGATATTCCAGGCGGCGGACGAGGGCGCCCGAAATTTGGTGACGCCGGCAGTAGTGCGCAATCCCCTGCGCTTCGGCCGGCAGTTCCTCAACGTTGGGCACTACGAGCATTTCCTGCTCGCATAGTTGCGCGGCAAGCCAGGGGAGCGCGTCCTGCCTGTGGTCAGCTCCCGACTCAGGGGGCACAGGCCAGGCTGCAATCGCCGTCACCATTGCCCTGTCATCGATCGCGGCGGCGGCCACGTGCTTCAGACCCAGGGCGGAGCCGACAGCCTCCAGCGCCGCTTGAACGCTGCTGGCGAACTCTGAAGGTTCGGCTGTCACGAAGCGCGCGGAAATGCGGATCACGACGTCGTCCAGCGCGACGCGGCGGCGCAGGGCCTGTTCGGCGCGCTCGCGTTCCGCGTATTGCTCGCGCACCACGCGTTCTGCATACTGCGCCACAAAGAGCAGGAGGGAGTAGAGCACACTCAGCACCAGAATGACGCCACCTACGACGCGTAGCTGAACGTCGTCGAGTTCCCGGACGAGTTCGGTCACATCGCCGTACAGCTCAAAGACCGCTTCGACGGGCGCATCGTCGCTGCGACGGATGGGGATATAGCTCGCCAGCACATCGCGGTTCTCGATGACGCCGTCAAACGCGTTGAACTCGTCGCGATGGGTCAACTCGTTGACGATTTCGCCGCCAAGCGCGAGGCGCCAGCCTTCATTGCTGCTCTGATCTTCGCCGATTTGGCTCGGTTGTGAGGAGTAGAGGGTGCGCCCATCCAGGCCGTAGATCTTGACTTTGACGACCCCGTTGCCGGCCATGCCCGTCTGGATCGCGGCATCCAACTTGGCGATCTCGGGGCTGTTGCGCAACGCGTCGACGCTGAGGTCGCTCGAACGCGCAAAGAAGCCGGCAAACTCCGGCCAGATCATGTTTGCGAACGTGCGTGTCAACGCAACATTCTTGTCCTGTTCCACCCGCATCAGGTCGCGAACGGCCGTCTGCCGATAGAGCAGGCTCAGCGCCGTTCCACCCAACAACAAGAGAACGAAGCTGGCGATGGAAAAGAAGCGGAACAGGCGAAACATGGGACGTATGCAGGTTCAGATCGATCAGTGCGCGTTCGCTTGCTTCTCAAATCGGTAGCCGACGCCGTACTCGGTCTGAATGTAGACAGGGTTCTTCGGGTCGGCCTCGATCTTCTGGCGCAGCCGCCAAATGTAGAGACGCGCCTGGTGCGAGTCGTCCTGATACTCCCAGCCCCAGACGTTCTCCAGGGTCTGGCGGAAGGTCATGACACGCCCGGCGTTCTCGACAAGGAAGGCAAGCAGCTTGAATTCCGTGGCGGTCAGCCGTACCGGCATGCCTTCGACACAGACGCGGCGGGCCTCCAGGTCGACAAACAGGCGATCGTCACGGTAGACGGCCGGCGCTTTTTCGGGCCGGGCCATGCGCGAGCGGCGGAGCAGCGCCTGGGCGCGGGCAACCAGCACTTCGGGGCTGAACGGCTTCACCATGTAGTCATCGGCGCCGATGTCAAGCCCGCGCACCATATCTCCATCCTGACCGCGGGCAGTGAGCATCATGATCGGGACATCCGCCATCTCGCGGATCCGCCGGCAGGTCTCCCAGCCATCCATCTCCGGCATCATCAAATCGAGGATGACCAGCTCGGGTTGGAGCGCGTAGAATTGGCGCAGGCCGTCGCGCCCATTGGAGGCGGTGGCAACGTCCATGCCTTCCTCGGCGAGCGTATATTGCACCAGGCGCAGCAGCGCCGGATCGTCTTCAATCGTCAGGACTTTCGTGTTGTGTGTCATGTCATCACTCCGGTGGTTGATGTGATTGAAAAAACTCCTACGATGGCCTGCCTTGACGCTGTCTTGTAAGATCGCCGCAAAAAGGCGTTGGCAAACCGGCCGTAGATTGCGCTGTTGGGTGTCAGGATCGGCAAAAGCTGGTTGGGGACAACCATACCACCAATCTTCGTCAGCGAATCTTACAGTTTCCTTGCATTGCTTACAGGCACGGTCAGAAATGCCGGCTGGACCCGGCTGAGGCGAAATGCCATCCCCAATTCTGTTGACGAATCCCTGAAAGCGTGCTATGTTGCCCGACATCACGCTTGGCAGCTACGCAGCGGAACAGCCGGCGTGAGATGTCCCTTTCCAGCGATCTCCTGAGGAGTAACCACATGAGTGTCTTAACTGCTTCGCATGCCGAGTCCACCGTGCCGGCGTGGACTGCCATGCCCGACCCGCGCCAGTGGCTGGCCGAGTCCGATCCTGAATTGTACGCCGCCATCGAACTGGAACGCACGCGCCAGGCCAACGGCATCGAACTGATTGCCAGCGAGAATTACGTCTCGCCAGGCGTTCTGGCCGCAATGGGCAGCGTTCTGACCAACAAGTATGCCGAGGGCTATCCCGGCAAGCGCTACTATGGCGGCTGCGATGCCGTGGATGTCGCCGAGGAGCTGGCGATTGCGCGGGCAAAGCTGCTCTTTGGCGCCGATCATGCCAACGTGCAGCCCCACTCCGGCGCTCAGGCCAATGAAGCGGTCTACCTGGCGCTGCTCAACCCGGGCGACAGCGTGCTCGGTCTCAAGCTCGACCACGGCGGCCACCTGACCCACGGCTTCCGGCTGAACAGTTCGGGCAAGCTCTACAACTTTGTGCATTACGGCGTCAGCCCCGATACCGAGCGCATCGACTACGACGAGGTCGAGCGTCTCGCCCTGGAGAACAAGCCCAAGCTCATCGTGGCGGGCGCCAGCGCCTACCCGCGCTTCTGGGATTTCGCCCGCCTGCGCGCGATTGCCGACAGCGTCGGTGCGCGGCTGATGATGGACATGGCGCACATCGCCGGTCTCGTTGCGGCAAAATTGCATCCCGACCCGGTGCCTTACTGCGATGTAGTGACGACCACCACGCACAAGACGCTGCGCGGCCCGCGCGGCGGTTTGATCCTCTGCCGTGCTGAACTGGCCAAGGAGATCGACAGGGCGGTCTTCCCCGGGACGCAGGGCGGTCCGCTCATGCACATCATTGCGGCCAAGGCCGTCGGCTTTGGCGAGGCCATGAAGCCGGGCTTCGTCGCCTATCAGCAACGCGTGCTCGACAACGCCCAGGTGCTGGCCGGCACGCTGCAAGCCGAGGGGCTGCGCATCGTCAGCGGCGGCACGGACAACCATCTCATGCTCGTCGACCTCAGCGTGCTGGGCAGCGACCGCCACGGCAATGAGATTACGGGCAAGCTGGTGGAGAAGGCGCTCGATCACTCCGCCATTCACTGCAACAAGAACATGATCCCCTTCGACACCAAACCCGCCCTCACCACCAGCGGCATCCGCCTGGGCACGCCTGCCGCCACGACGCGCGGCCTGGGCGCCGCCGAATTCGAGCAGGTCGCGCGCTGGATCGCCGCCGTCGCCAAGGATCCGACCAACGACGAACTGAAATCGGCGGTGCAGGGGCAGGTCATGGCCATGATGAGCAGCTTCGCGGTGCCGGCCTGAGCGCAGGCAGCGCCCTCCAGTGACTGGGAGGCCGGTCTTCCTTGATGGAGACCGGCCTTTTTTGCACAACGCTGGCGGCCCGACCCTGTAGGCCAGGGCCTGCCGCCAATCAACCTTCAACCGCAAGCCAAATAACGAAAGTCGGTGTCTATGAGTGCTGCGACTACTTCTGAACCTCGCCGGAGGCTATTTGGCACGCGCGAGCAGGTCGGCTGGTATTTCTACGACTGGGCGAATTCGGCCTTCTCGACGACGGTCGTCTCGGTTTTCCTGGGTCCCTACCTGACGTCGGTGACCAAGGCAGCGGCCGACGCATCGGGCTTTGTCTATCCGCTCGGCATCCCCATCCGCGCCGATGCGTTCTTCCCGTACATGGTGTCGCTCTCGGTGCTCTTGCAGGTCTTCGTGCTGCCGGTCATGGGCGCCGTGGTCGACTACACCCACCTCAAGAAGCGGCTCATGGGGATCTTTGCCTACATCGGCGCCTTCTCGGCCATGGGTCTCTTTTTTCTCGACGGCACCAATTACCTGCTCGGCGGCACGCTCTTTGTCATTGCCAACCTGAGTTTCGGCGCGTCCATCGTCTGTTACAACGCGTTTCTCCCCGAGATTGCCACGCCCAACGAGCGCGACAGAGTTTCGTCCTACGGCTGGGCGATGGGCTATCTGGGCGGCGGCATCCTGCTGGCGCTGAATCTCGTCTTTTTTTCCATGCGCGAGCAGTTCGGGATCAGCAGCGGCGACGCCGTGCGCATCAGCCTGGCATCGGCCGGCGTGTGGTGGGCGCTCTTTACGCTCCTGCCCTTGTCGCGTTTGCAGAACCGCCAGCCGCAGCGCATCCTGCCGCCCGGCGAGCACTACCTGACTGTCGGCTTCAAGCAACTGGGGCGCACGCTGCGCAACCTGCCGCGCTATCCGCAGACGATGCTCTTTCTGGTGGCTTACCTGCTCTACAACGACGGCATCCAGACGGTCATCGCGCTCAGCGCCCAGTTTGGCAGCGAGGAACTGGGCATGACGGCGGACGAACTGCCGCCGCTCTTTCTCATGGTGCAATTTGTGGCGTTCTTCGGGGCGCTCTTCTTTGGCTATCTTGCCCGCTGGGTCGGGGCGAAACGCGCAATTATCATCAGCCTCGTCATCTGGACGGGCGTTACCATCTATGCGTTTTCTCCGCTCTTGCAGACGGGGCGCCAGTTCTTTGTGATGGGCGCCGTCATCGCGCTGGTGCTGGGCGGCAGCCAGGCGCTCAGCCGCTCGCTCTTCTCGCAGATGATCCCCAAGGGGCAGGAGACCGAGTATTTCGGCCTCTACGAGGTCAGCGAACGCGGCACAAGCTGGCTGGGCCCGCTCCTCTTTGGCCTGGCGATCCAGTTCACCGACAGCTATCGCATCTCGGTGCTGGCGCTGGGCATCTTCTTCATCGCCGGGCTGATCCTGTTGCCCATGGTCGACGTTCGTCGGGCGATCGTCGAGGCGGGGAACGAAGTGCCAGACAAGGTGTAGGGGATGAGGGGATGACAGGATGAGGGGATGACACGGTGAATTGACAATTGACCGTTAACAATTGACCGTTAACAATTGACCATTGTCTTCATCTTGTCATCTTGTCATCTTGTCACCTTGTCACCCCCTCATCTTCTCATTTCTTCCACTCACTCAACTGCCCCGTATTGGCATCCAGGATGACGCTGATGCCGTCGACCAGTTCGTTGAGGTTTCCTTCGATGCCGACGATGGCCGGCAGGCCCAGTTCCACGGCCGCGACCGCCCCGGGACTATCCATGCCCCCTTGGAGCGTGATCAGCCCGCCGCTGCGTCGCAAGAGCTTGATACAGGTGCGGTCGATCTTCTCGGCAAAGAGGATGTGCTGTGGGCCGACGATGATGTCCTCGCCGTCGCCGATGGGCGGCTTGATGTGCATGAGAACGCCCGCCACCTCACGCTGACCGATGCCCGTGCCGCGCGCCAGGGTGCGGTCGATGCGGCGCACCATCATCAGGTTCGTGGCGCTACGCACGTTGCCCACCACGCCGGCAGTCAGCACGACCGTATCCCCCTCGCCGATGTAGCCCTTGGCGTGCGCTACGTTGATGGCGTCCGTCACGACCTCGTCGGTATTGCTGAGCCGCTTGGTCAGGAGCGGGTAGGTTCCCCAATAGAGCGTCAATTGGCGCTGCACCATAGGGCTGGGCGTAACGGCGATCAACGGGACTTCCGGACGGAAGCTCGCCATGAGCTTGGCCGTGGCGCCGCTCACCGTCGGCGCAATGATAGCCTTGGACTTGGTCTCCACCGAGGTGTAGACGGCGGCATGGCAGATGGCGCCGGCCGCTGTGAAGACGCGCGGCTCGCTGTACTTGATCTTGGCGCCCATGCTCTGGCGCAGCCGCTCGGCCTCCTCGGCGATCTTGGCCATTGTCGTGACCGCCTCGATCGGGAACTGACCCGACGCCGTCTCGCCGCTGAGCATGATGGCATCGGTGCCGTCGAGCACGGCGTTGGCGACGTCGCTGGCTTCGGCACGCGTCGGCCGCGGGTTGCGGATCATGGAGTCGAGCATCTGCGTCGCCGTGATGACGGGCTTGGCCGCCACCAGACACTTGCTGATGAGCATCTTCTGGACGCTGGGCACCGTCTCCGGGCTGGTCTCGATGCCGAGATCGCCGCGCGCGATCATGATGCCGTCGGCCGCGTCGATGATGGCGTCGATGTTCTTGACTGCGTCCGGCTTCTCGATCTTGGCGATCACCGGCGTGGCGCGGCCGAAGGTGGAATAACCCTGGATGATGTTCTTCAGTTCGTGCACTTCCTGCGACTTGCGCACGAAGCTCAGGGCGATCCAGTCTACCTGGTGGTCGAGGGCAAACTTGACGTCTTCGAGGTCCTTGGCCGTGAGCGCCGGGATGTCCAGCGACGCATCGGGCAGATTCATGCCCTTGTTGCTCATGAGCACGCCGGTCAGGATCACACGCGTGCGGATCTCAGTCTCGCCCGTCTCCAGCACCTCGAGTTCCAGCATGCCGTCGTCGAGCAGGATGCGCTCGCCCGCCTTGACCGCCCTGGGCAGTTCCTTGTACTGGATCGGCACGCGCCCCGGCTCGCCGATGATCTCATCGGTCGTCAGGATCAGTTCCTGATCGCGTTCGAGCGGTACGCCTCCTTCACGCATCTTGCCTGTGCGGAGTTTGGGGCCTTGCAGGTCGGCCAGGATGGCGATGGGTTTTTGCAATTGCTCCGAGACCATGCGCACGCGCTCGACGGTCTCGGCGTGATATTCATGGGTCCCGTGGCTCATGTTGAGCCGGGCCATGTTCATGCCGGCCGCGGCGATTTTGCGCAAAACAGGGAGTTCGCGGCTGGCCGGGCCGATGGTACAGACGATCTTGACACGCAACATATTCGACGGGTTCCTCACTTCTTGGGCGATTTTTGCGTAATGCTACCACACTGGGATGCGATCGGGAAGGAAGGTTTACGCGCACGGCATACGATTTCAGCACGTCCCGGCCCGCGCAGGCGCCCTGCTCTCTACAGGTGTTTGGAATGCACGGCCGTACGACAACGAGAAAGGCGTCCATCGAGCGAACTTCTACGCTCAATGGACGCCCGTACAAACCCACTCCGGCGCCTATGGCGGCGTACCGGTCAGGCTGCCGCCCGCATATTCTGCGCGGGGACAACCGGCGACGGTGAATCGCCCTGCTCGTCGCCTGGATGGTCTGCTTCGCTCTCCGCCTCGGCTTCACCCAGCGTGCGTTCTCCCGCGTCATAGCGGGCGCGCGCTTCTTCGAATTCTTCCTCGCTCATGCCCAGCGGCTTGCCGAGATCGCCCAGGGCACGATGCCACTCGAATTTGAGTGTCCGAACAGCCTGCTGCAAGGGCCGCTCGCTGTGCGTCTCGGCAAAGGTGGAGACGGCCGCCTCGGGCGAAAGCGGCGCCAGATCATACTGCTTGGCCAACTGCTCGCGGTGGAACGCGACCCACAGATAGAGGTCCGCCTCCGTCCGGCTGGGGAAGCTGTCCAGCAGATCGAAGGAGCGAATCGCCTCGACGACCGGCAGGTAGATATTGTCATACCAACTCGCCACGCCCTCATCCCAGGAAAGGCGGTGAGCGATGCCCGCATTCTCCAGGTCGATGTTGCGCAGGTACTGGTGCACCTGGATGTGGCGCAGCAGGATCTGGTAGCGCCCCGGTTCGGTCAACTCCACGTTGTTGTCGGGCCGCAACTCGTCCAGCCCCGTCTCACGCAGAAACTCCGCCCGCTCGACTTTGATGATCCACTGGTCGCGCTCGAAATCTTCGAGCGTCAGCGGAATGTCCGTCGGGATATCCGTGACATAGGCTTCGATGTGCGTCAGCCCATTGGCGCGCGCCACGCTGACGCGGTGGTTGCCGTCGCGCACGAAGTAGACCTCACCCACCTTGTAGAGTTCGATGGGCGGGAAGCCTTCCAACGAATGCATGGCGGCATCGATGCGCGCCCAGCGTTCGGCGTTGATGCCGGCGCGTGGCAGAAAGGTGCGCGTGAAGTCGCGGTATCGCCCTACGCTTCCGACGATCTGGTTCAGGGGCACCGTACGCGTCCCCATTTCGATTTGCTGGCGCGTCTTGATGCGCTGGGCTACCTCGTCGTAACTGACCAGGTCAACGTTGCCCCCGGTCATCTTGGCCATCACATCGGCAATCTGTGCCTTATTGGCAAAGCGCCGATATTTTTCGATTGAGTCATACTGTACAGCTTGTGCGTTTGGCATCTTCTACTCCCATCCAACCGACTGAGTTCCCAACGGGATTGCTGCCGATCTCTGAATCGCACCGAGCAGCACACCTTTGTTACGAACCGATACTTCGCTGTACCAATTGATCCGTCCCGTCTGTGTGACAGGCAATCTGCCCGCCACCACTCGCATAGTTTCCGTCTTGAACTTTCCCTCATCTATTCCGATTCACAACAGGCTCGATCAACATCGATCGCAACCTTCATACAAACTCGCTGATTATAGCAGAGGTTCCTTGCCGGGCATAGTGTAATTCCTACAAAAAGCCCTACAATTTTCTATCAGAATTGCCCCACCTCTGGAGCGACGCGCCAATCAGCACGCATTCGGCGGGCAATCATTGGCAAGGAAACCAAAAACGGACCGGGATTGCACACCGGTCCGTCGGTATTACGGTGGAGATGGCTATTACGCGGCGGGGGCAACCGAGCCGGCAGTGAGGGCCACGCAGTCGTCGGCGCGCAGGGCCATGCAGTTGACGCCTTGCACGACACCCTCCTTGGCCGGCACCTCGCTCACCTGGAAGCGGATGACCTTGCCCAGCCGCGAGATGGCAAAGAGATCGCTCTGTGCGTCGACGACGTGAGCGCCGACCACCACATCGGCCTTGATGGCAACCTTGCCGCCGGAGCCCGGCGACTTGTTGGCGCTGAAGCCGGGCATGAGGCGCACCGTGCCCTTGCCGTCCTGTGAAAGCAGAAAGACGCCGCCATCCGCGGCCGGCGCCGCAACCGCCACGACGCGGTCGTCGGGGTTGACGCGCAGGCCGAGGCAGCCGCGTACCGGCACCTGCCGCTCGCTGAAACGAATGGCCAGCCCGCTGCGTGTGACGATGAAGACCTCGCCGGCCCCATGGCTCCAGCACGCCGCGGCAGGAGCGCCGCCATCGCGCGGGTCGCAAAGCACCGTGCCCGGCTGCAAACTCGGACCAACATACTGGCGTGCGATGCGCCGGATCTGGCCGCGCTCCGTGACCAGCAGGAGGAAGGCGCCGCCATCCACCGGCGTGTCGGTCGCCACGATGGCCAGCCGCTCGCCGGGGCGCATGGGGAAGCGCGCCAGGAGCGATTCGCCGCGCCCGCGTACATCGCGCTCAGGCACCTCACTGACGGGCAGCCGGAAGGCGCGGCCCTGGTCGGTCAGCAGAATCAGGCCCGCCGCCACGTCGGCCATGACGACAAAGGCAGGCGGGTCGTTCTCCGGCGTGTCGAGATCGAAGACGCCCATACCGCCGCGGCGCTGGCGCAGATAAAGGTGGCGCGGCGTGCGCTTGGCGACGCCCCCGGCGCTCACGGTGATGATGTTGATCGTGGTGGGCGGCTCGCTCGGCTCCAGCGGCGCTTCGGCGCGCCGGGAATCCTCGCCCTCGCTGCGCAAGGTTTCGATCTCGGCTTCCAGCGCTTCGATGTAAGCTAGAATTTCGGGGGAAAGCCCCGTCATGTCCGGTCGTTGCATGGCAGATGCTCCACAAGTCAGATAGAGAAGCGATCAGGGAATGGTTTGGGCAATGCGCAGGATGTCTTCGGCGTAGCGGCGCCGCGCGTCGGGGAGATCCGTCCACGCGCCGCCGCCGGCCAGAAAATTGTTCAGCCGCTCCGGCCCCCAGTTGTAGGCAACCAGCATCCACTCTTTTTCAGGGTGGCCCTGGGCGGAAAGGCGGCTGCGCAGGTAATCGAGATAGACAGCCGCCACCTGCACATTGCTGTAGCTGTCGAAGGGGTCGCTAGCGTTGACGGCAGGCGCCCACTCGCGCCACGTATCCGGCAACACCTGCATGAGACCCATCGCGCCGGCATTGCTCAAGGCCAGCGAGTCGAAGCTGCTCTCCACGTAGGCCTGCGCCGCCAGCATGCGCCAGTCGAGATCGTGCTGCGTGCCGATCTCCTGGAACATCTGTGCGTAGGTGAGTTGGCCACCTTCGCCTACCGTGGCGCGCGCCGGTGCAGGCGCGGCCGCCGGCGCCTCGAAGCCGGTAGCGGGCACCGTGCGCGCCGGTCCGCCGTTGCCGGGTGCCGTAATCTGGTCGGGCAGCACCAGCGGCAGCGACGGGTCGGGCAGCGAGGCCACGGGCGCCGGCGCGCTCATCTCGGCGCCGGTCACGCCGGGGCTGGCCGCAGCCGGCTGGTTGAGGTTGACGATGATCACCGGTGGAGCGGCCATGGCCGGCGCCGGCGTGGGCGCAGCAGCGGCGGGCAGCGTGCCGGCGCGCACGAAGAGTGCCGTGACGATGACCAGGAGCATGACGGCAATCGCCCCGGCGGCTATGAGCCCGGTCAGCGATGCCAGTTGCAGCGGGCCGATCAGTGGCCGTACGTGCAGGGAAGTTCGCAGCCGCCGCGGCGGCGCCTCGTCCCCCACCGCCGCCGCCGATAGCAGGAGCGGCAGCGGCCGGGCCTGAAGGCCGATCAACGGCAGGCGCTGCACCGTCGCACGCAGCGGCACGCGGGCACGCTGCCCGGGCCGCAGATTGAGGATCGGTGCCGTCTCCGCCTTGCCGCCGGACAGGAAATCGAAGCGGCACAGGTCGTCCGGCGCGCTGCCGCTCAATTGCAACGCGATGGCGTGGTTGCCCTCATTGGCAACGGAGACCTGTAGCGTGGCCGCGCGCTGCCACCAGGTGACGGTGCGATCGTGCCCCGCCGTTACCTCGAATGACAGCCGGTCGAACGCGGCGACAGTCAGGATGGCGCCCAGGCGTGCGTAACGATCCGGGTAGTCGGACGAACGAGCGACCACAGCCAGGTGATAGTCGCCTGCCTCGGAGTCGGCCGTGCGCGGAGGTGTGATCGTCAGATCCAGCGTACGGCGCTCGCCGGGATTGATGGAGGCCTGCAAATAGGGGTCGAGTACCCAGCGGTCGTCCAGCCAGCCCTCCAGGTGCACGCGCACCAGCGCACGGCGGCTGCCGTTGTTGAGCACGGTTACACCCAGCGTGGCGCTGCCGCCCGCTTCGACATGCAGGTGGCGTTCGGAGAGAGAGACGACGAGGACATCGTCCTGGATATCGGCAATAGCAGGGGCGAGCGCCGGCGCTACCGCCTCCGGGGCAGCGACACTCCCGTCCACATCCCAGACCTGCCAGTCGCTCAGTTCGGGCGGCAGCGACCAGCGCGCGGGCGTCGCATCTGGCCCGGAAGCGTCCGGCGGGCGATCCTCCTCCGCGCCGGCAGGCGGGATCAATTCGTCGTCGTGCATGCGAGGTAGTATGGTGGTTGTAGAATCTCGTGTCAAATGAAGGCAGGCAGCAGGCGTGTCCCGGATGATCGGCGGCATGCGTCGCACCGGCAGGCGGCATGGTGCATGCGCGCGAATGGCAATTGTGCGGTAGGAAAACCGCGCCTGCGACTTTTGCGCCAGACGAGAAGGCGACCCAAAGGCACGGGGTCAACTTGTGGCAGTTCCAGATCGCTGGCACAATACCATTCTAACGTGCGACATGAATCGACATGGCGACAGTTGATAACTTGAATCTGACCGAATCCGCAACGAGCGACGGTTTGGGAACCGAAGACCTGCGCGAAGGCCGCTTTGTCAGCCTGGTGCGTCGCGTGCCTGCCGGCAGTTGGAGATACCTGCTGGTGCTCTCCGACGCGCTGCTGATCTTTGCGGCCTTCTTGACCGCGTACCTGTTGCGCTATCAGGCACAGCTCTTCATCAGCGTCGATCCCGCGTTTCAACTGCCGGTGTGGAGCTATCTGCCCCTGGTGGTGCTGCTCGTCGTGGTGTTGCTCGTCGCCTTTCGCTTCTCGGGCGTCTACCCCTACCAGCCAGGGCGCAGTTGGGTCGAGGAAGTCTGGCGCATCGCCACGGCCTCCACGGCAGGCGTCATCGTGCTCATCGTCCTCAACCTGATCTTCCGCCCCATGCTCTACAGCCGTCTCGTCTTCCTCTACACGGCGATCCTGGTGACCGGCTATCTCGGCATCGGCCGCATGTTAATCATGGTGGCGCGCAGCCACCTGCGCCAGTATGACATCGGCGTGCATCGCGTGTTGCTGGTGGGCGCCGGCGACGTCGGGCGCATGGTCATGCGTACCATGGCGGCGCGCCCCGACTATGGGCTGAAGTTGATCGGCTTTCTCGACGACAACCCGGCCAAGAGCACGACGGACGTGGGGCGCTTCAAGGCGCTGGGACCGGTCGAGAACGCCGCCGACGTGATCACCGCACAGCACATCGACCGCGTCATCATCTGCCTGCCGTGGCAGACGCACCGCACCATCCAGCGCATCCTGCGCGAGTGCGAGCAGCTCGACGTGGCGGCCTACGTCGTGCCCGACTTTTTCCAGCTTACCAAGAACCAGATGAAGGTCGAGGAACTCAACGGAATCCCGCTGATCTCGACGCGCGACATCTCGATTCAGGGCTGGAACCTGGTGCTCAAGCGCGGCTTCGACCTGGTCGTGGGCACGGCGATGTCGCTCGTCATGCTGCCGGTGATCGGCTTGATCGGCCTGGCCATTCGCCTGGACACGCCCGGGCCGATCTTCTACAGCCAGGTGCGCGTGGGCAAGAACGGCAAGGAATTTCGCTGCTACAAGTTCCGTTCCATGGTCAGCAATGCCGATGCGCTGCGGCCCGAGATCGCCGGCATGAACGAATCGTCCGGCCCCCTCTTCAAGATTCGCAACGACCCGCGCCTGACGCGCGTCGGGCGTGTCATCCGGCGCTACAGCCTGGACGAACTGCCCCAGCTTTACAATGTGTTGCGCGGCGACATGAGCCTCATCGGGCCGCGGCCGAACCTGCCCAGCGAAGTGGCGCACTACCAGGAATGGATGAAGAAGCGCCTCTCCGTCAGCCCCGGGCTCACGGGGCTCTGGCAGGTCAGCGGACGCAGCGATCTCACCTTCGACGAGATGGTGCTCCTGGACATCTACTATGTCGAGAACTGGAGCCTCGGGCTGGACATGAGCATCCTGCTGCGCTCGGTGCCGGCCGTCATCCAGGCCAAGGGCGCCTACTGACCGGGCGCCCGCGTTGTCGGCGCCACCCATTTCCACCACACGCCAATCAGTCGAGTGACGCACACCATGCAACAACGGATTTTGATCTTGATGAGCGACACCGGCGGCGGCCATCGCGCCAGCGCGCAGGCACTGAAGGCCGGCTTCGACGAACGGTATCCGGGGCGTTTTGCCATCGAGATTATCGACGTCATCACGGACTATCTGCCCTGGCCGCTCAACCAGATGCCCAAGGCCTACCCGTTTCTGTCCAACGATGCGCCCTGGCTGTGGAAATTGCTCTACGGCAACCAGACCCACGGCCTCAGCCGCACGCTCTCCCAAGTCGGCAGCCGGCTTGCCGTCGGACGCATCAGCCAGGCTTTCGAGCAGCACGCGCCGGATCTCATCATCTCCGTGCATCCGCTCATGCAGGTCGTCAGCTTCCTGGCCATGGCACAGATGCAGCGGCGCATCCCCTATGTGACCGTCGTCACCGACCTGACTACGGCGCACCCGCTCTGGTTCCACCCGCAGGTCGATGCCGTCTATGTCGCCAGCGACAACACCTACGCAATGGCGGAGCATGCCGGCCTGCCCGCGGATCGCATCCACCTGCTGGGGCTGCCCATCCGCCCGGCCTTTGCGCAGCCGCCCCGCCCGCGGCCGGAGTTGCGCGCCGCGCTGGGCATGGCACAGGATGAACCGGCCGTGCTGCTGATTGGCGGCGGCGAGGGCATCGGCCCGGTGGAGGAGATTGCCCGACGCTGCAACCGCGCGCTGGGCGAAAGCGGCGCCGGGCAAATCGTCGTGGTCTGCGGGCGCAACAAGGCGATGCAGGAGCGGCTGGCCGCGCTCGACTGGGCGATTCCGGCGGCGATCAACGGCTTCGTCGACAACATGCAGGAGTGGATGGCGGCGTGCGATTGTATCGTCACCAAGGCCGGCCCCGGCACGATCGCCGAGGCGCTGATCTGCGGACTGCCCATCATCCTCAGCGGTTTCATCCCGGGCCAGGAGGAGGGGAATGTCCCGTACGTGGTGGACAACGGCGTTGGCGCCTACATCGAGGAGCCGGCGGAGATCGCGGCGACGGTCGCCCGCTGGTTTGGCCCGCAACGCGACGCCCTGAGCGGCATGTCTGAACGAGCGCGAAGCATGGGGCATCCCCAGGCAACGTTTGACATCGTCAACTCGATCGTCGGCGTGTTGGAGGCAAAGACGGCCTAGGCGTTTCCCAGGTCACTTCCCCGGTTCTTTCGCCCCAGTTACGGTGTCGTGCGCAGGTACTCCCAGTAGGTATCCCCCACTGGGGTCGATTCACCCCAGTTGTCAAAGAGGTTGCCCGTCGGGTAGCGGCTATCGCGGGCGGAATACCAGTTCCAGCGCTGCACCAGGCGGTGACCGTCCTCGGGCATGCCGATCGTTTCGTCGCGCAGGGATTGGAAGAGGTCGAAGCTGCCGACGAGAAAGCGGCTGACGCGCTCGGGCGGGAAGCCGTATTCCTCCGGCATGAGGATACCGTACTCCGTGATCCACAGCGGCTTTTCCTGCAAACCGCGCGATGCCATCCACCGGCGCATGGCCCGGATCTGCTCTTCGACGAGCGCCAGGCTGTCGTGGTCTTCCACCTCCCACAACTCGCCGCGTTGCTCGATGTAGAAGCCGGGCGGCATGTTGACCCCCCAGCCGGTGCGCTCCTCGCGCAACACGAAGGCATGCATCGTCCACACGTCGACGGGGATGGCCGTGCCGTAGAGCGACCGGTAAAAGTCCCACACGCGGGTCAGGTACTCGAGACGCAGCGGCGTGATCTGGCTGACGCCGCCGATCGCGACCTGCGCGGTCGGGTCGCCCTCCTTGATGGCGCTGTAGGCGCGCCGATAGGCGACGGCGTAGATCTCGGGCGGCGTGTTGTCCTGCCAGCGCACATCCGGTTCGTTGCCGATGAGCCAGGTCAGCCCGGGGTAGCGGCGGGCCAGGTCGCGCAGCGTGTGCGTGTCGGGAAAGAGGCGCCCGTTCTTCATGCGCACCATGGGCGTGAATTCCATGCCGAAGCGGTCGGGCGGCGCCTCCATGACGCTGCGACGGCCCAGGCCGAGAAAGATTGGCTCGATGCGCAGGTTGGTGCTCCAGTTGAGATACCAGCCAGGCCGGTCGACCGGCCAGGCGAAATAGGCGAGGTTGAGATCGGGCACACCGACGCCGGCGCGCCAGCGCGTGCCGTATGGCGCCGCCATGGGTACCGTGACAATGGTGCTATCGGCGCGCGGCGCCAGCGTGCCGGGGGTGAAATGGGGCGGCGATGGATCGTTGACGGGAATCAGCTCGTCGTCCACGAAATCCGCCGAGGGCACCCATTCCGGCTCGCGCCCTGCGGAGAGGATGACGAAAATCAACAGGACGAGTGCGCTTCCGGCAAGGAACCAGAGGAAGCTGCGAACGTGCCGAGGTTGTCCTGTGAACATGGATGTGTGTGAGAATGGCCCCCGGGCCGGTATGAGGGGTGGAAGCGTGGCGCCAGGTTAGCTGCCGATCAGATCGTCCAGTCGTTCCAGATTCTGCTCCAGCCGGCTGAGCGACTCCTGCAGCGATGTTTCGCCGGTTTCGCCACCATCGCGGCGTGCAAATTCCGCCCGGAGGTGTTCCGGGTGGGCAATGATCTCGTTGAGCACCTGGGTGTCGCCGCTCGTCTCGCGGATCACGTCCAATTCGCGGGCGACCAGGTCGGTGTGCATTTCGATGCCGTGGCGGTAGAGCGTCTGTTGGTAGAAGTCGATGTTCTCGAGCAGCCCACTGGTGACGCTCTCAAAGCCATGTTCAGCCAGTTGCAGGCGCGAATTGAAGTACATGGGGTTGTTCGAGAACATGCGCTCGTCGTTCCACTCGGGCTGGATCAAGATGATATCCACGTCCGGATACTTCACCTTGAGATTCTTGATGTGATAGCGCAGGCTCGAGTGGAGCAGCGTACGCACGGTCTGATTGACGATCGCCTGAAGTCCGTGGTCGCGCATGTAGTGCTGCTTCGGGAAGGCGCGTGCCGCGTTGAGGGGCACCATGGGGTTGATGCAAATGACCAGCTTGGCGCCGGCCTCGATGGCGAGATCCAGGCTGGCGGTGCCGTGCAGCCCGCCATCCACATAATCCTTGCCGAAGATCTGTACGGGCCGGTAAAGGATGGGAATGGCACTGCTGGCGGCCACGGCGCGGCTGATGGGCACGATACCCTTGCCGCCCTGACCAAAGACGGCGCGATTGCCGCTGTCCAACTCCGTAGCAACGATATAGAGTTCCTTTTCGAGGAAATCGAAGCGGTTGCAGCGTCCCGGCATCTCGAGGAGCTTGCGCACGTAGCGCTCCAGCGAATTGCCGTCGTAGAGGCCGGAAGGAAGCAGTTCGGCCAGTTCCCAGAGCACGTCTGAAACCGCAAAATTGAGCGGGTGGGTGACCGAGGAAACGCCCATCTGCCACAGCGTTCTCGGCAGATTCAGCAGGCCGCGAAAATAATCCTGGATGTCGGCGTGGAAGACATCGCTCACGCCAACACCGCCGATCTCCGGGTGGCGATTGTCGATGAGTTGAATGATCTCTTCTGGGGCAAAGCCGTTGGCGATGAGCGATGTAATCAGCGCGCCGGCGCTCGTGCCCACGAAAACGTCGAAATCGTTGACGGTGAGGCCGTCGAGAACGTCGTTGATGGCGCGTAGCGCGCCGACTTCATAGACGGCGCCGGTGATACCGCCACCGGCGAGAACCAGCGCTACCTTGCTGCGCTTGCGCATGCGCCCGCCTTGTGCCCTGTACACTGCGTTCTGTTTTACAGACCCATTGTTGGAATCGGTGTTGAGGTTCCCATTGTGTACAGCCGGCGTCTGGCGATGGTTTGCCATGGTTGTTTCAATCAATCCTGCAGCCGGCAGTCTACCGGCTCTAGCGTCATTGCCGATCTTCCGGCGTGCCGGACGGAGCAGACGGCGTGTCATCCGCCTCACCGCGCTGCTGTTCTTCCAACAGCGCGCCGATCTTCGAGTTCAGATCGTCCAGTTGCGACTGCAAACGCCGCAAGTCGCGCGTCGTCGGCACGTTGAGCGTCGTCAGAAAATCCTGAAAGGC
>JACKBA010000033.1 GCA_020634815.1 Caldilineaceae bacterium | reverse complement strand
GCGACCGGACGGCACGCCGATGCCGGCAAATGAGTACGCCAGCGTGCGCGCTTTTCAGGAGCAGCGCCGCGTCGACAACATCGAAATGGGGATCGTGCACAGCGACGGCTCGATCTCCTGGATCAGTGTCAACGCCGTACCGATTCCGCTCGACGGATACGGCGTTGCCATCGCCTACACCGACATCACCGAACGCAAGCACGCAGAAGATGCGCTACGGCATAGCGAACAACGCTACCGGATGCTGGCCGACAACGTGCACGATGCCGTCTGGGCACGAGATCTCGAGGGAAACCTCATCTATGTCAGCCCGTCAATTGCCCGTCTATGGGGATATTCGCGCGATGAGCTTGCGCGCCGGTCGCCGGAAGGCGCGGCGTTTTCTCCCGAGGCGATGAAGTCTATACGGCAGCGCGCCAGACGATTACAGCGTGCCGCCAGGGACAACCAACTGCTCCCCGACGAACGCTTTGACTTATCTTTGCGGCGCAACGATGACAGCGTACTCCTCATGGATGTGTTGCTGAGCCCCCTCATCGATGCCGGTGGAGATGTCACCGGCTTTCTCTTCGTCGGGCGGGATGTGACTGAGGCGCGCGCTTTGGCCGCCGAAGTGCGTTCGCTCAACGCATCGCTTGAACAGCGCGTGGCGGAACGGACGGCAGATTTGAGCGCTGCGCTCGACCAACTGCAACAGGCGGACCGCATGAAGGACGAGTTTCTTGCTGCCATAAGTCACGAACTGCGCACGCCGCTTTCGACGGTTCTGGGCGCGGCCGACGTACTCGCCATGGAGGTGCACGGCTCACTCGGCGACTACCAGAAGCGCCTGGTGCAGACCATCAATGCGGGCGGCGAGCGCCTGCTCACCATGGTCAACAACCTGCTCCGTTATGCCCGCCTGATTGCGGGCAAGACGACGCTCCTGAACGAACGCTGCGCCATGCACGAGATTGCCGAGGCGGCCGTTCAAAGGGCGAGCTTTGGCGTTGCCGCCAAGCAGATCACGATGTCGTATGCGGTGACGCCGCCGGGCTTGACCATCATCAGCGATGCCGAGGCGATTATGACGATGCTGGATGCCCTGCTCGACAATGCCGCAAAGTTCACGCCCAATGGCGGCACTATCACGTTGACGATTGCCGGCGCCGGCGACGAAATGGTACACCTGGTCGTGGCCGACGATGGCGTAGGGATGGCGCTTGAGAAGCAGAGCCAGGTCTTCCGCCCGTTTGTCCAGGGCGACGGAACTTTGAGCCGGCATCACGACGGGATGGGGTTGGGTCTTGCTTACGTGGCGCGCATGGCGGAGGCGCTCGGCGGCACGGTCAGTGTAGAGAGCGAGCCAGACCAAGGCAGCCGCTTTACAATCACCCTTCCCACCAACGGATAAGCGATCAGGCCAGATTGGTCGCATCGAGGTTCATGTCGCAATGCCCAGCACCGCGGCCACCTTGGCGGCCAGGCTCTGCCGGGTGAAGGGCTTGGCCAGGAAGGTGGCGTCGCCGGGCAGGACGCCGCGATCGGCCATGTAGTCGGCGGGATAGCCGGAGACGAAGAGCATCTTGAGCGCAGGCCACCGCTTCCTGATGCGCTCCGCCAGCAACGCGCCGTTCATCTCCGGCATGATGACGTCGGTGATCAAGAGATCGACGGCGAAAGACTCTTCTTGCACGGCACGCAGGGCAGCAGCCGGGCTGGAAAAGGCCACGACCGTATACCCAAGCGACTGCAACGCCTCGCTCGCCATCTCCAGCACGACCTGTTCGTCTTCCACCAGCATGACGGCCCGACCGTCGCCACGCACCGGCGTTGTCGCACCTGGCGCGTCCGGCGCCGGCACAGGTTCGGCATAGCGCGGCAGATAGACGGCAAAGGTCGTCCCTAGGCCGGGCGTGCTGGTCACGTGGATGTGCCCCTTGTTCTGCTCGACGATGCCTTCCACCGTGGCCAGACCGAGCCCCGTCCCCTTGCCTACACCCTTGGTCGTGAAGAAGGGTTCAAAGATGTGCTCGAGCACGTCAGGGGCAATGCCACGGCCGGTGTCGGCTACGGTGAGCACAACGTGTTCGTCGGTCGAAGTGGGACGAGCAGCGGCGGCAGGGGTGTGTGGCACGGTTGCGTTGCCTGTCGAGATCGTGATCTTGCCGATGCCTTCGATAGCATCACGGGCGTTGACGCAGAGGTTGGTGAGAACCTGGTCGAGTTGGGACGGGTCCATCTTGACCGGCCACAGATCGTCGCCGGGCGACCAGCGCACCTCGATCTCCTCGCCGATGAGCTTGCCAAGAATGGGCAGCAAGGCAGGCACTGCCTCGTTCAGATCCACGACCTTGGGCGCAATGGTCTGCTTGCGCGCAAAGCCCAGCAACTGCTGGACCAGGTTGGCCGACCGTTGCGCCGTCGCATAGATGGTCGTCAGGCTGCGGTGGAGCGGCGTGCCCTCCGCCACCGTCAGCAGGGCCATCTCGGTGCGCAGCAGGATGACGGCCAGCATGTTGTTGAAGTCGTGGGCAATGCCGCCGGCCAGGCGCCCCACGGTTTCCATCTTCTGCGCCTGCGCCAGTTGCGCCTGCAATTGCTCGCGTTCTGCCGCTGCCTGTTTGGCTTCGGTGATGTCTTCGATCCGCCCAATCAGGCGCACGACCACACCGGCATCGTTCGTGATGGTTTCTGCAATCGCATGGATATCGCGCACGCTTCCATCCCGGTGCACGACGCGGTATTCAGTGTCGTAGGGACTGCCATGCTCGATTGTCGCGCGAAGGGCGGCCATCACGCGCGCCTGGTCATCGGGATGGACTACCGTCTTCATGTAGCCCGTGATCGAACGCTTTGAAGTCGACCCCGGCTCCACATCGACAAGTCGATACATGTTGGCAGACCACAGCGCCGTGTCGGTTTCCACGACGTAATCCCAACTGCCCGAAGCGCCGATCCGCTCGGATTCGTTCAGGTTGCGCTCGCTGCGACGCAGCGCATCCTCAGCCAGCTTTCGCTCGGTGATATCCTGCATGACGCCAAACAGCTTGACCGGCGCGCCGGCAGCGTTGCGTGTAATCTCGATGCTCTGGAAGATGTGCCGAAGCGCACCGTCGGGTCGTACGATGCGGAGCTCAAACTCACTCCTGTCACCAGAAGCCAGCGCCGCGTGGACGTGCGCGTCATTGACGGCCCGATCGTCCGGATGAATCATCGCTGCGATAGCTTCATAGGTCAGCGGGAAGTCGCGGTCGACACCGAACACCCGATAGAGTTCTCCCGACCACTCCAGGCGCCGGCCGGCCACGTCCCATTCATAGCTACCCAGTTGGCCGATCTCCTGGGCGCGTGCCAGATTCTTCTGGCTGCGTTCCAGCAGTTCATGGGTCCGCTTGCGCTCCGTGATGTCCTCGGCCGTGACGTTGAAACCAATGATCGTGCCGTCGCTGCGCTTGATGGGATACCAGTGTTCGCGCCAGGTATGGGTGATGCCGGGGTCGGCCGGCGTCTCGCCGACGATCTCAATGTCGGTGACCGGCTCGCCCGTCGCCAGAATGGTCGCCGCAAGCCGACGTGCCTGTTCCTCGAGGAGCGGCACCACCTCGGCAACCGTCCGGCCGATATGATCTTCGACCGGCACGCCGTTCATGGCGGCGAGCGTCTTGTTGATGCGCACGAAGCGCAGGTCGGTGTCGAACACAGCCAGCCCGGCCGGCGCCGTGTCGTAGTAGAGCGAGATTTCCGCCAAGTGCTCCTCGATTTGGCGGGCGGCCTGCCGGTGTTCGGTGATATCGCGGCCAAGCACGGTAACGCCGGTGATCTCACCGGCAGCGGTGCGCACCGGGTTGAAACGCAACTCCAGCCAGCGCCAATTATCATGGATCCGGCGCTCCAACTCCACGGTATAGCGTTCGCCCGCAAACGCCCGGTTATAGAGAGGGCGCCACTCGTCGACGGTTGCCGCCGGCGCCGCAGCAAATACGGAATCACCGATGACCGGCTCGCGCCCCAGCGTGGCGCTGACCATGCGGCGATAGACCGAGTTACAGGCCGTCAGGCGATAGTCGGTGTCGACCGACCAGATGATGCTGTCCGTGTTCTCCAGCAGGGCCAGCATGGCGGCCCGCTGGGCGTGCAGTGCCGCTTCCGCAGTACGCAATGGCTGCATATCGATGATGCCGGCCAGGTAGCATTCGACGCCACTGACTGTCACAGTGGCAACCGAGATCAGACATTCGGCCACACCGCCGTCACGCACTCGGAATTTGATCGGCCGGCTATACACTTTACCTTCGCGGCGGACAGCGGCCAGCAGCCTCTCGCGTTCCACCGGATCGGCATAGAGATTCAGTTCCAGCGCCGTGCGATCGGTCACTTCGTCACGGGAGTAGCCGGACATCTCCTCGAAGGCCGCATTGACGGCGACGAAGCACCCATCATCGACACGCGTGATGACCTCAGCAATCGGGCTCAACTCAAAGAAGCTGGAGAATTTCGTCTCGCTGGCACGCAAGGCTGCCTCAACCTGGCGCAGCGGATCAACGTCGACCACGCCTGCCAGGTAACACGGCTTGCCATCGATGTCCACCGCCGTTACGGACATGAGGCACTCATGAATGTCGCCGCGTTTGCTGCGCATCTTGACCGGCCAGTTGCTGACGCGGCCGTCCCGGCCAATAGCAGCCTGTAAGGCTGCACGCTCGTCGGTGTCCACATAGATGTTTAATTCCAACGCCGTGTGCCCGAGGAAATCTTCGCGTGTATAGCCGTTTGCCTGAAGCGCTGCGCTGTTGGCATCGACAAACACGCCATCCTCGGCCCGGGCAATCGTCAAGCTGATCGGGCTCATCTCAAAAAGGGTGGCAAATTTCGCCTCGCTGGCGCGCACGGCTTCCTGGGCCTGCCGCAATGGACTCATGTCGATAAAGCCGGCCAGATAACAGGAAGCGCCGTCGATCACAACGCGCTTCATCGACAGCAGACAGTCGATGAGCACGCCGTCTTTCGTGCGCATGGGCGCCGGGTAACCCGTTACCTGCCCATTGCGAGCAATCTCGGCAACGATGGTTGCCCGATCCGTAGGGTCGGCGTAGAGGTGGTGCTCCAGTGCCGTATGGCCCAGCAACTCCTCGCGAGTGTAGCCGGTCATGGCGGCAAACGCAGCGTTGATCTCGACGAAGACGCCGTCCTCCACACGCGTGATGGCGAGGCCGACGGGACTCAACGCAAAGAGCGACGAGAACTTTTCCTCGCTGGTGCGCAACGCCGCTTCGACCGCGCGCAAGGGACCGACGTCGACAATCCCCGCCAGAAAACAGGGCACGCCGTCGATCTCCTCGACTGCGGCAGAGACCAGGCACTCGCTGGTGGCGCCGTCCTTGGTGCGAATCGTCGCCGGATGGCCGGCGACCCGGCCGTTGCGCAGCGTTGCGCCGGCAATGGCATTGCGCTGCGCCGGGTCGGCATAGAGATTCAGGTCCAGCGCCGTATGGCCAGCCAGTTCGGCGTGTGTGAAGCCGGAGAGTTGCACGAACTCTTCATTGGCGGCGAGGAAAACGCCGTCGGCAATCCGCGTGATGGTAAGCGCAACCGGGCTCAAAGCAAAGAGCGCCGAAAACTTCGCCTCGCTGGCGCGCAGCGCCGCTTCCATCGCCTTGCGTCGGCGGATGTCCCGTGCAATGGCGCAGGCATAGGTGCGGTCGCCAGAGGCGACAATCAGCGTCTGCACCTCGACCGGCACAATGGACCCATCTTTGCACCGGTGCCGGGTCTCAAAACGCCGGCCGCCGTGCTGCTTGAGACCGTCCCAGTGCGCCTGCCACTTGACGGCACTGTAGTCATCCACCACGTCATAGACACGCAGCGCCAGCAACTCGTCCCGTGGATAGCCCACCATGGCGCACGCCGCTTCGTTGACATAGACCAGGCGCCCATCCTCGCCGGCCCAGTAGATGGCGTCGGGCATCTTGTCGACGACAGACTGGGTGAAGCGTAGGTCCTCCTCGGCGCGGCGGAACTCGGTCGCGTCCACCGCTTGCAGCAAGACGGTGTCCGGGGCAACATAGGCAAAGGTGAATTCCATGGCACGGGTTGCGCCTGTCCCGCGTGCCTGGTACTCAGATTCGAGCCGGACGATGCCCTGCTGAGCCAGACAGGTGCGGAAGCAATCGAGGATATCCGGCCGGTCGGGGTAAACCTGGGTTGCCGTCCTGCCCAGAAACTCAGGCGCCTTGCCCTTGCTCAACCGGTCGGCGGCGGGGTTGAACTCGACCAGGGTGAAATCGTCGCCCGCTGCTTGCCACAGGAACGATGCAATCGGCGTCGATTCCCACTGGGCGCGCTGGCGGGCATGTTCGGCGGCGCGTTCGGCTTCGGCGGCCTTGCGCCGGGTGATGTCCTGGGTGATCCCCATGACACGCACCAGCGTTCCTGCTTCGTCATAGAAGCCCCGGCCGCGCGACAATATCCAGCGCACCCCTCCGTCCGGCAACAGGACGCGGAACTCCAGGTCGTAGGGGAGACGGTCGCGCAAGGCGGCCGCGCGCTCCATCTCTGCCCGCACAATGTCATCAGGATGAACACAGAGGCGCCAATCTTCATACGCGCGGACGGCTTCGGCTGGAACACCGTACAGCCCCTCCATTTGGGGCGACCAGATCAGGACATCGTGAATCGGGTCCCAGTCCCACAGCCCCGCCTCGGCGCATTCCAACGTCAGGGCCAGGCGATCTTCGTGGGCGCGCAACGCAGTGCGTGCAGCGTCGAGTTCCTGCAAGAGCGACGCGTTCTCATCCAGCAAGGAACTCTCCAGCGACACCGGGGCGAAGTCGCCGCCGGCAGTTGCGCGGGTCTGCTCATTGCCTGGATCGTGTGCAGCATCCATTCGGTTCAATCCTTGGTGCGGGGCACGTTCAGTAGGTACGGATGAAACGCATGCCATGCGTCATAGCTGGAAGAATTGGTGAACGGAATCTTACCCAGGCCCGGCCAATAGCAGGTGGTGGCGGCCTGGGTGGGTGGCTTACAGAAAGTATAGCACGATGGAACAGCCGGTACAATCAACGACGCAAACTGGGTCTGCTTCGGGCCTGGGCAAACAACGTCCCCGGCACTGTGCAGCGGATGCCGGTGCGATGGGAATGTTTGTGCACAGTGCCGGGGACGTCCTGCGCGCCCCAAAGCTGAATTGCACCGCGAATCGGGTGCGGCCGGAGATTCGCCCCAGCGTGCGTCGCACTGGTCAGCAGGTGGTTCGGGGCGAAGGGTCCTCTGACCAGTGCGACGCACGCTGCCGGCATCTCGCACCATGCCCCAGCTATTCGACTGGCAAGTTCAACACCTCCTGCACCTTGGCCGCCAGCGTCTGCACCGTGAACGGCTTGCCCAGAAAGTGCGCATCGTCGGCCAGCACGCCGCGGTTGGCCACGTGGTCGGCTGGGTATCCCGACATGAAGAGCGTCTTGATCTTGGGCCGCCGCTGCCTGACGAGGACGGCCAGGTCGGCGCCGTTCATCACCGGCATGATGACGTCAGTGAGAAGCAAGTCGATGGCGCCGGGGTGTTGTTCGGCCAGCCGCAACGCCCGGCTGGGCGACATGGCCGCCAGCACGGTATAGCCGCACTCGCGCAGAACCTCGGCCGCCATGTCAAGGACGGCGACTTCATCTTCCACCACCAGCACGGTTTCGCCGGCGCCCCGGACGGGCGGCGGCGGGCTTTGCGGCGGCGGTGCCTCTTCCTCCGCCGCATGGCGCGGCAGGTAGACAGCAAAGGTCGTGCCGGCCCCTGGCGTACTGGCGACCTCGATACGACCACCATTCTGCTGTACAATGCCCTCCACGGTGGCCAGACCAAGACCGGAGCCCTTGCCGACACCCTTGGTCGTATAAAAGGGCTCGAAGATGTGATCCAGCACCTCCGGCTGCATGCCCATCCCCGTATCGCGCACGCTGAGCAGGACGTAGTCACCTTGCGCCACCAGCCCCTCGGCGCCGCGCTCGCTGCCATTCAGCGCGACGTTGGCTGTCTCGACCGCGATCGTGCCGACACCGCCGATGGCGTCACGGGCATTGACACACAGGTTCGTCAGAATCTGGTCGACCTGGGCAGCGTCCATCTTGACCGGCCATAACGCCGCCTCGGGCGTCCACGCCAGCTCGATCTCCTCGCCGATGAGTTTCTCCAGCACCGGCAGCATCCGCGCCACCGTTGCGTTCAGGTCGATGACCTTGGGCGCAATCGTCTGCTTGCGCGCATAGCCGAGCAGTTGCTGGACCAGGGCGGCGGAACGCTGTCCCGTCGTGTTGATGGCGTTGAGGCTGCGATAGAGGGGCGAATCGCTCTCCACCATCTGCAAGGCCATCTCGCTGCGCAGGAGGATCACGGCCAGCAGGTTGTTGAAGTCATGAGCGATGCCGCCGGCCAGCCGCCCGACGGTCTCCATCTTCTGCGCCTGGGCCAGTTGCGCGCGCAACTGTTCGGTCGCCTCTTCTGCCCGCTTGCGTTCGGTGATGTCTTCCACACGGCCGATCATGCGCACGGGCGTGCCCGCACCGTCGCGGATTACTTCGCCGATTGAATGAATGTCGCGACAGACGCCATCACGCCACACAACCTGGTATTCGATATCGTAGGGTCGCTCGCCTTCGATGGCCGCCTGAAGGTCAGCCATCAGACGTTCGCGATCGCGGGGATGAAGGATATTTTCCACAAAGCCTGGTACGGTGCGCCCGGTCATCGCTTTAGGTTCGACATCCATGAGCCGGTACATGTTGTCAGACCAATCGGCGGCGCCCGTCACAATATCCAACTCCCAACTGCCGGAGTTGCTGATGCGTTCGGCCTCATTCAAGTTGTGCTCGCTCCGGCGCAGCGCCTCCTCCGCCTGCTTGCGCTCGGTAATGTCCTGTACGATGCCAAAGAGTTTCGTCGGTGCGCCGGTAGCTTCGCGCTGGATTTCGATGTTCTCATAGATGTGCCGGATCGTTCCATCCGGTCTGACGATACGAATCTCAAACTCGGCATTGCTCCCCGCAGCCAGCGCTTCATGCACCCTGGCGCCGTCATAGGCACGATCGTCGGGATGAATCATGCGCTCGACTGATGCGTAGCTCGGAACGAACTCCTTATCGACGCCAAAGATCCGGTAGAGTTCGTCGGACCATTCAAGGCGGTCGTTCGGCACATCCCAATCCCAGCTCCCCAGATGGCCAATGCGCTGGGCATGTGCCATATTCTGCTCGCTGCGTTCGAGCCTGGCCTGCGCCTGCTTGCGTTCCGATATATCCTCGACCATGGCATTGAAGCCAATGATCGTGCCGTCGCTCTGCTTGATCGGATACCAGTTCATTTTCCAGGTATGCGGGACGCCGGGGTCGGCCGGCGTCCCGCCCGCGACCTCGATACCGGTGAAGGCCTCGCCGGTGGCCAATGTGCGTGCCGCCATCTGCCGCAGTTGGCCCGCAACGAGCGGCACGACATCGTCGACTGTCTTGCCGATATGTTCTTCCACCGGCGCCCCGTTCATGGCGGCGAGCAGCCGATTGACCCGCACGTAGCGCAGGTCAGTGTCGAGCACGGCCAGCCCGACCGGCGCCGTGTCGTAATAGTGCGAGATTTCAGCCAGTTGCGCTTCGATTTGCTGGGCTGCCATCATGCGGGCAGTGATATCGCGGCCGAGCACGGTGGCGCCGACGATCCTGCCATCGGCATCGTACACGGGACTGAAGCGATATTCCATCCACGTGCCGCGGCGCTCTGCTAAACGCTCTTGCACGTCGATTGCCACTCGCTCGCCGGCCAGCGCACGGTCGTACAGGCTGCGCCACTCGGCATTGGTCTCACCGTCGCTCAACTGAAAGACAGACTCGCCGAGTTCCAACGCACGGCCAAGCGAGGCAGTCACGTTGCGCCGGAAAGCGGAGTTGCTGGCGGTCAACCGATAGTCGCGATCGATGGACCAGATGATGCCGTCCGTGTTTTCGAGCATGGCGAGCATATCGGCCTGCTGAGCGCGCAGCGCCGCCTCCGCCTCGCGCAGCGGCTGGATGTCGACCACGCCACTGACAAAACATTCGACGCCAGCGACCGGCATCTTGGCAATCGACAGCACGCACTCGCCGACCCGGCCCTTGCTGTGACGAAACATGATCGGCCGGCCGCTCACCGCGCCGTTGCGCAAAAGCTCCGCCATCATGGGGGCACGTTCGGCCGGGTCGACATAGACATCTAACTCCAGCGCCGTGTGGCCGATAACCTCGTCGCGTGCGTAGCCGGTCAATCGCTCGTAGGCCGTGTTGACCGTTACGACACGGGCATTGTCGGCCCGGGTGATGATCATGGCGACCGGGCTCATCTCGAAGAGGGCGGCGAACTCAGCCTCACGCGCACGTAACGCCGTCTCCGCCTGCCGCAGCCGGTCGATATCGACGATGCCGGAGAGATAGCACGCTTCGTCATCGACGACGACGGATGCCACGGAGATCAGGCAGGCGAAGGGTTCACCGCGCTTCGAACGCAGCGTCAGCGGCCAGCCACTGACGCCGCCGTCCCGCCTGACTGCGGCTTGCATGGCCGCTCGCTCTTCCTGGTCGGTATAGAGTCCCAGTTCCTGCGCCGTGCGGCCGAGGAACTCGTCGCGCGTATAGCCGATGGCCTGCAACGTCGCGCTGTTAACATCAACGAAGACGCCGTCCGCAGCGCGGGCGATGGTCATGCTGATGGGGCTCATCTCGAAGAGCGTGGTAAATTTCGCTTCGCTGGCCCGCAGTGCGGCTTCGGCGTGGCGCAGCGGGCCGAGGTCGACCGTGCCGGCCAAATAGCACGGCACGCCGTTGACCGGAGCCACGGCGATGGACATGAGGCATTCGCTCGTTCCGCCATCTTTGGTGCGGTATTTCATCGACCAACCGTTCACCTGGCCTTCCTGGTGGATTGTATCCACGATCGCCTGCCGTTCAGCCGGGTCATAGAGCTTCAATTCACGTGCGGTTCTGCCGATCACCTCGGCGCGCGTATAGCCGGTCGTCTCGAGCAACGTGCGATTCACATTGACGAGGACGCCATCGTCGACCCGCGCGATCGAGAGGCCGAGGGGCGACCACTCGAAAAAGGTGGCAAACTGCGCTTCGCTGGCGCGCAACGCTTCTTCCATCGCCCTGCGCTCCGTGACGTCGCGCGCAATCCCGCACGCATAGGCACGGCCACCCACCTGCACATGGGTGGACTGCACCTCGACGGGCAGGAGCGTTCCATCTTTACGCACCATGTTGCCCTCGAGGCGCAACGCACCGGTCTGCTTCAACGACTCATACTGCGTCGCCCAATCCTCCGGTGTTGCGCCGGCGACGACATCCACAATGTTCATGGCCAGCAACTCGCCACGGGCATACCCCAATGTCGAACGGGCCGCCTCGTTGACATAGATGATGCGGCCATCGGGCCGTATCCAGTAAGCCGAATCGATCATCTTGTCGACGACGGTGTGCGTGAAGAGCAGGTCCTCTTCGGTGCGACGGAGTTCGGTCACATCCTCGGCATGCAGGCGGGCGTTCCTCTCCCATTGGCCGGCGCCGGCGTCATCCGGCGCCGGGGCAAGGCGTGCTTCGTGCGCGCGCAGTGCTTCCCGTGTGGCGCGCAATTCCTGCAAGAGCGGCGCGATCTCGGCACGCGTGAAAGTCTCCTGCGACGCCGGGAAGAACTCTTCGCCGCCGTCATCTCCGCTTTGTGGGTGCATAGAGTTGTGGGTGGCAGCCATCGATCACAATCCTTGTTGCGTGCGGGGTGCCAGAGATGGACAATGCAGTTTGCTCAAACCAGGCAGGGGCCGGACCGGCGACAGCGTTCGTTGATGGGACGATGTACGAAAGTGGGGAGACTCCGCTTGCTGTGCCTGGGGACAGTATAGCATGGGGGACAGGGGCAATTCAATTGGTTTACGGTGCGCTGGGTGCGCCCCGGGAGAACGGGCGAGATCACTGCCAGCGTGCCAAAGCATCAAGACGAGGTCATCAAAGCAACTGATCCACCAGAACGGGGCCGCGCTTGCAGTCGCAAGGCAAATTCCCACCGGAGTCTGATCGGCATAAGATCTGCCTTGGGGGCCACATCTAGTTTGGTCGCAATCTGATGACGTGCGGCAGATAGAGTCTGCTTGTACCTGACAACTTTGGCAAGGGCAGCGGCGGGGTTGAATCGTCGGTCCCGCCGGGTTGGGTGGCCTGGAAATAGTCGACCAGGAATCCACCCCACGATGTCGCTGGTCCCGCGCTGCCGGCAGTGCTTACGCTGCTTCCCCAATCCGCCCCAACCGCAAAGTCATAGTTGCTTGGGTTGTAGAAACTGCTTGCCGTGGCGGGAAAGAAGATCGAGACCCCGGCGCTGTTATCCAGAACGTAGGTAGCGTCGCTGCTGTGGCTTTCGTACAAGACATAGGCGCCGATGGCATCCTTGACCGCCTGCGCAGCGACCACTATCTCCGCTTCGCTGCTGAGATTCTGTTCCACCAATGTGGCAAAATCGGTCAGGTCCACGTAGGTGTCGGCTGTGGTAATGCTGCCGCTGGGCGACTTGTTGTCGAAACGCTGCACCAGCGAAGCAATCGTCGTAATCGTACCGGAGATGACGCCCATCGGCGTCGCCAGCGCCTGCCCCAATTGGTTGGTCGCATCGACGACAGGTGTCAGCTTGCTGAGGTCAACCGCGGAAATGGTGTAGGCCTTCCCCTTGGCGGTCATTTCGGCGGCGTAGGCGCTTGCCAGGCCAAGCGCTGCCTGCTGTGGGCTCAAATCGGCGGAAAATCCGTTCAGATAGTCTTGGTAGGTAGTCTGCAAGTGCTCGCTGGCAACATAGTAGTCGGCGAGATCGCGCACCTGGTAGGCGTCTTCCAGCATGCCCATCAAACACATTGCCATGTAAAGGACATCAATCTTGCGCTGCGTCTGGTCGGCCGCCGTGCTAAGCGCCAGCTTCAACTCCGGCAAGGTGATTCTGTCCTCATTACTGGTATCGTCCCAGGCAAGCCCGCCCAGCCCGCTGCCGTGATCGTCCAGGATGAGGGCGAAATGCGCGCTTGGGGCGCGTTGTATGCCCCAGATAACGAAGTCCGACAAGGTAAACGACGCGCCGGTGTTCACTTCGCCCAACGGCCAGTAGTTGACGCCTTCGGTGTAGTCGGCAAACTGTGTCAGATCCGTGTCGTACTGCACCTCATAGTAGCCCGAGTCACCATTACCATTGCTGTCCCAAAAGACCAGGATGGAGACGCCGGGGAGGTTGGCCGTTGCTTCCAGGCGTTGGAAGATCGGACCATACGAGGAAGCCAAATTATTGTCGCCAGCCAGGTAGAAGAGCAGCGTCCAGGGGCGCGGCGAGAGTAGATAGCCGTGCACCTGTCCCTGGTACAGGCCCGTGCCGACAATCTGCCCTTTGTTGTTGATTCCTGTTGGCCCAAACAGGGTCCATCCCGAATTGGCCGGCAACAGATCGTTCAGAATTGTCAGCGTTCCTGCCTGCCACACATAGGCTTTCCCGTCGCCGCTGCCAATCACCTGTCCGGCATCGTTCAGGCCGTAGCCGAATTCGCCGGCAGCCCCCACCCCCAGGTCATTCATCCCAGCCGGCAAGCCATAGGCTGGTTGCGGCAGCCAGAGAAAGGCGTTCAACGGCCCATTGTCATAGCTGATATAGCCCGAGATTTGGGAGAAGTTGTTGATGGCGTAAGCGCCGTTCTCTTTGCCCAACGCCCCAAGTGCGGTAGCGTTTCCGTTCCGCTTGTATGCCCGCCAGTAAATTGTGTCGTGCACGCGCTCTAGCCCCACAATGACGCCGGCATTGTTGATGTCCGTGGCGTAGCTTTCGTCGCCGTCGAGACCGGGGTGGATATCTACCATGCCGTTTTCCCAGCGAAAGGCATGTTGCACTTCATTGTTGTCGTCCGCATCGCCGACCACAACCCCGGCATCGTTGATCGCCCACGCCCGGCTATCAGCGCCGCCCAAGGTGCCCAGCGCAATCATTTCAGTCGGGTCGGTTTGACCGTTCTGGTTGGCATCTCGCCACAGGAAGGCCCGGTTACTCCCGCCGGCATCTTGAACATAGCCAACGATTTGACCGTTCTCGTTGATATCCAACGCAACACCGCACTCTCCACCGGCTGGCTCCAATCGGATGAGAATGCCGGCATCCCAGAGGGCCGGTTCCCGACAGCCTGGCGCGAAAGCGCCTTCGCCCACGATTTGGCCGCGGTCGTTGATGCCATGTGGGTGAATGTCAACACCCAGATCAGTGAGCGTGTACTGGGTTTGTGTCAGCGCTACGGTGAAGCGCAGACCCGATCTGAGCCTCTCCGGGCCAGCGGGTTCGGATGACTGACTCACAAGGTTGAGGTTTGCCGACGATGGCGCCGGCAGCAAAAGGGTCGAGTGCGCAGACGCATCATGGTGTGAGCCAGCCACTGTCCCAATCGAGGATAGCGTGATGGCCAGGGCAGCAATCGAACGGAAAAGGCAATGTGGCGAATGGGAATGCCGTCGCATGGAAAGTTGGCTCCTTGTTTGCTTCTGGTCGTTCGCATTCGAGCGCGGCGGGCTTGATCGCCGGCACCACGCGCCATATGCAAGCAGTGAGCGACGTGGTTACCTGCCCTGCTCGCTGAACAGCCCTCCTGTCCGGATCAGCCGGAGAGACCACACTGCCTGTGAGTAGTGCGTGTTCTCCGGCGCCACGGGCATCGAAGGGATTCCCGGGCGCCGCATCACAGTGAACGGTAGCGCGCCGGCCGTTATGCCATCGCCGGCTTCTGATAGCGGGCGTCGCCAAAGCCAAGGAGGATGTAGCCGAGGAAGGGCAGCAGCGTCAGCATGACAAAGCCCCACAAGAACGCGCCCTTGCCAAAGGCACGGGCCACATCCATGTTGACGAGAATCAGGATGACAATGTTGAGAAAGGGCACAAAGAGGAGAATAAGCCACCAGCCCGGCCGCCCGGCGACTTTGATCAACGTGTAGAAGTTGTAGAACGGAATGATGGCCGCCCAGCCCGGCTTGCCGGCCTTGGTAAAGACCTTCCACATGCCGATGATGGCCAGCACGCCAATAATCAGGCCGAGCAAGCCGCCGATGCCGCCAAAGATACCGCCCATCACGTCGCCGTCGGCAGCCTGAAAGAAGTTGGCGATCCAGAGTGGATGATACAGCATAAATTCTCCTGTTGTCGTGAAAAAAGAAAAGTAAAGATGAGCCATGGTCGTCCGCCATGGGAGGAGGTCTCAGGCTGGAGCGCAATGTGCCCGGAGAATCATACTCGAAGCAGAGTTGCGCCACAACCGGCAAAAACGGCGAAGATGGCCATCATTCTTGATCCGTTGAGACGCGATGGCCCAGATATCGGGCGAAAGTCTCGCTACACTCCGGCACAATGAACGTGGTATGATGGTATGAAACACCATGTTTGCTATGTCTTAATGACAGCCACATACCGAAAGGAATCTCCATGGTCATCCCAGACGGACCATCCTGACGGCCCTTTGGCAGCCGTGCGAACAGGCGCCAAAGGCCCGAAATTTTCTTGGGAAGAATGGCCAACTTTCTTGGGAAGACCGGATCGATTTCTTTCAAAGAAACTTTTTTTGCTTGGGAAGAAAGTGATCCGTCCTTGGGAAGAAAGTTCTGTTGCATGGAAGGCCCGTACACGCAGCAGCAATAGACGCCTTGGAGCGGGACAAACGGGCGGGCGCGGCGTGCGTTTGCGGCGGGCATCACCGCCGATTTGCTATAATCCTGGCGAGGGACTTCAACCAGTTTCTCAAACCCGACTTTGGCCGTTAACGATTTTGCCTCACACAAAGGCGCGAAGACACGAAGGTAACGATGGCGATTTCTGTGCTCTTGGCGGCTCTGTGTGAGTTTCGTGAACCACTTACCCGCGAAAGGATCTCTGCATGGCAAAACGGATTGAAGCGATCAGAGCGTACCGGCCGCGGCTCAAACGCGTCCAGCGCATTGAGCCGGAGGAATTTGCCGCCTATGTGGCCCGCCACAACCGGCGCACGGTCGGCGATGTCCGCCATGCCCTCTACGATTTGAGCGAGGCGTTGCAGACGCTGTTGCGCGAGGGCAAGAGCGTGCGCCTGGAAGGGATCGGGCTGGTTATGCCCGGTATCGACATGCAGGGCAACTTCACCGTGCACCTGAAGCCCGATCGCAGCTTGCAGGGCAACGTGCAGGACGACCCGGCGCTGGCCGCCATCGTGATCAATCACGAGCACATCGGCAAGAGCGCCGACGAGTTGACAGCGCTGTGGAATCGCGAGCATCCGGAGAACCCGGTGGAGTAGCGGGACGTTTCGGCCGTGGGCACTTACGTCCCCGGCACGCCGCACAACCAGACCTGTCAACGAAGTGATCGCTGCGGCGTGCCGGGGACGTAATTTGCCAGGGCGGCGTGCCGGGGGCGTAATCTGCCTTCATTTGCCATACCTGTTTTGCGCGGTCTACAATCAACGCCTGTCCATGCCTGACGGATGTGTCCCGCATCTGCCCCAGCCGGCAACGCGAAAGCAACGCCATGACTCCCGAACTCGCATAAAGAAAGCCGGATGGCGACGCCAACCTGTGGTACAATCCCGAGACTATGACGCTTCAGACCCTTGCGCTTTTCCCAGAATTGTCTACGGCCTACCAAACCATAGACACGGTATCAGAACTTGTTGCGGTGGCTGTGGGCCTTGGGGCCGAACAGGTGACCGGATGGTCCGCCGATGAAAAGCGACTCACGGCAAGTCTACCGCTACCCAGCGCAGCGTTCGTCAATGCGATCAAGTCTCAAATATTGGCTGGCGCCGACCCGCTGGGTGACATCTATTGCCAGCTAAGATCGCCAGCCGAACGTCGCCCGCACGGAGCAACCTATACGCCTGCGCAGTTCGTCGAAGCCATGACGGCATGGGCCGCCGAGCAGGTCACGCCTCAGCGGGTCGTCGATCCAGGCTGTGGTTCGGGACGATTCTCCGTGGCCGCCGGGAAGCGATTCCCCCACGCCACCATAATAGCGATCGAGACTGACCCTATTGCTGCAATCCTGGCACGTGCCAATCTCGCCGTCCATGAGCTTGCCAGCCGCGCAACGGTGATGCTGATAGACTATCGTGACGTTGCACTTGAACCGATTGACGGCCCGACTCTCTTCATTGGGAACCCCCCCTATGTACGCCACCACGATATTGTCCCCGCACGCAAAGAGTGGTTGGTGTCAGCCGCCAAAAGCCTTGGGTTGCATGCCAGTCAGTTGGCCGGACTGCACGTACACTTCTTTCTGCAAACGGCTCTCCTTGCACGGCCTGGCGACCTTGGTATCTTCATCACGTCATCTGAATGGCTAGATGTCAATTATGGTGAACTGGTTCGCAAACTGCTCACGCACCCGTTATCGGCCCTGACATTGCAGATTATCGACCCCAAGTTGCAGCCGTTTCCTGGCACTGCAACGACTGCGGTCATTACTGGGTTTGCGGGATCGCCTGTAACAGCACAAGTTACAGTCCGGCAAGTAGAGCATCTGGAGGATCTTGGGGCGCTTTCCAGAGGCAGCCTCATTCCGCGCCATCAACTGACAGGCGCCCAGCGTTGGTCCGTGCTGAGCCAGCCTCGTGCCGCACGCCCTGCTGGCTTTGTCGAATTGGGCGAACTATGCCGCGTCCATCGCGGCCAGGTTACAGGCGCCAACAAGGTGTGGGTGACACGAGCTGGTCATGTCGACCTCCCGGGTGAAGTTCTCTTTTCGACTATCACTCGTGCACAGGAGTTGTTTCAGAGTGGCGGTATCCTCCACGAGGTGCATCACTTGAAACTGGTCATTGACCTTCCGGCCACATTCGAGCACTTCACGGCACCGGATCAGCAGCGTATTCAGCGATTTCTGCGTCTTGCCGTAACCAGAGGCGCCGATCAAGGCTACATTGCACAGCATCGCAAGCCGTGGTGGTCAGTCCGGCTCCATGCGCCAGCACCCATTCTCGCAACTTATATGGCCCGACGTCCGCCGCTTTTTGTATACAATGCAGCGCAGGCGCGCCACATCAACATTGCGCACGGTCTTTACCCACGCGACGCTTTGCCTGATGACGTGCTGAGGACACTTGCGAAATTTCTAAGCCGCAGTGCATCACTTGATGGCGGCAGGACCTATGCCGGTGGATTGACCAAATTTGAGCCACGCGAGATGGAGCGCCTGCTCATCCCTCATCCTGACGTGCTTGCTCAACCCGATGCAGTAGAGGAATTGCTGTTATGAGCAAAGGCAACACCAGGCTAGTCGAACGCAACCTGTGGAGCGCAGAAGATTTGGAAACCGATCTCGCAAGCGCCATCCAGGGCTTTCGAGACGAGCGTCTACAAGAACCTCTTGCATCCTATATCGCAGCATACGACAGTGCAGAAGAAGTCATCGATGCCCTATTGCGGTCAACTGGCAATCTCACCACTCTGCAAGCCGAGATTGCGGACTTGCTCCAGGTGCCGGGCATGCTCGACGCGTTGCGCTATCTGGCGGCCCCACCAATCTCTGAAGACGATCTGAAAGTCCTTATCGAAGCTACTTCGTTGTCACCACGCATTCTGGCGACACAGCCCGAGCTTGCGGCAAGACTGGTGCAGACTATTCAGGCCGTCATTGATCCTCGTCGCTTCCCGTGGCATAGGGAACAACGCGAGCCGACGCCAGAAGAGCGGCATGCAGCCGTTGTTGCCTCAACCGCACTGATCTCCACCCAGCGCGTGGCAACGCAACGCCGAAATGAAGGAAAACAGGCCCAGGAGTCGACGGTGCGTCAAGTCTTGCTCGATCATGGATTGCACCTCGTCACCATCCCAGGGAACACCATCGACACCTTGATCCAGGCGCCATCCCCCGGTGAGTTCTGTAACGAGGTGATGCTCGGCACCCGCAAAGCCGATTTTGTCGTTGGTCTTTGGGATTCACGCATCATGGCTATCGAGTGCAAAGTCTCAAACTCATCGATCAACTCTGTCAAGCGCCTCAACAACGACGCTGCTGCCAAGGCAGAGGAGTGGCTCAAGGACTTTGGCCAGCGCAACATCGTACCTGTCGCCGTGCTCAGCGGCGTTTACAAACTCCACAACCTGCTGAATGCACAAGATCGAGGGCTGACGCTCTATTGGGCGCATCGCTTGGAAGACTTGACAAGATGGATCGACCAAGTGCGAGACGCATCTATCGATCGCTAGCGCGATGCCTGTGCCCAATACTAGCATCTCACGACCTCCTTTCGTTGTTGGCTTAACCCGCCCGGCCTGGCCGAAGCCGAGCTGAAGAAGCGCACGCTGACCAACCTCTACAACGCACGGCCGGCCTGGCTGGCTGCCGCCCATCGCACGCTGGATGGCGCGGTCTGCGCCGCCTACGGCTGGCCCGACGACCTGAGCGACGAGGAGGTTCTGGCGCGGTTGCTGGCGCTGAATCTGGAACGGGCAGGTCAAACCGCACACAAACCCTAGCGGCCCGTCAATCGTGAGTCTTTCGCTTCACAAACCAGGTTTCTGCGAGAAACCTGGTTTGTCGGGCCGCAGAATGACGATTGACACACCACTGGGGGATTGCGACCACCTAAGCGGCCGTTTGGAAATCACCGGATTCGACGCAGCGATGCAGAGGCTCGCAGAGGGTACGCGGCAACGATACAGGGCTTTTCTCTGCGTTTTTCTCTGCGCCTTTGCGTCTCTGCGTCAAGATTGCGAATTTCAGTAGTTCACGGCCTCACACCAAGCCGCTAAGAACACAAAGAGCGACATCTTCAACTTCGTGACTTTGTGCCTTTGTGTGCGGCAAAATCGTGAATTACTGAATTTCCAAACGGACTCTAGGGCACCAACAGAGCTTGCTCGTTCGAGAGACAGGGGGCGTTTCATGAGTCAATCTAATGCAGTGCGCGTGGCGATACTCTATCCAGGTGATGAGGAGACGAGGCGGAACGCGACCGCCGAGAACAACCGCTTCGCCGATTTGTTCCGGGCCTTTGCCGCGGCAGGGGCGCACGTCGAACCGGCCGTCTATGACGATGCCTTTCATGACGAAGTCCGGCAGCAACTCCTGCGTTGCGATGGCGTGCTGGTGTGGGTCAACCCCATCGAAAACGGCCATGATCGCACCATTCTGGATGCCATGCTGCGTGAAGTGGCGCGGGCCGAAATCTTCGTCAGCACCCATCCCGACGTCATTTTGCAGCTTGGCACCAAAGAGGTCCTGTTTCGCACCCGTGACGTTGGCTGGGGCTGCGACACGCATCTCTACCTGAGCCTGGATCAGATGCGGCGTGAGCTGCCGGTGCGCCTGGCAACAGGACAGGCGCGCGTGCTCAAGCAGAATCGTGGCAACGGCGGCAATGGCGTCTGGCTTCTCTCTCTGCCGCAAGCGCCGGCAGCCGCTGCGGGCGGCAGCGGTTCTGTGCCGGGATTGGAGACGGTGATTCGCGCGCGCCATGCGAAGCGGGGCGCCGTCGAAGAGGCAATAACGCTCGGCGCCTTTTGCGAGCGCTGCGCAGCGTACTTCCAAGCCGTGGACGGCCGCATGATCGACCAGGCGTATCAAGATCGCCTTGCCGAAGGGATGATCCGCTGCTACCTCGTGCACGATCAAGTCGCCGGATTTGGCCACCAGGCGGTGAATGCGCTCTATCCGGCGCCGGCCGGTGCGTCCCCCGCGGAAGCGCCGCAGCCGGGGCCCCGCTACTATCATCCGCCATCCACACCCGAATTCCAGGCCGTGAAACGGAAGCTGGAGGACGAGTGGATTCCCGCCGTCCAGCGCTTGCTGACCATCGAACGGGCATCGCTGCCCATCTTGTGGGACTGCGACTTTCTGCTCGGGCCGAAGGATGCGCAGGGCCAAGACACCTACGTGCTCTGCGAGATCAACGTCAGCAGCGTCGCCCCCTATCCCGACGCTGCGGTGCCGTTCGTCGTCGATGCGACATCGGCCAGCGTGAGGGCAGCCAGGCAACGTCGAGGGCTGACCCTGTGATAGGCTGCCAGGGCGCCGCCCATCGCACGCTGGATGTTGCACCACAGGTCGATTTCACGGTTGGAGCAGACAACGTCCCCGGCACTGTGCAGCGGCATACGGAATGACAAAACTCCTTGTGCACAGTGCCGGGGACGTACTGCGCGCCCTTACCCGTTGAATGGCACCGGTACCCCACGGGCGCAATTCAAGTTGGGGGCACGGCTGTACTACAACGGATTCGTGGAAGGAACGGATGAGTTCCGCCGCAGCGCAAGTCAATCCCGTACAGCGCAGGAGCAAAATCCGCTGTTTCCACGAATCCGTTGTAGTGTTCGCCCCAACCGTAAAGTAGACCAGCACTCCACTTGACCCTCGAATTTTGCATTGCTGTGCGCGATAATATCGGTGTCCAATCCGGCTGCTCAGGCGATGTCCCGGGCGGGTGGCGACAGTTTCGCAGTGACAACTCTTTTGTCCGCCTGTCGCCATTTGTCTTGCCCCTGTGTGCGATTGGGCCAGAGCCGCCGCCCGAATTGCCAGTCAGGCAGGTGATTCAAGCAGCGTCCGGTATGCGCCGTCAGATCTGTTGCGGTCGATAACGACCGAAAGGAAAGGTCGATTATGGCGTACACGCTTCGTCTATCCATCCCGCTCTTTGCCATTGCGCTGCTCCTCAGCGCATGCCGGCCGGTGACGGCGCCGGCGCCGCCTGCGCCAGTATTGGATGACGCCACGGCTGCGGCAATCGACGCCATCGTACAAACCTATATGACCGACTTCCCCATTCCCGGCTTCCAGGTATGCGTCGTCAAGGATGGACAGGTCGCATACAGCAAAGGCTTTGGCCTGGCAGATGTGGATACCGCCCGTCCCATGACACCTCAGTCAATCGTCATACAGGCGTCGATTACCAAGGCGTTTGTGGCGATGGCTGTCATGCGCCTGGCAGAGCAGGGCTTGATCGACCTGGATGCGCCGGTAACGGATTATCTGCCCTACTTTACCATGGCCGATGATCGCTATCAGGCGATCACCGTGCGCATGCTTTTGAGCCACCGTAGCGGGCTGCCGGACTCGCCTCTCTACTGGCCGAAGCCGCTCGACCCTGCGCTAAATCCGCTCGAGCAAGCGGTGCGCGATCTGGGCGAGATGGAGCTTCTATTCGCTCCCGACGACGGGTGGCGTTACAGTAGTTACGGCTATTCGGCACTGGGAGCCATTGTCGCGGCCGTAACGGGCCAGCCTTTTGAGGAGTATATGGCGGCAGAGTGGTTGACACCACTGGGCATGGTGAACTCTACCTTTGTGACGGACGATGTCGATCCAGAAATGCGCGTGACCCTCTATACCGGCTACAAGCTGAGCCGGCTTCGCACGCAAGCGCCGCCAACCGACGCCCGCGATGCGTCAGCCGGCAACCTCTGGTCGAGTTGTGCGGACATGGTCCTGTGGGGACAGTTCATACAGAATGGCGGTGAACGGAACGGCGTGCGTCTCCTGCAACCGGACAGTTTCGAAGCGATGTGGGCGCCACGCTCGGAGAGCGGCTGGCTGCTCGGCCCCACCTACGGGCCGCTTGTCGAACGCTATGGACTTGGCTGGTTCGTTGGCAGCGACGATGGGTGCCGGCTTGTCGGGCATATGGGGGACGGTGACGGGATCAACACGCAGATGCTTGTGGCGCCGGATGATGCTCTTGCCGTCTTCACCATGGCCAATTGGATGGACGCTGGCACCGCGCAGGGATCATTCCCAGCTTCGTTCGCTGCAATGGATGTCATGAAAACGCTTCTGGGTGGCGAATAGACCACCCCTGTATACGTCCGCTCGTTGACGCATACATCCTCCTACTTCCCCTGTTCTCCAACCAGCCCGGCCTGCCCGAAGCTGGGCTAAAAAAGCGCAGTCGGTCCAACCGCTACAACGCACGGCCGGCCTGGCTGGCTGCCGAGGTTTGCGCCGCCAATGGCTGGCCCGATAGCCTGAGTGACAAAGAGATTCTGCTACGGCTGCCGGCGCCGAAAATGCAACGGGCGCACAACACGCTGGGTGTACTCTCCGATCAGGAGCAAGGGTACAGCCGGCTCAAGCCGTACACCTTGGCCCATATCCTCAATCCCGGCACAAAAGGTGGATGCAATGAAAGCGCGTTTGATGCTTTTGCTCTTCGCCCCTGCGATCTTGGCGGTGTTTGCATTGGCTTCAACGGCCAACGCCGCCGGCAGTCAAGGCTCCTACCAACCACCGGAACCGCTTGCAGCCACGCCCGGGTTGACTTCCATTTCGCCTGCCGTATTTTCCAGCGGCGTCAATGTGCCGGTAACGATCTCCGGCACTGATTTGGCGTTGGTCACGTCGGCGGCATTGGGCGACATTCCCCTGGCGCTGGAGACGGTCACGAACACGCAGATCATCGCCGTAGCGCCCTGGTCAATTGAGCCGGGAACCTACGATCTGCGTGTGAGAACCGCGGCCGGCATGACCGCAACCCTGCCGGCGGCAGTCACCGTCTCTGCGGCTGTCGAAGGCTGGGCGTCAAGCGGGCCTTGGGGCGGCGATCTGTGGAATGTCGTCGTGGACCCCGAAGATGCCGCCCGTCTCTATGTGTCGGCCAATCGCTCGGGGTTGTTTCAGACCAGTAACGGCGGTGACTCGTGGGAGTTCTCGTTGATCAAGCCGTTCGCCTTCCGCACCCAGATTGTGCCCACGTCGCTCGGACAGCCGCCCGCCCTCTACCTGGGCGGCGACGGCGGCATGGGCATGGTGCGCTCGCTGGATTACGGCCAGAGTTGGGCGCTCAAGGTGCCTGCCGAGTTTACCGAGTTGCAGTCCAACGGCGGGGTGGTCGTGCGGCCATTCGCGCAACCCGGCCACCGCGAGCGCGTGTTCGTCACCTTTCAAAGCTATCGACAAGCTGATGATCCCCTGGCCGGACTGTATCGTTCGGCCGACCGCGGCGAAAACTGGAGCAGCGTGCTCCCAAGCACCTCCGGCCTGAACCTCACGGCCCTGGCGTTTGACCCGGCCAGTCCCGACTTGAAGTGGGTGATCGGCACGGACAGCGGGCAGGTTTACACATCCACCAACGGCGGCCAAAGCTGGGGCGCCCCGATCAGCTTTCCCAATGCCAGCTTCATCGGCGGCCTGCTTTTCGCCCCCACCCTGGGCGGCAGCGGACACCATACGCTTTGGGCGCTGACCGGCGACTCCAACAACGGCGCGACAGCGTACGCCTATCGCAGCACCGACGGCGGCGATACGTGGACGGAGGTTCAGGTCAACCCCGGATCGGCCGTCAACGGCGTCACTTACCACGACACGATCCCCGGATTGCTGTGGGCAGGCGTGGATGGGGGGTATGCCTCCGAAGATGACGGCCTGACGTGGCTTCCCCTTGGCGCCGGCCTCCAAGGAGCGCATGACTTTGCGGTCGTCCCCGGCGCGTCAAGCAAGCAAACGACCACCCTCTTTGCCGCAACGGCGGTCAGCCTGTATCAAAGTTCAGATGGCGGGGCAACCTGGCAGGAAGCGGCAACCGGGCTGGGCGCCAACCTGCCCGGCACGCTGGCAGTCTCCCCCTTCAACGCCGATGAAGCCTACGCGGCGACGCAGTCGCGCGGGATTCTACATACCGTCGATGGCGGCCGAAGCTGGCGGAATCTGGACATTCCCATGGGCGGCTATCGCATGGGGCTTGCCGCAGACCCCTTCACCAACGGCAAAGTCTATTTCGGCGATGGCGGGTACACATCCAATCCTGTCGTGCGCGTATCGCTCGACCACGGCAAGCACTTCACCGAATACCCGCTTGTATTACCCATTGCCTACACCGGACAGGAAGCCAAAATCCTGGCGCTGGAGCCGGACCCTGAAACCCCATCTCACTTGCTGGCTGGCGTATGCGTAAAACCGGCGCTGTGGTGGCAGCCCGGCCCCGGGCTGATCTATGCCAGCAACAATGGCGGCCAGAGCTGGTCTCAACGGTCAACGCCGGCAGGGACCCAGTGCATCACTTTCCTGACCTTTGACCCAAATGACGCGGCCATCGCCTATGCCGGAACCGATTCGGGCCTCCTGCGCAGCGTGGATGGCGGTGCAACCTGGCTCGCCCTGCCCACCGCTCCCGATGTGGAACGTGTCGGCCCAATCGCCGTCGACCCGCGTGATTCCACTTCGATTTTCCTCTTCGGCGGGCCGAATTTTGGGCCCGGGGATCACAATCCCAATGCCGGTGTCTTTGTGTCGCATGACAACGGTGCCACCTGGTCCCTCATGAGTGGGGTCGGTTACCCGGTCTGGGCGTTGAAATTCGTCCGTGTGGGCATGGACTATTGGCTCTATGCGGCGACCATGGACGGCCTGCGCTACCTGAAATCCATCCCGGCGGATCTATCCACCGCATGGGAATACGGCAGCGGGATTGCCTCAGTTGCCACGATTGACGCATTCGATGCCGGCGTGGAGAGCGGCCGGGTTGTCTACTACATTGGCACATCCGGCGGAGCGCTGAATGCCGCTGGTGACCAGACGTCTCAATCCGCTGCTTCCGCTGCGCAAAACATGGCGGGCGGGGTCTACCGCAGCATGGCCAGATCGTACCTGTTGTTTCAGCCGCTGATCGCTCGATAGGAGATTTGGTCTGCTCAACCCGCCGGGCGAGTTTCTCGGCACCATCCGCAACCGGGAAGCCATCGGCAGGACAGCCGATGAACTGGCGGCGATCTGGAACGACTCGCATCCCGGCGAGCAGATTCTGACTTGATGCGACAGGCTCACACTGGCGGGTGTAGACCCTGACCCTGCCCCACCGCCCGCATGTCCCTGCGCAATGCAAAGCCCCGGCCACTTTGGCCGGGGCTTTGCATTGCCTGCTTCTGGCTGCCTTCCAGTAGGTTGCAGGGGCAGGCGCCACCTACCCCAAAATGTCAGCCATCGTGCTTGGCTCGGCGCTCTACGCCGCCTGTCATATTGGCTACGGCAGCCAGACAACGTCGAGGGATGAATGATGGGTAGGGTGGTGGCAGCCCGACCTTCGTTCCAAGCTCAGAGACTATGTGAAGCCCTCCATGGTCATCCTGATCTTTTCTTGATGCGAATCTCACGTACCTTGATGCATTCTTGCCCCTGGCCTGGTGCATGCTCTGGATAGCTTGTGGACTTGTCACGATGCGCCAGGCTCTGCACCGAGCGCGTTCTCCGTCCAGATGACAATCATGAATGGGGTGCGCTCATACCGGCGGCCGGCGCCAAGGTCAGCTAGGAAGTGAGCGGAGCATGGTCAACATTGAGGAATTCGTCCGGCTACTCAATCGGGTTATCGACCGCCTGGGTCTCGTCGGCAGGCACGCTCAGCGCAGACCACACGACCCCGATTCTGTACTCTGGCTCATGGAACAAGAGCGGAAGGCAGTGGTCTATCCCTGCACGCAGCCACCGGATATTGAGTGTGGCGATCCACGTTAGGTTTGGCCCTACGTGAACAACAAGGAAGTGACGCTGGCCCTTGATGCGCTACAATGGATGGTATGCGTTCACATCACCCATTGCACGGCTCACAATCCACTCCTGCGCGGCAACGAGAGCCGCAGCAGCCGCCCGGCCGATTGAAAATCTTCCTCGGCATGGCGCCTGGCGTTGGCAAGACCTCCGCCATGCTGCAAGCAGCGCGCAAAGAGCAGGCCGAAGGCGTCGACATCGTCGTGGGCTGTGTGAACACGCACGGTAGTCCCGACACAAATCTGCTACTGGTGGGGCTGGAACAACTCGCCGGGCGCAATGGCAGGCTCGCCGTTGATGCCCTCGACGCCATGAACCTGGATGCCGCTTTGGCCCGTGCGCCTCGAATCCTGCTCGTTGACGATCTTGCCCAGAGCAATGCCGCCGGCGCACGCCATGTCAAGCGCTATCAGGATGTACTGGAACTGCTGGACGCCGGCATCGATATCTACACCACGGTCAACGTCCAGCATTTCGAGAGTCGCGCCGACGCCGTTCGCCAGATCACAGGGATTGAGGTCACGCAGAGGATACCGGATTCGCTGCTTGACCTGGCAGACGAGATCGAACTCATCGATCTGACGCCTGCGGCACTGCGCAAGCGTCTGGCAGAGGGAAAAGTTCACGCACCTGAAGGCGCCGAGGTGGCGGGCAACACCTTCTTCCGCATCGGCAACTTGATGGCGCTGCGCGAGATGGCGCTGCGCCTGACGGCCGAGCACGTAGACCACCAGCTTCAGGATTACATGGAAGTCAAGCGTATCGCCGGCCCGTGGAAATCGGGAGAGCGCCTGATGGTGGCAGTTAGCCCCAGCCCATTTTCCGAAGAGGTGATTCGCTGGACACGCCGCATGGCCTACAACCTGGAAGCGCCGTGGTTTGCCGCGTCTATCGAGACGTCGACCAGGCTCACGGCTGCGCAGCGTGAGATGCTGACAAAGAATCTGGAACTTGTGCGCACGCTCGGCGGCGAAGTTGTCACGGCAGCGGGTGAAGATATCGTCGCCGGCCTGTTGCGTCTTGCCCAACAACGAAACGCCACACAGATCATTGTGGGCCGTCCGCTGCATACGCGGCTTCGAGACTGGCTGCACGGCGGATCGCTGGTCGAACGACTCATCCAGGCCGGTGGCACGACCGACATCTATGTTGTCTCAGGGCAAAAGGAAGCTACAACTCGTGCGCCTCGCCCTCCCTTCGCAATCACCCAGTCACACTCGACCTGGCAAGACTATGGGTGGGCGTTTGTCATCGTAACCTGCGTGACTGCGCTCTTGCTGGCGGCCGACCTGACCGTACCCTGGATCACGTACCAGGCAGTCGGGTTGATTAGCCTGCTGGCCGTCCTGCTGATCGCCGTTTATTTGGGGCGTGGCCCCGCGCTGCTGGCAGCGTCCGCCAGCGCCGTCTCATGGAACTATCTGTTCATGCACCCCCGCTTCACCTTCGCGATTGCGGCGCTGGAGGATATCATCCTCTTTCTGCTTTACTTTGCCATTGCGCTCTTTGCAGGAACGCTCACCGCACGCCTGCGCACACGCGAACGGCAGGCGCAACACAATGCCGATCGCACGACGGCGCTATACACGCTGGCACACGAGACCGCCACAGCCGTCAATATGGATGACGTGCTGCGAACTGCGGTCGAGCAGATCGGCCGCGTCTTTGACGCCGATGTAGCCATCATGCTGACGCACGCAGGCAAGCTAGCCAAGAACGTGCATCCGTCCAGCACGCTCACTGTTGGCGACAGGGATACGGGTGTGGCAACCTGGACTTTTGAAAACAATCGGCCCGCCGGCCGGCACACTGCAACGCTGCCACAAGCTTCGGCGCAATTTCGTCCGCTTTCTACGCCAGGCCGCACCGTTGGCGTGCTAGGCGTCCGCACGCGACAGCCTGGCCGTCTATCCTTTGACCAGGAAGTGCTGTTGGAGACCTTTACCAGCCAGGTTGCACTGGTCATCGAGCGCGAACTGCTCGATGAGGCGGCCGAACAGGCGGTCATGTTGCGCGAATCCGAGCGCCTCTACACGACGCTGCTCAATTCCATCTCGCACGAATTGCGCACACCCATCGCCACCATCGCCGGCGCCGCCAGCAGTATGCTCGACCCGAATACAGCGCTGAACTCGACCTCACGCACGGAATTGGCGGTCGAAATAGAGTCGGCTGCCGAACGGCTCAATCGTCTGGTCGAAAACCTGCTCGACATGTCGCGACTGGATGCCGGCCGCCTGCAACTCAAGGTGGAGTGGTGTGACATCAGCGATGTGGCCGGCGTTGCGTTGCGTCGCCTCCAGGGCGAAATCGCCGGCCGGCCGCTCACGGTTGTGATTGAACCGGCGATACCGCTCGTCAAGATGGATTTCGTCCTCATGGAGCAAGTGCTGGTCAACCTGCTCGACAACGCCTGCTCCTATACGCCGGCCGATTCCGCACTGGACATCACGGCCGCAGCGGAAGGAGAGTGGGTGCGGCTGGACATTTCAGATCGCGGACCGGGCATTCCGGCTCATGCTCTCGAGCGTATCTTTGAAAAGTTCTACCGCGTGCCTGGGACGGCTGCCGGCGGCACCGGCCTCGGCCTCTCCATCTGCCGCGGTCTGGTCGAGGCGCACGGCGGGACGTTGACGGTGCAGCCACGCGCCGGCGGTGGGACGACCTTCTCGATCCGCCTGCCTGTGAGTTCGCCGCCACCGCCCGTCAAGGAGGCGACCCTGTGACCGAAGGCCCGCACATCCTGATTGTAGATGACGAAATCCAGATTCGGCGCTTTCTGCGCATCAGCCTGGAAGCTAACGACTACCGTGTCTTTGAGGCGGACAGCGGCGACAACGCGCTGGCCCAGGCGGTGCTGCATCGCCCGGATGTCATCATTCTTGACATGAATCTGCCGGATATGTCGGGGGTCGAAGTGCTGCGCCGGCTGCGCGAGTGGACAACGACGCCGGTTGTCATGCTTTCGGTGCGCGCCGCCGACCTGGACAAGGTGAGCGCGCTCGACGCCGGCGCCGACGATTACTTGACCAAACCCTTCAGCACCGTCGAACTGCTGGCGCGGCTACGCGTCGCTCTGCGTCACATGACCCCGCAAACGCCGGAGCCGGTGCTCACCTTTGGCGACGTCCAGATTGACCTGGCGCGCCGGCTCGTCACGCGGGGCGGTGAAGCCGTCAAGCTCACCCCAACCGAATATGCGTTACTGCGGCTGCTGGCCCAGCATCCCGGCAGGGTGCTCACCCATCGCCAGATTCTGAGTGAGGTGTGGGGGCCGCAATACGTCGATGAGCTTCACTATCTGCGCGTCTACTTCGGCCAACTGCGCCAGAAGCTTGAGTCCAACCCGGCGCTACCCAAGCTGATTGTCACTGAACCTGGCGTCGGCTATCGCCTCATCGCCGACTGAATCCTGGCACCCCGCACCAGTACACAATGCTACGCGCCTGCGCTGCGGCATGCCCGGCAGGCTCAATGTGCCTGCACCCAAATCCTCTTGATATTTTCTTGATCTTCCTCTCTCAAACCTTGACCCTGCCCTGATTCCGTTTCCGCTATGCTGTAGACGTCGGACCTGCTTTGTCCGGCGCCATATTCAGAGGCTACACCATGTTAGTCAGCCAGCCGGTCGGGCTAGCCATCGCCATTGTTGCGATAGCACTGTTCGCCATCGTCCTTTGGGACGAGATTCGCATCGAAGTCAGCCACCGCCCCCCACGCACCCCTCTGGGCGAGTTGAAGTCAGAACCTCACCCTGTGTCAAGCAGAAAGGTATTCCGTTGACGCTCCAACAAATCAAACATATCATCATCGGCCCGCCTTTCCCGACCAGCGCCGAACTACACGAACGCCTGGACAAAGCACGCGCGCTTGCCGTCTTTGCCTCGGACCCAATCAGCAGCAACGCGTACGCGACCGAAGCCATCATGAGCGTGCTCATCCTGCTGGGCAGCGGTGCGCTGCGGCTGACCATGCCCATCGCCATCGGGATCGCGGCGCTCGTGATCTTTGTCATCTTCAGCTACATCCAGACCATCCTTCACTACCCAGGCGGCGGCGGTGCGTACACGGTCACCAAGGATAACCTGGGCACGCTGCCCTCCTTATTTGCCGCTGCGGCGCTGCTCGTCGACTACACTCTGACCGTCTCCGTCTCGGTTTCGGCAGGCGTACGCGCCATGACTTCAGCTTTCCCCGAACTCTACGATTTTCGGGTCGTCCTGGCGCTTGGCGCCATTGTGCTGCTCACGTGGATCAATCTACGCGGGGTGCGCGAGAGCGGCACCATCTTTGCGCTGCCCACCTACGCCTTTGTCGGCGGCGTGCTCGTCATCATCGGCATCGGCCTTGCGCGTTACACCGGCCTGGCCGGTGCGCCGCTCGAACCCCATCCGGTACAGGTGCCGCCGGCGGATACGGTTACGCAGTTCGCCTTCGTCTGGCTGCTACTGCGCGCCTTTGCCGCCGGCTGCACGGCCTTGACGGGCATCGAGGCCATCAGCAACGGTGTCCAGGCCTTCAAACCGCCCGAATCGAGGAATGCGGCAGTCACCATGGTCTGGATGGGTGTGATGGCCATGGCGCTCTTTATGGGCATTTCGTTCCTCGCCACCCAACTGGCGATTGTGCCGGAGGAAGGCGACAGTGTGCTCTCGCAGATGACACGCCTGGTGGCCGGCAACGGCGTGCTCTACTACTGGGTGCAGCTCTTTACTATGCTGATCCTCGTCCTGGCCGCCAATACGGGATACCAGGACTTTCCACGGTTGAGTTCCTTTCTGGCCAATGACGGCTTTCTGCCCCGCTGGCTGCAGAACCGTGGCAGCCGCCTGGTGTTCAGTTCCGGGATAGTCACGCTGGCGTTATTGTCCTCGGTCATCGTCATCATATTCGCCGCTGACGAGATTGCCATGCTGCCCCTCTACGCTCTCGGCGTCATGCTCTGTTTCACGCTGTCGCAGGCGGGCATGGTGCGCCTGATGGGGCGCGTGGCAAAGGTTCCGCCCGGTGAGACGAAACATACAGATGCAACGGTCATCCATTTCGAAAGTGGTTGGTGGTGGAAACGCGCCGTTAATGCCGTCGGTGCGGTAACGACGGGTATCGTTTTCGCCGTGCTTGTCATCACCAAGTTCACGGAAGGAGCCTGGCTGGTCGTCGTGGCTATCCCCCTGCTCGTTTTCTGGTTACGCTCCATCCATAAGCACTACGCCGACGTAGCAGAGGCGCTCAGTACACAGGATCTGCGACCGATCGACATGGTCGACATCGGCGATGTCGTCATCGTGCCCATCGCCGACATCCACCGCGGCACGTTGCGTGCGCTCAAGTACGCCAAACGACTGGCTGGCGACGTACGCGCAGTCTGCATCGTGACGTCTCCTGAACAGGAGGAGCGAATCCGGCAGCGTTGGGCGCGCTTCCCCGAAGTAACCATTGGTATCGAGTTGGTCGTGATTGCGTACGATTTCCGCGATATCTTGACACCGCTCATCACGTACATCGAGCACGTCAACAGCGACGAATATCCCGACCGGCTGATCACGGTGGTGATTCCCGAGTTTGTCCCCAACTCAGTTGCGGCCAACCTCCTGCATAATCAGACAGCCAATATCCTGCGCTTCCGCCTCTACGTGCATGAGAACATTGTGGTCATCAATGTTCCCTATCACATTCAGCGCAATCATGTGGAGAATGGAATCGCAGAACCCGAGACATGGGTTTCTCTGCAGTAACGGACCCGGCAGAAGAAATGCGAGGATGCCTGGATTCAACACCATGGGAGCATGTATGGTGTTGTATCCCTTCGCCCGTGTTTTGGCCGGCGCCGCCAACTTCTTTCAAAGAAATCGCTTTTTCTCCCACATTACGCCGAAGCGCTCGACCAGCCGGCGGCCGAATAGCGTAGCCGTGCGCTGTGCGCATCGGCCCTTTGTCGTATGTCACTTCCAGCCTTCCGTCGCTGTCCAACCCACCCGGAATTATGTCATGATTTTACCAGCGCAGGACGCTGAGTACTTTCTTACCAACGTCAAGCGAAATGGAACATCCCGGACAGGTAATCGTCGCAAGGGACTTTCCCCCAAGACGCGGTTGGTGCGACAATCGCTACCGACACCCCGGACGCCTCCATCATCGCTGAACCATTGATCCCAAAGGAGGGATCACCACTATGACCCAACGTATTCGTGCCATTCGTGCGTACTGCCCGAGCATCGAAATCATCCGCCGGGTGGAGACGAAGGAGCTGGCTTCGTACATTTCACGTCAGTGTGCGGTGGCCGCCAGCGATGTGCGCCTCGTCATCGAGGAGTTGCGCAACGCCGTCGACTACTTCTGCTGCACGGGCGCCAGTGTCAAAGTTGAAGGGATCGGCGTCTATTCGCCTACCATCGACCTGGCCGGTACGATCCAGATCCGGCTGCGGCCCGACCGCAACCTCACCTACCACATCAATACGCCCGGCGAGTTTCTGGGCACCATCCGGAACCGGGAAGCCATCGGCAAGACGAGCGATGAGCTGGTGACGATCTGGAACGAATCGCATCCCGGCGAGCAGATTCCGACTTGATGCGACAGGCTCACACTGGCGGGTGTAAACGCTGACCCTGCCCCACCGCCCGCATGTCCCTGCGCAACGCAAAGCCCCGGCCGCTCTGGCCGGGGCTTTCGTATTGGACATTCTGGAATTCTTTGTGCCCCTTTGTGTCCTTTGCGTCTTAGTGGCAGCGTTTCACCCCGGAAAGACCAGCGGATAGCGGGCAAAGAAGGTGGTGCCCTCCTCCGCCGCGCTGGCAAAGCCCACGCTGCCGTGCAGGAACTGTTCGGTCAGCAGGCGCATGGAATAGGTGCCCAACCCGCGACCGTTGCCCTTGGTGGAGAAAGAGCGCTGGAAGACCTGCAACTGCACCGAACGCGGCATCTCGTTGGGGTTGTGCACGGTGAACTCGACGCTGCCGTCCGTCTGCCGGCAACTGACGGTCACCTGCTGGCCGGGGTGGCTCGCTTCCAAGGCGTTCTTGATCATGTTGCCGACAACGCGGCGCACCAACGCCTTGTCGCTCTCAAAGCAGATGGCCGGCGTCCCCGGCTCCACGACCAGGGCGCGGCCGATGGCGACTTCATGATTTGCGTAGGCGGCCGCCAGTTCGTAGAGCAGGCTGAGCGAGTTCAGGCGCATGGGTTCGACCGAGAGTTCGCCGGCTTCGGCGGCGCTGAGCGTCTGCTGCGCCTTGATCTCGTCGACCAGGCTGTGCGACAGGGTGTAGACCAGCGGCTTGTATTCGTCCAGTTCCTCCGGCGTCGCTTCGGTAAGCAACTCGGCGATCCCGAGCATGCCGCCGGCGGTGTTGAGAATGTCGTGAAAGAAGATACGCTCCAGCACGCGCCGCCGTTTCTCGTCGGCAATGTCGGTGATGGCAAAGGTGGTGAAGGCGCGTCCGTCCATGGTGAGGGGCCGGGCCGTGACCCGCAGGTCGAGGCTGTCGCCATTAGCACGCGTGATGCGGCATTCGCGCACGGCACGCCGCCCGCTCAGGCTGGTCATCATACCTTGCAGCGCGCCGCACTCGCGGCAGAACTCGCTGGTGCCGCAACCGCCCGGTTCCACATGGGCGTGCTCGCAGTCCACCGCCTCCCCGACGCGCAGACCGAGGATTTCCTCCGGCTGCTGCACGCCCAGGATGGCGGCGGTCGGTTCGTTGGCAAAGACGATCTGGCGCTGCTCGTTGAGGATGAGGAACATATCGGGTGAAGCGCCGAGCAGTTGCACGGCCATGGCATCTTCCCGAAAGCGCAGCACATCATCGGCCAGGATTGCCGCTTCGGCACGCTCGGCCGGCGCCGCTTTGGTTTCCAGAAGTCCGTTCATCATGGGTCTGCTCCTCGTTCATGCATCGAAAGTCGAATCAATGCCGCTCTGACAAGGAGGGGCGGTGTCAGTCGTGCCGCACCCATGATACGCCCAAAACCTGGCGCGAGCATCAGAAAATTGATGTTTTCTTACGGCGAGATCCGTAAAGTGGCGCGCCGGCGGGTCAGGTGCGTCCAACCGATCGCGCCCGGCAAGGGTCGGGCAGCGGCGACGAAACCATGCCCAAACAGTGGAGAGCATCCGCCGTTCGGCGTGTACATCGTGGGAATCATCCACTGCCGGCGCAAGGATCATACATGACTATGTCTAACCTCCGACAAACCTTACAGTTTGCCGGGAAGTCAACCTTTTGGCATACTGTTCTTACCGCACCGAAAAGTACAACCGAATTGCGCATGGTTGTACAAAAATGTCCATTCACGCATTGGCCGGCTACCCTCAATCTGGCTAATCTGCGATGTCAAATATGATTTGATAGGACGCATCCAAACCATGAGCAACGAAGACCCACTCGCACAGCGCGCCCGCCCTGCCCCTGATGAGCTTGGCCTGATCGTGGTCGGTGTCGGCGCCTCGGCCGGCGGCCTCGAAGCCATCCAGGAGTTCTTCCGCGTCATGCCGTCGGATACGAACCTCGCCTTCGTCGTCATTCAGCATCTCTCGCCCGATTACCGCAGCATGATGGACGAGTTGCTGGCGCGCTACACGCGCATGAGCATCCACAAGGCCGAAGAGGGGATGGTCGTCGAGCCGAACTGCATCTACCTGATTCCCCCGCGCAAGAATCTGCGCATTTTCCACGATCGGCTGCTGCTGGAAGATCAGAACCTCAAGAAGGGGCTCAACCTCCCGATCGACATCTTCTTCCGCTCATTGGCCGCCGAAAAGGGCCGGCATGCCATCGGCGTCATCCTTTCCGGCACGGGCAGCGACGGCACGCTCGGGACGCGCGCCATCAAAGAGGCCGGTGGCATGGTCATGGTGCAGGACGATGTGAGCGCCAAGTTTGACGGCATGCCGCGCAGTTCGATTTCCACCGGCCTTGTCGACTATGTGCTGCCTCCGGCGCAGATGTCCGAGGAACTGCTCAACTACTTGAAGCACCCGTTCGTCGGCCGTGAACAAGAACTCGAAGTGACCCTCAGCGAGAATCTCGACGCGCTCTCCAAGATCATGTTGATCGTGCGCGAGCACAGCGGGATCGACTTCTCGTACTACAAGGAGAACACGATTCTGCGCCGGCTCGAGCGTCGCGTCAGCATCAACCGCATGGCCACACTCGAGCAGTACGTGCAATTCCTTGCCGAGTCGGAAAAGGAACAGTCGATTCTCTATCGCGAGCTGCTGATTGGCGTCACGCGCTTTTTCCGTGACTCCGACGCATTCGATTTGCTGGTCGAACAGGTCTTTCCCATCATCTTCCGCCCCGAAAAGCGCATCGTGCGCATCTGGTCGACGGGCTGCTCGACGGGCGAGGAAGCATACTCGCTGGCCATGCTCTGCCGCGAGTACATGGATCAGCACCGTTTCGAGGGCGAAGTCAAGATCTTTGCCACCGACATCGACCGCCAGTCGCTGGAGAGTGCCGGTCAGGGCTACTATCTCGACAGCATGGTGGCCGATATCACGCCGGCCCGCCTGAGCCGCTTCTTCAGCCGGCGCGAGAACGGCTACCAGGTCAACGACAGCCTGCGCAAGATGGTGGTCTTTGCCACCCACAACCTCCTGCGCGACCCGCCCTTTTCCAAGCAGGATCTCATTGTCTGCCGCAACCTGTTCATCTATCTGAAGCCGGAGATGCAGAATCACATCCTCTCGGTCTTCTATCATGCGCTGAACCCGGAAGGTCATCTCCTCATGGGCAGCAGCGAGAACATCGGCGAATTGCACGACGCATTCCATACGGTCGATACCAAGTGGAAGCTCTACCGGCAGAAGCCCGGCTCCAACCCGCCGTTGCTCAGCGCGCTGCCCATGCTGCGTTCCGGGCGGTCACCCGCAATGGAGCCCGGCAGCGCCTTGCGGCTGAGCGGTGGCTCCTCCACGCGCCTCATCGAGCATGTTGCCGGCCTCTTTGCGCCGCCTTCGATTCTGATCGACGAGAACAACAACGTCGTCCATGTCTTCAACGATGTCAACCGCTTCGTTCACCTGCGAGCGGGGCGCTTCTCGCAACATCTGTTCAACCTGTTGCCGCAAGAGTTGAACCTCATCGTCAACAGCCTGCTGCGGCGCCTGCGCGAGACGCGCACCGAGATCGTCTATGAAGACGTGCCAGGGCTGGCAACCAATGAAGAGGTGCGTGTCGACCTGGAGGGGCGGGTCATCGAAGACGGGCGCAGTCGCTACGTGTTGCTCAGCTTCCGGCCGCAGGAGCGAGGCGAGAACGTCGCTCCTGCCCCGCGTGTTTCCATCCCGGCTGACGGCCAGATTCAAGAACGCTTGACCGATGTCGAACGCGAACTCCAGTTTACAAAGGAAAACCTGCAGGCGGCCATCGAGGAGTTGGAGACGTCGAATGAAGAGTTGCAGTCGTCCAACGAGGAGCTGATTGCCTCGAACGAAGAGTTGCAGAGCACCAACGAGGAATTGCAGTCCGTCAACGAAGAGTTATACACGGTCAATGCCGAGTACCAGGCCAAGATTGAGGAGATGATCCGCCTCAACAACGACGTCAACAATCTGCTGAAAAACATCGAGGTCGGTGCGCTCTATCTCGATCGCCATCTCTGCATCCGCAAGTTCACGCCGTCGCTCACGCGCATCACGAACCTGCGCGATTCCGATCTGGGCCGGCCGCTCTATCATCTCGCCGTCTCCGATACATACGACCAGTTGATGGACGACATCGGCGCGGTGGTAAAGGATCTGCAACCGGTGGAGAAAGAGATCATCACCGGTGCCGGCAAACCCTTCCTCATGCGTATCGTGCCCTACCGCACCGAGGAAAATGCCGTGGACGGCGTCCTCGTCACCTTTGTCGACATCAGCCGGCTGAAACGCGAAGCGAGCCGCGCCAACAAGGCGGCGCGGCGGCTGCAACTGGCCATGGAGATGGGGGCCATGGCATGGTGGGATTGGGATGTCGAGACGGGCGAAGTCGAAGCTGACGCCAAGAAGGCCACAATGCTCGGCTACAGTGTGGCGGAATTCCCCACCAACGTGTACGAGATCTGCGCCCTGATCCACCCGGATGACTATGAGCGCGCCATGCAGGCCATGCGCGACCACCTCAGCGGCGCGACGCCGACCTATGAAGTCACCTATCGCATCCGCACCAGGGACGGCGGCTATCGGTGGTATGCCGATCGTGGCGGTATCGTCACACGCGACGTGCTCGGAAACCCCACGCACGTGGCAGGCATCGTGATCGACGTGACGACGCTGAAACTCTTCGAAGTCAGCATCCACCAAGATCACCAGGTATTGCAGAAGATTCTCGAATCCAGTTCGCTCGCGACGTTGCTGGTAGATATCACCGGCCGGATCGTCGAAGTCAATCTGGCGGCCACGCAATTGCTGGGCCTGAGCCAACAAGATCTGACCGGGATGAACTTCACCGCAGCAGACTGGCTGATCGACAATGCGGACGGGACGTTGCTCGCACCGGACAAATATCCATTTGCCCGCGTCATGTCGAGTTTGGAACCACTGCTGAACGAACGCTTCGACGTGCACATACCTGGCGATACCGTACCAATGCCCTTGGTGATAAACGGTGCGCCCTCGCTGGATCGGGAGGGTGCGCCGGCCGGGGCTTTGTTTGCCATGGAGCTACTCCGCGATGACTAAGCAGACGCACCGGCGAACGGAGCTGCAGCAACGCATTGCAAGCGCCCTCCAGAACGCGCCGCCTCAGCCCGACGGCACATACGCCGCCGCCGACGTCGGCTCACTGCTCCATGAGTTGTCCGTCTACCACGAAGAACTCGAGTTTCAGAACGACGAACTGCGTGCGGCGCAAGCACAGCTTCAGGCCCTCAACGAGCGCTATGCGGACCTCTTCAACCGTGCCCCGATCGGCTATCTCGTCATCGACAGTGAGCACTATGTCCTGCTGGCCAATGAACCCATAGCGGAAATGCTGCGCGTCGAGGTGAAGGCCCTGATGGGCCGGCCCCTGACCCGGTTCGTGGATCCGGAGAGCCAGGACGCACTCTACCTGCATCTGCGCGGCATCGGCGACCAGACGCAGGCTCGCAGCACCGAGCTTACCCTGTCCGGCAACGGACGGCGCGTGCCGGTGCGCGTCGAAAGCGTACCGGACTTACACAGCGGCAATCTCTACACCCGGATGGCCATCATCGACATCTCGCAAGAGTTCACTGCCCGCTACGCACTGCGCGAGAGCGAAGAACGCTACCGCCTCATGTTCGAAATGGCCGACGACATCGTGCTGGTATGCAGCCTGGATGACCGTCACGCCACCGACCGCATCGTCGAAGCCAACAACGCCGCCTGCCGCAGCCTGGGCTATACACGGGCGGAACTTGTCGGCAGTCCGGCCGCCTTGCTCACCGATGGCACCCTATTCGTGCCGGACACCGTGCGCACCCAACTGGCCGACGCGGGCCGGGCCCTCTTCGAGACGACCCTCAGCGCACGTAACGGCGCAACCATCCCGGCGGAGATTCACGCCAGCCGCTACACGTGGCACGGTCACACCATGGTGCTGATGATCGCCCGCGACATCTCCGAGCGCAGGCGCCTGGAAACTGAGCGTCGGGAGATGGAGCAGCGCCGCCAGCAGCTACAAAAGTGGGAAAGCCTGGGCGTTCTGTCCGCCGGCGTCGCGCATGACTTCAACAATCTCCTGGCAATTGTCGCCAATGAGTTGGAGATAATGCGCTCGGAAATGCAGGGTGACGAGAAGGGTCTGCGCCGAATCACCCGGTCGCTGGAGACGATCCAGCGCGGCACCGAGCTGACGAGCAAGATGGCGGCATACACGGGGAACACCTCGCTGGCGATGCAGCCGGTCAATCTCAATGCTGTGGTCGAACAAGCACTGAGCTTATTCTACACGATTGCACCCGCCAGGATCCGGCTTCATGTCGAAACGGCGCCCGACCTGCCCCCACTGTGGGCCGACCCCATTCAGATCCAGCAGGCCGTCATTTCGCTGCTGACCAACGCCATGGAGTCGTTTGGGAGAGGCGACGGAGAGATCTATGTCTCCACGTACTATCGCGTCTTCAGCAGCGCGGCGCTCAGGCGAAGCGCCGTCGAGGGAGAGCTGCCTGCAGGCCGCTATGTCTGCCTGAGTATCAGGGACACGGGCAGCGGTATGGACGAGCATACGCTGGCCAGGGTCTTCGAACCGTTCTTCTCAACTCGCTTTACCGGCCGCGGGCTCGGCATGTCGGCCGTGCTGGGTATTCTGCGCGGCCATCACGGCGCCATTCTGCTCGACAGCACACCGGGCCAAGGCACCAGCGTCTGCGTCATCCTGCCGCAGGCGACGACGGAACAACTCGCAACCCGCCCCGTCAATGACGGGATTCAGCAAACGACTTCTTCGACCGCTACGCCCGAAGAAACGACGCTGCCCACGAACACCCTGCTGGTGGTGGAAGATGAGGATTATCTGCGCGAAACGTGCCAGGAAATCTTTGCGGAGTTCGGCTACACGGTCCATACGGCGGCAAACGGTGAGGAAGCCCTGCGCAAAGTGGCGGAACACGGCGCCGGGATACACTGTGTCTTGCTCGATCTGACCATGCCCGGCATGAGCGGCCTGGAAACGTTCCAGGCAATTCGACGCATGCAGCCCGATCTTCCCATTATCGTCACGAGCGGCCACGACGCCGACGACGTCGCCCACCAGTTTCCGCCTGGGACCATCGCCCAGTATTTTCAAAAGCCGTACAGCATGAGCGAGTTGCGCGGCGTCGTGCAGAGCGTCATCATGCGCAACGACGCCCCCTGAGCCGGCCTTCCTGATGGCCCTGCATGGGTGCCGACGAACGCTGCGCAGGCACTCAACACCGCGCGCTCTTCGTCCTCTTCACTCAAGCCCGCCCGTAGACGATCTCCCCGCCCACGACGGTCATGACTACTTTAATCTCCTTGATCTCTTCGTCTGCCACGGCAAAGTAATCGCGGTCGATGACGACGAGGTCAGCCAGCATACCGGGCGCCAGCGTGCCCTTGTCGCCCTCCTCACGCGTCAGCCAGGCGCCGGCCGCGGTGTAGGCGTGCAGCGCCTCCTGCCGGCTGATGGCCTGGTCCGCCGCGACGAAGTGGCCCAGGTTGTTCTTGCGCGTGACGAGCGCGTAGAGACCCACCCACGGGTTCGGTGACACCGTCGACGGGATGTCGGAGTTGGCGCAGAGCACGACGCCGGCATCGAGGTACTTGCGCGCCGGTTTGTAGTTAGCGGCGCGGCGCTCGCCCACGTCGCGGAAGATCATGTCGCCCTCCCAGTAGAGAAAGGTGGGCTGGATGACGGCGGCGATGCGATGCTCGGCCATCTGCGCCAGGGCGCGGTCGCTGGGGAAGTAGGCGTGGATAACGTTGTGGCGGGCATCGGGCCGCGGCATGGCACGCGCCACGTCGGCAAAGGCATCCACCACCATGTCCATAGCACGGTCGCCGCAGGTGTGAATGCCCACGTCCCAGCCCAGCTCCTGCGCGGTGCGGAAGTGGCGGCGCAGCGTAGCCGGGTCGAGCCGGTTGAAGTCGCCGACCGTCGCCTCGCCCGCAAAGGGTTCGTACATGAAGGCCGTGTGCGACGAGGTGCCGCCGTCGATGGCCATCTTGAGCCCGCCCAGACGCAGCCATTCATCGCCCACGCCCGACGCCAGCCCCACCGCCCGCGCCCGCTGCTCCAGTTCCGCCTCCGCCTCCTCCTCGCGAAACCCATGCCACGACGGCATCAAGTTCATACGCACCGTCAGGCCAGACGCCCCTCGCCCCTCGCCCCTCGCCCCTGCTAACTCGCCCCTCGCCCCTCGCCCCTCCTCCCACACCGCCTGATACGCCGCCATCTCGTAGGGATAGAGCCCCGGATCCACGACGCTGGTGATGCCGTGACTGTTCATCTCCGCACAGCCCAGGCGCACGGCCGTCTTGAGTTCGTCGAGCGTGGGCTGCGGCAGCAAATTGCGCACGAGCAGCTTGGCGGCCGCGCGCAACAGCCCGTTGGGCTCGCCGGCCGCGTCATGGCCGATCTCGCCGCCTTCGGGTGTTGGGGTGTGGCGGGTGATGCCGGCCAGGCGCAGCGCCACGCTATTGACGACATCGGTGTTGAAGAAGCGCATGAGGATGACCGGATGCTGGTCGGTGGCGGGGTCGATGTCCCAGCGCGTGGGCAGGCGTCCGGGCGGGAGGGCGGCGGTGAAGTTGTTCTCGTTCCAGCCCTCGCCCACGATCCACGTGCCGGGCGGCGTCTCTTTCGCCCGCTCGCGCACCAGTTCCATCATCTCCTGCGGCGACGTACACTCGTCCAGACGGATGCGCGTCAGCTTGACACCCACCTGCATAAGGTGGTTGTGCGAGTCGAAGATACCGGGCAGCACCGTGCGACCATTCAGGTCGACGACGCGCGTGTGCGGCGCGGCCAGCGGCAGCAGCGCAGCCGACGCGCCGGCCAGCAGCACGCGGCCGTCCTTGACGGCAATCGCCTCTGCGCTCGGCGCCGCCGCGTCCATGGTGTAGATGGAGCCATTGTGCAGAATCAGGTCAGGGGCAAGCGCGTCAAGCATAATCATAGTGGGCCTCTCGTGAGTGGATTGAATGGGATGCAAAGATAGACCACGGATGTGGCGGATTAGACGGATCGGACGGATGTAATCCAGGAAAAATCTGCGTGAATCCGCCTAATCCGTCGAATCTGTGGTCTATTCTTGCACTTGCCGAACCAGTGCCATAGACCACGGATGTGGCGGATTAGACGGATCGGACGGATGCAATCCAGAAAGAATCTGCGTGAATCCGCCTAATCCGTCGAATCCGTGGTCTATTCTTCCGGTGCAGATTGCCATGGCACGGTCACGGGCAGGTCGCGTTCGGGCAGCAGCGGCGTGCGGTCGTCGATGGTGACGGCGTAGCGCTCGCCCGGCGCCACGTCGATGGCGGTGAGCACGCGCCGCTCGCAGCTTGCCGCGCCATCGGCACAGGCGGCCATGCCGTAGTGGTACTCGTCGGGCGCCTCCACTAGCCGCGCATAGAGCACATAGGTGCCCGGCGCGGCCACGGTCATGGTGATGGGGTCGGAGTAGGCGGCATAGAGCTTCGTCGCCGTGGCGCCGCTGTCGACTTCCTGTGCGTAGATGGTGGCGGCAAAGCCCGTCGTGCCGTTGGCGATGGCGAAGGTCACATCCAGCGTAGCCGGCGGCGGCGCGGTGATGGGCCGGCAGGCCGCAGCGAGCACCGCAAGGCACGGCAAGAGCAAAGCAAGCAACAGCCGATTGTTCATGGCGCCTCTCCGGCTTAGGACACAGTCCGCACAGTCACGATGCGCCGATTATCACATTGCCGGGCGAGTCCGGCAAACGCTCTTTGCGGGGAAGGTATTGCCACCCGCCGCGCGCCGGAGAGCACGCGGCGGGTGGTGAGGCGTTGTCAACGGGCAATCGCCGGGAGGTAGAGGGTGGCGACCTGCGTTTCAGGCTGCGAGACCACAGGCGTCGTGTTACCCCAGAAACCACCGCCCAGGTCATATGGGCCGCCACGCTGCGCGCCTGCCTCAGCCTGGCCGACCGTCATATCGGCTCGATACAAGCCAGCCTGTGCCGTGGAAGCCGTTGTCACGGCGGACCAGGCGATTGTATACGGGCCGCCGGTCTGAGCAGACAGACTCTGGGTCGCGACCAGCAAGCAGAGGAGAACCAATAAGAATATGACAATTCTTTGCTTTGCTCTGAACGGCCACAGGCGCAGTCGCATGTCGTTGAAGCGAGTTGTCATCATGATCATTGTCCAATCCGCACGACACCCTGGATGCTTTCCAACGTCATCGGGCGTGAGATGGTCAGGTTTTCGTGGTAATCGCCGGCGAAGAAGAAAACACGGCCGCCAAAGGGTACCGCACTGACGCCTTCAATTGCCGTATTGAACGGATGCAGCACGCCGCCGTTCTCCAGGCCGGCATTGCTCTTGTCCACGTAGGTAATTGAGAGATCATAGATTGTCCACCCCATGTCTTTGAGCATGCCGAGCGCAACGGCACCGGGGTGGTGGATGGCGGTTCCAGCTGGCATGGCCGGTGTCATGAGTCCGGTTGCAACGGCGGTGAATGTATCTTCACGCAGATGTTGGTAGCTGGTACCTGCAACCCACGTTGCCGGTGCGTGCAGGCGTGGCGCGGCGCCACCGTTGTTAGCAATGGCGTTGGGACCAGCGAAGACCAGCGCGTCGCCTGTCAGTGCGCTGCCCAGCGCCATCGAGTTGTTGGCTAGCGACAAGATGCTCGTGCCGTTGCTGGTTTGCACGAAGCGATCGTACACATCGGGTATCGTGGAATAACAGCCGACGCCCCGCGTCCCGTTACACTCAGCGGAGCCACTCCCGTCATCCCAGGCGACACCCCCTGCAAAGCCAAGCCCATGGCCGATTTCATGGAGCGCCGTCGAAATCAGGTCGAAGCGGCTGGCGGGCACGATGCCATCAAGTCCCATGTACCAGTCAGGTCGGTTGGCATTGAAGCGACACTGCATCTCTGGATCGCCGCCATTCAGATCGCTATTGCTGAGCTGATTGGCCAGCGGCAGCGGGTAGTTGGTATTTGCCAAGGGCGCCCCTGTGAAGTTGGCAAAAGTGCCGGTGCGCGAGCCGCAGTTGGCAAGCAGTCCGTTTGCAGCGAAGTCGGGCGACCAGCACACATCGATCACGATGGGCTGTGAGCCGTTGAGCAGCGACGACCAGATAGCGGCAGCACGCGTAACGGCAGCCTTTGCGTCGGCGGGCCACGGGCTGATATTCACCTCACAGCGACCCGGTCCCGAGGGATTGAAAGCCAAGACAATGCCCTGTACGTCTGGCGCGGTTGCCTCACTTGGCACTGCAACTTCAACAGCGGGTTCCAAGTCTAGCCCGTCCCCGGCAGATGGTAGCAAACCGGCCGGAACATCCTGTGCAACAGCAGGCGCTGCACTCGTCACGCCTAGCAGCGCAGCGAGGCAGAGCAACAGCAGAATCGTTCGTCTCAACATGACAATCTCCTATTGCAGGTTGACCACGACGAGGACGAAGCCGGTGCCGGCGTCGAGCCCGGTCAGTGCCTTGCCGATAACGGCGCCATAGGCACGCTCGCGGTCGGTCGCCTTCATGGCATGGCCGGGCAGCGCAGAGGTTGTCAGCAAGTCACCGGGACGAATCGGTGAAGACAATGCTTCTGCCATGACGTAGACCCGACCGGCAATCGCCACCTGCGTATCGCCTTCAAGCACGCCGTCCTGATGGAGCGTGAGCCCCGGCTGTACGCCGTTGGCGCCGCTCACTACACCTACGACGGCCGTATCGTAGGCGCCGCTGCTGGGCTTGACCTGTCCGGGATGGTCGCCGTCGATAACCAACAGGGTGCCAGGCTCCGCCGCATCGCCCGTGACGACGAAGCGCTCAGCCAGGTCAGCGCCGCCGGTAATCTGGACGACGCCGTCGAAACGACCGGCCACGCCGCCGGCCGTATTGCGTCCCCATACGGCAAAGGCACTGGCGGACTTCGTCAGGCCGAAGACGCCTGTGTTGGCAGCGCTTTCGCCCCAGACCCCCACGCCGCCGCTAGCATCTGCCGAACCCTTTACACCAATACTGTCAGGTTCGGTGGCGCGACCGGCGACGCCCATGCCGCTGGGTCCAATGGCCTTGCCGTAGACGCCAGCCGCACCGGTGCTGGCAAGCGCCTTCGTTTCGCCGTAAACGCCGACCCAGTTGATGCTGATCCCCACGACGCCCCCGCCATCGGCGCTGGCGCCGTAGACACCATAGCCGCCGCTGCCCTCATTTGTCCCTACGACGCCGGCCTTACCCAGGGTATGGGCGACGCCCTTGAAACCGTTGCCGCTTGGGTTGTCGACAATCGTTCCAGGTAGCAGGCCAATTGCATAAGGCACTGCCGTCAGTGGCTGGCGCGGTTGCAGCGTCACGAACGCTGCGTCACCGGCACACTTGACGCCCGTTTCCAGCCAACGCGCTTCTCCTGGAAACTGATTGCCAAAATCCAGGCTTGCCGTAAACAGACCGGCTGCAACAGCCACTGTAGTCAAGGAGAGCACGTTGCCCTTCTGGCTTCCAGCAGTCGCTGCGTCCCAGAGGCTAAACTGGAAGTCGCACGTGCCGTTGAACGGTGCGCCGTCGCGCTGAAGGCGACCCTGATAACTGAACGCCGTCGAGAGCGCCGCATCGGTCGCGTCGGTACCCTGTAATGCATCGGGAGCTTCCTGCCCGCGGGCCGGATTCGCCTGAGAACTCAAAAGGAGCACGAGCGAGAGCACAACTGCCGCCACGGATAAGGACGGATGGTGTCGAGACATGAGTCACCTCCTATGATTTGCCGGGGAATCTGCTCCCCGCGCGAAGTTGAATGATGGTGCGCAAGATGAACCAGAAACGCTACATTGCTACTCCTGCCAATCCGGCGCACCGCAACGCCAGTTACTTCCAAAGCATGGCCACTGCGATGCCAGGCCTACTCAACCACAGTCACCATCTTCATCATCCCGTGCTCCATGTGCGACAGCGGCATCTCGCCTGCAAAGATCGCCGCCACGTCAGGAATCGGGCAGCCGACGAGATACTCGCCGGGCGCCAGGCTGAATTCCAGCCAGGCGCGTTCGCCCACGCCGATGGGAGGAATGCCGGCATCCGGCGCGAACTCGAAGGGCGGCGGGCCGGCCGGCGCCATGGCGGGGTCACCCAGGAAGGCCATCACGTCTTCAGCGCCGGCGCCTTCCTGCAGATCGACCACGAACATCATGTGCCACTGCTCGCCGTTGTTGGTGAATTCCCAAAGCTGCGGCCCGGCCGGGATCTCATCAGGCATGGTGTAGGCAAAGTCCACCATATCGACGGCGACGTCGGCGACAGGCTCAGTTGTGCCGACAATCTCATCGGCAGTGAAGACGGCGTTGAGATGGACCGCCCCAGCGCCCGGCATACCTTCGACATGCTCGGCGGCGTCGACCACGAAGACGCCGGTGCGCAGGTCGACATAGAACCATCGCTCTGCGCCGGAATCAACCGGGTTGACGCTCGGCAGGAAACTGGCCTTGGTCAGCAGAGGAATGAATGCCTCCTCGCCGCCCTGCGCCAACGCAATCACCTCTTCCGGCGTGCTGCCTTCCAGCAAGCGCGCCAAGCCGATATCCATGGGGATGCTGATGTTGTTCTTGATGGTCACGCGCACGATGCCGCCGGGCACCACTTCTGGCACGTTCACGGCGTCGTCGGTGACTTCGATGGTGAATTCCGGAATGGCCGCGGCGGCGGACGGTTGGACGGGCTGACAGCCAGCCAGGCCCAGCACGGCGAGCAGGAGCAAGCCTGCCAGCCACCACCGGCGAGAAACACGCTGCAAATCTCTCAATCCTCTCATGTCGTACTCTCCTCGTGAACCGTAAGTTGTTGATCGGCACTACAGCCCGTCGGTACTCTCCCCATCTGCCGGAGGCGGTTCGTCGCCGAGGTCGGTCGGTGCGGGCGGCGCGGGCGCCGGCGGCGTGGGGGTGGGCGCAAACGCAGGCAGCTCGGCCGGCTGATCGGCCACGGGCGGCGGGCCCTCGTCAGCGAAGACGAAGGTCCACGTTTCCGTGATGGTCACCACCAGCTTCCTGCGCTTCCGTCCCATGGGCGCAGTGTAGGGGAGCAGCCGCCCTGTTGCCACGCAGAATTACACAAAAACTTCGCGGAATTTCACTTGCTTGCCCTGCTTGCACGGAGGCAGTACAATCCGCTTTACCAGTGACACCCGAACATGAATTGACATGAATCCACCAGCACATCAACCCCAACCGGGCTTCGACTTCGGCAACCTGTTGCGTACGCTGCGCCGCCGCGCCGGCATGACGCAGGCCGATCTGGCCGCGGCCGTCGCCTACAGCGTCTCCTTTATCAGCAGCCTGGAAAAAGGCGCCCGCCTGCCCGATGCGGCGATCCTTGCGGAGCGCTTCGTGCCCGCGCTGGCGTTGCAGGATGAACCGGCGCTGGCTGCCCGGCTCGTTGCGGCTGCCGCCGGCGCGCGCGGGCAGATGGCGGCACGCGCCGTCACCGTGACGCGCACCACCGCGGTCTACGTCGAGGATGAGGTTGGCCCGGCCGCACCTCCGCTGCCGGCCTTGCCCACCGCCACGATCGGTCGAGAAAGCGACGTCGACCTGATCTGCAAGCGCATGGCCGGTCACCAGGGGCGACTGCTCTCGCTGCTCGGCCCGCCCGGCGTGGGCAAAACTCGCCTGGCGCTGGAAGTGGCGCACCGCCTGGCGCCCATCTACGCCGACGGCGCCCGCTTCGTCGAGCTGGCGCCGGTGGAACAGGCGAACCAGGTACCGGCCGCGCTGGCGTTGGCACTGGGGCTCGACCCCGGACGCGAGGAGCCGGCCGTGCAGATCGTGGCTCATCTGCGGCGCAAAGAGCTGCTGCTGGTGCTCGACAACCTGGAGCATGTGCTGGGCTGCGCGCCGTTCATCAAGCACCTCCTGGAGGAGTGCGCGCACGTGCACATCATCGCCACCGCACGCGAGCGCCTGCATCTGCGCGCCGAGCAGCGCTACAAAGTGGCGCCGCTGGAGCCGGATGCTGCCGTGGCGCTCTTTGGAGAACGGGCTGCCGCCATGGAGCCGGACTTCACCGCAACCAAGGAGAATCGCGCCACGGTATCGGCCATCTGTCAGGCGCTCGACTGCCTGCCGCTGGCCATCGAACTGTGCGCTGCGCACGTCAGCGTGCTCGGCCTGCGGGCGTTGCTGGCGCAACTGCACGACCGCCGCCTGGACATGCTGGCCGACGGGCCGAGCGACCTGCCGCAGCGCCACCGCACACTGGCCAATGCCATCCATCGCAGCTACCAACTGCTGCCGCCCGCCGAGCGCGACCTGCTCAACCGGCTGGCCGTCTTTGCCGGCGGCTTCGAGGAAGACGCCGTGCACGCCCTCGGCTTCGACACGGCGGCCCTGCGTGCGCTCGACGACAAGCACCTGGTGCGGCAGGTGACGTCGGGCGACGCGCCCGCGCGCTACAGCCTGCTCGAGACAATCCGCGAGTATGCCCTCGACCGGCTCATCGTTGCCGGCGACGAAGCGACCGCGCGCCGCAATCATGCCCGCTTCTATCTCGAACTGGCCGAACGCATCGAGGGGACGCCGACGGTGCATGGCGCCATTGACCTGGCGCGGCTGGCCCGCGAACTGGACAACCTGCGCGTGGCGCTGCGTTTCTGGATCGACGCCGGCGCCAACGAAGCCGTGCGCCTGGCCGCGGCGCTGCGCCCCTTCTGGTACGAGCGCGGCCATCTGCGCGAGGGGCGGGCATGGCTGGCCCAGGCACTCGCTGCCGACACGACCCCCTGCACGGCACGCGGCTATGCGCTGCTCTCGGCCGGCCAACTCGCCCACAACCAGGGCGACAACGCCGACGCCCTGCACGTGTTGGCGCAGGCCGAGCAGATGTTCGTGCAACTCGCCGACGTGCGCGGCCAGGCTGCGGTGCTCAACGAGTTGGCCTGGGTCTACTTTGACACGCACGACAACGCCGCGTCCATCGCCGCCTTCGAGGCGTGCATTGCCCAGGTGCGCGGCTTCGACGAGCCGGCCTGGCTGGCGGCGCTGCTCAGTTCCACGGCCATGGTGCTCGGTTACTCCGATCGCAGCGACGCGCGCATCCGCGCCTATTTCAGCGAGGCCACCGCGCTCCACGCTGCGGTCGAAAATGTTGGCGGCCAGGCGACCGCGCTCATGCAGTTGGCGCTCGTCGAAGGGCTCGACGGCGCGTACGAAGAGGCCTCACGGCTGGCGGAGAAAGCCCTGGATCTGTTGGCACCAGCCGCCCAACTGCGCGATCTGGCCTGGGCGTACGAAGTGACCGGCGAGACGCGCTGGTATTGCGGCAACCTGCCGGGTGCGGCCGAAGCCTATGCCGAGGCGCTGGCACTCTTCGAAGAGCTGGGCATGCGCGAGGGCATCATGCTGGCCACCCACCATCTGGCCCAGATCGAACGCCGGCATGGACGGCCGGGCGCCGCCGCTGCGGGCTACCTGGCCAGCCTGCGCCGATGCGTGGCGTTGGAGGACATACGCATGATCGGGCGCTGCCTGGCGGGGCTGGGCGCCGCTGCCCTGGCGCTCGGCGACGCAGAGGCCGCGGCCCGGCTGCTCGGCGCGGCCATGGTCCGGATCGAGAGCGTACCGCCCTACCTCGCGCCGTGCGACGCCGCCGAATACGCGACCTTCCGCACCGACGTGGCACAGGCACTGCCCGCCGGCCGACTCGATGCCGCGTGGGCGCAGGGCCAGGAACTCAGCCTGGACGAGCTGGTTTCCCTGGCCGAAACCGTCGTCACCACGCAACCGCACCCACCTGCTGGCGACCAATGACGACGTCGGCGCCCACCACCTTTGGCGATTTTCTCCGCTTTCTGCGCAAGCGCGCCGGTCTGACCCAGAGCGACCTGGGCGCAGCCGCCGGCTACAGCGTCTCCTTTATCAGCACGCTGGAGAGCGGCAAGCGCCGCCCCGATCCGGCCGCCGTGTCCCAGCGCTTCGTCGCCGCACTGCGGCTGGAGAACGAACCCAACCTGGCAGCGCGGCTTTTGGAACTGGCCGGCGGCCCGGCTGCACTGGACGTCTCGTCAGCGGCGCCTGCACACGCGGCCGGGAGCACGCTCCCCCAGTTGCCGGTTGAGTTGATCGGGCGTCGCGATGACGTCGACTGGATCTGCCGGCGGCTGATGGTGCATCCGGGCCGGCTGATGACGCTGACCGGGCCGCCGGGCATCGGCAAGACCAGCCTGGCGCTTGCCGCCGCGCACGCCCTGCAGTCGCTGCATCGCGACGGCGCGCGCTTTGTCGCGCTGGAGACGGTCGAACAGCCCGAACTCGTAGCCGCGACCATCGCCGCTGCCCTCGGCATCCCGGAGACGCCTCTGGCCGCGGACCAGCGGCTGGCCGCGTTTCTGCGCGACAAGGAAGTGCTCCTCGCTCTCGACAACTTTGAGCAGGTCACCGCGGCCGCAACGCTCGTGGCTGAGCTGCTGGCCGGCTGCCCGCTGGTGCGCGTGCTGGTGACGAGCCGCGAGCGTCTGCGCCTGCGCGCCGAGCAGGTCTATCCGGTGCCGCCGCTGGGTCTGGCGCCCGCGTGCGCGCTCTTCGTGGAACGGTCACGCGCCGCCGACCCAACCCTTGCTTTTGCCGGCGACGATCTCGACACCATCGAGGCAATCTGCCGCAAGCTGGACGGCCTGCCCCTGGCAATCGAGCTGATTGCCGCGCAGAGCGAACTGCTGAGCCCGGCTGCGCTATTGGCGCGCCTGAACGACCGCCGCCTCGACATGCTGCAAGGTGGCGCCTCCGATCTCCCGCCGGAGCAGCGCACGTTGACCAACGCAATCCACCGCAGCTACAGCCTGCTGCCGCCGGCGGAGCAGGGACTCTTTCGCGCGCTGGGCGGCTTTGCGGGCGGCTGCGACCTGGCCGCGGTCGACATGCTCGGCTTTGATCTGGGGACGGTGCAGGCACTGGTGCACAAGAGCCTGATCCGCATGGAGCCGGCCGGCGGCGAGCGGCGCATCGTGCAACTGGAGACCTTGCGCGACTATGCGCGGCGGCAACTGGCCGCGGCGGGCGAGACGGAGGGCGTGGAGGAGCAGCGGCTGGCCTATCTCGTCGCGCTGGCCGAGCGCGCCGAGCCGCAGTTGCACAGTGCGACCCAGCTCGACTGGCTGCACCGCCTCGAGGCAAATCTACCCAATCTCTTCGGCGCGCTGGACTTTGCCCTGGCGGCGCACCGGCCCGTTGCGGCGGTGCGGCTGGCGGCCGCGCTCTCCCATTTCTGGGTGACGCGCAACCACCTGGCCGAAACCATGCGCCGGCTGACGCTGTTGCGTGCGGCACTTGCGGCGCAGGATCTCGACGATCATCTGTGGGCACGACTGCTCAACTGCCAGGCGACGCTGGCCTTCTACCTGGGTGACTTTGACCAGGCCCGTGGGTGCTATACGGCCGCACTGGAACACGCCGAACGCGCCGGCAACCGCGCCGACCTGGCCTACGCCCTCGACGGCCTTGGGGCCGATGCCGCCAACCGCGACGATCTCGCCGCGGCGCGTGCCTTTTCCGAGCAGAGCCTGGCGCACGCGCTGGCCATCGACGACCGCTGGCTGGCCGGGCTCACGCTCATGAACCTGGGCGAGATCGCCCGCACAGAAAACGACTACGTCACGGCCGGCCGGCGTTATGCCGAAAGTCTGGCTCACCTGGAGATCGCCGGCGATCCCTTCTTTGTGGCTGTGGCGCAGATCAACCAGGCGCAGGTGTGTCTGCACGAAGGCAACCTCGCCGCAGCGGAACGCTATCTGCGCCGGAGCCTGGACGCCGGCCTGCGGGCGGAGAGCGCGCAGGTCGTAGCGCCGGCGCTGGAAAAGCTGGCGGACGTCTTTGCCCGTCGCGACTCAACGCGGGCGGTGCGTCTCTTTGGCTGTGCCGAAGGGCTGCGGCACGCGTCGGGCTTTGCCATCCAGCCGGTCGACCAGGCCGATCACGACAAGCTGCACCAGGAGTTGCTCGGCATGCTCGGCACGCCCGACTACCATGCCGCCTTTACCGCCGGCGCCCGCCAGGAGTGGGAGACGATCCGGGCGCTTGTCGAGCCGTGATGCCGGCGCGCACCTCCCGCCAAACCATGCTTCCCAATCCGCGGTGCGTCGTGTTACCATAGCGCTGTCCACGTCCTCGTTTCATCCATGGTCGTTGGGTCATGCCGTCAGTCATTGTGGTGTTCGTTCGCCTGGAGTGCGGGGCTGGATGATGGTGCCACATGCTGCCGTACACTTCTCGCCGCGACTTTCTGAAACTGGCCGGCGCCGGCGCGATGGGCCACTTGTTGGTGCCCGCACGCCGGTTGCAGTTCGACTTGCTTGTCGCCGACCCGCCACGCGATGAGAGCGGCGCCGACCTGTCAGGCTGGACGGTCGTGCTGGGTGATGGTACGTACGCCGCGCCGGGCGAGGCGCCGGTGACCATCGACGATATCGCGACCGTGCACGACGGCACCGCCAGCGAGTTGCGCGCCAACATCCTGCGGCGGCGGATCATGGCGCATAATATCACCTATCGCCGCATCCGCGATAGCAGCGCATTTGACTTCACGCACCTGTTTGAATGCGCGTTCCGCCTGCCCTATCTGCCGGCGATCGGCAACAGCGACGAGAACGCGCAGACCTTCGAAGGCGGGCTCTTTATCTGGGATGGCGTCACGACGCGGCTGGATTATGGGCTGGCCTTCCAGTGGGGGCTGAACCCGTGGGAACGCTTTGGCGAGATGCGCTGCTGGACGGATAGCAGCGACGAACACTGGCAGCCCGTCGGCCAGTTGCAGCCCGACACGGCGTGGCACCAGTTGCAGTTGATCCTGGATTTCCAGCGCCAGGCGACGGGCTTTGCCATCGATGGCCGGCGTTTCCCGAGCCAGTTTGTCGCCATCCCCAAGTCCGACACGTGGGGCGCGGCTATCTCGGCCGGCGTGCAGTTGGAGGTCATCAGCATCTATCCGGGCGAGAGCGGCGCCGGCGCGCAACACCGGGCGCAGGTCAAGGACTGGCGCTGGCAGTGGATAGACGCCGACAGCTACGTCTACCAGACCCATCTCCCGTTTATCGGCAACTGACCTCGGCAGGCCTTTGTGCCGCTTCGTGCTCTTTGTGGCTTTGTGGTAGGCTTTTGAGCAGCCTCACACCCGGAGTAACGGCACAGCAACAAGAGGGTGACATGACGACGATAGCCATCTACAGCAACAAGGGCGGCGTGGGCAAGACTGCGGCCGCCGTCAACCTGGCCTACCTGGCCGCACAGAGCGGCGCGCTGACGCTGCTCTGCGACCTCGACGCGCAGGGGTCGTCGACCTTCTATTTCCGCGTGCGGCCGGGCATCAAGCGCAAGGCGCGCGGGCTGACCAAGAAGAGCAAGCAACTGGGCGACAGCATCAAGAGCACGGACTTCGACTCGCTCGACCTGCTGCCGGCCGACTTCTCACACCGCAATCTCGACGTGGCCTATGCCGAGAAGAAGAACCCCACGGCGCGCCTGACCAAGACACTCGAACCGCTGCGTGGCGAGTACGACCACATCCTGCTTGACTGCCCTCCGACGATCAACCTGCTGGCCGAGAATGTCTTTGCCGCGGCCGACGTCATCGTCGTTCCGCTCATCCCGACGACGCTCTCGCTCATGGCGCACCGGCAGTTGCTCGACTTCCTGGCGGCTAACGGATACAAGAACAGCCGCGTCTACGCCTTCTTCTCCATGGTCGACGGCCGCAAGAAGATGCACCGTGAGCTGATCGCCCAGGCGCGCGGCGATTACGAACATGTCCTCGACGCCGCCATCCCCTACCTGTCGCACGTCGAGCAGATGGGCGTCTATCGCGCGCCCGTCGGCGTCTTTGCAGCCTCGTCGCCCGCCGCGGCCGCCTACGAGCAACTCTGGCAGGAACTCCACGCGGCCATCGCGCCGTAACCAGAAGCATGCCGAGATTATGACAAATCCACCACAGCGCAGCGAGCAGGCAATGCTCGACCTCATCCTCGACACGGCGCGCGCCGACGAGCGCGTTCGCGCCGTGATCATGAACGGCTCGCGCACGAATCCCGACGCGCCGCGCGACCCTTTCCAGGATTTCGACATCGTCTACCTGGTGACCGACGTCGCGCCCTTTGCCAACAACCGGCCGTGGATTGCACGCTTCGGCCCGCAGATGATCGTCCAATTGCCCGATGCCATGGGCGATACCGCGCCGGAGGGGGGCAGCTTTGGCTATCTCATGCAGTTCGCCGACGGCAACCGCATCGACCTGACCCTCTATCCTGTGGCAAAAGTGGGCGAGATGGCACGCGATAGCCTGAGCGTGCTGCTGCTCGACAAGGACGGTATCGTCGCCCCCTTTGACCCGCCCCACACCGGCGATTATCTACCCAAGCCGCCGACCGCCAAACAGTTCGACGACTGCTGCAACGAGTTCTGGTGGGTGGCGACCTACGTGGGCAAGGGGCTGTGGCGTGGCGAGATCATCTACGCCAAGACGATGCAGGACGAGGTAGTGCGCAGCCAGTTGATGCTCATGCTGACCTGGTACATCGGCGTCAAGACCGGCTTCACGGCCAGCCCCGGCAAGCTGGGCAAGTACTTCCCGCGCTACCTGGAGCCGGCGCTGTGGCAGCAACTGCTGGCGACCTACGCCGGCGCCGACATCGACGCCACGTGGGAAGCGCTCTTCACCATGTGTGATCTCTTTCGCGCCGTGGCGCTGGCCGTGGCGGATCACTTCGGCTACTCCTACCCGCACGGCGACGACGAGCGGGTCAGCACGCATCTGGCGCACGTGCGCACACTGCCCAAGGATGCCGCAACCATTTATTGAGAAAGTGAAGCGGGATGCTCGAAAAGCCTGACCTCGACGAAGAGCGACTCATCACCCACCTGCGTACCGCCTATAGCGTGCCCGTCGTCACCATCGACTTCCTGCCGCTGGGCGCCGATGCGGATACGGCCGTCTATCGTGCGTCCACGCGTGACGGCACGGCCTACTTCGTCAAGCTGCGCGCCGGCAATTTCGATGAACTGTCGGTAGCGGTGCCGGCCTTTCTCCGCAGCCACGGTGTGACCGAGGTCATTACGCCGCGCGCCTCACGGGACGGCGCGCATTTCACCCAATTCGACGATCGCGCCGTCATCGTCTACCCGTTCGTGGCGGGCAGCGACGCCTATTCGGTCGAACTCTCCCACGCCCAATGGAGGACCTTTGGCCGCGCCGTACAGCGGCTGCACACGATGATACTGCCGTCGAACCTGCTGAACCGCCTGCCGCGCATCGCCTACACGGCGCGCTGGCGTGACGCCGTGCGCCAGGCACTGCACCGCGCCGCCACAGATTCATTCGCCGACCCGCTGGCCGCCGAGCTGGCTGCGTTCTTGCGCGAGCATCACGACGCGACGCTGGATCTGGTCGAGCGGTCGGCCCGCCATGCCGAATCCATGCAAGCGCAGCCACGCGATCTGGTGCTCTGTCACACCGACCTGCACGCCGGCAACCTCCACATCACGGCCGGCGGCGATCTCTTCATCGTCGACTGGGACAACCCGACCCTGGCGCCCAAGGAGCGCGACCTCATGTTCATCGGCGGCGCGCAGGGCTTTGCCGGGTGCTTCCCCGCCGAGGAGGTCGATCGCTTCTACAGCGGCTACGGCCCGGTCGAGATCGATTCTGTCGCCCTTGCCTACTTCCGCTACGAACGCATCCTGGAGGACATCGCGCTCTATTGCGACAACATCTGGTCGAACGATGACGACGGCGAGGACCTCCGCCAGGCGCTGATCTACCTGACAGGCAACTACGCAGAGGACGGGACGATTGCGACGGCCATCGCCGCTGAAGAGAGGCAACAGGAGACGCCGCCAATCCTCGACTCGGCACCTTCCGAACCGGTCGGCGACCTGGCACGCACACCGGCCGCGCCGATGAGTGACGCCACGACTGCTGCCGGCCCGCCGCCACGTCCCGCGCTCGTCGCCCGCACGGAGGACCGAGCTGGCGCTGCGCCCGCGTCTGCCGGCTCTGCGCTGCCAACGACCGACCTTGTCGCCCGCATGGTGGACGCCGAACTTCAATGTATGGCCGACTGGATGGATGCAATGGCCGATCTGCCCGGCAATCCTCTCGGCATTGCGATACGGTCATTTGGCAACGCCACAGCCCTGCTCTGCCGCACGATTCCAGCGCAACTCTACAACCGCGTCTTTGGCCTGACGGTGGAGGATCGCGACCAGATTCGCGGCATCGTCGACTTCTATCAGGTGCACGGCGCCAGCCCGGTCTTCGATCTCAGCCCGTACAGTATCCCGCCCTATTGGGTCGAACCGAATGTGTTCCCGGCGCTGGTGCGTCATGGTTTCTATCACGGTGCGTTTCAGCACCTGCTCTACGGCACGCCGACCACCGATTGTCCGGAGCCGCCGCCAGGCATTACAATTCGTGTGGTCGAGCCGGACGATGCAGACGCCTTTGCCTACGCCTACGACCAGGTGTGGGGTGGGAGCGAGGCCGTGCGCGTGCTCATCGGGCGCCCGCGCTTCACCTGCTACCTGGCATTTGTGGGTGGAACGCCCGCTGCGCTTGGCATTCTGCACGTCGCGAACGGCGTCGGCTCCATGGCGAACGGGCTGACCGTGCCGGGAATGCGCAAGCGCGGCTGCCAGACTGCCCTGCTCCACCGGCGCATCGCCGACGCGGCGCGCGCCGGGTGCGACCTGTTGGTCAGCCAGTGCCTGCCGGGCAGCGCCAGCCAAAAAAACCACCTGCGCGCCGGCTTCCAGATTGCCGGCAGCAAGGCCTGGTGGGTGCGCAATCCACCGGAGGAAGGATCGAACCAATGAGCAACGACGCAGCCGAGTGGTTTCGCACCAGGCTCTCCGACGACCTGCGCGCTGCGTTCGCCGCACGCGACCGTGCGGCGATTCGCACGCTGCGCTGTATCATGGCCGCCATCGACAACGCCGGCGCCGTCGCCGTGGATGCCAACGCAACGCACGCCGCGTCGTCCACCGAGGTGCCGCGCAAGCCCCTGAGCGAGCCGGAGATCGTAGCGATCCTCCAGGCGGAGATCGTCGCTCGCGCGCGAGTGGCCGACGAGTACGAACGGCGAGGCAATGCCGTCCAGGCCGGCGAGTTGCGCCACGAAATCGCGACGATTCAGCCGTTGACGGCGCTGCTGCGGTAGGATCTCCGCGCTAGCGCTCCACCAGCGGCAGATAGAGCGTGCCGTCCTCCACCTCGGCGCCAAAGACGAAGAGGCCAGGTTCGCCCACCGCATCGACGGCATAGAGGCGTAGCGCTATACCCGCCAGCTGCGTCTCCGTGACGATGCCTGTACAGGCGATTCGGCACAACGCCCAATGCACTCATTCAAACGATGAAGGGTTGAGGGAACATGAAACTCGCGAGAATTTACCCATTCGTGGTTGCGGTCGGGATCATGTTCGCGCTCTCCGCATGCCGAGGCATCGTCAGCAATCCCTCGCCGCACGCCACGCAAGCGACCGACTACGCCCAGGCGGTGCACTGGCTATCGATTCCTGTCGTCTCCCATGACGTGGATGTCTTCTATTTGTATCCGACGGCGTGGCAGAAGGTCAACGCGAGCGATCCAAATATCTGCGACATCGACAATCCGTCCATGTTGGCCGGTTCCGCTGCCGCCTTTGCGCGCTCAGCCACCGCGTTCGAGCCTTTCGCCAATGTCTACGCTCCCTACTACCGGCAGGCGGATGCGGCCTACGCCCTTTCGCTGCCCCTGCCCGAGCATGACGCCCTGATTGCGGGCATCCCGACGATGGATGCTGTTGCGGCCTTCGACTACTACATCGAGCACTTCAACGCCGGCCGGCCCTTCATCCTGGCCGGTCATTCGCAGGGCTCGAACGTGTTGATCAACCTGCTCACCGGCTACCTGGCCGATCATCCGGAGGTTTATCAGCGCATGGTTGCCGCCTATGTGATCGGCTACCCCGTCACGGCTGAACTCCTTGCCGAGCATCCACATCTGAAATTCGCCGAGGGACCGGATGACACGGGGGTCATTATCTCCTACAACACGCAGGCGCCCGATGTTGCGCCGGGTGTCAATCCGGTCCTGTCAGGGCTGACAGGCCTGGTGATCAATCCCATTACCTGGACAAGAAGCGAAACGCTCGCCACCCCCGATCAAGGGCTGGGTTCCATCATGCCGAATCCTGCGACCCTGGCCTTTGAACCGGTGCCGCAATATGCAGACGCACAGGTCGATGTCGCCCACGGCGTGTTGATCGCCTCAACGCCCGATGAGGATCTGCTGTACGAGCTGACGCAACACGGCTTTCCCCGCGGCGTCTACCATAGCTTTGACTACCCCTTTTACTACGAGAATCTACGCGCGAATGCGCAGAACAGGGTGGAGAAGTACCTGGGCAAGTAGGAAAATGGGGACACAGGGCAACACGTAGCAAGACCACACCGCATCGCCAGAGGTTGCCACCTCCGGTCGTCGCAACGTCACTCCGTCACTTCACCGGGCGCCGAAGATACTCGGCCAGTTCGGCAAACTCGGGCCGGTGCGCCAGGATCGTAGCAGCTTCGAGCAGAATCTCGCGCTTGACGCGCCGCTGCTCTGCGTATGCAGCGCGGCGCAGATCGTCGAGCGGCTCGTCGTGACCCGCCACCACGATCGACATGACGAGGTAGCGGTAGATATCCATGTCGGTGGTCTCTTGCAAGAAGCGGGCGAGATAGGACCGGCCCAGCGGCCCCTCGCGGTGGTTGAGCATGAGATCAAAGAGCCCCATGCGCAGAATCGACGAATTCGTGGCCGCGTATCGTTCCAGCAGCCGCTCCGCCACCATTACCGGCAGTGCCGTCAACTGGCGCAGACACTCCGCCGTTACCTCCGGCACGCACGTCACGAGCGCGTCCTCAGCGGGGACATTCTGGCAGGCAAGCGCATAAAGCGGCAGTGTGTCGCCTAGCGCGCCAAGCACGCGCGCAGCGGTGACGGCCGGCTCGCCCGTCATGCGCGCCACCAGGGGGTCGACGAGAATGCGCGCCGCCTGATAGCGCGCCGCCTCGTCGTCCAGGTCGGCCAGCGCAACCAATCCCGCCGAGCGAATCAGCACGGCGTCCTCGGCAAAATCCGGCGGCCAGTATTCGTAGGTCTCACACGCCTGGATGAGCAGATCCGCATCCTCGCGGCGCGCCACCGGCTGCAACGCCTTGAGGATCGCGGCGCGCAGATAGCCGCCCTGGTCGTGCTTGCCCTTGTCACGCCCGGAACGCGTGTAGAGCGTGATCAGCGCCGGCCGCGCGGCGTAGTTTGGATACTCGGCGAGCACCTTGAGCGCGGCACGTAGGATGTCCTTGGTATGGTTGCCTTGAATAATGGTCGCGGCGAGTTCCGACGCTTCCTCCGGCCGGCCGGCCAGGCTGCGCAGGGCCGCAGCGGGCGATCGTTCGTCACTCATGGGCTTGCTCCGTGAACAGGCGGAAAACGACCTCGCTGGGAAAATCAAAGCGATCGACACGCCATGGCCGACCGGCCAGTAATTCGTCCATGCGGCGGGCGTAGGTGTCGACCATGCCCTTGCGACGCCCGCCCAGGCTCTGCGCCGGGAAGGAGATGACGAGCACGCGGGCGTTGAGCTGGTCCAGCAGCCGTTCCGCCAGCCGCCGATCCTGCTGCTCCAGGCACGGCACGATCTTGAGCAGCAGTGCCACGTCGACCGGGTCTTCGGTGTGTGGCGCGCCGTCGAGAAGGTTGCAGACAAAGGCGCGGCCCGGCTGCTGCTGAAAGTCGAGCCACCAGCCAAGCAAGGCCATCTGTGCGTGGTCGACATCACAGGCAAGATAGGTCGCCGTCGCCGGCAGCCCCATCCACGGCAGCGCCAGCGGGTTGAGCCCGCACCCGAGGTCGAGCACCGTCCGGACGCCGCTCAGGTCACCCAGCACGGTGGCGTAGAAGGTATCGAGACTCGGCAGGCGCTCGCGCGTCGAGTGGTGCATGGCCATGACCTCGCGGCAGGCGGCGCGCAATGGTTCGTCGCCGGTGGTCTGTGCCAGCCGCTCGCGCCAGGCGGCGAAGTCAGGCCGGCCGGCATGGTAGGCGGCCACGCTCTGATGCAGCCGGCTCTTGACTTCCTTGATTGCGTCTTTGGGCTTGCGCCCCTTGGCCAGTTCCTGGCTCGCCAGCGCCGCGATCAAGGCCGCGTCCACCGAGGCGTACTTGGCGCCCTGCAGTACAGCCGCCACCACTTCCCCGACCGTCTCGGGCGCAATGTCAGCCGGCGCCATCGGTCGCTCCCCCGCCGGGCAGTGACGCCCGCAACGCCGCCATGAGCCGCACCATAAAGCGCAGGTTGTGAAGCGTCGCCAGCCGCTGAAACGCCGCTTCGTTGGCCCGGTAGAGATGGCGCAGATAGCCGCGGCTGTAGCGACGGCAGGTGGGGCAGTCGCAGCCCTCGTCCACCGGCCGCGCATCCTTGATGTACTTGTCGTCGGTCACGTAGAGGAAGCGGAACCAGCCGCTGCCCGGTCCCGGCCCGCCCGTACCGGTGAAGGTGTAAAGCCGGCCGCGGCGCGCATCGCGCGTCGGCAGCGCACTGTCGAAGGTGGCGTAGCCCAGCGCCACGCCTGCCGCCACGTTGACCGGATGGCCGACACCCAGCGCGTGCAGCGGAAACTGGGCGGGAATCAGCCGGCGCGTCAGGTCGAGCATCTCGTGCACCAGGTTGCCGTCGGCATCGAGCGGCCAGCCGCCATAGCCATAGCCGTCAAAGCCGATCGCCAGCAGCGCCTCGGCACATTGCGTGCGCAGCTCCGGCGAGCCGCCGCCCTGCACCACGGCAAAGAGTTGGGGCGGGCGATCGATACTCTTTTTCTGGGCCAGCAGGCGGTCGAACTCGACGCGGCAACGCTTCGCCCACGCGATGGTGCGCCGCACGGAAAGCTCCTGCACCGCAGGCGGGTCATCCACGTGCGTGCAGTCATCCAGACACATGACGATGTCGGCGCCGTAGCTCATCTGCAACTGCACGCACTTCTCCGGCGTCAGGTGCAGCTTGCGATCGGAGCCTTCCGGGCGGACGAGGATGCCGTTGTCGGTCAGCGTGCCGAGTTTTGGTTGTTCGCGGATGAGCGAGTAGGCCTGGAAGCCGCCCGAATCGGTGAGGATGGGGCCGGTCCAGCCGGTCATGGCGTGCAGCCCGCCCAGCGCCTGGACCGTCGAGGAGCCGGGCTGCTGCATAAGGTGGAAGGTGTTCATGACGAGCGCGGGCACGCCCAGGTCGGCCAGGTCGCCGCTATCCACGGCGCGCACGATGCCGAGGGTGGCGTCGGGCAGGAACGCCGGCAGCGCCAGCGGGCCATGCGGCAGGTCCAGCGCCGGCGCAGTCGCGCCGGTTTGTGTCGGCGCTACCATTCGCCCTTGATGGCTCGTCGCAGGTCGCGGTCGGTGTCGCGCTTGGCGATGGTGTCGCGCTTGTCGTGGAGTTGCTTGCCGCGCGCCACGCCGATTTCGACCTTGGCGCGCCCGCGGTCGTTGATGTAGACGCGCAGCGGCACGATGGTGAAGCCGCGCCGTGTGGCTGCTTCATGCAGCGCGTTGATCTCGCGACGGTTGAGTAGCAGTTTGCGCTCGCGCCGCTCCTCGTGGTTGAAGCGGTTGCCCTGTTCGTAGTGCGCGATGTGCACGTTGAGCAGCCACGCCTCGCCATTTCTGACCAGCACGAAGCCGTCTTGCAGGCTGACGCGGCCGGCGCGCACCGATTTGATCTCGGTGCCCGTCAGCACGATCCCGGCTTCGTACGTCTCTTCAATGAAATATTCATGGCGGGCTTTGCGGTTGGTGGCTACCGTCCGCGGCCCGCGGTTGCTCTCTGATGATTTGCTCACAACATGCCTGCCGTCACTTATTGCACGGGCAGCGGTTCGACCTCGCCGCCCAGGAGTTCGATAGCCTTGTCGAGTTGCGGGTCCTGCTGCGCCTCGCGTTCGACGTCGGTGATTTCGACCACAACGTCCGGTTCCAGTCCCTCGCCGTCGATGGTACGGTCGTCGGGCGTGAACCAGCGGGCGATGGTGACGCGCAGGATCGAGCCGTCGCTGAGCGTCTGCGGCAGTTGGACGCTGCCCTTGCCGAAGGTCTTGGCGCCCACCAACTGGCCGCGTTCCATGTCCTGGACCGCGCCGGCGACGATCTCGCTGGCGCTGGCGCTCCCCTCGTTGACCAGCACCACCATGGGCAGGTCGGTCGTCAGCGGTTCGCCCTCAGTTTTGTAGATGTCTTCCTTGCCGTCAGAAAAGCGCTCGATGAGCACGGTTTCGTCCTTGCCCAGGAAGATGCTGCTCACCTCTACCGCCTGGCGCAGCAGCCCGCCCGGGTTGCCGCGCAGGTCGAAGATGAGCCCGTCGGGATTCTCCGCCAGCGCCTCTTCCACCGCCTGACGCACCAGTTCGGCCGCGTTCTCGTTGAAGGTGTTGAGCTTGATGTAGGCCAGGTTGCCGCCCACCGTGTCGGTCTCGATGGTGGGGATCTCGATGCGGTCGCGCACCACTTCGATGTCGAGCGTCTCCTCGGTCGCCAGCCGCACGATGGTCAGCACCACGGGCGTGCCTTTGGGGCCGCGAATCTTCTCGATGGCCGAGGTCAAGTCGGTGCCGACAATCTCCTCGCCGTCGACGTGCGTGATGAGGTCATCGCGCTTGACACCCGCCTTCCACGCCGGCTGGTTCTCGAAAGGCTCCACGATGCGCACGGTGTTGAAGTTCGGGTCCCAGTCCACCCGCGCGCCGATACCCTCGAAGCTGCCTTGCAGATTGGTGCGGAAGAACTCGGCCTCCTCCGGCGACATGAAGGAGGTGTTCGGGTCGTCGAGTTGGCCGAGCACGCCACGAATCGCGGCGTAGGTCGCGTTGTTTGCCGCCGGCAGTTCGCCGTAGAAGTCGCGATAGAGCAGGTCCATCGCTTCCCAGAAGACAGGGAACTGTGCGCGCAGGGTATCGGCGGCGCCATCGTCCTGGCCGGCCGCGGTCGATGGCTGGCCGAGATTGCCGGCGCCAAAGCCGGCGCCAAAGCCCACAGCAAAGATGACGACGGCTATGAGAATCGATATCGCCCCAATCACGAGGGCGCGGCCAGTGCCGCGCGGGCGTGTGGTGGACGGGGCAATCGAGTTTGGTTCGTTCATGAAAATGCGTTTCCTTCTATCTCCGGGCTTCCTGGACCATGGGCAGCGACGCGACGGCAGCCGGCAGCGGGTCATCCCCCTCTGCAACCGCAATGTCCGGCGCCAACCCCTGCCCGCTGATCTGCGTGCCGTCGGGCGTGAACCACTGGGCCGTCGTCACGTGCAGGCTGCTGCGGTCGGCCAGTTCGTGAATCAACTGGACACTTCCCTTACCGTAGGTCTTGCTACCGACCAACTGCGCGCGACCGTGGTCGCGCAGCGCGCCGGCCACGATCTCGCTGGCGCTGGCCGAGCCGCCATCGACGATGACCACCAGCGGCGCCGTGCCCGCGGCCTGGCCCGGCGTCGCGGAGAAGACCTTGCGCGTGCCGTCGGCCTTCTCCTCCGTCAGAATGACGCCGTCGTCGAGCCACATGTCGGCCAACTCCACGGCGATGTTCAGCAACCCGCCGGGGTTGCCGCGCAGATCCCAGACGAAGCGGTGCGCACCGGCCGCCTGCAATTCCTCGACGGCCCGGCGCATCTCGTCGGCGCTGCGCTCGGAAAAGAGCGTGTGCCTGATATACCCGACATCGGCCGTCTGCGGACTGTCGTCCAGCAGACGCCATTCCATGCTGGGCGTCTCGATTTCGGCACGCGTCACCGTGAACGCCAGTTCACGCGCCGCCTCGTTCGGCGTGGCGCGGCGCACCCGCAATTCGACGGTCGTGCCCGGCTCGCCGCGCACCAGCGCAATGACCGCGTCGCTGCTCATCGTGCCGGTGATCGGGGCGCCGTCCACGGCAATGAGCACGTCGCCGTCGAGGAGACCCGCCCTGGCCGCCGGCTGCTCCGGCAGGGGATGCAGCACCCAGCCGGTGTCGCTCAACTCCAGCGTGGCGCCGATACCGCCAAACTTGCCGGCCAGTTGGTCGCGTTCGAGTTCGCGCGGCTCGGGCTCCACGAAAAACGTGTACGGATCGCCAAAGCTCTGAACCATCCCGGCAATGGCGCCGAAGGTACGCTCCTCGTCCGCCGGTTTTTCGCCGTAAAAATCGCGTTCGAGCAGGTTCCACACCTGCCAGTATTGGCCCATCTCCTGCTGCTGCGTCACCTGGCCCGTCACAGCCGGACCCAGCGGTATTGCATGAAGGAGTGGGTAAGCCGCGTACCCGGCGACAAAGGCCAGTACGACCATCGTCATCGCAGCCACCGCGGCCAGCATTCTTCGCCCAGCCATAGGCGGTGATTGTATCACACGGCCCAGGCAGATGCACGGCGCATGGCCTGACAAACGCAAATTGTCAACGACGTGGAAATCCAGTATGCTTACCCAAAGCGCGCGGTTTTGTCATGACCGCACCTCTGCACACTGGAGATCCCATGCTGACCAATGCACCATTGACCGGCGCGCCGCGCATCACCAGCGCATTTGGCGACAATCCTGCGCACTTCAGCCGCTTTCGCCACCGCGGCATTCCCCTGCGCGGCAACGACGGCATCCTGCTGACCGCCACCGAGGGCGCACCCGTGCTCGCCGTGCAGCGCGGGCAGGTGATCGCCACATTCGACCAGCATCCGCGCTTCGGCCGCGCCGTCCTGCTGGATCACGAGTGGGGACACTCGCTCTATGGCAACCTCGGTGCGATTGCCGTGCGCCAGGGCGAGTCCCTGGGCGGCGGCGCGCGTATCGGCAGCGTCGCCCGCCGGCGTCCGGACGAACAACCAGCGTTACATTTTGGCCTGCGAATCCGTCCTTATGATGTAGGCAACGGTTGGTGCGGTTTCGTGGATCCTGCGCCCTATCTCGCCCGGCTGACGCAACCGCGCGGCGCCATCATCGGCCCGCACATCATCGGTAGCGTGAGGCCGCATCTGCCCTTGCTGCAACGCTGGCAGCCGCGCCTGATTACCGTGCTCGACCCGAGCCCGTCCGAGCTGGCTGACCTGCGAGCCGTCTGCCCGGACGCTGTGATCGTCGGTCGTCTCTTTGTGCCCGACAACGAACTGGCAGACCGGATCCGATCCAACCCGGAAGCAGCCGCGCAATGGGCGCACGAACTGACCATGGCACACTTCTCGCCGCACGTCACCTACTGGCAGATCGCCAACGAAATCCTGCAAAAAGCCGAAGACATTCCGATCCTCGTCCGCTTCGAGATGCGCCGCATGCAGCTCGCCGCCACGGCGGCGTACCTGTGCGCGATCTTCGCCTTTGGCGTGGGCAATCCCGACCTGCCCGAGCCGCAGCGCATGGCCGTCTGGCAGCAGACCTACCCGGCGCTGGAGATGGCCGAGCAGGCGGGACACATTGTCGCCGTGCATCAGTACGGCATGCCGGATCTCTTTCGCCCCTTCCAGGATTGGTACGGCAACCGCCTGGAGCACCAGATATTGCCCAGGCTGCCCTTTCCCACACTGAAATTCGCCGTGACCGAATACGGCATCGACGGCATGATCGAGGGTGGCGCGCCGCGCGGCTGGCAGAACTTCGCCGGCGCACAGGAATATGCCGAGCAGCTTCTGCGCAGCGGGCGCTACCTGGAACGCTTCTCCGGGCGCGTGCTGGGCTACTCCGTCTTCACGCTCGGCCATAACAACCCGTGGCAGAGTTACGACATTGCCGGCGCCGTCGCCAATGCCGTTGCGGCCGCGCCGGAGCGCGGCACGTGGGCGGAGATTCGTTGGGCTGGCACCGGGTTGCAGGCCGCGCCCATCGACACCGACACCAGCCCCGGCAGCGACGAAACCGAGGAGACACCGCCCGTGCGCCCATCCGGCGGCGGGCCGGAGCCTGAAGTCATCATCGTACCCACCCAACCAGACCGTCCGACAGGAGGGACAACCGTGACCGCGAGCAATGCAGCACCCCGGCTAACCGAGTGGTTCGACGACCTGAACCTGAGCGTGCAGGCTGCCTCGTCCGCCCAGCCGGGCGATACCGTCTATGTGCTGAAGGATGTTTTCACGACGATCGATGGTTCGTGGGATGCCAATGGCAGCCGCTATGCCATTCCACAGTGGGCCAAGGACGCCTACGAGAATCAGGCCATCCTGATGGAATTGCAGAAGAAGAGCCATCTCTACGCCGCCGTTCTCGACGCCAACGGGCAGATGATCAAGGGGCAGGTCGTGCGCTATGTCAACCGCTACGACCCGTCGAACCCCACCGACCGCACGACGCAGGAGAACACGGGCTGGGCCACCTTCACCATGAGCGGCAGCAGCACCTATCACCCGGAGAATGGCGAGCAGGGGCCGTGGTGCTGGGCGCCGCCCGGCATTGCCGACACACTGTGCGGGGGCGGCCTGCCGCCCGACGGCCAATCACTTTCGACCTTTGCCGTGTGGCAAGCAACGACCGCCGACGCCGGTACGCCAACCCCGCCGCCAACCGAACCGCCGGTGACGCCCACGCCGCCGACGGAACCGCCCGTCACGCCCACGCCGCCGACCGAGCCGCCGGTCACGCCGACACCGCCGACCGAGCCGCCGGTCACACCCACACCCCCGACGGATCCACCTGTCACGCCCACGCCGCCCGCGATCGAGCGACGCCTTGGCAGTTGGGTGAGTACGCTGGGTCTACAGATCAAGTCGATTGCCGAACGGCCGGATCGCCTCACCGGCACCGTTGCCTATGTGATCAAGGATGTATTCACTACACGCGACGGCAGTTGGGAGCCATCCAGCGTCTACGGGTCTATCGACCAGTGGGCGCGCGACAGCTATCTCAAGCCGCTGGGCGACCCCGAGTACTTCGACGACGCGGGCGGCGACCACCACCTCTTTGCCGCCATCATCGGCCTGGACGGCAAGCTGATGAAGCTGCACGATGTGCTCTACTGGTCGGATGGTTTCGACGTGCTGGGTGACCCGAACTACGACGGCTATTTTGTCGGCGCCAACGGCGCGCGCTACCCGCAGACCAAGGAGAAATCGGGCTGGATCAACATCATTATGTCGCCTGATTCCAGCTACGTGCCGGAACGCGGCGAACACGGCCCCTACTGCTGGACGCCGGCCGGCGCACCCGCCGAGGTGATGTGCGGCGCCGGCATGCCGGCCAAGCAGCACGTCTCGGTCTTCGTCGTCTGGCAGGCGGTGCCGGCTGAAACGGTGTCGCCCGGCGAACCCGTGCAGCCAGAATGGCCGACCGGTGACCACAACATCTTCATGCCGTTTGTCTCCGGCGGACCGGCGGCTGCCCCGGCCAGCGATGCACCGCAAGGCGAAGCACCCGAAGACATTTCGGCAACAGCCGCGCCGGCGATCGCGCAGGCGATCCTCGACATCGTACGCGGCGGGGCATGGAGCAGGCTGGGCATCGAGCTACGGGCGGGGTCGATCCTGGCGGCGTATGCGCGGCAGGCCGGGCTGGGCATGCCGGTCACGGCCGAGTTCGTCGCTAGCGGCCATCGCGTGCAGGGCTTCATGGGCGGCATCGTGCTGGCACCGGTGGGCGATCCGGACGGCGTGACACACGTCGCCTGGTAACAGGAATAGACCGCGGATTAGACGGATTTGGCGGATGAATGCGGATTCTTAAAGCTCCGGCGGCACAGCATATGGTGGCGTGTAGAGCAATACTCGCCTGGGGGTGGGGATGAGTTCGATCCTGATCGAAAATGGCGCGGTGCTGACGGTCGACGATGCCGGCACGATCCACGAGCCGGGCTACGTGCTCATCGAGGGCGATACGATCGTGGCCGTGGGGCGGGGTGCGGCAGCGGATGAGGTACGTCGGGCGGCGGACACGGTCATCGACGCCACACGCATGGCGGTCATGCCGGGCATGGTCAACGCGCACACGCACCTCTTCCAGACCTTCCTGCGCGGGCTGGCCGACGACAAGCCGCTGCTCGACTGGCTGGCCGCGGCGATCTGGCCGGTGGCGCAGGCGCTGAACCCGGAGGAGGCCTTCGTCGCCGCCAAGCTGGGGCTGGTGGAGAATATCCGCAGCGGCGCCACCGCCGTCATCGACCACCAGTACATCCACACCGACCCGCACAACGACGACGGCGTCTGCCGTGCGGCCGAGGAAACGGGCGTGCGCTTCCTGCTGGCGCGCGGCTGGACGGACATGGGCTATCACCCCGCCTTCATGGAGTCGCCCGACCAGATCATGGCCGAGATGGCGCGGCTGCACGCCACGTGGCAGGGCCGCGCCAATGGCCGCATCCGCGTGGAGTTTGCGCCGCTCATCCCCTGGGGTTGCTCCGACGAGACGATGCAGCGCACCTACGCACAGGGCAAGGCGTGGGGCGTGGGCTGCATGATCCACATCGCCGAGACGCGCAAGGAAGTCGAAATGAACCTGGAGCTGCGCGGGCTGCGCCACGTGGAGTGGCTGGCTTCGCTCGGCACGCTCGGCCCGGACGTGCAGCTCGTCCACAGCGTGTGGCTCGACGACCACGAGCTCGACCTGCTGGTGGTACATGGCGGCGTCGTGGTGCACTGCCCCGTCGCCAACATGTACCTGGCGTCGGGCATGGCGCGCATCCCGGAGATGCGCCGCCGCGGCATCACCGTGGCGCTGGCGACCGACGGGCCGGGATCGAACAACAACCAGGACATGCTGGAGGTACTCAAGACCACGGCGCTCTCCGGCAAGGTGAGCACGCTCGACGCGATGGCGCTGCTGCCGGAGGATGTGATCTGGATGGCCTGCCGCGGCGGGTCGCAGGCCTTTGGCCAGCCGGAGTTCATCGGCTCGCTGGAGGTGGGCAAGAAGGCGGACGTCGTGCTGGTCGATCTTGACACGCCCTTTGCCATGCCGGTGCACCGCGTGCCGTCGGCGCTGGTCTACAACGTCAACAGCGGCAGCGTGGACACGGTCATCGTCGACGGGGCGATCCTCATGCGCGACAAGGAAGTGCTCGTCGTCGACGAGAAGGCGGTATTGGCGGAGGCGCGGGCGGCGTGTGCCCGGCTGTTCGAGCGGGCGGGGATCGCGGGGTAGTGCCAAGTAAAGTGTCAACACCAGGCCGAGACCTGCCATACCATTGAGGAGACCCGTTTGCCAACCATATCGAGCTTCTATGGTATTCGAGTCACGATGAACTACAATGACCATTCGCCGCCTCATTTTCACGCTGAGTATCAGGATTTCGAGGTAGCTGTAGAGATAGAAAGCGGCGCTGTTACCGGTACTATGCCGCGGCGGGCGTTGAATCTGATCTGGGAATGGTTGGATGAGCATCGTGGCGAGCTCAGTGAGAACTGGGAATTAGCTCAGGCGCGTCGGGCTATGAAACAGATCGCGCCTCTGCCTTGAAGGAGTGAAAATGCTGTTACACGTCACAAGTGTGGAAGTTCTCGATGATTTCAGGTTGTATGTTCATTTCAATAATGGTGAAGCAGGCATCGCCGACTTGAAGCCGGAATTGTATGGCGAGGTCTTTGAACCGTTGCGGGATCCTGACTTGTTCAGAAAGGTGTATCTGACGAGTCGCACCATTGAGTGGCCGAATGGCGCAGATTTCGCCCCAGAATACTTGCTTTCGCTCGTGCAAAGTCAAGTGCAGGTCAAAGCATAACACCGACTCGGAA
>JACKBA010000032.1 GCA_020634815.1 Caldilineaceae bacterium | reverse complement strand
GCGCGCTGCGCGTATGGGGGCGACTGGCAGCCGCTGGCCATTGTCCATGATGGGGCAGTCGTCGGCTTCCTCATGTGGGCGGTCGATCCGGCCGATGGCGCGTGCTGGTTGGGCGGCATCCAGATCGACCGGGCGTGGCAGCGGCAAGGCCTCGGCCGGCAGGCTATCAACGCGGCGATGGCGATGCTCGAGCGGGCGCACGGCTTCCGGCACTTTGCACTCTCCTACCAGCCGGCCAACACCGTTGCAGCTCGCCTTTATGCCGGCCTTGGTTTCGTGGAGACGGACGAGTGGGAGGACGACGAGGTCGTGGCGCGCCTGTCGCGCGCAATCGAATAGGGGAGAGCCATGCCAACAAACCAACAAGCATCAACCGTGCCGCAACTTGCCGGCAAGACGTGCCTGGTCACCGGCGCCTCGCGCGGGCTTGGCGTGGCGATCGCCCGGCGGCTGGCGCAGGCCGGCGCGCGCGTTGCCGTCCACTATCGCCAGGCAGCCAGCGCAGCCGGGGCATTGTGCGCCGAACTGACAGCAGCGGGTGCGACGGCGCTCCCTTTCCAGGCCGATCTGCTCGACGCTGGCGCCAGTGAACGGCTGGTTGCCGCAGTCACTGCGCAACTCGGCGCCATCGACGTGCTGGTCAACAACGTAGGGCCGTACGTGGACACGCCCTTCCTCGACCTGCCGCTGGCCGACTTCGACGAAATCATGGCCGGCAACGTGCGTGCGACTTTCCTGCTCTCACAGGCGGTGGGGCGCGCCATGCGCGAGCGGGGCAGCGGACGCATTATCAACATCGCGGCGACGGACTATCGCCATCGCAGCCACGCCGTCTATGGCCTGGCCAAGAGCGGCGTCATCTACCTGACCGAGGCGCTGGCCCTGGAACTGGCGCCGTCGACGCCGGTGCTGGCCATCGCGCCCGACCTGATCGCCGACAACGAGGAGATGGCGCCGGACTTCGTGGCGCGCGCCGTGGCCGCCACACCCATGGGCCGGCTGGTGACGCGCGCCGAAGTTGCGGAGATGGTCTGCCTGCTCTGCGCGCCGCTGTTTGACATGATGACCGGGCAGACGCTGGTCATGGATGGCGGTCGCACCCTGCCGCGCATGGCCGGCGCGTGAAATCCAACTCTTCCAGCAAGGAGCAATACAATGACTGACCGCAATGCGCCGCACATCGTCGTCATCGGCGCGGGGAGCGCCATCTTCGGCACGGGCACGCTGGCGACGCTCATCCGCGAGCCGCGGCTGCGCGGGGCTACGCTGGGCCTGTGCGATCTCAACGCCGCCACGCTGGAGACCATGCACGCGCTGGCCGAGCGCATGAACCGGGCGTGGGATGCCGGCATGACCATTGCCGCCAGCACCGACCGCCGCGCGCTCCTGCGCGGCGCCGACTTCGTGATCGTCTGCATCCAGGTCGGGCCGCGCGAGGTCGTCTGGCGCCAGGACTGGGAGATTCCCCTGCGCCATGGCGTGCGCCAGCCCTATGCCGAGAATAGCGGGCCGGGCGGCTTTGCCCATACCTGCCGCAACGTGCCGGAGATGCTGGCCATCGCCCGCGACATGGAGGAACTCTGCCCCGGCGCATGGATGCTCAATTTTACCAACCCGCTGAGCCGGCTGGGGCTGGCCATCGAACGCTATTCGTCGATCCGCTGCGTGGGGCTCTGCCACCAATTCTTGTGGGCCTATGCCATCGTCGCCGCGGTGCTGGCGGAGGAGTACGGCATCGACGTGCCCAACGGTGACGCCTTTCACGTGCACACCGACGCGCCCAACGTTCCGGCCATCATGCAGATGATCCGCAGCGGCTACGAGCGTTTCAACATCCTTTCCTCTGGGATCAACCACTTCGCCTGGATGCACACCATCACCGATCGCGTCACGGGCGAAGATCTCTACCCGCACTTCCGGCAGAAGTACCTGCACGGTTTCCGCACCGACTTCGAGCCGATGACGCGTGAGCTTTTCGGAATCTTTGGTCTCTGCCCGACGGCGGGCGACACGCACATGGTGGAGTACCTGGCGTGGACGCACGACCCGCTGGCCAAACCCTGGGAGAAGTATGATCTCAAGTTGCAGAGCTGGGAGGGCAACATCGAGCGGCGGCGCACCGTGCGTGCGCGCGCTGAGCGGCTGGCGCGCGGCGAGGAGGCGCTGGAGCCGCTGCGTGCCGTGCACAGCGAGGGCGCGGTGGAGATGATCCTGGGCATAGCGGATGACGCCAACACCTACTATCCCGCCGTCAACATCCCCAACCGCGGCGCGCTGCCCGGTGTGCCTGATTGGGCCGTTGTCGAGGTGCCGGGCGTGCTCAACCGCGCCGGCGTGCATGGTGTCACATCGCCGCCGCTGCCGCGTCCGGTCATCGAGATCTGCCGCCGCGAGGCGGAGCTGGCATCGATCGTCGTCGATGCCGCCGCCACCGGCGACCGCGGGCTGGCCATGCAGGCGTTGCTGCTCGACCCCATGATCAACGACATCGACCGCGCGCGCGCCATCCTCGACGATTTCCTCGTCTCCTTCCGCGAGTGGCTGCCGCAGTTTGGGGGATGAGGGAGCCCCTTGCTCAGCGCAACTCGCACAACACCTCCGCCAGGTAGAGCGTTTCGCGGCACAGGTCGCCGCCATCTGTGCTGCCGTCGTAGTCCCACCAGGCCGAGAGTACGCACTGGGCGATGCCCCAGCCCAGCAGGCGCTGCCGGTCAAGCCCCAGCCGGTCGGCGACCTGGTCGATGCGTCGCGCCTCGATACGCTTGACGTCGGGTTGAGCAGGCAGCCAGCGCAGCGGGTTGTAGAGCAACGCGCCGATTTCGTATTCGCGTTCGCCGGCCACGCCCTGGGGATCGATGGCCAGCCATGGCGCGCGCTGGGCGGAGATGATGTTGTCGTGGTGCAGGTCGCCGTGGAGAACCATGAGCGGGCCGCTCGATGCGATCAATTCGTCGAAGAGGCGCTCGGCCGCGTCCACCAGGTAGGGTGGAAAAGGCCCGGTGCTGCCGTCAAAGGTGGGGCGCAGGTTGGCCAGTTGCTGCGCCCACTCGCGAATGGTGAGCAAGGTGTGCTGTTCGGGCACGGGCTGCCACAGCGCCGCCATGACGTCGGCGACGATGGCGGTGGCCGCGGCGTCGTCCTCCAAAACGAGCGGACGCAGCAAGGCACCGGGCTGCAATCGCTCCAACAGCAGCGCACCGCGGTCGGGCGCAGCATCGATCAGGCGGGCGCACCCGTTGCCGCCGTACAGCCCGATCGCCTCGATCCCGGTCAGCAACTCGCGATGCGGCACGCCCAGCTTGAGGACGACCTCGCTGCCGTCGCGGCAGATCGCCGGGCACACGTAGTTGAAGCTGAGGTTGTCGAACTCAGGCAGCAGCGTCAATTCCCAGCGTTCCGCCATCTCGCCGACCAGTGCGGGCAGCGCGCGCAGGAAGCCGGCGCCATCCTCGCCGAAAACGTTGAGGATGTTGCTGACAAAGTGCGGCGGTAACTCGATGGCATCCTTGCTGTCCGTCATGGTCTTCCTGGCCCTTTCTGTGCGGGAAAGCGCATGCATTGTAGCACGCCAGAATCGTCGGGAGAACGACAGGTACCGAAGCCGTGCGCTCCTGAGCCAGGTAGCGCACTGGGTCAGGATGATGCTGAATGCCGTGATCGCGGGCGGCGCGGTGTGCTATACTCAAAAGAGAGCAGACAATGTCTGATGCGGGAGGAGCGGCATGCCCCAGGTCCTGAATTTCCTCCTGGAATTGATGGCAGAGTTTGCCGGCGGTCCGGGGCCGCCTGGGAACAATCTCGTGCGCTTCGGGTTGGCGGCGACGCTCTGGTTTGTGTTGCTGGCGCTGGCTATGAGCCGCCAGCGCGAGGGCAGGCCTGCCCGCGAGCGCCTGCTGGTAGTCGGCTTTGCCCTTGCCCTGTTACGTGAGATCTTCAAGTTCGCCCACCTCTCCGTGCGCCTGGTCTCTGGGGTCGACCACAATGCGTTCTGTGCCGTCATTGCCCCGCTGGAACACGCCCTGACCCTCGCCTCGACCGTCGTCATCGCCGGGGCGTTTTTGCGCTATATTCTGGACGATGCCGAAATCGCGCGGCGCTATCTGCGCGTCGGGCTGTGGACCGGCGGTGTGGCGACGGCGGCCGCGTTCTTCTGGTGGCCGTTCGAACTTGCCGCCAACCCGAGCGTGCACTTTCACCTCACCTGGCCGGCGTCGCTGCTGCACCTGCTGGCCGCGCTCTTGATCGGCGCGGGCGCGCTGATCCTGGCGCGCCGCCGCGGCTGGCTGCGCAACGCCGTGCTGGTGGCGCTGGCTTTTCTCTTCGTCTCCGAGTTGTTGACCTTTGTCAATTTCGTTTCTGGACACACCAACAATGACGTGCTCTGCCCCGTCTCCAACAGCTTCTATCTGTGGGCAATCCCCATCTTTGCGTTTGTCTACTACCGCGAGCAGACGAACGAGAAGCGCCAGGCCGACGCCGCACTGAACACCTATCGCAACCACCTGGAAGAACTCGTCGCAGAACGCACGGCGGAGTTGACGCGCGCCAATCAACGGCTTGCCGTGGAGACGCAGGAGCGCATCCAGACGCGCGCACACGCGGCCACGCTGGAAGAACGGCAGCGCATCGCCGCCGAGATGCACGACGGGCTGGCGCAAGTGCTCGGCTATCTGGGGTTGAAGTCGGACGAAGTGACGGCCCTGCTGCAGAAGGGCGAGGTGCACACGGCCGGCAGCACGATGCACCAGATCCGCGCGGCAATCGGCCAGGCGTCGACCGAGGTGCGCCGTTCGATTGCCAGCCTGCGCGAGACGCCGCCGGCGCCGCAGTCGTTGCAGAGCGTCCTGGGCGAGCTTGCCGTGCCGCAGCCGGCGCCGGGCGAACCGGCGGTTGCCGTCACCAGCGCCGTAGATGCGCCGCTCTTTCTAGCGAGGGAAGATCAGGAGCAGGTGATGCGCGTCGTTCACGAGGCGCTGGCCAATGCGCACAAGCATGCCTGCGCAACCACGGTGACGATTGCTCTGGCGCAATACCAGGGCGTCGACGGCAGCACGAACGGCGATCTCGTCATCGCGGTGACCGACGACGGCAGCGGATTTGACATCAGCACAGTGGCCGGCGAAGGTGACTGCCATTTCGGCCTGAGCATCATGGCGGCGCGGGCCGAACGCCTGGGCGGCACGCTGCACGTCGCAACGCAGCCCGGTGCGGGTACCCGGGTCGAACTTCGTTGGCCGGCCGGCGATGGCGTGCGGGCGAGCCAGGTGGAGAGGTGACAAGCATGGTTCCGGCAAAGGTACGAGTCCTGCTGGCCGACGACCATGCGCTCTTCCGCGAGGGTCTGGCGGGTATCCTCAACCACCAGCCGGATTTTGTGGTCGTGGGCGAGGCGTCCGACGGCATCGAGGCGTTGGTCATGGCGCGCCGCCTGCGGCCCGATCTCGTGCTGATGGACATCACCATGCCGGGCTGTGACGGCGTAGAGGCCACGCAGGCCATAACCGGCGAGTTCCCCGGCATGGTGGTCGTGATGCTCACCGTGCGTGAGGAGGACGACATGCTCTTCCAGGCGATCAAGAGCGGTGCCCAGGGATACTTGCTCAAGAGCATCCACACCGACGAGTTGCTGGCACTTTTGCGCGGCGTGCTTGCGGGCGAGGCGGCGCTGACACCGGCGCTCAGCGGGCGCATCATCGCCGAGTTCCGCCAGCTCAGCCAGCGGCCGCCCGGCGCGGTGCCCGCCGAACAGCCCGTCCTCTCGCCGCGCGAACATGAAGTGCTGGACCTGATCGCGTCGGGCGCCACCGACAAGGAGATCGCCACGGAACTTGTCATCAGCATCCACACGGTCAAGAGCCATGTGCGCAGCGTACTCGCCAAACTCCACCTGAGCAGCCGCTATGAAGCGGCCCGCTACGCCGCCGAACACGGCCTGATCTCGCCGCGGCCGGCGGCCGATGTCGAGTAGGGTCGATCCCCGTCCTGCCCAAACCGCCTCGAAAGTCACTCTGACCTACCTCTTTGCCGGCTGCGACCTAGCTCTTTGCCTCTGCCTGCGCCCTGCCCAATCACTCGTTTATCGGTCGCCCCTCCCGCCGCGAGCGATTGTAACTGCTCCGGGCACGTTCCATAATCAAAGTAGTCGACGCATCGCGATGCAAATGAGTGAGGAGTGACGCAGGTGAAGGTGCAAGCCACCGGGTGGCCGAAAGCCCTGCTATTCCATCGCAAAGCCACGCGGCTGCTTGCTGCCTTCACCACCCTACTGGAGGCAACCTATGAAACGCTTGAACATCTTGATCATCTGTATCCTTATCGTGGTGCTGGCGCCGCCTGCGGCCATGGCCAAGGGCCCGCCCACGACAGAAACGGCCGGCAACAATCTTTCGTTTCCCGTGATCTGGGCCGAGGGTGTGACGAAGGCGGTGCCCGGCACGCCAGGCATGGTGCCCTTGTCCGGCGGTGCCTGGTGGTATTCATGGGGGACCAATGGTGCGGACCCCAACATCGTGCCGGCGAGCTGCGCCCCGGATCCGGATAATAAGGATTTCTGTGACAACGGCATTCCCGGCACATTCAATGCGGCACTGGTTCCCGGCACCCCGCCGGCCGACAATCCCATGCCACTCGTGAAGGCTTATCTCCAGAAGGACGCCAAGAACACGTGGCAGGCAGCATCTGCCGACTGGTCGGGAGAGGATGTGCCGGTCAGTGTGGACTGGATCGACTGGGGCGACAATCTCGAGTCGAATGACTGGTACACTCGGTCGCAGGTTCGCACCGAGGTCGTGCTGTTCGAGGATTTGATGGAGGAGACCCCTGATGAGCCTAACGGTCGCGATGGCGGCACCGAACCCTGGCTAGAATATGCCATGCGCCATGTCTCCGGCTGGGGCATCGACGAGGTGCACGGCATGGCCGTCGACGCGGCCGGTCCGGTGTTGGGAGCCGGCAACCAGGCGACCATCTACTCGAACTGCGCTCGCTTCACCATCCAGAAACTTCTCGTCAAGCGCGACAATGCATCCCTGGCCGATCTGGTCTGGGTGCCTGGCAGCGGCTGGACGGAGGAGGTAGGAAGCACGGTCAACCTCATCAATGAGCCGATCTTCAACAAGGCGGTCTATGAGGGCGGCGACGGCCCTGGCTACTACTCGGCCGAGATCAATGTCAAGGGGCGCATCATCTTTGGCTACACCTGGAACGTGCGCCAGCTCAATGACCCGTTGCCCAGCGGCCCGGCCGGCGACTACCGGCTGACTTTCAGCTTCGACCAGACTTGTGGAGCCGTCAATCTCAACACGGGTTTTGTCGAAGGCGTGACGGAGATCGTGGTGCCCGTGGAGACCGAAGATGTCGCGGCGGCAGCGGAACCGACCGATGAAGGCGGCGGTACGGCAGTGCTTGACTTTGCCGACAACCTCACCTACATGGATGTGCGTATCCTCGAACGCGGTGGCGGCGGTGGAGGCGGCGGTGGCGGCAAACGGCCGCGCGAGATGTTTATGGAGCAGGAGCGCTACAGCTATTGCCAGGAAGGCGAAGGCGAGTGCTGTGAAGATGGCTCGGTCTGCCTGGCTGTGCGCGAGCGCACCGGCGAGCTTGCCCAGTTGCAGGCGCGCATCGAATGTGAGGGCGAGAGCTGCCAGCAGTTCCAGGCTCGCTTGCAGGAACTCGTGCAGACGCTGAATCACGTGCGCCTGCGCAGTTGCACCTCGGAAGGTGAATGCACCTGCACCTGCGAGAATGGGGAGGATTGCTTGCAGATTCAGGATCAGATCCGCGAGGTGGATCGCCTGCGCGACGGGACGTGCGACCAGTGCACCGACGGCGACTGCCCGTGCGATGTCGAACTCCTCGACGCGGTCGGCGCGGCGCTGTACGACCTTGCGTTGAGCCTCGCCAACCCGGCGCAGAGCGACTCTCTCTTCCTGCCGGTCCTGGCGAAGGATGAGTAGCCGTCATCCTCCCTCATTGCAATGTTGGCCTGCCGGCTGCATGATGCGCCGGCAGGCCAACAAAGGCTGATGAACTGGAGCGTGCCGCTGCATGGGAGTGCCGGCGGCACGCTCCGGTTTTTTGCTGGCGGAGGCGAATGAAGAGGGTGCGTCCCAGAAAAATGGCGGCGTGCGTCGCACTGGTCAAACGATCCGGCGCGGGAAACCAAATCCTGACCAGTGCGACGCACGCCGGCGCTACTTCGCCAATTTCCTGGGACGCACCCGAATGAACGCAGTGGAGCGAAACCGCATTTGCCGGTACAATGGCGTCTGGCACGACCTTCATTCAGACGCGGACTCGCCACCATGCAAGACAACCTGCCCGACATCTTTCTCTATTCCGCCGACCAGCTTGCCGGGCGCAGCTCCGTCCCGCTGACCATCCTGCCTGATCTGCCGGCGCTGCACGCCCACTTCGCACGCGCCGTCGCCGACGACATTATCGCAGCGCGTGATGCGGGCGTGCCGGCGCGCCTGATTCTGCCGGTGGGGCCGGTCGGCTATCTGCCGCTGCTGGCCGACCTGTGCAACCGCGAGGCCATCGGCTGGGGGCACGTGCACGCGTTCTTTATGGACGAGTACTGCGACTGGCAGGGGCGCGCCGTGAGTGCCGACCACCCGCTCAGCTTTGCCGGCTTTGCCCGGCGCACGCTCTTCGATCGCCTCGAGCCGGCGCTGGCAATCCCGCCCGCGCAGCTTCATTTCCCGGACCCGCTGCACATCGACCGCATCAGCGAGGCTATCGCCGCGGCCGGCGGCATCGACACCTGCTACGGCGGCATCGGCGTACACGGCCACATCGCCTTCAACGAACCGCCCATCAGCCGCTGGTTCCGCCTGACGCCGGCCGAGTTCAAGGCCAGCAAGACGCGGCTGGTGACCCTTGCGCCCGAGACGGTTGTCATGAATGCCACGCGCGCGGCGGCCGGCAACTTTGCCGCCCTGCCGCCCATGGCGGTGACGCTGGGCCTGGCCGACATCCTGACGGCACGGCGCATCCGGCTCTACTGCCAGGGGGGCGTCTGGCAGCGTACAGCCCTGCGCATCGCGCTCTTCGGCAGCCCATTCGTCGCCAACCCGGACGGCGAGGATGTCGATTATCCCGTCAGCTTGCTGCGCGGGCACCCCGACTTTGCCATCGTGACGGACATACAGACCGCGCAGCCGGCCGTGCCATCGATGGCAGCGTAGCAGCCCACTGCTTCGTCAAAGCAGCGCAAATCTAGTATGATAGGGAAACCAATTCTCATTATCGAAAGCGGGGAAATTGACTCATGACCGTCACCACAACCAACGGGACCTTGAACAAGTACAGCAGCCAGTTGACACAGGTTCGCTCGCAGGTCGGCTCGCAGGCCATGCTCTACGGCGTAGGCCTGACCGACGAGGACATGAAGAAACCGCAGGTCGGCATTGCCAGCATGGGCTGGGAGGGCAACACCTGCAACATGCACCTCAACGACCTGGCCAAGGAGGTCAAGGCCGGCGTCAATGCGGCCGGTATGGTCGGCCTGATCTTCCACACCATCGGCGTCAGCGACGGCATTTCCATGGGCACGGAAGGCATGAAGGCGTCGCTCCTCTCGCGCGACCTGATTGCCGATTCCATCGAGACTGTCATGCGTGCCCAGTGGTACGATGCCAACGTGTCGCTGCCGGGGTGCGACAAGAACATGCCGGGCACGATCATGGCGGCAGCGCGCTTGAATCGCCCGACAATCATCGTCTACGGCGGCACCATTCGCGCCGGACATCTGGGCGACCAGAAGCTGGACATCGTGTCGGCCTTCGAGGCGTACGGCAAGTGGCTGGCCAAGGAGATCAACGAGGACGAACTGCGCGCCGTGCTGCGCAATGCCTGCCCGGGCGAGGGCGCGTGCGGCGGCATGTACACGGCCAACACCATGGCGTCGGCCATCGAGGCGCTGGGCATGAGCCTGCCCTACAGCTCGTCGTACCCGGCCGACAGCGCGGAGAAGAAGGCCGAGTGCCATGCGGTGGGCGCGGCGCTACTCGAGCTGCTCGAACGTGACATAAAGCCGTCGGATATCCTGACGCGCAAGGCCTTTGAGAATGCCATCACCGTCGTCGTGGCGCTGGGCGGGTCGACCAACGCGGTCATGCACCTCATCGCCATGGCCAAGGCCGCCGACGTGCCGCTGACCATCGACGACTTCCAGGCGCTCTCCAACCGCACGCCGTTGCTGGCGGACATGAAGCCCAGCGGGCCATGGGTAATGGAGGATCTGTGGCAGGTGGGTGGCGTGCCGGCGGTGATGAAGCTGCTGCTCGAGAATGGCCTGTTGCACGGTGACTGCATGACCGTCACCGGCAAGACCGTCGCCGAGAACCTGGCCGAACTGCCGGGGCTGACGCCGGGCCAGGGCATCGTCTGCCCGCTCTCCAAGCCCATCAAGGCCACGGGGCATCTCCAGATTCTCTACGGCAACCTGGCCGAAGAGGGCGCAGTCGCCAAGATCACGGGCAAGGAAGGCATGAAGTTTACCGGCCCGGCCAAGGTCTTCGACTCCGAGGAACTGACGCTTGCCGCCATCCAGGACGGACGCGTCACCCATGGCGACGTGGTTGTGATCCGCTACGAGGGGCCCAAGGGCGGGCCGGGCATGCGCGAGATGCTCTCCATCACCTCGCTGATCATGGGCGCCGGACTGGGCAAGAGCGTGGCGCTCATCACCGACGGGCGCTTCTCCGGCGGCACGCACGGCTTTGTCGTCGGCCACATCACGCCCGAGGCGCAGGTCGGCGGTAACCTGGCGCTGGTGCAGGACGGCGACGAGATCACCATCGACGCCGAGAACAATCGGCTCGAGGTGCACGTCGCAGATGAGGAACTGGCCCGCCGCCGCGCAGCCTGGAGCATGCCGGCGCCGAAGTTCACCAAGGGCGTGCTGTACAAGTATTACAAGAACGTGTCGTCGGCATCAGAAGGATGCGTGACGGACGCGTAGGAGTGTGAGGGGATGACAGGGTGACAAGGTGACAAGGTGACAAGATGACAAGGTGAGGTGTTGGGGTTGTGGGGTGTTGGGGATCATAGAAACCCCAATACCCCACAACCCCAACACCTCACTTTTTTGTCCCCTCACGCCCTCATCCTGTCACCTTGTCATTCCGTCATCTTGTCATCCCCTCATCCCCCAAACAATGTCCCCACCGCGCCGTGACATTTGCCCCTGGAAGTACGCACACGATTCTGCTATTCTTTAAGTAGTTACATCCTCTTTTTTTACCGGCTTTGCCGCTGACGTGTATCAATGGGGATACACGCCGGAACTGGCCACCGACGGTCCTCCCAAACGGGCCGTGGCCAGCAAGTGAATTGCTCAAAGGAGAGCAACATTCATGACCAAGGGAACGGTATCCATTCAAACCGACCGTTGTAAAGGCTGTGGCCTTTGCATCCAGGCGTGCCCGCAGCATGTACTCACGCTGGCGGACACGTTGAACGCGCGCGGTTATCATCACGTGCAGCTCGACGAGCGCGACGGACACTGTACGGGCTGCGGCATCTGTGCCATCGTCTGCCCCGACGTGGCGTTCACCGTCTACCGCGAGCCGCTGCGCCGCGCGGCCTGAGCACAGACCGGGGCGGCCGGCCGGCGCGTCTCGCAGAAGGGTGCTGGCCCCCGGCCGGACCCGGCCATCCCGACAGTCTACCTCGATTGGAGGAAACTCATGACCCGTGAGCTTTGGAAGGGCAACGAGGCGTTGGCGGAAGCCGCCGTACGCGCCGGTGTCGATGCCTTCTTTGGCTACCCCATCACACCGCAAACGGAACTGCTCGAATACATGGCCCGGCGCATGCCGGAGCTCGGCCGTACCTTCTTGCAGGCCGAGAGCGAGATTGGCGCCATCAACATGGTCTACGGCGCGGCCTGTGCGGGCGTCCGCGCTATGACGTCGTCGTCGTCGCCCGGTATCAGCCTCATGCAGGAAGGGCTGAGCTACATTGCCGGCAGCGAGGTGCCGTGCGTCCTCGTCGACATCATGCGCGGCGGGCCAGGGCTGGGCAACATTCAACCGGGCCAGGGAGACTATTTCCAGGTCACGCGCAGCGCCGGCCACGGCGACTTCCACCCCATTGTGCTGGCGCCCTCCACCGTGCAGGAGGCGGTTGACCTGACCTACCTCAGCTTCGATCTCGCTTTTCGCTACCGAACGATCGTAATCATTGCCGGTGATGGCGCGCTGGGGCAGATGATGGAGCCGGTCGAAATGCCGCCCATGCGCGAGCCGACCGTCGACCGGCCCGACTGGGCGCTATCCGGCACGGCCGGCAGGGCACCGCGCATCATCACCTCTCTCTATCTCGATGCCGAGGAACTGGAGCGCACGAATCTTCGCCTTCAAGAGAAGCTGCATGCGATTCACACGACCGAGCAGAATTGGGAGAGCTACCAGACCGAGGACGCCGAGTGGCTGGTGGTGGCCTTTGGCACGGTGGGGCGCATCGCCAAGTCGGCGGTGCGTGCGGCGCGGGGGGCGGGCATCCGTGCCGGTCTCTTCCGCCCAATCAGCCTGTGGCCATATCCCGAAGCGGCGCTGGACGAACTAATCGAGCGCGTGCAGGGCGTGCTCGTCGTCGAGATGAATGCCGGCCAGATGCTCGAGGATGTGCGTGCCATCGTACAGGGGCGCGTGCCGGTGCGCTTCCTCGGCCGCATGGGTGGCGTGATCCCGCTGCCGGATGAAATTAGCGCTGAACTGGCGCACATGGCGCGCATGCACCAGCGCGGCAATGGCTTTGGCAGCCAGCACCGCGCCGCTGAAAGGAGTAAGATCCTATGAGTCTGACGCCCGATCTCGATGTGATCGCGCTGCCCGGCCCGACCTTTGACGTCGTCTATGAAGGGCCGGACGCGCTGAAGGACGTCCCGACGCATTACTGCCCCGGCTGCACGCATGGCATCATCCATCGCATGGTGGCGGAGACGATCGACGAGCTTGGCATCCGCGGCCGGACGATCGGTGTGGCGCCGGTGGGCTGTGCGGTCTTTGCCTACAAGTATTTCAACCTCGACGGCTGCGAGGCCGCGCACGGGCGCGCCCCGGCCATGGCAACGGGGATCAAGCGCTCCCTGCCGGATCGTATCGTCTTCACCTATCAGGGCGACGGCGACCTGGCCAGCATCGGCGGCAACGAGATCCTGCACGCCGCGCTGCGCGGGGAGCGCATCACCGTCATCTTCGTCAACAACGCCATCTACGGCATGACGGGCGGACAACTGGCGCCCACCTCGCCCGAAGGGATGGTGACGTCCTCCTCCCCGCTCGGCCGCGACCCCATGCTGGCGGGCTACCCGATCCACATGACCGAGATGCTGGCAACCATGCCCGGCGTTGCGCTGGCCGTGCGCCGCTCCATGCATTCGGTGGCCGAGATGCGCAAAACGAAGAAGGCGATTCGCCAGGCATTCCAGGCGCAGATCGACGGTTTGGGGCTGGCGATTGTCGAGATCCTCAGTTCGTGCCCGACCAACTGGCATCTTGAGCCGACGGCCGCGCTTGACTACATCCGCGAGCGCATGGTGCCGGAATATCCCGTCGGAGATTTCAAGATTGCCGCGCAGCTAACGAACAAATGAGAATGCTCCAGGTTTGTCTTGTTGGATATGCCTATTCTTAAGCAGTAGATTTGCCGAAGCTGTTGAAGTATTGTGTACTCTGGTCCACACATCATTGACCAACCTTGCGGCTGCAAACCAGTCGCATGTCGACAAGGGTATACCGCAATGCTACCGTCAACCGAATTCGTTCCGTGTAATCTTTGTGGCAGTCAAACTGCGACCGTGCGCTACACCGACGTCAAGCGTATCGATACGCAGTTGACGGAGGTAGTTGAGTGCGATGGGTGCGGTATGGTCTATCTTAACCCGCGATTGGCTCGTCTTGTCGATAACTTCACGATGAATGAAGCATATCTTCGCGAACACTACTTGCCGTACTACCAGAAGATAGGGATACTGACGCCAACCCTCGAACTTGACGCTGCTGCGAATGATCAGTTCCATCAGAGTGCGCTGGCGGAGATGCAACCGTACCGAGAGCTCAATCGTGTGCTCGATGTCGGTTGTGCGATTGGCCTGTTCCTCAAGGCTGCTCGTGCGGATGGCTGGGACTGCTATGGTGTGGAGCCTTCACACGCTCTGGCTGAGTACGGTCGATTGCATCTGGGGTTGTCGATTACCGAAGGCGAACTTGGACAGGCGGGGTTTGCGCAAAACTCCTTCGATGTGATCACCCTTTGGGATGTGACCGAACACTTGCTCGATCCAAAAGCGACATATCGGCTTGTATACAGCCTGTTACGGCCAGGCGGACTGTTGTTGCTCCGCATGCCGAACTGGCAGTCATTAGCCCGTGAACTGCTAGGGCCGGAGTGGGATATGTTTGTGACTGACCACTTCTATTATTTCACTCCGGACACTTTGACCTTGTTGATGAAACAGACTGGTTTCATTCCGAAGAAAGTCGGCGCAGACGGTCTTGTGCCATCTGAACTCGATGCGATTGTGGAGAAGCTGGGGCCGGATGCTGCGGCTGAAGCCGTAGCGCGTTTACAGGGCGATACTGGCAATGGCCGCGGCAGCACGCTCCTTGCGGCCGCACAAAAGCCGCGATCGCGCCGTGATAGGATGAAGATGGCTGGTCAGTTGCTACGCCGAGGCGAACTGAGCGACCTGACGGCTGAAGCACGTACCTATCTCCGGTGGTTCCTGGCGGACCGGAGAGGCTGAAGCCAACAGCCTGCGATCACGGATTTAGAACCTGGAAGGAGTGACGTCCATGGAGACATCAATCATCGTTTCGGGTTTTGGTGGGCAGGGCGCGCTCTTTGCCGGTCAACTGCTCGCCTATGCCGCGATGGAGAGCGGCAAGGAAGTGACGTGGATTCCATCCTACGGGCCGGAGATGCGCGGCGGCACCGCACACTGCACCGTGATCGTGGGCGACGAGCCCATCGGTGCGCCGCTCGTGCGCAATCCGCAGTGCGTGATTGCCATGAATCTGCCGTCAGCGGACAAGTACGAGCCGTTGCTCAAGCCCGGCGGGTTGCTCGTCTATGACGACACGCTAGTCCGGCGTGCGTTGGTACGCGACGACATTCGGGGCATCGCCGTGCCGGCACATGACATTGCTATGCGACATGGTAGCCAACGCCTGGTCAATGTTGCGATGCTTGGCGCGTTGCTGGCGGCTCGCCCGGTCGTGGAATTGGCTGCAATCGAGTCTGCGCTGCGCGTCCACCTGCCGGCGCGCCATGCTGCGTTGCTGGAGCCCAACATTGCAGTCCTCCGCGCGGGTGCCGGCTATATCGGTGCACTGGCTGGTGCGTAAGGGAGCGAATACTCGACGTTCGTCTGTGCGTCATACAAAAATAGAGGCGGTCTGAGCGCTCACCCGGCGGAGCACTCAGACCGCCTCTTGCGTGCCCGGAGCGGGGAGACTCGCCCCGGGTGCGACTCTGGCGACCTGGCATCTGCTCATTACTGAGCGTAACTGGGGCTCAGGCGCAGATTGCCGGTGTCGCCGAGAAGAGCGGACACGTTCTCCAGATTCGTCATTTCCGTCACGATCTTGCCGTCCTTCATGGTCAGGAAACTCATGCCCGTCCAGGTGACCGGCTCGTTCGTAGCCGGCACTACACCGAACGTTGCATCGTTCGTGCCACGGGCCGTCCAGCAGACGGCGACGGTATCGCCTTCGATCGCCAGGGCGTCGATCGTGTACGTCACGTCCGAGAAGCTGTTGTGCAGGTAGTCGGCGAGGAACTGGGTGCCGGCCTTGCCCAGCGTAGTCCCGGATTGGCTGCGGTCGATGCGCTGGAAGTCGGCGGTCAGGATTGCGTCGCCGATCTCCATGTCGCCCTTGCCAAAGACAGCGCCGAAATACTGTTCGGCCAGCGCCTCATTGCTCTCGGCCGCCGGTGGCTCCGCCAATACCGTTATTGGTGCGAGGAGCAAGAGGACTGCCATCGCAAATAGGACGAACAGGCTTACACGACTTGATAGTAAAGTGAGAAGTTTCATGTGGTGTCTCCTTTTTGCCGGGTCGTGCCGATGGATCACTCCAAGGGTAGTTGGTGCTGGACTGCTCCAATCTGGCTTTCCGCTCTTGATTCAAGTGTAGCGGGGCGACCGTTATCTATGCGTGGCAGATACCGTTGCACAAACGTTGCAGGCGTAGCATCCCTGGCCGTTGCTTGACCGTTGTTATGCACGGCAGGTTGACAGGGTGTCACTCTGGGGATCGAAATATGCTATAGTAGAAGCAGGACGTACTATCCGTCTACGCAATCCCGGATCATGCGGAGCGTCAGCGCCCATAAGGACGGAGTCCGCGGTATGGCAGCTTTGGAGATCGCGCTACTTGGCGCCCCTACCGTCACCCAGAGCGGGAAGCCGGTATCAATCAACCGCAACAAATCCATGGCACTGTTGGCCTATCTGGCGCTGGCGGATGGCCCGTTGCGCCGCGATTCACTGGCGACCCTGCTGTGGCCGGACCTCGACCAGGCTCACGCGCGGGCCAACTTGCGTCGCGAGCTGGCATACCTGCGCGATGTGCTGAGTGAGGCGTGGTTCACTGCCGATCGCGAGACGCTCGCACTCGAAGCGCTGGCCGAAGTCAGCGTCGACGTGACCGCCTTCAGATCGCACGTTGCCGCGCTCCAGGCCATGGACTGGGCAGAGGAAACGACACCGGGTGAGCAGTCCATTTTGCGCATGGCGGAGGCGATCGCCCTTTACCGCGGTGACTTTCTGGATGGCTTCTCTCTGCGTGATGCGCCCGCGTTTGACGACTGGCAGTACTACACGGGCGAGGAGTTGCGCCGCAAACTGGCCTGGGTGCTGGACCTGTCGCTGCACGTGCAGCGACAGGCAGGGAATCTGGCGACGGCCCAGGAGCTTGCGCTGCGCCGGCTTGCCATCGACCCGCTGGATGAGGCGATTCATGCGCAGTTGATCGACCTCTATCTCAGTGCCGGCAATCGCAGCGCGGCATTGCGCCAGTACAATCGCTGCGTCAGTATGCTGGAACGAGAACTGGGCGTGCCGCCATCGTCTGTTCTCCTGGCGTTGGGCGAGGCAGTTCACGCCGTCCAAGACGCCACGCCGAACCTCGCGGATTCTCCCGCTCCTCAGCCACTCGACCGATCGCAGGCCGAGATTCGCACCATTCTGGCCCTGAGCTTGAGCGTACTGCCGGACACCGGCGTGACCACAAGGAAACGGTTTGACTGGACCACACGGCATGTCGATACGTTTTTTGCTGCGTGCCGGGAGCACCTGAGCGCCGCGGCGGCGCACGTCATCTATGCCAATGCGGAGAGCTTGCTGGCGGTCTTTGGTATTCCAGCCAGCCACGAAGACGACGCCGAACGCTGCGTCCTGAGTGCGTTGAACCTGCGCAATGCCGCCGAGCAGTACGAATTTGACGTGGCAATCGGGGTGGCGGCCGGTCAGGCCTATGTTCGCAACGGGGGTGATCGAAACTCGCCCGCAGAGACCATCATGGGGCCGGTGCTGAATCTTGCGGCCGATGTGCAGCGGGCTGCCGGTCGCAATGAGGTCATCGCCGATCATGCAATCTTCCAGTTGACGTGGGGCGTCGTCGACTATAGCGAGGCGATGCACATTACCCTGCGCGGCGGGCCCGTTGAGGTTCACCGGGCGCACCGCCCTCGAAGGGAGGGCCACAAGGCGCGCGGAATTAGCGGGCTACGGACGCAGATGGTCGGACGCGCGCACGAACTTGCGATGCTACGCGGGGCGCTGGAGCAGGCGCTCCGTGGCGAGGGCCAGGCAGCGTTTGTCGTCGGCGATGCCGGGCTGGGCAAGTCGCGCCTGGTGGCAGAATTGCTGCGCTCCGCTCGTGCTAACGGCACCAGCGGAGCGCAGCGAGCGGCGCACTGGCTGACAGGGCGCTGTCGCGAGAGCACGGAAATGATCGGCTTCTCCCTGTTCGCTGAGGTGATACGATACTACTTCGGCTGGGAGCCGGGTGCAAGCGAGCGGGAACGGCTTGCCGCGCTCTCGGCCGGCCTGGAGCGCCTGCGGCAACAAGGCGGCTTGGCCGAGTCCCAGGCCGGTGAGATGGCGGCAGTCCTGGGGAATCTATGCGACGTGCGCTTTGGCGACGTGCGCGACGACCTGCTGCGCCACGCCGACCCGGCGCAGGTGCGCTACCGGTCGATTGTGGCATTGACCGCGCTGATTCTGGCAGTGGCAAACGAGCAGCCGCTCGTGCTCGTGCTGGAGGACCTGCACTGGGCGGACCCCGCATCGCTCGACCTGGTGCGCTCACTTCTTGCGGAGGCGCGCAATGCGCCGCTTTTGCTACTCTGTGTCTACCGCCCTGGCCAGCAGTATGACTGTTCGCAACTGCCTGTACTCGCGGCCCGCCGCCTATCCGGCCACGTCGCCGAAGTGGAAGTGCGCGAGCTTTCGGCTGACCAGGTGCGACAGTTGCTCGAAGGGCTACTGCGTCCACATCGGCTGACCTTTGCACTCTTCGAGCGCATTGAGGATCGGGCGCAGGGCAATCCCTTCTTCGCCGAGGAGATTGTCAGATCGCTGATCGACTCCGGCCAGATTGTGCGCCACGGTGGCGTGTGGAGCATGGCGTCGAGGCTGGACGATCTTGCTTTCGGCCATGCCGCGGTAACGCCAGGGATTGACGCCCTCGTGCTGAGCCGCCTCGATCGCCTGGATCCTGCCCAGCGTTCCCTGCTACAGACAGCGGCTGTGTTGGGTACGAGCTTTGATCTGCGCGTTCTTGCAGCGATGCAGGAGACCAAAGACGTCGATCGGGCCATGAACGAACTTGAGCAGCGGGGCTTCGTTCTCTGCGAGAAGCAGACGCCGTATGCCGAGTATTCGTTCAGGCATGTGCTACTGCATGATGCTGTCTACGCGACGTTGCCCGCAGAAAGATGCGCAGGACTCCATGCGCGCGCTGCGCAGGCGATCGTGGGGCTTCTGGCAGACGAAGACGAGAGCCAGGACGAGCAACTTGCGCGCCACTATCTGCAAACCGACAACCATGCAGAGGCCGTGCGCTGGCTCATGCGCTCCGGCGCCAAGGCGCGTCACTCCTTCCTGAACGACCAGGCATGCCGCTACTTCGAGCTGGCGCTGGAGCGATGTGAGTTGTTGGATCCAGGCGAAACCGCCACTGAATGGCGGGACGCCAGAGCCGACATCTGGCTGCAACTCGGACGTACATATTTCAGCAACGGTGAGTATCCGGATGCCGAGAACGCGTTCCGTAAGGCGAGAGAACTGGGCGAAGGCGCCGGCTGGACGACAGGCCGGCTGATCGATCTCACCTATTGGCTGGGCGAGGCGCTCTTCTGGCAGGGCAAGTTGGACGCCGTGGAGGTTGAAGCGTCGCGCGCGCTTGAGCACACTGACGACGGTGAGCCATCGCTGTCCAGTGCATTGATGCTCAGCCACCTGGCCGTGGCCAACTATTCAACGGCGCGATATTCGGCGTTTGCCACCATCATCGAGCGGTTGGAGCCGATCATCCTGGCCCTGCCGTTTACCGAAGTTCTGTCGCCTGCATTCGATCATGTCATCAACCATCACATGATTCATGAGAAGGGGGTTGAATCGACGCGGATGTTGATCGACACACTCGCTGCTCGAGCGACTGCCAATCGCGACCTGAATTCGCTGGCCAAAGCGACGTTGGCCGATTCAACGCTGCATTTCAATTGCGGCGACATGGAAATGAGCCGGGAGCTGGCGAAGCACGCGCTTGACATCGTTCTGAAAACAGGTGAGCGAACGCTGCATTTTTCGTGTCTGTTGCGGTTGGCGGAGGTTGGCTCTGTCGCCGGCGACCTGAACGCTGCGCAAGTGTACGCCATGCTGGGCCTGGACGTTCTGGCCGAAGAACGGGGGAACAACGCCGTACTTCCCTCCCTGATGGCGGCGATTCTTCTGGGCGCCGGCCAGGCGGAACACGCCGGGGAGTTGCTGCAGAACGCACTGATCTCTGCCAATTTGCCGATCAACTGGCGCCAACACAGCCTGTTTTGGCTGGCCAGAGCACAACTCGCCGCGGGCGAGAAAGCAGCGTCAGCGGCAACCTGTCGGACGGCTTTGTCTATGGGCAAACCGGCGTTCATTCCATACTTGACCCTGGCGCTCTTCCGCTCCATGCTCGCTGGATTTCTGGCGACGCTCGACGCAGCACTCGACGACCCGGCGGCCTTTCGCACGACGTGCGACGAATTGCGCCAGTCGCACGCCCACTTTGCCGCGCCCGAATTTCAGTTCTGGCATCTCCAGCCGGCCGTGCCCGACGAACTGCCGCGCTTGCTCCTCAATGAACCCTTTGCCGGCGCGCTGTCCGACGGCTGGCAGTGGATCGCTTCCCAGGAAGGCGCAACGCTTGCGACCGGCAACGGGCTGCACATCGCAACGGCCGAGGCATGCGATCTCTGGCACCTCAATTTTCGGGCGCCCCGTCTCGTCAAGGAAGTACAGGGTGATTTCGCTATCGAGGCGACCTGCCGGCGTGCTGAGGGTGGCGCCTTGCCCATGGGTGGACTCTGTCTTTGGGGCAGCACCGCCGATTTCGTGCGGCTGGACACCGGGGCAATGGGCGAGAGCGAGGTGACGTTTGCCGGCAGCATCGCCAACAAGGATCGCTTCATCGGGCGCGGGCGGTTGGTTGGCGACACAATCTGCCTGCGCCTGGAGCGGAAGGGTGACCGTGTGCGCGGCCTCTGCCGCACCGATGGCGGCGCCTGGTTCCTCGTGGGTGAGGCGGACTGGTCGTGGTCGGGTGTGTTGTTGGCCGGGCCCTTCGTCGCCGGCCTGGTAGATCGCACCGCCTATCCGGGTGCGGCGCCGAAGGGCGGGGCGCTAACCATTGAATCGGTGCGGATTTGGCAGGCGTAGTCGTCGATTGCGCGCCATTAGCCCGCGATACTCGTCAACGGTCGCTGCTTCCGGCGGACAATTCTGGCGCTGCCGGCCTTGCACTGGCTGCGATCGAGCCGCGGCGTCGACGTCGTGGTTCGGTCCGGGCAAGAGTGACTTTCTCACGCGGCGACCGCCGCACTGGGGCTTGGATCTAGCCCTGCTTCGCGCATCTGCTGGCGCCATGAGCCGGCATAGCGGCCGCCTTGGCGTACCAGGTCGGCATGGGTGCCCGACTCGACGATCTGCCCCTCGTGCATCACGTGGATGATGTCCGCCTGCATCGCCGTTGTGAAGCGATGGGTGATGATGACGGCCGTGCGTCCCTCCACAAGGTCGCGGAAGCGGCCCATCCACTCGTTCTCGGCCCAGGAGTCCATGGCGCTGGTCGGTTCGTCGAGAATGACGAGCGCCGCCTGGCGAACGAACGCACGTGCCAGTGCCAGACGCTGCCACTCGCCGGTGCTGAGTTGCGTGTAGCCAAACCACTTGCCCAGCACCGTTTCGTACCCCTCCGGCAACTTGTCGATCACCACGTGGGCGCCGGCCCCGCGCGCGGCTTCCTCGATCTCGGCCAGACCCGGCCGGCGACCGATATCGCCGAAGCCGATGTTGGCCGCCACACTCTCGTGATAGGGCATCGGGTTCTGGAAGAGCACGCTGATCTGACGGCGTAGCTCCTGCTGGCGGAGCGCGCGCAAGTCGACGCCATCCCACGTGATCGACCCTGCCTGCGGGTCGTAGAAGCGGCAGAGCAGCTTGAGCAGCGTGCTCTTGCCCGCTCCGTTCTCACCGACGATGGCGACGATCTGTCCCGCTGGAATGGCCAGGTTGAAGTTGCTGAGCGCGACCCGATCGCTGTAGGGATACTGAAAGGTGATGTTCTTGAGTTCGACGCCGACGTGTAGCGGGCCAGGTGTGGCCGCGGGTTCGTCCGGGTCGCGCGTGGTCGGCTCGAGGGCCAGAAAGGTGAAGAGGTCATCCAGGAAGAGCAGGTTGCGGTAGATCTCGCCCATGCCGTTCAGCAGGCTCTGCATCAGTTGCTGGCCCTGGGCCATGGCCTGAAAGAGCATGGCCATGTCGCCCAGGTTGTAGAGGCCCTGCAGGGCCTGCCAGGCAATCCAGAGGAGCGATGCCGCCATTGCCAGCAGACCGGCCAGGACGGCGCCGATCTGGCCGAGCGTCTGGTTTCGCACGAGGCGCAGCCGTTCGTCGCGCAGCCGGTGGCGGAGCGTGTTGTACGCTTCGGTGAAATGGCCGCCAAGGTCGAAGAGGCGAATCTCCGGGGCCGCCTCGTCGTGGATCAACGCGCGGTTGTAGTAGATCAGTCGCCGTTCGTTGATGGTGTTGCTCAGCCGCCAGCGGTGGAAGGCGACCGTCGAGCGTAACGCGACCCACAACGCGGGCAGCGTCCCCAGCATCAGTACGATCGGCAGCCACCAGGCAAAGGTGAGCAACACGCCGGCCATGGCGACGAGTGTGATCGTGTTTTGCAGCAGTCTGCTGATGCTGTCCAGCAGCCCCATGGGGCGGTCGATGGCGTCGATGCTGGCGCGTTGGAGCTGGTCGTAATAGGTCGGCGACTCGAAAAACTGCATGTCGAGCGAGAGTGCCTTGACATGGATCAATCCGTGCATCTGGTCGCGCACGCGTTCGCTGAGCGCAGCCCGGATATAGCCGTTAATGCTGCCAAGCACCCCGTTGGTGAGCATCACCAAGCCCATGAGCGCAACAGTCGTCACGGCGGGCGCCAGTACGGCCGGGTCGCCGTTGCTCTGCACGATGGCGACGAGCGCGTTGACGACGTTGCGCGTCAGGTAGACCGTGACGACCGGCAGCACACCCTGGACGACGAGGATCGCCGTAGAGGCCAGCGTCCACAGCGGTGCGGCGTCCCAGACGAGGCGTAACGCACGGGGCACGAGCCTCACCTGGGCAACGCGCTCGCGCGCCGACTGTCGGCGTACGGCTTCTCTTCGCGAATGTCTTGAAGTGTGCATGTGGAAATCTGCCGCGTCTAGCTGGGCGCGCTGTGGATGCCGGTACGAGCGGGATGCCCGTCTGCTGCTATGTCGTTCAGTATACGGCGGCGGCAGGCGTGGGCAAAATGCATCCCGGCAAACAACCTCATTACCCGACTGTGACCTCGGCGAACTCGCCGCGCATGCAGTGGTTGCTGGCCATGCTCGAGCCGTAGGCGCCGGCCGGGAAGAATGCGATCAGATCGCCTTCCTCCAGCCTGGGCAGCGGCCGCGCCTGCGCCCACACATCGACACCCTCGTTGATGTGGCCCGCCACGTGTGCGATCATCGCCGGCGCGCCCAAGGGATTGCACAGCGGGATGACCTCCAGCGGGATGTCGTACATGGCCGGCAGCGGGTTGAGCGCATAGCCGGCATTGATCCCCACCCAGGTGATGTGGCGGCGCGCCTCGACCGTGTTGACCTCAGCGATCAGCAGCCCGGCCGGCGCGACGACCCACGTGCCCGGCTCGCAGACGATGGTCGCCCCCAACGGCGCCAGGTGTCGCGCGATCAGGTCGCGCCATGTCTCCAGCGCCAGCGGCTGGTCGCTCGCCAGATAGCGGCCGCCCAGCCCGCCGCCGACATTGATCGTCTCCAACGTCGGGCATTGGCACGCCACGCCGGACAGCCGGCCAAAGGCCCAGTCGACCAGGTCGGCGCTGGACTGGGGCAGCCCCCAGCCGATGTGCATGGCGACTGAGTCTACGACCAGCCCGGCACGGTGTGCGGCATCCAGCGCTGCGGCGCATTCTTCGACGTCGAAGCCGAACTTGGACTTGCCGTAGACCATCTTGGGTTGCTGGCCATAGCTCGCTGCCACGCCGGGGTCAAAGCGCAGACCGACCGGCGTGCCTGCCGGTACCAGATTGCCATAGCGCCGCAGCGCCGAGAAGCTGTCCAGCGTGCAGTGGACGCCGCTCTCGGCCAGGGCCGCCAGATCGCGGTTCGAGAGCATGCCGGCGTTGAAGGAGATCTCGTGTGGTGCAAAGCCGGCTGCCAGCGCCGTTTCTACCTCGCGCGGCGAGCAGGTGTCGATACCGACGCCCGGTGTCGCCCGCGCAGCGGCAAGCACGCCGGCGTGGCGATTCGACTTCATGGCGTAGTAGACCTTGTAGCGCGTGGTTGCCTGGGCCAGCATCGCCTGTAGCGCGCGCAGCCGTCGCTGCACCGTGGCGCGGCTGTACACGTAGAGCGGCGTGCCATGCGTGCGCGCCAGCGTCTCCAGCGCCACGCCGTCCAGGCAAAGGCCGCCCTGCTGGACGGTCAGGCTTTCGGAGTACCACCAGGGAAGATCAGCGTTCATTTTTGCGCTCCTGTTTTGACATAAACAATGACGGAGTTTCTCGATCAGGCGCGTGCGGGTATACCGGGATTCCGCTGTGCTGCGGCTGGCATCCCGGCATTCCTCGGCGCTTGCGGTGCGTCGTGAGTTCGATCTAGGGTCGCGTGTACCGTTCTTTGATTCTGGGAATCAAGTAGTCGCTGAATGCGCGGTCGGCATCATATTCGGGCGCCCACTCCCAATCCATGCGCGCCGCGCTGTCGTCGATATCAGCGGGCCAGGAGTCGATGATGGCCTCGCGCTTGACGTCAGGGTGGAAGGTCACGTCGGCGTCGGGGAAGGCGGCCAGCACGCGATCGCGGATCTGCGCGGCGGAGAGGCTGAAGCTGGTGACGTTGTAGACCTGCCGCGTCAGTCGCTGGCGCGGGGCGCGGGCGAGCATGAGCAGCGCGCGTACGGCGTCGGGCATGACCATGAAGGGGATGCGCGCTTCCTCGCGCACGAAGCAGGCGTAGGGCATACCTTGCGCGGCGGCGTGAATCATCTCCGGCGCGTAGTCGCTCGTCCCGCCGGACGGCAGCGTGTACGCGCTGATGAGGCCGGGAAAGCGCACGCTGCGGAAGTCGATGGTTGGCGGCTGTTCGGCGGCAAGCTGGCGGTAGTGGCGGCTGAAGTAGCTGCCCAGTTGCTCGCAGTAGAGCTTGTTGCAGCCGTACATGGTGCGCGGCTGGTTCCACTCAAACTCGCGCACGCGCTGGAAGTGCGCCTTTGTCTCGCGGTCGGGCATGCCGTAGGCGGCAATCGAACTGGGGAAAATGAACTGCACCGGGCGCTTGCGCCACTGGCTTTCCTCAGCCGCGATCTTGAGCAGGTGGAGCGTCGCCTCGACGTTAACCTGGTGCGCCTCCTCCGGCTGAATCTCGGCGCGCGTGGAGAGCAGCGCGGCCAGGTGATAGATGGTGTCGATCTCGTACTCGCTGACGAGCCGGGCCAGCAGCCGCATGTTCAGCAGGTCACCCTCGACGTGCGTGCTGAGCGCACGCAGGTCGGCGGGGAGCGGATGCAGGTCCATCGTCAGCAGTTGGTTCTGCGGATCCTGGGTCAGTTCCTTGAGCAGCGCCTGCCCCACTTCACCGCTGGCGCCGGTAATGAAGATCACTCGTTTGCGCATTGCAACTCTCGCCTGTCAAGATGGAGAAGAGAAGAGAGCCACAAAGCCACAAAGACTCAAAGGTTCACAAAGATGTTAGAACTCTTCTTTGTGAATCTTCGTGCCTTGGCGTCTTTGTGGCTCCCTTCACTCTTCAGATTACCTTCAGTTCTTTGCCCACCGTCGCAAAGATATCCAGCGCCTCTTCCAGATCGGCGGGACTGTGCGCTGCCGAGTTCATCACGCGGATGCGCGCCTTGCCCATGGGTACGGTCGGGTAGCCGATGGCCATGGCGAAGAGTCCCCTGGCGAAGAGGTGCCGGCTGAACTCCTGCGCCAGCGGCGCCTCGCCCAGCATGAGCGGCACGATGGGCGTCTGGCTGTGGCCGGTGTCGAAGCCGAGCGACTGCATGCCCTCGCGCAGGATGCGGGCATTTTCCCACAGGCGCGCCACCAGCTCGTCCGACTCGGCCAGGATGTTGACGGCCTCGATGCAGGCAGCTACGTCCGGCACCGTCATGGCGCTCGAGAAGAGGAAGGGGCGCCCGCGCTGGCGCAGCCAGTCGATGATCGGTTTCTTGCCGGCGACAAGCCCGCCGACGACGCCAAAGGCTTTGCTCAACGTACCCACCTCGATGTCGACGCGGCCGTGCAGACCGAAGTGGTCGACGATGCCGCGCCCACCGCGCCCGAGCACGCCCTCGCCATGCGCGTCGTCCACCATGAGCATGGCGCCGTGCGCCTCGGCGATCTCGCACAGCTTGTCCAGCGGGGCGATGTCACCATCCATGCTGAAGACCCCGTCGCTCACGATGAGCCGGCGGCGAAACTCGCCGTGCGCGGCCAGCTTGCGGCGCAGGTCGTCCACGTCGTTGTGCGCGTAGCGGATGGTGCGCGCCTTGCTCAGCCGGCACGCGTCGATGATGCTGGCGTGGTTGAGTTCGTCGGAGAAGATGAGGTCGCCGTCGCCCATGAGTGCGGGGACCGTTGCCAGGTTGGCCGTGAAGCCGCTCTGGAAGGTGATGCACGCCTCGGCATGCTTGAACTCGGCCAGTTTCTGTTCCAACTCCAGGTGCAGCGACATGGTGCCGGCGATGGTGCGGACGGCGCCCGGGCCAATGCCGAACGCGTCGATGGCGCGCTTGGCCGCGTCACGCAGGCGCGGGTGGTTGGCCAGGCCGAGATAGTTGTTGGCGCAGAAGTTGAGGAGGCGCTGGCCGCCGATGGTCACGCGCGCATCCATGGGCGAGTCGATCGTGCGGATCCTGGTGCGCAGGCCGGCCGCGTCAAGCTGGGCCAGTTCGTCTTCGATCCAGGCTAAAGCATCGTTGCTCATGCGAAAGTCCTTTGCGTGGCTGGTCACTCGCTTGTGACATTGTACACGGTATCTCGTGTGAATTATGACCACTACTTGACTGAAATCGCAAATCCTCGTATAGTCTCAGCCCAGGACGGTTGTTTTTGATTTCGGTTGTTGCACGCTGCCACCCGGACATCCCGCGTCCGGGTGTTTTCTTGCACTCTGCCGGGCATAACCGCCGTCTGGTTTCAATCGAGCGCTACAGTAAAGGAGAAGTTGAAATGAGCGAGCGCATAACCGGCACAGTCAAGTGGTTCAACGATGCCAAGGGCTACGGCTTCATCGCGCGTGATGGCGGCGGTGATGTCTTTGTTCACTATTCCGCAGTTGCCTCACAGGGCTTCAAGTCGCTGGTCGAAGGCGAGCGGGTAGAGTTCACGGTGGAGCAGGGACCCAAGGGCGCCGCTGCTGCCAATGTCACCAAAATCGGCGGCGCAGCTTGATGAACGGAAAAAACCTCGTCGTCTCTGACGATATGGTGGTGCGCATCGAGTACACACTTACGCTGGCGGACGGCGAGGTTGTGGATAGCTCGGCAGCAGAGGGGCCGCTGGAGTATTTGCAGGGCCACGGGGAGATCATCCCCGGCCTGGAAGCGGCACTCTTCGGCATGAGCGTCGGCGAAGAGAAGGAGATCGTGGTCACGCCCGATCTGGCGTATGGCGAGTACGACCCGGACGGCTATCAACTGCTGCCCCTGGACGCCTTTGACGATGACGTGGAGTTGGAACCAGGCATGGCGCTGGATCTGGTGGACGAGGAGACCGGCGAGGAGATCGAGGCGTTCATTGCCGAGATTCGGCCCGACGGCATCGTCGTCGACACCAATCACTGGCTGGCAGGCGAGACGCTCCACTTCAAGGTCAAGATCGTCGGCGTGCGGCCGGCGCTGCCCGAGGAACTGGAGCACGGCCATGCCCACGGCGACGGCCACGAGCACCATCACTAATCGCATCCACACGACGCCGCGCGCGCGGCCACTGTGAACGAAAAGAACGGGGCGACCTGCAAGCCAGGCCGCCCCGTTCTTTTTTTGCTGTCCTGTGCGCAGTTGCTATCACACATTGGGCAGGAGATCGACGCCCACGCCAAAGAGGCCGATTACCACCAACAGTACGCCCGAGACACGCGTCAGCAGCGTGTAGTTGCGAGTCGTCCAGCCGGCCAACGAACGCTGGAACGGCTGCGCCAGCATGGGCAGCACCACCAACGGCCAGCCAAAGCCAAAGCCGAAGGCCAGGAAGTAGAGCAGGCTGCTTGCCAGTTGCCCGGCACTGCCGGCGCCCAGCAGAAAGGCGCTCACCACCAGCGGCCCGGCACAGGGGAGCGTCATGGGGCCAAGCATCAGGCCGTAGACAAAGGCTGCCAGGTACGGGTTGCGCAGCAGCGGCGCCTGCGTCGTGGCCAGCCGGCGGAAGGGGTTGCGCCCGGCGATCATCAGCACGCCCAGCACGATGACTGCGGCGTAGATCGCCGGCAGCAGCCACGGCAGCACCGCGCCGAAGGACTGCTGCACGATGAAGAGCAGCGCACCGACGGCCAGCATGAGCGTCAGCACGCCGGCGAGCACCAGCCAGCCAAGCCAGAACGAAGCCCGCTGCATGCGGTGGTTCTCGGCGTTCCCTGCCAGAAAGGCCATGAGCCCCGGATAGAGCGGCAGGATGCAGACATTGGTCAGAATGGCCGCATTGCCGAGCAAGAATGCCTGTAGATACTGTTCCATGATCGATCTCCAAACCTGTCTTCGGTGTGAGTCACCCTGCACGGCGGCCGACGGAATAAGCCGGCCGCCGTGCAGGAGCGTTGTCGCTCTCTAGCCTATCCCTGGACGCTGGCCAGGATAGCTTCGACGTTTTCGATACCGGTCGTCAGGTCGCTCACCGTGCCGTCCGGGCTGATGACGAAGTGCGGCGTGGCCGGCGGGTTGGCGATCGTCTGGCCGAAGTCGCCGGCTAGTTGTTGCAAGAGCTCCGGCGTGGCCACGGCGAAGATCCAGTCGAAGCCATTCTCGTCGGCGTACTGCGCCAGCGCGGTCTGGTCGAGTGCAGTCTCGACGCTCAGCGCAACAAAGACGACGTCGCCGGTCACCTGTGCCTTGGCCTCCTTCACGTTGTTCAACTGCGCGCGGCAGTTGGTGCACCAGGTTGCCATCGGTTCGACGAAAATGGTCTTCCCCGCAAAGTCGGCGATCGTGAAGCTCTCGCCGGTGCGTGCGTTGACCAATGGCAGCGCAGCCCATGCCGGCAACTCGGCCATGCTCATCATGGCGTCGCCTTCCTTCATCTCGCCCTCAGCCATGGCGCCGTCGCCCTCTTTCATCTCGCCCTCGGCCATGGCGCCGTCGCCCTCTTTCATCTCGCCCTCAGCCATGGCGCCGTCGCCCTCCTTCATCTCACCTTCCACCATGGTGTTGGCGTGGCTGTCCATGGCACCTTCGGTCGCCGGCATGCTCGCCTGTGGCGCCGCACACGCGGCCAGGATCAACAGGGCAACCGAACCGATGAGTAGTTGTTTGCGTAACATTCGTCTTTCCTTTCTGAAGAACTGTGTGTCTGGATCTTGTCGTTTGTGCGGCTGCCGGTTGCATCCGCGCATGCACAGCCAGGATGCCATGCGCATCTGACGTAGCAGTGACGAAGCTATTACGCGGAGATTACACGCAAGGACGGGGTGGTCCTGAAAACGAGGAAAAGAAAAGGCGCCGAATCATTTCGGCGCCTCTATTACCTTCCGAGCCGGAATTTAGGCCTTCTTCAGAACCGGGAGGCCATTCTTGCTCTCGGAGACCGTGTAGCCGGCCGGCACGTCGTTGAGTGCGCCATCCTTGGGTTCCTTGGCGAAGAAGAAGATGGTCTGCGTCTTGCCATTCTTCAGCGTCGTCACGCGGGAGTGCAAGTAGTACGTATTGCCTTTTGAGTTCTTGTAGCTGTATGCCATGTTACCTATCTCCTTGTTGCTTCTATCAATCAATACAAATCGCCTGCATACGGGGATGCCAGCAGGTGAAGGCATCCAAGAGAGCTCTTTCTGTCTCTTCGTTCGATTCTACCACGAGTAGTCAAGGAGGTGAAAGCTGGATTCGGTCTGGAAGGCGACGACTTCACGACGCCTGGACGGCGCTGCCGGCAGCCAACGCCTGTCGCACTCACTCGGCCGGCAGCAGGTACGCGTTCTCGCGCAATATCTCCACCGTCACCGCCTGGCCGACCGGAAGCAGATCCGCCTCGGCCGGGTCGTGGCGCACGGCCAGCACGCGCTGTCCGTTGACATTCAGGTCGTACTCCATCAGGCTGCCCAGGTAGGATGTCCGATCCACCGTGCCGGGCCAGGCTGGGCTGCTCGCCCCGCCATCGGCGCGCGCCAGGCGGATCGACTCCGGGCGCACCATCAGCACCGCTTCGTGGCCAGGTGCAAGTTCGGCCGCCGTCTCACCCGGCACGGTGACCGTCTGGCCGAAGAGGTCGATGACCCAGCCGTCGCCGTTCTTCTCGCGGACCCGGGCCGGCAGGAAGTTGGCGCGGCCGATGAAATCCGCCACGAAGCGGTTGTGCGGCCGCCGGTAAATCTCCAGCGCGGTGCCGATCTGCTGCACGCGCCCCTTGTGCATGACCACGATCTGGTCCGAGAGCACCATGGCTTCGTCCTGGTCGTGCGTGACGTAGACGCTGGTGATGCCCAACTCCTGCTGGATGCGGCGGATCTCCGTGCGCATCTGCACGCGTAGCTTGGCGTCCAGGTTGCTCAGCGGCTCGTCGAAGAGCAGCACCTTGGGCTCCATGACGAGCGCACGCGCCAGCGCCACGCGCTGTTGTTGGCCGCCGCTCAACTGGTTCGGCGCGCGGTTTTCCAGCCCCGTCAGCTCGGTCAGCTCCATCACCTGGGCGACCTTGCGCCTGATCTCCTGCGCCGGCAGCTTTTTTACCTTGAGGCCGTAGGAGATGTTCTCGTAGACGTTGAGGTGCGGGAAGATGGCATAGCTCTGGAAGACCATGGCCATGTCACGGCGATTGGGGGGCAGTTCGTTGATCTCCTCCCCGTCGAGCACGATGCGCCCATGGGTCGGGAACTCAAAGCCGGCGATCAACCGCAGCGTCGTCGTCTTGCCGCAGCCCGACGGGCCGAGCAGCGTGACGAACTGCCCCTGCTCGATGTCGATCTGCACGTTGTCCACTGCACGCACCTCGCCCGTGCCGTCACGCGATGGGAAGTGCTTGCTGATATTGTCCAATTCGAGAAACACGGTCAACCTCCCACCGTCATATCTACATCCTGGCTCGCGCCATAGGTTCGTTTCAGCCACAGGCTCATCAGCCCGATCGCGGCCAGCACGATGGCGATGAGGATGATCGAGTACGCCGCAGCGACGCTCATGCCGCCCTGCTCTACCTCACTGAGAATCCACACGGTCAAGATCGGCCACTGCGCCGTGGTCAAGAAGATAACCGCCGACAGGCTGGTCATGTGGCGGGCAAAGGCGAAGACAAGGCCGGCAAAGAACGCCGGCAGGATCAGCGGCAGCGTGACGTTGCGGAAGGTGTACTGCGCGTCACCGCCCAGGATGTTCGACGCTTCCTCGATGGACGGGTCGATCTGCTGGAGCGAGGCGACGCCCGCCCGCACTGAGGCCGGCAGGCTGCGCACGGCATAGGCCGCGACGATGATGTACGGCGTGCCCACCAGCGCCAGCGAATTGCCGTAGAAGACGAGCGAGCCTGTCAGCGCCATCGCCGCCAGCCCGATCCAGAAGCGCAGACCGCCGCGCACCCGATCCACGGCGAAGATGGCCATGGTGAGGAAGGTGTAGCCCATGATGGCCAGCGTCGGCTGCGTGAAGAAGGTGATGAAACTGCTCGCCTTCACCACCAGCTTGGGCAGGTCCACACCGGGCAGCGTTCGCCCCCAACGCGCCATGGGCTCGGTCACGAGCGGGCTCACGTTGTAAACGAACATGGAAAGCGCCATGAAGCCGAAGATGAGCGCGACTGTGCGCCGCTGGCCTGGCAAGGCAAAAGCCCCGCCGGCCAGGGCCAGCAAGGCAAAGCCCGCCATCAGCACGTAACGCCATCCCGTCTCGTCCAGCCCGAGCAGCAGCGGTGTCCAGTTGACGTAATAGGCGGCGATGGTGCCGACGAGCAACAGGATGCCCGCCAACCAGCCGCGCGCCGTCGCCCGCGTTGCCAGGTACGCGGCGAGCAGGCCGTAGACGATCAACACGGCAAACCACGGCGCGCCGATAAAGGCGACGATGTAACCGATGCCCAGAATCGTGCCCGGCACCGCGCCGCCCAGGTTCGACACGAAGTCCAGCGTCTGCTTACCGGCAAAGGTACGCCGCACGACCAGGAAGGCGATGACCACGCCGATGACGCCCGCCACCGGCGTCGCCACTGCCGACAGGAAGGTCGTCGACAGGATGGCGTTCAGCCCGCGCGTAAAGGCCGTGACGTAGTTGCCGAAATAGAGTTCGTTGTTGACGCCCCACAGCTTGGTGAACGACCCCCACAGGATCGTGAAGTAGAGCATCATCACCACGACGAGCGTCAGTAGTGTCAAGATGATGAAGGTCCAGCGCGTGACCGGCTCCTTGACAAAGACGCGGCCGGTGGTGGGCTTGCCCGTCACCGCCACGTAGGAGCGCCGGCTGATGTAGTAGCGCTGCACCAGGAACACGGTCAGCGTGGGCACCAGCAGGATCAGCGACAGCGCCGCACCCTTCTGCTGGTCGAACTGGCCGTTCACCGCCAGGTAGATCTCGGTCGACAGCACGCTGGCGTTGCCGCCCAACAGCAGCGGATTGCCCAGGTCGGCCAGCGACTCCACGAAGAGCAGCAGGAACGACGCGGCGATGCCGGGCGTCAGCAGCGGCAGCGTAATCGTGCGGAAGATGTGGAACTTGCTGGCGCGCAGGCTCAGCGCCGCCTCTTCCATGGACGCATCGATGCGCTCCAGCATGGCGCGGATGATCAGGTAGGCGACGGGGAAAAAGGTGATGATCTGCACGAAGATCAGCCCATCGAGCCCGTAGATGTCGTTGGTGTCCGGTCCGGGTCGAATGCCCAGCACCTGGCGGGTGATCAGCCCGTTGCGCCCGAAGAGCAGGATCGCGGCGATGGCGATGGCAAAGGGCGGCGAAATCGTGGGCAGCAGCGTGGCCACATGCACCGTGCGGCCAAAGGGAAAGCTGCACCGGACCAGCGCGTACGCAAAAATGAAACCGAGGATCGTACCGCCCGTCGCCGTGCCCAGCCCCATGACCATGGTGTTGCGAATGACCTGCCAGAGATACGGGGCATAGTAGGGATCGACAAAGCGCGTGAAATACTCGACGCCAAACTCGCCCGTGACAGGGTCGACAAAACCCTGGTAGATGACGCGGATGAGCGGAAGGGCGACGAACAGGAAGACAAAGCTGCTGACTGCGATCAACCCCACGGCCAGCACGGGATCCTGGCCGATGAGGCGGACTTCCTGCCAGCGGCGCCAGAGCAGTGAACGTTGTTTGGGAACGGCTGCGGTCATGAGCAGTTGGATTCGGTTGGTTGCGAATGGTGAGGAATCGGCCTGTGGCTGTATGCCCAGGTGTACGACGGGTGGGGCTCAAGATCGCTCACTGCAATCTTGAGCCCCGGCTGGCGCACGAAGGGCCGTCTGTGCGGATCCTCGTGCGCCAGTTCTGGCCGTGAACTACTCCTTCAGGTTGTCCGCCGCGGCCACTTCGTTGGTGAAGCGGTCGACGAAGGCCGTCTTGTTGGAGCCACAGAAGTCGAAGTCATAGTCGATGAGATTGACTTCGAGCAGTTCCGGACGGGACGGCGTAGCGCCGGTGACGGTCGGAGCCTGATAGGCTTCATACTTGGGGCCGAGTTCCTGGGTCGCCGGGTCGAGCGCCCAGTCGAACCACTTCTTGGCTGCGTCCATGTGCGCTGCGCCCTTGATGATGCCCATGCCGCCCACTTCGTAACCCGTGCCCTCTTCGGGGAAGGTCAGTACCAGGGGCGAACCTTTCTCGATCTCGGCGACGATGTCGTGCGAGAAGACGATGCCTACGGCAGCTTCGCCCTGTCCGACGAACTTGGCCGGGGCCGCGCCGCTCTTGGTGAACTGCAAGACCTGGCCGGCGTAGTCATTGATGAACTTCCAGCCTTCTTCCTCGCCCCGAATCTGCAAGATCGTGCACAGGGCCGTATACGAGGTGCCGGAGCTGGACGGATGGGCGACCATGATCTGGCCCTTGAACTCGGGCTTCAACAGATCGTCCCAACTGCGCGGCGGCTCCACGCCGGGATTCTCGTCGAGCCAGTTCTGGTTGGTGCCAAAGCCCAGTGAGCCAATGTAGATGCCGGCCCATGCATTGTCCGGGTCCTTGGTCAGGTCGGGATTGGCGAGATTGGCCATGTTCGGGGAGTCGTACGGCTCCAGCAAGCCTTCCTGCTTGGCCGCCACGAAGCTGTCGATGGGGCCGCCCCACCAGATGTCGAACTGCGGGTTGTCCTTCTCATTGCGCAGGCGCGTGAGCGACTCGCCGCTGGACATACGCACGAAGTTGACCGTGATGTCGGGATAGACCTTCTCGAACTCGGCCTTCATGCCCTCGCACCACTGCACCTGCGGCGTGCAGAGCACGTTGAGCTCGGTGCTGGCGGCTGCTTCGCCGCCGGCTGCGGCGCTCTCGCCACCTGCCGGCGCGGCTGCCGGTGCGGCCGGCACAGGCGCGCACGCCGCCGAGACCAACAAAACGATGACCAATACCGCAGCCAGCGCTATCTTTGAGCGCATCGAACGGACCATTGTCATACTCCTTTCACGTTGACTATATGGAATTGTTGATACTGGAAATGACTTGGGAAGCTCACAAACTCTTGGGATAGTATGTCATCCAAGAGCGATGCTGTCAAAGACTCTCCCAGCCTCGATTGGCGTGTGCGCGCCGCGCCGCATCCATGGCGCGCTGCACGACGAGCCCGTCGTAGAAACTGGCGGCGTCGTCGAGCAGCGTCTCGCCCATGGGCAGCGACATGGCCAGCGTCTGCGCCAGGAAATAGCTGCCCACAGTGAACGGTCCCTGGTTGGGCAGATCGGCCAGCGTGCCGGGCTGCTGCATGGCGCGGATCGGTTCCCACGTGCCCTCAGGGTAGTTGCCCTGCATGCCGAAGAGCTGGTCCTGGTTGTCCAGCTTCAGCGCGCCGTTGGTCCCCACGACCAGGATCGACATGCCGTAGCCGCCCGGCGTGATGCCGCTGACTGTGATTGTGCCCATGGCGCCATTGGCGAAGCGCAGCAACAGATCGGCGTGGTCGTCGGCCGTCACTGTGTGTGCCTGCCCACTCTCGCGATCGGCGCGGTAGAGGTGTCCGATCTGGAGCTGGGCCGTCAGCGCGTCGATGCGTCCGATCATCCAGCGCGCCAGGTCGATGAGATGGCTGCCGAGCGCGCCCAGCATGCCGCCGCCGCGCTCGGCGTCGCTCCACCAGTTCCACGGCACGTCGGGCTTGAGCCGCTCGCTGCCCAGCCGGTCGAAGCGCGCCTGCACCACGCTGCCCACGTATCCTTCCTTGATCATCTGGCGCATCTGCAAGCGTTGCGGGTGGAAACGCAGTTCGTGGTCGATGATCGCCAGCCGGCCCGGCGCCGCCTGCGCGGCGGCGAGCATGGCCTCGGCTTCGTCGACGTTGAGCGCCGTCGGCTTCTCGCAGATGACGTGCTTGCCTGCCGCCAGCGCCGCTTCGGCGATCTCGCGGTGCAGGTGCGGCGGCGTGCAGATGCTCACGATGTCGACCGTTTCGTCCGCTACCAGCTCCTGCCACTGCGTGAAGGCGTGCGGCAGGTTGTGGGCAGCGGCGACGCGCTGCGCATTTTCCTTGCTGGCCGAGGCGATGGCATGGGGAACGAGACCGCCGGCGCGGAACGTCGCGATCTGCACGCGATCCGGCCATCCGCTGCCGATGAACCCGACACGCAGGCCTTGTGGATCCGACATGGGTAGCTCCTTTCGTCTATTGATCCGGAGGATTGGTTTTCACCGGCCTGGCCGCCGGTATGATGACGATTGTTTTGTGCGTCGCTGCCGCTACGACTTCCGGGCGGTCGCGGCCAGCACGCTCTCCAGTTGCGGGATGATGTGATCCCACGAATAGGTAGCCTCGACGAAGCGCCGCCCATATTCGCCCAGGCGCCGGCGCAATACCCTGCCTTCCCGACCGTCGCGCAGCAGGCGCACCACGGCCGCCGCAAACGCGTCCGGCGCGTCGGCCAGCAAGAGTTCCTGGCCATCCGTCGCGCCGATTCCTTCGACGCCGAGCGTCGTACTCACGATGGGCGCACCGCACGCCATGGCCTCCAGCGCCTTGAAGCGCGTCCCGCCGCCGATGCGCATGGGTATCACGTAGGCGGCCGCGGACCCGATGTACGGCCGCGTATCGTCCACGGCGCCGGTGATCTCGATGTTGGGCTGCCCACGCAACACGTCGAGCCGGGCGTGCGGGTTCATGCCCACGATCTGGAAGCGGGCGTCCGGCTCCTGCGCCACGATGAGCGGCAGCACCTCGTGCGCAAACCACAGTACTGCGTCGATGTTGGGCCGGTAATCCATTTTACCAGTAAAGACGAGATTCGTGCTTGACGGCGCCACAGCCGGCTGCGGTTTGTACGCCTCGGTGTCGATGCCGTTGGAAATGACGGTCAGCGGCGTGTCGCCCGCCAGCGGCGCCAGTGCGCGCCGGTCTGCCTCGCTCACCGCCAGGGCGACGTCGGACGCTTGCAGGATCGCGGCCTCGTAGCGCCGCAGTTTCTGCCACTGTACCAGGCTGTAGGCGGCGGCGGGCCAGCGCCGCACCCGGCGCAGGTCGGTGAAGGCGTTGCGCTGTTGCAGCAGATATTCGCAATTGTGGTCGTCGAAGACGAGCGCAGGCCGTTCCGGCGCGATGCGTCGCCCGGCCGCGGCCATGCCATATTGCGCCAGCTCGATTCCCTCCACCTGCACCACATCGTACTTTGTGGCCGCGCACCACGCACGCACCAGCGCGTGCATGGCCGGACTCTCCAGGCGCAGCCCCATGTCGGGCGTCAGCGTGGTGGCCGTGGCGCGGATGCGGTCGGCCGTCGTGCGCGCCGGCTGCTCGACGCAGGCCACGCGACCGCACAGTTCCAGCAGCGGGTTATCCGCCGCCAGCGTTTCGCCGGGTGCAAGAAAGGTGAGCAGGTCCACGGCATGATGCGCCGCCAGCCCGCGGATCAGGTTGTAGTTGCGGATGGTCGTGCCCTGCCGCGGCGGGTAGGGCAGTTGTGGCGTGATGATCAGGATCTTCATGGATCGGCAAGCCGCCTGCTGGCTGGGGATGTTGCGCCGGCGCGCGCTGCGGTCACAGCCCCTGCTCGGGTGTCGTCTTGGTCGCGCTGCGCGAGGAAGGAATGGGCCGTGCTTCCACGACGGTGCGATAGACCTCGAGCGTACGCTGGGCCGCGCGCTGCCAGCTAAAGACGCGCGCCCGCTGCAAGCCCTTCTCGCTCAGCTCGGCATGCAGGTCGTCGTCGGTGAGCAGCCGGTGCATGGCGACCGCCATCTCCTCGGTGTCGTGCGGGTCGACCAGCAGCGCAGCATCGCCCACCACTTCGGGCAGGCTGCTCACGTTGCTGACGATGGTCGGCGTGCCGCATGCCATGGCCTCCAGCGGCGGCAGCCCGAATCCCTCATAGTAGGCCGGGTGGATGTGGCAGCGCGCCGCGACGTAGAGCCGGTGCAGGTCCTCGTCTGGCACGCGGCCCAACAGGTGCACGCCGGCGCCGATGCCCAGCTTGTCGATCAACTCCAGCGTTTCGTCGTAGAGCCAGCCCTTGCCGCCGGCAATCGCCAGCCCTACGTCGTCGAGCGCATATTTCTGGCGCAGGTGGGCAAAGGCGTGCAGCAGCCCGTTGATGTTCTTGCGTGGCTCGATGGTGCCTACCGCCAGCACGAACCGCTCGGGCAGGCCGTACTGCGCGCACACTGCCTGCCGCGTCGTTTCCACGGGCAGCGGGCCGAAGAGCGGGTTGGCCGCCTCGTAGATCACCGACACGCGATCGCCGGGCACGCCAAGCTGGGCAATGAGATCCTGCTTCGTGTGCTCGCTGGGCACGATCACATGCGCAGCATGGCTCACGGCCTTATCGATCTGGCCGTAGTAGGCGGCGCTGGCGGCGGTGAGGAAATGCGGGTAGTGTAGAAATGCCAGGTCGTGCACGGTGATCACCGACTTGACCGGCGAGTAGAGCGGCGGGATGAAGTCGGTGCTGTGCAGCAGATCCAGCCGGAAACGCAACAACTCGGCCACGAGCATCGACTGCTCGAGCCGGTGGTGTACCGGCGCAAAGAGCGTGGCGCGCCGAAAATTCGCCTGCTGGATGAGCGGGCTCTTGTGGTTTCGCTGTTGAAAGACAATAAACTCGTCTTCGCTGTCGAGTTCTGCCAGGGCCTGTAACAGATGCCAGGTGTATCTACTGATTCCGGCCGGCTGGTAATACATCAGCCGAGCGTCGACGCCTATACGCATACACTTTGAACGGCGAGCAGTGCCACTGGGGAAGTTTTGACATAAACCGATTTGCTGTGAAACCGACTCTACGGTCGCTTGAGCGCCGCAATTGTAGCAGCGGGTGCGATCATCGGTCAAACCTGTGGCCTGTATGCGCCGATTATCTCACCCATGCCCGCCGGCGCTTTGCCGCGCGGCGGGACGCTGCCCGCGCAAAGGCTGTCGCCCCAAAGTGAAACAGGCAGCGTGGCCGAATCCGTTTGAGTTTGCCCCTGGCGCAATGGTATACTTTACGCAGTTTCGCGCCGCACCGCACGTGCGGCCGGTTTTTCCTGACAGGCAAGGTGGCAGATCGATGGACCTAACACAACTCGCACAGATGGTGACGTGGCTCGATGAGGAACATCGCCGCGACCGCGCCGAGATTGCGCGCTTGCAGCAACGCATCGAAGCGCAGTCCGCCGACATCGTCGAGCAGGCGCGCCGCATCCAGGATCTGGAGGGCAAGCTCGCCGGCACCCAGGCGCAGTTGACCCGCTTCAATCAGGTCGACCAATCGATCCAGAATACCAAGAACGAGCTTGTCGGTCTGGTCGAGCGCGCGTATGAAGAGCGTGTCTCCGGACAGCGCGAGCTGGAGCGGTCGCGCATGGCGGACCGCGAAATGCTCAGCCGCGAGATCAGCGAGGTGCGCCGCGAACTGCCGCGCATCGGCCGCGTCGAGGAATCGATCCAGACGCGCGTCGTCGAGGACGAACGTCTGGGCGAACTGATCATGAGCATGCGCAACCAGATTGGCGGCCTGGCCAAGGAGATCGAGGAGCGCACGCGCCAGATCCCCTTCCTGGTCGAGCAGCGCACCAGCGACACCAAGCGCATCGCCCAGTTGCAGCAGGAGACGGTCGAACTCTTCAAGCGTTCCGAGGCCAACGCCGGGCGCCTGCCGCTCCTCGATGAGAGCATCCGCAAGACCGCGGCCGAGATGGAGAAGCTGCCGCCCATGATCGACCAGTTGCGTGAAGAACAGGTCAAGTTCATGGAGCGCACGCGCGTCATGGTCGTCGATCGCGAGCAGGTGCTCACGCGCTGGCAGGAGACGATCGACGAGCAGAAATCCGTCGTCGCCCAGGCCTACGAACGCATCCAGAACTTTGCCCAACAAATCGACGTCAGCCGCCGCGCCGTCGCCGAGATGCAGGAATTCAAGGATCTCATCCTGCGCGAGCAGAGCCAGGTCGCCGAGCTTCAGCGCCTCGCCGAAGAGCGTATTCGCCGCGAGATGGACGAGTTCCGCGAGGATTACGAGCGCCGCCGCCGCAAAGGCGAACTGCGCCAGGAGCACCTCTGGACGGAGCAGGACAAGTACAACAAGGATGTCATCGAGCGCTTTGCCCCGCTCCAGCACGATCTCAAGATGCTGGAAACGCTGCTCGACCAGCTCTGGAAGTTGCAGGAGTCCTACGGCGCCTACTTCAGCAGCATGGCCGGCGCCTGGCTGGACGGCATGCAGAAGGCTGTCAAGGATCGCGACGAAAAGGTGCGGGCCATGGAGGAAGCGTGGCAGCGCCAGCGACGCAACGCCGAACTCTTCGCCGCGCAGAGCAACCAGCGCCGTACGGCTGGCATCGTCACCGGCGAGTCGCAGCCGCCGGGCAACGGCCAGAAAAGCTGAGCGCGCATGCGCGTAATCGGCACGGCCGGCCACGTCGACCACGGCAAATCGACCCTCGTCCACGCGCTCACCGGCATCGATCCTGACCGCCTCAAGGAAGAAAAGGCGCGCGGCATGACCATTGATCTGGGCTTTGCCTGGATCGAGTTGCCCGTGCCTGGTTCGGATGATGCCACCGAGAGCGCCGGCATCGTCGACGTCCCCGGTCACATCGACTTCATCAAGAATATGCTGGCCGGGGTCGGCGGCATCGATGCGGCCGTGCTGGTCATCGCCGCCGACGAGGGCGTCATGCCCCAGACGCGCGAGCATCTTGCCATCCTCGACCTGCTGGCTGTGCCCGCCGCCGTCGTCGCCCTCACCAAAACCGACCTCATCGATGACCCGGAATGGCTCGAACTGGTCGAACTCGACGTTGCCGAATTGCTGGCATCGACCCACCTGCGCGATGCGCCCATCGTCCCCGTCAGTGCGCCCACCGGCGCCGGGCTGGACCACTTGCGCCACACGCTGGCCGGCGTGCTGGCCGATCTGCCGCCGCGGCGCAATCGCAGCCGCCCGCGCCTGCCTGTCGACCGCATCTTCACGCTCAGCGGCTTTGGCACCATCGTCACCGGCACGCTGCTCGACGGCGCGCTGGCCGTGGGCGACGCCGTGGAGATTCTGCCCGGCCGCAAGCCCGCGCGCATCCGCAGCCTGCAAACGCACAAGCGCCAGGTGGAGACCGCCGTGCCGGGCAGCCGGCTGGCCATCAACCTCACCGGCGTGGCGACCGACGACCTGCGCCGCGGCGATGTCGTCGCCCGCCCCGGCACGCTGGAGCCGACGGTGCTGGTCGACGCCCGCTTCCGCCTGCTGCCCGATGCTACCCGCCCGCTCAAGCACAACCAGTTGGTCGATTTCTTTGCCGGCGCGGCGGAGATTTCCGCCCACGTGCGCCTGTTGGGGACGGAGGTGCTCGAACCTGGCGCCGAGGCATTCGTGCAGTTGCGACTGGATCGGCCGGCTGTCGTCGCTGCCGGCGATCGCTTCATCCTGCGCCAGCCCAGCCCCAGCGCCACGTTGGGCGGCGGCCTCATTCTCAGCCCGCACCCGCGCCGGCGCTGGCGCCGCCACGACCCCAAGGCGCTGGCCCGCCTGGCCACGCTGGCACACGGCCTGCCCGACGAGATTTTGCTGCACGCGCTGGAGCGCCACCCGCTGAGCACGCCCGCCGCGCTTGTCGCCGCCAGCGAACTGGCTCCCGCCGACGCTACGGCCGCGCTCGACGAACTGCGCGCACAGGGGGCGGTTGTCGAGATTGGCGGTGGGGCCGAACCACTCCTGCTCACCCTCACCGACTGGACGCGCCTGCGGGATGCGCTCGGCGACCTGCTGGCCGGCTATCATCGCCAGTACCCGCTGCGGCGCGGCCTGCCGCGCAGCGAAGCGCGCAGCAAGCTCCAGGCGCTCTTGCCGGCCGCGCCGCTCGCCGTCCGTCCCTTCAACGCGCTCCTCGCCGCGTTGGAGCAGGAGGGCGCGCTGGCGGCCGACGACGGCGCGCTCTGGCGGCCCGATTTCGTCCCCACGCCCACGCCCGCGCAGCAGCAACGCATCGACCGCCTGCTGGCCGCCTATGCCGCCGCGCCGTACACGCCGCCCAACCTGCCCGACACGCTGGCGCTGCTGGGCGAGGAGGGCGAACTGCTTGAGATGCTGGTTGAAAGCGGCGTCTTGATTCGTCTGGGTGGGGATGTGCTGCTGCGTCGCGCCGACTTCGACGCCATGACCGAAGGGATCGCCGGCTACTTGCGCGCCAATGGCACCATCACCCTGGCCGAAGTGCGCGACCAGTTCCAGACCAGCCGCAAGTATGCGCAGGCCGTGTTGGAAGAGATGGATGTGCGGCGCATCACCCGGCGCGAGGGGGACGCGCGGGTGCTGCGCTAGACGGTGCGACGAGTGTCGAACCCGTACCCGCGCAGCACATGCCGCGCCACCACGTCCTTGTGCACCTCGTCGGCGCCGTCGTAGATGCGGGCGGCGCGTTCGTGGCGCCACCAGAAGGCGAGCAGCGTGTCGTCGGTCACGCCCAGCCCGCCGTGCACCTGGATGGCGCGGTCGAGCACGCGCTGCAAGACGTTGGCCACGAAGAACTTGATCGTCGAAATCTCGACGCGCGCGGCGGCCGCGCCCACCGTGTCGATCTTGGCGGCGGCGTCGAGCACGAGCAGGCGCGCGGCGTCGATGTCGGCGCGGCTGTCGGCGATCCAGTGCTGCACGACCTGCTGGCCGGCGATGGGGCGGCCCGGCCCCAGTTCGCGGTCGACGGCGTAGCGGCACATGAGGTCAAAGGCGCGCTCGCAGATGCCGATCCAGCGCATGCAGTGGTGGATACGCCCCGGCCCCAGCCGTTCCTGCGCCAGGGCAAAGCCGGCCCCCTCGGCGCCGATGCGATTGCTCACCGGCACGCGGCAGCCGTCGAAGCGCACCTCGCCGTGCGAGAGCCAGCCGCTGCCCCGCTCGCCCATGAGCGAGATGTTACGCACGAGGGTGAAGCCCGGCGTCGCCAGCGGCACGATGATCTGCGAGGCGCGGCGGTGCGCCTTGGGGTTCTCGGCGTCGGTCACGGCCATGACCACGGCAAAGGCGGCGCCGTCGGCCGCAGTGGTGAACCACTTATGGCCGTCGATGACGTACTCGTCGCCCTCGCGTCGCGCTGTGGTGCTCATCCACACGGGGTTGGAGCCGGCGTGCTCCGGTTCGGTCATGGCGAAGCAACTGCGGATCTCCCCGGCGGCGAGCGGGCGCAGCCAGCGCGCCTGCTGCTCCGCCGTGCCGTGGGCGTGCAGCAGCTCCATGTTGCCGATGTCCGGCGCCGCACAGTTGAAGGTGTAGTGGCCCAGCGGGCTGCGGCCCAGCGCCTCGCTCACCTGGGCAAAGTCGCGCAGCGGCAGCCCCATGCCGCCGAAGTCGGGCGGCAGGTGCGGCGTCCACAGCCCGAGGGCCTTCACCTCCTGGCGCAGCGCCTCCAGCCGCGGTTCGACGGCGTCGAAGCCCTCTTGCAGCAGCAGCGGCTCGAGCGGGTAGAGTTGCTCGCGGACAAAGGTATTGATGGTGTCGAGGTAGTTCATGTGCCCATCCAGTCAATCTACAGATTTCGAAGAAGTCCAACAGTGGGTAGTTTGCTACTCTTCGCCGGCGCTTGCCAGAACCATGTGATACAACGATTCGCTCATGTGAAATCCGGCGCGCCGGAGATCGTCGATCGCCGGCTTGACAGCAGCCAGACACCCTTGTTCCTTCGCCATGAGCAACACACCGAGCGTTCCGATCGTCGTTAGCCCACGGTTGCGCGCTTTGGCAGTGGCCGCACGTTCGTCAACGAGCAACAAACCGGCCTGGAGTTCGGTAGCGAGCACGATGGCTTCGCTCTCTCCGGCGTCGAGTTCGTCGCGGAGGATTTGAACGGCGAGGGGCGAGGAAATGGTCCTTAATTTCAGCCAATTGGCTGACGCTAGCGCAGCTCGGCTTGTCTCATCTTGAACTTCAGCGAAAACGGCCGCGGGAATGTGGATTGTGACGAAAAGATCATGTAGGAGAGAAAATCTACCAATGCCGGCAAGTGCAATCAGCGGGCCAGTATTGGAAACAACTTCACTCACGGCGGTCGGCCCATAGCTTGACGGCTGTGGCTTCCTGCTGCCACTCATCTTCGGTCAGGCGGAAGTAATCCAATCCCTTGCGCGTCAGCAACGCCAAAAATCCGTGCCGGGTCAGTCCCAGGAGTTCAGCCGCCTTGCCGCCGGATATCCGATTCTCCAGATAAAGCCCAAGGATAACGTGCTCCTTGACCACTTCGGTGGCTTGCTCGCGACCGCCAAGTAACGCCGCCAGGTCGGAGGGTATCTCAAGGGCTAGGGTAACCGTCTGTGCCATCGTAGAATTCCAGGAACCATTCTTGCCAGTTGCTTGCCACCATTATAACCTACGCCACCTTGCGGACCAACCAACTTCGCACTCCTTCGTGCCAGAGATACCGCTGCCACAAAGACGCCAAGAACACCAAGAGGCACAAAGATGCATCTACATGTCAAGAGCGCATTCTGCCTTCGTGCCTTTGTGACTTCGTGGCAGCGGTTATTTTCGTGCCTCTTCGTGGCAGAGATAGCCGCTGCCACAAAGACGCCAAGAACACCAAGAGGCACAAAGAACCATCTACATGTCAAGAGCGCCTTCTGCCTTCGTGCCCCTTCGTGCCTTTGTGACTTCGTGGCAGCGGTTATTTTCGTGCCTCTTCGTGGCAGAGATAGCCGCTGCCACAAAGACGCCAAGAACACCAAGAGGCACAAAGATGCATCTACGTGTCAAGAGCGCATTCTGCCTTCGTGCCCCTTCGTGCCTTTGTGACTTCGTGGCAGCGGTTTATATATGTGCCTCTGCGCGGATCAGCGTCAGCACCTGGCGGCGCAGGGCGGCGAAGCGCGGGTCGCTCTCGGTTTCCAGCAGGTTGCGCGGCCGCGGCAGGTCGACGGCGATCTCGGCCTTGATGCGTCCCGGCCGTGCCGTCATGACGTAGATGCGGTCGGAGAGGAGCAGCGCCTCCTCCACGTCGTGCGTGACGAAGAGCACGGTCGTGCGGTGCGCCTGCCAGACCTGGAGCAGCAACTCCTGCATTTGCAGGCGCGTCTGCGCATCGAGCGCGCCAAAGGGTTCGTCCATGAGCAGCATGCGCGGCTTGTAGACGAGCGCCCGCGCGATGGCCACACGCTGGCGCATGCCGCCCGATAGCTGGTTGGGGTAGGCGCGCTCGAAGCCCGTGAGGCCGACGAGCTGGATGTGCTCGCGTACGAGCGCGCCCTGTTCGCTGCGGCCCAGCCCGCTCTTCTTGAGCGCAAAGCGGATGTTCTCCTCGACGCTCAACCACGGGAAGAGGGTGTAGCTCTGGAAGACCATGCCGCGGTCGGCGCCGGGGCCGGTGACGGGCGTCCCATCAAAGAGGATGTCGCCCGCACTGATCGACTCCAGTCCGGCCGCCATCATAAGCAGCGTGGACTTGCCGCAGCCCGACGGCCCGACGAGCGAGACGAACTCGTTGTCGCGCACCGCCAGCGACAGATCCTGCACGGCCACCACGTCGGCGTCGCGTCGGTCGCCGAAGATCTTCCACACGTTCTCAACCAGCAATTTGCCCTGCTCCACCCGTCTTACCCTTCTCGTGCGTTGTCAAACGCGCCCGGTGCTGCATAGCAGCGAAGTCAATAGCCCACGGATGAGGCGGATTAGACGGACAAAGCCGGATAGTGTTCGGAAGAAATCCGTGAGCATCCGCCAAAACCGTCTAGTCCGCGGTCTATTCCTATAATAGCAGCCCAGCAAATCGACCACGGATTAGACGGATTAGACAGACAAATCCGGATAGTGCTCGGATGAAATCCGTGAGCATCCGCCAAATCCGTCTAATCCGCGGTCTATTCTTCATTCACGACCTGAACGAGTCGTCTACCGGCTTTGTAGCGCCCACGGGAAGAGGCGACGGTAGGACCACTTGAAGAGATAGTCCGTCGCCAGCCCCAGCACGCCGATGACCAGGATGCCCAGGATGATCTGGTCCGTCTCCAGGAAGCGCTGTGCGCGCATGATGCGGTAGCCGAGGCCGACGTTGGCCGCCACCAGCTCGGCGACGACGAGATAGGTCCACGCCCAGCCGATGGTGATGCGAAAGGTGTCCCAGATGCCCGGCATGGCCGCGGGCAGGATGACGCTGCGCAGGATCTCGCCGCGCGAGAGGCCAAAGGTGTAGCTCACCTGGATCATGTCGCGCGGCACCGTCTTGACGTTGTCCATGATCAGCAGCACTTCCTGGAAGAAGACGCCGATGAAGAGGATGGCGAACTTCTGCGTGTCGCCCACGCCCAGCCACAGGATCGTCAACGGGACGAAGGCCACCGCCGGCATGTAGCGCACCAGATCCACAAAGGGCTCAAAGAGCCCCTCAAAGAGGCGGAAGTTGCCCATGAGGATGCCGATGGGCACCGCCAGCAGCGTCGAGACGATCCAGCCGACCGTGATGCGATAGACGCTCGCCCACAGGTCCGCCCACAGTACGCCACTCGTGGCCTGGTCTTGTAGCTCGGCCAGCACCGCATCAGGCCCCGGCAGGAAGATGGGCGAGACCCAGTGCAGCCACGTTGCCACTGCCCAGGCAAAGAGAAAGACGGCGATGAAGGCCACGCCCGCGCCGATATACCACCGGCGCGGGATGTCCGTGCGCAAGTCGAGCAGCCGTACCGGCGCGGCGCGGCGCCCCCGCCGCGCCGCGCCAGGCTGGCTTGCGGCGCTGCTCGGACGAGAGTCGCTCATTCCGTCAGCAGATAGTTGGCGTCAACCATCTGGTTGAGGTCGACCGGTTCGTCGATCAGTCCGATGGCCAGGGCGATGGTCTGCACGTCGTTGAAGACGGCCGCGGCATTCTCGCTGCTGAACGCCAGGTACTGCACATTTTCGTCCAGGTTGTAGAAGGCGACGCCCTCAAAGGCGGTGACGAGCTCTTCCGGCGAACTGCCCACGGCTTCGGCGATGATGGCGCGTCCCTCGTCAGGGTTGGCGCGCAGGAAGTCCACCGCCTCGCCCCACACCTTGAGCAGGTTGCGCATGACGTCGGGGTTCTCGGTGGCAAAGGGTGTGCGTGCCGCCAGCACGTCGGAGATGAGCCCCGAGCGCTCGGCCGCCGTGTAGAGCAGCTTGATGTCGGGATTCTGGTTGACGGCTTCGGAGATATACGGCTCGTAGGTCACCGCGCTGTCGACCTGCCCGGCGATCAGCGCCGCGCCGGCGTCGGCCGCGGGCATGGGCGCCGGGTTGATGTCGGACAGGCTCATGTTGTTCTGCAGTAGGGCGTAGTTGAGCAGCAGGTCGCTGGTCGAGCCTTCCTCGTAAGCAACAGTCTTTCCGGCCAAGTCGGCCACGGTCGCAATCGCCGACGGCGCCAGGATCGCATCCGCCGTGGTCGAGACATCTTCCAGCAGCACGACGCTCAGATCGACGCCGTTGGCGAAGAGCTTGATGGCCGTGTGCGAGGCGACATTGGCCACATCCATGTTGCCGGACGCAAAAGCGGCGTTGACCTCGGTGTCGGTTACGAAGTCGATCAGTTCGGCCTGGATGCCGTACTTCTCGAACAAGCCTTTTTCCTGGGCGATCCACCACGGACCGTAGCCAATCCACGGCTGCGTGCCGATGCGCACGGTGGTCATCGCTGCGCCATCGCCGGCGGCGGGCGCTGGCGCCACGGCGGTGCAGCCGGTTGCGACGGCCATCACGAGCATGGCCAGGAGAAGGATGAGAATGCGGGTCTTCATATGCGGTCCTCCTATCGAAACGCTTGAACGCTATTGACCGATCCGGCGGGGGTGCCCGTTCAATTGTAACCAAGGTGCTGCCTGCGGCGAAACGACCGGCCACTTGATTGGCATCCAGATCGTCGCGAAGGGAACCAGTGCCTGACGAAAAACGTAATTGGCAACAAGCGCGATTCCAGGCACAATAGAATCGCCGCTACAACGGTGTCAATCAAAATCTACCAAGGAGTCCCAATATGAGAAAGATTCTCGCGCTGTTGGCAGCCCTGGCGTTGCTTGTCTGGTTTGGCGGGGCTGTTGCCGCGCAGACCGACGAGCCGGCGACGGACGCCGCCGAAGAAACCCCGGCCGAACCGAGCGCCTATGTCTCGGTCGATTTTCAGCAGGGGTTCGTCCTCGATCCGTTCCTTGTCAGCGTGAATGGTGGCGGCGAGGTCGATTCGTCGACGCTCGACGAAAGCTGCGTCGGCTGGATTAACGACAAGCCGGTCGTGTCGGTCAACTGGCAGGGGCAGGTTGAGCAGGCGACGGTCTTCTTCTTTAGCGACCACGACTCGACGCTGACGATCGAACTTCCCGATGGTTCCTATCTCTGCAACGACGACGCGGGCGAAAATGTGCTCGACGCGTCCATCGGCATGACCAATCCGGTGACCGGCACCTACAAGATTTTCGTCGGTACCTTCGAGGAACAGCAACTGATCCCCGGCCTGCTGGTGATTACCGCACGTGAAGATGTGTCGATCGATAATTTCGCGCCGGGCAAGCTGATCAAGCGCGAGACGCTGCCGGCGGATGAGGTCGTGCCCGTCCCCGACGATAGCGCCGCCGAAATGCAGGCGCCGGTCGAGGACGGCCTGGAACCCGATGTCGTGATCGAGGATGGCAGCGATCCGGTGACGGTCGATCTCACGGTCGAGGGTGACCTGCCTGCGTTCCGTCTCGAGCCGGAAGATGTGAGCGATGTTGTTTGTAGCGGTCTGGTGACTGCAGGCCCTCCCGACTTCCTCTTCGAGTACACCGGCAGCTCCGACAACCTGCGCGTCTTCTTTGAAGGCGACGGTGACGCAACCCTGCTGGTTGCCGGCGAGGAGTTCTTCTTCTGTAATGACGACCACGAGGCGGGGGTCAATGCCAACCCGCGTGTCGACATTCCGGCGCCGGCGGGCTTCTACGGCGTCTGGGTTGGACGCATCGATCCGGAGAACCCGCTGTCTGGCACGCTCACGATCATGGAGGGGCTCGACGAAGAACCGGAGCAGTTGGATGTGCCGACACCGGAATCGACCCCGGCCGCCCAGCCGTAAGCGGAATCCTGTGACCAGCCACTGATTTCCATGGAAACCGAAGGAACAACAACCATGAAACGACATCTATCTACGCTGGCGGTGCTTGCGCTGCTCTTGAGCGCTGTGCTGCTGCCGCAGGCCGCACTTGCCCAAACGACCAGTCCCTGGCAGGTCTCGTATTTCAACAACACGAATTGGTCTGGTGCGCCGGTCTATACGGAGTACGCCAACGCCATCTCCTACAACTGGGGCAGCGACATGCCGCCCGTGCCCAACATGCCGTCACAGAACTGGAGCGCGCGGCTGACTACCAACTCGTTCTTCTACGCCGGCAGCTATACCTTCCAGATCGTCGCCGACGATGCGTTCATTCTCTACGTGGACGGCGTCATGTATGCCAACACCGTCGGCCAGAACATCCCTGGCAAGCCGGTCACCATCAGCGTGCCGCTGGTGCAGGGCAACCACACCATCCAGATCGACTACGTGCAGTTCACCGGCCCGGCCTATCTCTATGCGAGCTGGCAGTACTTCAAGCCGGCGCCCGGCCCGGCGCCGCTGCCGATCCCGCCGACCCCGGCGCCGCCGCCACCGCCGCCGTCAGGAACGATCTTCCCGCCGCCGTCTTCCGGGCCCAACACGCAGTTCGGTAACTACACCAACTGCGCTCAGCAGCAGATCCACCAGTCCAACTGCTTCGTCTCCAACGGCGCGTGGGATGCGCCCAACATGGGATCGATCCAGATGGAGCCGCAGATTGTCGTCTGGCAGAACTGCAAGGCCGACCAGACCCAGCGCATGCAACTCTTCCCCAATAAGGACCCGCAGAACGCCAAGTGTTCCAAAACCGAAGCGGGCTGGTTCCCCAGCTAGTCAGGTGCTGACGCCGGCTTGGCCGGCAGTGTGAATAATGCAATCCAACGCGGCGCCGGATCAACTCTGGCGCCGCGTTGGTCTATTTGCAACTCCCTGCGTACAATGGACGGGAGAGAATTCGACGGCACCCATGCCGCATCAGCCTACGGAGGCAGCCAGATGAGCGACACAAAGTCCAAGGAACGCGAATTGACCGGGCTCTACGCGGCCATTCAGTCGGGCATCTGGCTCATCGGCCTGGCGATCCTCTTCTACACCAAGAACTGGTTTCCGGGTATCCTGATTCTCGTCGCCCTCAGCGGCATTACTCAGGCCGTGTTGCAGGGCTTTGCCAAGCGCGATGCGGAGAAGGAGCAGGTTGTCCAGGCCGCACGCCAGGCTGCCCTCTCTGTACCGGCCAACTGCCCGACGTGCGGCGCCGCCATCAGCGCTGAGAGTGTTGTCTGGACCGGTGCAACCACCGCGCAGTGCCCTTACTGCAAGGCTGCCGTGCCGCTCAAAGCGTGACAGGCAGCACCCTGCCGGGCAAAGACGAAGCGCCCGGCGCACTCTCGCCTTCACTCACCGCGCGCATCCTGACCTATCTGGACGTTCGGCGTGGCCCGGTTGGCCGGGCCACGCTCGCCGCGCTGATCGCCGCCTACGTGCGGCGCGTGCCGTGGGAGAGCGCCTTCCGCATCACCCGCAAGCACGGGGCAACCAGCGTGGCCATTGCGGCGCGCCGTCCGGTCGAATTCTGGGCGGATGCGCTGGAACGGGGTGGCGGCGGCACCTGTTTTGAGAGCAATTACGCCTTCTTTGCGCTGTTACGCGCGCTGGGCTTTGACGGCTATCTCACCGTCAACGACATGGGCGACACGGTGGGCTGTCACACGGCCATCGTGGTGCTGCTGGGCGAGACGCGCTATCTCGTCGACGTCGGCCTGCCGCTGCATTGCCCGCTCGCGCTCGACGCTACGCACACGACATGCAGCCGCGGTCCATTCCACACCTACAGCGCACGGCCTGACGGCGCCGGAAGCTACGTGATCGAACGCACGCGACACCCCAAGCGCTATGCGTTCACGTTGCGCGATGCGCCCGTCGCCGATGCCGACTACTTTGCGGCGAGTTCGGCCGACTACGGCGAACGCGGATTGTTTCTGGATCGCGTGATCGTCACGCGCGTGGTGGGCGACCGGGTGTTTCGGTTCAACAGCGGGGAGCGGCCCTACCGGCTGGAGGCGTTCACGAAGACAGGGCAACGCGAGGATCTTGCGCTTGACGCCGAAGGATTGGCGACAACGCTGGGTGATCACTTTGCGATGGATGCCCGTGTCATTGCGCGTGCGCTGGCCGCGGTTGACGCCTAGCCGGCGCTCTTTGCCGCAGCGATGAAGCGGCGCACGGCGTCGTGGTCCTTGCGCCCGGGCGCGCGTTCCACGCCGCTGGCCACATCCACCCCCCACGGCTGCACCGCACTGATCGCAGCGGCCACATTCTCCGGCGTCAACCCGCCCGCCAGCAGCATACGGTCGAAGCGCTGCGCTACCGCTGCCGCCGCGTCCCAATCCGCCTTGTGCCCCGTCCCGCCGTACGCACGCGGGTCGTAGGCGTCGAGCAGCAACTGCGGGCCGGCCGTCACGCCGAGCGTTCCATAGAGATCGGCCTCCGCCAGCGCCTGGTCACGCGTGGCCGGCCGCAGCGCCTTGAACGCACGCCCGTGCAGCGCCGCAAAGACGCTGGCCGGCTCGTCGCCGTGCAGTTGGGCCAGGTCGAGCCCGGTCGCCGTCAGTGTAGCCAGGATTTCGTCCGGCGCAGCGTTGACGAAGACGCCGACCAGGATCGGCACGCGCGCCGTATGGTCGCGCAGACCGCGCACGATGGCGGCGATCGTCTCCGGCGCCACGTAGCGCGGCGACTTGGGGTAGAGGATAAAGCCAAGCAGGTCGGCGCCGGCGTCGGTCGCGACGATGGCGTCGTCCAGGTTGGCGGTGCCGCAAATCTTGACGTGGGTCATGGGCCGGCCGCCTCAGGCGCGCTGTGCGGTGACGGCCGCCGCTGCGTCCTGGATCTGCATCCATGCCGCGGCGACGTGCTCAGCGCGCGTGCTGGTTTGGCCGACGACCAGGCGCAGCGTCAGTTTGCCGTCGAGCTTTGTGTGCGTCAGGTAGAGGTTGCCGCTTAGGTTGAGCCGGTCCATGATCTGCTGGTTGGCCGTATCGCCGCCGCGGTGGCGGAAGCAGACGAGGTTGAGCGGCGCCGGCGCGACGACGTCGAACGCCTCGCTCTCACTGACCCAGCCGGCAAACTCCTGTGCCAGCCGGACGTGTTCGCGCACGTGATGCTGCAAGCCGGCAATGCCGTAATGGCGGATGACGAACCAGAGTTTGAGCGCACGGAAGCGGCGGCCCAGGGGAATCTGCCAGTCGCGGTAGTCGATGACCGCGCCGGATTTGGTCGCCTCGTTGCGCAGATATTCGGGTAGGATGCTAAGCGTGTCGATGAGTGCCTTGCGGTCGGCCACGAAGAAGGCGTCACAGTCGAAGTTGGTGAACATCCACTTGTGCGGGTTGAAGCAGTAGGAATCGGCAAACTCCAGCCCGTCGTGGATCCAGCGGAACTCCGGGCAGAGCGCGGCCGTGCCGGACATGGCCGCGTCAACGTGCAGCCAGATCTGCTCGCGCCGGCAGATTTCGCCGATGGCACGCACCGGGTCGATGGCGTTGGAGGAGGTTGTACCGACGGACGCGCAGACAAAGGCAGGCGTGAACCCGGCCGCGCGATCCTGTGCGATCTGCGCCGCCAGCGCGTCGGGGCGCATGGCAAAGGTCGCGTCGACGTCGACCAGGCGCAGATGCTCGCGCCCCATGCCCGCTACCATCATCGCCTTCTCCACGGAGGAATGCGTCTGCGCTGTGGCGTAGGCGGTCATGCGCCCTGTCCCACCGCTGCGGTTGATAGCAAAGCTGGAGGCTCGCTCACGTGCCGCCAGCAGCGCGCACAATGTCGCGCTCGACGCCGAGTCCTGGATGACGCCGCCGCCGGTGGACGTCGACTTGAATATGCCGGGCAGGTCGAGCATATCGACGAGCCAGTCCATCATGTGCGTTTCGAGTTCGGTGCACGCCGGGCTGGTCACCCAGAGCATGCCCTGCACGCCCAGGCCTGCCGAGAGCAGTTCGCCCAGGATGGCCGGGCCGGAGGTATTGGCGGGAAAGTAAGCGAAAAAGTTGGGCGACTGCCAGTGGGTCACACCGGGCAGGATGACGCGGTCGACGTCGGCCATGATGTCGGCAAAAGGCTCGCCGGTTTCCGGCGGCGCGGCAGGCAGCATGGCGCGAATGTCGCCCGGCTGCACCTGCGACATGACCGGCAGCGATTCGACGCGCTCCTGGTAATCGGCGATCCAGTCGACCATGGCGTGGCCGAAGGTGCGGAAGTCGTCGGGCGACATATGGAAGCTGGTTGGTTCGCTCATGGCGAAACTCCGTAGTGGGTGGCCGGCTCGGTGCGGAGTTACACGCGGCCGGCGGCGGAAAATTCTGCGACCTTGGCGCCGCGCGCTGCTTGCGGCAGCTTGCAGAAGGTCTCGCCGACGAGAATCGCGTCGCAGCCCATGGCGGTCATGCGGCGCACGTCGTCGCCGCTGCGGATGCCGCTCTCGCCGACGAGGAGCTTGTCCGGCGGGATGAGCTTGCGCAGACGGCTGGTCGTCTCGATGTCGACCTGGAAGGTGCGCAGGTCGCGGTTGTTGACGCCGATGATGCGGGCGCCGCTCTTGAGCGCGCGGTCGGTCTCGGCTTCGTCGTGTACTTCGACGAGCGCGGCCATGCCCAGGCTCTCGGCCAGCTCGCGCAGGCTGCGAAGATCTTTGTCGCCCATCACGCCGGCGATGAGCAGAATGGCGTCGGCGCCGGCCATGCGCGCCTCGTAGACCTGGTACTCGTGATAGACGAAGTCCTTACGCAGCACGGGCACTTCCTTGCCCAGCCCGCGCAGGTGCTCCTTGATCTCGGTGAGATACTCCAGTTTGCCCTGGAAGAAGCGGCTGTCGGTCAGGCAGGAGATGGCCGCGGCGCCGTTGCGCGCGTACGTCTCGGCGATGAGCACCGGGTCCCACTCCTGGGCGATGACGCCCTTGGAGGGGCTGGCGCGCTTCACCTCGGCGATGAGGCTGGCGCCGGGGCGCGCCGTCAGCGCGGCGGCAAAGTCGAGTGCGGGCGGCGCGAGCCGGGCAAAGGCCTTGACCTGGCTGAGCGGCGCCAGTTCCATCTGTTTCGGTACTTCCTGCCGCTTCCACGCCATGATCTGGTCGAGCACTTCGCCCTTGTGTTTGGCGATGTCGAGTTGTGAAGGTTTCATTTGTGTTTTTCGTATTCGTTCAGGAAGTCTTCGCGCGTGATGTTGGCTTGTGTCAGAATCGTGCGCAGAGTAGATCCCTTGATGGTGCGATGGTTGGGCATCGTGAGCGGTGTCGATGTGCCGTCGGCGTTCTTGCGCAGCATGGCAATGTGATTGCCTTCGCGCACGACGACAAAGCCCAGGGCTTCCAGCGCAGCAATCACGCGCGCCTTTGGCGCGTCGACGGGAAACTTGGGCATCAGACCGGTACGGCTGCCTCCGCAACAAAAGCTTCCAGCACCGGGGTCTCATCGCTCAGCGCGTCTGCGCCAAAGGTCTCGAGATGGAAGAGAATCGCGGATCGCACGTCGGCCAGCGCGCCCTCGTAGCTATCGCCTTCGCCAACTACGACGCCGCGCAACCCCAGCGGGTAGGCGACATAACCGTCACTGTGTTTCTCAACGATGATCTTGATCTGTCGTTCCACGCGTCTTGCTCCTTATCCCACGAAACTCTGCGTCTTTTGCACGTATGATTCTAGCACATTCAGGGCGGCGCCGCTGTCTATACTGGCGCGGGCTTCTTCCAGCCCGGCCGGCAGGTCCCCACACTCCGTGCTGAGGGCGAAGGCGGCGTTGAGCAGCACGGCGTCGCGCTTGGCGCCGCGGATCTCGCCGGCGAGGATGCCGCGTGTGATGACGGCGTTTTCCTCAGCCGTGCCGCCGATCAGTTCGTCGATGCCGGCGCGGGCGAGACCGAGCTCCTGTGCGTCGAACTCGTAGGTGCGCACGCTGCCCTCATGCAGGTGGCTGACGCGGTTCGGTCCGGTCAGGCTCAGCTCATCCGTCCCGCCGGCGCCGTGCACGACAAAGGCCGCGCGCGCGCCCATCTGCCCGAGCACGCTGGCCATGGGCTCGGTGAGGCTCGGGTCGAAGACGCCGACGAGCAGGTTCGTGGCGCCGGCCGGATTGGTCAGCGGGCCGAGGATGTTGAAGATCGTGCGGGCGGCCAGCTCGCGGCGCGGCCCGATGGCGTGGCGCATGGCCGGGTGGAAGGAAGGCGCAAAGAGAAAGGCCAGGCCAACCTCCTCGATGCACGCCGCGGCCTGCTCGGCGCTCAGTTGCAGGTTGACGCCCAGCGCGGCCAGCACGTCGGCGCTGCCGCTGCGGCTGCTCACGGCGCGGTTGCCGTGCTTGGCGACCTTCACGCCATGCCCGGCGACGACGAAGGCCGCGGTCGTGCTGATATTGAAAGTGCCAATGCTGTCGCCGCCCGTGCCGACGACGTCGACGAGCATGGCGTCGCCGATGGCCGGGCGCACCTGCACCGCGCTGCGCTTCATGGCGCGCGCGCAGCCGGTGATCTCGTCCACGGTTTCGCCCTTCATGCGCAGCGCGGCCAGAAACGCGCCGACCTGCGCCGGCGTCGCCTCGCCTTCCATGATCTGCGTCATGGCGGCATCGGCATCGGCGGCAGTCAGGTCATGATGTGCAAACAGCCGATGAATGGCGTGTTGGATAGGTTGCTGACTCATGTGATCGTTCTCCTCGGATCAGTTGTATCACATTGTCGGGAGCGAAGGTGTAGACGGTAGTTGGGCAGGCGGCAAGCCGGTGGAGGGCTCTTCGTTTACGATGAACGTGAGATAGAGTCGTGTCCACAAGGTCGAACCAAACGCCATAACCAGGCCGCCCAACCCGACGTTGATGATCAGCCAGAAGGGCGTGAAACACAGCGCCGACATGACTACGCCCGCTGTCCAGACGCCGTCTTGCATCGCCTGCGCGACTGGCATCCAGAAGATCATGGCTGGCACTGTCATAATCGCAGCCAATAACACGCCAAACGCAAACAGGATCACGACGGTTAGCAGTGTATGGCCCAGATGGCGGCGGATCAGACCGCCTGCGCGGCGGTAGGCTGCTACGATGCCAAGATACTCCACCATACAGGAGCGTTGCGCATAGACCTGAAACACTCCCAGGATCAGCATGAGCGGCAGGCCGATGCAGAGCAGAATAGGCACCATACAGAGGAACGGCGCGAACATGGAAAACATCGCGCCTTCTTCCATCTGGCCAAGCTCCTGGATCGGTCGAAGGAGCAAGGTTGAAATGATGGGTGCGAAGGTGATGGTCATCAGTGCCAGTATCGCCAACACGGGCGCGACGGCCACCAGGTTGATGCCAACGAGTGTGCCGATGCGCCGCCAGGCGCGGCCGAGTGCAGACCTGATGGATAGCCGTTTGTCCAGGACGACATCCACTACAGCTTCAATCTGCGCACCTTGCACCCACGCGCCAATGATGAGTGCAATGATCATCCAGGCGATGGATAGCGCGGCAAGCACTATGAAAATCGGGACCAACCGTTGCCAGTTTTCGCCGAGGAATAGGCTTATCATCGGCTGGGAAAGCTGTGCCTGTGTTACGTTGACCGGCTGGCGCGTCTGGTAGGTGACGTTGATGTTGCTCTGCCCGGTGACAATTGCGGCGAGCATACCCAAGATCCACAGTTTCTTGTGTGATCGGACGACGCGCATGCTGTCTTGCAGTAACTCAGAGTACTGAATGTCAGGGTTCATGCGATAAGCTCCTCATGTCAAGGGTTTGGTTTGAGCAGCAAGTCAATTTCATCAGCCGCGACTGCGCTCCAGTCTGCAAGTGCCAGCGCAGCGAGCGCGTCGTCGGTTGCACGCCGCAACAAGTTTCCCAGATCCGGTACAGTGGAGGCAAACTCCGCGGACGCACGCTCGGCGGGCGAAAGCTTGCGTACACCATCTATCAGAAAGGCAAGATCGCTCAGCGGCAAGATACGGTCATAGACCGCGATACGTGCGGCCAGGGCTGCATCGTCTCTGTGCGCCAGATACGATGCCAGAAAATGTTTGTGTTGCGCCGAGCCTGGCAAGGCGCGCTCTCTGTGTAGGAACGTCGCAATTTCTAGCGCCGGGTCGCCCAGACCGAACAGTTCCCAATCGAGTAGCCGGACGCGTGACCCCTGGATCAGTGCGTGCTCTAGCTGTAGGTCGCCATGGATAGGCGCCGGAAGTGAATCTTGCCACAACGGAGATGTGTCAGCAACGAGCGCCGAAGCGCTCGTCTCCATTGCGCGCACAAGCTCTGCCATACGCGGGCAGCCCGCTTCCTCCAACCAACGTAGAGCCGGCGTCAACCCGCCTGCCAGGATGCGCCAGAAGTAGTTCAGATTGATCGCGTGCGGCGAGATTCGACGCACGGTGCTGGCGTCGTGATTGTGTATGGCTGCTGCGCCCGCTGCCAGTGCCGCCAGGTCATCGCGATTGCCGGCGCTTGCATTGCGACCAGCCGCCCAGCGGTAGACGAGCACCTGCCGTGCCAGCCCATCGGGATAGCGGTCGAACCAGAGCGGCTCCGGTGCCAGGCTGAGCGGGGCAAAGACGCGCTGTCCATCGAGCTGTCTGCGCCCGCGCGCCTGCCCTGCGTCAAGGTAGAGCTTGACGATTGCATCCTCACCGCCGGCATCGATACGCCACAGCAGGTTGTCGCTGCCGCGCCATGCATCGACCACGCGTACCTCCTGCCCGGCAAAGCCGCTGGCCGGCGCGGTGGTGAGATAGGTGTGGATGGCGGTGGTCAGGTCGTCTGTCATGTGTCTTGCACGATGAGAAGATGACAAGATGAGGGGGTGACAAGATGACAAGATGAGGGAATGACAAGATGTCTGGATGAGAGGACGACTGGGCTTCGACCATTGACCATTGGCCGTTGACCATTAACCATTCGGCCCGTCTCCCCCTCACCCCCTCATCTTGTCATCCTCTCATGCCCTCATCCCCTCATCCCCTCATCCCCTCATCCCCTCATCTTGTCATCCTCTCATGCCCTCATCCCCAAACTACATCCTCAGAAAGTTCGCCAGCAGATCTTTCCCATGTTCCGTCAGGATGCTCTCCGGGTGAAATTGCACGCCGTGGATCGGCAGCGTCTTGTGGCGGATGCCCATGAGCTCGCCGTCGGCGGTGAAGGCGGTCACCTCCAGCACGTCGGGCAGCGGCTCGGCGACGATGAGGCTGTGATAGCGCGTGGCGGTCATGGGGCTGGGCAGGCCCTTGAAGACGCCGGTCCCCTTGTGATGCACCGGGCTAACCTTACCGTGCATGAGCCGCGGCGCCCGCACGACCTCGCCGCCGAAGACATAGCCCATGCACTGCTGGCCCAGGCAGACGCCCAGGATCGGCGTGGTCTCGCCCAGCACGCGGATAACGTCGTTGCTCACGCCGCTGTCCTTGTCCGGCGAGCCCGGCCCGGGGCTGATGACGATGTGCGTCGGGTGCAGCTCGGCCAACTCCTCGACGTCGATCTCGTCGTTGCGCCAGACGCGAATCTCAGCGTTGAGTTCGCCGTGCACGGGAACGTGCTGCACGAGTTCGCCCAGGAACTGCACGAGATTGTAGGTGAAACTGTCGTAATTGTCGATGACGGCGATCATGCCGAATCTCCTGTTTGGTATGGAGAGTTGAGACTGGAGATTAGAGATTAGAGATTGGGGGAACTGCGATAACCCGGCGTGCAAGCGCCAATCTCCAATCTCTAGTTTCCAATCTCCAATCTCTCACTGCCCTTGCTTCTTGGTTCTCTTCTCCGCCGCCCGGCTGATGCGGTTCCAGGCGCCGGACAGCCCCATGGCCTTCTTCACGGCGGAGAGCGTCTGCTTGCCCTCCTCGCGGGCGCGCAGCGTGCCGTTGTAGATCAACTCGTCTACATAGCCGGTCTGTGCTTCATAGTACGCGCGGCGTTCGCGCGTGGGCTCCAGGAAGTTGTTGAGCGCCACGGCCAGCTTCTCCTTGACCTCGACATCGCCCACGTTGCCCGTGCGGTAGCGTTCCTTGAGATCTTCCACCTCGGCCTTGTTGGGGTTGAAGGTATCGTGGTAGACAAAGACCGGATTGCCCTCCACCGTGCCCGGGATGTCGGCGCGGATGCGGTTGGGGTCGGTGTACATGCTCATGACGCGGCGCTGCACCGTCTTGGCGTCATCGCTGAGGAAGATGGCATTGTCCAGGCTCTTGCTCATCTTGGCCTGGCCGTCGGTGCCGACGAGCGTGCCGCCTTCCACAAAGGGATCGGGCAGCGGGAAGACCTCGCCGTAGGCATTGTTGAAGCGCCGCGCAATCTGCCGCGCCAGCTCGACGTGGCTCTCGTTGTCCTTGCCTACCGGAACCAGGTTGGCGCGCGGCATGAGGATATCCGCCGCCTGCAAGACCGGGTAGCCAAGCAGGTTGTACGGGATCTGGTCCATGCCGGCCGCGGCGGCCATGTCCTTGATCGTGGGCAATTGCTGCAAGCGCTCCACCGTCACCAGGCTGCTGAGCAGCAGTTGCAGTTCGTAGACCTCGTGCACCGCCGATTGCAGGTAGAAGGTCACCTTGGTCGGGTCGATGCCGATGGCCAGGTGGTCGAGCACGATGATGCGGGCGATCTCGGCGATGTGCTCGATGCTCTCTTTGTCGGGCTTCGTCGTCAGCATGTGCAGGTCGGCGATCAGGAAGAAGCACTCGTACTGCTCCTGAAACTTGAGCCGGTTGCGGTGGCTGCCGATATAGTGCCCGAGATGTAATTTCCCTGTCGGCCGGTCGCCGGTCAGGATGCGTTTGCGAAGTTGATCAGACATTTCTTTTTTCTCCTTATATCCCGCGCTCCGCTTGCTCCACTGCAACCGCCAGCGCCTTCAGCTTGTTCATCGACTCGTTGAACTCGTAGGCCGGGTCGCTGTCGGCGACGATGCCGGCGCCGGCTTGCAGGTGGCAGGTGTTGCCTTGCATGACGATGGTGCGGATTGCGATGCAGGTATCCATCGCCCCGTCGTTGTCGATATACCCGACGGCGCCGGCATAGACGCCGCGCCGCATTCCTTCCAGTTCCTCGATGATCTCCATGGCGCGGATCTTGGGTGCGCCGCTCAGCGTGCCGGCCGGGAAGGTGGCGCGCAGCAGGCTGAACGCATCGTGCTCGGGCCGCACCTTGCCGCGCACATCGCTGACGATGTGCATGACGTGGCTGTAGCGCTCCACCGCCATCATCAGCGGCACGGTGACGCTGCCGTACTCCGAGACGCGGCCCAGGTCATTGCGCCCCAGGTCGACCAGCATGACATGCTCGGCGCGCTCTTTGGGGTCGGCCAGCAGGTCCTCGGCCAGGGCGGCGTCCTCCTCCTCGGTCTTGCCGCGCCAGCGCGTCCCGGCAATCGGGTGCAGGTGCGCGTAGCCATCCTCAAGGCGCACGTGCATCTCGGGGCTGGAGCCGATGAGCCGCAGCGGTTCGCCGCCGATCTCCGCCACGCCCTTGAAGTCCAGGAAGAACATGTAGGGCGACGGGTTGAGCATGCGCAGCGCGCGGTAGATCGTGAACGGGTCGGCCTCGGTCTGCCGCGACAGGCGCTGGCTCAGCACCACCTGGAAGATGTCGCCGGCGGCGATGTATTCCTTGGCGGCGCGCACCATGCCCTCGTAGTCGGTCTGGGTGAAGTTGCTGCGCCACTGGTCGCCGGCGGGCAGCTCCTGTGGGACCGGCGGCGTCAGCGGCTTGCGCAGGTCGGCGATGATGTGGTCGATGCGCGCCACGGCGTCGGCGTAGGCGGCGCGCAGGTCGGCCTCGACGCGCAGGTTGGCGATGACGGTGATGCGATGGCGCACGTGGTCGAAGACGACCAGGTTGTCGGCCATCATCAGCGCCATGTCGGGCACGTGCAGGTCGGTGCGCGCCGTGGCGGGCAGCCGCTCCATGAAGCGCACGAGATCATAGCCGAAGTAGCCGACGACGCCGCCGTTGAAGCGCGGCAGGCCCGGCACCGGCGCCGGCTTGCGATGCGCCATCAGCTCGTGCACGACGCCCAGCGGGTCGCCTGTGCGCGTTTCCAGCACCGTGCCGCCCGCGCCGCCGATGGTCACCTTGTCGCCGTGCGCGGTGATGGTCATGGGTGCATGGACGCCGATGAAGCTGTAACGCCCCAGTTGCTCGCCCTTTTCCACCGACTCCAGCAAGAAACTCGGGCCGCGGCCGTTGCTGCTGCCCTGCCCGCACAGCTTGAGATAGACCGACACCGGCGTCTCCAGGTCGGCCGGCAACTCGCGGTAGATCGGGATGATGTTGCCCAGCCCTGCCAATTCGCGTACTTCGTCAAGCGATGGTTTGTACGTTGCGGCCATTTTGAACTCCTTGGTTGAGAGTGGAGATTGGAGAGTAGAGATTGGAGATTGGTGCGCGGCGCCAAGGACGCTCTTGCCTATCCTCCAATCTCCAATCTCTGAATCTCTAATCTCCCTTTTCTCCAATAGAAAAACCCCCATCCCCACTTCAGGGACGAGGGTTTTGATTCCCCCGCGGTGCCACCCCGCTTAGACGGGCAATAAAAAAATCCTGCGGTGAAACGCAGGATCGGTGCCAGTCTCACTCTGCGAGAACGGGAGCAACCGCTCCGATTCTCCGCGCCTTGATAACGGTGGCGTCTCCGGAATAGACTACTGGGCTACGTGCCGTTCGTCCTTCGACTCCCCGGTCCATTCACTGTCTGCGCCGCTGCCTTCTTTTCAGCTACCGAAGGCTCTCTGAAGCTCGCTTCGACCGTTACTCGTCCGGTTCAACGTCGTTACTTGATGTTCGATTGTGGGAAAGTATAGCGAGTGGCGATCCGATTGTCAAGCATATGGCGCGGCGAATTTCGCACTGTGCTACAATGGCGGCAATGAACGAACTGGGCAAACTTCTGATCATGGCCGGCGCCGGACTGCTGCTGGTGGGCGCGTTGCTGATGCTGGGCGCGCGTCTGCCCTGGTTTGGTAACCTGCCCGGCGACATCGTCGTCAAACGCGACAATTTCACCCTGTACGCGCCGATCGGCACCATGATCCTGGTTAGTATTCTGCTCACCGTGCTGCTGAATGTCATCGGCCGTCTCTTCCGCTAGACGGGCACAACTGCTGCCCCGTCGATTCACCGGTTCACAAGCTGCGGGTTGGCGGGTATAATCTTGTTGTCAAAGGGCAGCAAGCCAAAAGGGGGAAATATGGCCAAATCGTCCGGCGGACGCCGCTCCATTTTGGGACGACTCACGAATCTGGCAATCGGGACGGCATTGACCGCGGTCGAGTTGGTCGATGATGGTCTTGCCGCAGTCGCCGACGCCAACCGCCGCGTCTGGGAGACCGTCGACCGCGTGGCCGAGCCGCTGGTAAAGCCGCTCGACGAAATGGGGGTAACGGCCGCCGTGAAGAAGCCGGTGAGCGCGGTCACCGATCGCGTCGAGCAGGCGGCCGGCACGCTGGAAGCGCGCGGGCGCAGCGGGCTGATTCTGGGCAACAACGCCGTGGCCTATACGCTCGACGGCATCATCAGCAGCGTGCTCGACTATCTCGCCGACAACCCGGAAGTAACCAGCCTCATCGATGCGCAGGTCGCGCGCATTCTACCGGTGCTCGGCGAGAACCCGGCCGTGCAGCAACTGGTGCGCCGGCAGGTGGAGGCCATTCTGCCCGAGTTGGTCAACGACCCGCAGGTGCAGGCACTGATCCGCGCCCAGGCCGGCCAATACATCCAGTACCTCAACCAGAACCCGGACCAGGTACAGCCGCTCATCCGCACGCAAGGCGACACCTACATCGACTACCTCAACGCCCATCCGACCTCGGTGCAGAACCTGGTGCAGGGACAGAGCCTCAGCCTGGCCGGGCAGATGCGCGACGAGGTACGCGAGCGCACGGTCACCGGCGACTCCGTCGTGGATGCCATCGTGCGCGGCATTTTCCGGATGAAGCCGCGCGAGGACCTGCCGTCGCCCGATGCGGATATCCAGCGGCGCGCCGAAGCGGGCAAACTCACTTCAGACTTTGTGAAGGGGCGCGAAAATGGGAACGGATAGCCACCGCGGTCTGATGGGCCAATATGCCGGGATTGTCACGCGCGGCGTTGCCCTGATCATCGACATCCTGATCGTCATCGTGGCGGCGCTCGTCATCAACGCGTCGATCAGCCTTCCGCTAGACTTCTTTCTGGGGATCAACAAACAGTCGTGTACGGCCGGTGTGACGGTGGGCGCCAACTGGGACTTTCTACGGTCGATGCTCTGTCAGATTTATGACTGGATCGTCGTTGCCGTCGCCGTGTTGACCGGTCCCATCTACTTTATCTTTCTGTCGACAGCGGGCGGACAGACGATCGGCAAGTATGTCATGGGCGTGCGCATCGTCCGCGTCGATGGCAAACAGATGAGCTATATCAAGGCATTCCTCCGCTATGCCGGCTATTTCGTCTCGCTGGCGACGCTGGGCATCGGCTTCATCTGGGTCGTCTTTGATTCACAGCGCCGCGCCCTGCACGATCATCTGGCCGGTACCTGTGTCATCTATTCCTGGCGCGCACAGCAGAACGCGCTGATGCTCAGCCGCATTCAGCGCTTCTTTGGCCGGCGCCAAAAGGCAGTAGACCGGCAGGCGATGCTCGACGCTCTCTCCACCCATAAAAATGATCTCGTGACCCTGTCCGTGCCCGGCTATGACAACCTGCGTGCCTTGCTACGCATCGTGCAGAATGGCCGGCAGAACGGGCTATACAACATTCTCGGCATGCTCGAATACGCCAAGGATGCTACGGGACAGATGAGCCGGGTCGACGATATCGAGCTGGCTGCCGATGCCGCCAATACGCAGCGACTGGTCGACGATGCCGGCTTTTCCCGCGATCGCATCGAGCAGATCCGGGCCGGCATTCCCAATGACCACTTTGCGCTGGCGATCATCGCCCGTGATGATGACATCGACGCGCTGGTCAAGCTGGTGTCGCAGCGCACGGCGGCGGTCGTGCGCCGGTACGACCTGGGCGCCCAGGCGTCCGCTCCCGCCGCGCCGGCGCGTGCCACGGCCGTCTTGGTGCAGAGCGCACCGGCAGCCACGTTGCCGCCGGTGTCCACACAGACTGCGGCGCCGGCTGTCATCGCGCCGCCTGCTGCATCGGCGCCCGCATCGCCCGCTGCCGCACCATCCGCACCGGCGGGGGGTAGCGGACCGGCGCCGGTCCCTGCAACGCCAGCACCGGCAAGTGGATCGTCGGCGTTCAATGCGCAACCGATTCGCGTGCCCGAGGAACCTGATGTCCCGGCTGCGCCCGAGCCTGCGGCCGCGAACGGTGCATCGACCGCCGACCTGCTCCGCGAGATCAAGCAACTTCAGGCGGAGCAGGCGACGCTTCAGGAACAATTGCAGACGAGGGGCGGCGAACTGGCGGCTCTCGAGACGCGTTTCCGCGACGCCGACAGCCAGCTTGCCGGTCTGCGCACCGCCTATGACGCGCAAAGCGCCGAAACGGCGAAGTTGCGCAATCTCTATGACGCGGGTGTCGCCGCGCAGGTGCGCACGCCGGCCATCGCCGACCTGGAGCGACGGCTCTCGGCGCTGCCGCCTGCCAAGCTGGCTGCGGCCAATGCCGCCGTCGCCGCCGGCGTCCTGCCGCGCTTTGTGGATACGCCCCAGGATCTTGCCGACATCAAGGGCATCGGCACCACCTACGAGCAACGGCTCTACCGGGCGGGTATCGGCGCCTTCTGGGAGGTTGCCTGCCTGGCCGACGACGACCTGCGCACGACGCTCGAAGTCACGGAGTTGCAGGCCACCCAGGTCGACCTGCCCGAGATCCGCACCGATGCACGGCGGCTGGCCGACGAGAGCGGCTCGGTGGGTCAGATTTGGGACGGTCAGCCACCGGACGACTTCGAGCCCATCGACGGCATCGGCAAGGTCTTCGAGCAGCGTCTCTACACGGCAGGGATCCGCACCTATCGCGCGCTGGCCGGCACCTCGCCCGAGCAACTGGCGGCGATTGTCAAGGCGCAGAAGCCGCTCCAGCCCGACTATCAAAGTTGGATCGCGCAGGCCCGCGCCTTGACTGAAAAGCCCTGACAAGTTGATTCAGCGCAACACGGTGGAAACGGGAGCGCCGCCTGGACATTCTTACGATGTCCAGGCGGCGCTTTGTTAGGCGTGCCGTCACTCGGCTGTGCCTGCCCCAGATGATGGCCGTCAGAGCGGCCAGAGGGGCGGCGTCTGGTGCAAGATTGACAGCGGCCGCATTGCCGTCTATGGTTGTGGTAAGTCCAATCAACCGCACACAGTTTCACGGAGTATCTCCCATGACGCGCATCAGCCTGTCCATCAACCAGCATGACCATGACGTGGAGATCGACGCCGGGCGCTCGCTGCTGAGCGTGCTGCGCGAGGATCTCGCGCTCACCGGCACGAAGTATGGCTGCGGCGACGGCAAGTGCGGCGCGTGCACGGTGCTCGTCGACGGTAACCCGGTGCAGGCATGCAGCGTGGCCGCCGTCGATGTGGCGGGCACGCGCATCACCACCGTGGAAGGGCTGGCTGCGGCCGGCCGCCTGGATGCCGTACAGGCGGCTTTCGTGGAGGCGAGCGCCCTCCAGTGTGGCTACTGCACGCCCGGCATGATCATGACGGCGACGGCGCTGCTGGCGGCGGACCCGGACCCCAGCGGGGCCGAGATCATGCACGCGCTGCAAGACAACATCTGCCGCTGCGGCGCGCATCCGCGCATCGTGGCGGCGGTGCGGCAGGCGGCGGCCTGGCTGCGCGCCGGCGCCTGGCCCGACTACGCGGCCACTCCTGCCGAGCCGGCCGCACCGCTGGCGCCCGATCGCTTCGAGGACGGCCTCGTCGTCGCCTACCCCGATCCCGACGTCGCGGCCGCAGCCTTTGGCGACGACGCCCCGCCGCCTGACCGCCGCACGCTGACCCAGATCGGCCCGCTGGTCCAGATCGCTGAAGACGGGACCATCCGTGTCTTCGTAGGCAAGGCGGAGGTCGGGCAGAATATGCGCGCATCGGTGGCGCAACTGGTGGCGGAGGAACTGCGCGTGGCGCCCGAACAGGTCGAGGTGATTGCCGCCGACACCGGCCGCGACCCCTACGACGTCGGCACCTTCGGTAGCCGCACCACGCCCATCACCGGGCCGCAGGTGCTGCGCGCCGGGGCAGCCATGCGCGGCCTGCTCGTCGACCTGGCCGCAGCGACATGGGGAGCCCCGCCGGCAGAGTTGAGCGTTCTCGACGGCGCGGTCGTGCATGCCGCCACCGCACGGCGCGCCACCTTCGGCGAGCTGGCCCGCGACCGCCAGATCACGCGCATCGCCGATCCCGACCAGCCGGTGACGCCGCCGGCCGAGTGGACGGTCGCCGGCCGGCCCATGCGCAAGCCGAACGGCGCGGCCATTGTCACCGGCAGCCACCGCTTCGCCGCCGACATGGTGCTGCCGGGGATGCTGGCCGGCAAGGTGCTGCGCCCGCCCGCATTCCGGGCGACGCTTGAAGCGCTCGACACAGACGCGGCCGGGCACCTGCCGGGCGTCACCGTCGTGCGTGACGGCGACTTCGTGGGCGTCGTCGCGCCGGATGAGCTGGCGGCGACGCGGGCGATCGATGCCTTGCGGGCGCGCTGGCAGACGGCGTTGCAGGTCTCGTCGCCCGAACTCTTTGACTACCTCAAGGCGACGGCGCTGGAGCGCGAAAGTCAGCGCGACCCGGAAGCCGTGCCGGCCGACGGCTGGCGCGGCCCCCTCTTCACCGTGACGGGCGAGCCGGAGAGGGCGATGGCCGGCTCAGCACAGCAGATGGCCGAAGCGTACACGGTTGACTATATCGCCCACGCGCCGCTGGAGCCGCGGGCCGCGCTGGCCGTGTGGCAGGACGATCGCCTCACCGTGTGGACCGGTTCGCAACGTCCGTTCGGCGTGCAGGCCGAGCTGGCCGCGTTCTTCGGCATCGACCTGGCCAACGTGCGCGTGATCGTCCCGGAGACGGGCGCCGGCTATGGCGGCAAGCACGCCGGCGATGCGGCCATCGAGGCGGCGCGACTGGCAAGGGCGGTGGGCCGGCCCGTGAAGATCGTCTGGACGCGGCAGGAGGAGTTCACCTGGGCGTACTTCCGGCCGGCGGGGCTCATCGAGCTGGCCAGCGCCGTGGACGAGGCAGGCTATCTCACCGTGCTGGAGATGACGAATTACAACTCCGGTGCGGCCGGTATCGAGTCGCGCTACGCGATCCCCAACCAGCGCATCACCTTCCTGCCCGCCGACCCGCCGCTGCGCCAGGGCGCGTATCGCGCGCTGGCGACCACCGCCAACCACTTCGCACGTGAGTCGCACATTGACGGCTGGGCGTATCGGCTGGGCGAGGATCCGCTGGCCTTCCGCCTGCGCCACATCGATGACCCGCGCCTGCGCGCCGTCTTCGAGGCGGCGGCGCTGCACTTTGGCTGGGACAGCCGCAGCGCGGCGGCGAACCACGGCTTCGGCATTGCCGGCGGCTCGGACAAGGGATCGTATGTGGCGGCGTGCGTGGAGGTTGCCGTCGACCCGGCGAGCGGCGTACTGACCGTGCTGCACGTGGTAGAGGCCTTCGAGTGCGGCGCCATCATCAACCCGGACAACGTGCGCGCCCAGGTGGAGGGCGCCATCATCCAGGGGCTGGGCGGCGCGCTCTACGAAAGCGTGCGATTCGCCAACGGGCGCATCCTCAACCCCGGCTTCGACGGCTACCGCGTGCCGCGCTTCCTGGACTTGCCGCGTATCGAGACGGTCCTGCTCGACCGTCGCGACCTGCCGTCGGTGGGCGCCGGCGAGACGCCGATCCTGGCCATTGCGCCGGCGATCGCCAACGCCGTCTTCCATGCCACGGGGCGCCGCCTGCGCGCCATGCCGCTGGCGCCCGACGGAATGGTCGCGCTCTGACGAGATGCGTGCGATGCGTGCATGGTATAATACTCCTATCGTCGTTTCCACTCCGCTGAGCGTTGCTCGAAACCACCGCGTCGTTGATTTCCGAATGTCCCCGTAGATGGCGGTCATATGAGAAATTCTTACGGTGCAGCGGAAGATTCGTCTGCACGCCAGGTGCCGGAAGAGTCGTCGTCCGCTTGTGACGTAGAGGACGATGCCAACCAGCGGATCGAACAGTTGCTCAAGCAACAGATGGCCGTCAACCAATTGGGGCGGCTGCTGGGGAGTACGCTCGATCTCACCGAGTTGTGTCGTATCGCGCACCGCGAGATCGAGAAAATCGTCGGCTTCACCAACCTGGGCATCTCCACCTATGATGCCGCAAACCAGCAGATCAGGGCGCTCTTTATTGTCGCCGATGGCGAGTTCGTCGACGTCAGCCAGTTGCCCTCCATTCCGCTGGAGCCGGGCACCGGCCCGCAGAGCCGCGCCATCACGACGCAACTGCCCGACATCGTCGACGACATGGAGGTCGACCGGGCGCGAGTCAAGACCTACCTCAACGTGAAGACACGCGACCCGCGGCGCACGCGCTCCATCTTGACCGTGCCGATGGTGGTTGGCGATCAGGTCGTCGGCACCATGCAGATGCAGAGCTATGAGCCGGGTCTCTACTCAACCGTCGACATTCCGCTCCTGACAGGGATTGCCAATCAGTTTGCGCTTGCCCTGCAAAACGCCATGCTCTACGGGCAAATCGAGCAGGAACTGGCCGACCGCAAGCGCAGCGAATGGCAGCGCGGGCTGCTGAACCGCATCCTGACCGTCTTTCAGATCGAGAATGACGACGGGATGTACTCGCGGGTCTTGGCACTTCTCGTGGAAGCGACGGCCAGCCGCTGCGGCGTCTTCGGCTATGTTGTATCCGGCGGCGATCTTGTCTGCCCGGCATTGACCTGTGCCAGACACGAGGTCGAGGTGGGAGCCGGCCAGACTCTTCGCCTGTCCGGCGGCTGGAGGAGACTGCTTGGTGAGACGGGCGAGGCACGCGGTACTGTCTTCAACGATCGTTGCATCAAGCTGCCTGTCGGCGGGATGGTATTTGAACGTTCGCTTGTCGTGCCCTTGATGCAAGGCGCCGAGACGATCGGCATCCTTGCGGTTGCAAACCGGGACGGCGACTACGAGGGTGAGCAGATCGAACTCATGGATGTAATTGCGGCCCAGATCAGCCCAGTGCTGGCGGCGCGCCTTCAGCGCGATCGCGAGCAGCAGGCGCGCGAGGCGGCACTGGAGGCCCTGGGCGAACGCGAAGCGCAGTACCGTATGCTCTATGCCGCCAACCCGGTGCCCATGTGGGTCTACGACCTGGAGAGCTATCGGTTCCTCGACGTCAACGAAGCAGCCGAGGCTCAGTACGGCTACACGCGCGCCGAATTCCTGCGCATGCGGCTGCACGACATCCGTCCGACCGAGGAACTTGCCCGTCTGGAAGAGAATCTGCACCAACAACGCATCTCGTTCGAAACTTCCGGGCCGTGGCGGCACCGCAAAAAGAGCGGAGAAATCATTCTGGTCGAGATTTCATCGCACACGATGCAGTGGCAGGATCGGGCTGCGGTCGTTGTGCAGGCGCGCGACGTCACGGCGCGCGTCCATGCCGAGCGCGCGCTGGCGGCCTCCGAGCGGAAGTTCCGCGACCTCGCCGAGCAACTGCCGGGGCTGATCGTCATTCTGGATGAGACGGGCGTGCGCTACGTCAATGAGCGCGGCGCCGCCATGCTTGGACGAACTGTCGAGGAGGTGCTTTCGCCCGCGTTTGATTACGTTCCGTTTGTTGCGCCGCATTCGCAGAACGTTGGCTCGTCCGTCCTGAACGCAGAAGACGACGCGGCAGAAGACGAGACGTACGAGGTCTCGGTCAGCGTGCCGGCTGGGCAAAAGCTGACTCTCTGGATTGCCAGCAAGCGCATCGAGTACGAAGATCGCGACGCCCTTCTGATCGTTGCCACCGATGTCACCGAGGCCCGGCGGCTGGAGGAGCAGTTGCGCCAGGCGCAGAAGATGGAGGCGCTCGGCGTGCTGGCCGGCGGGATCGCCCACGACTTCAACAACCTGCTCACGCCCATCGTCAGCTACACCGAACTCATGCTGGGCCGGGCCGAGGCGGGCAGCCGCGAGCAGCGTTACCTGGGTCAGATCCGCAAGGCAGCCGAACGCGCCACCGAACTCGTGCGTCAGATCCTTGCCTTTAGCCGGACACGCCAGGCGGCGGTGGGCGCGGCGGATGTGTGCGCCTGCGTCGACGAGGTGCTCGATCTGTTGCGCCCAACGCTGCCGTCGACCATCGAGTTGCTGCGCCAGTGCGATCTGCCGGACGCCTACGTCCTCGCCGACAGCCACGAGATCGTGCAGGTCATTATGAACCTCTGCACCAACGCCTACCAGGCCATCGGTGAGGCGCCGGGGCGCATCATTGTGCGCGTCGAGCGGGTGCCCGGGGCCGCGCTCGCGCCGCCAGTCGCGGCCACCGACAGCGCGTCGCCCCCAGAGTGGGTGCGCCTGACCGTACAGGACAGCGGGGACGGCATCGATCCGGAGGCCCGTGAGCATCTCTTCGAACCATTCTTCACGACCAAGGGGGCGGGCAAGGGCACGGGCCTGGGGCTGCCGGTCGTCTACGGCATCGTGCGCAAGCTGGGCGGGCGGATCGACTTCGAGAGCACACCCGGCCGCGGGACGAGCTTTGTCATGGATCTGCCGGCCGTGGCCGGCACACCGCAGACGGGGGTGGCGGGTTCGGCGACGGACGAGCGCGGTCAGGGCGAGCACATCCTGCTCGTGGATGACGATGCCGGCACGCTGGAGGCCGTGCGCCAGGTGTTGCTCGAGCATGGCTACCGCGTCAGCGCGTTTGCGGACGGGACATCCGCCCTTGCCGCGTATCAGGCCGACCCCAGCCACTTTGCCGTGGTTGTCACCGACCAGGTGATGCCGGTCATGACCGGCGACGAACTGGTCGCCGCGCTCCGCCGGGCAGGGTACGCCGTGCCTGCCATCGTTCTGACGGGCTTCAGCGAACGCCTGACGCCGGCGCTTGCGGCCGAGCGTGGCATTGCGGCCGTGCTGGCCAAACCGGTGGCGCATCGCGCGCTGCTGCACGCCCTACGCACCTTCCTGGCGCCGTCACCCGCCGGGTGATGTGCCCCAAGTCGAAGCAGCCCATCGGCTGAAAGGCTCAGCTTGCCCGATGACTCTTGCTCCAGATCAGAACACGACTTCGTCCCGTCATTTTGCAGTCGCAGCGGTCTGGCGAATCGTGTTCGCCTATGTTCTGTTTGGTATGCTCTGGATCCTCTTTTCTGACCGCATTCTCTCCCTGTTCAGCAGCGATTCCGCCCAGTTGATGCGCTGGCAGACCTACAAGGGATGGTTCTTCATCGCAGCCAGCGCTGCCATGTTGTTTCTCCTGCTGAATCGGTCCCAAACGCGCCAGCGGGCAGCGCAAGAATCCCTGGCCGCCAGTGCGCTCCAGTACCGGCTGCTGGTCGATGGCGCGCAAGACTTTGCCATCACCCTTCTGGATGGCGCCGGGCGTATCGTCTCCTGGAATGCAGGCGCGCGGCAGATCACCGGCTTCGAGAACGACGAGGTTGTCGGGCAATCGTCCGCAATGTTGTATACGGACGAGGATGTCGTCGACATGGTGCCCGACCAGCATCTGCAACAGGCGCGTCGCAACGGCAGGGTAGAGAGCGACGGGTGGCGTAAGCGTAGGGACGGCTCGCGCTACTGGGGCAACACCGTGCTGACGGCGCTGTATCGTGGCGACGGGACGCTCTACGGCTTTCTGCGCATCTCGCGTGACCTTACCGAGCGGCGTGTGGCCGAGGAGCACAGCCACAAGCTAAACCGCATCCATGCTGTGCTGAGCGACGTCAACCAGATGATCGTGCGCGAGCGGTCCCTTCCGCCGCTGTTTGCGCAGACGTGCCAGATCGCCGTCGAGCGCGGCGGACTGCGCATGGCGTGGATCGGCCTGGTCGACCCGACCACCAAGGCCGTACGGCCCGTCGCTCATGCCGGTGTCGTCGATGGATACCTCGAACAACTGCACATCGTTTTGGACGATTCACCGGTGGGCCACTTCTCCCCGGCGCAAGCTTTGTGTCGAGGAGAAGTGGTCATCGTGGAGTCGATCGCTGACGATCCGCGCATGGGGCCATGGCGTGAGCACGCGCTGCGGTTGGGCTATACTGCGTCGGCGGCCTTTCCCCTGGTGGCGAGCGGCGTGGTGCGCGGCGTGCTGAACCTCTACACTGGGGAGTCCGCTTTCTTCGATGGCGAAGTGGTCGCGCTTCTCCTCGAGATGGCTGGCGATCTGGCGTTTGCCATGGAGATGGTCGAGAATGAGAACCGGCGTATCGATGCCCAGGAAGCGCGGCGTGAGACAGAGGATCGTCTGCGTCTTGCCGTGCGTGCGGGCAGGGTCGGGCTGTGGAACTGGGAATTGGATACCAACCGGGTCGCATATTCGGCCGAGTGGAAGGCCCAGCTCGGCTACCGTGAGGAGGAGATTGGCGACAGTTTCGACGAATGGGAAAGCCGGGTGCATCCCGAAGACCTTGCGCCGACCCTGAGCACGGTGCGCTCCTTTCTCGCCGCTCCGTGGCCCAACTACCACGCTGAGTTTCGCTTGCGGCACAAGGACGGCTCATATCGCTGGATTCTGGCGCAGGCCTCGCTACAAATGGACGCCGGTGGCATACCAGTGCGCATGGTCGGTTCGCACGTCGACATCACGGAACAGAAAGCGGCAGGCGCGGAACGCGAGCAACTGATCGGCCAGTTGGAGCAGCGCCTGACCGAACTGTTGCTTCTCCACCACGTCGCCGAGCGCATGCAGCGACTCGAAACACCCGAGCAACTGGCGGCAGACATCATCGCCACGCTCGAAGAGATGGTGCGCTTTGCCTATGGCGCCGTGCTTCTCATCGATCCGGAGCGTGGCCGGCTGGCGCCCTTTGCCCTGAGCGATCAGAAGCGCGGACGCGAGTTTCTGCTATACGATCTTGCGTATGTTGCCGATAAGGCGCCGCGTGTCGGCGAAGGCATCACGGGCTGGGTTGCGCAACACGGCGTCAGCGTGCGCGTCGACGACGTGCGTGCGGATCCGCGCTACGTGGCCATGCGCGATGATATCCGCTCCGAGATGTGTGTGCCATTGCGTGTGGACAACCGCGTCATCGGCGTCATCAATGTGGAATCGGAACTCGCCGGCGCATTCGACGCGGCCGACCAACGCCTGCTGGAAACAGTGGCCGCACAGATCGCCGTAGCCATCTACAACACCCAGCTTTTCAGGCAGGTGCAGGAACACAGCGCAGCACTGGAAGCGCGTGTGGTACAGCGGACCGAGGAACTGAGCGCAGCGATGGAGAAGGCGCAGACGGCGGACCGGCTCAAGTCCACCTTCCTGGCGACCATGTCCCACGAACTGCGCACTCCGCTCAACTCGATCATCGGCTTTACGGGCGTGCTGCTCCAGGAACTGGCAGGGCCGCTGTTGCCCGAGCAGAAAAAGCAACTCAGCATGGTCCAGGGCAGCGCACGCCACCTGCTGTCGCTCATCAACGACGTGCTCGACATCTCCAAGATCGAGGCCGGCCAGCTCGAGCTGGTACGTGTACCCGTCGACCTGCATGCCGTCATCGACGGTGCGATGCGCTCGATTCAGCCGATGGCT
>JACKBA010000031.1 GCA_020634815.1 Caldilineaceae bacterium | reverse complement strand
AGGCGATCAACCGCCTGTGCGAAATACTCTTCTATCTCCATATGAGCCACTTCACCTGCTGCATCACCGCTGCCTGGAACATGTATGGCCAAGCGAAAACGGGTAGCAGCCTATCCGTCGATTGCTGCTCACAGCATCTGATCGTATAAGAGTGTGCGCAGTGTTGCAACCGCGCGATATTGAAGGGCCTTGATAGCCCCTTCGGTCCGGTTCATCATGCCGGCGACCTCGGCGATCGAGTATCCCTCCAGGAAGCGCAGGCTAACCACTTCGGCCTGTTCATCTGTGAGCCGCCGGATTGCCGAGCGCAGCCGTTCTGCATCAAGTGTCTGCTCTACCGTCTCCTCGGGGTTCTGGGACTCTGCAGCCGTTTGTGGGACATCTTCCAGGTCCACTGCACTATGCCTCCCCTTGCGTCGATAGGTATCCACCACCAGGTTGTGGGCGATCCGATAGAGCCATCCGGAAAAGGAACTGTGCCATGCTTTCTGATCCCGGATCGACTCGAGCATCTTCAGGAACACCTGCGCGGTCAAATCTTCGGCCAGGATCTGGTCGCCGGTCCGCCGATAGATGTACCCGTAGATTCTGGCTTCGTACCGGTCGTACAACTCGCCGAGTGCCGCGTCGTCAAATTGCATGGCCTTGGCCAGCAATTGCTCTTCGTCAGCCTCAGTGACGGGCAAGGCTTCGTCGTTTCGACCCCGGGACGGACGCCCTTTGAACATGATGACGCAGGGATGTCAGAAAAATGACGGTCAGTTTTCTATTCTGACGCGTTTGGCGAAAGGATTGATTGAGGTCTGGGCTGCTGCGCTGCGTTCCTCCTGACGTTTGAATGCAGCGTGGACAGCCACAGCGACGGAACCGGGTTCGTCCGCCACAGCCGGCAGCGTGAATCTACTGGATTGACATCCGGTTGAGTGCACGGCTCCGACCAATATGCCGGCCATAGATTCAGCTTTGCGTCTTCGTACTGTTGTAGACGGCAAGTACTCGCTGGACCACGGTCACATTGGTGAAAATCGCCAACACCCACAACACGGGCAGCATCCAGCCGGTCACGAGGCCGACAATGAGCACGATGATCCGCTCTGTGCGCTGGAAGAAACCTTCTTTACACTCGATACCGACAGCTTCGGCCCGGGCGCGAGTGTAGCTCACCATGAGCGAGCCGACCAGCGTGCAGCCCAGCAGGAGGATCGGCTGCCAGTTGTCCGGCTGGCGCGCATAGTAGGCCATCAGCCCGATCAGTGTGACGGCCTCGGAATAGCGATCCATGGTGCTGTCGAGAAAGGCGCCGAACACGGTGACTCTGCCTGCGTGGCGAGCCAGGGCGCCGTCCAACGTGTCGAAAAGTGCGGCGAAGATCAGCAAGATCCCACCAGCCAGGAGATTGCCCGTGGCGAGGATCAGCGCGACTGCCAGCGTCAGCACGAAGCCGATGATGGTCAGGGCATTGGGACTGATGCCGGTTGCCTCCAGCCCACGTGCAATGTAGTTGAGCGGTGTGGCAATCCAATCACGTCCATATTTTGAGATCATCGCTACCTGCCAGTTGGTATGCCGGCGCCGTGCCGGGCGACGTTATGGTACTCTTTCGCCTGGAATGCGTCAAGCATTGCCCACCGGGCGTGTCCCAGCGTGGCGACGAGATTGACGCTTTCGTGCGGAACTCGTGAAGCGTGTCGCAGGTGTGACGCCGCTGCCCCACATGGAAGCGAGGAGCCTTTCCGGACACGGCAGAACCGGCCGGAAAGGCTCCTTGTCTGGATTGCGGCTCTTTGGCAGGCGGCAGCCTGTTCACCTGCTACTGTTCCTGTTATTCGCCCTTGCTAACCATCGGCATCCAGTTGGCGCCGGTGGCACACACCAGGTCGATGTCATGGAGCTTGACGAGACCCTGGCTCGGATTGGACGGATCCTTGGTCAGGAGGAGCAGCTTGGCCTGCGTCAAGTCGGCGGTGCGCAACGTCGGGCTGATGGTCACTGTCAAGGTGGTCGGCATGGTGTCGGTAATCGACGTCACCGAGGTGACCCAGGCGGCCTGCGTCGGCCAAGTCATGACCGATGTCTGGCCGATGGCGGTGGGCGAGGTGTCGCCTGAAACGACTGCCTGCGCGCCCTCACGGTCGGTCAGCACCACGCCGCTGCTCGTCACTTCGCCCAGGAAGAAGTCGCCCTGCAATGCACCGGCCGCAGCCGCCCCGGCCACGGAGGTTACCTGTGCCGTGAAGGTGTTACCCGGGTAGCCGACGATCTGGAAGTCGAGCGTGCGCTCGTCGAGCGGCTCACTGCACGGGTGGTAGAAGGCGACGGCGCCATCGGGAACCGCGCCAAAGGGTGGCAGCACGACGTCGATGGTCACTGCGATATTGTACGGGCTGTTCGCCACATTCAGGCCGCCATTGGTGTTGCTGACGATGATGGCGCCGACGTAGCGCTGGCCGGCCTGCAACTGCGTGGCGTCGATCTGGTACGTGAGTTCGACCGGTGTGCCCGACGCGCCAGGCATGGTGCCGGCCAATGGGCTCACCGAAAGCCAGCCTGCGTTCGACTGTGCCGTGAAGGGGATGGGATCCTGGGTCGAGACATTCTGGAGCCGGATGGTGCCCGTATCCTTGTAGCCGAGATAGACGGTCTTCTCGACGGTGCCCGGCGTCGACCCGATCACCGGCCCCGAAATGTAGCCGTTGCGGTCCAGGTCGCCGATGAAGACGTGCTCGCGGTCGGTTGAAGTATTGATGTCGCTGGAGTTGGCCGAGTTGTGGGCGTCGGCATAGATGCGAATCTTGTCCGAGCGAATGATGACGATCTCGTCGCGGCTGTCGCCGTCGATGTCGCCGGCTGCCCCGGTGCGCCAGCCGTTGTCGGTGTCCAGCGTCAGGCCGTCGGAGAATTCTTTGATGATGCCGTCGCTGCCATCATTGCGCACAATGAGCCGCCGGCAGTTGCCGCTGCACGTGCGCACCATGATCGCCTCGTCGTCGTCGTTGCTCCCGTTGATGTCGCCGGTGAAGACGATGCGCGGGCCTGGGTCGAACTTGTCGCCCTTGTCGTTGGAGAGGCTGCCGCCGCTGTATTCCCACACGGTGAATGCATTGAGCGGCGGGTCGGCCGTGCGCACTGCCAGCATCTCGTGGTTGCCGCCCTTGAGATATTGGCCGAACGCGACGTCCTTCCAGGGCTTGGTCTGGCTGCCTTCGTCCTTGATTTTCTTGAAGTTGTCATCGGGCGCATAGACGGCGAAGGTGCCGGCGTCCGTATCGACAAACGCAACGTCGTCGCCGCCGGTCTTGTCGAGATTGCCGACAGCGACACGCTCCCACTTGTCGCTGAAGTCGCGTATCTGGTGCTCCTCCCAAGCGGTCCCATCCGGCGTTGTGCTCGTCTGCTTGTAGATGATGACGCGCGTCACGTCGCCCGCATCGGCGCCATCTTCCGGTACGACGGCACGCACGATGCCGATTTCATCGCCCGGCACGTTCGGGTCAAAGTTGCCGGCAAAGACCAGCTCCGGCCGCGACGGCAGGGGCAGACTAAACATGACTTTCCAGGGAATGTCGTTGATGGTCTGGCCCGGAACGATGGCGCCCTTGGCCACGACTGGATCGTAGATGACGAGAACCGGTGCAGTGGATGTGCCGGGGGTGCCGCGCACGGCAACGACCTCCTTGTCGCCGTCCACGTCGAAGTCACCCAAGGCGATACTACGCCAGTTGCCGGACGAACTGAACCACTGGACCTGCTTGCCCGAAAATGTCGTGTCGATGACGCGGATGGTGCCGTTGCCGTCGATGTAGACGATCTCCTCGCTGGCGTCGGCGCTGGGCGCGGCGGGGGAATCGACACCGCTCTCCTGGGCTCGGGCTGCCCGGGGTGAAAAAACGGACGACGCGGGGAACATGGCCAGCAGCAGTGCTACAAGCACGGCTGTATTGAGCAGCCCGCGTTGCCTGGTTGCGATCATTGCGAAATTCTCCTTCCCGTGTATCGGAAACAAATGCGTGCCAAATCGCCCTCGGACATTGCCCGATTGGTCGATTGGCGGTATCCTAATCCTTACCATTCTACACACAAGCAACGAGCGACCCAAGAATGTCGTTCCCGACTTTGGTACTGACTCTAGTTCAAACCAATCATTCGACCCGGTGACGCCCGGCTGGCGGGTTTCACCACGTACAGACTGGAGAATATGTGTATGAAGACACCCATCCGTGTGGCCGTCACCGGCGCCGCCGGCAACATCGGCTACGCCCTGTTGTTCCGCATTGCCAATGGCGATCTCTTCGGCCCCGATCAGCCGGTTGCCCTGCAACTGCTGGAAATCACGCCGGCCATGAAGGCGCTCGAAGGCGTGGCCATGGAGTTGGACGACTGCGCTTTCCCGCTGCTGACCGACATGGTGCTCACCGATGATGCCAACGTGGCGTTCAAGGATGTCAACTGGGGGCTCCTCGTTGGCGCCCGGCCGCGCACGAAGGGCATGGAACGCAAGGATCTGCTCAGCGCCAACGGTGCGATCTTCACCGTGCAGGGCAAGGCGATCAACGATAATGCCGCATCGGATGTGCGCGTGCTGGTTGTGGGCAACCCGGCCAACACCAATGCGCTGATTGCCATGCGCAGCGCGCCGGACGTGCCGGCCGAGCGCTTCACGGCCATGACGCGGCTCGACCACAACCGCGCCATGACCCAGCTCGCCGGCAAGGCGCAAGTGTCCATCACCGCGGTCAAGAAGGTGACCATTTGGGGCAACCACAGCGCCACCCAGTATCCCGATGCCTTCCACGCCGAGATCAATGGTCAGCCGGCCGCCAAGGTAATCGACGACGACGCCTGGATCAAGGAATCCTTCATCCCCACCGTGCAGAAGCGCGGCGCCGCCATCATCGAGGCACGTGGCCAGAGCAGCGCGGCCAGCGCCGCCAATGCTGCCATCAACCATGTCCAGACGTGGTACGGCGGCACGGCGGACGGTGACTGGGTCAGCATGGCGATTCCGAGCACCGGCGCCTATGGTTCGGCCGAGGGTGTCATCTTCAGCTATCCGGTCACGGTGAAGGGCGGCAAGTACAGCATCGTCGAAGGGCTGGATCTGAGCTATTTCGACAAAGAGATGATCAAGAAGACCGGCGAAGAGTTGCTGGAAGAGAAAGCGGCCGTCGAGGAACTTCTCGGGCTGTAGAGCCGAACTGAGACTGTCTCGCATAGAAAGAGAGCGGCGCCCGATTACGGCGCCGCTCTTTTCGTCTAGTCGGTGGGCGGATCAGCCGCCGAGCGTCGACGTCAGGCGCGTGTGTTGCATGAGATAGTTCTGCACGCCGCCGGATTCCAGCGCATTGCTGCCGGCAAAAGGCTGGCGCTGCCGATAGCGACCATCGGGCAACATCTCCCACGCCTGGCGATAGTCGTTCAGCGAACTGTGCAGGATCAGCCACATATATTCCTGGATGCGCGGATCCTCGATGGGGATCGCGGTCTCCACGCGGCTGCTGAGATTGCGGCGCATCCAGTCGGCGCTGCCGATGTAGTAGAGCGGCGCACCGTTATTGGCGAAGTAGAAGATGCGCGAGTGCTCCAGATTGCGGCCGATGATGCTGAGCACGCGGATGTTGTCGCTGACACCCGGAATGCCGGGGCGCAGGCGGCAATTGCCGCGCACGATCAGGTCGATGGAGACGCCGGCCTGGCTCGCCTCATAGAGCTTGCGCACAATCATGGGGTCTTCCAGACCGTTCATCTTCGCCACGATCCGGCCCTCGCTGCCTGACAGCGCGTGGCCGATCTCCTGGTCGATCAACTCGATGAAGCGTTGTCGCATGTTGACGGGGGCCACAAGGAGCTTGCGATAGTCGACCTGGTAGCTGTAACCGGTCAGGTAGTTGAAAAGATCCATGAGGTCGGCGCCGATCTCCGCGTTGCAACTGAAGAGGCCGAGATCGGTGTAGACGCTCGAAGTCTTGGCGTTGTAGTTGCCGGTGCCGACATGATAGTAGGCACGCAGCCCGTCCTCTTCCTGGCGGATCGCCAGCGAGACCTTGCAGTGCGTCTTGAGGCCGACCAGCCCGTAGGCGACGTGACAGCCGGCCTCTTCCAGCTTGCGCGCCCACTCGACGTTCTTCGCTTCGTCAAAACGCGCCTTGACCTCGACCAGCACCGCCACCTGTTTGCCTCGCCCCGCAGCCTCGATGAGCGCAGCGATGATCGGCGAGTTGTCCGACGTACGGTAGATGGTCTGCTTGATGGCCAGCACCTGCGGGTCGCGAGCCGCCGCCTCGACGAAGAGTTGCGTGCTGGACTGGAAGCTGTGATACGGGTGGTGGGCGAGCAGGTCACCCTGGCGAATGGCGTTGAAGACCTCGCTCGGCCGGCCCTTGCTGCTGATGCCGGCCAGGCGCGTCGGCGTGGCCGGCGTGTACGGATCGTACTTCAAATGTGGCAGATTGATATCGGCCAGCGCAAAGAGATCGGCGCGCCGCAGAAGCCCGTGCACGAGATAGACATCGTCGTTTTCCAAATGAAGCTGGCTCTGCAGCAGTGCTAGCACTTCGGCCGGCATGTTGTCATCCACCTCCAGCCGCACCACCGGGGCAAAGCGCCGCTCGCGCAACTCCTCGCTGATCATGTCGAGCAGGTCGTCCGCTTCTTCCTCGTTGCGGGCGAGGTCCGCATTGCGCGTGACACGGAAGGGGTAAGCTGCGACGACTTCCATGCCACGGAACAGGCTGCCGAGATGTGCGGCGATCAACTGCTCCAGCGGTAGAAAGTGCATGGTGTTGCTCAACTGCACCCAGCGCGAACGTGTCGGTGGCACTTTGACGCGCGCAAACTGGCGTTCGCCCGTCGCCGGGTCGCGCAGGATCACGCCAAGACTCAGGCTCAGGTTGCTGATGAACGGAAACGGATGGCCGGGGTCGACGGCCAGCGGCGTGAGAATCGGATAGACTTCGCGCAGGAAGTAATCGCGCAGCCGCTCTTTTTCGGCTTCATCGAGTTCATCGAAGTTGACGAGCCGGATGCCATGTTGGGCCAGCTCGGGCAGGATCGCCTCGTGCAGGCAGGCGCTCTCGGTGGCAACCATGTTGCGCACCGCACGTGCGATCAGCGCCAGTTGCACGTCGGGCGCCCAGCCGTCCAGGGTAAGGTTGGCCATACCCGCCGCCTTCTGCCGCTTCAGCCCGCCCACGCGCTTGCTGAAATACTCGTCCAGGTTGCTCGATGTGATGGCGATAAACTTGAGCCGTTCGAGCAGCGGCGTGCGCGTGTCAATCGCTTCGTGCAGGACGCGCCAGTTGAAGTCGAGCCAACTCACCTCGCGGTTGTAGACCTCATCGGAGTTGCTCAGCGCGTCGAGCGTCAGCGCGGCCAGGTCGAACTCGGGCGCGAAGACCAGGTGCTGCGGCAAGGTCCGGCTGCGCTCCCATTCACGCAGGAATTCCTCGTACATTGCACCGAGTATGCCCTGAGGCGGGACGATTGGAGCGTTCTGACTCTTGGCAACAGCGGGTGTCGCGGCGCTCTCTGTGGCCGCGTCGCCCCTGCGGCGCGACGAACGGGTACGCGAGCCGGCGGCTGTTTTGCGGGGCGCACGTTTGCCCGGCCGTTCGCCGTCGCGTCCGCTGTTTCCGTTGCCGGACGCGTCATCGCCGCGGTTCGCGTTGCGATGAGCCGTGCCGTTGCTCAGCGTCCGCTCCGTTGTGTCAGTCTGTGGCTGCTTGCCCACATCCAGCGCCATAGCGCTACTCCTTTCGCCGGTACGATGCCGGCGATTCGTTTTTACGTCTCTGCGGGGTGCGCCTTGCTCAAGGCAGCCCCGCCAGGCTGGTCTGCATACTTTGGCGTACGCCAATCCAAATTGCTTGGCGAACCCGGTCGGTCACTCGTGGGTGTAGTTTCGTTCGACAGGTCTACGGGATTCCAGACAGACAACAAGTGTAGCGCACTTCCCAGATTCTGTCGAGTTGTTAATAATCCAACTGGGTTTCGCAATGGCTACGCTTTCCGATCGACCTGACGCCGGGCGCATGTGACACTGCCAGCGAGTGGCAAAGGAGCGCCCGAATGCGCAAGGATGCACCGGTTCCGGCGCCGGTTTGTGACGCCTTGGCGATGGGAGTAGACTACAGGGAGCTTTCGATGCTTACTCGTCGCGTTCTGTCCGGCACTTTCGAGGGAACCAATCAGCTTGCGCTCACCCGCGACCCTTGCCGAGACGCATGCCATGATACGAAGCTTACCAGAGAGGCGCAGCCATGTCTGAAGTCCTTGGCGTCATTATTCAGTTCCTGCCCGTCATCCTGATTTTGTTCATTGCCAACCTGGCCGAACGTCTGCGCGAGCAGGAACAGCCGTACATGCCGCTGGCGGTGTTGGCGTACGTCAGCCTGGGCCTGCTCTATGGCGTGCTCGCCCTGCTTGGTCTCGGTGCGCTCTTCGTGCCGGCAGGGTTGCAGGCGCAGCCCGATCTCCAGGAGCAGTTGAACACCATTGTCCCGGTGCAATCGTGGGCATGGTTGAGCTGGGGCATCCTGATTCCATCGCTGGCCGGGTTGCTGCTGTTGCTCAAGCCGGTGCGCCGCTGGCTGGCCGGCTTTTCGACGCTCGACGCCGGTAACCCGGTCCATGCCGTCAGCGTCTCGATGACCATGTTCATCCCGATCTACCTGGCCTTTACGCTGGGCATCGGCCTGAACAACCTTGCCACGCAAATCGCGACACAGGTTGAAGAAACGGGCCGGCAGCCGGTAACGGTCGGCCTGCTTTGGGTGCAGACGGCGCTCTTTGTGCTCATCGCGCTGGTCGGCGTCGGCTGGTTGACCCGCCGTTCGTTCAAAGAGTCGCTTGTGCGCCTCGGCGTCGTGGCGCCGACGACCCGTGAGGTGCTCATCGCCGTGGGTGTGGCGCTGCTCCTGGTGCCGGCGGTCATGCTGCTGGAGGCCGGCGCCAACCTCATCGGGCTCGGCGCCGACGCCGACGTTGAGTCGCTGACCGAGCAACTGATCGGCCCGCTCTTCCAGACTCCGCTCGGCATCCTTTCTATCGGCCTCGCCGCCGGCATAGGCGAAGAGATCGTGTTCCGCGGCGCCATGCAGCCGCGCTTCAGCCTGGTGCTGACGGCGCTGCTCTTCGCCCTGCTGCACAGCAACTACGGCATCACCCTTTCCACTGGGATCGTCTTCCTGCTGGGCGTGGTGTTGGGGATCATCCGCAGCCGCTTCAATACGTCGACGGCGATGATCACCCATGCCGTCTACAACTCCACCCTGGCGTTACTCGCCTCGCTTGCGGGCCAGTTCTTGAGCAACCAGTAGGGCGCCGCCTCAATGCAGCGATGGCGGTTGGCCGCGCGTCTCGGTACGCCCAACGCAACGGAGATCGACTGGAAGCGCAACCTGGCCGTGCTGTCGCTGGTGCAGGTGCTGTCGACGCTCGGCTTTGGGCTAATCTTCCCGTTTCTGCCGCTCTACGTAAAGGAATTGGGCACGACGACAGGCGGCAGCCTGGAATTCTGGGCGGGCATGGTCTTCTCCGTGCAAGCCTTCACCATGATGATTGCGTCGCCCATCTGGGGATCGGTTGCCGACCGCAGCGGCCGCAAGCTCATGCTGGAGCGCGCCACGCTCGGCGGCGCCGTGATCGTTGCTGCCATGGGCTTTGCCCAGAGCGCAGAGCAACTGGCGCTTCTCCGTGCGCTTCAGGGCGCCACGACAGGCGTGATTGCGGCCAATAACGCGCTGGTGGCATCGCAGACTCCGCGCGAACGGACGGGCTTTGCGCTGGGCGTCATCAACATGGCGCGCTGGGCAGGCGTTGCCGGCGGCCCCTTCGTGGGCGGCATCCTCGGCGAGTTCTTTGGCTTTCGCGAGAGTTTCTGGATCACCGGGGCGCTCCTTGCCGCAGCGGGCGTCGCCGTGGTGCTCTGGGTGCAGGAAGATTTCCATCCCGTCGACCGCTCTGCAAGGCCGGGCTTCTGGCAGAGCTACAAGTCGCTCTTCACCGCGCCCGGCATGCGCGGCCTCTATGCCCTGGCCTTTCTTCGCAGCCTCGGTGCGACCATCATCGTGCCCATCCTGGCACTGTTCGTGGTATCTCTGAACCAGGGACAGGAGCGCGGCGCGGTGGCAATGACGGGGCTGATCATCGGCGCGTCGGCGCTCACCAGCGCGATCAGCGCCGTCTATCTGGGCCGGCTCGGCGACCGCATCGGGCACGAACGGATCCTGCTGGCATCCTCGATCCTGGCAGCCGTGCTCTATATCCCGCAAGCGTTCGTCACTGTGCCCTGGCAACTCGTGATCCTCCAGGGGCTGAGCGGCATTGCTGTGGGCGGATTGATCCCGTCCGTGGCGGCGTTGATGAACCTGTGGGCTCCCGGCGGCAGCCAGGGTGCCACCTACGGGCTGGACAACAGCGTGCAGGCCTCGGCGCGCGTCGTCGCACCCATGGTGGCGGCCGCGCTGGCGGCGTGGGTGGGTTATCACGCGGTATTTGCCGGTGCGGCAGTCATCTACGGGGGTGCTGTGGTGGTGGCGTGGGTGGTGGTGCGCAACCTGGCAGCGACCGCGTCCGATCGGGAAACGCCAGGATAAACCGACCCGTCGTCGCCCCTGCGCGCACCTCAGTGATATGCGGCATCAATCCCACGAAAAGACGTTGGGCAACGAATCAGATCCCATGCTATAATAGAACATGCGTGCTGATTTTCGAGTCTAGTTGCCGCCAGCACGGTCGCGATTTTCCTCATTCACCACTCTAAGGTAGAATCGGTTGGTTTTGTTCCGTGATTGAAGTGAGGCCGAAATGAAGCAATCCATTCGTGGCTCCGACGTCTTTGTCAAGGAAGACGTACGGAGCGTTCTGCAAGCACTGCTCGCCACCAACGAGACTCTGGCCAGCCAGATGGGCTCTTCCGATATCCAGAATTACCGCTACGGTTTCTCCGCCGCTATCGCCGCCGTCGCCACGGCATTTGACATCAAGCTCGAGCGCCCGGACCTCTGGCAGTAGGTGGAGGCAGGCGGCGAGGCTCACCGCCGTCAATCGCATCGTCAGCAATTGATGGAGGACCCTGGATGTCGTCGAGTGAGTAACGCGGTGGAGCAGTCAGAACGACCTTGGTAGCGGGATCGTCGCTCATATGCTCCATCATGAAGCGTGCGGCCTCTTGATGTATGTCGTCCAGGGTCATTCCCAATCGGATAGCTTCGCGATAGCCGATTGCGACTGACGTGATGGCCATTCGGAAGCCATCGCCGGCCGCATGCTGAATCTGCCGAATGCGTTGGCCTTCCAGGTGTACATCCATGAGGGATGGGTTTGGCGTAACGCTGATTACGTTGATCAGGTCTACGGCGCAGCCGAGTTCCGTGATATGTGGCGCAATGAGCATCGAGATCCGCCGTCCTAGTCGCTGATAGTGATTGTTGCCGACCAATTCGTCGTATTCGTACTGTGCCAGCAGCCCACGAACTGCGCCCTCGATGTACCTTTCGATTTCCTGCTCCCACTTTGGGTGCATGGCGACAACCCGTCGCAGATTGGCATGTTCCTCCGGCGTGAGCCCGCGAGGTGCGTCTGGAGCGTCGTTCTTTGTTTCGCCACGAATTGTGCTCTCAGACACGTTTATTCCGTACCGATAACTCAGCCTGAGTGTGACGGTGCTGACGCTTGCCGTGACTATTTCAGGAATCGTCTGCACATGACTGCTTCGTTCCAACTTTATTACGTCATCGACAAACTCGAAATTCTCGCTCTTGAACACTGATGGGCCGCATATCTGTGTGATTTTGCTGCCATTGACCATGACGACAGCATTGCCAGGTCGAACAATGATCAGCTTGGGACCCATGTGAGGCTTCGGTGTCGTTGGCATTACGATGCGCCCATCGTCTACGACAACAAATCCCCCGCGGATGGAGGTCCATATCTGAATGTGATGCTTGACTGCAGCAACATCGTCGTCCCCATAGAATCCGCGCAGTACTCCGGCCGACACCACAAACGTCACCATAATGGCTGCTACGGCGAGCCCGGTAGTAATCCATCCGCTGGTCAGGAATACGAAGAGTAGAAATGCTGCTAGGCCTGCCGTTGCGATCCACCTGCGCCGCTGATGAGCCAATAATAGCCCTATGGCAAGTCCAAACAATGCGCCTGCAATCAAACCAACTATGGTTGAAGGCGCATCAAATCTATACTCGGTCGACGTGTCGACCCAGTAACCGACGAACGCACCTACGATGGCGCCTACGAATAGAGGACCAACCACCTTCATGTTCAGGGTAAGCACGGGTCTTCCTCCTGACAATGGCTTGCCATTCCGTGAGCCAGCGATGACGGCGGTTGCGCGGAATATTGGAGTCGCTGCGCAGAGGCATAGTGCCTCGGCAATCGCGTCGCCGGGTTGCTATTGCTGGCCTCTCTCGCTGGCCGTCTGGGTTGTGTCATATGGGGTAGCATGTTCAACTCGGGGTTGTGCGGTTGTGACAAGGTTCATCCTGCCCGACGCCGCATAGGTTACCAATGAGTGCTGCAATGAACTCATTATAGCGATCCGAAGCGGCCAATTCAATAGCAAGATCATGATACTTGCCTTACATTATTGGGCAAGCGCGGCTTTACGCCTCCTTTGTGCGGGAGCGGATGTTGATGGTTTGGGTGAACGAGAACGATATGCTTTTCTGTGAGTTCTGGATCAGAGGCGCGAACCGTGTAGACTGCTAGCGGACGGTAGCCTCCCACCCATCCTCCCCAGGAAAGCAATTCCCATACTTCACGCTCGTCCGTGGTCTGGCCATCATCTCGGCGACGGTGTCGCGCCAGGTGGCGTAGTGCGCCGTCTCCTTGTGGCGCGCCGGATCGTCGGCCGTGCGGTAGACTTCGACAAGCACGAAGTGGGTGGGATCGGCCTGATCTTGGATGACGTCGAAGCGGGCGATGCCCGGCTCCTGGATGCTGTTGCGCGCATTCTCGACGGTCGCCGCAATGAAGGCATCGACCACTTCAGGCTTGACATTGACGTCGACATGGACAATCAGCATGGCTTTCGCTCCGATTCACGGTAATGCGACGGCAGCGCGATCAAGTGCCGCCTTCAACTGCTTCAGCCCGTCCTCCAAGATAGCGCGCGGCGTGCCGAAGTTCAGGCGCACAAAGCCTTCGCCACCCTCGCCGAACCAGACTCCCTCATTCATGGCGACCTTGGCTTCGCGCAGGAAGTATTCGGACGGTTTGTCGCCGATGCCGGCGTTGCGGCAATCCAGCCACAGCAGGTAGGTCGCTTCCGGGCACGTGTAGTTGAGCGCCGGCATGTGCGTCTCGATGAACTCGATGGCAAAGTCACGGTTGGCGGTGAGGTAGGCGCGCAGGGCTTGCAGCCAGGCGTCGCACTGCGCGTAGGCTGCCTCGGCCGCAACCACGCCCAGGATGTTCACGTGCGGCACGATGCCGGCCATGGCCTGCTCGACCTGCTTGCGCAAGGCCGCGTTCTGAATGATGGCCAGGCTCGCACCCAACCCTGGCACGTTAAAGGTCTTGCTGGGCGCCATCAACGTGATCGTGCGCTGCGCCACTGCGGGCGACAGGCTGGCGATGGGGATGTGGCGCGTCTCGTCGAGCAGCAGGTCGCAGTGAATCTCGTCCGAGCAGATGATGAGATCGTGCTGCTCGCAGAAGGCGGCGATCTCTTCCAACTCGTTGCGGGTGAAGGCACGGCCCACCGGGTTCTGCGGATTGCAGAGCAGGAAGAGCCGCGTGTCGTCAACAATGACCTTCTCCAGCCCGGCCATGTCGAGATCGTAGCGGAGCTGCCGCCCGAAGCGCGTTTCCTGCAACGGCGAAGTGAGAAGCCGCCGTTGCTGATTGATCGGCGCGGTGAGAAACGGTCCGTAGACTGGCGTGTTGGTCAACACGCTGTCGCCCGGAGCGCCGACCGCCCGGCTGACGATGTTGAGCCCGCTGACGAGCCCCGGCAGCATGACGATGGCTTCGGGCTCGATGGTCCAGCCGTAGAGACGCTGCATGCGCTCGACCAGGGTCTCTTTCAGCGCCTTGGAATCCATGCCGTAGCCGAAGACACCCTGTTGGACGCGCGCCTCCAGCGCGTCGATGATCGGCTGCGGCGAGCGAAAATCCATGTCCGCCACCCACATGGGCAGAACGTCCTCGCCGAACCACGCCCACTTACCGCTATCCGTGCCGCGCCGTTCGACGGGCGTATCAAAATCAAATGACATAAGCTACATCCTGTTTTATGTGAGAAAGGTAAGATGGGGGCGGCATGCGTGCAGACGTCTGCACCGAAGTGTACCCGTGACGCGCTCCCTGACACGAATCCGGCGCACTCCCGGATAAATATGACGATTGACTCGTGATGTCCTACCCCACAGGGTCGTTGACCCTTTCGCCTGCGTGTGTCTGCGGCGCTTGACCATCTCCCGCCATCTCGTCGTAGTGGAGATGCTTGCGCTTGCGCGGTCCGGTGCGATAGGCCGCACGCGCCATGGCCGTCGTGGCGATGGGCGCGGTCGCAAAGATCAGGGCGATCAATGCCAGCATGCGCAGCATGAGGAACTCGTCGTAGAAGTACAGACCCGCCGCCAACAGCAGGCCGCTGACGCCGACGGTCGATGCTTTGCCGGCCGCGTGCATGCGCGCAAAGACATCCGGCAGGCGCACGATGCCGATTGCGCTCACAAGCATGAACACACAGCCGGCAAGTATGAAGACGACAATTACGATATCTCTGGGTGTCATGCGAGTCTATTCCTCGTCCGGCTCCCAATCCTTGAGATCGGAGTTTTCCATATAACGCGCAAACATCATCGTGCCCACAAAGCCCAGCACGGCGGTGACGACGGCGGCATCGAGCAGGGCGGGGGCGTTGCTGGCCATGGCAATCAAGGCGATGATGCCGACCGCGTGGATGGCGATCGTGTCGAATGCGACGGTTCGGTTGGGTGGGTTCGGCCCGAGATAGAGCCGCACAAAGCAGAGCAGGAGCGACAACGCTAGCACCACGAGACCGACGTTGACCCAGAATGCCACGGTCATGAGCCATTCCCTCCGCGTGTGATGCGCAGGATGCGCCGCTCGAAATCCTGTTTGATCGATCGCCGCACATCTTCGGCGTTGCCCATCACCAGGTTATGCACGTACAGCACGTGCTCGCCATGTGCGTTCCAGCCTGTGTCTACGCTCAGCGTGCCTGGCGTCAGCGTGATGGAAGTCGCCAGGAGCGAGATTTCCAGATCCGTGCGCGCCTCCAGCGGAATGGCAACGATGCCCTGGTCGAGCTTCAACGTCGGCTCCAGCACGACCCACGCCACCTGGACGCTGCTCTTGAGAATGCTCCAGATTAGAAAGATCACGTAGGAGACGACGTTGAAGACCAGGCTGCCGTAGCCGCGGTGCAAAATCGAGAGCAACACATAGCCCACGACAAAGCCAATGACCAGGCTGTTTGTGCTCCACTGATCCTGATAGGCCGCCCACAGCACGGCCAGCAAGATGTTGATCAGGAAAACATTGCGTGTGTTCATGCTCTATCTCCCGGCCGCCACGGCGTCTGCCGGATAGTTGCCAAAGGGGATCTGCAGGTCGCTGGCCGTCAGTTCCGGGCCAACGGTCTCCACGTAGCCGACACGGTCGATTACCTGGCTTGCCGCGACTTGCACCGCGTCCAGCGCCGGCTGCGCCATTACACCGATGGCGATGCTCAGCACGACCAGAATCAGCACGGGCACCGTCATCGCCATGCTTGCACCCTGCGTGGCCAGTTTCTTAGGCATGCGATACTTGCTGTGCGGTTTGCCCCAGAAGACATACTGCCACAGCCGGATCATACTCATGGTTGTGAGCAGGCTGACGAAGACGCTGACGGCGGCGATGACCCACGAGCCCGACGAGAAGGTCACTTCGAGCAACCCCAGCTTGCCGATGAAGCCACTTGTCGGCGGGAAGCCGGCCAGTGAAAAGGCTGCCAGGAAGAAGAGCGCTGCCTGGAAGGGTCGCAACGCAACGACCCCGCCCAGTTCGTTCAGCTTGCCGGTGCCGGTTTCCAATTCCACGGCGCCGCCGCCCAGCAACAAGGCAGTCTTGACAATCTGGTTGTGCACGAGGAACAGGATGGCCAGCGCCAGGCCGAAACCGACGCCATAGGGTGTCGGCGCCATGGCAACGCCCAGCCCCATGAACATGTAGCCGATCTGGCTGATGATGTGGAAGCTCAACAGGCGGCGAATCGTCGGCTGTGCAAAGGCGCCCAGCACGCCGATCACCATTGTCAGCCCGGCGATTGTCAGGATCAAGGGCTGCCACTCGTCGAGCAGCCACGGGAAGAAGAGCGGGAAGGTGCGGAAGAGCGAGTACATGCCCACCTTGGTCAAGACGCCCGAGAAGAGCGCTGTGACGGCAGGATGTGGCGTGTGATAGCTGCTGGGTAACCAGAAGAAGACCGGGAACGCCGCAGCCTTGGCGCCAAACGCGATCAGCAGCAGCCCTGCGATGACCGCCTGTACCAGGTATGGCGTAGCGCCCATGCGCACGGCAATATGTGCCATGTTCAGCGTGCCTAGCGTGCCGTAGGTGATGCCGGCGGCGAGCAGCAGCATCATGGAGCCCATCAGGTTGAGCACCACGTAGCGGATGCCGCCGTTGATCTGGCTCGGCGTGCCGCCCAACGTCAGCAGCACGAAACTGGACATGAGCAGCACTTCGTAGAAGACGTAGAGGTTGAAAAGATCGCCCGTGATGAACGCCCCGTTGGCGCCCATGAGCAGGAAGAGCGCCATGGGATAGAAGCCGAGGCGCGCCCGTTCGGCATCCATGGTCGCGACCGCAAACGGGAAGATGAGCGCGCTCAGCAGTCCCACGGTGGTCAGCATGATGGCAGAGAGCCCGTCGATGTAAACGGTGATGCCGAAGGGCGCCGGCCACAACCCCATCTGGAAGGACATGCGCCCGCCGGAGAGCGTATAGCTCAGCAGCAGCAGCGCCAGGATGAGGTTGGCGCCGATGGCGATACCTGCCAGGATTTGCTGCACACGCACGCGGTGCGGCGTGCGTATCCCCTGCATGAGCAGGGAGAGCGCGCCAAAGAGCAGCGGAATCGCAACCGGCATGGCCAGAATCGTCGGATGGACGTTCATTCGTCGGCTCCTTCTGCCTGCGGGTTGTCGTAGACCTCGTCTAGCTCGAACTGGAGGATGTCATAGTCGTCCGCCGCCTCGGGCATGACCATGCGCGAACTGAAGGGCGCAAAGGGATCGGATGTGTTGATGACCGTGGCCAGTTCACCCGGCGCCAGATCGCTGCCGGTCAGCGCATCGCGCCGGTAGATCAACACCACGATGAAGGCCGTCACGCCAAAGCTGATGACGATCGCCGTCAGGATCAGCGCCTGCGGCAGCGGGTCGGCAAACTGGCCGGCCATGGCCGCCGTGACCTGCTGCTCGTGCGGCACGATTGGCGGCGCGCCGCGGGTCAATTTCCCCGTGCCGAAGAGCGCCAGGTTCACCGCATGGGTGATGAGACCCAGACCCAGCACGAGCTTAATCTGTCCGCGCAGCAGGATCATGTACGCCCCGCAGGCGAACAGGACGCCAACCAGCACCGCCAGCATAATTGCGGTCATGGCTGCTCTCCTTCCACCGCATCGTTCTTCGACACGGCCTCTGCCGCTTCGCTCAGGCGCAGCAGGTAGGTGACGCCCATGCCGATGACGACAAGCATGACGCCGAGATCGAACAGTTGCGGCGTGCCCATTTTGATCTTGTCGCCGCCGAGATAGAACTCGATCCACATGCCGTGGAAAAAGCCCCCGCCGTAGATGCCGAGCAGCCCGGCAATGACGGCCACAAGCAGCCCAAGCCCCACCAGCGGGATCAACCACGGGCCGTACTGCTCGCGCGTGACGGTCGCGCCGCGCGACAGGATCGTCAACTCCAGCGCCGCGGCGACCAGCAGACCGGCAATGAAACCGCCGCCAGGCAGATCGTGGCCGCGCAGGAAGAGCAGGATCGCCACCAGGATGATGAGCGGCGTCAGGATCAGATTGACCAGCCGTAGATAGATTTCAGTCATGGCCTGCCTCCCTTCCGCTCTCGCTCTTTGCCGGCTCCGGTTCGCTGGCCAACATCTGGCGGGCGGCGTTGATGCGTTGGCGCAGCGCGTGCATCTGCGTGCTGCGCAGCAGGGCATAGCCGCCCAGCGCCGCCAGCGCGAGCACGGTGATCTCGCCCATGGTGTCGTAACCGCGGAAGTCGACGAGGATTACGTTGACCACGTTCGACCCTTTGCCGAGTTCGAGCGAGTTCTCGATGAAATACGGGCTGATGCTTTCGCCGACCTGGCTCAGGTGGTTGACCATGACCACGGCAAAGCCGAAGAAGCCCATCGCCACGGCCACGAGAAGCCGGAATGGCTCGCGCCTGTCGTGGGCGATAGGCGTGTCTGGCTTGACGTGAAAGAAGACCAGCACGAGCAGGAAGACCGTCAGCACCTCGATGAGAAGCTGGGTCAGCGCCAGATCCGGCGCACCGAAGATGATGAAGAAGAGCGTTACCGTGACGCCGACCACGCCCAGCGCGATGATGGCGCTCAATCGCGAGCGGGCGCGTACCGTGGTAATCGCCGCGATGATTGCCAGCGCAAAGATCGCCCATTCGGTCAGCGTCGGAAATTCGAGCGAGTCCAGAAGGCGACTCGTGCTGCCGTCGGTGAAGAAGACTGCATAGAAGACGACGGCCACACCGGCCAGCAGCGTCACGCTGAGTTGGGGTGCCATGGGGCTGCCCTGAATCACCGTCGTAACGCGGTAGGCAAGGCGATAGATGGCGTCCACCGTGGCATCGTAGACCGCCAGCGCGCTGAAGCCGGTCGGCACGCGTGCATAGAGGCGGCGGAAGAGACCGCGCGCCAGGAAGACGACGACGGCCAGGACCAGGATGCCCATACTGGCGAAGAAGACCGGTGTCAGCCCGTGCCAGAGTTTCAGATGTACTTCTATCGGCTCGCCGGCAACGGCCGCGATGGCCGGCGCCAGCAGCACCTGTTCGTAGCTGCCGACAAAGAGCGCGCCGACGGCACCGAGTATCGTCAGCAGGAGTGCGGGCGCCGCAAACCAGAAGGAGGGTGCATGGTGTAGATGAGCCGCTTCGTCGTCTGGTTTGCGCCGGAAGAACGCCTCCCAGGTCAGCGTGAAGACGGCGCCGCCAAGAAACACGGCCGATAGCGCCGCGATGGCAAAGCCGAGCCCGCCGATCAGTGTTTCGCTATGTTCGAACAGGTCGTAGAAGTTTTCGAGCAGCAATTCTTTGGCCAGGAACCCCATCGTCGGCGGGATGCCGGCCATGGAGACGGTCGCCAGCACGACCGTCAACGCCACGACGGGCAGGGCGCGCGCCAACCCGGCCAGCCGGCGCAGGTCGCGCGTGCCCATGGCGTGGTCGACGATGCCGGCGCTGAGGAAGAGCGGCGCCTTGTAGAGCGCGTGCGCCAGCACCGTCACGACGAACGCCTCCAGCGCATACTCCTCCTGGAAGGCCAGGAGCATGGTCAACATGCCCAGCACGCTGATCGTGGCGTAGGCCAGTAGTGCCTTCATGTCCGTGTAGCGAATGGCGCTGACGGCACCAAGCACCATGGTGAAGCCGCCCACCAGGAAGAGTGACCAGAACCAAAGCGGCAGGTCGCTGAATGCCGGGTGCAGCCGGGCCAGCAAGAAGATTCCGGCCTTCACCATCGTCGCCGAATGGAGGTAGGCGCTGGCTGGCGTGGGTGCGGACATGGCGCCCGGCAACCAGAATTGAAACGGGAATTGGGCTGACTTGGTGAACGCACCCAGGAAGAGCAGCACCAGGGCGACGGGCGTGATGGCCGCCGTCGCGATGCCCGGCTCCGCCAGGATTTCGCTGATGTTGAAGGTGCCGGCTTCGAGACCCAGGAGCACCATGCCGGCCAGCATCGCCAGCGCGCCGGCCGTCGTGACGATCAGCGCGCGGCGGGCGCCCTCCACTGCGCCCTTGTATTCCGATTTATAGGCGATGAGCAGGTAGCTCGTAATGCTCGTGCCCTCCCAAAATACGAAGAGCGTGAGCAGGTCATCTGACCAGACCAGGCCCAGCATGCTGGCCATAAAGATGTAGAGCACCAGGTAGAAATAGCCCTGGCGCCGGTCACCTTCCAGGTAATAGTTCGTGTAGAAAGCAATACACGTACCGATCCCTGTGATCAGCAGGCCGAAAAAGAGAGCGAGCCCATCGAGCTTGAGGGCCACTTCCAGACCCAACGTCGGTGCCCAGGCGTAGCGCTCGACGAGCGTGCTGCCGGACGCCACGGCGTTCATTTGTAGCGCCTGCCAGAGCGTCACCGCTGCCGGCGGCAGGGCGGCAAGCCAGGCAAATGCATGCGAGCGCTGGGGCTTTAGTAACCAGAAGATGGGTCCCGCCAGGAACAAAAGGAGTAGACAGAGTGCTAGCGCAGACACAAGTCGATCTTTCGCATTGACTGTCCTCGGAAAAGGTGGGTCGGCTTTGACCCGGAGGAGATGGGGCGGCCAGCAACGTTGCTTGCTGCTGTTGAACTGCGGCAACCTTTGTAGCATACATGATGCATATTCACTTCTGCAAACAAAATCAGTTGTCGAACCCTGGCCTGCCACACAAAACGCGGCCGTCATCGCGCCGATCGTAGGTAATTCGTGGGTTGACGCCGGCGTTTGCCGCCCCCTATACTGCTAGGTGTAGCGCATCTTCGCTTTCAGCAAGTCGATCCAATTGTCACCGCGGGGGCAGTCCATGGCGCAGCGCCGAAATTCAGACTATGGCAGCCAGGTGGACCCTTCGATGGTTGTATCGGCCGAACGGCTGAGTGACTCCCACGCCGGCTTTCGCATCCGCTTTTTCCTCGGCCTTCTCACCTTTCTTGTCGGTCTGACCGGATTCCTCATCGTCCTCGCAATCGCCATCACCGGTAGTTGACTGCCCATGCGTTCCATTCTATTTGATCTCGGCAACGTACTGGTCCGGTACGAGCATGACGCGACGATTGCCGCGGTTGCCACGCTTTATGGCGTCGAGCGCGCCGCAGTCCGCGATGCGTTCTCATTGGTCGGAACCGACTTCGGCATGGGGTTGCTCACCGCAGCGGATGTGCTGAACAGCTTGAATCGCAGCCTGGGCTGCGAGATTGAGGAGAGCAGCTTCGTGCGCGCATTCTGCGCCGGTCTGGTGCGCGACGATGCCGCCCTGGCCTATGCGTTGTCGCTGCAGGAGCGAGCGTCGACGCAGGTCGGCGCGATCAGCAACACCAATGAAGTGCACGTGGCCTGGCTGGATCAGCACGTGCCGGAACTGGCCGACTTCGAACTCGTTATGATGAGCAACGAGGTTCACATCCTCAAGCCGGACCCTGAGATTTTTGAGCTGGCGCTGGAGTTGCTTGACACGCCGGCAGAAAACGTCCTGTATATCGACGATCTGGCGTCCAACGTCGAAGCGGCGCAGGCGCTCGGCATTTCCGGGATCGTGCATGTCGACTGGGCAGTGACGCTGCCACAGATCGAGGCGTGGCTGGCCAACGCGTAGCTGTGACCGGCGCCGCAAAACCAGACAAAAAAGGGGAGCCCATTTCTGGACTCCCCTTTTGAATTGGTCCTGACTTACCTGACTTAGCGGCGCATGACAGGCAGGAAGAGTGAATTGTCGAGGGTGACGCCGACGATACGCGTCGCCACCTGGCTGCCGTCGGCGGCCGCGTAGCTGTTGACCCACACGGTGTCCGTCGTGCTGAGACCACCGCTCACCCGCGTCGACGGCGTCACGACGAAGCTCTTGCCGTCCACGACCCAGGTCGTATTGGCGCTCACAGCCGCTGCCGTCGGGTTGTCGTCCATGCTCTCGATCTTGCCGACCGTGTCATCGTCGCCGGCACCTGGCGGCACTTCGGTCTCCATCTCGTGGATGATGTTGACGCCGTCAATGCTCTTATATTCCACCTTGACAAATGCGCCGACGGTAAAGCTGCCGTGGTCCTCTTCAAACTTGCTCTTCAAGGTGCCGCTGAATTCCACACCATTGACGACCCAGAGTCCAACGAACCCTGTCTCCGGCATGCTGTCGATGAAGCCGACGAACTTGGCATCTTCGTTCTCGTTGCCGCTCTTGCTCTTGAGTTCAATTTCCTTGGCCACGCGCAGACCGTTGCTGTCCACCTTGAACTCAATCTTGACAGTTTCGCTGATGGCAAAGGTGCCATGCTCTTCATGAAGCTTGGTGCGTTCCGTCACACTGTATTCGACGCCGGCCACGATCCAGGTGCCAATCAGGCTGCCTTCGGGCAGTTGTTCGATCATGCCGTACGCATGGCCCTCGTCGCGGTCGCTTTCGTGACCGTCGCCATCATCGTCATGCCCGGCCATGGCAGTCTTGATCTCGCGGGCGACGAAGGTGCCGTCCTGCAAAATCACGAACTCGACCTTGACGATGCCGCCCACTGCGAAGTCGCCGTTCTTGGTGCTGAACTCCGTGCGCTCCGTCGCCGAGAAGGTCATCGTACCCACGACCCATGTGCCGGCCAGCGAACCGCTCGCCGGGTCGGGGAAGGACATCAACTCGCCGTAGATCTCGCCTTTGCCGATGCCGGAGATGCCGTCATCGCTGTCGTCGTCGTCGGAGCACTTGTAGCTGCGTTCAGTTTCCATCTCGCGCACGGTGTCCGTCGTGCCGAGAACGAGGTGGATCTTGACACACTTACCGACTTCAAAGTCGCCATACTCCATCTTCAGTTCGGACTGTTCGGTCACCGTGTATTCTTTGGTGCTGACCGTCCAAACGCCGACCGTGCCGCTCAGCGGCATGCCTTCGACGAGGCCGTAGACCTCGCTGCCGTCATCGTGACCGTCGCCGGTACAGTCAGACATGTTCTCCGATTCGATTTCGTGGGCAATGTTCGACCCTTGCGCGACGAGCTTGACCTTGGCGCAGCCGTCGACTGCCAGCGGGCCGGCCATCTGCTGAAACTGCGTCTGCCCATCGGCGATCACAGTCTGGTCGCCGATCATCCACTCGCCGGTCATCCCGCCGGCCGGCATGCTCTTGACGATGCCGTAGAACGACGGCCGTTCGCTGTCATCTGCACCTGCCTGCGAGACGTCCACGCCGCGGGCTTCTTGCAGCGGGATTCCGGCCGCGCTGGCATTGCGCGTGCCGGTAAACAGAAGCAGCAGCCCAAAGGTTGCTGCCGTAAGAACCAACCACCATCGGTGACTTGTACCATTCATTGGATATCCTCCATCCATACCATTGCGGACTCGGTTTTCATGCAGCACGGCGCTGCGCCGTGTCTCCCCCTCACCACAATAGAGGGGCGGCGCGGCGCAAAAAATACGCCAATCGCGCCAAACCTGGCAGTTGCCTGGGCGGTGCGCCGTAACACAACGGAAGATGCCGGTGCATCGGTGCGCCTTGAGTCGTCCGTGGCATAGAGAGCGGCGCCCTCGTCAAGGAGGAGCGCCGCTTTTGATATGCTATCGATTGTGCAGCCTCGAACCGGCCGAGGCTCAGGTCTAGGGGTTGGCGATTGCCGGCAGGAACAGGTTATGGCCGCCAGGCGACGGCGTTGGTGTGGGCTCCGGCTCCGTCGGCAGTGAATCGACGGCAGCCGCCACATCCAGCAGCGGGCCGATCGCCTCGCTGTTGAGTCCGCTGATGTCCGACCCGCGGTCGATGAGCATTTCGTCGACCGGCACGTCGCCGTTGCTGGCTTCCTTCTTCTGCTTCGCCAGCGCTGCCGCGCCGGAGACGAACGGCGCCGCCATAGAGGTGCCGCTCCACGATGCGTAGCCGCCGGGGAACGTAGAGGTGATGCCCACGCCCGGTGCGGCAATATCGACCCAGCCGGCGCCGTAATTCGACCACTCGGCGCGCACCTTGTTCTCGTCGACCGCCGCCACTGCGATGACGCCGGGCATGGAGGCCGGACACTGTGGCACTTGCGTGTTGCTGTTGCCTGCCGCCGCCACGATGACCACGCCCTGGGCAATGGCGGACTGGATGGTGGAACTGAGCACCTGTGACCCGCAATCGGCGCCCAGGCTCAGGTTGATGACATCGGCGCCTTGCTGCACCGCATACTCGATGGCATAGGCCAGCACGAAGGTGTTGCCGCGTCCCTGGCTGTCCAGAACGCGGATGGGCAGGATCTTGCTCGCCGGCGCCATGCGGTGCACGATACCGGCCACATGCGTGCCGTGCCCCCACGCCAGCCCAGGACCGATATCGTCGGGCGTGGCCGTGTCGGAGATCATATCGCGGCCGGCCACCAGGCTGGTCGCCAGCGCCGTGTGCGCCAGGTCGACGCCCGTGTCCAGCACGGCGACCACCATGCCCGTGCCGTCATACTTCGCCAGCGCCGGTTCGAGACGGACCTGCTCGAATGCATGCTGGTTGACGTAGCCGGTGTCGTCGGATCCACCCCAACGCCACGAGCGATAGGGCGAACCAGTCGGCACGCGGCTGATCCAGTTGACCTCCGCCCACTCGACATTCACCTTGTCGTTGAGCAATTTCTGGATTTCCAGATCCTCGTCGTCGTGCGTGTAGAAGAGGAAAATGTTGGCCGAACTGAGCACGCCGGTGACGGTCATGTTGTAGGTGGCGGCCAGCGTCTCGGCTACCACGCCCGGTTTGAGCCGCGCAACGACCTGATTCGCTTCGTACTCATCTGGCCGTACGCGGCGCGCATCCAGCCGGTCGGGGGTGGTCCATGTGCCCTTGGCTTCGACCCAGTCACCGACCGACGGCAGGTGATTCATGAATTTCTGAACATCGGTTGTCGCAGTAAGAACGAGGGTCACGGTTCGATTCGAGTCGACGTTCACGATCCATTCACCGGCAAAGGCAGTCACAGGTTCAGCCAGCGTGCCCTTCACCTCGGCTTCGTCAGAGTCGCTGTCACCGTGGTTGGCGCCGGAGAGTTGCTCCGGGAAGCCAGGTTGACCGTCCATCGCACGGGAACCGGCCGTAGCCTGTACACCGCCAACCAGAGCTAGCGCCGCCATCGCGCCGATGACCAGCGAAATAACCGCCAAGATTAACGGCTGTCGCGCCGGACGCTGTGTCCGAGCGTGATCTTGGGCTTCAGTGTTCTTGCCTGTCATGGTTCGCATCCTTTTCCACTAACCGATCGCCGTGTAGGGAGCCCAGAAATAGGGATGGCGATTCGCTTGAATGGCACGCTGCTGCGCGGCACGTAAGGCCGTCGCCGGCGCCATCGCTGCATTTTGCAGATATTTGTAAAAATCGGTCATGAATGCCGCTGCACTGGCGTCATGTACATTCCACAGGCTCACGACCAGCGACTGCGCGCCGGCGCCCAGAAACCCGCGCACAAGCCCAATCGCCTCGTCGCCGCCTTGCACCTGCACGGCGCCGCTCTCGCACGCGCTGAGCACGACGAGCCGCGCTCGCAGCGGCAGCCGGTAAATGCTGCGTACGTCGATCCAGCCGTCGGCCAGCTTCAACGCCGAGAAGTAGGGGTTGTCCGGGCGGAAGAGGCCGTGCGTGGCAAGATGCAGCACGTCGCCGTCCGCTGCCGCCTGTTGCAGCACGTCGACGCGCGCGTCGTCATCGACGAAAAGTTGGGCCGTATCGAAGCACGCACCCGCCGCACGAATCTCTGCCTCGGCCTGCGGGATCGACGGGTCGCGCACGGCAAAGCCCACCAGCGACGCGTAGCCCGCCGGCTCTGCCCGCTTTCGCCGGTGCAACTCCACGCTCGCGCTCGGCGCATAGCTGACTTCGCACGACTCGGCCAGGTAGGACGTCCCATCCCAGAAAGCATGAAAGGGCGCCAGGTGCAGCGGCCCGTGGGGAATGACCAGCAAACGCCGGCCCTTGAGATACCCGCGCAACGGCGCCCACAGCAGATCATGCAATTGGCGGAGCGCGCCACGCGCACCGGCCATCAGGCGCTCGCCATGCCGCGCCAGGTAGTCGTCACCGATCTCGGCGCGGCCCAACTGGAAACGCAGATCCGCCAGCGCCTGTTCCACCGCCCTGGCTGTGCACAGATGGCGCGCCAGGTATACGTCGTCGGCGCCGACCACGAAGGCCATCCATTCGTTGCCGGCCTGGTAGTAGATTACCGCTTGCTCGTCCTGCGCCAGCGCTTGCTGCACCGTGTCGAGGGTGGCAGGCTCCGCCTCGGCCAGCCATGGTGCGACGCGCCATTCCAGCCGCTGCAAACTGGCCTCGGCCGCACGGATCTCGTCGGTGATGGCGCCGTCAAGACCGCGACCGGCGGGGTTGTTCCCCAGCAACTGGTTGTAGAGCCAGGCAAGCCGGCGGCGCAGTGCTGTCAAGCGTTCGCCTGTCTCGGGCGACTGCGCGCTCTGTGCCAGCGCCGCTTCGTCGACTGCGGCCAGCAGCCGCTCCAGCAGGGCGCGCGACCGGGCGCGCTCCACCACGGCAAAGGCGTCCGCCAGCATGGATTCCGGCGGCGCAGGCGTGTCCAGCAGCGACAGCACGAGGTCGGCGTAAATCTGCGTCTTGTCGGCGAGAAAGGCGGTGCGGAACTCTTCGACCGGAAGTGTTGCACGCTGTGATTCGATGACATCCACCGCTTGCTCGAAAAACTGCCGCGCCTGTTGTGTGTCGCCTGCCGCACGCGCAGCCTGGCCGCGGGCGTGCAGGGCCAGCAGCGCAAGATGCGGGTAGAGCGACAACGCCTCACGTCCGGCTGCGGCCTCGTTCAGCCACGTCGCAGCCTGCTCTGCCCAGCGCATCGCCATTTCGTTCTCTGCCTGCGCCAGGGCGACACGGCTCCGCAGCAGCGCGCCCTCCACCCTGGTGACCAGGTCGCCGGCGGATGGGGCGGCTGCGCCTTTTCCGCTTACAAGCAGGGCGTCGAGCAGCGCGGCGGCGCCGGGGGCGTCGCCGTCCAGCAGGCGAGCAAGCGCCTCCGCCTGGCGCACGCGGTTGAGCCAATAGTCATTGCCCAGTTCCGCAAAAATCGCGGCTGCCTGTGCGAGCCAGGGGCCGGCATCGCCGAGTGCCAGCTCGCGCAGCGCCGCGAGCGCGCGGTAGTAGAGCGCCTGGCCGAGTTCGTAACGCTGGCCGCTGCGCTCGAAAAGTACCAGCGCACGGTCGAGATTGGCCGTGGCTTCGGGCAGGAGATTGAGCGCGATCTGTACGATGGCGTGGTCGAGAAAGAGCACGTCAGCCCCGTCCCAGCGCTCGGGCGCGCTGTCCGGGTCGGATGTGCCCAGCATGTCCAGCGTGGCGGCATCGAATTCGCCCAGCGCGCCGGCAAAGCTGCCCGTGCGCGTCAGCAGGTGGCCCAAGTTACTGTGAGCGCGCCCGCGATCGTAGCGTACTTCAGGCTGGTCGAGCAGGGCAATCGCCTCCGCCAGCGTGGCGGCTGCCGCGACGGGGTTGTCGAGATAGGTCTGGGAGATCGCTGCGTCGATTCCGACGAGGCCGAGGCGAGCGCGAAGCTCAGCGGCCAGTTCGTTGTCATCGGCGCTTTCGAGCAATGCCGCAAGCGCAGCCTGCACTGCCGCGAATTCTGCGGCGGCTTCGGCGTGCTGCTCCTGGTAGGAGAGCAGTGTGGCCGCGTTGATGCGCGCATCGAGGTAGATCAGTTCCGTCTCGACGTCGCGATCCGGGATAGCGGCCAGTGCGTCGACTGCCTCGCTCACGACAGCCTGGGCATCGGCATAGCGACCCTGCACGGCCAGCACTTGGGTCAGCCCCAGGCCGCTGCGCGCCAGCAGAACCGGCTCACCCAATGCCTGCCAGCGCGTGCGCGCTTCTTGCAGGGCGGCTTCGGCGCCGGCGAAATCACCGCCGACCAGGGCCAGCCGGGCGCGCGCATAGGCGAGCCACGGCACGACTTGCGCCTGTGCACCGGTGCGTTCGTGCAAGGCTGCGGCCAGGTCGACAAGTCGCTGGGCTGCCGGCGGGTTTCCTTCGGTCATCGGTAACGCAAAGCGCGCCAACGCGACCGCACTCTCGGGCTGCAGCAACGATTCCTCTTCGAGGCGAGCCAGCGCCTCCGCAACCGGCAGGTCGGCCAGTTGCGTTGCCAACTGCGGTGTCAGTTCGCCCGGCATCAGGCGATCTCCAGAGCCTCGATCTCGATTGCGGCGGATTCGGTGCGCGTGACGACCATGCGATAGGTGCCCGGGGCGATGCCGTCAAAGCGGAAAAGCCCGTTCGGGTCGGTCTCGGTCGCATAGAGGGGCCGGTCGCCGGCTGCGATCAACTCGACGAGGGCGGCCTCGTTGCGGCCACCGGTCTCGTCTGCGATCAGGTCGCCTTCGACGCGCCGGCCGCGCCCGCTGCGCTCCACCATCAACTCGACCTCCACGTCGTCGGCGGTGTAGAGCTGGCGGTAGGCAGTGGCGGCGCCGCTGCGCACACCCTGCAGCGCGACCTGCTGGCGGCTGTCCCACGCCAGGACGGCGCGCATCTGTGCCGCCATGCGGCGCAGGAGCGACGGCTGCTGCTGGACGTGGGTGAAGAGGCTCTGGTAGCGGCTCAGCGCATCGGCAGAGGGTGTGCTTGCCTGCGCAATTGCCAGGTCATTGGCCAGTTGGCGAAGCCCATCGGCTTCTGCACGGCACGCTGCACACGTCGCCAGATGAGCGGCGGCGGCGCTGGGGGCTGCGTCGTCAAGAACCAGGCTATACAATTCATCGAGCGTCAGGTGTGCAGTCATGACGAGTTCCTCATTGTTCTACTGTGATGGTCCGTCCTGGGCTGTCAATCTTGGCGCACCCAGGGCTTCCGGCAAGCAGCCACTATCAGGCTTCATGACAATAGAGCACGTAGGCGACTCGTATGATACATGGAGTTTGAGCGTTTTCATGCTGTCAATCTGATGTCGAGATGCCAAGGCCTTCGAGAATGGTGCGCAGTTGTTGCAGACAGCGGTTGCGCGTCGGCCCGATGCTGCCTTTGGGCAGGTCGAGCTGCGCGCTGATATCGTCGTAGCTGGGTTCGTTTGCGTCGAGAAAGAGAAGGGTGAGCAGATCGCGACAGCGTGGCTGTAACCGGCTCAGACCCTGGCCGAGCGCTTCCTGCCGGCTCCATGTTTGCAGCAGATCGTCCGGCGTCGGCATGGCCGAGACGATGGGCGTCAGCTTGCCGCTGTCGACGGCCGGGCTCTCGTGCACGTCGATGGTCTCTTCCTGGCGGCGGCGCTGGATCGTGCGCCAGGAGAGGCGGCGCGCCGTGGTCACCAGCCAACCGGGCAGGCGTTCCGGGTCATCGATGTCGTGCAGGTTCTGGGCCAGGGCGAGAAAGACCTCCTGTCCCACGTCATCGACTTCGGCCGGCGTCAAGCCATGGCGCACGGGCACGGCATGTACCAGCCGTGCGTAGCGCTCGACCAGCATGGACCATGCGCCTGCATCGCCATGCAGGCAGCGCTGAACCAGTGTCGTGGTTGTCGGTCCTTCAGAACGAAACAAAGTTGCCATGAATGTCACGTTGGCTATGGTAGCAGATTGTGCGCAGACTTCATCTGCTCTTGGGCGCTATCTTCCGTGCATCTCTCTTGCGTTGGGTTTACGTATGATCGGTGTCCGGCAGATTGGGCAACCGGTTACGGCTGTCGTAACATGAACGACCGTTGTCCACAGGGCAGTGGCCCTTTGTTGCTCTCGTAGAGCACATGGCAACCTGCCTGAAACCATCACGTGATTCGGTGAGAACATTATGACGCAATTTGTCTTCTATGCCCATTCCGGCTGGCGCTACGTGGTAATCCTGGCGACCGTGGTCGCCGTCGTCATGTTTGCCGCCGGCTTGATCCGCGGCCGTGCGTGGGGCGTGTGGGATCAGCGCATCGGCATGGCGCTGCCCATCGTCTACGACATCCAGTTGCTGTTGGGACTGGTGCTCTGGATCATGGCTGCCGCCTGGAAACTGCCGCCGCTTTCGGCGTGGGAGCACCCGCTGACCATGCTTGTCGCCGTCGGCATCGCGCACGTCACCTGGATGCGCGTCAAGGGCGCAACAGCCGACCGAACGAAGTTCCAGACGGCGCTGATCGGCGTTCTGGTGACCGGCGCCGTTATGGGCCTGGGCGTCTGGCGCATCACGAGCCGATAGGGCCGGCTATGAACGCTATCGAAACCACCGCGCTGGAAAAGCGTTACGATGTAAAGGACGGCGAGCCAGTTCATGCCCTGCGCGGCGTCGCCTTTCAGGTGCATGCCGGCGAAATTTACGCGCTCCTCGGACCCAATGGCGCCGGCAAGACTACGTTGATCTCGGTCCTTACTACGCTGCTGATGCCGACGGCAGGTACGGCGACGGTCGCCGGCTGTGACGTGGCAACCCAGGCGGATGAAGTGCGCCGGCGCATCGGCGTCACCTTTCAGGAGATCGTGGTGGACGCTGACCTCACCGGCCGCCAGGTGCTCGACTTTCACGCCCGCCTGTACGGGCTGAGCCGCGCCGTGCGCCAGGAGCGTATTGCGACGCTGGGCGCCCTGGTCGAGCTGACCGATGCGCTTGATCGCAAGGCCGGCACCTATTCGGGCGGCATGAAGCGGCGGCTGGAGCTGGCGCGCGGCCTGCTCTCGGCCCCGCAGGTGCTCTTTCTGGACGAGCCGACACAAGGGCTGGACCCGCAGAACCGCAGCAGCATCTGGCGCCACATCCGCCGCCTGCGCAATGAGCAGGGCATCACCGTGCTGCTCACCACGCACTACATGGAGGAGGCTGAGGCGCTGGCCGATCGGGTGGGAATCATCGACCACGGGCAACTGGTCGTCGAGGGCCAACCCGGCGAACTCGTGCGGCAGATGGGGGCTGATGTCGTGACGCTGGCGGGAAACGGCGATGTGGCCGGCCTGCTTGGCGCCGTGCGCGCGTTGGACTTTGTCACGCGTGTGACGGAGCACGCGGCTGACGGTCTGGTACGCGTTCAGATTGGAGTCGACGACGGCGAGCGACGGCTGGCGGGGCTCATCGGGGCTGCTGCGGCCGCCGGTTTCCATGTAACGCAGGTGAACGTCAACCGCCCCAGTCTGGGCGATGTCTTCCTAGCCTACACAGGGGCAGATCTGCGCGACGAATAGCGGCGACCCCGGTCAGAAGTCCACGCACCGATCTTCCAGGTGTTTGCGGGCGACGACGTCAATGCGCCCAAGTTCGCCAATCTCGAGCAGCACCTGGTAGGTCGTCAGCTTCACGCTTCCCGGCGTACACTCCCACGGCTGACCCTTCTCGATCGCCGTGGCGAGAACCGTATAGCGCGTGCCATCCTGGCGGATCCAGCCGTCGCTGAAGTAGTAGTTGTCGGCCATGGCGACGAGCGCCGCTTCGGACGGCGTGTCGATCGTGCCGAGGAAGTGCACCAATTCGTCGGCATTGCTGACAACCTCAATGGCATCCCCGGTGACCGAGATGATGTAGACGTAGCAGGCAAAGCGAGGGCCGTCGCCGCAGAAGATCGGCGCACCCTCCATCAGTTCGAGGCTTTGCACGGCCTCGGCAGTTGCCGCGGGCAACTCGGAGAAGGCTTTGCTGCCACCCATCCCGATCGTTTGATACCCATTCTCTCCAGCGATGCGAATTTCCCAGAAATCAGGGGTCGTGTCCGGCTGAATGTGCGCTTCGCCAAGATCCTCGACAAAGCTCAGGTTGTCGGATATGACGAGCGCGTTCTGCACGTCGAACGTTTCGAACGCGCCCTCGTTGAAGGTGTAGGTGCATGCCGCCAATCCAAAAGAAGCGACGGCAACGAGCGCGAGACCAAGTGGTAGGGTACGCAGCCTTTTTATCATAGCTGAAGTTTCGCGCTGATCGTACGAAACCACCAAGCGCCATTACGTCCTGCGCCTGGTTTCTGGCAGGCGCAGGATTGGCGAGCGCGGCCGGCAACGGTCTATGGTTCCGTTGAGAGCGCAGGCAGATAGATGCTCCATTCTTGGGGTGCCGGGAAAACATCGGTGATGATGAGCCTGTACGCCGCCACAAACTCGCCACTGCTGTCGGGGACAGACACGACGTGCTGCCGGTCGCCCCTGTCGGACCACTCCCGGAAACTATAGTACGATAATCCGGAGAACGGCTGAGTCAGCGGGGCCGTCACCGAAATGTCGACGCCGACGACGCGAGAAATCTCGTAGGGTGCAGTCACCTGCTGCTCGCCGATCTTCAGGTTGAGCCCGGTCGGCTCCGTGTCAAAGCGCAGCGTGGCCAGCGCAGGCAATACATCGCTGTAGACCCGTGTTTCCTGGCCAAAGGTGTCGGCAACGGTCAGCCAAACGCGATACCAGACGTCCGGCTCCGATTCATTGTAGTTGGTGACGAACGTGCGCTGCTCGGGCGGCGGACTGGGCAGAAACGGGTGTGAATGGTCGCTGTGGTGGAAATCCACCTTCCAGGTGCAGGTGACCACGTCGCTGCTGGCTGCGGCGACATCAAAGCCCCACGTGTCGCCGACGAAATAGCGTGGCCGGCCTGGCGCCGTCACGTTTTCCAGCCGGATCGTCGCAGTCGGGGGTTCGTCGCCTGGAAAAATGGTCGCATGTGCTGCAGGCGAGACGCGCGGCGGTGTGCCGCTGTCGGTAACGGTGAGCGTGACGGTCTTGGCGCCCGCCGCCGTGTACACGTGCGTAACGGTCAGCATGGTTGTGGCGATGCTGCTGCCGTCGCCAAAATCCCACGTATAAGTCAATGGCACACTCTGGTCGGGGTCGAACGAGCCCAGTGCCGAGTAGATGAAAACAGTTTCGATTGGGCCGCCGCCGGGCGTGACGGTCAGCTTGGCAAACGGCGCCTGGTTCTCGCTGCCTGCATAGCGAATGCGGCGCAGTTCGCCGTCTCGTTGGTCGCTTCCTGCCGCAAGATAATAGAGATTGCCGTCCAACCCGGTGATCAGTCCGACGATGCCGGCGCCGCCGGTGGCGAAGTCTGGCTCCGCCACAGACCACGCGCCAGAGCCTGAATCCCGCACCATGCGCCGGATGAAGCCGCGCACGAAGTCGGCGAAGAAGTAGTTCCCGGCATATTGCGCGGGATAGGGCAGGCCGGTGACCGTGCCGGTGTAGAACGCGCCGCCGATGATTGCGGAGTCGACGTTGGCGCCGGCATCGACATGTGCGTAGGCATATGTCGGATCGCGGTAGCTTGGCGGCGTCGAATAGGGTGGGCTGCACAATGTGCCATTGCTGCAAAAGCCTTCACGTTCGGGCCAGCCATAGTTCCCCCCACCACTCTTCATTTCGTTGACCTCTTCCCAGACGCCGCCACCGACATCGCCCACGTAGAGGTCGTTGGTACCCGGACGCAAAGCGAACCGGAAGGGGTTGCGCAGCCCGAGGCCGTACACCTCGCGGCAAGGGCCGTTGCCGAAGGTCACTAGGTCGACCCCGCACAAGCGCGCACCGGCGGCGCCATCAAACGGATTGCCTGCGGTGCTGTATCCGCCTGCCGGGCCGTTGCCGGGGAGTATGCGCAGGATCTTGCCGTTGAGATTGTCGTTAGTGGCGGCAAGGCTCGAAATGCCCCCTTCGCCGGTCGAGATGTACAGATAGCCATCCTGGCCGAAGTGCAGGTCGCCGGCATTGTGATAGCCGACGCTGGTGACGATGCCGTCAATCAGAACGATCTCTGACGCCGGGTCGATGGTGTCGCCGGCCATGGTGAATCGGGAAACGCGATTGCGCGGCCCGACGAGCCCGGTCGGGTCGGGGTGATAGTTGTACGCGCACGCGGCGCCCTGGCTGGCCTGCCGCGTGTAGTAGAGATAGACATACCCGTTTGTGGCGAAGTCAGGGTCGAGCGCAATCCCCAGCAGGCCGCGCTCGCTGTCGCCGCACACGTCGAGCGTGAGCGCGCGGTCGGGCAGCAATTGCCCACTCTTGAAGACGCGCACGCTGGCGGTGTTCTGGTCATTGGTCGTCCCCGAGCCGCGTTCCAGCACCAGAATGCGACCGTCCGGGGTGAATACCGCCGCACGTGGGGCGAGCAGCCCCGTGATGATGCTGTCATCGCTAAAGCCAGGTGGCAGCGACAGTGGCGTTATGCTCTGAGCGCGCACGGTGCCGGCGAGGACGCCGGCACATAACAGGCAGAGCGCAAACAGTGGCGGCAAACCGTACTTGAGCCGAGCGGCCGGCACACCCCGGACGGGATATCGCATATTCACAAATGCTCCCAATCGCAGCCCGATCGCACCGCGCGATGCTGCAAAGGCGGCATTGTACCACCGAACGGCTGAACACAAAGTGTGCTATGGCGAGGACTACGGTGTGGCTGTCAATGTCCAAGAGCAGGGGGACTCGGGTGAGCCGGACGCGTGCTCATGCGGCGGGGTCACAGCGACCACGACCTTACCGGTTCGTGCCGCCGTGCTTCGATCGTCTCACGCCAGCGGGTGATGACATCCAGCAACTCCTTCTGCCCGACCGGCTTTGCGAGGAAGTCATCCATGCCGGCCGCGCGACACCGGTCGCGATCTTCGGCCATTGCGGCGGCCGTAAGCGCAACGACAATGGGCCGCTCGGTGGCTGCCTCGGCGCTCAGCAAGTGCCGGGTAGCTTCATAACCATCCATCACGGGCATGTGCAGATCCATGAGCACCAGGTCGTAGCGACGTTGCCGGACCATTTCCAACACGGCCGCGCCGTTTTCGGCCACATCGCAGCGATAGCCAATGCGGCGCAGAATAGCGATCGTCACCTTCTGGTTGACGATGTTGTCCTCAGCCAGCAGAATGGCCAGGGGCTCGACGTCAGGCGAACTCGCGGTCGCCTGCTCATTTGTGGAATCGGTAGTAGTGTAGGTTGGCTTGGCGCCGAGGGCGGTATTTTCGACCACCGGCTCGTACGGGAGCGTGAAGTGAAACGTGGTGCCATGGCCAGGCTCGCTCTCCACCCAGATTGTGCCGTTGAGCGCTTCCACCAACCGCTTGCAGATGGCCAGTCCCAAACCCGTGCCGCCAAAGCGCCGGGTCGTCGATGCATCCACCTGATGAAACGGTTGAAAGAGACCTGCCTGGCTGGCTGAGGCGATGCCGATCCCTGTATCAGCGACCGAAAACCGCAGCCTGCGCGGCTGATCTTCGTCGAGCGCAATCGTGATCGTCACGCTTCCTTCGCTCGTGAACTTGGCCGCGTTGCTGAGCAGGTTCGTCAGGATCTGGCGCAGGCGCGTCGGGTCGCTGTAGATTTGCGCCGGAACGGCTCCGTCGCGTGACCATGTGAGCGTCAGCGACTTGCCCCGTGCCAGCGTCTGGAAGATGCCCGCCAGGTTTTCGAGGAGGTCATCCAGAACCGTCGGCAGCCGCTCAAGATGAACTTCGCTCGACTCTATCTTTGAGAAGTCCAGGATCTCGTTGATTACGTTCAGCAGCATCGCACCGCTTGACTGGATGATCTGCAAGTACTCCCGCACCTCGGGATCGGTGCAGGCAGCCTGCACCAATTCGGCTGAGCCGAGGATGGCGTTGAGCGGCGTACGAATCTCGTGGCTCATGTTGGCCAGAAATTGCGATTTGGCCTTGTTAGCCTGTTCGGCGGTCGCCTTCGCTGCGATAAGTGCCTGCATGATGTGACTGCGCTCCAGCGCATAGCGCAAAGATCGCTCGAGCATCGCGGCGTCGACCTCGCCCTTGACGAGGTAATCGACAGCTCCGGCCTGCATTGCCAACAGGTCGATCGAATGGTCGCCCTGCCCGGTCATGAGGATCATCGGCGCCCGGCAGCCCAACGCCACCGCCGTCTTGATCAGCTCCAGCCCATCGTGGGCGCCAAGACGATAATCGACGAGACAGATGTCATGATCGTCACGCCGTATGTATGCCAGGGCGGCCTCATAGGACTCGGCCCAGGTCGCATGCACGGGCTGGCCTGCCACCTGGTTCAGTAGATCACTCGTCAGCAGAAAGTCATCTTCGTCGTCATCAATAATCAGCAGGCGTAACGTGTTCATAGAGTTCGAGGCTTTCCATTGGTTTGCAAGGTTGGTTCACTGCTCGTGGCTGGGTAGCCGGACGATCGAAAACCAGTACTCGGCGATCGTGCGAACGGCGGCAACGAGTCTCTCAAATGTTACGGGCTTGATAACAAATGAGTTGGCGCCCAGATCATAGCTGCGAAAAACATCCTCTTCGGCCTTGGAGGTAGTCAGCACGACGACCGGGATGCGCCGCAGCGCCGGATCCGCCTTGATGTGTGCCAACGCCTCGCGCCCATCCATACGCGGCATGTTCAGGTCGAGCAAGATCAAGTCGGGATACGGCGAACTGGCCGGATCGGCGTATCTATTGCGTCGATACAGATAGTCAAGCAACTCGACGCCATCGTTGACGAAAAATAGCTCGTTGCTGAGGCGATTCTCTTCCAAGGCTTCGCGCGTCAACAACTGATCGTCCGGATCGTCTTCTGCGACCAAGATTGTGATGGAATCAACCAGTCTGCCCATTGTTTGCCATCCTTTGCTCGTCCGTCGATGGTGCCGTCGCTGCCTGTCGTTCGGGGAGCAGAATCATAAATGTCGCGCCGCGGCCCGGTTCTGCCGTAGCGACGATCGTGCCGCCGTGGCGTTCGACGATCTTCCGGCAGATCGCCAGCCCAACGCCGGTGCCTTCATATTCGCTGCGTCCATGCAGGCGTTGGAACATCTGAAATATCCGTTCTGCATAGTCGCGCTCGAAGCCGATGCCGTTGTCGCTGACCTGCAACGCATAAACGCGCCTGACATCATGTCCATTTGGTGAACTGACGTCCTGGTTGTCACGCCATGCGCCCGTGACGGTGACGTGTGGAGAACGCTCGGGATGGTGAAACTTCAAGGCATTACCAACCAGATTCTGGATGAGCAGCCGCATCTGCAGCGGATCGGCGCAGACTGTCGCAAGTTCACCTACGCAGACCCGCCCACCGGTCTCCGCGATGCGCGTATCGAGGTCGGCCAACACATCGACGGCGATCTGATTCAGATCGGTTGGAACGAATGGTTGTGCCTTGGTGGTGATCCGGGAGTAGGTGAGCAGCGCATCGATCAGGGTCTGCAGGCGCTCCGAACTGGCCTGCATGCGCCGCAGGTAATCCTGCCCGCGCTCATCAAGCAGCGGTGCGTAGCGCTCCAGGAGACGGTCGCCAAATGCCTGGATCTTGCGTAGCGGTTCCTGCAAATCGTGGGAGGCGACGAAGGCAAATTCCTGCAATTCGCGATTCGAGCGGATGAGATCCTGATTGGCCGCCTCGAGGTCACGCGTGCGCTCGGCGATCCGCGCCTCCAGTGTCTCGTTTAGCGAGCGCAGCGCAGCCTGCGTCGCCTGATGTTCGATGACTTCGGCCGACAAGGCGTCAGTCTTGGCCGAAAGCTCGACATTTCGCGCCTGCAACTCGCCCACCATGACGTTGAAGTCAGCGGCAAGCTGGCCAATCTCATCGCGCTGAGGCAGGTCGATGCGATAGTTGAGGTTGCCGCTTGCGATCTCCAACGCGCCGGCTCGGACTGTGGCCAACGGCTGGATGACAAGACGACGCAGCGCCCAGTAGATCGGCGCAATGACAAGCGTCCCAAATAGCAGGACGCCAAATAGGAAGAAAGTCACTGCCAGACGACTGGTGGATTGCGCCTCGCTGATCGGCACTTCGGCAACGATGGTCCAGTCGGTTCCTGGGATTGCCCGGGCCACGCTCTGGACGACAATCCCTTCGAAGTTCTCGTAGTTGCCCGACCATGTGTCCGGGGTGGTTGTTTGCAGGAACAGTTCGGGACGATCCTGGAGCGTCGTATGGGCAAGAACCACGGCTGGGTCCGGGTGGGCAATGATGCCGCCATCCGCTGTGACAACATATGCGTGCCCCGACTTGCCAAAGCTGATATTGCCAACTACGTCCCACAAGATGTCCATCTTCACGCGTGCGGCGACCGTCCCGCCACCTGTCGCCGGCGCCGCCATGACGATGTACGGATCGTTGTCCGCAGCAACCTGAAGGCCGCCCACGTACATGCCGCCAGCCTTTGCCACGGCAAACCACCGCGACTGCGGCAGGGTAAAGAGATCGCCCAGTAACGGTTTGTCGCGGAAGGCGTTGCCGATACTTCTTCCCGATGGATCCGTGAGGATGATCTCCAGTATTGCCGGGTTATTTGCAAGATAGGTGTTGAGTAGTTCGCTGTGTTCCTCGACGACATCGTGTTCATGCGCACCGACCACATACAGAAGATCCTGGATTCGCACCAGGAAGTCGTAAACCGCGGTGGCGGCGAACGTGGACGCGTCGGACTGGCGCGACTGCCACACCGATCGCTCGTTGTTGGCCACGAAATGGTAGATGCCGCTGCTGAGCAGCAGCGCAATGGGAACCATGATCGCCAACAGCAGCAGCAGGATCTTGTGACGCAGGCTCATGGCGCGCTGCGCTTGAGATGCGCTCGTGGCTCGATCATGCAACGGCAGTAACTTCATAACAGTGCGATTATGGGATGGAAGACAGAACGTAGAGCCAGGCCGCGTCCTGTTGGATCTGCCCCTCCTCGCTGAGGGGCATCTGCAACTCGGCGTGTGCCAACGCTTCGTTTGTCGGATAGACGACCGGATCGTCGCGGATCGCGGGATCGACATATGCCCGCGCAGTCTCATGGGCCATTGGATAGTAGTTTGCCTCGATAACCTGGGCCGCAATCTCAGGACGGAGCAAGAAGTTGATCAGCGCCTCGGCTGCGTCCTTGTTGGTGCTATGCGCCGGGATCACGAAGTTGTCGTTCCACAACATGGCCCCGTCAGCGGGCAGGACATAGGCCGCCGGGACGCCGGCCTCTTGGAGCGCCCAGAAGTCAAACGCCCACCCCATGGCGGCTACCGCATCGTCTTCGATCAGCCACGGCGCGCTCGAATCTGCCTCCTCCAACCAGATCGCATGCGGCGCCAGTTCGACCAGATGATCGGCCGCTTCCTGAATCTCCGCCGGATTCGCTGAATTGGCCGAGTAGCCCAAAGAACGGAGCGCTAGGCCAAGCGTGTCGCGCGGTTGCGTCGCCCATAGCACGACCCGTCCCGCAAGGTCAGGCCGCCACAGATCCGACCACCGCTCGATAGGCTGAGCCGTGCGATCGGTTCTCACCACGATCCCCGTCGTTCCCCACGAGTTCGGCACGGAATGCCGGTTGCCAGGATCAAAGTTCAAATCGCGGAAACTCTGCGAGACATACTTGAAGTTGGGGATGTGGCTAAAATTCAACTCGGCGAGTACGCCTGCCTCGATCAGACGGGGCAGGCGTGTGCTCTCCATGATTGCGACATCGATTGCTCCACCATGCTCGATCGCCTCTTCCGCCTCGTCGAGCGAGTCGAATGGTTCGTGACGCACCCTGATACCTGTCTCGGCCGTGAACGCATCAAATACTACAGACGTCGCATCCTCCGGCCAGGCGTAAAAGACGATCTCGGTATCGAGACTTTGGGCAACTGGTGCAGGGGGTGTCGACTGCGTCGCGCCGGATTGACAGCCGCATATCACCATGGCGCAGGCTGCGTACAGAAGTCGCTCTAGCAAGCCGGGGCTTGTCACTTTGTTGATCCCATCCGATCGCGGACATGCCAGACCGCAGAGTTCAGGTAAGGTTGGGGCGCAGCGGAGTCGCATTGGGTTGCAGCGGTCCCGCGCTATCGACCGGTGCACGGGCACTGATTTGCTGCACCGTTCATCGTACCCAATCGCAGGTGCCGTGTCATCCGACAAATACTGCATCTTTCGCAGGTGGTATGACTTTGCCCCCCGTGCGGAGATCACCGTCATCGGATGCGCTATCGATCTCGATTTCGTTGCGCCTTCTCTGAGGCTCTTTGCGATTTTGTTAGCTGGCTCCGGCCTGTTGCATACCTGTTGTTGTGGTATGATGAAACGGAACCTTCGTCCATTTCGCAGCGTCATGAACAATACAGCGTACCTTTCAGTGAGCGGTGAACCCATGAACAGAAAGTCTTTCAATTCCGCAGTCGCAGTGCCGGCGCCGGTTCCGACGCGGCCACGTGTTGTATTGTTGCTGCTTCTTGGGCTGGCGGCCATGGTGCTCAGCGGTTGCCTCATGCAACCCATCGTCGCCGGACCGCTCCGCCAGGCGCCTCTACCGTCCGATCAGGGGCCGATCATCGCCATCGCGCCGATTGCAGCCGCGTCCGGCGACACGGTCTCGGTCTCCGGCGCCGGCTGGGAAGCGAACGAGGTCATCTTCGTCAACCTGGAAGGACAGCAGGGCGGAGAACTGATCCAGGCCACCGTCGCCACCGGCACGGCCGATGATGAAGGTCGCTTCTACCTGGGTTTTGTCGTTCCGCTCGAGGTTTTCTGGCAGGATGTCATTGACCTGCAAGTCGTCGCCTATTCGCTTGCCACCGGAGAAAAAGCCGCGGCGCCCTTCGGTTTTGTCAGCGTCACCGTCACGCCCGACGCATCGATCACCGCGCCCGCGCCTGTCACACCGACGCCCCTGGCTCCCGCCGATGGCTATGGCGTCGCCATCGTCTCCAGCCGCGGGCTCAACATGCGCAGCGGGCCCGGCACGGTTTTCCCGGTCATCCGCGCCCTGACGCGTGGAACGCCCGTCAATGTGCTCGGCCAGGATCGCAGCGGTCTCTGGCTCTACGGGCAGTTGCTCGATGGCACCCTGGGCTGGATGGCGCGTGCGTACACCAACTACCTGGGCGATCCGCCGGTCGTACCGGCGCCGCCGACACCAATCTATCGCCCGACCGCCACGGCGACGCCGCGCCCGCACACACCGACGCCCGGTCTCGGCTGGCAGGGCGAGTATTACGCCAATCCATCGCTGCAAGGCTCGCCCAGAGTCGTGCGCGAGGACGCTGCCATCGACTTCAACTGGGAGTACAACGCGCCTGCGCCCGGTATCCCCACCACCGGCTTCTCGGTGCGCTGGTTCCGCGATCTCTATTTTTCGGCCGGGACTTACCGGCTTTTCGGTCAGAGTGACGGCGGCGTGCGCGTTTGGGTCGACGGCAACCTCGTACTCGACCGCTGGAGCGGCGTAAATAACGGCACGTACAGTGTCGAACTCTGGCTGGGACAGGGGTCGCATACCTTCTTCATCGACTACGGCCAGCGCAGCCAGCCGGCCCGCATGTCCTTCTGGTGGGAACAGGTTGGCGGCCCGACCGCGACACCGGTGCCCGGCTTCCCCGACTGGCGCGGCGAGTACTTTGGCAACCGCGACCTCGCCGGCAATCCGGTCTTCGTGCGCAACGACCGGGCCGTGGACTTCAACTGGAGCTGGATTTCGCCCGGCCCCGGCATCGGCACGGAGAATTACTCGGTGCGCTGGACGCGTACCATCGACTTCTCGTCGGGCGACTATCGCTTCTTCACCCGTTCGGACGACGGCATCCGCGTCTATGTTGACGGCCATCGCATCATCGACGAGTGGCGCGACATGGGCGGCAATACGACCTATACCGCCGACCGCTACCTGAGCGGTCACAAGCAGGTGGTCGTCGAGTACTACCAGCACACGGGCCCGGCTTTCGTGTACTTCTGGTGGGAGCGGCTGCACAGAACGCCGACTGCGACGCCGACCCGCACGCCGACACCCACCCCGACGCCACCGGTGACCAATCCCTTTGCCGACGCCAGCCCGTCGTCCGGCCCCACCGGCACGCAGATTACGGTGAGCTACGGTGGCTTCCCGCCCAACACCGCCGTCAACCTCTTGCTGGGCGCCTACGTGCGCGCGGCGCAGGCTGATGCCGCCAGCAGCACAATCTATGCAACGGGAACCAGCGACCGCTTCGGTAACGGCAGCCTCAGCTTCACCCTGCCTGCCACGTGGCCTGACGGCAGCGCCATCGAGCCCGGCAAGCTGACGCTGCTCGTGGCGACAGCCAACTTCGGCGTGAGCGCGGCCACCGATTTCGACGTCCGGGCGTCGCGGCCGACCGTCGCACCGAACCCGTACGTCGACGTCAACCCGTCCTCCGGCGGTCCCGGCACACAGATCACCGTGCGCGGCGGCGGCTTCCCCGCCAACCAGACTGTGGACATCTACCTGGCCGGCGTCGTGCGTGCCAGCGAGGCATCGGCCGTGCCGCCCATCGTGTCGCGTACGACCGACGGTAACGGCAACTTCACGGCCGGCTTTGCCATGCCCGCGACGTGGCCGGACGGCAGCGCCATTGCTACCGGCAAAATCATTGTCCTGGCCGCGACGTCCGGCTTTGGCGTGCAGGCAAGTGACTCGTTCGACTTCTTTGCCACGCCGCCGAATCCGTCGATCAGCCTGTCGCCCACCTCGGGCGGCGCGGGCGCGCGCGTGACGGCCGCGGGCGCCGGCTTCCCGGCCAACGCGCCGGTCGCCGTCTACCTGGCTACGCTCGACACGGCTGTGGGCAGGGGCGCGACGCAGCAGTACGTCTCCGGCATGACGGATGCGAGCGGGCGTTACTCGCTGGCGTTCACCATGCCGGCCACGTGGCCCGATGGTGGCCAGGTCACCCAGGACAAGATCGTCGTGACCGTCGCCACGCCCGACTTCAGCGTGAGCGCCAGCAGCGTCTTTGCCTACCTCATCGCCGGCCCGACGGCGACGCCGACACAAACACCTACGCCAACGAATACGCCGCCTGTGGCGCCGACTGCCACGCCCAATCCGTACGCGCAGGTCAGCCCCGGCTCGGGCACGGCCGGCACGCCGGTCACGGTGAGCGGCGGCGGCTTCCCGCCCAACACCACGCTCTTCGCCCACATCGCGACCATGGGCGGCAGCGTGGGCAGCGGCAGCAGCTACGCCCGCTTCGCCTCCGCGCCAACCAACGCGGCCGGCGACTACACCATGCTCTTCGTCATGCCGGCAACGTGGCCCAACGGGACGCAGATCGCCACGCAGCGCCTGGTTGTCGTCATCGCGCCGGATGACTTCGCTGTCGAGGCCAGCACGACCTTCAGCTATCAGCAGGTCACGACCGCAGGTGATGCAGACCCGACCATCACGGCGACTTCCACGCCGACGCGGGTGCCGCCGACGGCCACAAATACGGCTACCCCGGTCCCGCCAACGGCTACGAATACGGTGGCGCCGACTGCGACGCCGACATCGACCAGCACCAATACACCGGTGCCTCCCACCGCAACGGCAACGTCGACGCCCGAGCCGCCCGCCGCAACGCCGACACCGGAGCCGCCGACGGAAACACCGACGACATTGCCTGATCCACCCACGGCAACACCGACCGATACGCCGGAGCCGACGGCGACGAGTACGGTGGCTCCCGCGTCCGACCCCGGCCAGGCGCCGGGTGAAGAGACGCCGGTCGGCGATAACTGACCGGCGTTACAGGAGAGAAACGACGAAGGCGGCGCTGATGAGGCGCCGCCTTCGTTTTCGCTAGATCGTTGTTTGTCCAGCGCCCTTCGCTCTAGACACCCAGCCGGTTCCTGCGCAGAATCTCGTCCGTGCCCTGGCGCGTCGCCGGTTTGTGCCCCGGCAGCGGCAGGATGCGCTCGTGGATGGCGTCGACGATCCACTCCTTGGTCGGGAAGAACATGTCTTCCAGCTCGGCCGGCGGCGTGATCCAGTTGCGCGCGCCGACGACGACCGGCGGGCCGTCCAGGTAGTCAAAGGCGAGCTGCGTCAGGTTCGACGCCATGGTGTGCATGAAGGAGCCACGCTCGCATGCATCGGACGCCAGAACGACCTTGCCCGTCTTCTTGATCGACTCGACCAGCGGGCCGTAGTTGAGCGGGTTGATAAAGCGGGCGTCGATGACTTCCGCCGACACGCCATACTGCTCCTCCAGCACCTTGGCCGCTTCCAGCGCACGGTAGAGCGTGGCGCCCACGGTGATGATTGTCAAGTCGCGGCCGCTCTTGCGCAGCGCCGGCTCGCCCTCGGGCACGACATAATCCTCCACCGGCACGCCGCCCTCGACCAGCGTCTCGGCGTCGGGGTAGAGACGCTGGCTCTCGAAGAAGACGACCGGGTCGCTGCCGCGCAGAGCCAGCGCCAGCATGCCCTTGGCGTCGTAGGGCGTCGCCGGGAAGTACGCCTTCAGCCCCGGAATGTGGGCGACCATGGCGCTCCAATCCTGCGAGTGCTGCGCGCCGTACTTGGCGCCGACGGAGACGCGCAGCACCAGCGGCATCTCCAGCACGTCGCCCGACATGGCCTGCCACTTGGCCATCTGGTTGAAGATCTCGTCGCCGGCGCGGCCCATGAAGTCGCAGTACATGAGCTCGGCCACGACCCGGCCGCCGCACAGCGCATAGCCCACGCCGGCGCCGACGATCGCACCCTCGGAGATGGGCGAGTTGAAGAGGCGCGGGTAGGGCAGCGCCTCGGTCAGCCCGCGGTAGACGCCAAACGCGCCGCCCCAATCGCGATTCTCCTCGCCAAAGGCGACCATCGTCGGGTCACGGTAGAACCCTTCTGCCATCGCCTCGAAGAGCGCCTCGGCGTAGGTGAGCGTGCGCAGCTTGGGATGGGGCTTGCCATTCTCGTCGTAGGCATAGCGGAACTTGGCCTGCGTCTGCGCCAGCCGGCTCTCTTCTTTCGTCTGGAGCACCCACGGCTCGCCGTCGGCGTACTTGTCGCGCTGCCGGTTGGTGAACATGATCTCGCCGACGTACTCGGAATCGAGCGCCACGCGCGGCACGAGATCGTCGTTGACCGCCGCAGTCAGCACCTTGACCAGCCGGTCGATCACCTCTTCGCTGATGGCGTCCAGGTCGGCGTCGCTGGCAAAGCCGCTCTCCACCAGGTAGGCGCGATAGCCGATGAGCGAGTCGTGCTGCCGCCACAGGTCCATCTCCTCCTTGGTGCGATAGGCCGAGGCGTCGGAGGGCGAATGGCCGGCAAAGCGATAGGTGACGGTATCGAGCAGCACGGGGCCGCGGCCGGCCAGCAGAATCTCCTTCTTGCGCGTCACGGCGTCGGCCACGGCCAGCGGGTTGTAGCCGTCGACGCGCTCGGCGTGCATCCCTTCGGGGTTGACGCCCAGCCCGACGCGCGCCAGCACTTCGTAGCCCATGGTCTCGCCGTAGGGCTGGCCGCCCATGCCGTAGAAGTTGTTCATGAAGTTGAACATCATGGGGGGCGCGCCGCCGGCTTCCTCCGGCCACAGCTTGCGATATTGGTCCATGGCCGCAAACATCATCGCTTCCCACACCGGTCCGCAGCCCATGGACGCGTCGCCAATGTTGGCGATGACGATGCCCAGGCGTCGGTTGACGCGCTTGAAGAGCGCGGCGCCGGTGGCGATGTCGGCCGAGCCGCCGACGATGGCGTTGTTGGGCATGACGCCAAAGGGCGGGAAGAAAGCGTGCATGGAGCCGCCCATACCGCGGTTGAAGCCGGCATAGCGCCCGAAGATCTCGGCCAGCGTGCCAAAGAGGACGTAGTCGAGCGCCAGCCCCTTGACGCCGCCGCTCTTGTGGAATGTCTCGACGACCTTGAGCGTGTCGCCGTCGTTGTAGGTGGTCATGACCCGCTCCAGCGCGGCATCGTCGAGCCTGGCAATTGCCGACAGGCTCTTGGCCAGGATCTCGCCGTGCGAGCGATGCGAGCCGAAGATGAAGTCGTCGGGCGTCAACGCCAGCGCCTGCCCCACCGACGACGCTTCCTGGCCGATGGAGAGATGCGCCGGCCCCTTGTGCTGGTATTCGATGCCCTGGTAGGCGCCCTCTTTCTTGATGCGGTCGAGCATCGTCTCGAACTCGCGGATCACCACCATGTCGCGGTAGACGCGCACGAGCGTCTCGCGACCATAGCGCGCTTCCTCCGCCGCCGGGTCTGCGACATATTGGTTGATGGGAATCTCCTGCGCCTTCAACACAGAAGGCTTCCGCATTTCAGTCGGGTCGATCAGAATTGCTTTTGTCATAGCGCGTTCCTGCGTCCTTTTTCTCGTTTCAAACAGACAGTTTGACGCAGAGGCGCGGAGCCGCAGAGTTAGGACAAGAGAAGAATGAGAAGGGACTCATGCTCCTCTTTCCGCTCTGGCTTTCCTCTGTTTCTCTGTGCCTCTGCGTCAAGATTTTCTACCCCACGCGCGGCCGCGCCATCCATCGTTCCGGCGCGGCCAGCGCTTCAAAACCGCCGTATTGGCGGTACAACTCGTGTGCGTCGCGCGTCGCCAGGATGAAGTTCCTCATACCCTGGAGTTCCGGGTGGGCGACGATCCTCTCGACCAATTGCTTGCCCAGCCCCTGCCCGCGATAGGCTGCGTCGATGAAGACATCGCACAGCCAGGCAAAGGTGGCGCAATCCGTGACCACGCGTGCAAAGCCCATCTGCCGGTCGCCATCGTACACGCCGAAGCAGAGCGAGTTGGCGATGGACTTCTCCACAATCTCCCGGCTGCGCCCGATGGACCAGTAACATTCCTCGCTGAGATAGCGATGAATGTAGGCGATGTCAAGGCGGCTGCGGTCGGTGCTGATGTCGATCATGCTGGCGGTCATAACGTGCTGATAAACGGTCCACCTGGTGCTAAATGAACACGGCCGGCGACACCCCGAAGCGTTCGCCCAGCGCGCGAATCTGGCGGATGTTGAGCCGGCGCTTGCCGTGCAGAATCTCCGACACCACACCCTGCGAGCCGATCTCCGGCAAATCTGATTGCGTGAGGCCGTGCTCTTCCATGAGATATTGCAATGCCTCCACGCCGGTTGCCGCCGGCATTTCCACCTGCTCGACTTCGTAGGCGTGCACAAGCGTGCCCAGCGTATCGAGCAGCCCATAGAGCGGGTGCGTCGCGTCGTCGCCCACCTCGTCGAGCAACTCGTTGAGCCGCGCCACCGCGCGATCATAGTCGGCCTCGCTGCGCACCGTCAGCACCGGCTCCATGACCGTCCAGTAGGGCTGCACCGCCTCGGAAAACTTCTTTACTTCTTCCATTTTCCCAGATCGTACTCCTGATGGGTCAACACGTGGCGCACATAGACCTTGCCGCGGTCGAAGTGAATCGATGCAATCAGCCGGTACTTGTTGCCGCCAATGTTGAAGACTGTGTACTGTCCAACCACATCTGCCGACGGAAAGGTCTGGTGCAAGGATGCATAGTCGCTAAAGGTGCTGCGCTCGACGATTCGATGCCAACGCGCCAGGGAATCCTTGCTGTCCGGATGAATTGTCCAAAACTCGACCAGCGCCTTGAGCGAGATCACATGCATAGTATTATCTCGTTTTGAGATAAAGTCAAGGGTCAACCCGCCAGCAACAGGTCGATCGACGAAATTGCCTGGCCCAGCGCCTGCAAGAAGCGCGCGGCCGGCGCGCCATCCACCACCTGGTGGTTGATGGTCAGCGACAGGCCGATGTGCGGCACGAGCTTGTACTCGCCGTCAACCTCGGTCGGCTTTGCCTGGATGTTGCAGACGCCCAGGATGCCAACCTGCGGCGGATTGAGCACCGGCGTGAAGCTCTCGATGCCAAAGGCGCCCAGGTTGGTCACGGTGAAGGTGCCGCCGTTGAGTTCGTCCGGCGTGATCTTGCCCTCCAGGCAGGCGGCTGCCAGCCGCTTCGCCTCGGTCGAAAGCTGGCGCAGCGTGAGCGAGCTTGCGTCGCGCACCACTGGCACCATCAAGCCTTTGGCGGTATCCACCGCCACGCCCAAATGTACGCTGCGATACTGGTGAATCTCGGCGCCGGTGAAGAGCGCGTTCAGGCTCGGAAAAGCCGGCAGCGTGCGCGCCACGGCAAAGAGCACCAGGTCGTTGATCGTGATCCCGCGCAGCCCCAGCGCCTCAGGGCTCTCCTTGAGCCGCTTGCGCAGCGCCTGCAGGGCCCGCGCATCGGCCGAGGCGTTGAGCGTGAGTTGCGCCGTCGTCTGTAGCGACTGCAACATGCGTTCGGCGATGACTTTGCGCACGCCCTTAACAGCGATGACCTCGACGTCTGCCGAGGGGAGATTGGAGATTGGAGATTGGGAGATTGAGAGATTGGGAGACTGGGCGCTGGCGGGCAACGAAACACGCGCGGCGGCTTCGCTGCTCCCCCTCTCCTCGGCTCCCCCTCTTCCTGTCTCCCCCTCTTTGACCAAGTCTCGCGAAGTCACGCGCCCGCCGGGGCCGCTGCCCTGCGCCGGCACGGCAAAGCCGCCTTCCGCCATCATCGCCTTGGCGACGGGCGTGAGTTTGGGCTGCGTCGCGATCGCGGCCAGTACGTCGCGCTCGATCACGCGGCCGCCGGGGCCGGAGCCGGCCAGCGCCGCCGCGTCGACACCTTTGCGTTCGGCAAGGTGACGGGCGCGGGGGGAGACGGGTGATTGGAGATTGGAGATTGGAGATTGAGAGATTGGGAGATTGAGAGATTGGACGGCGACGTGTGGCGACTCTTCTTCGCCCCTCGCCCCTCGCCCCTCGCCCCTCATCTCTTCCTCGCCCCTCGCCCCTCGCTCCTCGCCCCCGGTCTCTTCCTCGTCCCCCGGCACCGCTTCGCCCGCTGCGCCGATCCACGCGATGGTCTCCATCACGGGCACTTCGTCGCCGGCGGCGAAAAGCGTCGCCAGCAGCGTGCCTTCGACGGTGCTGGGCACTTCCATCGTCGCCTTGTCGGTCTCGACTTCGCACAGTACGTCGTCGATTGCGACAGTGTCGCCGATTTGCTTCTTCCAATCGACGATGATGACGCTCTCGACGGTGTTGCCCTGTTTGGGCATAACGATGGGTGTTGCCATAGCAGACGCCTCGCTCTCCAGGTGATTACAGTTGCATGTCCCCGATGGATTCCAGCACGTAGGTTGGCTGGTACGGGAAGCGCTCGATTTCATTGCGTTTGGTCACGCCGGTGAGCACCAGGGCCGTGTCGAGCCCGCTGCTCACCGCGCCGACGATGTCGGTGTCCATGCGGTCGCCGATCATGATCGTCTCTTCCGAATGCGCGCCGAGATAGTTGAGCGCGCTGCGGGTCATGTAGGGATTCGGTTTGCCCACGAAGAAGGGCGCAACGCCGGTCGCCTCCTTGATGAGCGCGGCCATTGCGCCGCACGCCGGCACCAGACCATCTTCCGACGGGCCGGAAGGATCGGGGTTGGTGGCAACAAAGCGCGCGCCATCGGCGATCAGGCGGATCGCCTTGGTGATCTGGGCAATGTTATAGCCGTGCGTCTCGCCCAGCACGACATAATCCGGCTCCGACTCGGTCATCACATAGCCGACGCTGTGGACGGCATCGGTCAGCCCGCTTTCGCCGATGACGAAGGCCTTGCCATTGGCGCGCTGGTTCTGCATGAAGCGCGCCGTGGCAATCGCCGATGTAAAAATACGATCCGACGCCACCTGAAGGCCGGTCGTCTGCAGGCGATGCGCGAGGTCGCGCGGTGTGTACATAGGATTGTTGGTCAGCACCAGGTACTTGTGACCACCGTCATTCAGCGCGTCGATAAAGCGTTGGGCGCCGGCAATGGCCGTCTTGCCACGCACCAGCACCCCGTCCATGTCCATCAGGTAATTCTTGTATTGTTTCATTTCACTCAAGCTCCGTGAAGGGTAAGGCTGTCTCAAGTTCATCTTTCCAGTGTACCAGCCTTCAATTAACCCCACGTTATCTCATGTTGTCTCGGCGATCACGACCTGGACGCCTGCGTCGCGCACCTGGCGAACCATGTCGGGCGGTGCGCCTTCGTCGGTGATGATGACCGTTATCTGCTCCAGGTCGGCAAAGGATGCCAGTCCGACTCGCCCCCACTTAGTAGCATCGAGCACCGCGACGACCTGGCGACACATGGCGGCCAAGGGGCGTTTGACCGCTGCTTCTTCGGCGCTGACGTCGGTCAACCCTGCCTCCAGGTCCAGGCCATGTGCGCCAAAAAAGCCCTTCTGCAGGTTGAAGCCGCGAATCTCGTCCAGCCCGTACGCGCCGACCAATGATGCCGTCTCACGCTGCAACATGCCGCCGACCATGACCAGGTCCACTGCCGGCGCGTCGAGCAGTTCGTGTGCCACCTCCAGGCTGTTGGTGACCACGGTGACGTAGCGATGCTGCTTCAGGTGAAACGCGATCGCCAGCGACGTGCTGCTCGAATCCAGAAAGACGGCGTCGCCGTTGGCGATCCAGTCGGCGCCGGCGCGGCCGATACGGCTTTTCTCCTTGACTTGGCGCTGGCGGCGCAGGGTGAGCGCCAGGTCGCCGGCGTCGCTGCCCAGCGCCACCGCGCCGCCATGTGTGCGCACGAGCAACTTCTGCTCGGCCAGCGTCTGCAAGTCGGCGCGGATCGTCACCTCGGAGACACCAAAGCGCTGGCTCAGCTCGGCCACAGTCACGCGTCCTTGCGCCTGAACGACTTCGGCAATTGCGCGCCGGCGTTCGGCCAGGTAGAGATCGATCTGCGTATCTGTTGAGCTTTGAGATGCTTCAATTGCTTTCATTTACTTTCGATTTTAGCGTGAAAGTATGTGTTTGTCAATGGGCGAAATCCGGAACATAGCGCTGTATTTTGGGACACACACCGGGCGTCGTGCTCGCCGCCTGTCCCGCCAGTGCAAGGGCGTATGCTGTCAAGAGGCAGAGTGGATAGAGTTTTGTCAGCAGGAGGCATCGGTGAAAATGCAACCATGGAATTCCCTGGTCCGTCTTGTGTTTCCGCTTTTGTTCGTGTTCATGGAAGCTTGCAGCGCCGCACCGCTGGCTACGGCGGCGGACGCAGCCCATCCTTCCACGAACTTGCCTGGGCAGACGGACGAACCTTTCGTAGAGATCTGGGTCGATCCCTCGCACGGCGATGACAATGCGGGTGGGGCAACGCGCGGGACTGCCCTGCGCACCATCACGGCGGCCTGGCAGCGCGTCCCGGTGGGCGCAGCGCTTTCGGATGCCGGGTATCGGATCCTGCTTGCGGCGGGTGACTACGCCGAAGGTGACTACCCAGTCTACTGGGAAGATCGCCACGGCACGGCAGCAAATCCGATTCTCATCGAGGCGGCAGACGGTGCGCGCTCGGCGCGCCTGGCGGGCTTTCTCAACTTCTTCGACGTCGACCACGTAGTGTTGCGCGGTGTTGCGGTTGCCAACCAGGGCGATGTCTTCCACTGCGAACAGTGCCGCCATTTCGCAATCGACGATGTGGCGATGGATGGCGATCGCCAGGCGCACGAAACAATCAAGATCAACCAGTCGCAGTACATCACCATCGAGAACAGCGACATCCAAGGCAGCTACGAAAACGCGATCGATTTTGTCGCCGTGCAGTATGCGACGATTCGCAACAACCGTATCCATGCCGCCGACGACTGGTGCGCCTATGTGAAAGGTGGCTCGGCCTATGTCGTGGTGGAGGCAAACGAAATCTACGACTGCGGGACCGGCGGCTTCACGGCCGGGCAGGGCACCGGCTTTGAGTATATGACAGCGCCGTGGCTGCACTACGAGGCGTATGACGTGCGCGTTGTCAACAACATCATCCACGATACCTACGGCGCCGGGCTGGGGGTCAACGGCGGCTACAACATCCTCTTTGCCTACAACACGCTTTATCGCGTCGGCGCTCGCAGCCACCTGATCGAGGTCGTGCATGGCGGCCGATCATGTGACGGCGACAGTGCGGGCTGCCAGACGCGCCACGCGCAAGGTGGCTGGGGACCGACGCAGGCGGGTGACACCGCACCGATTCCCAACCGCAACGTCTTCATCTACAACAACCTGTTCGTCAACCCCGCCGGCTATCAGAGCCAGTGGCAGCACTTCACGGTGCATGGGCCGCTCGACCCACCGGCCGGTCTGCACGTGCCGTCCCCGGCGCACACCGACGACAACCTGCGCATCGCCGGCAACGTGATCTGGAACGGCCCGGCCGATCACGCGCTTGGGGTGGGCGAGGACGGCGGCTGTCTCACCGCCAATCCGACCTGCAATGCCGCCCAGTTGCTGGCCGACAACGCAATCAACACTGTTGAGCCGCACCTGGTCGATCCTGCTGCCGGCAATTTTCGGGTAGCGAACGGCGCAGAATTGCCTGCGCCGCTGCCGCAGCCGGACTTTCCGGCATGGGACGCACTGCTCCCGCCCGTGCCGCAGGGGGCGCTAAACACCGTCGTTACCGTGGATTATGCCGGGAATACGCGCGTCGGCGCCGATCGGGTGGGCGCGTTCGGGTCCGGTGAAGCGACACCGTCTCCGACGCCCGATCTCACCGATCGCGTGTTTTTGCCCCAGGTAGTGAATGGAGCGCCGGGGCAATGATCCTGGCAGACAACGTCCGTCGTTGCGAGCTTCAGAGGTCGTCGCGGGCGATAGGCAGTTCCAACCGGTTGCCCTCCCAATCTGCCTTGATCCACGCGTAGCGATAGTCGTCCAGCGGCGGACGGGCGCGCTCCTCATCCAGCAACTCGCCCGCCAGGTAGTTGAGGAAATAGACGTTGCACCCGGGCGCGGCGGCCACGGGATGATAGCCTTGCGTGACCAGCACCAACTCGCCGTTGCGCACCGGCAGCAGTTCGTCGAAGTCGTTGTCGAGGCGGTAGTTGCGGTGAATGGCAAAGCCGTCGGCCGGGTCGATGCGATAGTAATAGGTCTCTTCCAGGTAGGGCGAGCCGCCGGAACCGTCGTGGCAGTGGGGCGGCCAGCCCGACCACGACCCGCCCGGCACGTAGACCTCGAACAGGATCAGCCGTTCGGCGGGCAGTGGCGGGGCGAGGATGTGATTGACCTGGCGCCGGGCCGCGCCGCCGCCACGGATCTCGCACTTGATCTCCTCCGGGCGGATCAGCCGCACGCCGTACTTGCCTTCGGCCGGCGCGCCGCCCATGGCGAACTCGAACGAACTCTCCGCCACGACCTCGATGCTCTTGCCGGGCGGCGCGTAGAGCAACGCCGGCGGGCCGACAAAGACACCGCTGCGGCTCAGGGCATAGGTGTTCCCATCCACCGCCAGCGTTCCGGCGCCCTGCAGCGGCACGATAGCCACTTCCTCGCCGCCGGTTTGAATCGTGGTTCGCTCGCCCGCTGCCAGCACTACGACGCGAAAACTCAAGTATTGCCAGCCCGCACTCTGCGGCGTGACGACAATCGTCTCGCCATTGCCGCCTGCCGGCCGAATCAAATGTTCCATATCAATCTCCAATCTCCACTCTCCAATCTCATAATCTCTCAATCTCAATCGAGACTGGAGCTTTGAGATTGGAGAAACGTCTCCACTTCTTCCAACCGCGGCATCGCTGCCGCGCAGCCATGCCGCGTCACTACCAGCGCGCCACAGGCGTTGGCCACGCGCACGCTGGCGCGCCAGTCCCACCCCTGACAGCGGCCGTAGATCAGCCCGCCGGCAAAGGCGTCGCCCGCACCGACGGTGTTCAGCACGGTCACGGGGAACCCCGGCACCCGGAGTTCATCCTGTCCCGCAGCAAGTACGCTTGCCCCGCGCGGCCCGCGCTTGAGAACCAGCGTTTGCTCGCTGCGGCCGGCCAGGAATGTCGGGACCAGTGCGTCCAACTCGGCGATCTGCTCGCCGGTCAGGCGCTTGCCGGCAAAGACATCCTCCGGTGTGGCGCCCAGCAACGCATAGAATTCCTCCTCGGTGCCGATGATGACGTCGATCGCGGGCAGGAGGCGGTGCAGTGCTGCCCGCAGTTCCGCCGGGCTGGACCAATGATCCGGGCGCAGGTCGAGGTCGAGATAGGTCGTCACGCCGGCGGCCCGGGCGCGCAGGGCAGCGGCGATCGTCGCCTCACCGCACGTCCCGCGGCTGAGTGCCGTCCCTGACAGTTCCAGCGCGCGCGCCTGCTCGATCGGCGCGGTGGCGATGTCATCGGGGTTGAGCCAGATGTCCGCCGGGTTCTGGCGGTAGAAGACCAGCGGGAAGCGGTCGGGCGGCTGCACGCCGACGACGGCCAGCCCCGTATGCGTGCCCGGCTTGCGCGGGATGTAGCGCGTCTCGACCCCCTCCTCCGCCAGGTGTGCCAGGACGAAGTCGCCCACCAGGTCCGGGCCGACGGCGGTGAGCAGGGCGACGTGCAGCCCCAGCCGGCTGGCAGCCACGGCGATGTTGGTGGGCGAGCCGCCGATATGCGCGTCGAAGCCGGTGATCGCGGCGAAGGGCGCGCCGATATCCTGCGCAAAGAGGTCCATTCCATTGCGGCCCAGGGTGATCAGGTCATAGCGTGTTGCGGTCAAATCTCCCTCCTTTTCCGAGTTGGCGCCCGATCCTCCGGCGCCAGAGCATAGCCCGGTATCGGGGCCTCATCCGATTTCATCCACGGCGACCCAGCGCCGCGTGGCGTGGCTGAGCTTTGCCGCATCCATGACACGCTGAATAGTGGCGCCGTCGGCGAAATCCGGCCGCACCGGCTCGCCGCGGGCGATGGCGGAGACCCACTGCCGCGTCATCGTCTCCTGCGTGCGGAAGACGTCGCGGTAGGTGTTGTGGACGGTGTCGTGCCGCGCACCGTTCCAGATGTCATCGGGAATGGGCAGGTCGTGCAGCGCGTTGTCGCCGGCACGTGCGCCGTAGACGCGCTGCTCGCTCGCCCAGTCGACGCGTGCGTGCAGCGTCCCGCCATCGCCGTGCAGGTCGAGTTCGTGGATCTGGCCGAAAGGCGTGGCTTCGCGGGCGACGGTGGAGGCGTGGATCAGCCCCTGCGCGCCGTTCGCAAATTGCAGCATGACCATGGCGTTGTCGTCGGCCTGCACGTAGGGCTCACCGGCTGCGTTGCGTGGCGCCCGCTCTACCAGCCGCCCCAGTTCAGCGTTGACGGCCGTGATGTCGCCGAAGACCCACCAGGCCAGGTAGAGGAAGTGCGAGGCGATGTCGCCCAGCGCGCCGGAGCCCGAGATGCCTTCGTCGAAGCGCCAGTTGTAGCCGCCCGCCTGTCCGAAGCCCGTGAAGTAGCGGAAGTTCAAGTGGAAGGGCCGGCCGAGAAAGCCTTCATCGACCAGTCGCTTCAGATAGCGGTTGACCGGCATGTAGCGGTAGGTGAAGGGCGTCATGCAGATTGTGCCGGCCGAGGCGGCGCGATCGGACATCCGCGCCGCCTCGGCGTACGTCAGCCCCAGCGGCTTCTCGCAGAGCACGTGCAGACCGCGGTCGAGCGCGGCCAGGGCCTGCGGGCAATGCAGGTCGTTGCGCGTAGCGATGATCACGGCATCGACTAACCCGCTCTCCAGCAGATCTTCGTAGCGGCCAAAGGTGTGCGGCACGTTCCATCGTTCGGCCAGCGCCGCCGCGTCGCGCCCGGCAACCGCGACGGCGCGGCCGTTCGCATGGTTAGCCAGCGCGGGTAGATACATGGAATCCGCCCACCAACTGCTGCCCAGGATCCCGACGCGGACAGGGGGCAACGGCAGCGCCGTCATGCGTCCACTTTCTCCCACGCGCCGCTCTCCCACGAGCGGATCATGGCCTGGTTGGTGCGGGCGGCGGCATAGGCTGCGTCGAAGCCCGGCTCGATCTGCTGCCCGTCGACGATGGACTTGAGGAAGTAGTATGCCTCGTTCGTCTTGAGATCGTCGTAGCCCAGGCCGATGCCCGGCCCCGGGTTGAAGCGGCCATGCAGCGGGTGATCCGGGCTGCCGAAGAGGGTCGTGAAGCCATCGTGGCCGATCTCCTCGTCGGGCAGGTAGACCTGGAGTTCGTTCATGCGCTCGAAGTTCCACTTGACCGCGCCCTTGGTGCCGTAGATCTCGTATGCCATCTCGCACTTGGGGCCGAAGACGGTGCGCGACGTTTCCAAGGTTCCCTGCACCCCGTTGCCAAACTCCACCAGCGTGCCGATGTAATCCTCGTTTTCCACCTCGCCCGTCGGGTCGCCGGGCTGGCCGACAGAGAAGTGGGTGCCGCGGCCGGGCACGGGTAGCGGGCGTTCCTTGATGAAGGTGTTGCGCTGGCTCACGAGCCGGTCGACGGGGCCGACCAGGAAGTGGGCCATGTCCACCACGTGCGTCATGATGTCGCCCAGCACGCCGTAGCCGGCCTGCTCGAACTTGAAGCGCCAGGTCAGTTGGCCGTACGGGTTGCTGCCGTACATCGAGTAGAAGCGGCCGCGATAGTGGGTCAGCTCGCCCAGCTTGCCCGCCTCGACCAGCGAACGGGTGTACTGCACCAGCGGCGCCCAGCGGTAGTTGAAGCCGACGCCGGTCATCACGCCGGCTTGTCGCGCCGCTTCCGCGACGGCGATGGCCTCTTCGGGATAGCGACCGATGGGTTTTTCGCAGAAGACGTGCTTGCCGGCCGCGATGGCCGCCATCACCATTTCCTGATGCAGGAAGTTGGGCGACGCGATGTTGACGACCTGCACGTCCGGATGCTCGATGACCTTGCGCCAGTCGCTTGTGGATTCCTCGAAGCCGAACATCTGCTGCGCCTGTTGGGCGCGCGCGGGCAGGTCGTCGGCGCAGATGACCAGCCGGGGACGAATGCCGCCATCCCAGAAACGGTCCGGAATGGCACGATAGCCGCGGCTGTGGGCCATGCCCATCCAGCCCATGCCGATGACGCCGATATTGAGTGTTGTGACCATGTCAATCTTCTCCCAAACAGAGTGCAAATGCTCAGTGGTAATAGATAGACCACGGATGCGACGGATTAGGCGGATGCACGCGGATCATTGTCTGTGTCCGCGCAAATCCGCCCGATCCGCGTCATCCGCGTTCTATTCGATGCTGAAATGTGGTGCGAGCACCTTGAGTGCGCTCTCGCGACAATTCCTGGCGACCTCTAGCGGATCGAGTTCCCAGTACGCCGGCTGGAAGAGTTCGATCGAGCAGGTGTCGTCGTAGCCGATGGCGCTCATACGCCGGCAGATCTCGTCCAGCGGAATCACGCCGATGCCTGGGTAGAGGCGTGTGTAGTCGGTGATCGCCTCCTTGCAGGTATCCTCCAGGTCGTCGAGGTGGAAGGCAAAGACCTTCTTGGGGTCGAGCACCTCCAACTCCTCCAGCAGCCCGCCGCCGGCAAAGAGATGGGCGCAGTCCACCGTCATGCCCACGTTGGGGCGATCGACGGCCTGGACGATCTCCCACGCGCCGCGCGGGGTGCGCACGGTGCACCAGCCAAAGCCCAGGAACTCGAAGGACAACTTGACGTCGTGCGGCGCGGCGATGCTCGCCAGGTCGCGTAGCACCGTCACGTATTCCGCCACCACGTCCGACCAGGGCAACTGCCAGCGCGTTTCGGTGGGGCTGGGTACGGTGACGAGCATCGGGCAGTTGATGGCCTGGGCGATCTCGCACATCATCTTGCAGCGCGCCTGCACCTCCGGGTACTCATCGCCGCGGAAGCCGACAAAGACCAGCGCGTTGAGGCTCATCGGTGCAATGCCGTTGTCCACAAAGAGCGCGTTCAACTCCTCCAGCGAATGCGTCTCAAGATACTTGTATACCTTGTCCGCCCACAATTCCAGCCCCTTATAGCCCGCCTCGCGTGAGACGCGCACGTCGGTCTCCAGGTCACTGGTCATCGTCGTCGCGCCGTGAAATCCGAGTAACATTGTCCCCTCCTAAATCGAGAAATTTTGACGCAGAGACGCAGAGGTGCAGAGAAAAACCAGAGGAAAAGACCAAGAAAGGAATTCTCTGCGAATCTCTGCCTCTCCGCGACTCTGCGTCAAGAGTAGTCACCTGCACCAATCACCCCGGCTGCCAATATTCGATCTGCACCGGCTTGCCCTGCTTCAACGACGCGACCGCCGCCTCGGCGATCATCTGGGCGCGCAGGCCGTCTTGCAGCGTCGGATAGTCGATGCCGGTCTCGCCTTCCAGCGCGGCGGCGAAGGCGTCGATCGCGAGCAGGAAGCTCGGCTCCATGCGCTCGAACCAGCCGGCGTACATGCCATCCTCGATCACCTTGTCGCCCTTGTAGATCGCCACGTCGCGGATTGGCTTGCGCCGCGACTCGACCAGCCCCTCGGAGCCGAAGACCTCGATGCGTTCGTCGTAGCCGTAGCCGGTGTGGCGGCTGTTGTCGATGTGACAGAGCGCGCCGTCGGCGAACTTGAGGATGAGCATGGAGGTGTCCACGTCACCCGCCTCGGTGATTGCCGGGTCCATCATCGACGCGCCGGTGGCGTAGACCTCGACCGGCGCCTGACCGGCCACCCAGCAGAGCAGGTCGAACATGTGGATCGTCTGGTCGCGGAACTGGCCGCCCGAGACCTTGATGTAGGCCAACGGCGGCGGCGCCGACGAGCGGCAGACCAGGTGCAGCATCTCCACGACGCCCACCTCGCCGGCCTGCACCGTCTGGCGCAGCGCGCGGTGGTTGGGGTCGAAGCGGCGGCTGAAGCCCATCATGATCGGCACGGGGTTGTCATGCGCCTCCTGCACCACGGCCTTGACCCGCGCCAGGTCCATGTCGATGGGCTTCTCGCAGTAGACCGGCTTGCGCGCCTTGATCGCCGCGCTGAGCAGGTCGGCGTGGGTGTTGGTGGACGAGGCGATGAGCACCGCATCCACATCGTCGGCGGCGAAGACCTCCTCGACGCTGCCGGCGACCTTGGCGCCGAAGCGGCCGGCCAGCTTGTGCGCGGCCTCGGCGTTGACATCGAACACATACTGCAACTTCGTGCGCGGGCAGGCGGCGATATTGGCGCCGTGCACCTGCCCGATAAATCCAGCCCCAAACAGGGCGAATCGAATCATTATTTCCTCCAAAGCAAGTCAAATCGTAGACAAGGTTGGAATGGAACGCGGATGACGCGGATTGGGCGGATTCACGCGGATAAGACAAAGGCAAAAATCCGCGTCATCCGCGTTCTATTTGAACCTACAATCCGATGCTGCGGATGTAGGCGCGGTTGCGAGCGGCGCTCTCTTTCGGGCTGCCCATGCCCGGCAGCACATCCTGCTCCACCACGATCCAGCCGCTGTAGTTCATGCGCTTGAGCTCGGCCAGGATCGCCGGAAAGTCCACGTCGCCGGTGCCCAGCTCGCAGAAGAGGCCGAGGCCCACCGCGGTGACGGCGTCCAGTTGCTCGGCTGCGGCTCTGGCGGCGACCTCCGGGCTGTGATCCTTGAAGTGGACGTGCCAGATGCGGTCGGCATGGCGCTTGAGGCCGGCGAGCGGGTCGCCGCCGCCGTGGGTGTAGTGGCCGGTGTCAAAGCAGAGGCCGAGCACGGCGGGGTCGGTCATCTCCAGCAGCCGCGCCGTCTCTTCCGGCGTCTCGATCCAGGTGCCGATGTGGTGGTGCATGACCGTGCGCAGCCCGGTCTCGCGCTTCACCGCGCTCGCCACGCGGTTGGCGCCCTCGGCGAAAACCCGCCACTGTTCTTCGCTCATCCCCATCTCCGGCGTCAGGCGGCCAGAGTTGAGCGTGCGCATGGGGTCCATGTAGGGGTCGTTGCCCAGCACGATCAGGTTGTCCGGCCCGCCAACGCGCGCAAGCTGGCGCGCCGTACGCACGGCGTCGGCCTCGCTGGCGGCATGTTCGGCGGGGTCGTGCAGCTTCACGCTGACCCACGACGCCAGCAGCTTGAGGTTGCGCTTTGCCAGCTCGGCGCGCAGCTCGTCCGGGTCGGTGGGCATGAAGCCCCAGTCGCCCAGCTCGGTGCCGGCGAAGCCAGTCGCCGCCATCTCGTCGAGCACTTTGGCATAGCCGCCGCGCTCGCCCTCCACGTTCTCGATCACGCCCCACGAACAGGGCGCATTGCCTACCCGAATGTTTGAGTCGCTCATAGCGTTTTCCTTTGAATAGAGCTAATCTCCAATCTCTAATCTCTAGTCTCCAGTCTCACCGCTTGCGAAGAGATTGGAGATTAGAGATTGGAGATTGTTATGCACGTCGATAGATATCCGCCATCTCCGGCATCGCCACATCCACCGGTTGGCCGCTCCGGGCGGAGGCGATGCAGGCGTCGGCCACGAGCATGGATGCGAAGCCGTCCCACGCCGAGGGGCCGTCCGCCACACCGAGCTGTACCGAGCGAATCCACGCCCGCACCTCGTCGATGTACGCTGTGTCGAAGCGCTGCAGCCAGTCTTCCTCCACCCACTGCCCGCGCTGGTTCTGGTGGCGCACCACCGCGCTGCGCAGCGAGTTCGTCTCCGCCGAGCCGCGCTCGCCGGTCAGCTTGACGTCGACTTCGTAGCCGTAGCCGGCCTCCATGTTGCACTCGATGCGGCCGACCGCGCCGCCGCGGAACTGAAGCTGGATCAACATCAGCCGCGCCGTGTCGGGGCGGTCGGCGCTGTAGGGCACGTAGCTGGCGAAGACGCGCACGATCTCGTCGCCCATCAGCCAGCGCGCCGAATGCAGGTCGTGCACCGCCGAGTTGGTCACCACATCCTCCACCGTGCGCCAGGAGAGCGTGCCGCCGTTGATGTGCGTGCCGTGAAAGGCCAGCGCCTTGCCCAGCGCGCCGCTGTCCATGATCTGCTTGACGCGCAGATGCGCGGGGTCGTACTCGCGCATGAGGCCGACCTGCACCAGCCGCCGGCCGCCCGCAACCTCCGCCTCGACGATGCGCAGCGCCTCTGCGGCACTGAGCGCCAGCGGCTTCTCGCAGAGCACCGGCTTGCCTGCTTCGATGCACGCCGCGGTGAGCGCGGCGTGAAAGCGGTCCGGCGCGGCGACCAGCACCGCCTCCACGTCGGGATGGCGGATCAGTTCGGCGGCGTCGGCGAAGGTGTGTGCAGCGCCGCACGCCGCGGCCACTGCTTGCAGACGCGCCTCGTCCACGTCGGCCAGCGCCACGACCTGCGCCGCGGCCACTTCGTTGGTCAGGTTGCGGGCATGACGCCCGCCCATGCCGCCCGTGCCGATGACGCCAAAGCGCACCGGGCGCAAGCTACTCTTGTCGTTACTCATAGCGAACTCCTGTCACTTCATCCCAGGTTTCGATGGGCGGCGGTACGGGCTGTGCGCCGGCGCCGGCCACCGACTGGTCGAAGTCGACCACGCTACCGGTCATCAGCCCCGATTCGTCCGACGCCAGGAAGGCGATGGCGCGCGCCACTTCCTCCGGCTTGAGCAGGCGGCCAAAGGGCTGGCGCGCCTCGGCCTGTTCCAGCCAGTCGGGGGCGGCGGCATGGTACCGTTTCTGGATCTCATCCTCGCCCGGCGTGTCCATCCAGCCCAGCGCGAGCGTGTTGATGCGGATGCGCCGCCGCATCACCGAATAAGCGGCATTCTTGCCCAGGATGTTGAGCGCGGCCTTTGAGGCGGCGTAGGGCGCCAGCATGGGCACGCTGCCGTAGGAGGCCACGCTGGAGATGTTGACGATGGCGCCGGCGATGCCCTTGCGCTCCATCAACTTGATCGCCTCCTGCATGAGGAAGAAGGGGGCGCGCACGTTGATGGCAAACATGCGGTCGAAGAGCTCCGGCGACGTATCCCAGATTGTGCCGCGCTCAGTCAGCGCGGCGCAGTTGACCAGAATGTGCAGGCTGCCGAAGTGCTCCGCCGCCGCGGCGATGATGCGCCGGCAGTCGTCGACGCTGGCCAGGTCGGCCTGGACGAAGTGGGCCGTGCAGCCGTCGCCGGTGAGGCTGGCGGCCACCGCCGCGCCGCGCTTCCGGTTGCGCCCGGTGATGATGAGCCCGGCAGCGCCGCGCTCCTTGAACAATCGCGCCGTCGTCTCGCCCAGCCCCTGCGTGCTGCCGGTGATAACGGCGACTTTGCCTTGCAACGAAGACAGATCAGACATAGTTGACACCCTTCAGATGCCGAAAGGCCTCACCACGAAGACACCAAGCACACAAAGCGGCACGAAGATCGATCATTGCTTTTCTTTGTGCCTCTTTGTGTTCTTCGTGACTTGGTGGCTGATTGTTGCCGATTCGATCAGCGAAAATCCGCCCACTCCGCGTCATCCGCGTTCCATTCGATCAAGCCAAACAATTCGATATTCCATCACGGGGTTCGTACGTCCACCCAGCGCCCGCCTTGCTGGTTCGATTCGACTGCCGCGTCGACAAACCTGACGCCCAGCACGCCGTCATCGACGGTCGGGAAGGTCAGCGCCAACGGATCGACTGCGCTGTCGTCGCGGCGCGCCACGATTGCCGCAGCGATGTCGCTATAGATGTTGGCGAAGGCATCCATGAAGCCTTCCGGGTGGCCGGGCCACAGCCGGTTGACGCGCTGGGCCGCCGGAGCCAGATAGCCGGCGCCGCGCGCCAGGATCTGCTGCGGGCCGTCGACAGGGCGCACGACCAGCTCGTCGGGGCGCTCCTGCACCCACTCCAGGCTGCCTCGCTCGCCGTAGACGCGGATGCGCAGCCCGTGCAGGTTGCCGGCCGCGACCATGCTCACCCACATCATGCCGCGCGCACCGTTGTCGAAGCGCAACATGATGTGCCCGTTGTCGTCAGTCTGGCGGCCCGGCACCAGCGTCGAAAGTTCGGCGGAAAGTTCGCTCACCTCCAGCCCGGTGATGTAGCGCGCCAGGTGGTGGGCGTGCGTGCCCAGGTCGCCGACGACGGAGGACTTGCCGGCGATGGCCGGCGTCGTTCGCCACGTCGCCTGTTTGTGCCCTTCCGCTTCCAGCAGGGTCGATGCCCAGCCAGAGGCCAGCTCGACCTGCACCAGCCGCACCGCGCCCAGTTCGCCGCTGCGCACCATGGCGCGCGCCTGGCGCACCATCGGGTAGCCGGAGTAGTTGAAGGTGACGCCGAAAACCAGACCGCGTTCCTGTGCCAGCCGCTGCAATTCGGTCGCCTGCGCCAGATCGTTGGTCAGCGGCTTGTCGCAGATGACGTGGACGCCCCGCTCCAGGAATGCGCGGGCGATGGCGTAGTGACTGTCGTTGGGCGTCATGATGGCGACGACCTCGATGCCGTCAGCGCGGCCCGCTTCCTGCTCCGCCATTTCCTGCCACGTGCCGTAGCGGCGATCCGGGGCGATCGCGAGCGTGGCGGCGAAGACGCGGCTGCGCTCGGCGTCGCTGGCAAAGACCCCCGCCACCAGGTCGTAGTGGCCGTCCATGCGCGCGGCCTGGCGGTGCGTCGCGCCGATGTGCGAGCCCGGGCCGCCGCCGACCATTCCCAGGCGCAGGCTTCGAGTTGTCTGTGAATCTACCGTCTGCATGGGTCAGCCTTTTGCCCAGATCGATGACCAAGCCTGGGCGGCGTCATGGGCGAGCGGCAGGCGGTAGCGATCGCTCACGCCCCCGCGGGCCAGCGAAAAGTTCACTTCACTGAGGTGGGCGCCGGCAGCGACCTGCATCTCGGCGATGGCCTGGCGCGGGATGCGGGTGATGAGCAGCCCCAGTTCGTCGCTGCGGCGCACCAATGCTTTCTCCTCGGTGAGGATCAGCACGGAAGCGTTGGTCAATGCGATGAGGGTGTCGGGAGCGAGCTGTTTGTCAAACGAAATCAGGTGATGCTCCCACACGGCCGGCTGGAAGGTTGCGGCGTGCAGCGTCTCGCCGGTGTACATGCCATACTTGAAGAGGCCATCCACGAACTTCTCGGGCGCGGACTGCAAGATGGCTCGATCTTGCGCGCTCGGGGCGGGCGCCGAACCTGTCGCAAGCGGCGGCAACCCGACACACTTGGCGACCAGATTGCGCCAGTTCTGATCCTTCTGGCGCCAGCCCACGGCATTGAATTCGATGTCGAGCAGCACGGGCTGGCCCTGCGTCGCGCCGGCGATCTCCAGCCGCCCGTAGAGCAGCAGGTGGCTCGACCGGATCCAGCGGATATTGGCGGGGTCGATGTAAATGGCAGAGGGCGCGGTGTCGGCGGGCGCCGTGATCTGCCACATGCCGTCGCCGGTGAAGATCAGCGCCTGCTCCGGCACGGTATGCGGTTCACCTTCTGGGGTGTCGGAGCGGTAGTTGGCCGGCACGACCAGCCCGCTGGCCAGTACCGTGCCGGGCGGCAGCGCTTCCTCGACCACGGGGCGCAGGGTAGCGGGTAGTTCGTCCAGCGAAGCGATAAGGTAGGGGTGAAATTCCGACGCTCGCGTCTGCCACGGTTCCATGGCGCTTACCTCCTGTTAGTACTAGTTGATCGCGCCGAGAATAGCCGCGTTGTGTTTGGGCGAAACGTTGGCCATGACGCCCGAGGAAGGATGCCCGCCCAGGTCGATGGGCACCCGATCCGGCTCGCGATGATCCACCGCGGCCATATCTCGTTCGCGTGATGTCAGCAAGTGATTCCCTTGTTGATGCCAGGAATACGCTACCGGTTCTTGCGCTGGTCGATGATGACTGCGACGACGATGATGCTGCCTTTGACGATGGTGATCCAGTATTGGTCGACGTTGAGCAAGATGAGGCCGTTGTCCAGCACGCCGATGATCAACGCGCCGACGATGGTTCCCCAGATCGTGCCGATGCCGCCGGAGAGGCTCGTGCCGCCAATGACGGCCGCGGCGATGGCGTCCAGCTCGATGCCGACGCCCTGCCCCGGTTGGCCGGAGCCGACACGCGAGGAGACGACCAGACCCGCCAGACCGGAGAGCAGACCGGCAATCGTGTAGACGCCGATCTTGACGCGATCGATGTTGACGCCGGAAATGCGCGCCGCCTGCTCGTTGCCGCCCAGCGCATAGATGTAGCGGCCAAAGGGCACGTTGTTGAGCATGATGTGAGCGAGGATGGCCACCGTGATCAAAATGATGACCGGAAACGGCACGCCGAAGATCTCACCCTGGCCGATAAAGTTGTACTCAGGCGTCAACTGCGACAACGGCTTGTTGGAATAGATCAGCGCAAAGCCGCGCGCGACGGTCATCATGCCGAGCGTGGCGATAAAGGGCGGGATCTTGAATTTGGCGATGAGAGAGCCGTTGATCACGCCGGTCAACGCGCCAATCGCCAATGCAGCACCGATGGGCACAATGACAGGGACAATGAGCCCCGGATACTTCAGCGTCGCCGATGTCTGTATCTGGGCCAGGCTGGTTGCAACAACAGCCGCCAGCGCCAGAACGGAGCCGGAGCCGAGGTCGATGCCGCCGGTGATGATCACCATGGTGACGCCGATGGCGATCAGGCCCATGAATGATATCTGGCGAATGATGTTGAAAATGTTGCGCGTCGTGAAGAAACCTTCCGAGAGCAAAGAGAAGGCAATGAACATCGCCAGCAGAATGATGACAATGCCGTACTTGTTCAGGAAGCCGTTGATGCGCTCCCAGGTCTGGCTCTTTGATTGCGTCTCCGCGCTAGCCTTGACTGCCATACCGCGTTTCTCCTCCTGGTGGGATGATTGCCCTTGCTAGACAGCCGCCACTTCGCCCTGTCCGGTTGCGGCGCGCATGATGTTTTCCTGGGTGGCGTCTTTGCGGGCAAACTCGCCGCCCACACGACCATCGTGCATGACCAATACGCGATCGCTCATGCCCAGAATTTCGGGAAGTTCCGACGAGATCATGATGATTGCCTTGCCCTCCTGCGCCAGCTTGCTCATCAACCGGTGAATCTCGGACTTGGCGCCGACGTCGATGCCGCGCGTCGGCTCGTCCAGGATCAGGATCTCGGGCACCGTGAGCAGCCAGCGCGAGACCAGCACCTTCTGCTGATTGCCGCCGGACAGGTTGCGGATCAACTGGTCCATGCTCGGCGTCTTCAGTTCCAGCCGTGTCTTCTCGCGGGCACACGTCTCGTTGATGATCTTCTTGTTGAGAAATCCAGCCTTGGCATAGCTTTCCAGACTGGCGATCATCATGTTGTCGCGCACGGAGAGCACGCCCATGATGCCGGTGAGTTTGCGGTCTTCGGTGAGCAGCGCCATGCCGTGCCGGATGGCGTCCGTCGGCGACTTGATCTGCACTTCCTTACCCATGATCGTGATCGTGCCGGCATCGATAGGCTTGATGCCGAAAATCCCTTCGATCACCTCGGTGCGCCCTGCGCCCATGAGGCCGGAGAGGCCCAGAATCTCGCCACGCCGCAAGTCAAAGCTCACGTCGTGGACGATGCCATTGCGTGTGAGATTGCGCACCGAGAGCACGACCTCGCCAATGGGCGCATCCTCCTTGGGGAAGAGGTTCGTGAGTTCGCGGCCGACCATCATCGCGATCAGGCTGTTGCGATCAGTCTGCGCGGCGGGCACGGTGGCAATGTACTGGCCGTCACGCAAGACGGTGATCTCGTCGGCAATCTGGAAGACCTCGTCCATCTTGTGTGTGATGTAGATGATGCCCACGCCCTGCTCGCGGAGCGTGCGGATCATGCGAAAGAGTTGGGCGACCTCGCGCTCGGTAATCGCCGAGGTGGGCTCGTCCATGATAATCAGGCTCGAGTCGTACGAGATCGCCTTGGCAATCTCGACCATCTGCGTGTTGGCTACGCTCAGGGTGCGCATGACCGCATTCGGGTTGATATTGATTTCGAGCCGTTCCAGCAACGCCCGCGTGTCGGCCACCATCTTCTTCTTGTCGATCAGTCCAAGGCGGCCGACCGGCTCGCGCCCCAGGTAGATGTTCTCCGCCACCGTCATGTATGGTTCGGGCGACAACTCCTGGTGGATCATGGAGATGCCCATGCGCAGCGCCTGTTGCGTGTTTTCGATCTTGACCGGGTTGCCCAGAAAGGAAATACTCCCCTCGTCCGGGATGTACATGCCGATGAGCACTTTCATCAACGTGGACTTGCCGGCGCCGTTCTCGCCCATGAGTGCGTGGACGGTGCCGCGGCGTACTGTCAGGTGCACGTCGCTGAGCGCCTTGACACCTGGGAAAGACTTGGAGATATGCTCCATCACCAGTACGTTGTCTTGATCCATGCTGCCTCCTGGGTTTGTTGTCGAGAGGTGTTGGGGTATTGGTTTTTTGAGGTGTTGGGGGCTCGGATTCTAGTTATTTGAGGTGTTGGGGACTTGGGGTTTTGGGGTTTGGCAATCCAACCCTACAACCCCAAGACCCCAGAGCCCCTACAACCCCAACACCCTAAGACCCCAAAACCCTACTACCCCAACACCTCACAACCGTCAGTCTCTCGGCTTACTTCATGTAGTCCTTGTAGTTCTCAGGCGTGACCAGCTCGTAGGGAATCCAGACGACCTGCTCGACCGGCTCGCCGCGCGCCAGCGCGATTGCCGTCGCAATGCCGCCTTCGCCCTGGCCGACCGCGTTCTGGAAGACGGTCACATCCAGGCGCCCCGCGTCCATCTCGGCCAGTGCATCGGCCGACGCATCGACGCCGCCGACGATGATCTCGCCCAGCTTGCCGGCTGCATCAATCGCGGCAATGGCGCCGATGGCCATTTCGTCGTTGTTGGCGGCCACGGCGTCGATCTGATCGCCGGACTGCAGCCAGTTCTCCATGAGCGCCAGGCCTTCGTCACGCTGCCAGTTGCCCGACTGCTCCTTGGTGATCGCAATGTCGGGGAAATTCTCGGCAACCTGCTTCACGCCTGCGGTGCGCATCTGCGCCGCTTCCTGGCTCAGGTTGCCATTCATGATGACGATGTTGCCCTTGCCGCCCAGCTTCTCGGCAATCCATTCCATCTGCATGATACCGGCGTCGATGGAGTCCGAACCGACGTAGGCGATGCCTTCCGGCAGGTTGGCCGGCTTGCGGTTGACGTAGACCAGCGGGATACCCGCATCCACGGCGGCCTGGGTCATGGGGTCGGTGGCGTCGGTGTTGGCCGGCACCACGACGATGGCATCGACACCCTGGGTGATGAAGTTCTCGACCTGGCCCAACTGTACGGCCACATCTTCCTTGGAGTCGACAAAGGTGACTTCAACACCTGGCTGAGCTGCGCCGTAGGCTTGCATGGCCTCGCGCATGTCGGTGAGCCAGCGGTCGTCGAAGAGCATGGTGACGCCGACTTTGACCGGCGCGCTTGCATCAGCCGGGGCAGCTTCGGCTTCGGCCGGCGCGGCTTCCGTCGCAGCAGCTTCTTCGGCCGCCGGGGCCGCCGCCGGCGCTGCGGCCGGGGCGGCACAGCCGGCAAAGGTCGCCAGCACGACCAGCAGGGTCAGTGCAATCGACAGGTACTTCTTAAACGACATGGGAATCTCCTTGTTGGTTGATTGGTTTCACACACTTCACACAAGACAACAGAACCGTCAATAGTTCTCTTCTCAGGTACCGACTTCTCCTTCCCCGGTTTCCGGAACTCCGCTACAGCGCATCTATCATTTCGACGCGTGGACCGTGACGCACTCTTCACCGCTTGCTGTGTTCCCTCACGATTCGGTGTCAAGTCCCCAGGCTTGTTCAGCCAAACAATGGTTGATTGCTTCTGAACTCCGCCTTCACGGCCACACTGCGCCGTCGCTGCCATATCAAGGGCGAGTTGCGAGGGGCGAGGGGCGGAAACGCCCATCCTTCGAGGTGCAATGGCTTTGGGCCGTAAGCACATTCACAACTCGCCCCTCGCAACTCGCCCCTCCTAAAACTTCCTCTCCCACGACCCCAGCCAGCGCTCTACCACGACCTTGGTCTGCGTGAAGAACTCCACGGCGTGCTTGCCCTGCGCGTGCAGGGTGCCGAAGAAGCTGTTCTTCCAGCCGCTGAAGGGGAAGAAGGCCATGGGTGCGGCCACGCCGATGTTGATGCCGATGTTGCCGGCGTCCGCCTCGTAGCGGAACTGGCGCGCGGCCGCGCCGCTGCTCGTGAAGATGCACGCCATGTTGCCGTACTCGCCGCCGTTGACCAGCGCGATCGCCTCCTCGACGGTGTCGACGCGCATGACGCCCAGCACCGGCCCGAAGATTTCGGTCTTGGCGATCGTGCTGCCCACCGCCACGTCCGAGATGATGGTCGGCTTCAGGAAATAGCCGTCGCCCATGCCGGGGTGGCGCCCGTCGAGCACCATCTCGGCGCCCTCGTCCAGCCCTTTCTGGATCAAGCCTTCAATGCGCGCCTTGCTCTGCGGCGTGATCACCGGCCCCATCTGCACGCCCTGTTGCAGGCCGTTGCCGACCACCAGGCTGCCCGCCGCCTCGGCCAGAGCCGGCACGAAGGTCTGCTCGGCGCCTGCCACCGTCACGGCCAGCGACGCGGCCAGGCAGCGCTGGCCGGCATTGCCGAACGCGCTGTCGGTCACGATGCGCGTGGTCAAGCTCACGTCGGCGTCGGGCAGGATGATGAGCGGGTTCTTGGCGCCGCCCTGCGCCTGCACGCGCTTGCCGTTGGCCGACGCCCGCGCATAGATGTGGCGCGCCACCGGCGTCGAGCCGACAAAGGTCACCGCGGCAATGGCCGGATGGTCAAGGATGGCGTTGACCGTGTCGGCGCTGCCATTGACCAGGTTGACGACGCCCTTGGGGAAGCCGCATTGTTCGATAAGGCGGAAGGCCTTCTGCAGCGTGATCGGACAGCGCTCCGACGGCTTGACGATGACCGTGTTGCCGGTTGCCAGCGCATAGGGCAGATACCAGAAGGGGATCATGCCGGGGAAGTTGAACGGGCAGATGATTGCCGCGACGCCCACCGGTTGGCGGATCATGTACTCGTCCACGCCGCGCGCCACGTCTTCGGAGAAGTCGCCCATCATCATCGTGGGAATGCCGCAGGCAACTTCCACATTCTCGATGGCGCGGCGCATTTCACCGCGCGCGTCGTCCAGCGTCTTGCCGTTTTCAATGGTGATGGAGCGGGCGAGATCCTCGAAATTTTCCTCCATCAGCGTCTTCAGCTTGAAGAGATGCTGAATACGCGCCGGCGCCGGCGTCCGCCGCCACTCCGCAAAGGCCGCCGCCGCCAGGCGTGCCACGCGATCCACTTCCTCCGGCGGCGACAGCGGCACCGTGGCGATCACCTCGGTGGTGGCAGGGTTGACCACATCTTGATAGCGCTCTGCCGCCGACTCGCGCCAGGCGCCATCCACAAAGTTCAATAGTTTTTCAGCCATCTTTTACTCCCCGTAGGTGCGGTTTTCAGAACCACACAGTTTTTGGACGACCGCAGGATCTCGATTGGCATGCGCCGGCGGTACGGAAACCGCCGCTGCCGGCGTCTTTCATTGACAATTGGCAATCAGCAATTGACCATCAACAATTCTCACTCATTCCAAGAAGTACCGTTCCATCACGCGCTTCTCGTCATACTCCTCGCGCGCCGCCCGCACGCCATCTACCTCGCTCACCTCCGGCACGGCCACGTCCCACCACGTCTCGTAGCTGGGCACGCCGTGCAGCCGGTCGTTCTTGATGACGACGACGGTGGTGCGATCGGCGGCCTTGGCGGTCTTGAGCGCGGCCACATAGTCGTCGCGCGTCGCACACTCGATGACATCGGCGCCCAGGCTGCGCGCATTCATGGCGAAGTCGATGGGCAGCGGCTGCACCGCATCGCCCGCGGCGTCGCCGACGAGCATGCCGTCCTCGGGTTCGATGAAGCGCGTGCCAAAGCCCTCCATGCCCAACGAGCGGCTGAGCGCGCCGATGCTCTTGAAGCCGCCGTTGTCCCAGATCAGCACGATGAGCTTGACGCCCTGCTGCACGGCTGTGACGAGTTCCGACGAGAGCATGAGCCACGTGCCATCGCCGACAATGACGAAGACGTCGCGCTCCGGCGCGGCCATCTTGGCGCCGAGACCGCCGGCAATCTCGTAGCCCATGCAACTGTTGCCATACTCCAGATGGAAGTTCTTGGGATGCGTGGCGCGCCACAGCTTGTGCAGGTCGCCGGGCATGGAACCGGCCGCGTTGAGCATGATGTCGTCCGGCCCGGAGATCTCGTTGATGACGCCAATCAGCTCGCCCTGGCTAGGCAGCGGGCTCAGGCGGATATCGTAGATGCGCTGCACCTCGCGATCCCACTCGTCGTGCAGACGCTTCGCCTCGGCGCGATAGGCGGGGTCGACGGCGTAGCCGGTGAGCAGCTCGCCCAACTCGCCCAGCGTCTCGCGCGCGTCGCCGACGACGGGCAGGCCGTGATGCTTGCCGGCGTCGAACTCGGTGACGTTGATGTTGATGAAGCGCACGGCCGGGTTCTGCCACGCCGTCTTGGAGGCCGTGGTGAAGTCGCTGTAGCGCGTGCCGATGCCGATGACCAGGTCGGCATCCTTGGCGATGCGGTTGGCGGCCAGCGTACCCGTGGCGCCGATGGCGCCCAGGTTGAGCGGGTGATCCCAGCGCAGGCTGCCCTTGCCGGCCATGGTCTCGCCCACCGGAATGCCAGTGGCGTCGACGAACTGGCGCAGCGTCTCGGAGGCTTCGGCGTAGATGACGCCGCCGCCCGCCACGATCATGGGCTTCTTAGCCGCGCGAATCAGATCGGCTGCGGCTTGTAGAGCCCGGCGGTCGGCGCGGTTGCGCATGATGTGCCAGACACGCTTGCGGAAGAATGCGACCGGGTAGTCGTAGGCTTCGGCCTGCACATCCTGCGGCAGAGCCAGCGTCACGGCGCCGGTCTCGCTGGGGCTGGTCAGCACGCGCATGGCCTCGGGCAGCGCGGTGATGAGCTGGTCAGGCCGGTTGATGCGATCCCAGTACTTGCTCACCGGCTTGAAGCAGTCGTTGACGGAGAAATCCTGGCTTTGCGCCGACTCGACCTGCTGGAGCACCGGCGCTACATTGCGCCGGGCGTAGATGTCGCCCGGCAGCAGCAGCACCGGCAGCCGGTTGATCGTCGCAGTGGCCGCGCCGGTGATCATGTTGGTCGCGCCCGGGCCGATGGAGGTCAGGCAGGCAAAGGTCTGCATGCGATTCTTGACCTTGGCGTAGGCCGTGGCCGCATGGACAGCGCCCTGCTCGTTGCGCACCTGGTAGTAGCGGAAGTCCGGGTTTTCCAGCAGCGCCTCGCCCACGCCGGCCACACAGCCGTGGCCGAAGATGCCAAAGCAGCCGGCGAAGAAGGGCATCTCCTCGCCGTCGCGCTCGACGTACTGGTTCTTGAGAAAACGGATGAGTGCTTGCGCCATGGTCAGGCGCACGGTCGAAGTTGTCACGGGACTAGGCTCCTTTTGTGAGAAGCGATCGTTGGGAAGCAGTCTGTGTTCCTGAAAATGAGGTCTTGAGGTGGTAGGGTGGTGGGGCCAGAATCCCCATTTCCCCAATACCTCAACACCTCACAATAGCCCTAGACTCAGCCATCGGTTGCGTAAATCGGTACTCTTGGATCCAGGCCTTGATACGCGCCCTTCACCCATGCGTACTCCGGATCGTCCTGGGCGGCCAGGCTCTGCGCGCTGCCGGCCAGCACGTTGAGATAATAGGTCGTGTAGCCGACCGGGCTGGAGACCGGGTGATAGCCTTCCGGGATCAGCACCACGTCGTCGTTGCGGGCGATGATCGCCGCGTCGATGGGATAGCCGGCCCTGTGCAGCGGCGAGTCGGCATCGGTATAGACGCGCTGAATCGCATATCCTTCCGGGCGGTCGATCTTGTAGTAGTAGGTCTCGTCCAGGTCGGCCTCGACGAGTTTGCCGGCGGCGTCGACCGTGTGCACGTCATGCTTGTGCGGCGGGTAGCTCGACCAGTTGCCGCCGGGCGTGTAGACCTCGACGACGACAATCCGCTGGCAGGGAAAGCCGGGCGGGATGATGCTGTTGATCTGGCGGGTGGCGTGGTCACCCCCGCGAATCTCGATCGCGGCGTCGGCGGGCGTGACGAGCACTGGTTCGTGATCGGCGTCGGCGGCAACCCAGGCGACAGCAAACTCGCAGCCGGTCGCGGCCGTCACGGTGAACTCGGTCTGCGGCGGCAGATAGAGCGCGTGCGGCAATCCGGCAAAGACGTTGGCGCGGCCACCGACGCCCTGCCACGCCCCGCGCGATGACGACACGTCAACGACACCGCCCAGCATGACCAGCGCAAGTTCGTTGTCGCCGCACTGGAACGACCAGGATCGCCCCGCCGCCAGCCGGCGCGCCTGGAAGTTGATCGTCTCCCAGCCCGCAGCGGCCGGCGTCACCTCGACGATGACGTCGGGATCGGTCGAATTGCCGGGATGGACGACGAGGTTCTCTGCTGTGTATTGTTGCATCAGTCAGTTCCCCAAATAGTCTGGAGTGGGACGGAGATTGGAGATCAGAGATTGGAGATTGTCGTGCGCTCTCCAATCTCTTATCTCCAATCTCCAGTCTCCAATCGCTACTCTCTACTTCACATCCGGATTCGGCAGCATGAAGTCGCGAATGACGCCATTTAGATCGTGCACGGCAGCAATGAAGGTGCGCAGCGTGCGCACAGTGGCGCCATAAGAATCGAACTCGGCCACGGCCATGCCGTCGGGGTCGTAGGCACGGCGGAAGTCCGGGATCTTGGCGTACATCTCGTCGACGATCTGCGCATCGACGGGGTTCTGCATACGCTCCACGACCGGAATGTCTGAGCCGTTGACCTTGAGCTGCCATTCGTAGGGAATCGTGAGCACCACGTCGCCGCCGATGAGTTCGGACCAATGGCCCAGGTGGCGGTAGGCAGCGGCCAGCAGGCGCACGCGGTAGCCGCGCTCCTGCCAGATGCGGTAGGCGTTCTTGAAGACGGCGATGCCCGCCCAGTTCAGGTAGTCGGGGTTGATGTCGATCCCCTGCTTGGCCACGGCAACCTTCACCCAGTCGTCGGTGCGGCCGATCATGATCGTGCAGACCGGGCGCATGTTGCTGACATCCTTGCCCTCGGCGGCGCGACGGTTGAGCCCGCGTTCGACGGCTTCGGCCACGGCTACGGCCTGCGGCACAGTGAAGCTGACCGTGGCGTTGACATTCACGCCGTGATAGGTGGACTCTTCGATGGCCTGGACGCCGGCCTGCGTGACGGGCATCTTCACCTGCATGTTGGGCGCCAGCGTGTTGAAGTGGCGCGCCTGGGCAACGATGGCTTCGCAGTTGCGGTAGTACATGGGGTTGGTCTGGATCGAGAGGCGGCCCTTGTGCCCGTCGTTGCGCTCGAAGGTGGGCTGCAAGAGATCGGCGCCGCGCACGGCCATCTCCTCGATCAACTTCCACGTCACCTCGGCTTCAGACCAGGTCGGGTTCTCGGCGATGATGGCGCGAATCCGATCTTCCCACAGGTGCATTTCCTTGTTGAGCACGTTGAGCACGATGTTGGGGTTCGTCGTCGCGCCCACGGCGCCATGGCCAATGGCATAGGTGAGTTCTTCGATCGAGCAGGAGTCGTTCCAATAATCGGTCGGGGTCGTCGAGACGGTCTGGAGCAGCGGACTCGCCATAGTGATCCTCCATCACATCATGTGCGCAGATGCGGATCTGGCGGACGTTGCCGGCGCGTGTTCATCAGATGCGGGGAGCCGAATCCGAGCGCGGCGAACAGACCTTGTTCCTACAAGCGCACACAAACACGAATCTGAGAAGTTGCGGTCGGGCGGTTTGTGCACACGTGTGCACAAACCGTGATAACAATAGCACATGCCAATCGGATTGTCAACACCAAACCGAAAAATCCGACTTCTGATCATTGCCCGGCCGGCGGCGCTGTGCTGGCCCGCACGACCAGTTCGTTGGGCAGGATCCGGCTTTGCACAGCCTTTCCTTCGAGGATATCAAGCAACATCTGCATGGCGATGGCGCCGAGGCGCAGCTTGGGCTGGTGAATCGTCGTGAGCGGCGGCGTCACATAGCTGGCCAGGTCCACATCGTCATAGCCGACTACGCTCAAGTGCTCGGGCACGCGCAGGCCAAGCTCGCGGCATGCCATCAGGACGCCGACGGCGATCTGGTCGTTGTAGCAGAAGACGGCGGTAACGCCGGTGGGTAGCAGCTCGGGCAGCATTGCCTGGCCGTCGAGCACATCGTCCGCACGCGGGTTGTTGACCGTGGGCGCAATGCGCACCCACTGCGCGTCGACGGCGATGCCGGCCGAGGAGAGCGTGTCGCAGTAGCCCGCGAAGCGCCGGCGGTTCGACTGAACGCGGTTCCCGACGCCCAGATAGCCGATCTTGCGATGGCCAAGCTCTAGCAGATGCTCGACCGCCTGGCGCGCGCCGGCATAGTCGTCGGCATCCACCGAGTGCAGCCGGTCCGCCTCAGATTCGGCCTGCTGGTTGATGAGCACGGTCGGCATCTTGATCTGCGCCAGGCGCTCGACATAGGGGCCGCGAATCTGCGCCGTGGCGCTGATGACGCCATCGACGCGGCGCCGGTGAAAGGTCTCGATGATCTCCATCTCGAGCTCGGGATCGTTGTACGAGACGCTGAGCAGCAAGCTGATGCGGTTGGCCTGTGCGATTTCCTCGATACCACGCACGACGCGACCGGCAAAGGGGTCGGCGATAGAGGTGATGACGAGCCCGATGGTGTTGGTTCGCTGTCCTTTCAGGCTCTGGGCGACAGCGTTGGGGGTGTAGCCCATCTCGTGCGCGATCTGCTGGATGCGTTGGCGCACTTCCGGCCGGATCAGGTCGCTGTCGTGCAACGCGCGCGAGACCGTCGAATGTGAGACGCCGGCCGCTTCGGCGATATCCTGGATGGAGACGGATCTGCGATTCATGGATTGGTTGGCATTCCCGATGTGAAAATAACCTTCAACGCAGAGTGGGCAGAGAACACAAAGATGCCGAGAATCGCACTTTCATCGATATCTGCACCGGCAAGGCATCGCGCCGGCTTGGGCGTGGCGCCTGACTGAAAGTCCGGCAAGTATCGTGGATGACCCATGCACACGTGTGCAGTATAGAGAGGGCGGGGGTGGTTGTCAAGCGGCAATTTTTGGCGGCAGGCGTGCCCAACGTAGTTGGCAGACAGACGGACAGGGATCAGGTAAAATGGTTGCCCACGAAAGGAGACAGATTATGCCTGATCCATCCACCAAAAGTTCCGGCGTCCGGCTGGCCGAACTCATGGCCGCGCTGTCGACCGCCACCGACCTGGGCATGGGGCAGCCGATGGAATATGCCATGACCAGTTGCATTGTTGCAGTGCGGTTGGGCGAGGCGGCAGGGCTGACAGAAGATGAGTTGCGCGATGTCTATTACGAGGCGCTGCTGCGCTATATCGGCTGCAATGCAGACACCTACTGGATGGCTTCGCTTTTTGGCGACGAGTTGGCCTTTCGCCGCGATTTTGCCAGTGTAGATGGCGGAGACAGCCTGCGCGTCATGTCGATGGCGCTGCGGTACATGCGCGATGCCAATGCCGGAAACAGCCTGCTCCAGACGTTGCAGGCCATGGTGAACGGGCTGGCGCAGATGCCGCAAGTGACCAGCAGCTTCTTCCCCGGGCATTGCGAAGTGGCGGCGCGGCTGGCAACCCGGTTGGGTTTTCCAGCCACATTTGTGCGCGCCGCGGGCCAACTCTATGCCCGGTGGGATGGCAAAGGCACCCCCGCGCTCAAGGGGGAAGAGATCGCCCCGGCCTTTCTCGTCGCGGCGCTGGCGCAGGATGTAGTCATCTTCTTCCGCATCGGCGGCGCGGACGCAGCAGTGAACATGGCGCGCGAACGCAGCGGCGGCGCCCACGCGCCCAAACTGGTGGAGGTCTTGTGCCGCCATGCGCCCCAGATTTTGAATGGGCTGGCGGAAGAGCCGGTCTGGGCGACGGTGCTGGCCATGGAACCGGGGCAGCAGCGCGTCCTCACCCAAAACGAATTCGACAACGCGTGCCTCGCCATTGCCGACTTCGGCGACATCAAGTCACCCTACTTTCTCAATCACTCCCCGCGGGTGGCAGAAGTGGCGAGTGCCACTGCCGCTCGCTGCGCGCTGCCCGCCAGCGACGTTGCGCTCATCCGCCGCGCCGCACTGTTGCATGACATTGGCAAAGTGGGCATCAGCGCCGGGTTGTGGGGCAAGAGCGGCGCGCTGACCGACCGCGAATGGGAAAAGGTTCGACTGCACCCATACTATACGGAACGCATCCTGGCGCGTCCGGCTGCATTGGCGCCCATCTGCGCGCTGGCCGCGCTCCATCACGAACGGCTTGACGGCTCCGGCTACCATCGCAACCTGAACGCTGCCATGCTCTCGCCGTCGGCGCGTGTGCTGGCAACCGCCAATCACTTCTGCGCATTGACCGAAGATCGTCCCCATCGACCGGCCTGCACCCCGGAGATGGCCGCCGACGAACTCAAACGCCAGGTCAAAGCCGGTCGGATGGATGGGGAGATTGTCAACGGATTGCTTGCTGCGACAGGGCAAGGCAAACCGTCGACACGCAAAGAAACGGTGGCTGGCCTGAGCGAGCGCGAGGTCGAGGTCTTGCGGCTGCTGGCGCGCGGACAGACGATGAAGCAGGTCGCCGAGCAACTGATCATCTCGTACAAGACCGTCGACCGCCACGTGCAAAACATCTACACCAAGATCGGCGTGTCCACCCGCGCTGGCGCCACGCTCTTTGTCATGGAACACCAGCTTCTGGATTGACCCCCCGGCAGGTTTCCACAACATCAGCAGTGCACAATTTTGGCTCACGCGAAGCCGCGAAGGCCGCGAAGCTTTTCCTTCGCGTTCTTCGCGGCTTCGCGTGAGCGTCGTGAACTGTTGAACCTGAATCCCCCACTGCGAGAGAGGGATGGGGAGTTCTCCCGATGTTCCCCATTGCGCCGCGCCCTATACTGGCAACACGACGGAGCGTGACAGCAGCAGATGATTTGAACGGCCTGCCAGCGCTAAACACCGTCACGGTTCAGGGTACGACAAGCCAATCCATCTACTACAACAAGGAGCACCAATCATGTCAGACCAGATGAAAGAAGCAGCCATCGTTCATGCCGACGCCGGCAGCCAGGTCAGCGTCCTCGGCCACGGCTTTCGTACGCTGCTGAGCAGCGCCGACACCCGGGGCGACAGCTACATCTTCGAGGTGATCTCACCCGCCGGTGCGTTTGTGCCGCCGCACGCTCACCAGCACGAAGACGAATACGGCTACATTGCCCAGGGTGAATACGAAATTTTCCTCGGCGATCGCACCTACGAAGCCCAGGCGGGCGCGCTGCTCCACTTCCCGCGCAATATCGCCCACGGCTTCCGCAACGTTGGTACGACCGCCGGCAAGACGATCTGGATTTCGTTTCCCGGTGTCAAGGTCGAGGCCTTTTTCGCCGAACTGGCCGCGCTGCCGGCCGATGCTCCGCCCGACATGGCGAAGGTCGGGGCCATCTTTGCCCGGTACGACATCCAGGCTTTTCCGCCGCCGGCCATGTAGGTCGTCGTTCACAACTTTCGATCTTCTATCAGGAGCCAACCATGAACACAGATGCAACAATCATCCGAATCGGCAGAGCCTTGCTTGACGGCTTCAACGCCAAAGACCTGAGCGAGTGGGAATCGCTGCTGGCCGAAGAGTACACGGGCAGCTATCCCGGCCTGCGACGTGGCGCCGACCGCCAGGTGGCCACAGCCTACAATGCTGTCTTTGTCCCGGCCTTCCCGGATCTGCACTTTGCGGTGGAGCGCACTTTCGCCGACGGCGACATGATTGTCTACCAGTGGATGTCGACCGGCACGCACACGGGGCCGCTGGAACTGCCGACCGGCACGGTGGCCGCCACAGGCAGGCACTGCACCGTACCGGGTGTGCTGGTAGCGACCGTCAAAGACGGCAAGATCGTGCGCGAGGAAACCTACTGGAATCAGCTTGAGCTGTTGGCCCAATTGGGCATAATGTAGCTGGTGTGTCCGCCTCAGCCGTGAAGCAGACTCAGCAGGAATGATACCGTAGGGCCAATCGGCGGCTTCCTGGTGCTGGGAGTGCTCGACATCTGGGTGCTGACGATTGTGCTGCGCGCGACGCCGTCGTAGCCATTGCGGCTTCCACAAGCATCAAGCCTGAGGGTGGCTGGATGGGAGGGTAGGCGAATGACGCAATGGCGACTCGCCTACCCTCCATAGACTGAACAGCAGCACCGGCTGGGCGCTACACACCCAGCCGGTTGCGCCGCATGGTTTCGTCCGTGCCCGGGCGCGTCGCCCGCTTATGCAAGAGGCGAGAGGGCGCGGTGCACGCCGCATTCAGCCCGGCTATTTCAGGTTGCGATCGAGGAACTCAATCACCAATTGCAGATTCTCCGGCGTCTCGAACTGGCTGCCGCCATGACCCGCACCTTCGATCAGATAATAGGTCGCTTTGTCCGCGCCCAGCGCGTCGGCCAGATTCTGCCCCTGCACCGGCGGGATGTTGCAGTCTGCCGAGCCATGCTGAATCAGGAAGGGCGCATCGTCGGCGTCCACGTAATTCATGGCATTCGTCGTCGCCACGATCTCCGGAACACTCTGGATGGGCGCCCCGACGAGCTTCGATTCGGGCGAATCGGCGGCGTCATGGTTTTGGGCGCATTCGGTGCCGGCGAACTGCGCATCCAACTGCAGGAAGTCGATGGGGCCGAACCAGTCCACGACGGCTTGCACGCAGCTCGACTGGTCGGCATTGCCCAGCTCAGCGCCTTCGAGTTCAGCCACGCCGCACGTTGTCCCCAGCATTGCCACCAGGTTCCCGCCTGCCGAGGCGCCCCACGCACCGAATTTCTCCGGGTCGAGATTGTACTCGCCGGCGACGGCGCGCAGATAACGCACCGCAGCCTTGCTGTCGTAGATCTGCGCCGGCCACTGCGCCTCGCCGCTCAGCCGGTAGTTGATGCTGGCAACCGCATAGCCTGCCTCCAGCAATTGGTCGACGCCGGTGAGACCGGCGCCGTCAGCCTTGTCGCCGAACATGAAGCCGCCGCCATGCACCATGATCACGACCGGGAAGGGACCCTCGCCGGAAGTGGGGATGTACAGGTCGAGCTTCTGCGCGTCCGACTGATCGGCATAGGCCAGTTCGGTGTAGGTCGGCGCCACGGAAGAGAAGGTGGTGCTGCCCGGCATCACGCCCATTTGGCCACCGGGAGGCGGGCCAGGCGGCAGCGCTGCGGGGGCGGCGTCCGTTGCGGACGCTTCGGCGACTGCTGCGGCTTCTGCCGGCGCAGCTTCGGTTTGCGTGGCTTCGGCCGGCGCGGCCGGCGTCACCGCTGAGCATCCGGCCAGGGCGAACATGACCACGAACGCCAGCAGCAACACCGGCGCCGGGAACGCAAATCGGACTTTAGTTTGGAACATAACGACTCCATGAAATTTAATTGAACTTACAACAAACCAATCAATTGCCACCAGGTCACTTCGACCAGGACGATGACAACGAGCACAACCAAGGTCAGCGGCAGGCCATAACGCAGGATATGGCGTGTTTCATAGCCGCCCTCTGCGCCCTGGCCAAGCAAGATGGTCACATGCTGGAAGGGCAACATGTAGTGGATCGCTACTGAGGTATAGACGATGAGCGCCGGGACGAGCGGATTCATGCCGGTGGTCGCCGCATAATGCACCATGGGCGGCGCAACGATGGACATGCACGCCAGCGCACTGCCCAGCACCATGTGGATCGCCATCGTAACGCCACCCACCAACGCGGCGAAGACATGAGGATTCGCCGGCGGCGTGGCGGGCAGCAGGCTTGCCGCCAGCCAGTCCGACATGCCCGTGGCTTTGCCGACGGTGCCAATCGCCAGCGCGCCCATCACGAAAAAGATGATCGGCCAGTTGACGCCGGTGCTGATATCTTCCGACTCCAGCACGTCGCCGACAACAGGCATCGACAGCCCCACCACAGCGCCCAGCGCCACCCACGCCGGGTCGATGTGGTGCAGAAAATCGGTGATCCAGAAGAGCAGCGCGGCCGACACCCAGCCCAGCGTGACGAGTTCGCGGCGGCTGATGGGGCCAAGTCGATCCCGGTCGGCCGTCAGCGCGGCGCGATCGATGACGAGCGGGCTCTGCTGGCGAAACACCAGCAGGAAGAGGCCGAGCATGGCCGCGCTGGCCACGATGCCGGGCACGGCCATGTACTTCATCCAGGTCAGCCAGCCCACGGCAACGCCGCTGAACCCGACTGCGGCAAGATTGAGCGTCGAATCCCCCGTCAGCAGAATCGTCGATGTGGCAGTGGTGGCTACGAAAACAGCCAGCCCCAGCGCGGCTGCGTCTGCCGGGCCGACGCGCGCATTGCGAATGATGGCGGCCATCACCGCCATGACAAGCAGCGCGCGCGGGAAGGGATGGGGGATCAGCAGGCTCAACACCAGCCCCAACGCAAAGGCGAGCACGATCAGCGTGCGGTAGGAAGTGGCGTAGCGCAGCATGAAGAAGTAGGCGACGCGCTGCGCCAGCCCCGACTTGGTCACCGCCGCCGCGATCAAGAACGCGCCGATGATCAGCCAGAGCAACGGCAGCGTCCAGAGTCGGAAGACAAGCTCGGGCGTGGCCAGGCCAAGCAGCAGGTAGGCGAGCAGCATCAACAGTGTCGTGTAGGCGGGCGGCGCCACGTTGAAACTCCACCAGATCACGGTGAAGAGCGTGACGGCCAGCGTCTTGCGCCCCTCCGCGCTGAGGGCGCCGGGCAGCGGCGCCACCCACACCACGCCGGCCACCAGCAGCGAGAGCACAATCCCGACCAGCCGGCGATCCCACGCGATGCGCGGAAAGGACAGGGCTTCACGCACCGAGGGCTTGATCAAGGAAGGCCAACACTTTCTGGATATTCTGCGGGGTCGAAAAGGCCGGATCGGCATGCCCGGCGCCGGGCAACAGTTCAAAGTGCACCTTCTCCCTGCCGAGAATGAGACGTGCACAGGCAGCAAACCGGGCCGACTGCTGGCTGGGCACGATGTCGTCGCGGTCGCCGTGCTGGATGAAGAAGGGCGGTGCGCCGCCGTGCAGGTAGGTTTCGGGATTGGCGGCGCGCACCAGTTCGGGCGCTTCGGTGATCTGTCGCCCCAGGAGCAGCGATTCCGGCGAATTGGCGCCGTTGTGGGCGAACGCCGGCGCCGGCGCAAGGCCGGATTCCGCCAGTTGCGCATCCATCTGGAGGAAGTCGGTCGGGCCGAACCAGTCCACCACGGCCTGCACCGCGCAGGAGTGGTCGCCATGACCCAATGTGGGATCGTCGAGCGCGGCGACGTTGGCAGAGACACCGGCCATCAGCGCCAGGTAGCCGCCCGCCGATCCGCCCCACACGGCGATGCGCGCCGGGTCAAAGAGAAACGCGACGGCGTTGGCGCGCATCCAGCGGATGGCGGCCTTGACGTCATGCACCAGCGCCGGGAAGGTTGCCTCACCGCTCATGCGATAGTTGATCGAGACCACGGCGTAGCCGCGCGCCAGCCCGGCCAGCATGGGCGTGAGCTGTGCGTCGCGCTTGTCGCCGCCCATGAACGCGCCGCCGTGAATCGCCACGATGACCGGGAAAGGGCCGTTGCCGGCATCGGGCCAGTAGATATCCAGCCGCTGCGCCGGCGAGCGACCGGCATAGGCGATGTCGAACATCTTGCGCGCGATTGAGGCCGTGTCCGCCTCTGGGATCGGCTCTGGAAAGGCATAGTGGGAGCCGGGCTGAAAGGCGCTCATGCGGTCACCACCCTGGCTGCTGCAGAGCGCTTGCTCGTCTTGCGCGTCTTCTGCCAGGTGTCGAAGCCGACCGCAGCCAGCAGCACCACACCTTTGACCACCATCTGGTAGTAGTCGCCCAGGCTGAGCAGTTGCAGCGCATTGTTGAGCACGCCGATGATCAGCACGCCGGTGAGCAGCCCGACGCACGACGCGGCGGGTGCTGCGTAGCCGACACGTTGTACTGCGGCGGCTGGTGCGTCCGCGGTGAAAGAAGTGGTCGCAAGAAGCAATGATTGTGATTTCTTCATAGTGCGATTCTCCTCGTTTGGCAATGCTCCGACCGGGACCCCAGCAAAATGAGCCCTGCATCCAGCATAGAGAGTTGCCACTGTCAGAGCAATTCATTTTCTGCTACAATCTATTCCATATTGGAATAGGTCGGCAGGCCCAAGACTTGGTTGTGTGCAGAAGCCACTTTGTTCCAACCAACACAGCGAGGCGTGATGGACTTCACTCAGGTGCAGTATGTGCTGGCAGTGGCCGCGACTGGAAGTTTTTCTGGCGCGGCCGACGAACTCTATATTTCGCAATCTTCGCTGTCTAAGAAGATCATCGCGTTGGAACGGGAATTGGGCGTTACGCTCTTTGACCGCAGCCGGCGGCAGATTGCCTTGACGCCGGCGGGCGCGGCGTTCGTAGAGCATGGGCGCGTCATCGATGATGCTGGTCGGTCGCTATTGGCTGCGCTTGGCGAGTTCAAAGCTACGCCCACGCTCAGGATTGTCGCCATCCCTGTCATCGCACAATATGGCATTGCCGAGACCATCTCTCAGTTTCGTGACAGGCATCCGGAGATTGCCCTCACGCTGGAAGAACGTGAGGCGTCCGCCATTCTCCCCGCGCTCGAGAGCCAGCAATTTGATCTGGCCTTCCTCCGCGACAACTATCTGGATCGGGCCGATTTTCGGTTGTGCGAAGTGGTGAAGGACCGGCTTCAGGTTGCGATCTCGCGCAAGCACAGGTTTGCGGGCCGTTCGTCGCTGGCACTGGCAGCGTTGGCCGACGAGAATCACATCATGTTCGACAAGGGAACGGTCGTACACGAACTGGCCGTCGATGCGTGCCGCGCTGCCGGCTTCGAGCCGCGCATCTTTTATGCCAGCCTGCGCATCGAGAGCGTGCTCGGTCTGGTAGCCTCAAACAGCGGGGTGGCGCTGATGATGGAGAAGGTAGTGGCCTATCATCGCCATCCGGATGTACTGGCGATTGCGCTGGATGAACTGATCGAGAGCTGTATCGTGCTGGCGGCGCCCAGAGCAACCAGGCTATCGCGTCCCGCCAGGCTATTCATGGACTTTGTGGCGGAGCAGTCGCTCTCTACAGCACAAAGCTAGCCGCGCCTAGCCGGCAGCCGCCATGCGCCAGTCGTACGGCAACAAATCGCGCAGCGCGACGATCACGCCGTCGTCGACCAGCACCTCGGTCGCCAGGTTCTCGTCGTGAAGCTGGCTGATGAACTCGCGGCAGCGTCCGCACGGCGGCAGGATGCGTCCATCCGCGGCGACCGCGACCATCTTCAGCACGCG
>JACKBA010000030.1 GCA_020634815.1 Caldilineaceae bacterium | reverse complement strand
TCTACCTGACCGTGGCCGACGGCGAATCGAACGCTGCGGCCGGCGCGGCGGCACGCGACCGGCTGGAGCGCGCCGGCTACACCGTGGAGCGCATGACGCTCAAGGATCCCGCCGTCCACCCGCTGCAGGAAACCATCGACGTGCTGCTGCTGATCATGGGCGCGCTTGGCGTGCTGGCGCTGCTGCTCAGCGGTGCGCTGGTCACCAACACCATGAGCGCGCTGGTGGCGCAGCAGATCGACCAAATCGGCATGATGAAGGCCATCGGCGCGGACACGCGGCTGATCCGGCGCATCTACAACCAGACGGTGCTGGCCTACGGCGTGCTGGGCATGGCGATTGGCGTGCCGCTGGCGAGCCGGCTGGGCTATCGGCTGGCTGCGTTTCTGGCGGGCAATCTCAACTTCGACCTCTATCCGCCCCGTGTGTCCTGGCATGCGTTGGGCGTCATGGTCGTCGTCGGGCTGGCCGTGCCCTTCCTGGCCGCGGCGTGGCCGTTGCGCCAGGGCGCGGCCATCACCGTGCGCGAGGCAATCGCCGACTACGGGCTGGCCGACCAAAGCAGCGTGCTGATGCGCTGGCTGGGGAGCGTGCGCGGGTTGGGGCGGGTGTGGGCGCTGGCGCTGCGCAACAGCGTGCGCAACCCATCGCGGCTGGCGCTGACGCTGCTCACATTGAGCCTGGGCGGCGGCATCTTCATGGCCGTGCTGACCACGAACCGCTCGCTCCACACCAGCCTGGATCAGATGGTCGAGGTGCAGAGCAGCATGGATGTGCTGCTGGCGCTGGGCCAGGAGGAGCGCATCAGCGCGGTGCTGCCGTTGGTGGCGGCGCACCCTGCCGTCGCGCACGTCGAGGCGTGGCACTTCGAGGAAACGACCATGGGCGTGCCGTCGGGGCAGCAGGTGAAGGTGACCGTCTTTGCCGGGCCGGCGGATACGCAACTCTACACGCCGGAGATCGTGGCGGGGCGTTGGACGCATCCCGGCGGCGCCAACGAGATCGTCCTGAACCGCAACTGGGCGAAGAGCGAGGGCGTGGCGCTCGGCGACACGGTGACGCTGACGCTGGAGGGTGAGGAGACGGCGTGGGTGGTGGTCGGCTTCAACCAGGACAAGCGCGCCGAGGAGACGGGCGTCTATCTCGACCTGGCCGCGCTCGACCGCATGCTGCATCGCACCGACCGCACGCTGAGCCTGCAAGTGCAGTTCGTCGACCCCGATCCGGCGCACCAGCTTGCGCTGACGCAGGAGTTGGTCGCCTCCCTGGACGCGAACGGCATCGACGTCTTCTCGTCGCTGGCAATCACGACCATCAAGGATCGCATCTTCGAGTTGTTCGGCGTGCTGGTCACCTTCCTGCTGGCCATGTCGATCCTGATCGCGTTGGTCGGCGGGCTGGCGCTCATGGGTATGATGAGCATCAACGTGCTTGAGCGCAGCAAGGAGATCGGCGTCATGCGCGCCATCGGGGCGGACACACGGGCCATCGTACAGATCTTCTGGGGCGAGAGCATGGTTGTGACGCTCGTCAGCTTTGTGCTGGCGGTGGCGGCGAGCTTCCCGCTCTCCTGGATGCTGACGACCATCGTCGGCCTTTCCTTCCTCGACCGCCCGCTGGATTTCGCCTACGCGGCCAATGGCATCGGTCTGTGGCTGGGCATCGTGCTGCTCATCGGCACGCTGGCGAGCATCCTGCCGGCGCGCAGCGCGGCGAGTTTGAGTGTGCGGGAGAGTTTGAGTTATGAGTAGGGGCGAGGGGATGGGGGGATGAGGGGATGAGGGGGTGAACGGCAGATGGGCGGTTGGCGTTACTTGCGAGTTTTGGGGATTGGGGATTAGCGCAAGGATGTTGCCGCATGAGGTCGCGTATGAGATAATCGGCATAACACGACCTGCCGGAGGATAGTCGCAGCAAACCGTTTCTAATCAGGGGGTGGACCAGTGAGAATCATTGAAGTACGCCCAATGGAAGATATGGTTCTGCTTGTAATTGCAGATGACGGGCGCACAGGCCACTTTGATGTTACACCCTATCTCGAATTTGAGGCCTTTGAGTCACTGAGAGATCAGCGGGAGTTTGCCAAAGTAACAAATGGTGGATTCTTCGTTGAATGGGGGAGCGGTGCAGACCTGTCAGCGGATACGATCGAGGCACATTGGGTTGTCGTCGAACTTGCCGGCTACTTTCAGTTTTAGGAGTCTTTTCCACTATGCGCCAGGTACTACTTTATCCAGGCGAAGACAACTACTGGGTTGTTGAATGTCCCAGTCTGCCAGGGTGTGTGAGCCAGGGTGAAACCCGCGAAGAGGCACTTGCCAATATTCGTGAGGCGATCGATCTCTATATTGAGGCACTCGAAGAAGACAGACTGCCAGTACCCGAGGAGCGCTTCGAAGCGATGCTCATTGCCGTATGAGCAAATTGCCATCGATCTCCGGCCGCGAGTGCGTGGCGTTGCTCCAACGGCACGGGTTTCGGGTTGTGCGCCAGCGCGGCAGCCATATGATCCTTCGGCGCGATGATCCATTCGCTCAGGTCGTTGTCCCCGACCATAAAGAGCTGGACCGGGGCACGCTGCGTGCAATCATCCGACAGGCAGGGCTGAACCCCGAAGACCTGACCTGATATTTGGATGACTGGCGTCACATCCACCGTGACGCCAGTGACTACACACTCTCCGCTGCCGGCGCGACACTCATGGTGACTAGATTTTCCGAGTCTGACCATGAGGAGTGGCGCAATGAACAAGCAAACAACTTCCAGAATACGACGTATGGTATGGGTCATCCTGCTATTTGGCGGGCTCGTCGTGGTTGGCGCCTGGTTCTTCCTCGACCGTGGTGCCGCGCTCAGCATGGCGTCCAGCGATGTCCTAGAAACGGTAGAGACGACGGCGTCGGAGACGGTAGCAGCCGAATTGCCCGCCATCACCGCCGACGGATACGTCATGCCGGCGCACTATGCCCTGTTGAGCTTCGCCGCCTCCAACACGGTAGCGTCGATCGACGTGGCCGAGGGCGACTGGGTGGAAGCGGGCGCCACGCTGATCACGCTGGAGAACAGCGCGCAGCGGGCCGCGCTGGCGCAGGCCGAGGCAAATCTGGCTCAGGCGCAGGCGAATCTTGAGCGGTTGCAGGCCGGCGCACGGGCCGAGGAAATCGCGCAGGCGCAGGCCGCGGCGGAAGTGGCCGAGCTGAATCTCTACCGCCTGGTGGATGGCGCCACGCCCGAACAGGTTGCCAGCGCTGACAAGGCGATTGCCGCAGCGCAGGCAAACCTGGCACGCGTGCAGGCCGGCGCCACGCCCGCCGAACTCACCGCGGCGGAGGCCACGCTGCGCCAGGCTGAGGCTTCGCTGCGCAACGCCCAGTCCGCCTACAACCAGGTGTCGTGGGCCAATGACATCGGCGCTCGACCCGAGTCGCTGCGCCTGGAACAGGCCTCTGTGGAGTATGAGCGCGCCAAAGCGCAACATGAGAATGTCGTCGCGGGTGCGACCGCCGAGGATGTGTGGGTGGCCCAAACGCAGGTGGCACAGGCGCGGGCGGCCAAAGATGAGGTGCTGGCCGACGCGCATCCCGCCGACGTGGCCAGGGCGCAGGCCAATGTGCGCTCTGCCGCCGCCGCGCTGGATCTGCTGGAAGCCGGACCGCGTCCCGAAGAGATTGCGGCGGCGCAGGCCCAGGTCGCCGCTGCGGCAGCCGCCGTTGCCCAGGCCGCGGCTGCGCTGGAGACGACGAGCCTCACCGCGCCCTTTGCCGGCGAGGTCAGCAGTGTGGCCGTACGGGCAGGCGAATTCGTGGCGCCCGGTGTGCCCGTCATCCGCCTGGGCAATACGCGGCAATGGGTGGTGGAGACCGACACGCTGAGCGAGCTGGATGTCGTCAGCCTGCACGAGGGCGACGTCGTGGCCGTGGCGGTCGATGCCTTGCCCGGCGCCACCTTCCGCGGTAGAGTAGAGCACATCCAGCCGGCCAGTGACTTCAAGCGCGGCGACGTGACCTATACGGCCACCATTGTGCTGGACGGGGCAGGTGACGGCATGAGCGACTTGCGCTGGGGCATGTCGGCCGCGGTCACGAAGTGATTGGCTATTTGAAAACGCTGAGTACTTTGACGCAGAGGCGCAGAGGCGCAAAGCGAACGCAGAGGAAAGAAGAGAGACGGGCATGGGCTTCATCACCAAAACACCCCAAAACCCCAAGCCCTCAACACCTCAACCAACCATCGCCCCCGGCCTTCTCCACGTCTTTCGCCTGGCCGCGTGGATCCGGCTGGCATTTGTGGTGGTCGTCGTGCTGTTGGTGGTGGCATGGCGCCTGCCCGGACAGTGGCTGGGCTTCGCCGTGCTCGCCGAGAGCGCGCTTTTCCTGATCGTGCTGAGTTGGCCGCGCACGCAGCTTCTGTTGGGGCGGGCCTTCCTGCCGGTCATGCTGGCCTGGTCGCTCGCCAGCCCGCTGCTGATGCGCATACTGCTGGTTGGCGGCTACTGGCTGGAGAGCGGGCTGGCCGGCCCGGCGAGCGGTACGACGACGGCGGAACTTGCCGACTTCAACCTCTTTGTCGATGCCGGCTTCAATCTGGCGTGGCTGGCCGTGCCCGTTGTGTTGGCAACCTGGCAATATGGCCGGCGCGGGCTGAATGTCGCCATGGCGGTCGTCGTCGCCGGCAATCTGCTGGCCGTGCTGCTGCCGGAGAACACGCCGGCGGCGCGTGCTGCGCTGCTCGTGGATCTGGCCGGCCGGCTGGCGATCATCGGCCTGGTGGCGATTGTCGTGGAACGGCTGGCTGCGGCGCAACGGCGCGAACAGACCGCGCTGGAAGAAGCCAATCGGCGGCTGGCTGCACGCGCCGCCACGGTGGAGCAGTTGACGGAGAGCCGTGAGCGCAACCGCCTGGCGCGCGAGATGCACGACACGCTGGCCCACTCACTGACCGGGCTGAGCGTGCAGTTGCAGGCGCTTGGCCGGCTCATGACGAGCGACCCCGATGCGGCACAGGCGCAGCTTGTCGCAGCTCAGACGACCGTGCGCGACGGCATCGGCGAGGCGCGGCGGTCGATCCAGGCACTGCGCGCCACGCCGCTGGCCGACCTGGGGCTGAGCGAGGCGCTGCGCCAGCTCTGCCGCAGCTACGCCGAGCGGCTCGCCATCGACTTCGACTGCGTTGTCGACGAGGTGGGCGCGCTGGACCCGGCCACGGAACAGGCGATCTATCGCACGGCAGAGGCGGCGTTGGCCAACGTGGAGCAACATGCCGGCGCCGCGCAGGTCGGCGTGCGGCTGGCACGAACGGAAGAGGCGCTGGCGTTGACCGTGCGAGACGATGGCGCCGGTTTCGACGTCGCGACTGTAGCGGGCGATCGCTACGGGCTGGCCGGAATGCGCGAGCGTGCGGCGGAGATCGGGGCTACCCTCGACGTGAGGAGTACTCCGGGCGCCGGAACGGAAGTCTCACTGCGCCAACATACCCTTAACACAACGCTCAGATGAAGTTAACGCTGCCGGATCGAATGAGGTGTAGACTATTGGGGCAACTGCTCGATCCAGGGTTGCCTGTATTACACCCGCGTTGCGAGTTGCGAACGGGTGAATCTTCATTGTAAGGAAAGGGACTCATGACCGGTCTTCAGGCGATGGTACGCCGCAATTTGATCACTATCCTGCTCGTGTTGCTTCTGGGCGGTTTTGTCATGCTGCTCGCCGAACTACTCGTCACCAACCATGTGGACGGCATTCAGAACGTGGCAAATGTTGCGTCTCTCGTCGGGGCCGTTGCGATCCTTCTGGGCTTCTTTGCCAAGGGCACCTTCCGCCACCTGCTCGTTCTGCTCCTGCTCGTGTTGTCGTTGAGTGGGCTGCTCGGCGCCTGGGAGCACCTGGAGAGCCGCGAAGGTGGCGAGGCGCAGGCGCCCGCCGTGTTGGCGGTGCGCCCGAATGGCTACCAGACGATCAGCAATGGCGCCGGCGCCGATGTGGAGCGCACGCTGCAACAGGATGACGAAGAAGGGGAGAAAGCCCGCGAAGGCGGCGAACGCGAGGGTGGCGAAAGTGCGCCCCCGCCACTGGCCCCGTTGAGCCTCTCCGGGCTGGCGCTGATGGGCGCCGTCGTCCTGCTTGCCAAGCCCGACGCGCCCGAACTGGCCGGCAAGTAGCGCAAGGAAAATCCCTGGCGATCAGAGATTGGAGATTGGAGATCAGAGATTGGGCATTCTCCAATCTCCAATCTCCAATCTCCAACCTCCCGACACCCCGCTCACCTCCGCCTCATCGTCGAAGAAGAATCGCTCGCGCCCGAAGGCGGGCTTGAGATCCGTCCACCACGTTGCCGCAGGGTCTAAGCGCGCGAAGAAGGGGCGGTGCACCCAGTCCGGGTTGCGGCCTTGTAAGAAGCGCAGCGTAAAGACCTTCTCACCGGCGACCTGGTTCACGCCGAGAATCTGAATTTGGCCGAGACCGGCGGACATGCCCGGACCGCGCACCGTGCGGCAGACGCCGCTGACCCGCTGGTACGCCTCGCGGAATGTTTTCCTGGCTCGCGCAAGCGGCAGGCGGCGAATCTCAACGTGGCGTGAAACCTCCACGTTCTCGGACGTCAGGTGACGTCGCCGATTGTATTCGGTTTTCACTGACCTGATGGCGGCGAACTTTCATGATAGCGGAAGCGGGCAGGAATGCGCCCTGTGTAACTGGGCAATTTGTGCTTGGGCAGAAGATGGGGAGGCAGACGCTACCGCCTCCCTGTCACGTTTCGACAGGGAGGCGGTAGCGTGTACGTCGTCAGAAGTGCTCGATTCTAGCGGAGGCCGGGACGATTGCCGCTGCGCTCGCTGTGCGTATCGAGCAGATCCTTGATCTTCTTGATCGACTCGTTGGTGGCGTCCTCCAACTCCGTCTGCACGGTTTCCTGGTCGGTCATGTAGGCCAGCCGCGTCCAGTAGGTGTTGTAGATCATGCCGAGCCAGGTGATGAACTGGAGATTCTCCTCCAACGCCTGCAGCGGTCGCGTCAGGAAGAAGGTCAGGAAGGCCGTCACGCCGACGCCACCGAAGATAAGCGTGTACACCTCCTTGCCCGCCTCGAAGCTGAGCCGCGCCGCCACGATGAACGCGCTGATGCCGACGAGGAAGAGCAGGACATACATGCCCACCGTCAGCCAGTACGGATACATGTAGGCGTTGAGCGTGCGGTCGAACATGCGGTTGTTGTTCTCGAACCCACGTTCGACGTGCTTGCGCCATGCATCATAGAGCTCCGGGTCGACCTCGGCCAGGGGCTTTCCGCCCGGCCCGACCGGCGGCGCCGGGGCCGGCAATGCCTGCGGCTCGGCAACGACGATGTTTTGAACAGCTTCAGCCATTTCGTCCTCCTGGGAATCGGCGGCTTCGATGATTGGTGGAGGCGCCGCAGCCGGGGTTGCGACGATCGCCTGATAACTTGCCAGTCGTGAACGGATGATGCCGGCGTAGGCCTCGGCGTTGCCGGGTCCATTATAGCCGGCGGCAAACGCGAGAAAGTCGCCGCGTTGGATGGCAGGCAGCAGGAAGCGTCCCTGTACGAAGCGGAAGAGCCCCTCGATTTGCGCCCGCGCGCTGGCCTGAAACGCAGCAAACATGGCCTGGACCGACGGATAGTCGATGGCCAGGTGGTTGAATCCCATGACCTGCGGCGCGCCCATGCTGATGGAACGCATTGCAGCCGTCTCATCCAGCGAGCGGGCAAAGGTGAAGACCTCCCACTCGGCGGCCTGGTTGCCGTGGAATGGGCGCCATGGTGCATCGGGCGATGGCCGCCATGCATGATCCTGCACGACGCTCTCGCGGTTATAGCGGAAGTGGCGGTCGAACTGCGACGGGTCGGCAGGCTGCCATTCGCCGTCAAAGATGTGCACCTCGAAGCGGATGATCATGCGCCCGTCGGCAGCAAAGGGTTCGCCGGCGGACTCGGCCAGCAGGACGGCCAACGCCACACCCGGATCGATGCCCAGCCGTTCAGAGAGGCGCTTGAGCAGGCCGCCAAAGCTGTTCCATGTGCGGATGAGGCGTCGCTCGGCGTCGCTGGCATCGGCCATTTCGACAACCTGTTCGGCGGCGGGCAGTGCCAGGTCGAGGCCGTCGTCGCTGCCGGGCGCCGGTTCCGTGCTGACGGCGACCGTCCGCAGCACGTGCGCGGCAAAGACATAGCCGTCGTCGGGCCCGGCGAGCACGTAGAGCCAGTCGCCCGCGTCCAGCAACACATCGAGGCTCGTCTCGTGGGCCAGCGTTACGATGACCGTGCTGTCGGTGCCGGGCGCCGTGCGCAAGTTGAGCCCATCCGGCGCGTTGACCAGCCCGTGCCACTGCCGTCCGCTGCGCACCTCCTCGATCAGCCGTCCGCGCACCGCGGCACGCTCCCCGGCCGTGAGGCCGGCGAGTTCCTCCAACGGCGTGCCGCCATAGAGCGACTCGCGTTGCGCGGCAAGCTGTGGCAGGTCCAGGCCGCCGCGCTCCAGCAGCGCCCAGGCTGCCTCGCCCAGGGCCAGCGCCGCGTCATGCAGCGCGTTGATGGCCTGCTGGTTGGTGTAAATGCGTGGGATGCGCGCCAGTTGATGGTCGTGCACGGGCGGCCGGTCGGGGAGCGATGCCAGGCCGGCGCGCGGTGCCGGGGCGTGAAAACGCTCGGCCGGCTGGAGCTGCAGCGCCTGGCGGAAGTCCTCGATGATACCGGGCCGGTCGGCGATCGACCATTGCGCCTGGTGGTGCACCTCGCGCGGCGGCCAGCGGTAGAGAACCAGCGCCTGGATCGGCTGGTGCGCCGGGTTGGCGTTCCAGTCGGCAATTTCCTCGAAGGCTTCCCGCACCCAGCCGATATTGCGGCCGTCTTCCCAGCCGCGGTTGGGATCGGTCGGATCCGTCTCTGTGATCAGCACAGGCAGCCCCTTGAAGCGGTCGGAGATGGCGGCCATGAAGTCGCGGTAGCTGCGAAACTCGTCGTGCAGGTGGCGATAACCGTCGGCGTTGAAGGGGAAATCGGCGCGGATGCGGCTGGCATCGAGAAAGCGCGTGTAGGTGTGGATGGCAAAGCCGTCGCAGCCGCCGGCGGGCAGCTCGGCAAGGATATCGGCAAAATACTTCGCCCAGTCGCCGCCGGGGTTGCCGTCGTAGCGCGTCTCGGCATTCCACGGCGCCGGACCGGCAACGAGCACAAGGTCGTCGGCGTGGCCGGGCACCTGGTGAATCGCGGTGCGGCAGCGGCGGTAACAGTCGGCGTACTGCTTGGGAAAGATGAACTGCCCGTCCGGCCGTTCAGCGCCGTGATTGGGCTCGTTGCCGATAATCCACGTTTTGCAGCCCTGCGAACGCGCCACGAAAGCTGCGCACGATCGGGCGAAGTCGTCATAGCGTTCCGGCTTCGGGATGCTGCCGGCCGGCTCGTAGCCGTTGTGCATGCGCACGACGACACCCAGGCCGCGCCCGGACAGCCGCGTGAAATCCGCATTCGTGCCGCCGCCGCCATCGAGGCCGACGCTGGCCAGCTCCAGCACCCAGCCCGGCCGGCCGGCGTCGATCATCAGTTGCTCGCCGCCGGCTTCGTGCAGTCCGTAAATGTAAGGCGGGAACCACGCCGGAGACGCCGGCGCGGCTGTATCCAGCGCAACGGCAGCCTCGGCCACCGGCACATCGCCGGCGGGCATATCTTCGGCCGGTGGCGGTGGTTTGGGTGTGCGCTTGCGCGTGCGGCGTGGCTTGGGGTCGGTGTCTGATTTTTGCGAAGCCATCAATTTCTCCTGTCTGCGTCCTTACTCGAGGGGTGTAATGCCGTATGCGGTGCGAAGTTCCTTGAGCGGCCAGCGCCGGAACTTGTTGGCGTCGCCATCGGCAGCCTGCTTCTCCCAGAACTCCGCTTTTCGCCCGCCGATTTCCTGGGCCTCGGCAAAGGTATTTGTGCCGATCATCGTCGTTTCGAGATAGGCCCATCGCCCGCTGTCGGCGCTGCGTTCCCACGCCACGAAGGCATGGCCGGGCACGACCACGATGGCCGGGTGCAGCGACGCAGCCTCAAGCAGGCTGGCAAAGAGCAGCGTGCCGTCGATGCAGTTCGCCTGGCGCTCGGCAAGGCTCTCGCGCGGCAGGCGGACACGCTGCCCGCGCGCGCTCTCATCCGGGTTGAAGGCGATGAGCGAGTTGACATAGGTAATATCGGCGTCTTCCTTGAGCGCGTCGAAAATGGCGCGGGCCTGAGCGGTGACGTCGCTCTGGTAGCCGGCCAGGCGCTTCTGGGGGTGATGGGCGGCTGCCTTGCGCAGAAAGGCCATGACCTCGGGCCGGTTCGGCGTGACGAACGCACCGAAGTAGCGCGTCAGGTCGACCCACGCGCCGCTCTGCGGGTCGCGCACGGCGAGCGGCGCCGAGTTGCGCGCCAGCATCCAAATGGGCAGCGAGTCGTGGTTCTCGATGCGCACGGCCGTGCCAATCTTGGCGCTGTTCTCGCCGGCGTAGATCAACTCCTCTACGAGCACCGTCACCGTAGCGCGTGTCAACTCGTGTACGGGATCGGTCGCCTGGGGAAAGAGCGTCGGCAGCAACTTTACCTTCTTGCGGACGCCCTCCCCGTTGCGGTCCAGTTCTACCGTGGCGACGGCATCAGCGCTGTAGCCTTCGACACGCGCCGTGACGCGCACCCGGCGCATCTCGCGTGCGGTATTGACCAGTTCCACCTCGAGCAGGGGGCTGGCATCCGTGTCGAGCAGGTGGTAAATGGCTGTCGGGATGTGCGTCATGCGCAGGCTGACGGTCGCATCGAGCGCCGTGGTTTTGTTGCTGCGCGTGACGGCGTGTTGCGATTCCGCCTTGGCTCCGGCCTGCTCTGTCTGGCGCAGGCTTGCCTCGGTGCTGGAAATATCGCTCTCGACCTGGCCGGCGTCCTTCAAAAGTTCGTCCAGGACGGCGGGGTCAGTAGTGGCTAGGATCTCCTGTTGCAGGCGGGTGGCGCGCAGGCGCAGGTCGTAGAGTTCCTGGCGCAGCGTCGATGTATCGGTTTGTTCGGGCACGGTGACTCTCCTTTCTGGCTCAGGCGGGAAAGGGGTAGATCTTGGCGATAAACTCCTTGTCTACCTCAGACAGCTCGCTATTCTGCCAGGGAATCTCATAGCCGCCTTTGGTCAGCTCGCGCGGTACCGGGTAGAGCATAATCGACTTCGTGTCGAATGCCGTGAACTCGTCCGCTTCGGGAAGCGCCAATACATTGGAGCGGATATAGGCTTCATTCCAGCCGTTGGTGCGCCGATAGTAGGCGATTACTTTCTCCTCGTCCCACGGTATCTCGGCCTTGGGGGAAAGGTGTTCGTGAATCAGCCCCAGCGCATGGCCGAATTCATGCAGCACCACACGCCGGTATTCGGTCTCGGCTGTTTCCGGCCTGAGCCAGCCCAAGTTCATGGTCGGTTTGCCGGCGAGTTGCGGCAGGCTGCAATCGGTGCCCATGTACGACCACGAGCCAACGTTGGGGTTGAAGGCGACGCGGATCTCTGCATCCGGCCCGGCGCCGAACTGGAACTTGATGTTGGCGTACTGGCTCCACTCATGGGCAATGGGTTCGACGCGTTTGTGCACGGCCGGGTCGCCATCGAGGAAGTGAACGCGCAGGATCATGCCGTTCGGCCAACGCCGCTGCGTGTTGAATACACCGGAGACCTGCTCGCCGCCATGAATGGCATTGGCCGGATTCAACTCGGCGGCATGTTGCTCGGCAAACTGCTCCAACGCCAGATCTGGTGTGACGATGGTGCATAACCCCTTGAGCGGTTCCATGTTACTCTCCTTTGCTCTGAAGATTCCTGGTACGGTCGGCGTCTCGCTTGCCCAAGTTAAATGATATAGCGTTTATTTGGCGTTTATCGGATCGAAGTCAGATAGACTCTCGACATAAACTTTACGCCCAAGTCGGCCAGATGTCAAAGCGAGTTTTCCTGTCGCCAGCTTGCAGGTGCGCCAGTTTTGTCAGCGATTACCTGCCCGCCCTGGTTTGCTCATGCCCGCGCGGCGTGCTAGCATTCGTGCGTTATGGCGCCGGCGGGCACATGAGCCTGGCTGCGGCCAACCTGGAGAAGAGCGAAGTCATGAGTTTCCGGTTCGAGTTGCATCAGCAGGAGGGCGCCGCCCGCCTCAGCACCTTCCACACGCCGCACGGCCCCATCGAGATGCCGGCCTTTGCGCCGGTGGGTACGCAGGCCAACGTCAAGACGCTGGAGCCGCGTGATCTGCACGAGGCCGGCGCCGGGCTGATCCTGGCCAATACCTACCACCTCTATCTGCGCCCCGGCCATGAACTGATCGAGCGTTTTGGCGGCCTGCACGCCTTCATGCAGTGGGACGGCCCGATCCTTACCGACTCGGGCGGCTACCAGGTCTTCAGCCTGGCCGACAGCCGCAAGCTCAACGACGATGGCGTCATCTTCCGCAGCCACATCGACGGCAGCCGCCACTTCTTTACGCCGGAAAAGGTCATGGAGATCGAACAGGCGCTGGGGCCGGACATTGCCATGGTCCTCGACGAGTGCCCGCCGCCCACTGACCGCGCCTACAACGAGGAGGCGCTGGAACGCACCCATCGCTGGGCCGAGCGCTGCAAGGCGGCGCACACGCGGCCTGACCAGGCGCTTTTCGGCATCGTCCAGGGCGGCATCTTCGAGGACCTGCGCCTGCAAAGCGCGGCATTCCTGGCCACGCTCGATTTTCCCGGCTACGCTATCGGCGGGCTGGCTGTGGGCGAAACCAAGGAGGAGATGTACGCGACGCTGGACTACTCCTGCCCCGCCGTGCCGGCAGACAAGCCGCGCTACCTCATGGGCGTCGGCGCGCCGGAGGACATCGTCGAGGCAGTGGCGCGCGGTATCGACATGTTCGACTGCGTGCTGCCGACGCGCATCGCCCGCAACGGTCAGTTGCTCACGCCCGACGGCCGGCTCAACATGCGCAACGCCATCCACGCCGAGGATCATCGCCCCGTGCAGGAGGATTGCACCTGCTACACCTGCCGCACCTTTAGCCGCGCCTACTTGCGCCACCTGTACAAGGCCGGCGAGATCAGCGCGCTGCGCCTCGGCACGATCCACAATGTACACTTCATGCTCGAACTCATGCGCCAGATCCGCGCCGCGATCGGCGACGGCACCTTTGGCGAGTTTCGCACGCGCTTCCTGGCGCGCTACCGCATCACCGACCAGGCAACGCGCCACGCCCAGCGCGAACTGCGCGCCGCCGCCCGCAAGACGTAGGCGCCGCCATCCACTCCACTCGCACGTCACCGAGGAGTCATTCCGTCAATGGACATCATTCAGGCCATCATTCTTGGCATCGTACAGGGTGCAACCGAGTTCATTCCGGTGAGCAGCAGCGGCCATCTGGTCATCGTGCCGTGGCTGCTGGGTTGGGACAAACCGTCGCTGCTCTTCGACACCATGCTGCACTGGGGCACGCTGGTTGCCATCTTCGTCGTCTTCTGGCGCGATTTCCTGGCGCTGATTCGCGCCTGGTTTACCAGCCTGGCGCGCCGTTCACTCGCCGACCCCAATGCGCGGCTGGCATGGTTCATCATCGTCGGCACGATCCCGGCGGTTGTGGCCGGTCTGCTCTTTGACGACTTTCTGGAGTCCATGTTTCTCAACCCGCAGGCCGTCGGCTTCTTTATGCTCATCACGGCCGGGCTGTTGGCGGGCAGCGAACAGCTTGCCAAACGCAGCCAGGCAACGCGCGATCTCGAGCACATGAACTGGACAGATGCCATCGTCATCGGTGTGGCGCAGTCCTTTGCCCTGCTGCCGGGGATCAGCCGCAGCGGCAGCACCATCGCCGCCGGGCTGGGGCGCGGCATCCGCCGCGACCTCGCCGCGCGCTTCAGCTTTCTGCTCGGTACGCCCGCCTTCTTTGGCGCCGGGCTGCTGCAAGTGGCGAAGGCCATGGGCGACGATTCGGCCGCGCTCGCCGGAAACGTTGCGCCCATGCTGGCCGGCTTCATCGCCGCTGCCGTCGTTGGCGTGCTGGCGATTCGCTTCCTGCTGCGCTATCTGCGTAACCGCACGCTCTACGTCTTCAGCGTCTACTGTCTCGTCGTCGGCCTGCTGACCATCACCCTCTCGTTTGTCCGGTGAAAAAGCGCTTCCTTCTCGTGCTGGTGGGTATATTCGCCCTGGCGATCGCCGGCTGCGAAGGCGCGGCCGTCGCCACGCCGCCGCCGGTGACGATCACCATCGGCGGCTCGTCGGCCATGGGACCCGTGCTCCGGGCGTTGACCGAGGCGTATTCGCGCCAGCACCCCAACGTGCTCTTTACCATGCGCGGCGGCGGCAGCACGCTCGGCGAGGAGGCGATCCGCGGCCGGCGCTACGACATCGTCGCCAGCACGCTCTTCCCGCCCGACCCGGCGGCTGGGCGCCCCACGCCGCCCGGCGACGAGCAACTGGTGCGCACGCCCATCGGCCTCAACGGCATCGCCGTCATCGTCCACCCCTCCAACAACGTGGATGAGCTTTCGCTGGTGCAATTGCGCGATCTCTACCAGGGCCGCGTGCTCGATTGGCAATCGCTGGGCAGCGATGTCGGCGAGGTGGTGTTGGTGAGCCGTGAAGACGGCAGCGGCGCGCGCCTGCTCTTCGAAGAGCGCGTCATGGGCGACGAGCGCGTGTCGCTCACGGCCGTCGTCATGCCGACGAGCGAGGATGTGGTCGACTTCGTTTCCAAGAATCCCGCCGCGCTGGCCTATGTCTCGCGGTCGCATGTCGTCGACTGGATTCCCGGCGAAGAGACCGCCGATGCGGGCGAAGGCGAGTCCACGGCGCCCGCACCGGTCAAAGTCGTGCGCGTCGAGGGGCAGTATCCGCTGCGCGAGGCGATTGCCGGCCAGGAGTACGCGCTGACGCAGCCGCTCTATCTCATCACCAATGGCGCGCCTGCCGGGCGCGTCCGCCAGTTCATCGACTTCGTGCTCAGCCCGGCCGGACAAGCGATCGTCGCCCGCTACCACGCGCCGATTCGCTAGCGCGCCGGGCCGATCCCGTCACACAATCGTCACCGGGCGGGAACGACCCGCGTGGTAGAATCGCCCGCGGCGTGGGCGCCTGCGCAATCTAGCGAAGCAAACAGGAAAGTGTGTATGGATCCGGCAAGCGGCGGCCAATCGAACTGGTTGATTTTCGGCCTGGAGTTTCTGGTCGTCGTATCGCTTGCGCTGAATGTGGCGATTCTGGTCTATGCCTGGCGCATCCGCGGGCAGGTGGCCGAACTGCGTACGACGGTGACCGGCATGATCGAACGCGCCATCAGCGACTTGCAGGGCTTCGAGAATCTCTCCATGCACTTCACCGTCAAGGTCGATGACAACCTGCCCGTCCGCTCCATGCTGCCGGTGCGCGACACATTGCAGATTGCGCTCAAGGCAAACGTGCCCGTGCGCCAGACCGTCACGTCGGATGTGATGGTGAACACGCCGCTGCTCAACGCCAAGGTGCCCATCAGCGTCGTCGTGCCGCTGGAGATGCAGGTGCCCATCGACCTCAAGGTGCCCATCGAGGTGAATTCCGACATTCCCGTACGGCTGGATATCCCGGTGACGCTCGACGTGCCGGTGGAGATCGACCTGGCCGAGACGGAACTGGGCAGCTTTATCGAGCAGGTGCGCAGCGGGCTTGCTGCGCTCAAAACGCTGCTCGACGACCCCGACCTGGGTATCTGAACCGTCAGCGCGGGCGGGACGTGGCCGGCCGCGCCCGCTGCTGCGCCCACGCCCGCAGCGCCTCCAACTCTTCACGCATCATGGTGCTAAGCGCCACCGTCTCGCCCAGCACATCGAGCAGATCGGACATCGCCAGCGGGCGGCCGGCGTCGAACGCCTCGTAGAGACCGGCGATCACCGCCTGCTCGATCTCCGCCCCCGACAGGCGGTCGGAGTGGATTGCCAGCGTGTCAAGGTCGAACTGCGCCGGCTCGCGGTTGCGCTTGGCCAGGTGGATGCGCCAGATCTCCCGGCGTTCGTCCATGTCGGGCAGGTCGACGAAGAAGATCTCGTCGAAGCGCCCCTTGCGCACCAGCTCTGCCGGCAGGCCGGAGATGTCGTTGGCCGTGGCGACCACGAAGACCGGCTTCTGCTTCTCTTGCAGCCAGGTGACGAAGCTGCCGAAGACGCGCGCCGTGGTTCCGGCATCGCTGACGTTGCTCGACCCCACGCCCGAAAAGCCCTTTTCAATCTCGTCCACCCACAGAATGGCCGGTGCGATGCTCTCGGCTGTCTTGATCGCCTGGCGCAGATTTTCCTCGCTGGAACCGACGAGCGAGGCGAAGAGGCGGCCGGCGTCCAGGCGCAGCAACGGCAGGCGCCACATGCTCGCCACCGAGCGGGCGATGAGCGACTTGCCGCAGCCCTGCACGCCCACGAGCAGGATGCCCTTGGGCGCGGGCAGCCCAAAGACGCGCGCCTCATCGGTAAAGGCGCGCACGCGCTTGCGCAGCCAACTCTTGAGTGTATCCAGCCCGCCCACGTTGTCGATCAATTCGGTGTTGTCGTAATACTCGAGCAGACCACTTTTGCGGATGATCTGCTTCTTCTCGGCGGTGACGGCCTCGATGGCGCGGCCGTCGAGTACGCCCTCTGCCTGCACCACGGCCTTGGCCAGCGCATTGTCGGCCTCGACGGCGGTGAGCCCCAGGCACGCTTGCACCAGTTGCGCCCGCTGCCGCCGATCCAGCCTCACCTCGATCCGGCTCGCTTCTTGCAAGCGCGCGGTCATGTCATCCAGGCGGCGCTGGAGTTGCTCGCTCGTCGGCAGATCGAAGTCCACGACTGCGATCTCCTTTTCCAGCTCCGGCGGCAGTTTCAGCACCGGCCCGAGCAGGATGACCGTCTTGTTGGCCTTTTGGTCGCTTTGGCTGAAGGCAATCTCGCGCAGACGGCGCACGACGCCCGCATCCTTGAGGAAGGGGTGAAAGTCGCGCAGAACCCAGATGCCCGCCTCGCTGTCGTCGAGAATGCTCTTGAGCAACTGGAGCGGGTCGCGCTTGCTTGTGTCCTCACGGTCGGGCAGTGCGGCATTGACGAGCCCGCGCGTGGTGCTCCACAGTTGCACGCGCTTGCGCTGTGCCTTGCCCAGCTCGTCGATCTCGCGTAGGGCGCGCTGCTCTTCGGCCGTCACCACCCACAGCAGCGGGTAGCGGGCGCGGATGTACAGGTCGAGTTCGTCACGCATGGTTCGGGATAGTAGCACAGGAAGCGGCGCGCGCCGCAATGGCAGGCACGTCGATAGGCGCGTGTCTCGCTGCTCGTCAGCTCTTCACGGCCTTGTACGCGGCTAGGACGCGCTCGCGCGCCGCGGCGTGGTCGACGAGGGGCGCGGGATACTCCGCGCCGATGTGGCAGCCGGCGCGCACCTGGTCGCTGCGCGGCATCGTCCACGGCGCGTGGATGAACTTGTCCGGCACGCGCTGCAACTCCGGCACCCAGCTGCGTATGTACGCACCGTCAGGGTCGAATTTCTGCCCCTGCGAAACCGGATTGAAGACGCGGAAGTAGGGCGCGGCGTCGGTGCCCGTGCCGGCCGTCCACTGCCAACCACCATTGTTGGCCGCGGGGTCGCCGTCGAGCAGTTGCTGCATGAACCAGCGTTCGCCCCAGCGCCAGTCGATGAGCAGATCCTTGACCAGAAATGACGCCACGATCATGCGGCTGCGGTTGTGCATCCAGCCGGTGGCGGCAAGCTGGCGCATGGCCGCGTCGACGATGGGGTAGCCGGTCTGACCGGTGCACCAGGCAGTGAAGTGCGCTTCGTCGTTCGCCCAGGCAATGGCGTCGTACTCGGGGCGGAAGCTGCCGCGCCGCACGTGCGGGAAGTGGTGCAGGATCGAAATGTAGAAGTCGCGCCAGATCAGTTCGGCAAGCCAGGTGTCGGCGCCCTCACGGGCCTCGCGCGTCGTTGCGTTGTCGCCGGCTTCGTACGCGGCCAGTGCGGCCATGCGCGCCGAGATCATGCCAAAGCGCAGGTAGGGCGAGAGCTGCGACGTGCCCTCCAGGTCGGGCCGATTCCGGCTGTTCGCATAGCCATGAATAGGGGCTTGAGGGCCGGCAACAAAGGCACGCAGGCGGCGTTTGGCTTCCTCTTCACCCGGCATGAAAACTGCGGACTCGGGAGCCGTTGCTTCCAGCAGCGCGTCGCTGGCGATAGCAGCCGGCGTCTCCAGCGCGCGCGCGGCAGCGAGGATGTCGCTGCGCCGTACCGGGGGATGGCTGCGCCAGCGGCGGCTGTAGGGCGTGTAGACGGTGTAGGGCGTGCCGTCATCCTTGAGCGTGGCCGCCGGCTCGCGGATTGTCAACCCGCCGGTCAGGTGGAGCGGGACGGGCAGCGCCGCCGCGACACGGCGATCGCGGGCAGTGGCGTAGGGTGAAACGTCGCTCTCGGCATAGACGGCGTTCGCACCGCTCTCGTAGCAGAGCGTGGCCAGCACCGTTGCCGGATCGCCGTGCCGCACGATCAGCCGCCCGCCGCGCTCGGCCAGCGCCGTTGCCAGCGCACGCAGCCCGCCGAAAAGAAACGCCGTTCGCCGTTCGCCAACGTAGGGTGAGTTCAGCAGTGCCGGATCGACGACGAAGACGGGCAACACCGCACCGCCCTGGTACAGTGCAGCGGTTAGCGCCTGGTTATCGACCAGGCGCAAGTCGCGGCGCACCCACCAGATGGCCGCGGTTATCACGCGCCAGCCGGACGGTTGCGGTTGCCGACCGCCTGTGCCAGCCACACACCGCCGCCGATGAGCAGTGAGAGCACCAACGCCGTGGCATAGTAGGTCAGCGGGATCCACGTGACCTGGTGGATCTTCGTGATGCCGATTTGACTATAGATGTAGAGCGCAAAGCCGATATAGGCGGCAATGATGGAGAGGCGCGCCCAGCGCGGCAGGCCAAGCCCGTACATGGTCGTCGCCACGACGATGCCGGCAAAGCCAAAGAAGAACATCTGCCACAGCCCGTTGGCGGCGATGATGGCCACGACCGTGCCGTGGACGAGCACCGCCGTCTCCAGCGCAAAGCCCCAGTACTTGTTGACGTGGATGCGCGTGAAGAAAAGGCTGCCCTGCAACAGGAGAAGGAAGGTGTAGAGAAAGCCGAGCAAGTGACCCGGCGACGTCTCCATGGGGTGATACCAGAAGGTATAGATGACCGCCCAGGAGAAGATGTAGCCGTGATACTTGCGGATAAACTGCACGGAGCGCTGCGGGAATGGCGCTTTCTTGCCAAAGAAGGTGCCGCGCCGCGGGTTCTCCATCATCACGATCATCACCAGCATGAGGATCACCGACCACTGTGAAGTGAAGATGTGCACGTCCTGCGCCAGGCCGTCGTACCAGACGTGGGTTTGCAGCAGGTGTAGGAAGATGAAGAGGGCATTGACGCCGAGCGCCGCCACGTTATAGCGGCTCAGCGTGACGCCGTATTTGGTGCGGTGGCGTTGGGCCAGGAAGATGATGACCCAGATCGAAATATTCTGCGCCAGGTAGAAGCCCCACGCCGTGATACGCGCCCACGTGTCGGGTTCGGGAAGCTTCCAGTAGTACCACGTCGCGCCCTGGTCGGGCAGTTTGGGAAAGGCTTCCAGCCGCGCGCCGAGCCACCACATGAGCCCGGTGAAGAGCAGGCTGAAGATGATGCCGCCCCACAGCACCATCAGATCCTGGCGTTGCTTGGGTTGGCTGGATGCAGATGCGCCCGACGATGCACGGGTGCCGGTTGTGGTTGCGCTCATTGGTTGTTTCTCCTCCTGGACAAAGAGCGATTTTTATAGGCCGAGGCTGGTGATTGCCTCGCGCACGACGGTTGCGCTGCGCTGCAAAGCCTCTTCCTCTTGCGCGCTGAGCGGCTGGGGGAAGGTGGACAGGATGCCGTCACCGCCGACGAGACGCGGCAGGGCAATGGTCACGTCCTTGACGCCGGCGACATCCGCGGTCGGCGCGCAAACCGTCAGGATCGAGCGCTGGTCCTCTACCACGGTTTCGACGATGCGCGCCAGCGCGCTGCCGATGCCGTAATAGGTGGCAGTCTTGCCCTCGATGATGCGATAGGCCGCGCGGCGCACGCTCTCATCGATGGCCGCGCGGTCGGTGTCGCCGAAGTCGATCTTCTGGCGCCGGCAGAATTCATCCAGCGGTGTGCCGCCTATCGTTACCTGCGACCAGGCCAGGACCTCGGAGTCGCCGTGCTCGCCCAGTACGTAGGCGTGCACGTGCTGCGGGTCGACGCCGATGCGCTGGCCAAGCAGCGTGCGAAAGCGCGCCGTGTCCAGCGTCGTGCCTGAGCCGAAGACGCCCATCACCGGTGCGCCCAATTTGCGCGCAATATCAGCCGTGAGATGCGTCGTAACGTCGACCGGGTTAGTGGCCACGACCAGGCGCGCCTCCGGAGCGTGCTCCAGGATTGCGGGCACGACGCTATGAAAGACGGCGGCGTTGCGTTCGAGCAGTTGCAGGCGCGTCTCGCCCGGCTTCTGGTTGACGCCGGCCGTGATCACGACGACGCGGCTGCCGGCCAAGTCCGCATAGGAACCGGCGCGAATCGACATAGGGTGGGCGAAGGGCACGGCGTGGTGGATGTCGTCCGCCTCTGCGACGGCGCGTTTGTGATTCAGATCGACGAGCACGATTTCGCGGCCGACACCGCGCATGGTCATCGCATAGGCGGCCGTCGCCCCGACAAAGCCGCTGCCGACGACGCCGATCTTGCCACGAGATGTCATAGGGAACACGTCCTTCTCTCTGAACGATGGTTGTGTAGGTCCGCGGTGAGCAAGTTCGCCGCGGGCATGGTTATGCGTTGGCGCCAACCGGTTGCCGGCGCGCCGGCACCGGGTTGTGCACGCCGGCCTCCGCCATGATACCGCGCGCGACGCGAATTCCGCCTAGCGCCACGGCCGCCGTCGACTGGCCGGGAAAGATGCTGTCGCCCACCATCCACAGATTGGGGCTGAGTCGAGGTCCCCACGTTTGGAAGAGGCTCGTCTGCGGGAAGCCGCCGACCCACCCGTGGGCGCGGCGTGTGAAGCGCTGGAAGGTTACCGGCGTGCCGGGCATGACCAGTTCGGCCGCGGCGCGCAGCCCCGGCAGCACGCGCTCGGCAGCGGCGAGCATGCGGTCGACATAATGATTTTTGCGCCGTTCGTAGTGCTGCGGGTCGAGACGGAAGAGGCGCCACCACGGTTCCAGCGCCGTGTGCGTGCTGATGGTCAGCGCACGGCGTCCGGCCGGCGCGCGTCCTTCGTCCCATGTCGGGCTCAGCGAGAGGAAGACACTGTTGCCCTCGCCAAGGGGCTCGCGCACGACGACCTGGTGGTGCAGCACGGTGTCGGGTGGGGCGGCGCGCTCGTCCAAGCCAACATAGACCATGAACGCGCCCCAGCCTGGCTGCGGCCGTTCCGGAAGCGTCCGCAATGGCTGCGGCGTGTCGTCGCCGGTCAGTTGCGCGATGTTCCATGGCGGCAGGTTGGCGACGACCCGGCCGGCGGGAAAGTGATCGCCGCGCTTGGTGACGACGGCTTTAGGCCGGCCGCGCTCGAATTCGATACGCTGCACTTCCTGGCGGTAGATGACCTTGCCGCCGCTGCGACGAATGGCATCGACCAGCGTTTCAGCTATCGCGCCGATGCCTCCCTCCAGGTGTACGACACCGCGCCGCGGCAGGTCGAGGGCGGACGCGCTGTAGAGCGCATTGGCGTGTGCGCTTGTCGTTTGGGCGGCGATGAGTAATTGCGCGTCGACGAAGAGGCGCAGGGCTTTGGGCGCATCGCGCAGGTGGGCGGCGACGGGGCGGAAGGCGTCGGCCAGCAATGCCGGGCTGGCGTGGCGCAGCGGGTTGGACAGCAGCCAACGCGCACCGTCGGCGAGCAGATGTCCGCCTTCGCCCGGCGTCTGTGGCGGCCAGTCCGGCGTGCGCAGGGCGAGATCCCACAGGGCATCCGCCGTGCTTTCCTGCCAGCGCCAGAACGACGCTGTATCCGGACCGAACGCGCGCGCCGCTTCATCCCAACGCCGTTCATCGCCGTAGCGGGTGACGACCGCGCCGCCAGGCAGATGAACGGCCATGGCCGGCTCGCTGGGGTGCGCCGGCCAGCGTTCGATGCCGGCCGCCTGCGCCACAATATCCATGGGGCCGCCGGGATAGAATCCGCCGGCGAGCGTCGCGCCCGCCTCGAAGCGATAGCCTTTGTGGAAAAAAGTGCCCGCGCACCCGCCCGGATAGACGTGCGCCTCGAGAACCGTCACGTCCAGGCCGGCGCGCGCAAGGATCGCCGCGGTCGTCAGCCCGCCGATCCCCGCCCCGATGACGACAATTGGTTCGTGCTCTGCCATCCGAAGTTGCTCTCCACCCCTGGCCGGTCATGGCCGGCGGATACCTGTTTCAGCCTATCTTGTTGCGTGTGTCGACGTGCCGGCCGGCGTCGTGCTCTTCTTGCGCCCAAGCATGCGCCGGGTCTTCCAGCCGCGAAAGGCGAAAAGAATCGGCAGGCCGAGCCACATGTTGATGCCGACAAACTTCCAGAACCAGTTATCGCTCAGCCGGGCGGTAACCTGGTCGACCACGGCGGTGCGTTCGGCGTCGACCGGCACGAACGTATGCAGGTGCTCCCACTGGGCAAAGGGGCCGCTTACCTGGCGGTCGACAAAGCTGGCGCCGCTCTTTTGCTCGATGCGTGCCAGCCAGCGAATCGGCAGCGGGCCGAGCCACATGGTGAAGTCCATCTCGTCGCCGTCATCGAGCACGGCCGGGGCCGAGTGTACGCGCACGATGATCGGCGGCGGCGTGATGGCGCCCATGCTGGCCGACTGGCTGTGAAAGCGGGCCACATCGTCCAGCGGTGCGTCAACGACAAATCGGTGTTGGTAGCGCATGATCTCTACTGCTTTACCTCTTCGCCCACAATAGCCTTTTCGGCGGTTGCAGGTTCACTCTTGGCGGCGCCGTTGCCATTGGGCGCCGACGGGGCGGTGCTTGACTTGTCGCCGAGCAGGTCGCGCAGCGCAGCCTGGGCCGTCTCGAACTTGAATTTGAACCCGAGTTCCAGCAGTTTTTGCGGCACGGCGCGCTGGCCTTCGAGCAACAGCAGCGACATATCGCCGAAGATTGTTTTCATGACAAAGCCCGGCGCGGGCAGGACCGAGGGGCGACCCATCACCTCGCCGACCAGCTTGCCGAACTCCTTGTTGGTCACCGGGTTGGGCGCGGTCAGGTTGAACGGGCCGTCGGCCTTGTCATTGGTCAGCACGAACTGAATGGCGCGCACCTCGTCGTCGAGATGGATCCACGGGTACCACTGGTTGCCGCTGCCCACCGGCCCGCCGACGAAGAGCTTGAAGGGGAGGAGTTGCTGCGGCAGCGCGCCCCCTTCCGTGCTCAGGACGATTCCCGTGCGAATGACGGGGCGCCGGATGCCGAGCTTGCTGGCGGGCGCCGTCGAAATCTCCCAGTCGAAGCAGACCTTGGCGAGAAAGTCGTTGCCGGGTGAGAAGGATTCCGTCACTTGCGCGTCGCCCGTCTTCGTGCCGTAGTAGCCGACGGCGCTGGACTGGATCAGCACGCGCGGCTTGACCTCCGCGGCGTTGACGAGTTCCATGAACGCCTTGCCGGCATTGACGCGGCTCTGGCGAATCGCCTGCTTGCTATCCTTGCTCCAACGCTGGGCAATGGTTTCACCGGCCAGGTTGATCAGCGCATATTCGCCCTGGGCGAGGTCCTGCCAGCCCTCGGCCGACTCGCCATCCCACTTGCGTAGCTTGACGCCGGCCGGCGCGTCCTTGACCTTGTCGGGGTTACGCGAAAGAAAGATCACCTCGTGCCCGTCGGCGATCAGCGCCTTCCCCAGCGCGCTGCCGATCAATCCGGATCCGCCTGAAATAACTACTCGCATCGTCTACTCTCCATTTCAAATTTCATGTGTCCGTCGCGTACGCGCCTGCTACGCCCGCTTTGCCGCGCTGCGCTCCCGCTGCAATGGCGATGGCAACTGTTTGCCCAGCAGCCGCGAAAGCCATTCGATCACGACGGCGCCGCGTTGGTCCAGGTTGCGCAGGGAGGCGTCGTAGTATGCCTCCAGATATTCGTCCAGTGCATCGGCCGGCATCTGGTGATGGTTAACCAGCAATCCTTCGACCCACTCGATGTCGGCGTCGAGGAAGTTCATGTTGCCGAGCGTCAGTGCGGCAAGAATCGCGCGTCCGAAGTTGAGATTGGCGGTTGCCAGCAGCCGGTTGGGCATCTTGTCCATCATCTGCTGCCAGATGTCGGCGTCGATCAGTACCTGGCGCACGCGGAAGTGTTCGAGCGCCTCGCGGTAGTCGTAGCCGATCTGGTGCTGGGCAGGCAGCGGCTTGAGCGACGTCATGACGTGCTCGACCTCGGCAATGGCGCCTTCCAGTTTATCACCCAGATAATAGCCGGGCAGCGACTGGTGAAGATCAGGAATCTCCGTAAAAACGAGACCGCCAAATGCAACCGGGACCCGTTCTTTCAGAAGCAGTTCGGCCATCTCCATCAGCCCGGCGGCAGTGTACAACTGTTGTGCAGTCAGCACCACGAGGTTGGGACGCACGGTCGCCAGCGTCGCCTCCAGGCTGCGCAGAGGAACGTTGGCACCCAGATAGACAACGTCCCAGCCACGGCGGCGCAAGAGGAGCGAGAGAAGCAGTGGGACAAAGGTGTGCTCTTCCTCCGGCGGGCAGCCGACCAAAATGCGCCCGGGCCGCGTCGGCGCAGGCGTGGAAGCCAGCAACGCTTCCATGCGCCGGATGGCGAGCGCCGATGCAAAGTGCTCCTGCTGCACCGTGACGCGCCCGGCATACCACCCTTCGCCGATCTCGTGAAGGCCATGCTGGATGAGTTCGATGCAGACGATTTCGGCCGGGAAGAGCGCAAACGCCTGGGACAGCAATTGTTCGGCGCGGAATTCATCAAAGGAGAGGCAGGCGTCGACCCACGCCGTACGCATTTGCTGAATCGTGCCCGCTTCGGACAAAATCGGCTGGTCCAGCTTGGGCGCAGCCGGCCGCGTCTCGATGGCGCGCTGTGTACCCGGTGCAGCGACTGATTCAAAGAGGTCCCGGCCCTCATCTTCGAAGCGATGGAGCAGGTCGATGGCGCGGCTGATACTCATCCCTTCGTCCTGTCGCTCGATGAGCCACTTCAGGACCTCGATGTCGTGCTGCGAGTAGAGACGATGGCCGCTGTCGGTCCGTTGCGGGGCAGGCACGCCATAGCGTCGTTCCCAGGCGCGCAGGGTGTCAGCCTTGAGCCCGGTCTCTTGCACGACAGCTTTGAGGTTATAGATTGGTGTTTTGTCGATCTGCGACATAGTCCACATCCGATACTTTCGCGCCGATCCATGCGCCTTGATGCCATAACTGGCATGCCGATCTCTTAATTGAGGCCATAGTAGCATGGAAATCGGGACTTGTCAATCATTTGCATAAGTTTTTTCCAGATTTTATGTGGATAATAGTTGGACAAATGTAGCAAAGCATCCTTGACATTTGATCTTGCTTGTGCTACCTTCCCTCATACGTGGTCTAGCTTACGACCCAAAGAGATATCCGCCATACACCCAGACGGAGAAACGTGGATGCAACTGCAACACGCGTGGGAACGCACCTTGTTAGACCTGGCTTATGAAGCGTTGCATGGAGAGCACACGCCGGCGCCGGCCTCCTTTGATCGGACCCTGTTGGAGAGTGCCTACGAGCAATGCGAGTCGATTACCGCCGTCAACAGCCGCTCGTTCTATTTGGCTTCGCGCCTGCTGACGCCGGAGAAACGCCGTGCGGCACGCGCTCTGTACGCCTTCTGCCGCGTCAGCGACGACATCGTCGATCGCGGCCAGGTCGAGCCGCAGGAGCAGCTCGCAGCGTGGCGCCGGCGTGCCACCTCTGCTCACCCGCCGGCCGACGACCTGGTTGCCGTTGCCTGGGCCGATGCGCGGCTCCGTCACGCGGTACCCATGCGCTATGCCGAGCAGTTGATCGACGGCGTCGCGCGTGACTTTGAGCAAACGCGCTACGAGACCTTCGACGGCCTGGCTGCCTATTGTTATGGCGTGGCGTCTACCGTGGGGCTGATGAGCATGCACATCATCGGCTTCGAGGGGCAGGAAGCGATCCCCTATGCAATCAAGCTGGGGGTGGCGCTGCAGGTGACGAACATCCTGCGCGATGTGGGGGAGGATTGGCGTGCCGGGCGCGTCTATCTGCCGCAAGAGGAACTCGCGCACTTTGGCCTCGACGAGGAAGACCTTGGGCGCGGTGTGGTCACCGATCGCTGGCAGGCGTTCATGCGTTTCCAGATCGAACGCAATCGCCGCCTCTACGATGAGGCGATGCCTGGCATTTCGTTGCTCAACCGCGACGGGCGCTTTGCCATCGCCGCCGCGGCCGATCTCTACCGCGGCATCCTGGACGAGATCGAGCGCAACGGCTACGACAATTTCACTCATCGCGCCGTCGTGCCGGCTGGCCGCAAGCTCCGCATGTTGCCGCGCATCTGGTGGCGCAGCCAGCGCGCGCGTATCAGCCAGGACTAATGCGCTGCACCGCGCGCGCCGTTGTTGACTGTCTGAGTTGCAAACTACGATGGTTTCATAGCGGAACGAAGGGGCATCTGGCTCGACCTTGCCAGATGCCCCTTTCTGTTTCTGTCGTAGCCGTTAGGAGGCTTCTTCGCCAAAGCGATCGGCGAGCATTTCATTCGTTTCCTCGAGATCGAATTCCTCCGGATCAAACTCTCCCCCAACCCATTCGAGCATCTCCTCGTGGTTTGAGTCTGCCGGGTCACCGATCGTCTCAAGAAATTCGGCGTATCCCCATGGCCCGCCGCAATCCTCCGGTGGGCAGGCGCGCTTGCCCGCAACGCAAAGGGGATAGTTCAGCGATGCGTCGACCGGCAGGAATTTCTCCACGACCACATTGTGCTGCCAGTCGTCGCCAAAGTCATAGCTGTACTTGATGCGCTGCTTCTCGCGCAACGCCAGGCTGGAGAGCGGAGTCTCCCATTCATCCAGCACCTCATAGAACGATTCATCATCCAGTGATCCATAGGTGACGCCGTTGACCTCGAACTCGTGCATGTGGCTGTCCCACCACCCCATCGCGACCTGAATCACGTTGTGCAAATCGCCCAGGGTCATGGTATCCGGCACGAGGACGCGACGCCAGATGGGCGGCCTGATTTCGGCGAGCGAAATCTTGAACTGAATGATGCGCGTGACGCCAGCCGTACTGGCGGAGCCGGAACGATGGCGCGGGCCTGCCGGCGCCATCTCTTCGTCGTCCGGCATGCCCGGCAGCGATGGTGAGCCGGCATCCATCCAGCCGGCCAGCGCCTCGGCGGCAAGGTCCAGCATCTTGAGGTCGTCCTTGAGGCGCACCTTCCAACCGAGCGCTTCGGAGAGGAGCCCGACAAAGTTCGCCAGCGGCTCTATTCTCACATCGATCGTGGACGGGTAGCGGTCCCATTCCGCCATCTTTGCGATGAGCGTCCCAGGGATGGTGCCGAGCATCGTGAGCGGACCCCCCATTGGGTTGAGGATCTCGGAGATGAGAACCATGCCCGATTTCCCATCCACGCCAAGCAGCATGGTCGGAAAGTACGGCCGGCCCTCTTCGTCGACCACAATCGCTTCGATCCCGATGGCGTCGAGTTCCAGCGTGAATTTGCGCTGCTTCGGTTTGGTCGCCACGGCTTCGAGTAGTGCCTCGTCCATAGGCAGCGGAATTGATGGCGGTTGCGGCGGCTGGACGACGATAGTCTCATCGCCCCAGCGCTGTTGCCCTGCCTCGCGCCGGACGGCACGACCGAAATAGGCCATGTCGTCAGCCATCGTCAGGAGATCTGGGTTCTCGTTGAAGCGAGGCGCTACATTCAGGGTTTGCTCCAGCGCATGGATGAGAAATGTGGCCTCGTCGGCGTCGATCAGCCAGGGCAGGAAGCCGGGCTGGAAGGATCGGAAGATCGGCCAGGCGTTGCGACCGCGAAATTTTAGACCGAGTTCATTCATGACTGCTCGATCTTCATCCTCGACATGCTCGCGGTCGTCAAAAGACAATTGGAGTTGGCGGAAGGCAAGCAGTATTTCCACCCCAACCTCCGGTGATTCCTGCATCATCCAGAAACCCATCAGCGCTTCGGTGCCAAGGTAGATGCTGATGGCAAAATGTTCGCCGCGTGCCCCCATCACGCTGACAAACCCATTATCGCCCGTGTCCGGGTTTTGTACGGCAAAGAGATCGTCTTCCTGCATCCACCCCCACGGCGCCAGTTTCTTGATTTCGGCGGCCAGTTCATAGAGGCGTTTCCATTGATCCAGAGTCGGTTCGGTCAGCATGATGGTCAGCTCCCGTTTCGTGAGTTGCAAATCGTTGCACAACACTATAGCATAAAGTTGCGCTACACCAACAGAGCGGTGATTTCTGCGCCCAGTCAGCCGACCGATTTTCAGGAGCACACCGATGGGTTCAACCGCCTCAACCCCAGCCGGCCCGGTCGAAGCCGCGCAGCGCGCCGAGCAGTTGCGCGCGCTCGTGCGCTATCACCAGCACCGCTACTACGCGCTCGACGATCCGGAGATCGGTGACCAGGAATTCGACGCGCTCTTCAACGAACTGCGTGCGCTGGAGGCGACCTACCCTGACCTGCACACGCCGGACTCTCCTACGCAGCGCGTCGGCGGTTACGTGGCGGATCGCTTCGAGAAGACGCGCCACCCGGCGCCCATGCTCAGCCTGGCCAATGCCTTCAGCCCGGAAGATCTGCGCGCCTGGCGCGACCGGCTGCACCGCCTGCTCAGCGAGGAGGAGCGCGGCCGGCTTGCCTATGTCGTCGAGCCGAAGTTCGACGGGCTGACCGTGGTGCTGCACTACGCTGACGGCATCTTTACCCTGGGCGCCACGCGCGGCGACGGCGAGAACGGCGAGACCATCACCGCCAACCTGCGCACCGTGCGCTCGCTGCCCCTGCACCTGCCGGCCGACCAGCGCTCGCCGCTGGCGCCGCCCGCGCGGCTGGTTGTGCGCGGCGAGGCGTATGTGGATAAGGCCGATTTCGAGCGTTTCAACGCGCGCCAGGCCGAGGCCGGCGAGCGCGCCTACGCCAACCCGCGCAACTTTGCCGCCGGCAGTCTGCGCCAGCTCGACTCCGGCATTACGGCCGGGCGCCCGCTCAAAATCTGGGTCTACCAGGCGCTCATCGTCGAAGGCGGGCCGGCGCTGCCCAGCCACTGGGAATCGCTCGCCTACCTGCGCGATCTTGGCCTGCCCGTCTGCCCGGACATTCGCCGCTTCACCGACGACGACTTCGACGCGCTGGCCGCCTACGTCGACGCCTTTGGCCGCCGCCGCCACGAGCTGCCCTACGAGGTCGACGGCATCGTGATCAAGGTCGATTCGCTGGGCATGCAGGCCGAGCTTGGTTTCACCGGCAAGGACCCGCGCTGGGCGCTCGCCTACAAATACGCCGGCGAGGAAGCGGTCACGACCCTGCTCGACATTGTGGTGAACGTGGGGCGCACGGGTGCGGTCACGCCCAACGCCGTGCTGGAGCCGGTGCAGGTGAGCGGCGTCGTCGTCAAGAGCGCCACGCTGCACAACGAGGACTACATCCGCGACCTCGACATTCGCATCGGCGACAAGGTCGTCATCAAGCGCGCGGGCGAGGTGATCCCCAAGGTGCTGCGCCCGCTGCCGGAGCTGCGCACGGGCGAGGAGCGTGAGTGGACCATGCCGGAGACATGCCCCGTCTGCGGCGCTGCGCTCGTGCGCCCGCCGGGTGAGGCCGCGACCTACTGCGTCAACAACGCCTGCCCCGAGCAACTGGTGCGCGCCGTCGAGTACTTCGTGGGGCGCGAGGCCATGGACATCGCCGGCTTTGGCATCAAGCAGGCGGAACTCTTTGTGGCGCAAGGCTACATCCACGACCTGGCGGACATCTACGAGTTGCCGTGGGATGACATCCGCGCGCTTGAAGGCTATGGCGACAAGCGCGTCGACAATCTGCGCGCAGGCGTGGAGGCGAGCAAGGAGCGTCCGATCCATCGCCTGCTGACGGCGCTGGGCATCCGCTTCGTGGGCGCTGTGGTCGCCGAACTCATCACGCAGCACTATCACTCCCTGCTCGACCTGATGGCGGCGACGCCGGAGGCGCTCAACGAGATCGAGGGCATCGGTCCCAAGATCGCCGAGAGCGTCCGCGAGTATTTCTCGGTAGACTCGAACCGCGCTCTCATCGAGAAGTTTGCGCGCCTGGACGTGCGCGTCGCTGAGGAAGCGCCGGCCGCGCCGGTTGGTGCGCAGCCGCTGGCCGGGTTCACCTTTGTCGTGACGGGCACGCTGCCCACCTTCAGCCGCGACGAGGCGCACGACTTCATCAAGGCGCACGGCGGCAAGGTGGCGGGCAGCGTCAGCGGCAAGACCAGCTACCTCGTCGCAGGCGAGTCTGCCGGCAGCAAGCTCGACAAGGCGCGCCAGCTCGGCGTGCCCGTGATCGACGAGGCGGAGTTACGCGCGTTGGCAGGGGAAGCGTGAGAAGATGACAAGATGGGGGGGTGAGAGGGTGAGTGGGTGAGTGGGTGAGTGGGTGACAAGATGACAAGATGAAGGCGTGACAAGGTGACCCCTACGACTTGGTATTCGTGGCCAGGCCGTTAGCAATTAGCAATGAACAATTGACCATTAACAATTATTTCCTCTTACCTACTCACCCCCTCATCCCCTCAATCACCTCAACCGCACGCCCTACCCCATCCTCATGCCTGACTGCCGCGCCAAGGCGGCGCACCGTGGCCTGGATTGCCGTGTTGTCGACGGTCAGGGCGATGGCCTCGGCCAGGGTTTCGGCGCGCAGGTGGCGGCGCGGCAGGGGACGCCCGCCCACGCCGGCGCGCTGGACGCGATCGGCCCAGAAGGGCTGGTCGGCGCTGAAGGGGACGACGAGCTGGGGTACGCCCGCACGCAGGGCGGCCGCCGCCGTGCCGGCGCCGCCATGGTGCACGACGAGCGCCATGTGCGCGAAGAGCCAGTCGTGCGGCGCGCCGTCGATGACCAGGATGTCGTCGCCCGGCCGTTCGGCCTGCAAGCCCTGCCAGCCCGCCAGCAAGAGCCCGCGCCGCCCCGCCTGGCGCAGCCCATCGACCACAGCGCGCGCCATCGCCGCCGGGTCGCCATCCCCAAAGCTACCAAAGCCGACATAGACCGGCGCCGGCCCCGCGGCCAGAAAGTCGCGCAGGTCTGCCGGCGGCTGCCAGCCGCTGGCCTGATCGAGAAACCAGAAGCCGGTGACGGCCACGGTGGCGGCGTAGTCATGCGGCCGCGGCACCAGGTGCTCGCTAAAGCCATAGATCACCGGTCGCCGTGCGTGAATGAGATCGCCGAAGACATCGGCGTAGCGCAGGGGCGGCAGGCCGGTCAACACCCGCCGCGCCGTGTTCCCCATGCCCGCCATGACGAGTTGCAGCGTGCGATAGGTGGCGTGATAGGAAAGGCGGTGATAGGCGCCGGCAAACGGTCGCTGCGCGGGCCATGCTGTGAGCAGCGGGATGGGATAGGCGCTTGTCGGCGTGAAGGGTTGGAGCGCGGCCAGGATGAGCGGGACACGATGCACCTCGGCGGCGGTGACGGCGTTGAGATAGCCGAGCGTCGAGCCGAGGATCAGGTCGCAGCCGTATGTCGCCGCCAGGATGTCGGCCGTGACCTGGCGGATGATGGGCGCAGCGAGCCCTTGGAGGCGGCGAATGGCGCGCAGCGGGTTCGCCTCCGCCATGAGCTGCCGTCCGGCCTCATCGTTCAGGATGGCGCGAATGTCACCGGCGAGCGGTGCAAAGGCGATGCCGTGCGTCTCGACAAAGGTGCGAAAGGTGCCGTGCGTATTGATGGTGACCTGGTGTCCCGCCGCTTGCAGACCCAGAGCCAGGGCGATGAAGGGTTGCACGTCGCCGCGCGTGCCGATTGTGACGATCGAAATTCGCATGGAACCCCAACTCAGTTCAAGGTCGTGACGCCAAAAGCCTTTGACGGCAGGATAGACTTCTGTTAGCCTTTGTGCAACAAATCCGCAGCGCACTACAGGAGTTGGCATGTCAACCCCGGACCCCGTACCGTCGAAAACGAAGATTACCATGAAGGACGTTGCGCGGCACGCCGGCGTCTCGCAGAGCACGGTGTCGCGCGTCCTCAGCGGTAACGATGCGGGCATCGCCATCGGTGAGGAGACCAAGGAGCGCGTGCAGGCGGCGGTCAAGGAACTTGGGTACTACCCGAATCTGCATGCGGGCAGCCTGCGCGGGCAGAAGACGCGCATGATCGCGATGATGATCGCCGACATCGCCAACCCCTTTTACCACGCCATGGTGCGGGCGGCCCAGGATGTGGCGCGCAGCCGTCAGTATGATGTGATGATCGCCAACTCCGACCACCAGCGCGAAAACGAGATGCTCTTTGTCGAGTCGATCATCCGGCGTCCGGTGGATGGTGTCTTCATGGTGCCCTACCATCTGACGGCTGAGGACCTGGACGAAGTCATTGGCCGCACCGGCTCAGTGATCGTCGCCGTCGGGCAACACGTCGACCACCCGGCCATCGACACGGTGCACGGCGATGACTACCAGGCGGTCATCGACACGGTGGCCTGGCTCCATCGCGAGCGGGGGCACCGGCGGATTGGTTTTATCGGCGTGACGAGCAGCCACACGGCCGGAGCGCGGCGCCGGGCCGCGTTCATGGACGCCATGCGCGCCGAGGGTCTCTCGCTGGCGCCTGAGCTGTTCGAACTGGGCGACTGGTCGCCTGCCGGCGGCGAGCACGCCATGCGGGCGCTGCTTGGCCTTTCCCACCCGCCGACCGCGGTCTTCGCCATCAACGACCTCATGGCCATCGGCGCCATGGAGGCGGCGGCGGCACTCGGCCTGCGCGTTCCCGACGATGTGGCCGTCGTCGGCTTTGACGACATCCCAGCGGCGTCATGGGTGCGCCCGCGCCTGACGACGATCGCTCAGCACCCTGCCGAAATGGGGCGCATTCTGGCTGAGGCGCTGTTTGCGCGGATCGACGGTAGCGAGACGGGACCGGCGCGCCACTTTAGAGTCTCCTGTGAACTGATCGTCCGCGCGTCAGCGTAGACCCTGCTTCTCTCCTCCAACTTCAACAAGCGACCTTCTTCAGGCCGTCTCATTCGCACCTGTCGCTTCGGCGACGAGCGCCTGCCGGCGCGCCTTCACCAACTTCTTGGGACGCATCCGCCGAAAATTGCCTATTGACAATCCCTGAAATCGTGTGCTAGACTACGAATTACCGCATACGATTGCATAGGAGAAGTCATGTCGTCGAGGGTTCGTTCCACGCGCAAATCGACCGTTACCATGCGCGACGTGGCCACGTTGGCCGGCGTCTCGCAGAGCACGGTTTCGCGTGTGTTGAACGGCGCCAACGAGACGATCCCTATCGGCGAAGAGACGCGGCAGCGAGTGCTGGAAGCGGTGGAGAAGCTGGGCTATTACCCGAATCTGCATGCGGGCAGCCTGCGCGGGCAGAAGACGCTCATGATCGCCATGATGGTGGCCGACATTGCCAATCCCTTCTATCACCCCATGGTGCGTGCGGTGCAGGATGCGGCGCACGCCAATCGCTATGACGTCATGATCGCCAACACCGATCACATGCGCGACGGCGAGATGCACTTTATCGAGTCGGTGATCCGGCGGCCGGTCGACGGCGTGATCATGGTGCCGTATCATCTGACCGAGGAAGATTTCGACTATCTGATCAGGCGCACGGGCGTCGCCGTGGTGGCGCTGGGCCAGCACATTCATCACCCCACGGTGGACACGGTCTATGGGGATGACGATGAGATGGTGGCGGCGGCGATCACCTGGCTGATTCGCGAGAAGGGGCACCGGCGTATCGGCTTCATCGGCGTCACCAGCAGTTATTCGGCCGGGGCGCGGCGGCGGGCGGCATTTCTTGAAGCCATGCGCCAGGCCGGGCTGCCGATTTATCCAGAGATGTTCGAGATCGGCGACTGGTCATCAGCCAGTGGCGAGCATGCCATGCAGGTACTGCTGGGCCTTTCCCATCCGCCGACTGCGGTCTTTGCCGTGAACGACCTCATGGCCATCGGCGCCATGGAGGCGGTGCAGAACGCCGGGCTGCGCATTCCCGAGGATATGGCGATTGTCGGGTTCGACGACATCCCGCCGGCGACGTGGGTGCGGCCGCGGCTGACCACGGTGGCGCAGCATCCCGCAGAGATGGGTCGCGTCATGGCGGAGGCGCTCTTCGAGCGGCTGCGCGGCGACTACAGCGGGCCGGGGCGCGGCTTCGAGGTGCCGTGCCGGCTGGTGGTGCGCGAGTCGGCGTGAATGTGGCGCAAAGGCGCCACCGCATCAAGGTTTGGTTGCAACACAGGCTCATGTCTGTGTCTATCAACAGTCAGTCGTGCTTTTTGTTTCCCAAGTAAACGCAAAGGAGAATTTGCAATGCGTAAGCTGTCAGTAGGCGACCTTGTTAATGGTACTGGCATGCTGATCAGTGCCTGTGGCGGGGCGGCAGCCCCGGCCGAAGGTGGCGGGCAGCAGATACTGCAGCCGCATGCGCCAGTGGCGGATGCACCCGCCCAGAGCCTACCCCGGTGGTCAACTTCGGCGAGTGCGATGATCCCATGCGGATGTGGCACGGTCTCACCGGCTCTGATGGGCCGTCTTCGCCGAGATGCTCAAGCAATTCGGCGGATCAATCCGGACCTCTGTTTTCGAATTCGAGGGCTATCCGTGGGATATCTTCTTCCAGAAGTATCCCACCGCCGTCGCCGGCAGGCGATCCGCCGGACATGGTCATCTTCCATGCGGCAGAGGTTCATCAGATGGCGAACGAGGGTCTGATGACCCCGATGGACGACGTCATTCAATGACGGCACCCACAGCAAGGACAATTCAACGACGTCTCATCAACCAGATATCGGTTGATGGGCAGCACGATGGCCGTGCCGTTCGACAATCACGGCTGGATTCTGTGGGCGAACACCAAGATCATCGAAGATGCTGGACTGGACCCGCAGCGTGCTGCCCCAGAATGGAACCGAGTTCATCGACTGGGCGCAGAAACTCACCACCGACGTCAACGGCAAGCACCCGAACGAAGAGGGCTTTGACAAGGACAATGTCGCCGATCTGGGCCACCTGGACTGGACCTGGCCGCGCTTCACGGTCCCACAGTGCTGTGGCAGTTTGGTGGTGGCGTCGTCAATGAAGATGTGACGCAGTGCCACACTGAACAGCCCCGAGTCCGTGCGCCGCGATCCAGACATTCAGGGACCTGATGTACAAGTACTATGTGGCACCGCCGGCACCCGTACTGTGGGCGGGCGAACTGTACGAGAACAACCAGTTGGTCTTTGTGGGAAGGCACCTGGACGGGCGGCTACATGCGCGACGCCCGGACGTGGCGGCTCACCGAGACTGCGGTTCATCAACTCGCGCACCGGACGGCAATCAGGCCGTCAAGTTTGACTCGCACATCTTCTCGATCCCGACCGGTGTCGACGAGGATGGCATGGACGGCCAAGAAGCTGATGACGTTCCTGGTCAGAGAACGGCGCCTACTGGTCCACCTCCGGCCAGGTCCCGGCGCTCAAGTCCGTACAGGCGCTGCCGGAGGTGCAGCGAACGCATCCGTCGCCAAGGCTGCCGAGCAGTTCAATGCCATCGGCCGTACCGACACTTGCCCAAGTCCCATTCGTCGAAATTCAGACTGCATGGGAAACCGCCGTCGGCAATGCCCTGGCCACCTGCGATGCTGACGTTCAGCCGCTCGCAGGCTGGCAATGATGCAAAGGCGTTCAGGCAATCCTCGATCGCCCGTAATCACCTCGTAGTGTAGAGCACTGGTGCGCTCGACGAGTCCGGCGATGCACCAGCCTCACCTTTCGCAACTTGCCTGGAGAGCACTCACGACCACAGTTACGGCGTCCGCAAGCACCCCACCGGCAACCGATCGTTGGAAGACCCTCCGCAAGCAATTGCCAAACTATCTGTTCATCCTGCCCCACTTCATCTTGTTCTTTGCGTCTTCCTTCTGTATCCGATCTTCCGCGGGCTACAAATCAGTCTTTGACTGGAAGATAATGCTGCGACCAGAAGTGGGTGGCCAACTATCAGGCGTTGTGAGCGACAAGGTCTTCTGGGAAGTGCTGGGCAATACGGGTTCATGGTTATCACCGTTATCATCAACGTCGATTTTGCGCTGTTGGTAGCATCGGGTCTGAAACACCGTTTTTCGGCAGCGAATTTTCGCGTGTGCTCTTCTATGCCCCAGGCATTATCTCGGTCTCGGTGTTGGGTATTATTGCCATCCGCGTCTGGGACACCCAGATCGGAATCATCAATTACTACGTCACCAATATGCTGGGGGCCCGCGTCATGTGGTTAGCAATCCCAGCCTGGTGATTCCAGCGCTGTCCATCACGACCGTCTGGTGGACATTTGGCTTCCCCATGCTCGTCTTCATCGCCGGACTGCATAATATCCCGGAGCCTTCTACGAGGCTGCAAAGATTGATGGCGCAGGGCTTCGGACGTTTCGCCACATCACCATTCCGCTGATTACGCCAACGATGTTTTTCGTCGTCGTCACGCAATTCATCGCGCATATGCAGGTCTTCGCCCAGCCTATATCATTACGTGGCGGTGGTCCGGGCAATGCGTCTCGATCGTGCAACGATGTACCTATATGAGACCGCCTGGAAGTTCTTCCGATACGGCTATGCATCGTCGATTTCAGTGGTGCTAGCCCTTGTGATGATCGTGGTCACCATCATCATGTTCTCGATGATGCGCCGGCGCACGGAATACTAGGTTCGCAGGAGACCGCCAGACTATTTCCCTTCCAACGTATACCGCGGCAGACGATTCGCTGCGAGGATGCCTCGACGTTCGCTTGTCATGTGGCTCGTCTTCATGCCGCTGGCACTGATCGTCGTCGTGCCGCTCTATATGTTACCGATGGCTTTACGCTCGAAGCGAACCAGTTGAGTTTCCCATCAACTGGATCCCGCAGCCAGTCACCGTCAGCAACTTCATCAAGATCTTCTCGACCCGCAGTTGCCCTCGGCGCTGGTTTTCACGACAGCCTGCTTGTCGCCACTGTCGGTACACGCCATCATCTTGTTTTGTCTCAGCCTCAGCGGCTACGCCTTTGCCCGCCTTGAGTTCCCTGGCAAAGTTTCCTCTTCTCGCTGCTGCTCTTCAGCCTGATGATTCCGGCAGCGATCACATTGATTCCGGCCTTTCTGCTGCCTACGTGATCTGGATTGCTCGATACGTACCACGCCATCTGGTGGCCGGCTGCCGCATCGGTGACGGAATCTTTCTACTGCGTCAGCACTTTTACTCGATACCGCAGGAACTGGAGGACGCGGCGTCGATGGCGCCAACCGCTTCCGCATCTACTGGCAGATCTGCGTGCCGCTCATGCGCGGCGCAATGGTTGCGCTCTTTATATTCGCTTCCTCGGCCTCTGGAATGACCTGTTCTGGCCGCTGATCGTCCTCATGATCAGGCCGATGCTAACGCTACCGGTCGGTCTGGTCGTTATCCAGCAGGGCAGCTACATTCAGCGTGGGCTTGCTTTGCTGGCGCCTTTGTGGCCACGACCCCGGTCCTCATTTTTTACGCAGTTTTCCAACGCCAGATCATCTCCGGCATCACGACCACCGGCATGGCCGGGCAGTAAGGCCGCTTGACGAGTGACGAATGACTCGTGATAGCACCAATCGTCACTCGATTTCCGTGCTCAGCATCCTTGTATCCGATAGGAACTTGCATCATGTCAAAGTCATCCGCACAGCTTCTTCTCGACGCTAACCGCACCATCGCTCCAATCTCGCCGCTGCTCTTTGGCGGCTTTGCCGAGCACATGGGGCGCTGCGTCTACGAAGGTATCTACGAACCCAAGTCCGCCCACGCCGATGAGCAGGGGCTGCGCACCGACGTGCTCGACGCCCTGCGCGCGCAGAAGTACACGACCATCCGCTATCCAGGCGGCAACTTCCTCAGCGGCTACAACTGGCTCGACGGCGTCGGCCCCAAGGAGCAGCGCCCGCGCCGCCGTGAGCTCGCCTGGCAGTCGCTGGAGACCAACCAGTTCGGCACCAACGAGTTCATGGGCTTCTGCAAGGCCATCGACGCTGCGCCCATGCTCGGCGTCAACATGGGCACTGGCACCATCCAGTCCGCCTGCGACCTCGTCGACTACTGCAACACGCCGTCGGGCACCTACTGGTCCGACCTGCGCAGCCAGCACGGCTATGCCGCGCCACACAACGTCAAGTACTGGTGCGTCGGCAACGAGATGGACGGCCCGTGGCAGATGGGCGCGCTGGCCGCGCACGAGTACGGCGTCAAAGCGCGCGAGGCGGCCAAGCTCATGCGCTGGATGGACCCCTCCATCGAGACGGTGCTGTGCGGCTCCTCCAACGACCGCATGCCCACCTTCCCGGAGTGGGATCGCGTCGCGCTGGAAGAGGCGTGGGAGCACATGGATTACCTCTCCATCCACTACTACGCCGGCAATCGCGAGAACGACACGCCCAGCTTCCTGGCCAATTCCGTCCTCTTCGAGCACTACGTCGACACCATGGAAGGGGTGCTGCGCTACGTCAAGGCCAAGCGCCGCTCCAAGCATGATGTTTACCTCTCGTGGGATGAGTGGCAGGTCTGGTACAAGGGCGACCCGGTGCAGGGGAACTGGACCGAAGCGCCGCATCTCTCTGAGGAAATGTACAACCTGGAAGATGCGCTGGTCGTCGGCCAGTGGCTCAACGTCTTCCTGCGCAAGAGCCACGTGCTCAAGATCGCCTGCGTCGCCCAGATCGTCAACGTCATCTCCTGGATCCACACGCGCGGCGACGAGCTGCTCAAGCACCCGTCGTACTACGTCTTCGAGCTGGTCAGCAACCACGCCCGCGGCCAGGCGCTCGACGTGCTCGTCAAGGCGCCGCGCACGGAGACAGCGCAGTTCGGCGACGTGCCCATGCTCGACGTCTCCGCCTCCTACGACCCGGCCGACGGCAGCGGCGCGATCTTCGTTGTCAACCGCAGCCTGACGGAGAGCGTCGTCACCGACCTGGTCTGGCAGGATGGGCGCAATGTGACGATGGAGAAGGCGTGGCAGTTGGCAGGCACGGATCCCAAGGCCGGCAATACGTGGGAGGACCCGAACGCCCTCACGGCGCAGCCGATCACGGCGCCTGTCGTCAAGGACGGCAAGGCGACGATCCAGTTGCCGCCCCTCTCGTTCACGGTTCTGACCACGCGCGACGCTTGACACCTTAACAAACCAGAACTTGAACGGAGCGCGGATGACGCGGAGTGAGCGGATGGCTGCGGATTCAATCCGCACGAATCTGCCAAATCAGCGTCATCCGCGTTCCATTTCTCACACCTAGACAGATTGAGACCAAGCAGGTGAACAAAATGACAGCCAACAATCGGATTTCCCTCGACGGAACCTGGGACTTTCAGATCGACCCCACCGACGGCGACGATATTCTCTCCATCAAGGAATGGCGGGCGGCGCAGGTGCCCCTGCCCTGGCAGGCGCAATTCGACGACCTGCGCAATTACAGCGGCACGGCCTGGTACCGCCGCCGCTTTGAGTTCGACGGCGACCTGGCCGGCAAGGCCGCCATCCTGCACTTTGGTGCGGTCGACTACCACGCCATCGTCTGGCTGAACGGGCACCGCGCCGGTGAACACGAGGGCGGCTACCTGCCTTTCGACTTCGACGTGACCGCGCTGCTCAAGCCGGGCGAAAATGTCCTTGTCGTGCGCGTGGTTGACGCCAGCGACGACCGCAGCCGCTATCCCGATGCCCCCTTCACCGAGGTGCCGCACGGCAAGCAGAGCTGGTACGGCCCCATCGGCGGCATCTGGCAGAGCGTGACGCTGAACATGCGCCCGGCGGTGCACATCGCAAGCGTGCGCCTCACGCCGCAGCCGGCCGAGCAGGCCATCGACATCGCCGCTACGCTCAATGCGTCGCTGCCCGACGGCGCGAGCCTGGCTGCCACGGTGCTCGACCCGGCCGGCCAGAGCGTCGCGACCGTGACGTTGGACGCCGATGGCGCCGGCCGCGCCGTGCTGGAGGGCGCGCCGCAGTTGTGGAGCCCCGACTCGCCCGCGCTCTATACGGTCGTGACCACGCTGACGGTCGACGGCGCCGCGCAGGATCGCGTCAGTGAATCCTGCGGCTTCCGCACCGTAGAGGCGCGCGCCGGCCGCATCTATCTCAATGGCGAACCGCTCTATCTGCGCGGTGTGCTCGACCAGGCTTACTATCCGGAGACCATCTACACGCCGCCGAGCCTGGAGTACCTGGAGGATCAGGCGCGCAAGGCCAAGGCGCTGGGGCTCAACTGCCTGCGCATCCACATCAAGATCGAAGACCCGCGCTACTATGAGGTCGCCGACCGGCTGGGCCTGCTCGTCTGGACGGAGATCCCCAACTGGGTGTTCCTGACCGACGCCACGGACGCACGCGCCAAGGAGACCTTCCGCGGCATGGTGGCGCGCGACTGGAATCACCCGTCGATCATCGCCTGGACGCTCATCAACGAGAACTGGGGCACCGACCTGGTGCGCAATCCCGACCACCGGCGCTGGCTGGCGGATTTCTACCACGAAGCGAAGCAGATAGACCCGACGCGCCTCATTGTCGACAACTCCGGCTGCTGTGACAATTTCCACGTGGCCGGCGACCTGGAGGATTTCCACCACTATCGCGCCATCCCCGACCATGCCAAGGAGTGGGACGAATGGGTGGCCGACTTTGCCGGCCGCGAGAATGACTGGGTGTGGGCGCAAGATTACCTGGCCGAGCGGCGTCCCGATCTGCCGCTGGTCGTCTCCGAGTTCGGCAACTGGGGGCTGCCCGACCCGGCCGCGATCCAGGAACATGGGGGCGAGCCGTGGTGGTTCGAGACGGGCTACGAGCGCGACAACGGCATCGTCTATCCGCACGCCATGCCGCAGCGCTTTCTCGATGCCGGGCTGGACGCCGCGTTTGGCACGTTGCAGAACTTCGTGCGCAACTCACAGGAGCACATGGCGCGCAGCCTGAACTACGAGATCACCACCATGCGCCTGCATCCGTCCATCGCCGGCTACATCATCACCGAGTTTACCGACGTGCACTGGGAGTGCAACGGCCTGCTGACCATGCAGCGTGACGTCAAGCAGGGGCTGGACGACCTATTCGTGCCGCTCAATCAGGACAACGCCGTCACCCTGCGCCCGCGGCGCTGGAGCGGCCGGCCCGGCGAAACGGTGGCGGTCGACGTGCGCTGTTTCGGCGTCGACGGCGAGCGCAGCGACGGCGTGGTGGCCTGGGAGGCCGGCAAAGCGAGCGGGCAGCTCGACGCCACCGCCGGGACGATCGAAGTGCCACTCGACGGGCCGGGCATGGTCGCGCTCACGGCCAGGTGGCTTGACGCCGAGGGTGCCGTGATTGCCAGCAACCGCGTCGAACTGGCATCGGTCGCCGCGGCTGCCGGCGGTCCGGCCCTGACTGTGGTGGATGATTCAGCCCTGGCTGCCACGCTGCGCACGCTCGGCTATGCCGTCGCCGAGGCGAACGTCGATTCTGCCGCGCCGGGCACGGTCCTGGTCGCGCGCCGCTATTCGCCCGCGCTGGAACGCGCGGTGCAGACGGGCGCGCGCCTGCTGCTGCTGGCCGGCGAACCAGGAGACGGCGCAGACCCCATGCGGTTGCCCATCGGCGCGGTCATCCCGCGCGCCGGCACGCCCTGGCAGGGTGACTGGGCAACGGCTTTCTCCTGGATCAAGAAAACCGGTCCCTTTGCCACCCTGCCCGGCGACCCGCTGCTGGAGATGGAATACGAGCCGGTCATGCCCGACATGATCCTCGTCGGTCTGCCGCCGTGGGCTTATGCCACGCACTGCTGGGCCGGCCTGGCGCTGGGCTGGATCCACAAGCCGGTGGCGCTGCTGGCGGCGATGCCCTACGGCCGCGGCCATGTCGCCCTCACGACCTTCAAGCTCAACGCGCACACGCTGGCGGAAGATGCCGTCGCGCAGGCGCTCTTTGCTGGGGCAGTTAACTTGTTGAGCTGAATCCTTTGACGCAGAGGCGCAGAGATGCAGAGGTTCGCAGAGATAACACGACAACGAAGCAGGGCTTTTCTCTGCGTTTTTCTCTGTGCCTCTGCGACTCTGCGTCAAGATTGCGAACTTCCAAACGGACTCTGAGACGCAGAGGTTCGCAGAGGTAACACGAAAACGAAGCAGGGCCTCTCTCTGCGTTTTTCTCTGTGCCTCTGCGTCAAGAGTGCGAACTTCCAAACGGACTCTGAGACGCAGAGGAGCGCAGAGAAGAATAGTCTTCGCCCTTTTGCTTTTCTCTGCGTTTTCTCTGCTCCTCTGCGCCTTTGCGTCAAAGAACCTTATTGCCAGCCGAGATCGTAGCCGGTTTCGTACATGGCCACGATGTTCTCCGGCGGGCTGACGGACTGGATGTTGTGACAGGGCGCCAGGATGTAGCCGCCGCCCTCACCGAGAATCGCCAGGTTCTCCGCCACTTCGCGCCGCACATCTTCGACAGAGCCAAAGGCCAGCGTGTGCTGGTTGTCCATCCCGCCGTGCAGGATCACCTGGCCGCCGAAGTCGCGCTTGAGTTCGGCGCGCTCCATGCCGTGGCAGCGCCATTGGATGGGGTTGAGGAGGTCGATACCGGCCGCGATCATATCAGGCAGGATGGGGCGGATGGCGCCGTCGCTGTGGTGAAAGACATAGGCGCCCGCGCTGTGCGCGAGGTCGATCATGCGCTTCATGCGCGGGATGAAGACGTCGCGGATCGTCTTGGGCGCAAAGAGCAGGCTCTGCTGCGAGCCGAAGTCCTCGGCGACGTAGGAGAGCAGAATCTGCCCCGGCAGTTGCTCGTAGATGCGTTGCGTGTCGACGTAGGCGAGGTCGAAAAGTTTGTCCAGGCAGTAGGCGGCCAGCTCCGGGTTGACGAGCAGGTCCATGTACGCCTGTTCCATGCCGCGCAGCCGGGCGTAGATTAGAAAGGGCTCCGAGCCACCACCCTGGATCGGATACTCCTCCTTGCCTTCGATCTGGCCGGGAATCACCGAATAATCGAGCCAGTCGGCGCTAGGCCACTTGTAGTTGGCCTCGATTTCGTCGATGGTTTCGAAGCCGGCCAGCGGGTGCGAGACACACTCGCGATAGGCGCCGCCCTCGTAGTAGACATCGCGATAGCCGCAGCCGAACATGTCGTGGTCGTCGTCCAGCGGCGGGCCGGCGTACTCCGGCCGTACCCCCACCACGCGGTCGATGTGCAGCGCGCGAAAGACCTCCCAGGGTTCGGCGCAGCCCAGGTGCTGCATGAGCCGCTCCATGGTCTCGTCGGTGCCCCAGTAATCCATGGGCGTGCGGTCGGGCGTCTTGCGCTGCAACACGGCAAGCCAGCGTTCCTTGGGTGTCATCGTCTCGGTTGGCATGGTGGGTTCCCCTTTGTGCGTGCGTTGATTGCGTCGGGTTGCTGCTTCGCCGCCGAACTATTGCGGCGCCTCGATCCGGTACATCGTCGTCGGGCCGACGGTGACGCGCGTCACGCGGTAGCCGGCGCGGGCGAAGTCGCCTTCCTGCCCGGTGGTGTAGATTGGCCGCTCGGCGATGTTGGCATGCACGAACTCGAAAAGCGATGACGCCAGCCCGCGCTGCTCGGAGCGCGGCGATGTCTCGATGAACTGGATGCCGGTCTTCGCCTGCTCGATGTGCGCGGCGTAGTAATACGGATAGAGCCAGTGCCACTCGGTAAAGACGATGGCGTTTGGCTCGAGCGCGGCGGTGACGAGCGGGGCGATGCGGGAAATCGACACGGTGTCGGGCCGCACCAGGTACTCGCGGGCGCCGGTAAAGGGTGTGGACCCGGCGCGGATCGCCGGCCACCGGGGCGCCACCAGCGGCCCCACGCACAGCAGCGCCAGGACCGCGGCAAGCCCGGCCTGCATCGCGGCGCGCTTGCCCCACGACCAGCGGCCCACGAAGTCCAGCACGCCCGCCGCCCCCGCCGTGACCAGCAGTGACCACAACACGTAGGTGGGGATAAAGAAGACGTAGCGGTCGCCGACGCCGTAGTTGACGTAAATCACAAGCTGAAGCAACAGCGCCACGAACAGGAAGGTGGCGACTTTCCACTCGCGGCGCAGCAGCACGCCCAGGCCGAGCAGCGCCAGGCCAATCGCCGGCCAGGCGACGTCGCGCGGCAGCTTCCCCAGGTAATCGAGAATGCCGGGCCACGTGTCGGCGCCGGGGTCCGTGAAGAGGGCGGAGCACCACTGGCCCGCGCTGGCGAGAAACCAGACGCGCGTGGCTGGATTCTCCACATCGGCCGCGCTCAATCCCCACTTCGAGCGCGAGGCCGTGTAGGCGGCGTTGAAGATGTTGGCCGGCGCCTGGTTGGCATCGACCAGGAACATGCCGCCGGCGTAGAGGGCCAGCCCGATGATGGCGCCGGCCAGCGCGGGGAGCAGCCACGTGCGCCAGCGGCGCGCATTGAGCAGCAGAAAGAGCGCCACGGCCAGGCCCAGCGGCGCCAGGCTGCCGTGAGCGCCCAGCCCGACCCCGCCGAGCATCCCCGCCACCCCGATCGCCCAGCGGCTGTCCGTGCGCTCCCAGAGCAGCACGCAGAACAGCACCGCGGCCAGGAAGGCGGCGCCGGTCGTGTAGACCTCGGCGATGATCGCCTGCGACCAGAAGGTGAAGCCCACGCTCAGGCTCAGCGCGCCGACGACCGCGGCCGGCCCGCTGCCGGTGAGGAGTTTGCCGGCCAGGTAGACGAGCGCCGCCGCCAACGCGCCCATGACCGCGGAGAAGAGATTGACGCGCCAGGCGACGTCGCCCCACGGTACGAGTTGCTCGAAGAGATGGCCGAGCAGCAGATAGGTGGAGTAGCCCGTCGTGTGCGCGGCGCCGAGTTGGTGGACGAGCACCTGGAATTCGCCGCTATCGCCCGGCAGGGGGTACGGAACCAGCGTGCGCAGGTAGAGCGCCAGCGCCGCGGCGCCGACTACCACGGCGGCTACCGCGTCGGCGGCGGTGAGGGGTGGTATCGTCTTTGTCGTTTGCATCGATAGGACGGGCAGGCGACCGTCGGCGCGCTCGATCTCCTACGGCTGCGCGGTGACCGTCAACGTGCCGCTGGCGGGCTGCTGCATGTTGGTGCGGCCCACATAGATGGCATAGAGTTGGGGCGCGGGATCGGACACTGTGAAGGTCGGGGTGCTGGTAAGCGGCGCATTCTCGTCGCACAGGATCTGTTCTTGCTCGTTCAGGATCACGAGCGTGGAGTTGGTGGCACCGGCAAAAGAGACCTCGAGTGCGGTCGCTGCGCTCTCCAGCTTGACGACCATGCTCGGCATCGTCTCCACAAAGCCGGCACAGGGCGGGTTGCCCTGCGTCACCGTGGCCGCGGCCATCGTCCCCACCGTGCTGACTTCGGCGGACACCGTGGGGTTGGCGGCGTCGATGGTCAGTACCTCACCGCCAAAGGAGCGGAAGGTCTCCAGGAAGCGCTCGACGTCGCTTGTATTGGGCGTCGGCGTGGCCGGCTCGGCGGGCTGTGCGGGCGAACAGGCGGTCAAGAGCGCCGGAAGCAGCAGGGCGGCAACCACCGCAGCGATCCGGTTCCAGGCGAGCGGGCTGATGGTCTTCATGGTCTTCCTCTGTCATGTGGTGGCGGGTACAAAATCTGTGTTGACGGTATCTTGCCATAGGTGGGGCGGGGCGCCAAGCGCCTGGATCGACTGGGATCCTCGCAACAATGCCGGCCCCACCCACGGGAACCGGCATTGTTGCCGTTATTCAGTTGTCGAGAGAAAGAGGGCCGCCATCCGTCCCGCTACCCGCCGGGTCGGATGGCGCCAGTTGGGGCCCGGCTAGAAATCTGCCGGTGGGTTGACTTCCGGATGTGCGCGCAGGATGGCCGCTACCTCGAAGCGCAACTGGCGCACGGCCGTGCGCACTTCGGCGACCGTGGCATCGCGTCCCACCGTCGCATCCTTCGCCGTCCTTAAAACACGGCTGGTTGAACTCGGTGTCGTGGAGAGCGTTTCGCATGAGACAGCGCGCAAGACACTCAAAAAAATGAACTTGAGCCTTAACTGAAGGAACAGTGGTGTATTCCAGCCAAGGCCAACGCACAGTTCGTTTGCGCTATGGAAGATGTGCTGGATGTCTATGCACGCCCCTACGATATCCCAAGTTTCACGATTGACGGACTACTAGCCCGAGCGAGGCACATTCCATGTATGGAGTTGCCACGATCGCCCAGATAGCGGAGTAGCATCATACGTCAAGGTTTTATCAATGCTACTCCGCCATCTGCGGCATTCGGGGCAATTGCGGCGCTTTTCTGCAGTGACTCGTGCAAAGTACCTCTCGCACCGTCACTGCACACGAATTCTTCCAGTGCGAAGGAAAGCTCACAACACTGCACACGAAAGCACTCACTACTGCAGAAGAAAGTGGTCGTCACTGTAGACGAAAGTCCCACTCTATACTAATCGTCTCCGGCGACCAGCTCCGGCACGGTGATCTCCACCTGGTTGCGCTCGCCGTCGGTCAGAATGTAGTACTCCACCGAATCCGACAGGGCGATCCAGCTCGCCTCGATGATGTTGGTCGACGCGCCCACGGTCGTCCACTGGCGATCGCCGTCGCTGAAGTCGATGAGCACGCGCGTCATGGCCGCGGTGCCGCTGTCGCTGTCAAGGATGCGTACCTTGTAGTCGGTGAGGTGCACGGCGCGCAGGCGCGGATAGAAGGGCATGATCGCCTTGCGCAGCGCACGGTTGAGCGCGTTGACCGGGCCGTTGCCCTCGGCCACCTCGTGGAAGATGCGCTCGCCGACGCGCACCTTGACCGTCGCCTCGGAGAACATGCCGCGGCCGGCGCGGTGCTCCACCGCCGCCGTGTAGTCGATCATCTCGAAGGGCTGCTCATAGCCGGGCCGGGCGCGGCGCAGCATGAGATCGACGCTCGCCTCGGCGCTCTCGAAGGCAAAGCCGGCGTTCTCCAGCTCCTTGATCTGCTGGAGGATACGTCGCTCCTCTTCCTTGCTCAACCCGTCCAGGCCGAACTCGCGGCGTTTGGAAGCGATGTTGTCCTTGCCGCTCAACTCGCTGACCAGGACGCGCGTCTCGTTGCCGATAAGCGCCGGGTCGATGTGCTGGTAGCTCATCACGTACTTGACCACGGCGTTGACGTGCGTGCCGCCCTTGTGCGCAAACGCGCTCTGCCCGACGAAAGGCTGATGCGAGTCGGGATTGAGGTTGGCCATCTCGCTGACGTAACGGCTCAGTTCGACGAGTTCGCGCAGGTTCTCATCCGGCACGCAGTCGTAGCCCATCTTCAGTTGCAGGTCAGGGATGATGCTGATCATGTTGGCGTTGCCGCAGCGCTCGCCATAGCCATTGACCGTGCCCTGCACTTGCGTGCAGCCGTGACGCACCGCCTCCAGCGTGTTGGCGACGCCCGTCTCGCTGTCGTTGTGCGCGTGCATGCCCACGGTGATGTGAGCGAGTTGCGGGGGGCGAGGGGCGAGGGGCGATTCCTGGCCGAGCACTTCCTGGAAGACGGTGTCCACTGCCTCGCCGACCTGCCAGGGCAGGCTGCCGCCGTTGGTGTCGCACAGCACGACGCTGTCGGCGCCGCCGATGATGGCCGCCTTGAGCGTCGAGAGCGCGTACTCCGGGTTGGCGCGATAGCCGTCGAAGAAATGCTCGGCGTCGTAGACAACTTCCTTGCCGTGACGCTTGAGGAAGCGCACCGTCTCGCGGATCATACGCAGATTCTCGTCGAGCGTCGTGCGCAGCACCTCGGTCACGTGCAGGTCCCACGTCTTGCCGAAGATCGTCACCGCCGGCGTGTTGGCGCGGATGAGCAACTGCACCTGCTCGTCGTCGGCCGGGTCGATGCCCGCCTTGCACGTCGAACCGAACGCCGTCAGCCGCGCGTGCTTGAGCGACAGCTCCGTCTGCGCGCGGTCGAAGAACTCGATATCCTTGGGGTTGGAGCCCGGCCAGCCGCCCTCGATGTAGGCCATGCCGAACTCATCCAGCCGGCGCGCAATGCGCAGCTTGTCGTCACAGCTCAGCGATACGCCCTCGCCCTGCGTGCCGTCGCGCAGGGTCGTGTCATATAAAGTAACCTTTGTCGGTTGCATGGTTGATTCTCACTTGTATCTTGTGAGATTGAGAGATTGGAGATTGAGAGATTAGGAGATTGGAGATTGTGCGGCGACGGATATCCCCGCCCATGCTGCACGAACCTTCCCGACCCCTAAACTCCAATCTCTACTCTCCAATCTCTACTCTCTAATCAGATCCGCGATACTCTCCAGCACATGATCCGGCCAGATGCCGCGGCCCAGGTCTTCTTTGCGGAAGCGCCCCGTCTTCACCAGCCAGCCCTGGATGCCCATGCGCCGCGCACCGCGCACGTCGATCTCGATGTCGTCGCCGATCATCGCCACGCGCTCCAGCGGCAGCCCCAGGTCGTCCAGCACCATGCGGAAGTACGCCTCGCTCGGCTTGCCGACGACGATGGCGTTGGTCTCCGTGGCGTACTCCAGCGCCATGACGAAGGGGCCGGCGTCGAGAAAGAGACCGTCGGGCGTGCGCCAGTGACGCTTCTTGTGCAGCGCCACCAGCTTTGCACCGTTGAGCAGCGCCCGGAACGCCCGGTTGAGCCGCGCAAAGGTGAAGCTGGCGCCCAGATCGCCCACCACCACATACTCGGGCGCTTCCTCGTCCACGTCGATGCCGGCAAACTCGAGCTGGGCGTCGGGCAGCAGGAGCGGGAAGTAACTCTGCGCGTTCTGTTCCTTCAGATAGCGCGCCGCCACATAGGTCGCGGTGTAGAGTTCATCCAGCGTCGCCGGGAAGCCCAGCGCCTGCAAGCGGTCCAGCAGCGTGTACCGGCAGTAGATGGTGGTGTTCGTCATGAAGCGGAAGGGAATCTTCCGGGCGCGCAGGGTTTCGATCACCTCTGGCGCGCCCGGTATCACCTCTTCGCCCAGCGTCAACACGCCGTCGATATCGATCAGAAGACCGTCAACTGTGGAGAGCAACTCTGTCAACATTCACCTCGCAAGTGTAGAGGCGTAATCATAGCCGGAGTACGGCCATGCCGGAAAACTCAGCCCGTATTCTGCAAGCCGGCGGCAATGCCGTTTACCGAGCCGAGCACAGCCGCGGTCAGCTTCTTGCGCTGCTCCTCGTCGTCCTCGCCCTGAAGCTTTTGCAGCAGCGCGACCTGGATGTAGTTCATGGGGTCGACGTAGGGGTTGCGCACCTTGATGCTGCGCCGCAGCACCGGCTCCTTGTCCAGCAACTGCTCCGCGTCCACCACCAGCAGCACCATGCGCACCGTGCGCTCGAACTCGTCGAGGATGTCATCGAAGACCAGGCCGCGCGTCTTGGCATCGGTCAACTGCGCGTAGAGCGAGGCGATGGCCATGTCCGCCTTGGAGAGGCCCATCTGCACGTTGTCGGTCACCGTGTTGAAGAGCGGCCACTCGCGGTACATCTCGCGCAGTTCTTCCAGCTTCTGCGCGTCGCGGCCGCCGTCGCACCACTGCTCCAGCGCCGTGCCCACGCCATACCAGCTCGGCAGGTTGACGCGCGATTGCGTCCACGCAAAGACCCACGGGATCGCACGCAGGTCGCTGATGTCCTGCGTGGCCTTGCGCCGCGCCGGCCGCGAGCCGATGTTGAGCGCACCGATGTGGTCGATGGGCGTCGCCTCGTGGAAGTAGGTCAGAAAGCCGCGCTTGCCGACCAATGCGCGGTACTTCTGGAAGGCAATGTCGCTCAGCGCGTCCATGCGCTGCGCCCAGCTCTCTTCGAGGGCAAAGCGCGGGCGCTTGCCGGCCGTGAGCAGCACGGCGTTGACCAGTTGCTCCAGATGGCGCCGCGCCAGCGCCAGGTTGGCGTAGCGCGTGGAGATGACCTCGCCCTGCTCGGTGAGCTTGACGCGGCCGCGCACCGATTCCGGCGGCTGGGCCAGGATGGCGCGATTGGCCGGGCCGCCACCACGCCCCAGCGTTCCGCCGCGACCGTGGAAGAGCGTCAGCTTGACGTCGTACTGGTCGCACAGGCGCGCCAGCGTGCGCTGCGCCAGGAAGAGCATCCAGTTGGAGCGCAGGTAGCCGCCGTCCTTGTTGGAGTCGGAATAGCCGATCATGACCTGCTGGCGGCGGCCGCGCGCCTCCAGGTGACGGCGGTAGACCTCGTTCTCGAAGAGCGTCGCCATGATGCGCGGTGCGTGATCAAGGTCGTCGACTGTCTCGAAGAGCGGCACGATGTCGATGGCGCCAAAGAGACCGGCGTCCTTGGCCAGCAGCAGCACCTCCAGCACGTTGCTCACCGTGTTCGTCATGCTGATGACATAGGTCTGCACGGCGTCGTCGTCGATCTCCTCCTTGGCGCGGCGCATAAGGCGGAAGAGGCCGATGGTCTCGTTGGTCGGCGCCGAGAATTGCAGTTGCGCGGTAAAGGGGCGCAGGTTGCCGATCTCGCGCGTGAGAAAGCTGATCTTGTCGGGCTCGGCCAGCGCCTGGTAGTCGGCAAAGATGCCATAGGCGGCGAGGATTTCGGCAACGGCCTCGCGGTGACGCGCCGAATGCTGGCGCATGTCGACGGACGCCAGGTGAAAGCCAAAGACCTCCACCTGCCGAATCAGTGCGGCCAGGCGCCCGCGTGCCAGCCGCTCGCCCTTGTTGGCCAGTAGGCTGCGCTCGATGACGCGCAGGTCGGCCATGAACTCGTCGACGTTGTGATAGGCGCGCGGGTTACGCGCGCGGTCATCCCACGGTCGCTCGTTCTCCGCCCGCGTCGCACGCAGCCGGCGGAACATCATGATGAGCTTCTGGCGGTAAGGCTCCATGCGGAAGCGCTCGAGCACCTCGATCTCATCTTCCGGCACCAGCTTGAGATCGGCGGCAATGCTCTCGCGCAGTTCGTCGCTGATACCGATGCGCGTGATGGCGGGGATGAGCTGCTGGTAGAGATCGTCGACGGCCACGTTGTACTGCTTGAGCACCGTCTCCTTCATGGCCCGCAGCGCCTCTTCGGTCACCTCCAGCGTCACGTAGGGGTTGCCGTCGCGGTCGCCGCCGATCCACGAGCCGTAGCGCAGGAAGGGCGGGACGCGGAACTTGACGTCGGGAAAGACCTGCGCCAGCCCGCGCTCGAGTTCGTCGTAGATTTTGGGGATGAGGTTGAAGAGCGTCGCTTCAAAGAAGTAGAGACCGGTGCGCACCTCGTCCAGCACGGTGGGCGGACGGTCGCGCGTCTCGTCGCTCTGCCACAGCAGGACGATGTCCTCGCGCAGTTGCTCCATGCGCTCGCGCTCTTCCGTCGGCAGCATCCCCGGCGTGGTGAGCGCCTCCACCGTATCGCTGATGGTGCGCAGCTTGGTCAGGATCGTCTGGCGTTTCGTCTCTGTGGGATGTGCGGTCAGCACGGGCACGATGAAGAGTTCGTCGAGAATCTGCTGCATGCCTTCCGCCGTGACCCCTTCGGCGCTCAGCTTGGCGATGGACTCCTCCAGCGTCTCGCGCATGGGGACGCCGGCGGTCTCCGCCTCGCGCGCGCGGTCGCGCAGGATTTCGACGCGCTGCTCGTCCTCGGCCAGGTTGACGAGTTGGAAGTAGGTCGTGAAGGCCTTGAGCACGGCCAGCGCGCGCGGCAGGTCGGCGATCAGTTCGGGCATGAGCGCCTTGATGGATTCACCAGCCTCCACCTCGCCGCTGCGCCACGCCTTGGAGAGCGCGCGGATCTCCTCCTCCAGGTCGAAGATCGCCTGCCCTTCCTGCTCGATAATCGTCTCGCCCAGCACGTTGCCGAGCATATGGATGTTGGCGCTAAGGCGCTGTTGTTGTGTCTCGTTCATTGGTGCCTAAAGATGACAAGATGAGGGAGTGATTTGGATGACAAGATGACAAGATGAGGGGGTGAAAAGATGACAGGATGAGGGGGTGAGGGGCGCTCATTAACAATCAGCAATTAACAATTAACAATTAACAATTCGAATTATTGATTGCTAATTGCTGATTGCTAATTGTTGACGAAACACCCCCTCACCCCCTCATCTTGTCATCCCCTCATCCCCTCAAATCCTAGCTGCCACAAGATCCCCCATGACGGAACTCCCCACGACCTCACTACCCGGATCGGCGATGTCGCCCGTGCGCACGCCGGCGGCGAGCACGTCGTCGACGGCGCGCTCGATGGCCGCGGCCTCTGTCTCCAGCCCCAGGCTGTGGCGCAGCAGCATGGCGACGCTGAGGATCGTGGCCAGCGGATTGGCGATGCCCTGGCCCGCGATGTCGGGCGCGCTGCCGTGGATCGGCTCGTAGAGCCCCAGCGGCAGATCGTGATGATTCAGCTTGTCGCCCAGGCTGGCCGAGGGCAGCATGCCCATGGAGCCGGCGAGCATGGACGCCTCGTCGGTGAGGATGTCGCCAAAGAGATTCTCGGAGACGACCACGTCGAAGGTGGCCGGGCGGCGGATGAGGTGCATGGCCATGGCGTCGACCAGCACGTGCTCCAGCTCCACATCGGGATATTCCTTCATTACCTCCACGGTAACGCGGCGCCAGAGCCTGCTCGACGCCAGCACGTTGGCCTTGTCGACGCTGGCCAGCTTGCCGCGCCGGCCGCGCGCCGCTTCCGCCGCCAGCCGCACCACGCGCTCGATCTCCGGCCGCGTGTAGAGCATGGTGTCGTAGGCCTCGTAGCCATCGTCGCCCGCTTCCTGGCGCGGGCCGAAGTAGGCGCCGCCCGTCAGCTCGCGGATAACGAGCAGGTCCGTCCCCTCCAGCACCGACTCCTTGATGGTACTGGCGTGGATCAGCTCCTTCTGGAGCTTGACCGGGCGCAGGTTGGCGAAGAGGTTGAGCGCCTTGCGCAGCGCCAGCAGCCCGCGCTCGGGGCGATCCTTGGCCGTGGGAATGTCCCACTTGGGGCCGCCCACCGCGCCGAGCAGCACGGCGTCGGCACGCAGGCACGCCTCGACGGTGGCGTCGGGCAGGCTGGTGCCCTGGGCGTCGATGGCGCAGCCGCCCATCAACTGGTGGTCGTAGGCAAAAGCGTGGCCGAACTTCTCGCCGACCACGTCGAGGATCTTCTTGGCTTCGTTGGTCACTTCCGGGCCGATGCCGTCGCCCGCCAGCACCACAATCTTGGCTTGCATGGGTCGTCTCTCTCGCTCGTCGCTCGTGAATAAAAGACGGAGACGCAAAGGACGAGGCCGTGCCTCGCTGCTCTGCGTCTCCGCGCCGTTGCGTTATGAATAGCCGCTATCATACGCCAGAGTGCGCCGGCGCGCCAGAAACGCCCCGGCAGAATCGGCGTTCACACGGGCTGGCGCACCGAATCCCACTCGAAGAAGGTCGTGGCGCCGGTGAGGTGGGCGGCCAGCGCCGTGGCGGCGATTAACTGCGCCGGCGCATCCGCCGCGGCGTAAAAGGCACGCGCCCGCGCGCCCGCTTCGGCGTCCAGCGTATCGAGCGCGGCCAGCAGTTCTTTCTGGCGCGGCAGATTGCGGTTGCGGGAGACAAAGGCGTACTCGACCAGCTTGTTGACCGCAGCATGCAGGATGAGCGACGCGCACGCCGGATCGACAGCCAGCACATCACCGGCATTGTCCAGCTCGTCGGCGATGGCATAGCGCCGCCAGAGCAGGGCATCGGCGGACGGCGCCGGCGCTTTCGCCAGCCACTGGGCCGCCTCGGCGCGCAACGCCTGCACGGCAGGGTCGAGATCGAGCATGACGAAGCCCGAGGTCAGTATGTGGGCGGTGATGGGCCGCGCGGCGGCGTGCTCTTCCTCAAAGTAGCGGCGCACCTGCTGCGGCGTGTTGATAAAGATCTCGAAGGGCACGCTGGCATAGCGCCGCTGCAAACGCTGGCGGAAGGGTGCGGCATGCAGCACGTAGAGGTCGATGTCGCTCGACGGCCCGCCCTGCCCGCGCAACACGCTGCCGGCGGCGATGATGCCGAAGGGGGTGTAGGCCGCCATGATTGCGGCCACGGCCGCGCGCAACGCGCCGTCGTAGGGCGCCGGCAGCGGCGGATACCGGAGATCGCTCTGCTCGTGACTCATGGCGCGCTGCGCTTCCTTTCGCTGGTGATGGCCGGGCGGCCTGGGGCTGGGTTTCATGGATAGTAGTATATAACACAGCGAGATAGCGTGGATTAAGCAATGAGAGCGCCTCTGAGTGATGTAGAATCTTTCGTAGCGAGCGAAGGTTCATCAATCACAGAGGAGGCGCCCTCATGGAACTGAAATTTATGGCAGAACCAAGGCTGGATGCAAAGCTGATGAGTTGCCCACACTGCGGCGAAACGGAGCGAATCTGGATACACTCGCAGAAAGAGCGCCGCCTGCGCTGTGCGGTGTGCAAACGGACCTTTGTGGAAACGGAAGGGAGTCCGTTGTTCAGATTGCATTATCCGCACTGGTTGGTAATTGTGGTGGTGACGTTGTTGGCAAACGGATGTCCAGTGCAAGCGATCGTATTGGCGTTTGGCCTGAATGAGCGGACGGTGTCGGAATGGCATGTGCGGGTTGGGCGCCATGCACAACGCGTCCAGGCAGAGGTGGTTTGTCAGGGTCGGATTGACATGGGGCAGGTGCAAGGCGATGAACTCTGTGTCAAGACGCAGAACGGGAGGGTCTGGATCGCCACAGCGATCTGCGTCTTTTCCCGATTGTTCATCTGGGGTGAGGTAGACACCGAACGCAACACAGCTTTGGTGCGCCGGGTTGTCGAACGTGTCGTTGCGGCTGCCAACCGCAGTGGCCCCGATCCTGTGGGTGACCGATGGCTTTGGTGGCTGGGCGCAGGCAGTGCGCAAGGTGTTTCGGGATCCAGTACACACCGGTAGGCGAGGACGTCCTCGCTTGGAACTCTGGCCAGAGCTTTCGTTTGTGCAGGTCGTCAAACACAAAGCAGGCAAACGCCTCATCTCCATTTCGCGCCGTTTGGTGATCGGCTCCTGGAATGTTGCACAACAAGTCCTGTATTGTTCGCAAACACAACTCGGCGTTTTCAATACCGCTTATGTGGAGCGACTCAACGCATCTCTGCGCACATGGCTTCCCGCTTTGACCCGGCGCTCGCGGACACCAGCTCGTTCGCTCGCTCATCTGCAGGCTGCACTCTTTTGGACTGGTTGTGTCTACAATTTCTGCCGAATTCATGAGACTTTGGAGGGTACACCGGCCATGGCCGCTGGCATTACTGATGCTGTCTGGTCTGTTCGTCAACTACTACTCTGCTTCTCTGTCAGGCCCAAATCTCAACATGTTATCTTGTAGTGCTACCTCGATTATCCGCAGTAATCCGCCTAATCCGTCAAATCCGTGGTCTATCTCTTCTCCCACGGCCGGTAGCTCACCGCCGTCTCGAACATGGCCACGATATTCTCCGGCGCTACGTCGATCATGTGGTTGCAGGAGGCCAACACGTAGCCGCCGCCGCGCCCCAGCACGTCGATGCGCGCCTTGACCTCGGCGACGAGCGCGTCGGTGTCGCCCTCCATTCCCTCAATCGCACCGTGAAAGGCCAGCCGGTCGCCGTAGGCGTCCTTGAGCGTCTGCGCGCTCATGTCACGCGAGGAAGTCTGCACAGGGTTGAGCACGTTGACGCCGGCCTCGATGAGATCAGGGATGATGGCGAAGACGTTGCCGTCGGTGTGATGGATGATGAAGGCGTCGGGCGCCAGTTCGTGGATCATGGCGTAGAGTTGCTGCTCGCGCGGCTTGATGAAGCGGCGGAACATGGCCGGCGAGATGAGCGTGCTGCGCTCGGCGCCCAGATCGTCCGCCACCTCCACCATCTGCACATACGGGCCCGCCGCCTCCAGGAAAGCGCGATAGACGCCCATGTAAATTTCCAGGATGCGGTCGAGCATGTAGTCGGCCACCTCGGGCGCGTCGACCATGAGCATGAAGAATTCGGCCATGCCCATGAGGTTGCAGCCGCGATCGAGAAAGCCCGGCGAGAGCGGGTTGCGCGCCACCACGGCGTAGTCGGTGTCGTGATAGAGGCGGGAGGCCTCCGCGCGCACGCCGGCCGCGCTGAAGAGACCCTCGGCGGTGGGCCAGGGGTAGGCCTCGACCTCGGCGATGGTGGAGGCATGGCGCAGCGGATGCTCCACTGCGTTGACGAAGATGCCCACGTTGCGCGAGCGCACGCCCCACGCATCGGTGAAGGTGTCGTCGTCGTGCGGCACGATCGTGTTGGCCGGCCCCTTGCCCAAGAAGACGCGGCGGAAATCGATGTCGAAGTGCTCCAGGATGCGCTCGTCGTAGTAGTTGGCGCTGGTGCCCGAACGCACGGGCGGAATCGGCGCCAGCCCCAGGTAGTCGCGCAGGCGCAGATAGCTCACGTCGAGCAACATGGTGGCGTTGCCCATCATGTCGACGGGCGTGCGGTCGGGCTGGCGGCGGGAGAGCGCGAGGTGAACGCGCTCGCGGTGGAATAGGGTCATGGTCGAACTCCTGGGCTGGTGGATGCATTGGCAACTGCTAACGCTGACTCATTACTCTATCACGGATACAGCGTTACCCAGTAGTCCATTGGCTGACTCGTACTCTCTAAACCAGTGGCCAGATCACGTGCCAGACAATGTCCGCCCAAAAGTGGATGCCGATGGCCGCTACCAAGCCGCTGGTCATGTAGCGCCAGCCGGCCGCCAGCGAGACGATTGCGTTGAGCACGAATATCTCGGCGACAAGCAGGCCGGGCAGTTCGGCCGGGCTGGACGCGCCATAGAGCACCAGCACCGTGGGCAGGTGACCGGCGGCAAAAGCCAGCGCAGCGATGATGTTGGCAATCCACAGCGCCAGGTGCGTCATGCGCCAGCGGCGCAGGACAAGGTTGAGCAGGAAGGCCCACAGGCCCATGACAAAGCCGCGGAAGAGTATCTCTTCGCCGATGCCCGCACTGGCCGAGGCGACGAGGGAAAAGGGGAAGCCGGGGTGGGGCAGCGGTGGCAGATCGCCGGCCCACATGAAGAGCCGATCACCCAGTACCAGCAGCACGCCAACGACGACGCCGATCAGCAGCGGTAGCCAGAAGAGCTCCTTCCAGCCGGCGCCCACGCGGTAGATGCCCGGCCGTCCCAGCTTGCGTGCGAACCAGAAGCCGGCCAGCCCGGCCAGGCCGTAGATCACGACGACGAACGCAGCACTGATCAACGCAAAGACCCAGTCGTCCGGACTGGCCGTAGCCGGCAGCGCACCACCTGCCATCTCTGCTATGGCGCTGCTGAAGACGGTGTAGGTCAAGAAAACGAGTATCGCGTAGATTTCGATCAAAGCACCCAGGACGAGCAACTGATTACGGCGTTCGGTTGCTGACATATCTTTCTCACTTCCGTGGCGCATGGCGACGACTCGATACGCTGCGTAAAGCACCCGTTCATCGGGGGCGCGCCGTCGCCGATTCTTCCTCCCATTGTCTGCCAGCCGTGTTCTCGCTCAATTCGATCCGCCATGCGTCGCGCGTTGTGCAGTAGTAACGACTTCAGTCGTTTTCGCAACGCGGGGGCGGGAATAGACAAAGCACGCAACCCATGTGATAATTTAGCCGGCTAACTAAATTTCGTGGAAAGCGAGCGCCCATGGCTGATTCCAATCCGATTCCCAGCATCCCCGGCCCGCCGCCCGAGCCGGAGACGATCGATTATCTGCTGGCCCAGGTCTGCCGGCTGCACCGCGAGCGCGCCGGTACCATCCTGGAGGCGGTGGGGCTTTTCCGCGGGCAGCCGCCTGTGCTCATGCGCCTGCACGAGGCGGACGGGCAGACGCAGGGCGACCTGGCCGCACGGCTGCGCGTGGCGCCGGCAACGATGACCAAAATGATCCAGCGCATGGAGCGCGCCGGCTTCGTCCAACGCCGGCCCGACGCCGCCGACCAGCGCATCTCGCGCGTCTACCTGACCGATGTGGGCCGCGCCGTGCGCGCCGAGATGATGGGGGCGCTGGGCACGCTCGAAGCCGAGACCTTCGCCGGCCTCGACAATGAGGAGCGGGCACAGTTGCGCGGCTTCCTGGAGCGGCTGCGCGCCAACCTGCGCGGCGTAGTCGACGAGAGCATGGAGTAACGGGCAATGCAGGCGACACGCAAACTGGCTTCCTTCCTCCGCCCCTACTGGCTGTGGGCGATCCTGGCGCCGCTGATGATGATGCTCGAGGTGACCATGGATCTCGCCCAACCGTGGCTCATCGAGCGCATCATCGACGAGGGCATCGCCCGGCAAGACATCGCGCTCGTCATGCGCACGGGCGGCATCATGGTGGCGGTGGCGACCGTCGGCCTGGTCGGCGGCATGGCGTGCACCGTCTTTGCCGTGCTGGCGGCGCAGGGCTTTGGCGCCGACCTGCGCCACACGCTCTTTGCCACGATGCAGTCGCTCTCCTTCGGCAACCTCGACGAACTGGAGACCGGCAAGCTCATCACGCGGCTCACCAACGACGTGACGCAGGTGCAGGATCTGGTCATGATGTTGCTGCGCGTCATGGTGCGCGCGCCGCTGCTCATGGTCGGCAGCTTGATCATGGCCGTGATCACAAGCCCGCAGCTTGCCCTGCTCTTCCTCGTGCTGCTGCCCACCATTCTGCTCATGCTCGTCTGGGTGATCCGCAAGACGTTACCCCTCTTTGCCGGCGTGCAGCAGCGCCTGGATGCGGTCAACATCGTCATGCAGGAGAACCTGGCGGGCGTGCGCGTGGTCAAGGCCTTCGTGCGCGATGCCTACGAGCGGCTGCGTTTCAGGCGCGCCAACGACGACCTGATGGAGCAGAATATCCGCGCCGTACGCACCATGGCTATCACCATGCCCCTGGTCATGTTCACGCTCAACGTGGGCGTGGTGGCCGCGCTCTGGTTTGGCGGCGTCAAGGTGCAGCAGGGCGAGTTGCAGGTCGGCCAGGTGATTGCCTTTATCAACTACCTGACGCAGACGCTCATGGCGCTGACGATGGTGAGTATGCTCGTCATGCGCATCTCGCGCGCCGAGGCGTCGGCCGTGCGCATCGACGAGGTGCTGGCGAGCACGCCGCACGTGCAGGATCGCACGGACGCGACGGGGGACGCAGTGACGCACGGCCGCGTCGCCTTCGAGCAGGTGCGCTTCGCCTACAACGGCGACGAGGAGGAACCGGTGCTCAAGGCCATCGACTTCGTGGCTGAGCCAGGCGAGACGGTCGCCATCCTCGGTGCGACGGGTTCGGGCAAATCGAGCCTCGTCCATCTCATCCCGCGCTTCTATGATGTGAGCGGCGGGCGCATCACTATCGACGGCGTCGACGTGCGCGATCTCGACCAGAACGCGCTGCGCCGGCGTATCGGCGTCGCCTTGCAGGAGCCGATCCTCTTCAGCGGGACGATCCGCGACAACATCCGCTACGGGCGGCCAGACGCCACGGACGACGAGGTGCTCGCAGCGGCGAAGCTGGCGCAGGCACACGACTTCATCATGACGCTGCCGGGTGGCTACGACGCGCTGGTCGGCCAGCGCGGGGTCAACCTGTCGGGCGGGCAGAAGCAGCGCCTGGCCATCGCCCGCGCGCTGCTCACCGACCCGTCCATCCTGATTCTCGACGACAGCACCAGCGCCGTGGATGTGGCCACCGAGGCGCACATCCAGGCCGGGCTGGCCGCGCTGCGCCGCGGTCGCACGACCTTCATGGTGGCGCAGCGCATCAGCACCGTGCTCACCGCCGACAAGATTCTCGTGCTGGACGACGGTCAGGTGGCGGCGGCCGGCGACCATCGCACGCTGCTGGCGTCGAGCGAGATCTACCGCGAGATCTACGCGTCGCAACTGGAGCCGGAGCTGCTGCCGCGCGGCGGACCCGCGCCCGGCCCGCAACCGGCGGCGACCAACGGCGCCAACGGAGGGGAGGTGCGCCATGGCTGAGCCGGGCGCGCGCGCAGAGCAGAGCACACGCGAGATGCCGCCGTTGATGGGGCGGGGCGGGCCGCCCATGGCGCGGCTCATGGGCAAGCCGGAGCCGGCCAAGGATGTGCGCGGCACGCTGTTGCGACTGTGGGGTTATCTGCGCCGGCAGCGGCTGGCGCTGATCGTCACGGCCGCCATCGTCGTCGTCAACACGGGACTGGCGGTGACCGGCCCGTACCTGTTGGGCGTGGCCATCGACGATGCGCTGACGCCGGGCGATCTGGCGAAGCTGGCGCAGGTCGGGCTGCTCATGCTCGGCGTCTATGCGCTCAACGCCTTCTTCACCTGGCTGCAAGCGTACATCATGGCCGGCGCGGCGCAGCGCACTGTGCGCGATCTGCGTGCCGATCTCTTCGACCGGCTGCAAGATCTGCCGCTGCGCTACTTTGACGGCAACCCGCACGGCGACCTCATGAGCCGCCTGACCAACGACATCGAGGCCATCAACACGGTGCTGTCGGAGAGCGTCACGCAGTTGATCTCCGGCGCGCTCAGCCTTTTCGCCATCGCTGCGATCATGCTCTGGCTCAACCCGCTGCTGGCGCTGGTGACGCTGCTCACGACGCCGGTGATGATCACCCTGCTGACCCGGCTGCTAATGCGGCGCACACGCACTGCGTTCCGCGCCCAGCAGAGTACGCTCGGCGCGCTCAACGGCCTCATCGAGGAGACGATCTCCGGCCAGCGCGTGGTGAAAGCGTACGGTCGCGAGACGGCGGTGATCGCGCACTTCGACACGGCCAACCAATCCTTCCGCCGCGCCGCAACGCAGGCGCAGATCTTCGCCGGCTTCATGGGGCCGATTACCAACTTCGTCAACAACACCGGTCTGGCCATCCTGGGCGGCGTGGGCGGCTGGATGGTGATTCAGGGTATGGCCACGGTGGGCACGATTGCCAGCTTCATCAACTACAGCCGCCAGTTTGGCCGGCCGCTCAACGAGATCGCCAATCTCTTCAACACGATCCAGGGGGCGGTGGCCGGCGCCGAGCGCGTCTTCGAGCTGATCGACGAGACGCCTGAGCATGTCGCCGCGGCCGCGCCGGTCGCAACGAAGACCCTGGCCGGCGACGTGATCTTCGACGATGTGAGCTTTGCCTACACGCCTGACGCGCCGGTGCTCAAGCACGTGAGCCTGCACGCCAGCCCCGGCCAGACCGTGGCGCTGGTGGGGCCGACGGGCGCGGGCAAGACGACCATCGTCAATCTGCTGACGCGCTTCTACGACGTGGACAGCGGGCGCATCCTGGTCGACGGCGCCGACATCCGCACGCTGGATCGCTACGCGCTGCGCCGCCAGCTTGGCATCGTGCTACAGGATACCTATCTCTTTACGGGCACGGTGCTGGAGAACATTCGCTACGGCCGGCTCGATGCGAGCGACGAGGAGGTGCACGCCGCAGCGCGGCTGGCCAACGCCGAGCAGTTCATCCACCGCCTGCCCCACGGCTATGCCACGCTGCTCTCGGAGCGGGCCAACAACCTGAGCCAGGGGCAGCGCCAGTTGCTGGCCATCGCCCGCGCCATCCTGGCCGACCCGCGCATCCTGATTCTCGACGAGGCGACGAGCAGCGTGGACACGCGCACGGAGCAGCAGATCCAGGAGGCGATGTTGCGGCTGATGGCGGGGCGCACCAGCTTCGTCATCGCGCACCGGCTGAGCACCATCCGCAGCGCCGACCAGATCCTGGTGCTGAATCACGGCGAGATCGTAGAGCGAGGCACGCATGCCTCGCTGCTGGCGGAGCGAGGGTTTTATCACGAGTTGTATACGAGCCAGTTTCGCGGGCAACTGGCGAGCGACGCAGCCGGCTACGGGCGGTCGACGTTGATCTCTTCCAACGAGCCGGTTTCCAGGTAGACGATGCGTTCGGCCACGTTGGTGACGAGGTCGCCGACGCGCTCCAGTTCGCGCGCCGCGCGCAGCAGCTCGTAGGCGGCCTCGGCCTTGTCGGCGCTGGCGGCGTCGGCCATCTTCCCCATGATCTGCGTGAAGACGCGCGCATAGAGCGCATCGACCTCGTCATCCTGGTTGGCGAGGATGCGCGCCAGGTCGACGTTCTTGTGGGCAAAGGCGACCATGACCTGGCTGAGCATCTTGGCGACCATCTCGCCCATGAGCGCCAGCTCGGGCGGGTGCGACGCAACGGGCGTGGCGATGAGGCGCGGCACCACCTTGGCGATACCCTTGGCCTGGTCGCCCATGCGCTCCAGGTCGACGATGATGTTCATGGCCGTGGTGATGGCGCGCAGGTCGCGTGCTGCCGGCTGCTGGGTGACGATGAGCGAGAAGCACTTCTCCTCGATGTCGAAGCGCGTGCGGTTGACCACGCGATCGGCGGCGCTGACCGCTTTGGCCTTCTCGGCGTCGAGTTCGTTGAACGCCTCCATGGCCAGCTTGAGCTCGTCCTCCACGAGCCTGCCCATGAGCAGAATCTCGTCGTTCAGTTCGTTGAGCTTGCGCTCGAAATGGGCGCGTACGGTCATGGTTCTCTCCTATCCCCGGCGGCCGGTGATGTAGGCCTCGGTCAGCGGCATCTTTGGCGCGCTGAAGAGGCTCTCCGTTGCGTTGAATTCGACCAGTTCGCCCAGCCAGAAAAAGCCGGTATAGTCGGAGGCGCGGGCGGCCTGCTGCATGTTGTGCGTCACGATGACGATGGTGTACTGCTCGGACAGCCGACGCATGAGATCCTCCACGCTCAGCGTTGCCACCGGGTCGAGCGCCGAGCACGGTTCGTCCATGAGGATGACCTCCGGCTTGACGGCGATGGTGCGGGCGATGCACAGGCGCTGCTGCTGGCCGGGGTTGAGTTCCAGCGCCGGGTCGCGCAGACGGTGCTTGACCTCATCCCACAGCGCGGCGCCTTGCAAGCTCTCCGCCACGATGTGGTCGAGTTCGTCGCTGCGCTTCGCCATGCCGACGACGCGCGGGCCAAAGGCCACGTTGTCGTAGATGCTCTGCGGGAAAGGGTTGGGACGCTGGAAGACCATGCCGATCTGCTGGCGGAGTTCGACCACGTCCACGTCAGGCGCATAGATGTTAGCGCCATCAAAGCGCACCTCGCCTTCGGCGCGCGTGCCGCGGATGGTGTCGTTCATGCGGTTGAGACAGCGCAGAAAGGTCGACTTGCCGCAGCCCGACGGGCCGATCAGCGCCGTGATGGCGTTGGCGCGGATGTCGAGATTCAGCCCCTTGAGCGCCTGAAAATCGCCGTAATAAAAATCGAAATCGCGTACTTCAATCTTGTTGCTCATGCTTGTCTGGTAAAGCCATCAGTTTTGACGCAGAGGCGCAAAGGCGCAAAGGCGCAGAGGTTCGCAGAGAACGAAGAGAATTATAGAGGAGACGGAAGACAGTCTTCTTCTCTGGGCCCTCTCTGTGTCTCCGCGCCTCTGCGTCAAATGTTTTTGCATCGACTTATCTCACCCAAAGCGGCCGGTGATGTAATCCTCGGTGCGTTTGTCCTGCGGGTGGACGAACATACGCTCGGCGTCGCCCACTTCCACCAGTTCGCCGTCGAGCAGGAAGGCGGCCTGGTCGGCGACGCGCGCGGCCTGCTGCACGCTGTGCGGCACCATGACGATGGTGTAGCGATCCTTCAACTCGAAGAGCGACTCTTCCACCGTCGCCGTGGAGATGGGATCCAGCCCCGACGTCGGATTGTCCAGCAGGATGACCTCCGGCTCCAGCGCCAGGCTGCGTGCGATGCACAGGCGCTGCTTCTGCCCGCCGGAGAGCGCAAAGGCCGACGCATCCAGGCGATCCTTCACCTCGTCCCACAGCGCGGCCTGGCGCAGCGAGCGCTCGACGCGGCGCTCCAACTCCACCTTGTCGCGCACGCCGGCCAGGCGCGGCCCGTAGACCAGGTTGTCGTAGATGGAGCCGGGCAGCGGCGTGGGGATGGCAAAGACCATACTCACGCGACGCCGCAGCGCGCTCACATCCACCCCCGCCTCAAAGACATCGCGGCCATCGATCGCCACCGTGCCCTGGCGCTGCGTGCCGTCGGTCAGGTCGGAGAGGCGGTTGAAGAGACGCAGCAGCGTCGACTTGCCGGCGCGTGACGGGCCAAAGAGCACGAAGACCTGATTGGGCAACACGTCCAGGTTGATGTTGTGCAGCGCCTCGGTCTCGTCGGCGTAGGTGAAATAGAGATTGCGTACGGAAATGACTGGGTCGCTCATCGCCATCACCACTCGCGGCGGCGCCGCATCTGCGTGCGCACCAGCGTCGCCACCAGCGTGAACGACAGCACGATGAGCAGCAGCACCAGCGCGGTGCCGTACTGAATTTCCAACGGCATACCCGGCACCTGCGTCGAGATGACATAAAGGTGGTAGGGCAGCGCCATGGTCTGGTCAAAGATGGAACGCGGCAGTTCGGGCAGGTAGAACGCGGCCACGGTGAAGAGAATCGGCGCGGTCTCGCCGGCGGCGCGGCCCAGCCCCAGGATGATGCCGGTGATGATGCCGGGCAGCGCGTGGGGCAGCACCTGGTAGCGAATCGTCTGCCAGCGGGTTGCGCCCAGGCTCAGGCTGACGGTGCGGAACTGCTGCGGTACGGCCAGGATTGCCTCCTCCGCCGTGGAGATGACGACGGGCATGGTCATGATCCCCAGTGTCAGTGAGCCGGCCAGGATTGACGTGCCGAAGCCCAGGAAGAGCACGAACATGCCCAGCCCGAAGAGACCGTAGACAATGGACGGGATGCCCGCCAGGTTGACAATGGCCATGCGAATCCAGCGCGTCAGCCGGTTGTCGCCGGCATACTCGGCCAGGTAGATGGCCGTGGCGATGGAGAGCGGGAAGGAGACGATGGCCGTGCCGAAGGTGAGCAGGATCGTGCCCAGCAGCGCCGGCATGATGCCGCCTTCTTTCATGCCGTTGCGCGGCGCCTCGGTGAGAAAGGCCCACGAGAGCGCGGGCAGCCCTTTCCACACGACGTAGAGGATGACCAGGATGATGGGGATGACGACGATGGCGGCCACGACAGTCAGCACGACGACCGCCAGGCGATGCGCCTGCTGCCGGCTCATAACATGCCTCCCCGCGAGCGCCGCACGCCATCCACGCCCACCAGCCGCCCGGCCAGCGAGTTGATGGCAAAGCTGATGACAAAGAGGACGATGCCGATGGCGAAGAGCGTGCTGTAGTGGAGCGAGCCCTGCGCCACCTCGCCCATTTCGGCGGCAATCGTGGCCGTCATGGTGCGGACGGGCACGAAGAAGAAGCCGGTCTGGAAGGAGGGAATATTGGCGGCGTTGCCCGTCACCATCATCACCGCCATGGTCTCGCCGATGGCGCGGCCGATGCCGAGCATGACGGCGATCACCAGGCCGGGCCGCGCTGCCGGCAGCACGACGCGCCAGATGGCCTGCCACTGCGTGGCGCCGATGGCCAGCGCGCCGTCGCGATATTCCTTGGGCACGGCGTAGAGCGCATCCTCGGCAATGCTGATGATGGTGGGCAGCGACATATAGGCGAGGATCAGCGAACCGGTGAAGGCGGTCAGCCCTGTGGGCGCGCCCAGGTTCTGGATGAGCGGCGCCAGCGCAATCCAACCCAGGAAGCCGAGCACGATGGACGGGATGCCGGCCAGCACCTCGATGATGGGCTTGAGGATTTCACGCAGCGAGGGCGGCGCGATTTCGCCCAGGTAAATGGCTGTCGTCAGCCCCAGCGGCAGAGCGATGGCCACTGCGCCCACTGTGACGATGAGCGAACCGGCGAGCAGCGGCAGCATGCCGAACATCTCTTCGATGGGATACCACGTCGGCCCGAACAACTGGCGCAGGGGAATGTCGAGAAAGGCGGGCAAGCCCTCGCGCAGCAGGAAGAGAAAGATGAGAGCGATGATGACGATGGACGAGATGCCGCCCATCTTGATGACGGTCTCGATGATGCGCTCGCCCCACTTCACCTGGCTCTGTTGCTCCGGTGGCGGGCTGGCGCCGACACGTTCTTTTGCTACTGCCATACCGGCTCCTGTCCCTGGCCGATGGAAGAATCCTGTTGACAACCCACTACTTTGACGCAGAGTCGCAAAGGCGCAGAGGCTCGCAGAGAAATCCATTCGCTCTTCTTCTCTGCGTTTACTCTGCCTCTCCGCGTCTCTGCGTCAATGTTTTTCTACTCTGATGGCAGAGATTTTGACGCAGAGTCGCAAAGGCGCAGAGGCTCGCAGAGAACAGCCGATGTGTATTCTTCTCTGCGTGTACTCTACCTCTCGGCGCCTCTGCGTCAGGTTATTTCTGCCGCGATGGCGGCGAATTTCACGCAGAGGCGCAAAGGCCCAGAGGTTCGCAGAAAAATGCAACGATATTCTTCTCTGCGTTGTCTCTGCCTCTCCGCGTCTCTGCGTCAGATGAATTCTATTCTGAAGGCAGCGGCACGAAGCCGAGCTCCGCCACGATCTTCTGCCCCTCCGGCCCGCGCACCCAGGCGAGATAATCGGCGATGGCGCCCGTTGGCTCGCCGGCCGTGTACATATAGAGAGCGCGAGAGATGGGATAGCTGCCGTCGGAACCGGTTGCGACCGAGGGCACCACAAAGGGCGACTCCGCATCCGTGGCCACGGCAATGAGCTTCTCGTGCGCCGGGTCGGTGTAGCCCAGACCGTCGTAGCCGATGGCGTTGGGATTGCGCTGCACCTCGCTGGTGATGCCGACCGATGACGGCATGAGCAGTGTTTGCGGCGCGAAAATATCGGTGTTGTCGCCGTCGCCCTTGCGCACCACCTCTTCCAGGAAATAGACGTGCGTGCCCGAGTTCGTCTCGCGCGAGACGAGGATGATGGGTGCGTCGTTGCCGCCCACCTCCTGCCAGTTGGTGATGCGTCCAGTGAAGATGTCTGAGAGCTGGTCGATGGTCAGTTCGTTGACGGGGTTGGCCTGGTTGACGATGACGGCCAGCGCATCGATGGCGACGGTGAACTCCTGCGGGTCGAAGCCGTTCTTGCGCGCGTCCTCGATTTCGCTTTCCTTCATCGCGCGCGAGGCGTTGGCGATGTCGACCGTGCCGTTGATTAGCGCGGCGATGCCCGTGCCCGAGCCGCCGCCGGTCACAGCAATCGATATGTCGGGCGCAACCTGCCGGTAGGTCTCCGCCCACGCCAGCGCAAGATTGACGAGCGTGTCCGACCCCTTGTTCTGGATGGCACGCTGCGCGCCGCCGCCGGCCGCCGCCGCGTCCGGCGCACGGCCGCACGCCGCGAGCAGCAGCACAAGCCCGACGAGCAGGCCGGCCAGTTGTTTCGATTGCCCTGTGCGCATGGTGCGCGCCCCCGTTGTCCCAGTGGAAGGAGAGCCAACAAATCCTATGTACTTTACCACTGGTGCGGGTGCGGCCAAACTGGCGGGCAGGTCGCGTTGGGATTCCGCCCGATGGTTTGGCCGCACCCGTGCCGGCGAGTCGCGGCGAGCTATGGCTGCCCGGCGGCTGTGTTCTCCGGCGAAGCGCCGCCCAGCATCTCGGCGATGGTCGCGTGCAGATCGGCCAGGTGCGCGGCCGTGGTGGCGTCGGCGGCCGCGGGCAGGGCGGCTTCGAGCGCGCCGGCCAGCCGGCCCAGGTTGTAGCGTGCGGCCGCCCGCAGATCCGTACCCTGGCCGTCGGAGTGGAGGAACGCGGCGGCGCCCGTGACGCTGGGATCGGACGGGCCGTCGAATGCCTGCATCTGCTGCGCAAGTACGGTGAGATAGTGGCGCTGTAGGGCGCGGCGCATGGGATCGACTTGCGGCGCAGGATCCTGGAGTTCGGCGAAGAGGCCGGCCTGGATGTCGCCCAGATAGTCGACCAGCGGGTAGGCGTTCGCCGGGTCGAGCACGGCCTGCTCGGCCAGGAGGTTGTAGCGGAAACCGCTGAGCAACCGGTCGAGCAGTCCGTGCTGCTGGTCGGCCAGGGAACTCGTCACGGCAAAGGCGGCGAGGTTGTCCATCACATCCGGCGCTAGGAAAGCCTGCGGCGTCTGGAGATTCTCCAGGATGAAAGCCACGGCGGCCTGCTGGCGCTCGCGCGGCACGCGGTGGAATTCCACGTTGCCCAGACCCGCCAGCGTGCGATCTTCCTCGACGCCGCCGACCAGCTTGATGGCGGCCGCCAGCCAGCCGTAGCGCTGACCTAAGACGGCATCGTACATTTCCGCCAGCTTGCTGTAGTCGCTGCCGAGATAGGTCGTGGCGCCGACGATATGGCCCATGACGCGTTCCAGGTTCTGGATGCCCAGGCGCGCTGCCTCGATGCGATCCGAGCCGAGGTTTTCGGTGAGCACGTTGGGATCCACCATTGAGGCAAGGTCTTCACCGCCAAAGACAAGGAAGGGATCGTCGCGCTGCCGTTCCGCCCAGGCGTTGAGCGTCGGCCACTCCTCGCCCGGCGTGCGGGCATCTGGAATGGGCGTGTAGCCCCAGTGAATGGCGAAGCGGTCGTAGGGGCCGATCTGCGGGATGATGTTGGTGACGCCGTCTTCGGGCTGGGCAATGTAGTTGAAACGACCGTAGGACATGATGGAGGGCGTCGTGCCGTATTCAGCGGTAAAGAGCGGGTCGCGCAGTTGCTCGATGGTAAAGACCTGGCTGGCGCGATGGTTGTGACGCAGCCCGATGGAGTGCCCCACCTCGTGCGAGACGGCGTAACGCAGCAGGCGGCCCATGAGGTCGTCGGGCAGGGGCAGCGTCTGCGCGCGCGGGTCGATGGCCGAGGCCTGGGTGAAATACCACTGTTCGATGAGCTTGAGCACGTCGGACCAGACGAGCACGTGAGCGGAGAGAATCTCACCCGTGCGCGGGTCGTGGGTGTTGGGCCCCATGGCGTTCTCGTGCGGCTGCTCGACCCAGCGAATCACGGAGTAGCGCGTATCGGAGGGGTCCCAGTCCGGGTCTTCTTCCACGCTGGGCGCATCCATGGCGATGATGGCGTTGGAGAAGCCGGCCGCTTCAAAGGCGACCTGCCAATCTTCCACGGCCTGCTTGATGTAGGGACGCCACTTGTCCGGCCAGTTGCGGTCGATGTAGTAGACGATGGGTTTGACGGGATCGGAGAGTTCGGCGCCGGGGTCGGCCTTCTCCAGCCGGTAGCGGTTGATGAATTCGCGCACGACGGAGCCGGCCGCATCCGTGGCGCCAAAGTCATCAAAGGAGATGGTGAAGTAGCCGACGCGAGGGTCGAAGAAGCGCGGCATCATGGGATCGTCCGGCAGCAGCGTGATGCTATGGCTGACGACGACCGAGGTGCTGGAGATGTCGCCGGCGACGTTATAGGTCAGGAAGCTGCGAATCTCCAGGTTGCGCGGAAAGGTCTTGATCGATTGGATGAAGCTGCGGTCGGGCGCGGCGCCCACCACCTGGATGCCGGACATGCCGAGCATGGGCACCGCGCTGAAGTCGGTCAGGTCGCTGGCGAAGACGTCGGTCACGTCGATGACCAGCGCGCCGTCCGGCGTTTCGCCGGCAATGGGGAGCGCGGCCAGCACCGTGGGAAGCGAGAAGGCTTCAATGGCCGGGCTTACCTGTTCCTGCTTTTCTTCCGAGGTGGGCTGGTCGCCCGGCTCGACGGGCAGGGTCGACCGTTTTTGTAGCGGGTCCGAGAGATCACGCACGAAGATGCGGTCGTTCATGCGTTCGAACTTGACCATACGGCTGCCGACTTGCAGGCCGGCGACGCCGACGAAGCTGGCGGGCATCTCGGCCAGTTCGGAATACCAGAAGAGTTCGCGCCCCAGCAGGTCGGCGGGAATCTCCAGGAACCAGCGTTCGCCCATGTGGTGTGTGGTGATGAGGCCCGTGTCCGTCACGGAGTTGGCCAGCAGCTCGGCGTAGAGATCGGCGTCGCTCGCTGCGGCCTGGCCGGCTTCGTCCGCTTCGGCGGCGGGTGCGGCGGGCGCGTCGGGCGCGGCAGCCTCGGTTGCGGGCTGCGCTGTGGCAGCGCCGGGCAGCGGCTGCACGGCCACGGTGCACGCTGTCAAGAGCAGCGCGGCCGCGACGATGAGCAATATCGTAAGGGGGTGCCTTCGAGCGTTCATCGACATGATTCCTCCCGTTGGGTGAGATGATCTGGTGACTGCTTGCGAGGTGGGTGATTGGGTTTGGATACTGCCGGACGACCTTACTATATGATAGGGTTGGCGGATTCGCCTAATGCCGGAGCTACGTGGTGGGTCCGTGCCCCTGCGAAAGGCAAGATCGTGAAGAGAAAAGGTTGTGGGCTTGCCTGATCGGTAACTTTATTAGCCTTTCCCGAATTTTGCTGGCTTCTCCGAAGATTTGTGCGTTTCTTCCGGATTATTATTGGCCTGGCCGGCGCTTCAATCGCCTGGATATTGACACGGCCCGGATTTGAGATGCCTGGCCCGAGATGCAGACGCCCGGCCCGGCCGCGCCAGGCACGCCGGCCGATCCGTGGACGCAACGGATTTGGATGCTGGACCTGGCGTGGCTTTGCCCGGCGTGCGTCGCACGGGGCGACAACGCTTCCCGGCGAATCGCCCCGGCAGGTAGCGGGAGCGAAGGGCGTCTCGCTTTCTTGCGACAACCGAATAGCAGCAACTGTGCCGGCTCCAGAGTGTTGGAGCCGGCACGTCTGTCTGTGTGGTGAAAAGCGGCACGGGCCGGGGTCGGCTGTGCCGCACCTCGGCTCAGTCGGCAAAACGGCGGGCGGCGCCGCGCAGTACCCGGCGGTCGCGTGCAGGTCCTCCGCGTAGAGCGCATCCAGGCTGGGATGTAGCTGCGCATAGCCGTCCGCCGAACCGTGCTCGTGGGCAGACCACTCCACGGCAGAGATACCCATAAGGGAACCCGTCCGCACCGGCTCGGCGTCATTCGCCGGCGCCCGTGCGGGCTGCGTCAACACAATCGCCTCATCGGCGCGCGTACCGCTATGATAGACGGTAGTGCAGGTCGGACTCAACCCAGGCCACGGTCGTGTCGTCGCCTTCGCCCAAGGGCGCCGGCACTTGGCCGTCCCACAGGCGGTCCTCCAACGCCCGCCTGCCGATCTGCGTGCCCGGCGGGCGCTGCAGACGGTCGAGCGCCGCCATCCACTGCTCGGCCCGCCCGCTCGTGTCGGTGGGCGGCACCAGCACCACCAGCTTGTGGCCGGCGCAGAGATGGGCGGCCAGCGCCGGGAGGAGGTCGGCCCAGGCGGCGCGGTTGACGGTGAAGGTGGCGATGCTGGGATCGTCGCTTTCCGGCAGCGGGCGGGGCGGTTGGGGGGCGGCCATGGGTCAGAGGAGCGTGGCCAGCATCTCGCGAAGTATGGACAGTGCAAACCAAGTGACCGTCAGGAAAATGAGAGACGCCGGTACTGCCGCCGCCGCCCACGTCACGAGAAAAATGACCTTGTCGCCGAAATTCATGGTGACGTCACTGACGGCGACCTGCTGATTGCCACTGGTTTGGTTGTATTCCATCTGGATGAGTAGTCGCTCAATCTTTGCAAGATGCCGCTCGACATCCGTCTGAAGTTCGAGCAGGTGAGCTATTTGGTTCGGGTCGACCTGCGCAGTTGCCCCATTATTGGAGCTTGAAGATTGGAGTGCCGACGGCACGGTGTCGAGAAGCATGGCGGGCGCCTTTCTGGTCGTGTGGGAGAATCCCCGCTGCGCCCCACGATGGGGCGCATGGATCAGCATAGCGGATGGCACCGGCGCCGGCAACGGTCAGATGATGGATTTGGCGGTGCGGATGGTGACGCCACCCGCACCGCCCGAACACTTATAGGGTCTCGGCAAACCACTGCGCCGTGCGCTCGATGACGCTGTCGGCCATGCTCTGGTCGTCGCTCAGCACGCCGTAGATGTGGTCGCCGCCCGGCACGATCCAGAGTTCCTTGGGGTCGGCCTGGGCGCTCTCGACAAAGCCCGGCGCATAGGCGGCCGAGAAGTCCTGGTCGCCGGCGACGGCCAGATAGGCGCCCGGATAGTCGGTGATGAGCTGCGCCAGGTCATACTGGCCCAGGCTCTCAAAGAAGCCCTGCTTGAGCACGATGGTGCGCCAGCCCAGGTCGAGCCCGACGACGCCCTTGGCCGCCGCCGTGTCAAAGGCCTCTTGACTCAACGAGTCGATGAAATCGGGCACCATATCGCCCACCGACGACCAGGTCACCATGGACTTGAACCACTCCGGATGCTGCGCCGCGGCGATGGTGGAGACGCCGCCGCCCAGGCTGAAGCCGATGACGCCGATGCGTTCCGGGTCGACCCAGTCGAGGCCGGCCAGATACTGGTAGGCGACCTCGGCGTCGGCCACCTGGCTGGTCACCGTCGTCGAACCGGTGTCGCCGTCGCTCTTGCCAAAGCCCTGGAAGTCGATGCGCAGCGAGCCGACGCCGCGCGCCGCCAGCGCATCGGCCAGGCGGGCGTACATGGCGCCGACCTCGTCGCGCGAGCTGCCGAAGCCGTGGAGCATGAGGACGGCGGGGGCGTTGGCGGCGCCGGCCGGCTGGTTGAGCGTGCCGACGATGCCGTTGTCGAGCGTGACGACCTGGTGGCTCAGGTCCGCCACCGGCGCGCAGCCGGCCAGCGGCAGCAAGGCCAGCACGAGTGCGAGGATCAAGAGTAGCGTACGTCGCATGGATGGACCTCCGTGTGTGAAGTTGAGATGGAATCCCGCCAAGTTTGGTGGTACCCTGATGGTACACCAGATGGCCGGTCTTTGTCATGGCCGCCTATCCCACTGCCCACCCGGACACGACCTATGTCCGACACAGAGGAAGCCCCCGACCGAGCACTTATTGGTTGATTTGCTAGCAGATGAAGGAGGATTGCACCATGACGCTGGCGGATACGGGGGAGGATCCGCCAGCGTTCTCTCGGTGGGCTGCTGTTGCTCAGGGGGGCGATTGCTGCGCTAGCAAGGGGGGACAAAGGTATGTGTCGCCGGATCGTAGACCGGATAGCCCCACGGGCAGCCGTAAATCGAGTCCTGTCCTGTGGGCAGCGGGTTGTCGACCGCAGGCGCCGGGGTGCCGTAGCCGCTCGAACAGGGGGAGACATAGGTGTGCGTCGCCGGATCGTAGACCGGGTATCCCCACGGGCAATCCGTGCTTCCCTGCTGGGCGGGCAGGGCGCCGGCCGGCGCGGCCATCAACAGAACGGCCGCCATGACGAGCGTCAAGGCAATGAAAAGTCGTTCGGTACGCATGGGTGACCTCCAGATGAGTGAGTGGGCTTGGTTGCACGCCTGGTCAGGCTCATCTCCAGCATAGGCGCGCCGAAGCCGCACGTCATCTACCCACGGGTTGATAGAGAGGGGGTTTATTGGCTCGTCCCTAAATGGTAGCGGCGTGCGTCGCACGGGTCAGCCCACGGTTCCATGCGAAGGAATATCTGACCCGTGCGACGCACGCCGGCGTGACCACGCGGGATTCGTGGGACACATTCACGTTCGAGTGGCGGATGATCGCCGAGCGGCGTGAGGAAGATTAGAGCAGGTCCAGCTCAATGGCGCGGGCAATGGCCTGCGTCCGGCTGTCGACGCTCAGCTTCTGGTAGATGTGGTGGAGGTGGGATTTGACGGTGCCCAGCGCAAGATAGAGTTCGCGGCCGATCGTGCGATTGGACTTGCCGGCGGCCACCATGCGCACGATCTGTAGCTCGCGTTCGCTGAGCGCCTCGATCAGCACGGGGGTGTCCGGCGCCGCCCCGGCCGCGACGGTTGCCTTGCCGCGACCCGATAGTTCTGCAATCAACCTGCCGGCGACGGCCGCAAGGTCGACCCTGATTTCGCTCTCGGTGATGGCGGCGCGCCGCTCGGGGCTAAGCTGGGGCAGCAGCTCTGCCAGCACCGTGGCGGCGTGCTGCCGCGTCTCTGCACCGGCGGCCGGGTGGCCGGCAGCCAGTGCGGCCAACTGTGCCGCGTAGGTGACATCCCCCTCGGCCGCGCGCAACTCGGCGACCGCGGCGATGCTCTCCGTCAGGATCGGGGCAAAGCCGATCCCCGCCGCTTCTTGCAGCGCGCCCAGGAAGTGATGGCCGGCATCGGCGATCTCGTCCTGCCGGAGGGCGGCCAGACCCAGACCAACAAGCGCCTGTGCGCTGCCCAGGCGGTCGCCGGATATCTGCGCAAGATGCAGGCTCTCCTCGAAGAAAAGTCGGGCGTTGCCATACGCCTGCGTCTGCAATGCCAGGCTGCCCATACCGTTGCGCAGTTCCACCGGGGCGATGAGGGAAATACTTTGCGCCATCAGAGAGTCTGCTTCATCGTAGAGTTCTCCGGCCGCATCGTAGTCGCCTTGGCCGGTGCGGAGATGCGCCAGCTTCGCCAGGTTGAACGCGATATTGGGCTCCTTGCCCCACAGCCGGGCAACGCTCACGCACTCTTCCAGATAGGCTGCGGCCAGCGCAAAATCGCCCGTCTGCTCGGCCAGTTGCCCCAGCAAGCCCAGGGCTTCCACGATATAGTCGCGGTTGCCGTGGCTCCGCGCGGCGGACAGACTTTCCTCCAAATAGCGACGCGCTGTGGCATATTCCCCTTGTCTGATTGCCAGCCACCCCAAATCGGCGAGGGCGTCGGCAATCGTGCGCAGGTCGCCGATGGCACGTCCGAGCTCCAGCGCCTGCTGATACCACCGCTCGACCTCGTTGTAATCACCCTGTTTGCGCGATGCCGAGCCAAGCATGCAGTAATTCCATGCCTGCCGTTCGAAGTCCCCGATTTCCTGGTTGAGTTCGGCCGCTTCGAGAAAGAGCGCTTTGGCTTCGGCCGACTCCAGCTTGATATGTTTCGACCAGGCCAGGCCGCCAATGGCTGACGCCAACTCTCGGCGCGCAGTAGGCAGATCGCGCACCAGCGCGATGCTCTCCAGGAGTTCTTCGGCTACATCCCGATCATGGCCCAACATGATATCCAACACGGCGTGCGACTCCAGCGCGCTGGCGCACGCGATCCGGTGTGCGTCGTCCGCCGGCCCGTGGCGCAGCGCATCGATGGCATAGCGGAACGCACGGGCACCTTCTGCATGGTGGGTGCTTAGATAAGCGAAGCGGTACAGCCCATCGATTGCAGGATACAGGTCGCCAATCCTGTCGTGGTCCACCGCCCAATACCAGGCGGCCAGGATATTGCCGATCTCCGCGTCGATGGCCGCCACCAGGCGCTTGCTCTCCTCCCCGAAGTAGCTCTGGCGTGGGTGGGTGATAAAGTGTAAGTAGTAGGAGGAGTGGCGATTGCGAATGGCGACCCCGCGCTCCGGGGAGTGCGCCAATCGCTCGGCTGCGTCCTGGCGCTGGAGTTCGTGGATCGAATAACGCCCCTCCGCCGTCATGCGCAGCATCGACTTGTCGGCGAGGGCCGCCAGCAGAGTGGGCGTTGCCCCGGCCACGGCTTCGGCCGCCTCGCGCAGAAAGCCGCCCTGAAAGACCGAGAGCGCTTTGAGCAGCTCGCGCTCATCCTGATCGAGCAACTGCCACGAGTGGTCGAAGACGACACGCATGGCGCGGTGGCGGTCGGGAATGCCCAGTTGGTCGCTGTGCAGGATCTCCAGTCCGCGCTGGAGTTCGGCGGCGATCTCCGCACAGGCCAGGCTGCGCAGCCAGGCCGCAGCCAGCTCGATCGCCAGCGGCATTCCCTCCACCAGCCGGCAGATGCGTACCACATCGACCTGATCCTCGGCCAGGGCAAAGTGCCGGCGCACGCGCTGCGCCCGCTGCACAAAGAGCGTCACGGCGTCGCTCGTTGGGGGCGCGTCGCCATCGCCCTCCGCCGCGTCTTCGGCGGGGAGCGCCATGCCCTCCACGGCAAAGAGCCACTCTTCCGCCAGGTTGAGCACCTCGCGCGAGGTAACGACGATCTTGACGTTCGGCGCGCCGTGCAGCAGCTCCTGCACCAGCGCAGCCTCGGCCACGAGATGCTCGAAGTTGTCCAGGATGAGCAGCAGGCGCTTGTCGCGCAGATGGGCAAGCAGTTCGGCCGTGGGATTACCCCGTTCGGGGGGATGCCAGTCGAGCGCGGCGATGATGGCGGAGACGATCTGCGCGGCGGACGCAGCCGGCTGGAGCGAGACGAAGTAGAGACCGTCGGGATAGGGGCACGCTGCGCCCTCGCCGCCGGCCTGCATCAACCCCTCGGCCGCCTTGAGCGCCAGCCGCGTCTTGCCGATACCGCCCGGCCCCAGCAGCGTGACCAGCCGGCAGTACTCATCGTCGAGCAGCGCGACGATCTCGGCGATTTCGCTCTCCCTGCCCACAAACGACGTGTGCTGCACAGGGAGATTGTGCGTGAAGGATTCCATGTGAATTTCCGTCCTCTAAACAGAATAGCACAACGGGCGATCCATTTTCAGCACTTCACGATATTGCCGCCCACAAAGGTACAAAGTCACGAAGGTAAGATGGCGCTCTTCGTGTTCTTGGCGGCTTGGTGTGAGTCTGGTGAACTGCTGAATTTGAGAGCGACCGGGTGTATGATCAAAAGAGACAACCTGGCGCGTTTGCCGGGCATGGGCTCGGCTTCCGGTTGGGGGAGGGTCTTGATGCGTACGAATTTCCGCACCCGCACCATCTTCGGTGCCATCCTATCTGGTCTGCTGGTCGCGACCCTGCTCGCGTCGGGGGCTGTCCCCGCTCGCGCAGCCCCGCCCGCGCAAACCTTTGGCGGCGACCCGCTCAATGCCTTCCCCATTCTTTTCCCCGAGTTGCTGACCCTGCCCGCGCCGGCGTGGATTCGCGAGGGGCAGCGCGTCTCCTACTATATCCAGAGCGCGACCATGGCGCAATGGCCGGACGACACGGGCGCTGGCGGCGCCGGCTTTCTCCAACACGACATCGTGGCGGTGACGCGCGGGTCAGTCGTCGTGGCTTCGACGATGTACGGGGCGAGCGAGCAGGGCGTGACGCCGGCGGGCGCGTTTGGTGCGGCCTTCCGTCCCGGCGTGGGTGACTTCTGGGTGAATCCTGCCGTGCTGGCCGATGCCGAGGCCGTTGCCGGCGACGAGCTGGCCGTCGTACGCATGCCGTACACCGTCGCCGAGACGGAATACGACGCCGTGCGCTTTGAGTACCACGGCGACGGCGCGGTCTCCATCTCCATGTTCGACACGGCGACGGGGCTGCTCATCTACTACCGCCACACCATCGGCGCCGATCCGACAGACACGCGCAGCTCGTCGGAGATGTACCTGCTGGGCCGGCGCCAGCTTCGCCTGCCCTGGCGCGGGACGAAGGCGCCCGTCTGGCTCGCCGAAGGTGACACGCTGGACTTTGCCGGCGCGCGCTCGATCTATGTGGCCGGCTCGCCGTCGGGCCAGTTTGCCGAGCAGGCGTCCGTCGACGTGGCCATGGCCGAGGCGCGCTGGTCGGCCTTCCGCGTGCGCAGCAGCACGGCCGGCATGGCCAACGGCGCGGTCGACCGCGTCACCGGCGTCGCCCAGCTCAGCGGCGCGCTCTGGCTGCCGGCGGAGGCGTTACGCGCGGTCGTGCGCCGCCCGCAGCTCGACCGCGACCCCATCACCGGCGTCGTCACGACCTACGCCCGCAATGCCGACCGCTCTATCACTCTGACGGAACGGGGCGAACTTTTCCGCATCGACAACACCTACGACGGGCGCAGCGGTGCGCTCGTCGCCACGCGCATCGAGGTGCAGACGGGGCTGGCCGTGCAGATTACGGAGCTTGCCGCGCAGTGACTATCTGCGCGGCTCAGGCGCGGCCGGTCAGCCGCGGGCGCGTGCGGCGGCCGAAGTCTACGTTCATCACCAACTGGAAGTGGAGGCGATCGCCGGCGAAGCGACAGGTGATCTGCGGGCAGAAGGGTGTGCGGTAGAAGGCCAGCTTCATCGTGAAGGTGTCAGGCGCAGTCCATGCGCCGCTGCCTGCCACCGGCTGCATGATGCCGGTGCCAAAGGCGCTCTCGCCCAATTGCCAGGATTCGTAGCCGCAGCCGATGTGATGTTCGCCAAAGGCGTCGGCGATGGTGAGCAGGCAGCCTTCCCTGGCGAAGGAGATCGTCACCGCGTCGATTCCCTGCTGGTTGCGGCGAAAGGCATAGCGCCTGCCCGACACGCCAACCGCCAGCGGGGAAGTGGCGGCGCCCTCCTGCGGCGGTACCCGGAGCGCCGCCAGCCGCTCGCTCAGCACGGCGCCGGCGGCCACGTCGTTTGGCAGCACGCCGTCGGTCATTGCCGGGCGCAGGTGCTCCCACACCAGGTCGAGCGTGCGCTGCATCTCCATGTCGCCGGAGGTGATGGCGAGCACGGCATCCTGCTCCGGCATGACCACGCAGAATTGGCCGAAAGCGCCGTCGCCGCGATAGGTGTCGTGGCGGCAGCGCCAGAACTGGTAGCCGTAGCCCTGCGCCCAGTCGCTATCGGGCGCGTCGCCGTTGCGTACGTGGCGGCGTGTCGCCTCCTCCACCCACGTCGCGGGCAGGATTTGCTGGTTGCGCCAGACGCCTCCGCGCAGATAGATCTGGCCGAAGACCGCGATATCCTCCGTGCGTATCTCCAGCCCCCAGCCGCCGATGTTGACGCCGCGCGGGCAGCTTTCCCACGTCGCGCCGGCGATGCCCAGCGGGGCCAGCAGGCGCGGGCCCAGGTATGCCAGCACGGTCTCCCCCGCCAGCCGCTGCACGATGGCGGAGAGCATGTAGGTGGCGGCGCTGTTGTAGGCGAAGTGCGTGCCGGGCCGGTGCTGGACGGGCTGGGCCAGGAAGGCGCGTGCCCAATCGCCGTCGGGCGCGTTCTTGACGGCGTCGTTCACGTCCACATCGTGGCCGGTGCTCATACTCAGCAGGTGGCGCACGCGCATGGCTGCCAGATTGTCGCTCACGGTGGGCGGCAGCGACTCCGGGAAGAATCTCACCACCGCGTCGTCGACCGTCAGCCGGCCCTCGGCCACGGCCAGCCCCACGGCGGTGGAGACGAAGCTCTTGCTGAGCGAATAGAGCATGTGCCGCAACGCCGGCGCGTAGGGCGCCCACCACCCTTCGGCCACGACGTGCCCGTGGCGCACGAGCATGAAGCTGTGCAGGCCGGCGCCCGTCCGTTCGACCGCATCGAGAAAGGCGGCGATGGCGGCCGTGGAGATGCCCTGGCTTTCCGGCGTCGAGCGTGGCAGCCGCCTGGTGTCTGTGCGCATAGTCGTTGTCCGTTTCTGGTCGCTGTGTTGGGCGTGCAGGTCGTGTGCGCCCGCACCGCCTTCCAGTGTACTCTACCGGCGCGCTGCGACCAAGTCACCTGCTGCCGGCTACCGCAGAAGAGATAGAACGCGGCTGCTGCGGATCACGCGGATTGACGCGGATCCGCTTTTCTCCGTCGGATGAATTCGTGCCAATCCGCCGCATCCGCACGCGCCGCGTTCCACCCCCCTGTCGTCGTTCCGATGGGTGTACTTCATGCCGGGGACACGGCCGAACTACAGCGGATTCGTGGAAGAAACGGATGGGATTCGCCGCAGTGCAAGTCAATCCTGTGCAGCGCAGGGGTGCAATCCGCTGTTTCCACGAATCCGCTGTAGCGTTCGCCCCGGTCGTGAAGTAGACCCGTTCCGATCGCGCTCTTGCCCGCTGGTCGCTTTGTCGCTATCATGCCAGGGGCAACCCACACCGTCCGATGGGACAAAGGAGTCAACATGCGCAAGAGCTTTCTGATTACGCTGCTGGCTGTGCTATGGCTGGTGCTGGCGGCCTCATCGTCCTCCGCACAGTCGCCAGGGATCGTCGACAATGGCTGGATGCCTCACGCCCAGGGACCCCTGAATGGCGACATCTACACCGTCATCTGGGGCGACACGGTCTTCTCCATCTCCCGGCGCTTCAACGTCGACCAGTACACGCTGATGAGCTATAACGGCATCCCCAGCCCGTACCGGCTGCTGGCGGGGCAGCCCATCCGCATCCCGACGTCGGGTCCCGGTCCGCAGCCCTGCCCATCGCCCTTCCTCACCATCACCAACCCGCCGCCCAACACCAACGTGGGAACCAGCTTTCCCGTCAGCGGCAGCGGCTGCGGCCTCTTCGAGGGGAACGTGTTCATCCGTGCGCTGGACAGCCGCGGGGTGCAGGTGGGCCAGGTCGTGACGACACTGAGCGGGCCCACCGTCGGCATCGGCGGGCAGGGCACCTACAACGACACCATGACCGTTTCAGGCGCGCAAGGGCAGTTGCTGACGCTGCTGGCTATCTCCAACAACGTCGAGTACAGTCGCGTCACAGTGAATCTCAACGATGGCGGCGGCGGGATCGGCCAGTGCCAATCCTCGGCGCTGTCGATATTCGAGCCGGGGGAGGGCGCCAATGTGCCCGCGTCGTTTACCGTACGCGGCGATGCTGCGTTCAACTGCACCGTGACCATCACCGCGCGCGATGGCGGCGGGCGCCAGCTTGGCACGGCCAACGCCGGCACCTTCCAGGGCACGCAGTGGTCGACGACGCTGGCACTCCAGGGCGGCATCGCCCCGTGGAGCGATATCTTCATCGAGGCGCGCACCAACGGTGGCGGCGTGGCGCAGCGCCGCGTGCGCTTCGACGGCGGGCAGCAGCCATCGCTCACCATCACCGAGCCGGCGCCGAATACCCCGCTGCAGACCACCTTCCGGGTGCGCGGCGTGGGTGCAGGGCTGGGCAATACCACCCTCATCGTGCAGGCCATCAGCAACAATGGGGGCCTCATCCAGGAGCAGTCCGTCCAGACCGATTTCCAGGGAGCATTCGACCTGCAAATGACCGTCAATCAGAATACGCCCGGCCGCATCGAGGTGCGCAGCCAGGCGACGGGGGCGTTCGCCTCCGTACCGGTCACGTTCAATGGTGGCGGGTCGCCCTCCAATAATTTCCGCGATCTGCCCAACGGCCAGTGCCAGCTCAACGTGCCGGTCAATGGCGTGCCCGCCTTTGCCAATCCCGACGGCCCGCAGGTGCGCACCCTCAGTGCCGGCTGGCTGCCTACGGTGCGCGTGGTGCGCTTTGGCGGCCAGCTCTGGTACGTGATCCCCAACTACAGCGCCAACGCTGCCGACGACTGGGTGCGCGGCGGCGATGTGCAGGCGTCGGGGAGTTGCGGGCTGTAGGGGGATGAGGGGATGACAAGATGAGGGGGTGATGGTGTGAGGGGAGACTGGGGAGAAGTGTTCACGCATGACGTTTGACGTTTGACGCATCAATTGCTGATGGATGAATTGCTGATTGCTGATCGCTGACGGCGCTCCCCGCCGCATCACGTATCTCGCATCACGCATCACGCATGACGTTTGACGTTTGACACATCAATTGCTGATGGATGAATTGCTGATTGCTGACGGCGTTCCCCGCTGCATCACGCATCACGCATCACGTTTGACGCATCAATTGCTGATGGATGGATTGCGAATTGCTGATTGCTGATGACCGGTGGTGGGGGCGGTCGTTGGCGTTGGTGCGTTAGCAATCAGCAATGAACAATCACCCATCAACAATGCGTCTTGTTGGCCGTCCAATCAATCACGGTCCATCCGTCGCAGCCTTCCACAGCGTTATCTGCGGCATAGACCATGGCTTCCACTGAAAGAGAGTACGCAATGACACAATCCTTGATCTTCAACGGCACCCTCATCGACGGCCGCGGCGGCCCGCCCATCGCCGATGGCGCGGTGCTGGTCGAGGAGGGCCGCATTGTGGCGGCCGGGGCGCGGGCGTCCGTCACGGCGCGGCCGGATGCCACGGCCATCGACGCGCGCGGTGGCTGGATCCTGCCGGGCCTCATCGACACGCACGTGCACCTCATGCTCGAAGGGCTCAATATCCCGAGGATGCTGACGACGCCCTTCTCCTACAACTTCTACAAGGCACTGAGCCACATGCGCCGCACCATCGACGCCGGCATCACCACCGTGCGCGACGCGGGCGGCGCCGATCTCGGCCTCAAGCAGGCGCAGGCGGACGGGCTCATCGTCGGACCACGGATGCAGATTAGCGTCACCGCGCTCAGCATCACCGGCGGCCACGGCGACGGCTGGATGCCTTCGGGCTTCTCGCTGGACCTTTTCCCGCCTTATCCCGGCATGCCCGACAACAAGTGCGACGGCGTGGAGGAGGTGCGCCGGAAGGTGCGCGAAGTGTTGCGCGCCGGCGCCGAGGTCATCAAGGTCTGCTCCACCGGCGGCGTGCTCAGCCCTACCGACCACCCCGAGTTCACGCAGTTCACCGAGGAGGAACTGCGCGTCATGGTGCAGGAGGGCGCCTACCGCCGTGGCATCAAGGTCATGGCCCATGCCCAGGGCGCCGAGGGCATCAAGAACGCAGTGCGCGCCGGCATTCACTCCATCGAGCACGGCATCTACCTCGACGACGAGGCCATCGACCTCATGCTGGCGCACGGGACCTTCCTGGTGCCCACGCTGCTGGCGCCCCTTTCCGTGCTGGAGCAGGCGGAGACGACCGGCAACATGCCTGAATACGGCGTGCGCAAGGCGCGCGAGACCATCGAGATTCACAGCGAGAGCATCGCCAAGGCGCATCAGGCCGGCGTCGCCATTGCCATGGGCACCGATGCCGGCGTCATGCCGCATGGCACCAACCTGCGCGAGCTGGGGCTCATGGTCAACGTCGGCCTGTCGCCCATGGAGGCCATCGTTGCCACCACCAGGGTCGCCGCCGAGTGCCTGGGCTGGCAGGATCGCATCGGCACGCTGGAGCGCGGCAAGCTGGCCGACGTGGTCGTCGCCGCTACGGACCCGCTGGCCGACATCCGCGCGCTGGAGAAGACGGAGAACATTGTGCTGGTCATGCAGGAAGGGAAGGTCGTGAAGAACCTGCGCCCATAGACGACGCTACACGGGCGGGAACCCTGCTGTGCGGTGTGCGTTGTCCGCTCGTTGCCCAGGATGCGGGCCGCTCTGCCTGGTGCATCCCGGAATGTTGGCGGCGTGCGTCGCACTGGCCAGACTGTGCTTTCCTGCGACGGCTCGTTTGACCAGTGCGACGTACGCCGGGGCTGACTCCGCCAATTTCCTGGGACGCACCCCGCTCTGCGATTCACGTTGACAGAGGGCACCGGGCACGCTACAATCCATGCAGGAACAGAACCAAACCGATCAATCGCGACGCTGATACCTCATGCCTATTCACGTTTCATACCTTGCCGAAGAAATCGATGGCGCCGCCCGCGGCGTCCGTGTCATTGTGCCCATGGAAGGGACGTCACAGGCGCAGCGCGGCAGCCTCTGCGCGCTGGTCGATGTGGCCGGCATCCCCCAGGCCGATGCGCTGACCGACCGCCTGTTGAGCGCCATGCAGCGCACCTACTACACCGAGCGCGGCACGCAGTCGCACGTGATCATGGAGACCGTGCGCAAGGTCAAACTCATGCTCGAAAGCGAGACGGCGCAGAGCGCCGGTCCGTGGCGCGCCGGTGTGGTCTGCGTCGGGATCATGAGCGATCGCATTGCCGTAGCCGGGCTGGGCAGCACCTTCGCCCTGGTCTCCGCCGACGGCGGCGCCGTGAGCGTGCACCCGCCCGAGCGGCTGGCCGAGCACATGGCGGGCAAGCCGATGAAGTCGCTCGAGCTGTGGCCGCTCCACCGCCAGAAACTGGACGGGCCCGCGGCATTGCTGGCGGGCAGCAGCCGCTGGCTCGACCTGGTGGCCGTGCGCACATTGGCGGCGACGGCGGCCTATGTCGATGCCGGCAATTGCGTCGATGCGGCCGAGGGGCTGCGCGAGCAGGCCGGCGCCGAGGATGTGCCGGGCTTTGTCCTGGTCATCGACAGCGACGCCGCCCCTCCCGCCGCGGGCGACGAACCGCCGCCACCGCCCGACGGTCCCGCGCCGGCCAAACCGCCGGGGGGAGGCGGGCTGCCGACGGCGGTCAACGCATCGCCGCCCGTGGTGAGCGCACCGCCGCCCGAGCCG
>JACKBA010000003.1 GCA_020634815.1 Caldilineaceae bacterium | reverse complement strand
ATGCGTGCCTACTGGAGCGACGCGCTCGATATCTCGGATCGCGCAGTGCTGGTCGATTGTGCGGTAGCGGCCGGGCTGGATGGTGCGCTTTTTGCCGCCGCGCTCGATGACCCGACCTATGACCGCATGGTGCAGGCCGATGTCGATCTGGCGCGCTCGTACGGGCTCAACGGCGTGCCGGCGATGGTATTCAACGACAAGTATCTCGTCTCCGGCGCCCAACCGGCCAATGTGCTACGCCAGGTGGTCGAGCGAATCGTGCAGGAATCGACCGCCGGCGCGTGATGTCACGGGGTGTCGCCGGCCTGGCTAGCTGGGTGCAGGCGCGGGTCGAGGTTCAACTGTCGCAGTTGGGGGCGGCCACGGCCACAAGGCTGACGACGAGTAGCGTCGCCACGTCGCCAAGCCAGACCGCCGGCACCGTGCCGAGAATGCTGGCGGCGGTGCCGCTTTCAAAGGCGCTCAACTCGTTTGACGAGCCGATGAAAATCCAGTTGACCGCAGCGAATCGTCGGCGCAGCGCCTCGGACGAGAGCACGCGCAATGCTGCATATGGGTCTTTTGGCGAATTGGGCGATAATGAAGGAGTTGTCAGGTCGGCAACTTGGCAATCCAGGAGACATGAGCAACGGGCACATGATGATAGCGGCTAATTGTACCGGCGCTGATGCGCCGCAGCAAGGTCAACATGGATTCCGGAAAGGGATTGGTAATGTGCATCTTTTCATCTGAAGTCACATCGGTCAAGAGTACGAAGATCTATGCACGCTACGCCAGCCGCGAGCGGCAACTCCTCGTCTACAGCATGGCCTACGAAGCGCAGGACGATCTGGCCATGATCCTGCCGCTGCCGACGCCGCCTGGGCAGTCCGGAAGTGCGTTGAAGTTTATCGACCTTTCCGGCTACCCGGAGTTCTTCGACGATATCGACCGCAGTTTCCCACTGCCGCGCGTCGTCTACCGTTCACCGGGAGAGACACGAGCAACGTTGCCCGTGTACGAAGTCGGCAGCTTTGAGGCGTCCTTTGCGCCCTCTCAGGCTGATTTCGCACAGCTTGACCCGCGTTTTCGCCTTCCGGAGGTGGTGTGGGGCGCACTGCCGCACTATCACGATTACGGTTATGCCGTTTTCAAATTGAAGGCGGGCGCCCGAAATGTCCACCCGATTGCATTCACGTTCCCAACCCGCGATTCGACAACGCTCTTTTTCCCCACCACGCATATCCATCATGGCGAAGTCACCGCGAAGGCCGAGTTCGACCACGTGCTCTACTGGCAGGCGGCCGTGCCCATGAGCCCCGACTCGGCCCCCTTCAACTACTGGCGCATCGAGGTGTCGGAGCGGCCAATTGCGCGGCACGTCGATCTGGATCGTGCGGCCGGCGTCCTTGTGCCGAATCTGTCGCTGCGCCGCATCTCGATTTACGGTCCCTATCCGAACCAGGACATTGTTCTGATTCCGCAGAACCTGGACGAGTCCTGAGCCAGACCGGCCGGCTTCCGGCAATTGATTGTTGCGCTCTCCATGGCCGGCTGAAAGGACGGGACGGGCCGAAAGCCAGGAATGGGTTGTTGCGCGTGGGCTATTGTGCATCCATCTTGCTACTATGCAGCGAGTAAAAGCGCTTCTCCATCTCAAAGATTCAGGCCAGGCTGACGACAGCCTGGCCGAGTTGCGCGCACAGATCTTTTATATCCTGGCGATTGGCGGGCTGGCGCTGGGTGCGGCCAGCCTGGTGTTCTCTAGCGTGATTGCCTGGTCAGCAGGCATGCCACTCGTCAGCGCGATTTTTGTGCTGGCGTATCTGGCCTTGCTCTTCTTCGCTGCTTCGCCGCGGCTGGCAATGCACACCCGCATCGCCGGCGGGTTGACCTGCGTCTACCTGATCGGCTTCGCCGTACTCATCTCTGAACTGCCGTACAATATCGGCCCGATCTGGCTCTTCGCATTTGCCGTGTTGACCGGCATTCTCCTGGGGATACGCGCCAGCCTGCTGGCGATCGCGCTGAACGCGTTCGCAATTGGCGTTGTCGGCTGGTGGACCGGCTATCGTATAGCGCCTGTCCCGGCCGATCTGCCCCCGCAAGTCTTCTGGTTTGCCGCCAATTTCACGGCGATCGTGATTACGCTGGTGGTCACGTTCTCTCTGTCGCTATTGCTGCGCCGCCTGGAAGTTGCACTCCAGCACCAACATTTGCTCGCTGACAGGCTCCGTGCCGAGATAGCCGAGCGCACCGATGCCGAGGCAGCCGTGACTGCCACCAAGGACGCCCTGGCGGATCGCAACCGCCAACTGGCCTTGCTGCTGGCGACGGGGAACAAATTGCGCTGGAATCAGGATGCGGCCTCGCTTTTGGAACAGATTGCGGGGAATCACGAACAACTTGGCTACCGATCGGTCATCGTCAATCTCATCGATCCTGAAAGCGGCAGCGTCAACGTGGTCGTTACGAAGGGGTTGGATGAGGAAGGGCGCGCCATGCTCGATGGCGCCGTGTACACGTGGGATGAGTTTGACCGGCCCATGCAGGAGCGCTTCCGCATCGGGGAATGCTACTTCATCCCCGCGGGCCAGTATGCATGGGACACGGAGTTTGACGGCCCAAGTTACGTGCCGCCGGCAGCAGCCGACATGGTTGCCTGGCCGGAGGAAGATCGATGGCATGCCGAGGACATCTTGCTCTTGCCGCTGCGGCGGCTGACGGGGGAAGTCATCGGCATCCTGTCATTTGACCAGCCGCTCGATGGCCGGCGTCCCAGCGCGGAAACAATGCTTACCCTCGAGATCTTTGCGAACCAGGCCGTTGCGGCCTTTGAGAATGCCGAACTCTACGAACGCCTGCGCGGCCAGGTCGAAATGCACACGCGCGCCGAGGAGGCGCTGCGCAAGCTGAACAAGGAACTGGACGAAGCCTCTCGCCTGAAGGACGAATTCCTGGCCAATATGAGCCACGAGTTGCGCACGCCCCTGTCGGCGATCCTGGGCATAGCCGAGGCGTGGCGCGAGGGCGCCTACGGCGAGATTGGCGAACGCCAGCAGCGCAGCCTGAAACTGGTCGAAGCCAGCGGTCGCCAACTCCTGGCGCTGATCAACGATATCCTCGATCTGGCCAAGGCGGACGCAGGCAAGATGAATCTCTCTAAGGAGCCAATGCTGCTCATTGACCTCTGCCAGAGTAGCGTCCACCTCATCCAGCCCATGGCTGCTGAAAAGAAGCTGCACATTCAGCTCCACGTGGACCAGCCACATGCCACCCTGTGGGCAGATCCCAAGCGAAGCCGCCAGATTCTGACCAACCTGCTCAGCAACGCCGTCAAATTTACGTCCGAAACCGGGCAGGTCGGCCTCAACGTCACCACCGACCCGGAGAAGCAGTGTGTTCGCTTCCTGGTGTGGGATACAGGCATCGGCATCGATGAGTCGCAACTCGAACGGCTCTTTGCGCCGTTCGTGCAACTTGATAGCCGGTTATCACGCAACTATGAGGGGACCGGCCTGGGGTTGGCCCTGGTCTCTCGCCTCGTCCGGCTGCATGGCGGCGATGTCGAAATCAAGAGCCGGCTCGGCGAAGGCACGCAGGTAACGGTAACCTTTCCCTGGACGCGCGGGGCCGATACGGCGCCTAGCATTCAGGCCTTGCTCGTCAGGTAGGGTTGGCTCAGGCGGCCTGCTTCATGGGCGTGGCCAGGTGCTGCCGAAACCACGCCACGGTGGCTGCGGCCGCCTCTGGAAGCGGCGTGAGTTCTGCGCCAAACGAAGCGCGAAAATCGCTGTCGTCCACGACGTACGCTTCCTCGAACTCGTAGAGCATCTCCTTCATCTCGCGCACGATCGGCACGAAGAGTCCCACCATGCTCAACATGAGCCGGTTGACCTTGCGGCTCTTGACCGGCGTGCCGGCGGCCTCGCCGAAGAGGCGCATCATCTCGGCAGTGGATACGGTCGTGTTGGGCACGTGCCACGCCCGGCCGTAAGCTTCTTCGTGGCGGCTGAGCGTGATCAGCGCGCGGGCAAAGTCGGGCACGTACGTGTAGGTGTGCGGCAGGTTGACATCGCCAAAGGTATCCACCGGCTTGCCGGCAAAGACGGCCTCGAAGAAACGGTCGCCGAAGATGGCCGTGTCCGTCGCACGCGGGCCGAAGAAGTCCGACGCGCGGCCGATGACGACCTTGACCTTGCCCGCCGCGTGGGCGTCCAGCAACATGGTGGCGATTGCGGCACGGGTCTTGCCCTTGGGACCGTCGGCGGCGTAGGGCATATCCTCACGGATTGGCCGGCCGTGCGTCGGTCCGTACATGTACAGGTTGTCCACAAAGACCAGGCGGGCATTGGTCTGCGCCATGCCATCGATGATGCTGCGCACCAACGGCGGCCATCGTTCCGGCCACTCCGTGTACTCGGGCTGAGCGGTCTCGAAGACCACATCGGCGCTGCGGGCGAGGCGGGCCACGGTGGCCGGGTCGGTCAGGTCGCCGGCGACGACGGTCACGCCGGCCGGCAGGGCTTCCTTGACCTTGCCGCTGCGGTTGACCAACGTGACTTGTACGCCCTCGACCGCAAGTTGTTCCATCAGCGTCATACCTACCTGGCCGGCGCCGAAGATGACTGCATTTGAATATGAAAACGGTGCCATTGTCTTTACTCCCTTTCGACGGTGCGATTTGCGACTCTTGCGTGGCGACTGGCGGTCCGACAACCCGGTTGACAGCGCTCGAAATCGGGCTGCCGGACCTTGTCGCCAATCGCAAGAACACCGTACACCCTGACACAATGTCAGAGTCAATAGGGAATTTGGGCCGGATTCAGTCGTTCCCGATTTGTAGTGACGGCTTCAGCCGTCCCAGGGGGAAGTCAACGACTAAAGTCGTTACTACGGCGAGAATAGCGAACGATTGAGTTTCAGCCGTTCCCGATCTGTAGTGACGGCTTCAGCCGTTCCAGGGGAAGTCAACGACTGAAGTCGTTACTACGGCGAGAATAGCGAACGATTGAGTTTCAGCCGCTCACGATCTGTAGTGACGGCTTCAGCCGTTCCAGGGGAAGTCAACGACTGAAGTCGTTACTACGGCGAGAATAGCGAACGATTGAGTTTCAGCCGCTCACGATCTGTAGTGACGGCTTCAGCCGTTCCAGGGGAAGTCAACGACTGAAGTCGTTACTACGGCGAGAATAGCGAACGATTGAGTTTCAGCCGCTCACGATCTGTAGTGACGGCTTCAGCCGTTCCAGGGGAAGTCAACGACTGAAGTCGTTACTACGGCGAGAATAGCGAACGATTGAGTTTCAGTCGTTCCCGATTTGTAGTGACGGCTTCAGCCGTACCAGGGGAAGTCAACGACTGAAGTCGTTACTACGGCGAGAATAGCGAACGATTGAGTTTCAGCCGTTCCAGGGGAAGTCAACGACTGAAGTCGTTACTACGGCGAGAATTGTGGGCTTCTGGGTTTTGGGAGATCGGTACGCTCGCTGCGAGGATAGCAAGGGCTACCGGCCGGCAATCGGCGCGATGGGAACCTGTAGCTCGATGACATTGATGCTGTCCGGCGCCTCGTTTTTGTGGGCCGGGCCGGAAAGGTGCAGCTCGCGCAGGGGGCCGGCGGGCACGTGCTTGTGCAGCCCGATCCAGCGTAACAGGGATTGAATCGGTGCCACCACATCTTCGAACGCCCCCTCGAAGATCAATGCTGCCGCCAGGTCGCAACCAGGCACTGCGCGGAAGATCAGGGCATCGTCGACCGGCGCGCTTTCTAGAACGGCGCCGTCGATGGCGGTCGCAACTTCCATGTCGATATCAGTGTCAGCGTATTCCTCGTTGTGATAGAAGGTCACCTCGGGCTCGCCAGGCTCGATACCGTGTTCGCGCAGACGCCGGTAGAGCTGGCCGTAGATGGTATTGCAGTAGTAGCCAACCTCCTGCACCGTGGGCGACACGAGCCGGATGGATGCCACCGGCAGCGGCTCCAGCGATTTGACGATCACTTCGTAGGGATCGGGGTCATTCTCCTGCTCGATCTGCTGCAAGCGCGCTTCGACGCTGGCCAGTTGCCAGCGTTTGTCGGCCAGTTCCCGCTCTAGCTCCTTCCGGCGCAGCACCAGCATACCGCGCAACTGGTCGACCGGCACCTCGCTGCCGTCGCCAAGCAGGTCGGCAATCTCCTGCAGCGTCAGGCCAAGGCCGTTGAGGGCAAGGATGCGGTTCAGCCGCGCCAGTTGGTCGATGGTGTAGTAGCGATAGCCGGTGAATCTGTCGATGTGGCTGGGCGTGAGCAGGCCCAGCTTGTCGTAGTGGCGCAACATGCGCACCGAAACCTGGGCCAGACGAGAGAAGTCACCGATCTTGAACATGGTAAACGTTTGTGGAGAAAATCGTTGCCGTCAGCGTACGATAATGAACTCGGCCAAGTCGTGGGCCAGCGCGTGATGATCGCCGGCAACCTCGATGAGGAGCGGCCCGGCAAAGGGCGCTCGCTTGAGCACAGTGACCTCGCTGTTGGGATAGAGCTTCATCGAGCCCAGGTAGACGAGGCGCTCCGGATCTTGCAGCAACACCCGGACCACCACGTACGGCCGGCGGAGTTCGGCGATACTCAGCGGCACGCCGTTCACCGTCTCGACCTTTCCGTCCTTCGTCGGGATGGGATCGCCGTGCGGGTCGACCGTCGGGTCACCCAGTGCAGCAGCGATGGCGTCTTCGAGCGCCTCGCTCAGCACATGCTCCAGCCGTTCGGCCTCTTCGTGCACCTGGTCCCATGGCAGGTTCAGCTTGTCGTGCAGGTAGAGTTCGAGCAGCCGGTGGTGGCGCAGCACCTCCAGCGCGACCAACTCGCCCGCCTCGGTGAGCGTGATGTCCTGATACGGCTCGTAGCTCACGAGTCCCAGGTCGCTCAGCTTCTTGACCATGTTCGTGGCCGAAGCCGGCGCGACACCCATCTGCCCGGCCAATGCCGAATTCGACACCTCCACGCCGCGCGAGATCAGCAGGTAGATCGCCTTGAGGTAGTCCTCATGCGCTGCCGTCAGAATCTTGTTGTCGTCTAACGACTTGGTGTTAGTCATGTGTAAATCTTAGCACGGAATTGCGGCGCGTCAAGCGATCCTGCCGGGCTGCTCCAGCGCTTTTTCGAGATCGACGGCCAGCTTGTCGCACAGCAGCATGAAGTTTGGCTTCCAGCGGTCATGCAGGGCCAGCGGGTCGATCCAGCGCATGTGCAGCGTGGCGTCGCTCATCTGCGGCAGCGTCAACTGCGGATCGTCGAAGACTTGCAGGCGCGTGTCGCGCGGCGCATACTTGCCGAACTGGTTCTCGATCACCACGATGGGCGGGATGCGGTGCGCGCTCTCCGTCGTCCAACGCAGGAACTCGGTGATGAAGAGCCGCAGCGGGTGGTAGCGCCGGTGAACGTTGGGCGCCCGTGAGACGAGCTGGTGCCAGAAATCACCGTTGGCAAAGGTCATCTCGGCGCCGGTCATCGGCAGCGCGTAGAGACCGCTGAGGATGGAGGCGCCCACATCCAGCAGGGCGCGCCCTGCGCCCAGGTAGCCGACCAGAAAGGAGCGGGTCAGGATCGCCGTCTTTTCTTCGGCCTTGGGGTCGACGGTGTGGCGTTTGCGCGCATCCTCGATCAGGAAGGCGAACATCTCCACGTCGGCCATGCGCGCGCAGAGACTCTCGGCCATGATGACGCAGGGGTGGTTGTAGGCTTCCTCGTACGCGGTAAAGCGCCGGTCGAAGACATCGTCCAGCCGCAAAAAGCAGCTCGGTACGGGCTGGTCGGAGAGATGATAGGCGGTTCGTTCGTAGAATCTTGTTTTCATGGCGCGTTGCGTTCTACAGTGGCGGCAGGCGCCTGGCGACCGGCGCCCAGCCAGTAGGCATAGAGCAGCACGCCGGTGACGAGACCGGTCGTGGCCTTGATCCACCAGGGCGCGGCGGACGGGCTGAGAAAGCCCTCGATAAGGCCGGCGATCACCAGGAGCGGCACGCAGCCCAGGATCAACTGGACGCCGGTGCGGGTGCGCTGGATGAGTGCATCCTTGCGGCTCAGCAGCCGGGGCCGGATGAGCCCATCGCCGATGTAGAGCCCGCACCCGCCGGCCAGGAAGATGACGCTCAGCTCGATGACACCGTGGGCGACGACGAACTCCGCCAGCCCGTGCGCCAGGCCATGGACGCTGAGCAGCCCGAAGATCGCGCCGAGGTGCATGCCGTTGCTGGCCATGACCCATAGGGTAAGCAGGCCGCCCGTCAACCCGCCGGCAAAAGTGAGAAACATGACCTGGATGTTGTTGGTCATGATCAGGCTGGACGCGGCCGAGCGAACACCCGGCGCAATGTCGGTCCACAACTCGCCGCGTTCGACTTCCTCCACCAGGCCGGCAATCCCTGGCCCCTCGATGACGTAAATTGTGTCCGGGTTTACGGCGACTGCCATTCCTGCTACCAGGGCGGGGAGCAGAAACAGGACAAATGCCGCAAGGGTATAGGGGAGCAGATCGCGGTATAATTGCGGAAATTGCGTGCGATAGAATGCCTTGAGCTGGCGCCACCGCAGCGGTTCGCCCCGATAGATCAGCGTGTGCGCCCGGCCCACGAGTTGATTCAGATAGAGCGTCACCTGCTGGTTGGGAAAGTCGCGCTGGGCCAGGGCAAGGTCCGCCGTAACGGCCTGATAGAGCGTGCCGAGTTCGTCCAATTGCGGCCCGGCCAGTGAACGGGGCGAGCGTTGCGCCTGGCGCACCAATTCTTCCATGCGCTGCCAGCTCGGCCGGCGTTGCTGTAGAAACAATTCCAGATTCATGATTGGGAATGGCCAGTGGCATACCAGACAAACGGGCAGAATTCAGATGAGTATACCATCGCCACGCCCGAAAATATAACCTTCGGCTACGAGGTTGCCGGCATCGGCAGCCGCTTCATCGGCGCGCTGGTCGACACCATCATCATCGCGATGCTGCTCCTCCTCATCAATCTGCTGGTCGCCGTCGCTCTCGGTTACGTGGCGGATGACGGCGGCTTCCGCGGCGACTTCGAGGCCGATCCGGGCTGGCTTGCCGGCCTGGTCATTGCGCTGTACGCCCTCTTCAACTTCGCCATTATCTGGGGCTACTTTATTTTCTTCGAGTTGGGCTGGCACGGGCAGACGCCGGGCAAACGACTGGCAGGGACGCGCGTCGTGCGGCTTGATGGCAGCGGCGCCGGCTTTCTCGAAGTTGCCATCCGCAATCTCGTGCGTATCGTCGACTTCATGCCCTTTGCCTATGCGGTGGGCTTTGTCACCATGTTCTTCAACCGCAATGCGCGCCGGCTGGGTGACTTCGCCGCGGGCACGCTCGTCATCCGCCAGCAGCGCGAGATCCGGCTCGACCAGCTTGGCCATTCGTCGCAGCAGGCGTTCCCCGCCCAAGGCGCGGCGCCGGCCAATGCGGTGCCGGCCGTGCCGAACATTCGCCGCTTGACCGCCGACGAGTACCAACTGGTCTGCGACCTGCTCGACCGCCAGATGCGCGGCCGGCTGGCGCCGGACATGGTGCCGCGTGTCGCGCTGGCGCTGGCTGCCAAGCTCGATGCACCGGTGCCCGGCACAACCTTTCGCGACTATCAGCGATTTCTCTATCAGATCGCCGAAACGTACCGCAACACACCTGGATATTGACCGAGCACTCGCAAGCACAAGGAGTCCAAAATGGAAGGCGCCCCGATTTCCGAGTACACGCCCATGATCCGCGACCTGCCGGTGGACTTGCGCCCGCGCGAGCGCATCATTTACACGGGGGCCGGATCACTGAGCAACGCCGAATTGGTTGCCATCATCCTGCGCATGGGCGGGCGCGGCGAAAATGTCATCCGCATGGCGGAGCGGTTGCTGAGCCAGTTTGGCGGGCTGCCGGGGCTGGCGCAGGCCAGCTTCGATGAACTCTGCCACGTGCATGGCATCGGCACGGCCAAGGCGGCGCAGATCAAGGCTGCGCTGGAGCTTGGGCGCCGGCTCCTGGCCACTGCGCCGCACGAACGGCCGCAGGTGCGCAGCCCCGCCGACGTCGCCAATCTTCTCATGCTCGAAATGGGGTTGCTGGAGCAGGAGCATCTGCGCGCCGTGCTGCTTGACACCAAAAATGTCGTGCTGCGTGTCGCCAATGTCTACGCCGGCAACCTCAACACCGCGGTCGTGCGTGTTGGCGAAGTCTTCCGCGAGGCGATTCGCGCCAACTGCGCGTCGATCATCGTCGTGCACAACCATCCCAGCGGCGATCCCACGCCCAGCCCCGAAGACGTGCGCGTCACCGAGCAACTGGTGGAGGCCGGCCGCCTGCTCGACATCGAGGTGCTCGATCACCTGGTCATCGGCCGCAACCGCTACGTCAGCCTCAAAGAGCGGGGCCTGGGCTTCCGCTAGGCCGGCCGCAGACGCGAACGCAGGGAAGCGCATCGCCGGTGGTGCACCATCCACGATTCGCCTCCCTGCGCTGAGTTGGCTGATTCTATTCTTCTTCGGCGGCTTCCTGATAGTCGGCTTTTGCCACCAGCGCTTCGTTCAAGGTGCGGATGGTGGCATTCGGCAGTTTTACCTCGCGGGCGCGGGCGCGCAGGTAGTCTTTCACCTGGTCGGCGCGCAGTGCCGGCACCGACGGGTTGGATAGTTCGAGCTGGATTTCCTGGTTCAGGAACACCGCCACGCCGTCGATGGGCACGGATTGGAGCAGTGCGGCATCGCCGCTCTGGGCAGATTCGGCGAGCAGTGCGCGGAGTTTTACTTTCTGCTCTTCCAGGTCCTGTGCCGGATTGCCGACGCCTTCACGGGCAAAAATGGTGAACAGGCGGCCAAAGCTGAAAGGCTCGCGCCATTTGTCGCCGCTGACTGTGACCCGTCCCTTGTCCGAACGCACGGCAAAGATCGTGATGCCATTGGCGCCGGCCAGCGCATAGCCCACCGGCAGGCTCATCGCAAAATAGCTGTACTTGTCGTCGAGCCCCTTCATGCTGCGTTCGAGCACTTCGTCGGGACGTTCGTAGAAGCGGCTCCCCGGCCAGCGCCGCCGCGCATAGCGGTTGATGAAATAGCTGCCGATGCTGGCGCAGATGAAGCCGATGAAGAGCGCGGCAAAGCTGACCCAGGACCAGTATTGCTGCAAGAAACCCATCACACCAGGCTGAATCGGATCGAGCGGGTTGATCCAGGTGGGGACAAAGCTGGCCAGGAGACCGACGAACAGGATGCCCAGACCAACCAGGCTGAAGCGCCGGCCGCGCGTTTCTCTCTTCTTGATCTGGGTCAGATTCCGATAGACTTTCATTGCTTGTTCTTTTCGTTGTTGGGTTATGAGTTCATGCGGCCGGCTGCGTGCTGGCAGCCGCCTCGGCATCTTCGATTTCGATCTCCGAGATGCCCTTTTGGATCTTGCCGAGAATGTTCTGCTCGACAGACTGTTTTGCCACGCGAATCGCGTGGCGAATGGCGAACGCGTTGCTGCGCCCATGCGCGACCACGACCACGCCCGACAGACCGAGCAGCACGGCGCCGCCATAATGGCTGTCATCCATGCGCTCGCGCACGCGTCGCAGGGAATTGCGTGCCAGGAGCGCGCCGAACACTGCGATGGGGCTCTTTTTGATCTCTTCGGTGATGACGCGGTTCATGAGCGTAGCGGTCGTCTCGGCTGTCTTGACGAAGATGTTGCCCGTGAAGCCGTCGGTCACGACGACGTCGGCCAGCCCCGTGGGGATCTCCTTGCTCTCGATGTTGCCCTGGAAGTTGATGCTGGGCGTCTGCTCGAGCAGCTTGAAGCTTTCGATGACCAGTTGGTTGCCCTTCCCAGCCTCCTCGCCATTGCTCAGAATGCGCACGCTCGGCCTGGTCAGCCCGATCACGTCGCGTGCGTAGATCGATCCCATGATGGCGAACTGCTGGATGTGCTCCGGACGAACGTCGGCGTTGGCGCCGATGTCGAGGATCAGGCACGCGCCCTTGAGCGTGGGGAATGGGCCAATCAGCGCCGGACGCAGGATGCCCTTGATGCGCCCCACGTGCAGAATGCCCGCCGCCAGCGCGCCGCCCGTATTGCCGGCCGAGACGAAGGCCTGCGCTTCGTTGCGCTTCACCATCTTGCAACCGACCACCATCGAGCTGTCCGTCTTGGCGCGCACCGCGGCCGCCGGCTTGTCTTCCATTTCGATGATCTGGCTGGCCGGCACGATGGGCAGGTTGAGTCCCTTCGTGTCATGCTTCTTCAGCTCGGCCTCGATCACATCCGGCTGGCCGACCAGCGAGACGGTGACGCCGTACACGCGCGCAGCTTCCACGCCGCCGGCGACGATCGCCTCTGGCGCATGGTCGCCACCCATCGCATCAAGTGCAATATTCATACAGGTTTTCCACTTTGTGGTTGGTTAGAAGCCAAGGTCCGCCGGGCAGCCTGCCAGGCCGACAACACCCGGGCCGGCCAGCGCAGCAATCGCCGGCCCGATATCACTATAGAGAACTTCGCCGATGTTGAGCGTTTCGCGCGCCTGCACCAGCAAGGTTTCGGCATCGGCCAGGGCGTTGGCATGCAGAACGCCGACATTGAGCGGCCGGTCACCGTAGAACTTGTGGATGCGCTCGATTACTTCCTGCATCGAGCGCTTGCGTCCGCGCACCCGAGCCGTCACCGTCGCCGCACCATCCCACAACTCCAGGATCGGCTTGACTTGCAGCAATTCGCCAAACCCTGCCTGCAAATTGCTGACGCGACCGCTGCGGGCAACGTATTTTAGCGTCTCCAGGGCAGCAAAGCCAATGATCTCGCCGCGCAATTTGCCCATGAGGCTGTAGAAGCGATCCGGCTCGACACCTTGCGCCAGCAGACGCGCCGCCATGATGGCCTGCCAGCCGCCGCCAATGCTGATGCTGTTGGAGTCCCACAGCGTGAAACGGTCGGCGCCAAATTCCTGTGCCGCCATCTGTGCCGAGCGAAAGGTGCCGGATAGTTTACTCGTGACCGTCACGACGACGATGTGCTCGGCGTCTTCATCAAATGCCTTGCGGTACGCCTTGGCAAAGTAGCTGGGCGGCGGCTGGCTTGTCGTGGGCAGATCCTTGCTGGTGGCCAGCTTTTCGTAGAACGCGGCGTCGGACAGATCGTACTTGTTGCGGAATGATGCTTCGCCAAAGATGACGAGGGTCGGCACCTCGATCATGCGATACTGCGCCAGCAACTCGTCCGGCACATTGCTGCTGGTGTCAACTACAATTCTCGTGTTTTCAGCCGTCATCACGGCAGGTAGTTCACTCATGCGCTTGCTCCGTTGATCACGCGGTCAAAGCCCTTCCCGACGCAAGACATCTTGGACGATCGGCAACTCGGGCAGCAAGTCCGAGGCGACGACGCCGGCCTGGCCCATGCGCTCCGCGCACCGTAGCCCGGCCGTGCCATGCAGCCACGCGCCGGCGCACGCTGCGCGGAAGGGATCGAGTCCCTGTGCCAGCAGGCCGCCAATCAACCCGGCCAGAACGTCGCCTGTGCCCGCCGTCGCCAGCGCCGCGGTAGCGATGGGCAGCACCGCCAGCCATCCCCCCGGCTCGGCGATCACCGTATACGGCCCCTTGAGCAGCACGGTGCACTGCCACGCTGCGGCCATGGTGCGTGCCACGTCCCAGCGCCGCTCCAGAATCTCGTCGACGGGCAGTCCGCAAAGCCGAGCCATCTCGGCCGGATGCGGCGTCAGCACGCACTGCGCGGGCAGGCGTTGCGGCCACGCCTCAAGCTGCGCCAGGCAGTTCAGGCCGTCGGCGTCGATGAGCGTGGCCGGCAGCTCCGCGGCCAGCAACTCCGCGACGAAGGAACGCGTCGCCGGCGTATTGCCGGTGCCGCAGCCGAGCACAAGTGCCTTGTAACCCGCCAACGCGCTGGCCACGACCGCTGCGGCGTCCGGAGCAATGACGGCGCCCCCGCCATCCTCCTGCGCGGGTAGCAGTACGTACGTCGGCTCCGGCAACGTGCTCGCCACGAGCGCCCATACTGGGCGGATGAGCGCGCCAGTCACCAGCCCGGCCCCGCTGCGTCCCGCTGCGGCGCATGCCAGATAAGCTGCGCCGGGGAAGCGTTCGCTGCCCACGGCCAGCATGACTCTGCCGAAGGTCCCCTTGTGGCTGTCGGCCTTGCGCTCCGGCAGCCAGCCGCCGATCAGGTCGGCATCGAGCACAAAGGTGCGGGCGTCCTGCACCAACTCCGGATCGATGCCGATATCGGCCACAATCAACTCGCCCACCGCACCAGCGCCCGGAAAGAGATAGTGCCCTGTCTTGGCGTGGGCAAAGGTCACCGTCACATCGGGTGCGACAGCGTGCGGATCGAGCGCACCGCTGTCGCAATTCAGCCCGCTGGCACAATCGACTGCCACCACATGCAGGCCCGGCTTTGCCGCCTGCTGCGCTGCCCGCACGCTATCCAGGATGTCCGCCAATTGGCCGGAGACGGGCCGATTGGCGCCTGTTCCCAGCAGGGCATCCACGACAACCGTGCAACGTAGTCGATCGCGCAACAGGCTGAGATCGAGATCGTCGTCGGCATGGATCGCCGGCACGCCCAACTCAACAAGACGCCCAAGGTGGCCCGCATAGTCTCGCTCGGCGTCGGTCGGTCGCTTCCACAGGTAGACCTGCACGGCCGCGCCGGCCTCATGCAGATAGCGGGCGCAGACCAGTCCGTCGCCGCCGTTGTTGCCCGGCCCGGCCAGCACCAGGCATGATGCGCGGCCATAGCGAGCCAGGATCGCCTCGGCAACGCGCCGCCCGGCGATCTCCATCATCGTCACGTACGAATGGCCGCCAGCATCGGCCTGCCGTTCGAGCGTCTGCATCTCGGCGACAGAGACGATTCGATTACGCGCGGCGACTTCTGCCGCCAGGTCTGTACGCATATTCACCGAAGAACGGGACACACCGTACCTCTGGACACTGCGCCTCTGGATGCTGCGCCAGGCGCGATCAGGTGCCGGACATCTCGGGCGGTTCGGCTGCCAGGTCCATCTCCTGCAGCAGACCCACCAGCGCGTAGTTGTGGCTCAGGATCAGCAGCCCCGGCAACAGCAGCAGCACGGGCACCACCAGCAGCACGCTCAGCACGATCAGCAGCACCTGGAAGAGGAGCATCAGGAACGAATAGAGCGGGTGGCGCAGCGAAAGCAGAAACCCATTGCGCAGAATCAAGCCGATGGTCGGTTCGGTCTGCTGCCAGAAGAGCGGGTAGAAATACTGGCCGGCCAAAAATGCCAGCACCAGCAGCCAGAAGGTCACGAAACCCAGGACGACCATCCAACTGCCGTTGGACAGGTAGAAATTGACGCTGCTGATCATGATCGGCGGGGCCAGCACGATGAGCAGCCACAGCAACACGCCGCGACCGATGTGCTGCTTCGCCCCTTCCCAGAAAAAGGAGAAATTGACACGCCGGTAGTTGGCAATGCGGTTGCCCACATAGTTCATGCCGACCCACGTCATGGGCGCAGTGACCACCAGCAGCGTGCCCGCCCAGAAGACAAGGCTCAGGCCGACGACCAGGAAAAATTCTTCGTACGCACCCTTGATCGTGCGTCCCATGACGGTAAAGGCTTTCATAGGCCAGGATTATACCACAGTGCGCTCAGGTGTAGCGGACGTTTGCGCCCGCTTGATGAATGCATCGTCGCAGTGGAGATCTGCACCGTTACGAAGTCCGGCTGCACGCTTGAATCACGCCCGGGCGCTGCCGGTCCACGTCATGGCAAAGTGATGCAGCGTGTGCAGCATGTTGTCAAAGACCGCCAGCCGCGCCACCTCGTAACCGTGGCTGTTCTCGCGCACCTGCCCGAAACAGGCCGCGCGCGCCGCCCCGCCGATCTCGAAGACCATGCTGGCATCGCTGGCGCTCACATCGTAGGCGACCGGCTGCAGTGCCGTGCCCGCCGCCGCCGCCGCCGCACAGAGATCGACAATCAGCCCGGGATCGTAGGGCGCCACGCGGTCGCGCGTCCAGATGCCGGGCCGGCTGTCGGTCACCAGCGGCGCGCCCGGTGTGATGGGGCAGCCGTCGATGGCGATGAAGACGTCAGGCCGCTCGCGCTGCGCCAGCACCCGCGCACCGATGCCGCCGACCTCTTCCTGCACGGTAAAGGCGACAATGGTCGGGCAGGCGGGCTGTTCGCCGCTGTCGGCCAATCCCTCCAGCAGACGCAGCAGCGTGACGACGCCCATGCGATCGTCGAAGGTCCACGCGCCGACCAGCGGGTCGGCCGGATCGCCGAAGAGCACCGGCCCGCAGTGCGCGCGCAGCGGCACGCCCAGCGAGCCCGGCCGCACGCCCGCCTCGGCAAGTTGCGCCGGCGACAGCCCCGTGATCACGCGCACGTCCGCCCACTCGATTGCACGCGCACCGCTGCCATGCCCGGCGCCCATGGAGAGCACGCCGGTGATGGTCGCCTTGTCGCCCAGGATCTCCACCGGCGCTTCGCCCAGCTTCCATGGAAAGAGCCCGCCGGAACGGCCGACGCGCAGCCGGCCATCCGCCTCGATGGCATGGACGGCCAGCCCGATCTCGTCGGTGTGCGCGGCGTAGCAGACGAGCGGGCCGCCGGCATCGCGGCCGGCCAACCTCACCCAGACATTGCCCGCGCCATCCTGCTGCGGCGCATAACCCCAGCCCTCGAGCTTGCGCACGAGATGGGCGGCCAGCCGCTGCTCCATGCTCGACGGTGACGGAAAGGCCAGGAGTTCGGCGAACAGTTGCAGGGCGGGGTGGTCATAGCCGGTCATAGCTGCGCTCCTTCTGTGATCCTGTGTTCAGTTCCCGAGCGTAACGTCGCCCAGGTCGATGGCGTCGTCCGGGTAAGGCCGGCCCTCGGCGTCACTGGCCGGCAGCCGCGCGGCGGTGGCCGGATCGTACATGCCGGCGCGCAGGCGATAGGCGCCCGGAGCCAGATCGGCCGGCAGAACCAGCACGTGTTCGTCGGCGACAACTTCCCCTTCGATCCACTGCTCGGTACCGTAGCCCTGTGCCGGTACGGCGTCGGACTGCGCCACCAGCGTGCCGTCCGGACCAACGAGGTGGACGAAGACCTTTTCGCTCGTCGCCAGCGGCGCCAGCGACTGCCAGAGCAGCCGCACCGTCAGCGTGTCGTCGCCCGGTGTCACGTCGGCCCCATGGAGCCGGATGGCATCGCCCAGCGTGGCATCGACCGCGCGCTGCACTGCCGGCACGTCGAAGACGCGCGTCGATGGCTGGATCGTTAGCGGCGCGACCATCTGCCCGTAGCCGCCTACCTCCAGCGCCAGCGCATAGTCGCCCGGTTCGAGATCCTGCGGCATTCGCAGGTGTAGTCGCCGGCAGACAATTTCACTGTCACGCCAGTCAGCATCCGCTGCGAGCGTGCCCGACCAGAGCGTCGTCTCGCCACCATTTTTCAGCGTCAGCGCCGCGGGCAGGTCGGCGTGTTTCGGTCCGCCCTTGAAATAGAGCTCGAGGGTGAGGGGCGCCCCGGCTTCGCTCGAGTCGTCAGGCAGCGAGTACCCGGCCAGCACGAGCCCGTCCTGGCCCAGCGGCAGCGTCGTCCGCACGGCCGGCTGCGCCTCGGCAAAAGGCAGGGAGACGATCGGCAGCGTCCACGTGCCGGCCAGCGCGCTGTCGCCCGGCGCGTCGAGGCGCGGGCGGCGCGCGCCGTCCGCCGCATATTCGTACCAGCCGGCCAGCACGCGCACCGTCTCGCCGCCGCTGCAAACATCGTCGATCGCGGGCGAGTAATGCTGCGCCACACGTTCGCCCGCGCGCCAGACCGTCGTCGGGTAGGTGCCGTCGCCGGGGATGACGTCCGCCTGTCCGACGCGCTGGTTGCGCGCATTCTGCAGGTGTACGAAGGAGGTCAGGTCGCGGCGTGTCGACGCCTCCGCTTCCCAGAAGAGCGTGATCGAACGTCCGTCGTCCGCCACGCTCATGCCGCGCAGCGCGGGCGCGTCGTCGAAGGAGGCGCTGGCCGGCTGCTGGATTGCCATGCCGGGCGGCCACTCCTGTGCTGTGGCCGGATCGACCATGACGTAGACAAGCAGCGGCTTGCCCAGGCGATCATCAAGGATCTGCACCGGTTCGTTCCACTGCGCCGCCACGCGCTCGGCCTCGCCAAACTGTTCCGACGGGAAGGCGTAGATCGCCCCCTTGCCCGGCTCCGGCAACACCATGGCCTGCGCCGGGTCCAGCGAGCGGATGCGGTGGTCGCGCAGGAAGGTCACCGTGGCGTGCGTCGACCAGAGCGGCGAGAGGAAGATGGTGTTGCCGTCGTCGCCGCGTGCCTTCATCCAGTCGATCGCATCGACCTTGTCGGCGTCGTATGCGTAGTAGACCTCGGGCATGGCTGGGTAGCGCACGAAGTAATCGTAGAAGGTGGACGCACCGCTGAGCAGGAGCAGCACTGCGACCAGCGCCGCCCGCAGCCCCTGGCCCAGGCGCGGCCACGTGGCGATCCACGTCAGTCCCAGCCCGGCGCCGAGCATGACGGGCGGCACCGCGGCCAGCGTGCGCGAGTAGTTGGGCGCAGCCTCGCTGAGCACCGACGGCGCCAGCATGACAAAGGCCCACGCTGCAAAGAGAAAGAGCGCGTCGCGGTCGGGGTCGGGCTGGGGCCGGGCCTTGCCCAGCAGCCGCCACGTCCACAGCGCCACACCGATATAGAAGGGAATGGCCATGAACCAGTCAAAGACGGGGCGGTCGGGGATGCCGTGCGCCCACTCCAGGTCGCCGTCAAAGGAGAACATGCCCAGCACGCGCAGGATATTCGTCGCCAGCAACTGCCAGGGCGATGCCTCACCGCTGACGCGCTCGGCAAAGACGGACACCTCGGAAGCGTGGCCAAAAAAGAACTCGGGGTGGCGCAGGAATTCCAGCCCGAGGGGCAGGAAGACGACGAACGCCGCCAGCCCCGCAACCACCAATCCTGCCAGCGGATTGCCGGCATTCAACCGCCGCCGGCCGGGATGACGCCACAGCAGCCACAGGACATAGGCCAGCAGCACAAAGGGCACGAAGCGCCCGGTCGGATTGTTCCACACGCCAAGCCCAGCCAGCACGCCGCTGCCGACGAAGGCGAGCCAGTGGAGGGGCGAGGGGCGAGTTGGGAGGGGCGAGGAAAAATCCTCTGCGCGTCGGGCTCCTTCTCTTCCGCTCTCCCCTTCTCCCTCTCTCCCTCTCTCCTCCTCTTCTTTTCCTCTGCGCCTCTGCGCCTCTGCGTCAAGAGAATTCCCGCCCGCGCACCCATACCAGAACAGGCCAAAGACGCCGCTCAGGATAAGCGGCATGAGGATGATGCGGATGCCGTAGTGGCTGAAGTGGATGTGCCAGTAGCTGACCGTCAGCGCCAGGGCCGTAAGCGCCGCCAGCACCTGGCTGTGGCGCCGGAAGAGCGCCCGCACCAGCATGTAGACAGCCGGCACCGTAAGCGTGCCAGCAAGCGCCGACGCCAGCCGCAGCGTGTAGAGATCGAGCCGGCCCGTCAGCGCACCGATGGCCGCCTGGTAGTAGGTGTAGAGCACCTCGCGGCCGCCATTGGCGGGCAGGAAGAGCGGCCGGTTGCCAGCGAGCACCTGGCCGGCGTCGATGGCGTTGAAGGCTTCGTCGAACTGCGGGCCGGGCGGCACCACGCCAAGCTGGTAGAAGCGTAGCGCACCCGCCAGCAGCGTGATTCCCAGTACGATCCACCAATCCCGTCGCGTCATCAAAGCAAAGAACTCCAAAGTGCTGGCCCAAATCGTAGCGGCGCTCTGTGACCGCCGTTTCCGGCGCGATCAACAACGCCGGCTATGGCAGGGAAACCTCACCAACCGTCACAAACTCACCGACCGGCGCACCGGACACCGGGTCATAGAGACCTACGATCACCTGATACTCCCCCGGCGCCAGATCACCCGGCAGCGCGAGCGCCATATAGCCCGGCTTGGCGTCGCCGGCGTTCCACGCCGTCGGCGGCAAGAGCGTGCCGATGGGGAACTCGTCGCGCTGCGCCACGACGGCGCCGCCATTATCTACCAGCCGCAACGTCACCCGGTAATCGAGCGTGGGCTTTTGCGCCGCCAGCCAGTCCAGTTGCACGAAGAGATGGCTCCGGTCGAGCGTGTTCTCGGGCGGCGCCATGATGGATGCACCGGTCAGAATCAGCTCGTCGTTGAAACGCTCATCGAGCGCAGTCGTCGTGTCCGGCGTCTGGAAGTGCGGGCTGACAAAGCGGCACAGGTCCACATCCAGCCACTCCCAGCACGTCTCCTTGTAGGCGACGGCCGTCAGGTACTTGGGCACAAATTCGCCGGCATCCACTTCGTCTTCGGCCGTCACCACCAGCCACAGGGCCGGATGGCCGCGCAGTAACTCCTGCACGACGCCGTCCATCTCCTCGGGCACGACCGGCGGTGCGTTGATCGGCCAGAATGGCGGCAGGTCGACGGCGGGCGCGGTGGCGAACTCGGCGACCTCCGGCAGGTAGTATTTGGCGAGCAGATGCTGGCGCGGCGCGTAGAGCATGATCGCTTCGTCGGGGTGGCGATTGGCGGCCAGGAACGCAGCCATCTCGCGATACTCGCTCTTGACGTACGGCCCGAAATAGTACTGGATACCCAGCAGGGCCGGCACCAGCGCCAGCCCTGCGCCCGCCGCGCCCAGCAGCCGGCTCTGCCGTCCCAGCCAAACGATGCCGCCGGCGGCGAGCACGTAGAGCGCAGGTAGGATGAACAGGATGTAGCGGGCGGCCAGCGAGCGGAAAAGCGCAACGCTGATCGCCAGCGGCAGCAGCGCCAGCAGCCCGACCAGCCAACTCCACGGGACCGCACGATCCTCGGTTCGCCGCGCGTCCGACATGAGGGTGGCGGCCAGACCAACGAGGATCAACGGAACGAGCAGAAAGCCCGTCACTGCGATCTCCGGCTGCCAGCGGATGGCGCCAAAGCTCAGATCGCGCCACAGGCTGTCGGCGAAACGCAGGGCGGAGGGTGCCGCCCCGCTGCCGATGCCGCCGGCGATGACGCCCACCGTGGCGCGAAAGCCGGGCGCCAGCAACATCCACAGCGCGATGGGCGCGAGCGAGAACAGGGTGATGCTTGCGCCGGCCAGCGCCCCGCGCCAGGAACGTGCACGCGCCGCCAGCAGGAGCAAAAACAGCCCCTCCACGCCGATGAGGAGGACTGAGTAGTAGTGAAAGCCGGTCATGATCCAGTTGGCGGCCACAAAGCCGGCGATCGCCCAACCGCGCCGGCGGGTTACTGCCGCGCACAGCGCAATCAGCGAGAGCAGCGCCAGCGCAAGCACGACCGTGTACATGCGCGCTTCCTGGCTGTAGAGCAGCAGCGTGGGCGAGAGCGCCATGAGCAGCGCCGTCCACAGGCGCAGGGCACGTTCGCCTGGCCACATGCGCCGCACCCACAGCCATGCCAGCGGCACCGCCAGCGCGCCCATGAGCGCCGGCAGCAGGCGCAGCATCGCCTCGCTCTGCCCAAAGAGCGCCGACCACGCTGCCATCGCCAGTTGCCAGAGGGGCGGGTGCTCGAAGCCGGCGTTCCAGTGAAACGCGACGATCTCGCCGGCGGTTGCGCGCGCCATGAGCGCGGTCGCCGCCTCGTCGTAAGCAAGCCCCTTATCGCCGATCGCCCACAGCCGCAGCGCGAGCGCGGCCAGCGTGATGCCGGCCAGCAGCCACCATTCGCCTCGCGGCCGGGAAGTCTCCGTCATCTGCATATGACTGGCTATTCTACCCCGAGTTGTGAGGAGGGCGGGAATCAGGGGCGGTTGACCAGACCGTAGCGTAACGCCAGGACGGCGGCCTGCGTGCGGTCGGTGACGTCGAGCTTGGCGAAGAGCGTGCTCACGTAATTCTGCACGGTGCCCTTGGAGAGAAAGAGGCGCTCGGCGATCTCGGCGTTGCTCAGGCCTTCGGCGATGAGTTCGAGAATCTCGCGCTCGCGCGGGCTGAGATCGACCGCAAAGTGAGCGCTTGCCGGTGCGGCGGGCTGGCTCACGAACTGAAAGAGTTTGCCCGCCACCTTGGGGTCGACGTGGGTCGCCCCCGCCGCCGTGCCACGGATCGCCTCGATGATCTGGTCGCGCGGCGCGTCCTTGAGCAGATAGCCGGCCGCCCCGGCACGGATGGCGTCGAAGACCCACTCGTCGTCGTCATAGGTCGTCAGCACGAGGACGCGTGTCGCCGGGTGCTGCTGGCGGATGCGCTCGGTTGCCTGGATGCCGTTCATGACGGGCATGCGCAAGTCCATGAGCACCACGTCCGGCTGCCGCTGCGCCACGGCCTCGACGGCATCGGCGCCATTCTCCGCGACTCCAATCACCTCGATGTCGCCGGCCTGGCGCAGGATCACGCGCAGCCCTTCCGTCACGATGGACTGGTCGTCGCAGAGTAGCACGCGGATCATGGCACCACCAGCCTGATTGTCGTGCCGCCGCCCGCGCCGCTGGCGATGTCGAGCGTGCCGCCCAGCATCTCGGCGCGCTCGCTCATGAGTTGCAGCCCCATGTGGTCGCCTTCCATTGCTGCCGAATCGAAGCCGCGGCCATTGTCGCAAAGGGTCAGCGTGAGTGCACCGTTGAAGGCAAGCGAAACGGCGAGCTCCGTGGCGCCGGCATGGCGCGCTGTGTTGGCGAGCGCCTCCTGCGCGATGCGATAGACGCCCTGCTCCACCGCAGGTGGGAGTGCCGGCTGCGTCTCCGGTAGCTCCAGCGTCAGCGCCATGCCGCCGCGCTGAGCGGTCGTCGTCGCCAGGTTCCGGATCGCCAGCGCGAGCCCCAGGTCGTCGAGCGGCGAGGCACGCAGGGCATGCATCGCGCGGCGGGTCTCGGTGAGGCCGGAGCGGGTCTGGGCCAGCGCCTTGCCCAGGATGTCGTGCGCTTCGTTCGGCGCCGTCGTCATGGCGCTATCCACCGCCTCCAACTGCACGGCCACCGCGCTCAGCGAATGGGCCAGCGTGTCGTGCAACTCGCGCGCCATGCGGTTGCGCTCGCGGCTGACGGCGAGCTGCTCCTGGCTCGCCGCGTACTGGGTGAGCTGGATGTTGGCTTCGGTCAAAGCGCGGCGCTGCGCGCGTTGGGCGGCCATCATGCGGGTAACCACAAAGCCAACCATCAGATAGATGGCAAGGTGAATGAAAATCTGGAAGACGAGCGGCGGCCAGGGGAGCGTGCTCAGCAGCAGCGGGCTGAAGGCGATAGCCTCGGCGCCGGCCAGAAGCAACACGTACCAGAGCACGCGGCGCATGTCATATTGCCAGGCTACCATGACCACGCCGAAGAGCAGGATGACGAACAGCGTCCACCCGCTCTCCATGGAGAAGAGAAGGGCGAGCGCGGTCTGGGTTGCCAGTGCCGCCTCGACATAGGAGAGCACCCACGCGGTGAAGGCTGCGTGGCTCAACGCCGCGGCGAGCGCATAGTAGACGGCGAAGATGGGCAGGTACCAGCGCCCCATACGTGCCGGCAGTCCCGGCCAATACGCAAAGAGGGCGAGCGTCACGACCGTGATAACGCGCAGTGCGGCCGGCCACAAATCTGTGTTGGCATCGATGGCAATCTGGCGCAGCAGATCGCCGGCGACCCGCTGCGCGCCCGTCGGGATATCTGCTGTCCCGCGCAGCGGATAGGTCACCAACGTTGCCGGCAGAAGCAGGATCTGGATGGCGACGAGCACGCGCAGCACGCTGAGCAAGCCCGGTTCGAGCGTGGTCGACGGGCTGGGGGAGGCAGGCGCTGGTGACGGCTGAAGGCTTCGCATGACCGGAGTATAGCACGCGCGGCAGTGCCTGCTAACCCTGGCCGTTCACCTACGCGCATGAGCCGGCTCACGTCGCAACATGAATCGACTCACGCACCTTCCACACTGCGCACACTGTTGCTGCCTGGGTAGATTCGCTACGCTGGATGCAGCCGGCCGGCGTTGCTGCCGGCTCGAATTCACCGGAAGCGAGGGAAGTATGGAAAGCAACAACGGTCAGAACGGCGATGCGCCCGTCATTGCCATTGACGGCGTCACCAAGACCTACCAGATGGGCGAGGTGGCCGTGCACGCTCTGCGCGGCGTGTCGCTCGATATCCACAGCGGCGAGTATGTCGCCATCATCGGCGCCAGCGGGTCGGGCAAGAGCACGCTCATGAACATCATCGGCCTGCTCGACCGGCCGACCAGCGGCACGTACGCCATCCGCGGCCAGGAAGTCGGCCAGCTTGGCAAGAGCGAGCAAGCCGACATTCGCAATCGGGAGATCGGCTTTGTCTTTCAGCGCTTCAACCTGCTGCCGCGCACTTCAGCGCAGGCGCAGGTGGAACTGCCGCTCTTCTACGCCGGTATCACCGGGACGAAAGCCAGGCGGCGTGCCGTCGACGCGCTGACCCGCGTGGGGCTGGGAGAGCGTATCGACCACCGGCCCGACCAGCTCTCCGGCGGCCAACAGCAGCGCGTGGCCATTGCCCGCGCCCTGGTGACGCAACCCAGCCTGCTCCTGGCCGACGAGCCGACGGGCGCGCTCGACAGCAAGACCACGGCCGAGATTCTCGATCTCTTCGACGAACTGCATGCACAGGGGTTGACGCTGGTCGTCGTCACGCACGAGCATAGCGTGGCCGAGCGCGCCGGGCGCGTGATTACCGTCAGCGACGGCGCGATTGTCGGCGATGCACTGGCTGCCCAGCCAACGCCGGCAGTCACGGCCACAAACGGTTTTGGCAGCGTGCTTCCGACGCTGTCGCCGGCCAGAACGGCGGTGGCCCAATGAGGATGTTGCGCTACTTCCCGCTTGCACTCGGCAACATCAACGTCAACAAGACGCGCTCGCTGCTCACCATGCTCGGCATCATCATCGGCGTGGCCGCGGTGCTGACCACGCTGGGCATTGCCTCGGGCGCGGCCAGCAGCATCACCTCCGAGATCGAGGCGCAGGGCACGAACCTGCTGGAGGTGAGCCCGACCGGCGGAGGCCAGGGCGGCACACTCACCATGGCCGATGCGCGCATTCTGGGCGACAGGGATGACTTCCCCCAGTTCGCCGGCGTCGCACCGACCTACAGCGGCAACGCGACCCTTGTGCGCGGAGCGAATGACGCCGGCGGCCAGGTGCGCGGCGTTACCGCCGATTTCCCGTCGGTGAGCACGGTGGAGATTGCTGACGGCCGCTTTCTCAACGCAGTGGAGGAGACGAACTCGGCGCGTGTCGTCGTGCTGGGCCACGATCTGGCCGGCGACCTCTTTGGCAGCGAGAATCCCATCGGCCAGGAGGTGCGCATCGCCGGCGATCTCTTCACCGTCGTCGGCGTGTTGGAGGCGTCGGGCGGCAGCGCCTTTTTCAGCGACGACACCACGGCCTACGTGCCGCTCGGCGTGGCGCAGACGCGGCTCTTTGCGGCCCCGCGCTATCGGGGTGAGCTGACCGTCAGCAGCATCAGCATCAAGGTGGCGGACGGCTATGCGCTGGAGCAGGCGGAGCAGGATGTCGAAGTGGCGCTGCGCCTGCTTCACGGCCTGGGTCTGGACGACGACAACGATTTCAGCATCTTCAACCAGGCCAGCCTGCTCGATCTGGCCGGCAGCGTCTCGACGACCCTGTCGGCGCTGCTCGGCGGCATCGGCGCCATCAGCCTGATCGTGGGCGGCATCGGCATCATGAACATCATGCTCGTGACGGTGACCGAGCGCACCAACGAGATCGGTCTGCGCCGCGCGCTGGGCGCCCACGATCGCGACATCCTGGTGCAGTTCCTGGCTGAGGCGCTGGTGCTCTGCATCATCGGTGGCCTGCTCGGCATTGGGCTGAGCTATGGCGTGGCGGCATTGCTGACGGCCCTGCCGGGCTTCTCCATCGCCGTCACCATCGACGCGGCCTCGGTGGTCATGGCCCTGGGTGTAGCGTCGGCCGCTGCGATCATCTTCGGCCTCTACCCTGCCATCCGCGCGACCCGGCTCGATCCAGTCGAGGCGCTGCGGTATGAGTAGGAGGGGCGAGGGGCGAGGGGCGAGGGGCGAGAGGCGAGAGGCGGAGTAACACTCTAGGCGTGCCTGGCCGGATTTGAATGACAACAACGACTATAAGTGTGAGGGAAGACGATGCGACGGATATTGAAGTGGGGCATAGGGTTGCTTGTGGTGGCGGGTGTGGCGGTTGGGGCGTTTGCGTTGCTCACCGGGCCGGGTGGCCCGCTGGCGGCGACGATCTCGGCACAGACGCCCGACCAGGTGCAGACGGTGGCGATTCGCGCGGCGGACTCGATGCTGGGGCAGATCAGCGCGTCGGGCAGCATTGCGCCGGTGGATGTCGAGCACGTGGTGCTGGGCGTCGACGGCACGGTGCTGGAGGTGCTGGTCGAGCCGGGCGATGTGGTGGCGGCCGGCGATGCACTCCTGCGGCTGGATAGTTCCGATCTGGAATTGTCGGTGCTCATGGCCGAACTCGACGTCGCGACGGCCGAAAACGCGCTGGCGCAGTTGCAGGAGCCGGCGAGCGCCACCGAAATAGCCGAAGCGCGCGCCGACCTGCTCTCGGCGCAGGAGAAGCTGGCCGATGCGAACGAGCCGGCCACCGCGCTGGAGATCCAGGCAGCGCAGGCGAGTGTCGCGGCGGCCTGGGCGAAGTACAACGATCTGAAGGAGGGACCGAGCGACGCCGAACTCACAAAGCTGGAAGCGAACCTGCGCAAGACGGAGATCGCGTTGCAAGAGGCTCAGCGGGCGTACGACAAGGTGAAGTGGGCCAACGATGCCGGCATGACGGCCGAAGGGGCCAATCTCCAGCAGGCGACGATCGATTACGAGGCGGCCAAGGCTGACCATGAAGTCTCCGTGGCGCCGGCCGACGAGGCGGATCTCCAGTCGGCCATCAGCCAGGCCAAGGACGCGCAGCAGAAGCTCGACGACCTGTTGGCCCGGCCCGACCCTGTGGACATTGCGGCGGCGGAGGCCCAGGTGGCCGGTGCCCAGACGCGCCTCGACAACCTGCTTGCCGGCGCCGATGACCTGGAGATCGAAGCGGCCACTATCAAGGTGCAGACGGCGCTGGTGACGCTGGGCGAGGCGCGCAAGGAACTGGCCAAAGCCGAGATCGCATCGCCCATAACAGGGAGCGTTCTCACCGTCGCCACACAAGAGGGCAACCAGGAGCGTAGCGGCGCGCAGGTTGCAACGCTGGCCGACCTGGCCGGCCTGGAGTTGACGGTCAATGTGGCGGAAGTGGATGTCAACAAGATTGCCATCGACCAGCCGGCGGAGATCTCGGTCGACGCGCTGCCGGGCAGTCTATTCGCCGGCCAGGTCACGCGCATCGCGCCGGTGAGCAACGGCGCGGCCGGCTCCGTGAGCTATGCGGTCACCATCGCGCTTGACGGCGACCTGGCCGGCTTGCTGCCCGACATGACGGCCGTGGCCCGCCTCGTCGACGAGGCGATCGCCGGCGGCTGGCTCGTGCCGACGGCGTCGATTCAGGGCGAGGGCGGCGCGGCGACGCTGCCGGTCATGCGCGCCGGTGCGCCTATCCAGGTGCCGGTTGCGACGGGACTGGTACAGGGGGAATGGACGGTCGTTTATTCGGCGGAGTTGCAGGCGGGCGACGAGGTGGTCGGCACGGTCTATGCCCCGTCGGCGGCGGCGCAGCAGGAAACGGAATCGATGGGCGGTGGCTTCCCCCCGCGGCCGCCGGAGGGCTTTCGCGGGAACTGAGCATGAGTGAGCCTAGCCTGCGCCGGCGGGCGATGGCGGGGAGTCACTCGACGGTACGACGCCGTCCAGCATCTCCAGCGCCGCCAGCGCCAGGTCGCCGCCCTGGTGGACGCCGCGCACGATGCCCTGGCCGTCGATCAGGGTGAGCAGGGGGGCGGTCGCAATCTTGCGTGCGTTGTAGCGCTTGGAGACCTTGCCGTCCCAGTCGAGCAGGATGACGACGTAGTCGGCGACGTCCAGCCCCGGCGGCATGGCTTCGGCGGCCTTGGCATAGGTGCCGCGCATGACCTGTTCGGCCAGCGAGCGCAGAAAGACGGGCACCGCGCTCATATTGACCACGCTGGGCACGAGCAGGGTGGCGGCATCGGCGTAGCGTGCCCGCACGGCTTCCTGCATCGACTGCACGGCCGCAACGGAGTTCTGGTCGTGAAAGGCGAGCAGCAAGGCCGTACCCTGGCAGGTGTCCAGGCTGACGATGCGGTTCGAGCCAAGAGCGGTCAATTCGAAAGCGGGCGCTGCAGCGCCGACGGTAACGGACGGTGATGCCATGGTGCCTCCTGCGGCTGAATCGGGCTGCATTGTATGGCAGAGAGCGGCGCCGGTGCAACAATCGGCGATGTGTTATCGTACAAGCGTTATCGTAAGAAGCATTGCTGGGCGCATGCTCCAGCGGCGTTACAATACGATGATATACAGGCAGTTGCGCCGGCAGATTACGCCGGCGGCGCCGGTCGGGTGTATCCTAACGAGTGGTGCGACATTGCATCACAAAGCAGATAGATGGTGGAGTGTCATGATGAATTATCGTCGTACGCAGAATCGGTGGAATGGGCGGCTCCTCATGGGGCTGCTGACGGTTGCGCTGGTAGCCGGTCTGGTCATCACCCCGCTGTCGCTCAACCCGGCGCCCGTGTCGGCGCAGAGCAGCATGGATGACGGCAAGATGGCCGTTGTCGGGCTGGACGGCGCGACGTTACAGGATGCGCCGGGCGGCAAGACGGTGGCCGAGTTGTCGGCCGGCGACGTGGTGATGGCCGTGGGCCGCACCGAGGACGGCAAGTACCTCCAGGTCGAGGCTGACCGCGGGCAGAAGGGCTGGGTTGCGATCAGCAGCGTCGTGGTCTTTGGCATCGACGTGCTGCCGGTGGTCGAGCCGCCGGCACCGCCCACGCCGACCAAGGCGCCGACGCCTACACCCGTGCCGCCGACTCCAACCCCGACCGCCATGCCCACGGCGACCGCGGCCGCCGCGGCTGCCACGGCACGCCCGGCTGCTACGGCGACTGAGGCAGCGGCTGAAGCACCCGCCGCGGCGGCGACGACGGCAAGTCGCGCGGAAGCGACGGCCGATGGCACTATCGGCGTGGTAAAGGGGAGCGGTGCAGACGTCTACGATGCTCCGGATGGCACGAGCGTGCAGACACTGCCCGGCGCCGACGCGGTGACCGCCACCGGCCGCAATGGCGACGGCACGTGGCTCATGGTCACGACGCTGGACGGCACCGAGGGCTGGATGAAGGCGGCCGATCTGGTCATCTTCGGCGTGGACGAACTGCCCGACATGACGGCCAGCACAGAGGACGCAGCGGCTGAAACTTCGGCGCCCGACGTCGCGCAAAGTGCGGCCGTCACGGAAACAATGACCACGGAGAGCGAGACGGCGACACCTGAGGCCGCCGAAACGGCCACGGCCGAGCCGGCTGCGGATCTGCCCGAAGCGTCGATGACCGGCACTGCCAATGTCTCCGGCGCGCGGCTCAACATCCGGTCGGGTGCGGGCAGCGACTTCCGCATCATCGGTAAGGCGGCCGGCGGCGAAGAACTGGCTGTAGCCGGGCGCAGCGATGACAACAACTGGCTGCTGATCCTGCGCGAGAACCTGCCCGCCGGCGCCGGCTGGGTGGCGGCGAACCTGGTGCGCCTCGACGGCGATGTGGCCGACCTGCCCATTTCGGCCGAGGTGGTGAGTGGTGCTGCTGCGCCGGCTGCGGCTGCGACGCCGGCTGCCACACAGGCTCCGTCGACCGCGGCAACGCCCGCCGCTACCGCAGCACCGGCTGCTACCGAAGCGCCGGCGGCCACCGCGGAACCGGCCGCGACCACGGCCCCGGCCAGCTCGTCGACGCGCACCGGCGCCACCGGTCTGAGCGGCACGCTGGTCTTCCAGGATGGGCGCGGGAGCATCTACGTTTACGACCTGGAGCGCGGCGAAGTGCGTTTCCTGACCAGCGGGTTTGATCCCGCCATCAGCAACGACGGCAGCAAGGTCGCCTTTGTGCGCACCGGTGACGGCATTTACAGCATCAACATTGATGGCTCCAACGAGCAGCGGGTGCACGAAGGCAGTGAGTTGGTAACGTCGCCCAAGTGGAGCCCGGACGGCAAGTGGATCGTCTTCAGCCGGCTGCTGGGCGAGTACAAGTGCTGGGACACGCAGTTCTTTGGCTGTATCACGCTGCGCCAACTCTCGCAGAACTTCCCGGGCGTGCCGCCGCAGATTCTCCAGAAGAATATTTTGGGCGAGTACGACCGCATCGAGCTTCCGAACTTCGGCCTTGCCCGCGTCAACGCCAGCGGTGGCGAGTACCGCGACCTGCCGGCGCTGGATTCGGCGATCGCGCCGGACTGGAACGAGAGCGGCATCGTCTACGAATCGAAGGCCGGCATCGAGATTACGCAGGACAAGCCGGACGGCGAGACGCGCCCTGTCTTGCAGGAGAACTGGGACTGGGATCCCGACTGGGCGCCCAATGGCGGTCGCATCGTCTACCAGTCCAAGGAAGGCCCCAAATGGGAGATCTTCGCCATCAACCCGGATGGCAGCGGCCAGGTTGCTCTGACCCGTCCGGTCACCACGCTCGTCGACGAGATGCCCAGCAACGTTGCGCCCGCCTTCAGCCCCGACGGCAAGCACATCGTCTTCCTGAGCAACCGCCAGGATGACAACGAGGCCGGTGCGTGGCGGCTGTGGGTGATGGACGCCGACGGCAGCAACCAGCGCCCGCTCCCGCTCGACATGGAGATCGACTACGCCTTTGGCGGCGAGCAGGTGGCGAGCTGGGGGCTGTGAGGGTTTGAGGAGATGACAAGATGACACGATGAGGGGGTGTCGTCTTGTGTACAGGGGTTCTGCCTGTCCATGCGTCAGAATGAAAACGGTGGGGCGATCGCTTGCGATCGCCCCACCGTTTTTTGTTGCTGAAAGTACAGGTTGAGGAGTCAAGCGAGGGGCAATCACCCCCTCATCTTGTCATCTTGTCACTCCACATCCCCTCATCCTGTCACCACTCACCCCAACGCCAACTCCGCAAAGACCACATTGCCGCCGGGTACCTTGCTCATTTCGAAGCCCAGCTTCTGGCAGATGCGGCGCATGCCTTCGTTCTCGGGCAGGATCTCGGCGACGATACGGTCCAGCTTCTCGTCGCGGCCGATCTGGATGAGGCGGCTGAGCAGTTCGGTGCCCAGGCCGGTGCGTTGGTATTGGTCGCTGATGAGAATGGCGAACTCGCCATCGTTGGTGCCCTGCAGCTTGGTGAGCTGGCCCATGCCGACGATCTGCGTGCGGCCGCGCTCGTCCTTGCGCTCGGCGACGAGAGCCAGCTCGCGGTCGTAGTCGACAAAGCAGAGCATGGCGAGCTGGTCATGCGACATCAACTGCGCGGGCGACACGGGATGGAAGTAGCGCAGGTAGATGCTATAGGGCGAGAGGGTGCGGTTGAAGGATGCCATCATCGGCTCGTCTTCGGGGCGAATGGGGCGGATGTAGACTTCCTCGTCATTCTGGCAGGTGAAGGGGGCGCTGTAGCGCGTCGGCAACGGGCGGATGGCCGAGCGCGGCAGATCCTCCTCGTTCATCTCCGGGTCGTGCAGCACGATGCGCGCGTCAAGGGCGATGATCTGCTCCGGCGACGCCAGTAACGGGTTGATGTCGATCTCCTTGATCCAGCGCTGCTCGACGACGAGCTGGCTGAAGCGCACCATGAGCCGCTCCAGCGACTCGGTGTCGACAGGCTTGCGGCCGCGCACGCCTTGCAGCGCATCCCAAATCTTGGTCTGCTCCATCATGCGTCGCGCCAGCGTCGTGTTCAGCGGCGGCAGCGCCAGCGCGCGGTCCTTGTAGACCTCGACCAGCACGCCGCCGGTGCCGAAGAGCAGGACAGGGCCAAACTGCGGGTCGTCGCTGCTGCCGACGATGAGTTCGTAGCCGTCCAGTTTGAGCATGGGTTGCACGGTGACGCCCTGGAAGTGTTGCGGGCCGTGCACTTCGCCGACGGCCGCCTGGATCGTCTCGAACGCCGTGCGCACCGCTTCGTCCGTGCGCAGGTTCAGTTGCACGCCCTTGACGTCGGACTTGTGCGTAATCGTCTCCGAGTTCAGTTTCAGCACGACCGGGTAGCCGATGGCGTTGGCCTCGGTCACGGCCGCTTCCACCGTGGCGGCCAGGCGCGTCTCCACGGTCGGGATGCCGTAGGCGTTGAAGATCTGCTTCGACTCGAACTCGGTTAGAATCGTGCGGCCCTTTTCGCGCACCGTGTCAATGAGGCGGCGCGCCCGGTTGCGGTGCATGGTTTCGGCCTCGCTCGCCACGGGCAGGGAGGGCGTCTCATAGATGCCCTTCAGGTTGTAGCTGTAGCGCCACATGTAGTTGAAGACCTGCGCGGCCGTGTCCGGATAGGGGAAGGTGGGAATGCTGGCGCGGTTGAGAACGGACACGCCGTTTGCCACATCGGAGCCGCCCATCCAACTCGCCAACACCGGTTTGCGGCCGAGGCTGGACGCGGCCTGGCGCAATTGCTCAGCCGTGCGGGTCGGGTCGGTCATGTCCTGCGGCGTGAGGATGACGAGCAGCCCGTCGGCGTTCTTATCCTTGGCCGCAATCTCCAGCGTCTTGGCATAGAGTTCCGGGCTGGCGTCTCCCAACACGTCGATGGGGTTGTTGTGGCTCCAGGCCGACGGCAGGAAGGCATTGAGCTCCTCCATGGTCGCCTCGGAGATTTCCGTCAGCTTGCCGCCACCCATGATCAGTGAGTCCGTCGCCAGCACGCCCGGCCCGCCGGCGTTGGTGACGATGGTGAGATTGGGTCCCTGTGCGCGCGGCTGCTTCGAGAGCACCTCGGCCATGTAGAAAATGTCGGAGATGCGGTCGACGCGCAGCACGCCGACGCGGCGGAATGCGGCATCGAGCACATCGTCGCTGCCGGCCAGCGAGCCGGTGTGCGAGGCGGCGGCCTTGGCCGCGGCGGCCGTGCGCCCGGCCTTGATCACGATGATCGGCTTGGCCAGGGCCACCTCGCGCGCCGCAGAAAGGAAGCGCCGCGCGTTGCCGATCGTTTCCATGTACATGACGATGGCCTTGGTACGCTGGTCATCCCCGAGGTAGTAGAGCAGATCCGCCCAGTCCACATCGAGCATGGAGCCGATGGAGACGAAGGCGCTGAAGCCGACGTTGTCCTCGCGGCTCCAGTCGAGGACGGAGGTGCACAGGGCGCCGCTCTGGCTGATGAAGCCGACGCTGCCGGGCAGGGCCATACCTTTGGCAAAGGTCGCGTTGATGCCCGTCAGCGGGCTCATGACGCCCAGGCAGTTGGGGCCGATGATGCGCATCTGGGCGTCGCGCGCCTGCTCGAGGATCTTCTGCTCGAGCTTGGCGCCTTCGGGGCCGGTCTCCTTGAAGCCTGCCGAGATGATAATCGCACCCTTGACGCCCGCCTCCACGCACTCGGCGATCACGCTGGGCACGGTGGGCGCCGGCGTCACGATGACGGCCAGGTCGACCTGGTCGGGCACCTCCTGGATCGAGGGGTAGGCGCGGATGCCGAGGATGTTCTTGCGCTTGGGGTTGACCGGGAAGACGGTGCCGCCAAACGGGTTGCTGATCAGGTTCCACAGCAACGTGCGCCCGACGCTATCTTCTTTTTCCGTGGCGCCGATTACGGCGACGTTGCGCGGGGCGAAAATTGCATCGAGCGGGTGGCGGCGAAACGCCACCTTCAGTTCTGAACCGGCCTTTCCTGTACTCATTTTGCCTCCATAAATCGTCGAGAATTATGTTTCTTTCGTTCAGATTGCCAGGATTGCGGCATTAAAGGTCGGGTTTACCGGCTCTTCTGTCCACTCCTGTCGCCACCCTGTCGCTGCGATGGTGGAGGGCCCGCCGGCCTATTCGGCAAGGCGCTCCAGCAACATGCAATAGCCTCGCTGGCCGCGCTCGAAACTCGACAGCCGGAAAAACTCGTTCGGCGAGTGCTGCCGCTCGTCGTTCAGGCCGAAGCCAAAGCCGACGGTATAGACGCCGAGCGATTCGAGGAACATGCCACAGACCGGGATGCTGCCGCCCGACCGCGCCAGGAATGGTTCCGTCTCGTAGAGTTGCACCAGGATGTCACGTGCGGCGACGTTGCCCGCATGGTCGCCGGGCATGAGATAGGGAAAGGCGCCGTTCTCCTTGAGCGAGACCGTCACGCGCACGCCGGGCGGCGTGACGCGCTTGATGTGCGCTTCGAGCAACTCGGTGATGCGCGCCGGGTTCTGATCCGCCACGAGGCGGCAGGTGATTTTGGCATGCGCCTCGCTCGGCAGTACGGTCTTGACACCCTCGCCCTGGAAGCCGCCCCACATGCCGTTGACCTCCAGCGTCGGCCGCGCCCACGAGCGCTCCAGCGTGGAGTAGCCTGTCTCGCCGAAGAAGGCGTCGATGCCCAGCTTTTCGCGGACTGCCTCTTCGTCATAGGGCACGCGGCCGATCTCGGCGCGGTCGTCGTCGCTGAGCGGGAGAACGTCGTCGTAGAAGCCTTCGACCAGGATGCGGCCGTCCGCCCCGCGCATGGAGGCGATGATAGCCGATAGCGCGTGGATCGGGTTCTGGATGGCACCGCCATAGAGGCCGGAGTGAACGTCATAGGCCGGACCGACGACGTCGATCTGGATGGCGGCCAGCCCCTTGAGGCCGACGAGCAGCGCGGGCTGCTCCTCGCTCCACTGGCCGCCGTCGGCGCTGATCACAAAGTCGCAGGCGAACTTCTCCTTGTTGGCCGCGATGAAGTCGGGCAGCGTCGGGCTGCCAATCTCCTCCTGCCCTTCGAAGAAGCACTTGACGTTGACCGGCAGCGCGCCCGTCGTCTTGAGCAGCGCCTCGAGGGCGATGACCGGCGCCAGCATGTTGCCTTTGTCGTCGCTGGCCCCGCGCGCATAGACGCGGCCGTCCTTGACGACCGGCTCGAAGGGCGGGCTATCCCACAACTCCAGCGGATCGACGGGCTGCGTGTCGAAGTGGCCGTAAATCATGACCGTGGGCTTGCCGGGCGCGTGCAGCCAGTCAGCGTAGACGACGGGATGGCCGCCCGTCTCCATCATCTCGACGTGCTCCATGCCGGCCGCGCGTACCTGCGTCATGACCCATTCGCCGGCCTTGCGCACGTCGGCGGCATGTTCGGGCAGGCTGGAGATGCTGGGGATGCGCAGAAAATCGAGGAGGCGCGCCTCAAAATCGGCCTCATGTTGCGTCAGATATTCTTGCCACTGCATGCGGTTATTTCCCTTTGCGAATTCGTGAGCGGATTTGATTGGCTCAGTCATGGTTTGCGACTGCTGGAGAAGACAACGAGGCCGGCACGCGGACGGACCTCAAATCCCTGTAATGATAGCCCTCGTCGCGGAATATGGAAAACCGGCGCCCCGCTCTCCGGTTACGCGCTGACGGCCGGTTTGAGCGCACGTGTGGCGATATAGGTCGGCAGATACTCGTTGAGCAGCGTGCCGGGCCAGACATCTTCGTAGAAGCCGGCGAGCAGAAAGCCCGCGTCGACCTGGCCGCCGATCTGGTCAGTCAGCGAGTGGCCGAACTCCATGGGCTGCATGTCGTCGACGTAGCGCGCCCGCTCGGCGTCGCTCAGGCTGGTCAGGTCGGAGTAGGGGATCTTGTGGCGCACGACCAACTCGCCCTCGTCGAGGCGCTCCTGGTCGAAGATGTACAGGACCGGGTTGCAGAAGCCGGCAAGCATGGCCCCGCCCGGGCGCAGCACGCGAAATGCCTCGCGCCAGACCGGCCGCACATCGGGGACGAAGACATTCGAGACCGGGTGCACGATCAGATCGAAGGTGTCGTCGGCGAAAACGGAGAGGTCACGCATGTCGCCCTCGACGGTGACCAGGTCGAGCGTTTCGCGGCGGGCCACGTAGCGATCCTGCGCCAATTGTTGCGGCGAGTTGTCGAAGACGGTGACGCGCGCGCCGGCCGCAGCCAGGATCGGCCCTTGTTGCCCGCCGCCGCTGGCCAGACAGAGCACCGCTGCGCCGTCCAGCCGCGGGAACCAGGCACGCGGCACCGGCACCGTCGGCGTCAGCACGATCGCCCACTCGCCGCCGCGCGCCGCCGCGATCGCTTCGGGCGCGACCGGCTGCGTCCAGCGGCTCTCACGCTCGACGGCCTTGTCCCACGCCATAGCGTTGTAGCGGCGGATATCAGTGGGTTCCATTGCCCGCCATCCGATCCAACGGGCTGGTGTCGACGTCGCGCAGATAAACGGCGCACTCCTCGGGCAGCGACGGGTTGATGTAGATGCCACTGCCCAGTTCGAAACCGGCGGCCAGCGAAATGCGCGGGATTACCGTGATATACCAGTGCAGATAGGGGGATCCCAGGTCGCGCACCGGCGCGCTGCGGATCACATAGTTGAAATCGGGGTTATTGAGCCCCACATACAGCCGGCGCATCACGGCATGCATGACCTCGCCCAGGTCGTCGATCTCGGCGGTGTCGGCGTGAAAGAAGGACGCTACATGGTTGGTTGGCACGATCCAGATATGAAAGGGCGAAACCGACGCGTAGGGCGTAAAGGCAACGAAGTGCTCGCTCTCCAGGATGATGCGCCGCCCTTCGGTGCGTTCGTGCTGGAGCATCTCGCAGTAGGCGCACTTGCCAACCTCGTCGAAGTGCATACGCGCCTGGTCGGCACGCACGCGCACCTCGTTGGGCACCATCGGTAGCGCCATCATTTGCGCGTGCGGGTGGCGCAGTGATGCGCCTGCCTGCCGGCCGTGGTTCTTGAAGAAGAGAATGTACTCGATGCGCGGGTCGCGCTGGATCGCCCAGGCGCGGTCGATGAAGGCGCGGAAGGTGCGGGTGACGGCAGCCGGCGTCTGCAGGGCCATGCACGTGTTGTGCAGCGGCGACTCGACGATGACTTCGTGGTAGCCGGCGCCGGAGATGCGTCGTACGAGGCCGCTGTATTCGCGATCCAGCGCCACCGCCTCGCTGAGCGCGGGATAGCGATTGCCGACGATGCGCACCTGCCACGGTCCGACCTCGGGCACGCGCGTCACCTCCAGGTCGATCTCTTCATTGCCGGGACAGAAGGGGCAGTTCGCCTCCCACGTCGGGCCTTCGCCGCATGCCAGACGCCCCGGCTCGACGAACTCGTGTGGGCGCTTGGCGCGCTCGGACGCAATGATGACCCATTCTTTGGTGGCAAGATTCTGGCGCAACTCGGACATAGGGTCGATCCAGTCCCGGTGGTTGACGGGTGACTATATCTGGTCGAGGGCCTGCGCCAGGTCGGCGATCAGGTCGTCAGTCTCCTCGATGCCGATGCACAGCCGCACCAACTCGTCGCGGATGCCCAGCGCCAGGCGCTCTTCCGGCGCGACGCTGGCGTAGCCCATGACCGCCAGCGGGCTGACCATGGTCTCGACGCCGCCCAGGCTTGGGCCGATGCTCGGAATGCGCAGCGCGTCGATGAAACGGTGCGCACGATCGACGTCGCCGTCGACCTCGAAGCTGACCACGCCGCCGCCGCCGCGCAGTGTTGCCTGGGCAACGGCATGATCCGGGTGGCTCTCCAGGCCGGGGTACCACACCCGGCGCACCTTGGGATGGCCTTCGAGAAAGCGGGCAACGGCCAGGCCGCTGGCATTCTGCCGCTCGACGCGCAGTGCCAGCGTCTTGATGCCGCGCAGGATCAGGTAGGCTGTCTGCGGCGCGACGATGTTGCCCAGCATGCCCTGCATCTGGCGCAGCGGCGTGGTGAGGTCGTAGCGCCCGGCCACCGCGCCGGCCATGACGTCGTTGTGGCCGGCCAGGTATTTGGTCAGGCTGTGGATCACCAGGTCGACCCCCAGGCGCAGCGGCTGCAAATTGTAGGGCGTGGCAAAGGTCGAATCGACGACGGTGAGCACGTTGTGGCGCCGTGCAAGCTCGACCAGGCGCTCGAAATCCAGGCAGCGCATGAACGGGTTGGTAGGCGACTCGGAGAAGATGAGCCGCGTCTCCGGGCGGATGGCCTGCTCGATGGCCGCGTAGTCGCCAAAGGGCACCAGCGAGCAAGCGATGCCGTAGCGTTTGAGAAAGCCCTGGCTGAATTCGAGCGTGCTGTGATAGCAGTTGTCGGTCAGAATAAAGTGCTGGCCGGGCTGGAGCAGCATGAGCAGTGTTGCCGTCACGGCGGCCATGCCGCTGCTGACGACGATGGCATCCTGCGCACCTTCCAGCGCCGCGATCTTGGCTTCGACCGCGCGCACCGTCGGGTTGCCGTAGCGGCCGTACTCCTCGCGCTCTGGCTCGCTCCAGAAGAGCCGATCTTCCGTGTAGGTGACCAGATCCTCGGTCGTGTCGAAGGTGTAGACGGCGGTCTGGACGATCGGCACGGTGAGGCTGTTATGCGATCGAAACGGGCGCTCGCCGGCATGGACCGCCGTGGTGGAGCCGGGGCGGTCGGGCTGGTTCGTTACGTCCGTCGTAGGGCGATTGGGCATCGATCAATCTTTTCGCTGAATCGAGATTCGGTTGCTCGTGTCACAACGGCAACAGCATAGCAGAGGGACATACGCTCCGCAAATGAATAGCAGATTCTGGGATGTAGCCGCAATGCAGACACAAACCGGCGAATGCTCCGGGAAATGGATTGCGCGGCACGTCGCCAACAGGCAAAGCCTGGTTACAATAACTCAGTTGAATCCGTGCTATAATCGCTTGTCTTGATTGACCTGATCAGCGCACGTTCTTGATTCTGTGCCGGATATGCCGGCGGCTGGGTTTGCCACTGCGGCACGACGGCCTGCTGCCCATCCACGCCGGTACGGAGACGAAAAAAGGAAATCGATAATGGCAGAACCTTCCCTAAAGGCCAGCGTGCCATCGGCCAAGGCGGTTGTCGCGGGGTCGACGCCCGTCCTGTCCAACGAGCAGTTGCTGGCGATGTACCGCATGATGTTTCTGATTCGCCGCGTCGAGGAGTCGCTGTTGGAACTTGCGGAGTCGGGCAAGATCGGCGGCGCGATGCACACCGCCATCGGCCACGAAGGTGCGGCAGTCGGCATGGCCGCCGCGCTGCGCAAGGACGATTACCTGACCTGCACCTATCGCGGCCACCACCACTCGCTGGCGCGCGGCATGGACGCCAAGCGTGCCATCTGCGAGGTGCTGGGCAAGGAGCCCGGCTTTGCCAAAGGCAAGGGCGGCTCCATGCACTTCCTCGACCCGTCGCTGGGTCTCATGGGCGCCAACGGCATCGTCGGCGCGCAGGTGCCGCACGCGGCCGGCATGGCGCTGGCATCGAAGATTCGCGGCGAGGACAAGATCGCCATCACCTTCTTCGGCGACGGCGCGCTCTTCCAGGGCCTCATGCATGAGACCTTCAACATGGCGTCGAAATGGAAGCTCCCCGTCATCTTCTACTGTGAGAACAACCGCTACTCGGAGATGACGCCCATCTCGCGCACGTCCTCGGTGAGCGACATTTATATGTTCGCCCGCGCCTACGGCATGGAGAGCGTGCAGATCGACGGCAACGACGTGGAAGTGGTCTACGACACGGTGAGCAAGGCGGCGGCCCGTGCCCGTGCCGGCGAGGGTCCGACCTTCATCGAGGGCATCACCTACCGGCTCTCCGGCCACATGGCGGGCGACCTGGAGACTTACCGATCCTCGGAAGAGATTGAGATGCAGCGCGCCTACGAGCCGCTGGCCCAGCTTTCCCAGAAGCTCCTCGACCGCGGCGTCGAGGAGGCCGAGCTGGAACGTATCCGCGCCGAGGTGGAGGAAGAGGTGCAAGCCGACGTCGAGTTTGCGTTGGCGGCACCCTGGCCGGAAATTGCCGAAGCCTATACCGACGTCTACAAGGTCTGACGGGACGAGAGAACTTATGCGAAAGACAACGTATATTCAGGCAGTCAATGAAGCCATGCGCGATGAGATGCGCCGCGACGAGAGCGTCTTCCTCATCGGCGAAGACATCGGCCATTACGGCGGTCTCTTCCGCGTCACGCGCAACATCATGGAGGAGTTCGGCGAGCGGCGCGTCATCGACACGCCCATCAGTGAACAGGGCTTTGTGGGCATGGCCGTCGGCGCCGCCATGACCGGCCTGCGCCCCATCGTCGAGCTGATGTACATGGATTTCTTTCTGGTCTGCGCCGACCAGATTTTCAACCAGGCGGCCAAGATGCACTACATGACCGGCGGCCTGCTCAACGTGCCTATGGTCATCCGCGGGCAGCAGGGCGGCGGCAAACGCTACGGTTCGCAGCATAGCACCAGCGTGGAGAGCACCTTCGCCCAGTTTCCCGGCATCAAGGTCGTGGCGCCGGCGACGCCCTACGATGCCAAGGGGCTGCTGGTGGCGGCCATCCGCGACGATAACCCGGTGCTCTTCCTCGAACACAAGATGCTCTACTTCACGCGCGGTGACATGCCCGATGCCGACGAGGATTACATCGTGCCCATCGGCAAGGCCGATATCAAGCGCGAGGGCAGCGACCTGACGCTGGCGACCTTTGGCTACACGCTGCTCCAGGCGCAGGAGGCGGCCGACGAGTTGAAGGCCGAGCAGGGGATCGACATCGAGATCGTCGACCTGCGCAGCATCACCCCGCTGGACATGGAGACGGTGCTGGGTTCGGTCGCCAAGACGGGGCGCCTGCTGGCCGTGCATGAGTCGCAATCCAACTGCGGTATCGGCGCGGAGATCGTGGCGCGCACCTACGAGGAGGCGCCCTACCTGCTCAAGGCGCCGGCCCGCCGCCTGGGCATGGCGCCCGCTTCCATCCCGGTCTCCAAGCCGCTGGAGGAGGAACTCCTGCCGTGGAAGACGAACATCAAGGCCGCCGTCCTGGAAATGATGAGATAGGGGGAATCCATGGCAACCGAAATCAGGCTGCCCGATGCGGGCGAAGGCATTGAAGATGTAACCGTCAGCCGCTGGCGCGTCGCTGTGGGCGACAGCGTCAAGGCCGGCGATGTCATTTTGGAAGTCGCGACCGACAAGGTCGACACGGAAATCACCGCGCCGGCCGACGGCGTGCTGCTCAAGGTCAATTTCCAGGAGGGCGAGCTTGCCCCGGTCTCGGCGGTGATGGGCTATATCGGCCAGCCCGGCGAGAGCATCGGCGATGCGCCCGCTGCATCAGCAGAAGCCGCTGCACCGGCGCCGGCGCCCGCTGTGGCACCAGCCGCGGACACCGAACCCGCCGCGCCGGCCGGCGATGTCAAGGCCACGCCCGTCGCACGCCGCGTCGCCGCCGACAAGGGCGTCGATCTGGCGGCGGTCTCCGGCACCGGCCTGGGCGGCCAGGTCACCAAGCAGGATGTGCTCGCGTACAACGCGGCCGGCCCCGGCACAGCGCCCACCGCACTCCCCGGCGACCTGGCCGGCGAGCCGTCGCTGGTCGTGCGCCGCGCCGCCGCGGACAACAACATCAACCTGGACGAGATTGCCGAAGGTCGACCGCTCAGCACGCTCACCAAGTACGACGTGCTCAGCGCCGCCGCCAGCCGCGCGGCGGGCAAACCCGTGCGCGTCGAGCCGGCCTTCCCGCCGCCGTCCGCCGTGGCCGCGGCGCCGGCCCAGCCAGCCGCACCCGCGACGCAACCTGCCGCGCCGGCCCAGCCTGCTGCACCCGCCGCGCCAAAGCCCGCGGCCAGCCCGGCGCCCGGCCAGCTCAAGCCCGGCGAGGAACTGGTCAAGCTCTCGCGCATGCGCGCTGCCGTGGCACGCAACACTGCCCAGAGCCTTTTCAGCGCGCCGCACGTCACCACCATGTGGGATGTGGACATGACCGCCGTCCTGCAACACCGTGCGGCGCACAAGAAGGAGTTTGCCGCGGCGGGGGTCAACCTCACGATCACGGCCTACTTTGTCGAGTCGATCGTGGCGGGTCTGCGCGCCGTGCCGGCTGCCAATGCCTCCTGGACCGACGAGGGCGTGATCATCAAGCGCTACTACAACGTAGGTATGGCGACCGCGCTGCCCATGGACCAGAACGGGATCGGCGGGCTCATCGTACCGGTGATCAAGAACGCCGGCGAATTGAATCTCATGGGGATCGCGCGGGCAGTCAACGAACTGGCCGAGCGCGCGCGCAAGGGCGACCTCAAGCAGGAAGACCTGGCCGACGGCACCTTCACGCTGAGCAATTACGGCACCTCCGGTAGTCGCTTCCAGACGCCCATCATCGTGCAGCCGCAGGTGGGCATCCTGGGCGTCGGCGCCGTGGAGAAGCGCGCCGTCGTCGTCAGCAACGGCCATCCGCTGGAGCCGAACATGGGCGACTACCTGACTTTCAAGCCCATGACTACGCTCGGCTTTAGCTACGACCACCGCGTGCTCGACGGCGCCACGGCCGATGCGTTCTGCGCGGCGGTCAAGCAGAAGCTCGAGAGCTATGCGGGGTAGGAACAGAAACAAATAGAACGCGGATGACGCGGATCGGGCGGATTTTCACGGATTCAGATTGATCCGCGCAAATCTGCCCGATCCGCCTCATGCGCGTTCCATTCTTTTTTGGTTGCCGTTCGCAACTGCTATGTCTCCCGCCGCATGAGCCACTGCGCGGTCGTCCACAGCAGGCTTTGCTCGGCACGGTCGCCCAGCGCGGCCTCGAGAGCCGCCAATCCCGTCGCGTAGTAGCGTTCCATCAAATCAGTCGCATAGGCTCGCGAACCGGCGGCATCGAGCAGCGCCAGCGCCGCCGGCAGGTCGGCCGCGCCGAGGTCGGGCCGCGCCAGGAGCATGCCCAGCTCCGCACCGGCGCCGGCGTCGTTGAGCGCGTGCAGCAGGGGCAGGCTCTTCTTGCGGCGCAGGATGTCGTTGCCCGCTGCCTTGCCTGTCACCGCCGGGTCGCCCCAGATGCCGAGCATGTCGTCCTGGATCTGGAAGGCCAGCCCAATGGCCTGGCCGAAGCGGCGCAATGCCTCGTCGCTGCCGGGTTCGGCGCCGCCCACCAGCCCGCCCATGGCCACGCTCGCGCCGATCAGCGCGGCCGTCTTGCCCTGAATCATGCGCAGGTACTCGTCCACGGTGACGGCGCTGCGCGTCTCGAAGCTCATGTCCAGGTGCTGCCCTTCGGTGAGCGCAACGCACATCTCCGTGAAGGTGCGCAGTGCGGCAAGGGTCGTGGCTGCGGGCACGCCGCGATCCGCCAGCCGCTCCACGGCGGCAAAGGCGAGCGCAAACATGGCGTCGCCGGCGTTGATGGCCTGCGGTACGCCCCACAACTTCCAGACGGTAGGCCGGTGACGGCGCGTCTCGTCGCCATCCTCGATGTCGTCGTGGACCAGCGAGAAGTTGTGCAGGATCTCCACGGCGGCGGCGGCCGGCAGCGCCTGCGCCGGATCGCCGCCCACTTCGGCGCACGCCATGAGGCAGAGGAGCGGGCGCAGGTGCTTGCCCGCCGGCAGGCTCTCGGGCTCGAAGCGGGCATTGACCCAGCCCATGTGGTAGTGCATCATGCCGTAGTGCGCGGCGACGGCTGCCTCTTCCCCGGCCAGCACGGCGCGCATCTCGGCCTCGATCGACGGCAGCCATTCGGCCGCAAAAGTGTTCAACATGTGGAATCCTCTGTACTTGAGAGAGATTGAGAGATTGGAGATTTGAGACTAGAGATTGTTGCATCAATCGCCGAATCTCTTAATCTCCAATCTCCAGTCTCCAATCTCTATTCCTCTTCTACCAACACGCCCGGCTTTCGCAACGCCTCGATATCGTCCGCACCGCTGCAGAACATGGCGATGCGCGCCTCGGCGGTCAGCAGCTCCATCTCCTCGACGACGGCCTCGGCGGACTCCATGGCTGCCTTGAGGAAGGGCGACGCCAGCCCGACCAGGTCGGCGCCCAGCGCCACGCACTTCGCCACATCCTGGCCGCTGCGGATGCCGCCGCTGGCAAAGAGGTGCACGTCCGGTCGCCCCAGCTCGGCACGCACGCGGCCGGCAGTGACCAGACTCTCGGCCGTGGGGATGCCCCAGTCGGCAAAGGCCCCGGCCAGCCGGCGCAGGCGCTCGGTCGGCGCACGGTGCATCTCCACCTGGCTCCACGAGGTGCCGCCGGCGCCGGCCACGTCGATCGCACTGACGCCGGCCTCGATCAGACGGCGGGCCGTCTGTGCGCTGATGCCCCAGCCCACTTCCTTGACAATGACGGGCTTGCGCAGCCGCGCGCAGACGTCGGCGATCTTTCCCAGCAGCCCGCGCCAGTTGACGTCGCCTTCGGGCTGGACGGCCTCTTGTAGCGGGTTGAGGTGGAGGATGAGCGCGTCGGCGTCGATCATCTCCACTGCGCGGCGGCATTGGTCGACCGTGTAGCCGTAGTTGAATTGGACCGCGCCCAAGTTGGCGAAGAGCAGCACGTTGGGCGCCACGTCGCGCACGCGGAAGGTCTGACGCACCTCGTTGTGCTCGATGCCGGCGCGCTGGCTGCCGACGCCCATGGCGACGCGCTGCGCTTGTGCCGCCTCGGCCAGGTTACGGTTGATGAAGCCCGCCTGCTCGGTTCCGCCGGTCATGGAACTGACGAGCAGCGGCGAGTGCAGGCGGCGTCCGAAGACGGTCACCGCCGTCGAGACGTCGCCCAGGTTGATTTCGGGCAGGGCCTGGTGCATGAAGTGGTAGCGTTCCAGCCCCGTGGTCAGATTGGGAAACTGTACATCCTCCGTCACATTGATGCGGATGTGGTCAGCTTTTCGTTGATCGATAGACAATTGGGACCTCGGTTGGAATTCAGTTCTGACGCAATCTGGATCATAATAATGCCAGTTTGCGCGCAAGTCGGTATGGCAACTCCCCGCTTTTCTGAGTATACCAACCGTCTGAATCAATCCCACATTCTGGAGAATGCTATGCCTCTCTCTGTCTATCAAATGGCACGGGCAGCATCGGCGGGGTCGCCCTTCGACCCGGCGGCTGCTGAAGCCCAATACCCGCCGGATCTGGAACTGGAGCCCAGTCACCTCTTTATCGACCTGGCGCTGGAGATTGCGGCCCGGCGCGCGGCCGGTACCGTCACGCTGACCGTCCAGGCCCGGCGTGCCGGCAGCCATGTCTTGCGCCTCCATGCGGTCGATCTCGACGTATCGGCTGTAGTCGACCCGGCGGGGCGCGCGGTGACGTGGCGCAACGATGGCCAGCAACTCACGATTCGCTGGCACGACGCCTTTGGCGCGCAGGAGGAGCGCCGGATCGCGGTCCACTATGCCGTCGAGGCGCCGTCGTCGGGCCTCTATTTCTCCCAGCCCAGCGACGCCTATCCGGACATGCCGTGGTACGCCGTCACCGATCACGAGACCGAACGCGCTCGCCACTGGCTGCCATGCGTCGACCTGCCCAACGTGCGCACGACGCTGGACATCCGCCTGCGCGCCGAGGAGCGTTTCACGATCCTGGCCAACGGCTACCTGGTAGGCGAAGAGGCACATGGCGACGGCACGAAATCCGTCCACTGGCACCTGGATCAACGCTGCCCCTCCTATCTGATCTGCTTCGCCGCGGGCGAGTTCGTGCGCGCCGATGACGGCGAGTTCGACGATGGTGAGAAGCGCATCCCGCTCGCCTATTTCTGCAGCCCGCAGCACACCGCCGGCGACATGCTGCGCAGCTTCGGCCGCACGGGCGCCATGCTGGCGTGGATGACGGCAAAGCTGGGCCGGCCCTTTCCGTACCCCAAATACTTCCAGTGGACGGCGCCCGGGGTCTCCGGCGCCATGGAGAACATCTCGCTGGTCAGTTGGGACGAACGCTTTGCCCTGGACGAAAAGCTTGCGGCCGAGTGGACCTGGCTTGTCGACGCCGTCAACGTGCACGAGATGGCGCACAGCTATTTTGGCGATGCGGTGGTCTGCCGCGACTTCGCTCATGCCTGGCTCAAGGAGTCGTGGGCGACCTACATCGAGCAGGTCTACCGCGAAGACACGGTGTCGGCGGACGAAGGCCGTTTTGTCTTCTATGAGCATGCCGAGCGCTACTTCAACGAAGCGGATAACCACTACAAGCGACCAATCGTCACTCGCCACTTCCAGTCGTCGTGGGATATGTATGACGCGCATCTCTATCCCGGCGGTGCGTGCCGGTTGCACATGCTGCGCAGCGAACTCGGCGACGAGACTTTCTGGGCGGCGGTGAGCGAGTATCTGCACCGCTTCGACGGCAAAGTCGTCGAGACGGACGATTTCCGCCTGGTCATGGAAAAGCATTCCGGCCGTTCGCTGGGCCGTTTCTTCGATCAATGGTTCCACCAGCCCGGCTACCCGGATCTGGCGCTCTCGTTCCATCACGAAGAGGCAGATGCTATCGGCATACTGGCACTCGAACAGAAACAGGTGGATCGCGACGCCGGCATTCCCGCCTTTGCGTTCGATGTCGAAGTGCGCTGGCGTGCAGGTGGCGAATGGCACAGCCAACAACTGCATGTCGACCAGGCCCACCACACTTTCGTCATGCCGATGCCGGCGGCGCCGGAGATGATCCTCTTCGATCCCGACGGCGACGTGCTGCACAAACTCTCCTTCAACCCCGGCGACGATCTGCTGCGCCGCCAACTGGTGGAGGGGCCGACGGTGCTGGCGCGCATCCATGCCGTCAAGGAACTGGCAGCCAGCGGGCGCCGGCCCAACATCGGGGCAATCGTCGACGCACACGGCGCCGAAACACACTGGGGCGTGCGCTGCGTCATGGCCGAAGCGCTGGGCAAGAGCAATAGCGCCGCGGCCGTAGCTGGCCTGGCCTTGCTGATCGCCGTCGAACGCGATCCCCTCGTGCTGCCGGTCGTCTTCGAGGCTGCCGAGGCCTACCGTGACGAGGCGATTCGCCGGGCCATCCTGCAGCGGCTTGATGAAGGGATAGGCTATGTCGCCACTCAGACCGCCTACGTCGCGCTCGGCGCGCAGCGTGAAGATGCGCCCTACGAGTTGTTGCTGGCCGCGGCCGAACGACCTGGCTTCAACGGCATCGAGCAGGTCGGGGCGATCCGCGGTCTGGCCGCCACGCGCCGCAGCGAGGCGTTGCCGCTCCTGCTGCGCCTTGCGCGGTACGGCGGCAGCAGCTACTACGTGCGGCCGGCTGCCGTCAGGGCGCTGGCTACGCTCGGCGCGCATGTCGAGACGCGCGAGCGCACGCAGATCGTCGAGGCGCTTGTCGAATTGCTGCGCGACCCCGTCTACCAGGTTGCGATCAGCGCGGTAATTGGGTTGGAAACGTTGGAGGCAGACAGTGCAATTGCGGCGCTGGAAGCTTACGCGCGGGGTAAGGTGCGCCAGGAAGCCGTCGTCGCGCGCCGTGCCGTCGACCGATTACGCAAGAAGGGCGAGCGGGCAGGGCAGATTCCGCAAAAGGAATTGGAGGATCTGCGCAACCAGGTGCGCCGGTTGGAAGGCGAGGTTGCCAGAATGAAGGCGTGAGGCAGCGCCCCTGGGGAAACCGGGGGCGTTTTCTTTGGTCCTGGGGCCGATGATTGGGGCAACCAACGTGCCTTTGCGGGCTGCCCAACAATATATATTGTGGTTTTTAATTACCCTATTCGCCCATGGAGTTGGCCACTCCAATACACATCTCTTGGGGGTCAATCCTGGAAAATAGACCATCGGGATGAAGGAAATTAGCAGATTGGGCTAAAATTCGTGCCATTGTGTTATGAAAACCCCTTGCATTTCCGCAAAATTCATGGTAAGCTAGTCCACGAATCTTGTTTCACGGGGGGCCGCATTTTGCATCCATGTTTGCAAGATTCTATGTGAAAGGAGCATGCCATGTGAGCAACCAACCTGTCGTCTCATAATGACGGTATTTGTTGACTAGCATCACCCCAACAACAACAGTGTAGCTCTTTGAAAGGAGAGTCGTATGTCTGGTAACACCAGTCAGCGACAGTGGATGCCTTGGCGTGTGCGGACGCTGCTGGCAGTACTCCTGGCGCTGGGAATGCTGATCCCCGTGGTCAGCGCTTTTGCTCAAGATCAGGGCACCGCGACGGACAAGCTCTGCGTGGAAGGCTCGGTCATCGATTGGGAAGAATACATCCTCGAGACGTCCAACAACGATCCGGACGTGATCGACCCCTGGACGATCGAATACGCACCGTACGTAGGCGATCAACTTGATCCGGCTGCACAGGTTCAGACGGAAGACGGCAAGTTCAAGGTCGAAGATCTTTCTGTCGGTCTGTGGAACTTCTCCATCGTCATTCCGCCGAACACCAACTGGGAGGGTATCACCCCGGTTGCGTTTGACGTGCCGCTCGAGTATGGCTCCGACAAGTGCGTCCAGATTCGCTTCAAGCTGGTCCGCTATGTGCCCGTGATCGTCACCAAGATCAACGATGCGCATCAGCCGCTGGCCGACTGGATCATTCGCGCCGAGCCGGGCAAGGGCAACTGGTTCGCCTCGCCCGTTGAGGTCACAACTGATGCCAACGGTGAAGCGCAATTCCGCTTGACTCCTGGCCTGTGGGTCTTCAAGGAGAAGGCGCCGCACGGCGTGTCGTACACGGCCATCATGCCCACGTCCGGCAAGCAGGAACTCAAGGTTGAGTACGAGGTCGACGATGCCGGCGCTCCGATTCCGCAGCGCCTCCGCTTCAAGAACCGCGTCACGGAATATGGCTGCATCGACGTCTTCAAGTTTGATGTTCCGCCAGACAATGGCGCTTCGACGCCGCTGCCCGGCTGGAAGATGACCCTCAAGCGTGCCAACGGCACGGTCGTGGCTAACGGCTACACCGATGCTGCCGGCAAGGTCACCTTCAGCAACCTGCCCTTCGGCCCGTATACGGTCGTGGAAGAGAGCCGCGCAGGGTGGGCCCCTGCTTCACCGACAGGCTTCACGGTAGACGTATTGGCTGCCGGCGATTGCGCACGTGTCGACTTCTACAATGAGCAGGACTTCGGCTTCAGCTTCGTTGGCCGCAAGATCGACACCAATGGCAAGGTTGGTCTCCCGGACTGGAAGATCATGATCACCCCGTTGGACAAGGGCGGCGCCCTGCCTCTGAACGGCGAGGACGATCCCGACCTGGACAACACGAAGTTTGTCCTGACCGATGGTCTCGGCCAGTACCGCTTCGACTTTGCCACCAATGACTACCGCGTGCCTGGCGCTCGCTACAAGGTCTGCGAAGAAGAGGTCTCTGGCTGGCTCCCGCACACGCCGCTCTGCTACACGGTTCGCCTGCCGCACCAGCCCGGCTCGCCGGTGAAGGTGTGGGACTTCGAGAACCAGCAGGTCGGTCACTGGGAAACCGTGATCTACGGCCGCCCTTCGACAAGCAGCGGCAGTTGCGCTCACTCGGTAACGGTCCAGCCCGGCGATAGCCTGTATGGTATCGGCGCTTACTACGGCGTGTCGGCCAGCGCGATGCTGGCGGCCAACCCGTGGGTCTACAGCCGGCCGCACTACTATGTCTATCCGGGCGACACGGTCTGCGTACCGTAAGCTCACCGCTCACGGCGCACCGGGCGTGCAACTGAGAGGTGGCGCAGAGTTGCTGCGCCACCAGCGCCCACACCGTGCACCGGAGCCCGTTGTTTCGCTCGTAGGGGGGCCGGCGTTGGCGCCTGCCGTAGGCGCCTGACAACTGAATAACAGCGTTCGAGCCAGGTTTCCAGAGGGAACCTGGCTCTTTTTCTCTGGTTATTCGAGCTTGCTTGCCCACATCTTCCGGCGCATCTCTCGCCCGATGGTAGAATAGCGCCATGCATATCGGCGTCCTCACCCATAACTACCCGCGCTTTCCCGGCGACTTCAGCGGCACCTTTGTGGAGGCCCTCTGCGAGGAACTGGCCGTGCAGGAGCAACGTGTCACCGTCTACGCACCCTACGACCCGGCCTACAACCGGCCGCTCCGCGCACCCGTCGACCTGCAACTCTACCGCTACGCCTGGCCCGATTCGCTGCACAAACTCGGCTACATGCGCACCATGCAGTCCGACCTGGCATTGCGGCTGGAGGCGTACGCCCTGAGCCCGGCCCTCTTTGCCCGCGGCATCCAGGCGACGATGGCGGGTGCGCGCCGCAGCCGTCCCGACGTGATCCACGCGCACTGGCTGCTGCCCAATGGCTTTATCGCCGCGGTGGTGAGCCGCCGGCTGAATATCCCGCTCGTCGTCTCCATCCCCGGCTCCGACGCGCAGGTGGCGCGCAGCAACGCTCTCTTCCGCGGCATGGCGCGCTTTGCCCTGCGCCAGGCGGACCTGCTGACCGCCAACAGCGCCGACCTGCGCGATGCCGTGTTGCCCCTTGGCGCCGACCTGGGCAAATTTGACATGATCATCTACGGCACGGACCCGGCTGCCCTGCGCCCTGACGAGACGGGCGTGGCTGCCCTGCGCGCCGACCTGGGCATCGGCGCCGACGATGTGGTTGCCTTGTGCGTGGGACGCATGGTACCGAAGAAGGGTTTCGACGTGCTGATCCGCGCGCTGGCGACGCCGTCCCTGCGGGAGCGGCCCGTCGTCGGCGTGATGGTGGGCGAGGGGGACGACAAGGCCGCGTGGCAGCAACTGGCGCTGGACCTGGGGGTGGCGGAGCGGCTGCGGTGGGTCGGCAACGTGCCGAAGACGGCGATTGGCCGCTATTACAATATGGCGGATGTGCTGGCCATGCCCTCTGTCTCGCGGCCGGCCGACGGACTGAACGTCTGCGTGCTCGACGCCATGAGCTGCGGCAAGCCGGTCATCGGCACGACCGTGGCCGGCAATCCGCTGGCGATTGTGAATGAGACGACCGGCCTGCTGATTCCCGAGCAGGATGCCGACGCCCTGGCCGGCGCCCTGGCCCGGCTGGTGGATGACGCGACGCTGCGCCGGCGCATGGGCGCCGCCTCCCGCGCGCGCATCGAGAATGAACTGGGCTGGCCGCACCTGGCGCGCCGCTATATTCAGCATTACGAAACGCTGGCCGCGCGCCGGTGAAGTGGTTTCCTCTCCCAAATAGGCGTCGAGCCTTGTGCCTGCCTGTTGTGGCTGACACAAGACTCGACGGTGCCGGACTCGCTCTACCTGGTTCGTCCTGTCCTATTCAAACGCGTTGGCGGCGATCACCCCTTTGTACCAGAGCGCGCTATCCTTCAACATGCGTTCCTGCGTTTCGTAGTCCACCCACACGATGCCGAATCGCTCGGTGTACCCCCTGGCCCACTCGAAGTTGTCCATGAGCGACCAGACGAAATAGCCGGCCAGCGGGGCACCCGCTTTCATCGCCCGGTGTGCGGCGTCAAAATGCGCGCGCAGATAGTCGATGCGCCGCGTATCGTGGACCTGGCCATCTGCCCCCGGCCCGTCGGCGAAACTGGCGCCATTCTCGGTGATGTAGAGCTTGGGCAGCTTGTACTCGAAGTGCAGCCGGCAGAGCAGTTCGTACAGACCCTGCGGGAAGATCTCCCAGCCCATGTCCGTGCGCGGCAGCGTGGCATGCTCGGCGTCGTCGGCCGGCATGGGCGGGTTGTTGCCATCGGCCTTGAGCATGAAGCGCGTGTAGTAGTTGACGCCCAGGAAGTCGATCGGCGCGGCAATCGCCGCCATGTCGCCGTCCTGGATGAAGCCGGCGCCACCGGCCGGCACAAATCCCGCCTGGCGATAGCCCTCCATCATGTCGGCGGGATAGTGGCGTCCGCAGACGGCATCGAGGAACCAGCGGTTGAAGTAGCCGTCATAGACGCGGGCCGCGACCACATTCTCCGGTGTCGGCGTGGCGATCTCGGATGCCGTGAAGTTGAGCGTGATGCCGACCTCGGCGCCGGGACTGTTGCGGCGCAGCACCGGCACGGCCCAGCCATGCGACAGCAGCAGGTGATGCGAAGCGGCCAGCGCGGCCGGCCAGTCATGCAGTCCGGGGGCGTGCTCGCCGATCTGGTAGCTCAGAAAGCTGGCGCACCACGGTTCGTTGTGCGTGATCCAGTGCTTGACCCGATCGCCGAGCGCGCGGGAGATGACGTCGGCGTACTCAACGAAGGCCTCGGCCGTGCTGCGCTGGGGCCAGCCACCCTTATCCTGCAACGCCTGCGGCATGTCCCAGTGGTAGAGCGTCACGAAAGGCACGATGCCCGCCTCCAGCAGACCGTCGACCAGCCGGCTGTAGAAGCCGATGCCGGCCTGGTTTACTGCACCGCTGCCCTGCGGCAGGATGCGCGGCCACGCGATCGAGAAGCGGTAGGCGTGCAGCCCCAGTTCCTTCATCAACGCAATGTCCTGTGGCCAGCGCTGGTAGTGGTCGCACGCCACGTCGCCGCTTGACTGGTCCATGATCTTGCCCGGCGTGTGCGCAAAGCGGTCCCAGATGGACTCGCCCTTGCCGTCAGCCTGCCACGCACCCTCGATCTGGTAGGATGAAGTGGCTGTACCCCACACGAAATCTTGCGGAAATGGCTTACTTGTCATGATTGTTTTCCTGTGCTTTTGAATCGTATGCGAAAACACGGGACAGCGTAGGATCGCCGTTGCCCGACCATATCTGAATGGACCTTGCATTCCTGCCTGGAATCGTGTTGACTTGTCCCGCCCCACACGCTGTCGTTGTGCTGCGGCAATCGCACCGTCGCGCACGCTGTCGAAGGAGGACATACTCTATGAAACCGCTTTCATTATATCAGAACATGCCTGCTTTGCGCCGGTTGCCATCGCGCATCTTGCTGGCAGTGCTGGGCGTGCTGCTGGCATTGCCGGGCCTTCGCGCCGAAACTGCGACCGTCGTTGCAGATACGGAACCGGCAACCCCTGCCGCCATCGATTGGCTGGAACCACGCGGCGTCAACGTCGTCGACCTGGTGGGCCTGGTGCCGGAGGAGCACCTGATGGACACGATCGTCCGTGGCCTGCCCGGCGTGGGGCTGGCGCTCTATGATGGCGGCGAACGCGTCGGCGACACGGTGCGCCTGCGCCTGCGCTATTCACCGTCCTCCACCGACACGGTGCTGTGTCCGGGCAAACCGGCCTCGTTCGATGAATGGCCCTCGGCGGCTCCGGCCGGAACCATGCGCGTCTACGCCGGCGGCCAGGAGATCACCGCCCAGGTGCTGGGCAGCTACAGCTACTTCCCGGCCGGCCAGAGCCAGCCGTCGGCCAACACCGGCGCGCAGTATCGCTACCCGGCCAGCCAGGCATCGACCGTCTCTGCCGGCGACGGCGCGGTGCAGGTGCCGGCCAACCTGGGCTGCGAGTTTCGCCTCGACCAGGAGTACGCCGACGTGACGGCCGAATTCGCCTTCACCCTGCCGGCGCGGATCGCCGTCACGGTGTTGGGGAGTGCCAGCGGCACCTTCCGCTCCTATATCGGCCCAGGTTTTGCCGGCCAGCTCGACTCGCTGCGCAATCAGATGCAGGTGCGCTACAAGAACCGCGACGACGACGTCAATGTCAGCCTGCCCGCCGGCACCGAGTTCATCCTGGTGAAGTTCCCGCCGACGCCGGTCGATCCCTACGTCGACCCGAACATGCCCGGCAGCGGCACATATCGCATCCGGCGGTCGAACGGCAAGCTCTCCGTCGACCATACCAACACCATGGCACTGCCCTTCTACGGCCAGTGGCAGGATGCCGACCAGTCCGGTGGCGCCGAATATCTGCCTTCATTTACCGACGGCGTGCGTGTCTCGTCGCCCGAATACTTCGTGCCGGTCGGCTTCAGCTATGATCCGTGCATGACCAACGGCGGCTGCCCGGCTACTCTGTTGGATGGCATCTACAACGCCACCATGACGATGGAGATCTTCTTCTACAAGATCGACCGCATCCAAAATGGCCTGACGCAGATTCCGTTGCGACAGGTTGGCCCGTCATGGTCGCCCGGCGCCGTGGCGGCAAACGTTGCGCACGTCGATGCGGTGTCGGGTGGTGAGCCACGTTGGAATACTCCGCTGGTCGATGAAACCACGCTCTACCTGCCGGCCATCCTTTACGCCGAGCCGATCGCACCGGACGCCCCGGCGAACTGCCCGTGCGGCTGGTTCGACAGCGATGGGCGCATGCTGGACTATGTCGGGGGATTGTAAGCCGGTTCCAGCGGGGAGTCGATGCAACAGCGGAGAGTAACGAACGGCGCCCGTAGAACGTCTTGTCATTGACAACCGGCGTGAGCCGGTGCAAGCCGGGGGCAATGACAATGCGATCGATTGGGTGGGGCGTTGCGTTTATCATCATCGTTGGGCTGGCCGCAGCGGCGCCGGTGCTGGCCGGCCGCGCGGCGAGCGCAGAGCAGGCGCCGGCAGTCAATGGCCGGATCCGTAGCTTTGGCGCCCTGTCCGCGCAGGATGGCTGGGCGCTGGCCGGCGATGCGCTGCTCCGCACGGTCGACGGCGGCGTGACGTGGCGCGCGGTGACGCCGCCGGAGATGGCGCTGGCTGGGCCGGCTGCCGTAACGTTCCTTGAGGACGGTAGCGGCTGGCTGGCGGCCATGGGCGAGACACCCGGCATGGTGACGCTGGCGGCAACGGCCGATGGCGGACAGCACTGGCAGATGCGCAGTCACCAGCTTTTTGCGCCGAACGACCCGGCGGGGCGCGCCAGCGCCATCAGCATGCAGTGGCTGGACAAAACGACCGGCTGGCTGGCGGTGCGCCAACTGACGAGCAGCAACTTCAGCCTGGGCACGCTCTTTGCCACGCAAGATGGCGGCGTGACCTGGCAGCGACGCGCTCTGCCCGGCGGCGAGCCGGTTGTCTTCGTGTCGGCTGCGAGCGGCTGGACGGCCGGCGGCGACACGCTCTACCGCACCGACGACGGTGGGCGCACGTGGACGGTCCAGCGGCTTCCCTATGCTGACGATGTTCCACTGGGCCGGCGCCGGCACGATCTGCCGCGCTTCACGGCGGACGGGCGCCATGGCGTCATCACCGTCGTGAGCGCGACGGCTACGTCGCAGCGCGTGCACCGCTACACGACCCGCGACGGCGGCGAAACCTGGACCCTTGTCGACGAACTTCTGCCCGTGCTCTCCGGAGCGCCTGTCGAGATGTTCGACGCGGGCGCCTGGCTTATGGCGGCCACGGGGCTGCCGCTACGCCTGCCGGCAGTGCCGTCGCCCGTCTATCGTCAGGCCGCGGACGCGCCACAGGATGCGCCACAGGACGCGCCATCGAGCATGCTCATGGTTGCGCCTGGCGCGGGCTGGGCAGTGACGGCGGAAGGCAGCCTGCTTCGTACTGTCGACGGCGGCCAACGCTGGCAGCCTGTACTCGTCAATCGCACGCTGCCACCGTGGCCACCGGCCGTTGTCGATCGGATGGCGGCGGGGGCGGCGAGTGACGCAGCGCCTGCTACGCGTACGGCACGCCTGCGCGGCCCGGGCTTTGATATGTGCGAACTGGCCGGCGAGGAAGATCTGCGCCGCTGGATGGACGCCGGACCCTACCGGGCGGTCAACCTCTATATCGGCGGCGCGCTGCGCTTCTGCACCAATACGTCGCTGACGGCGCAGCGCCTGGAAGCACTGGCGCTGCAAGGGTGGACCTTGATCCCCACGTGGGTCGGGCCGCAGGCGCCGTGTACGAGTTTTCGCAGCCGGTTCGACGCCAACCCGGCGACGGCCTTTTCCCAGGGGCGCGCCGAAGCTGAGCAGGCGTTGCAGGTCGCGCAGACGATGGGCCTGGCCGAGGCCGGCGGCGCGGGCACCGTGCTCTATTATGACCTGGAGGCGTATGACGGCGAGGATAGCGCCTGTGTGGAAGCGGCGCGTGCCTTCGTTGCGGGGTGGATGCAGCGCATTCAGCAGAGCAACAGCTATGCCGGGCTCTACGCGCTGGCCTGCAACCCGCCGATCGCCCGCTACGGCGACCTCGCGCCGGCGCCCGATGCCGTCTGGTTTGCGGCGTGGACGCGCCAATCCTACGACCCGGCGGTGACGGTGAACGACCTGCCGGCAAGCTGCCTGCCGCCGGCGCTGTGGAACCAGTCGCAGCGTATCCGCCAATACGCGGGCAGCCATGACGAGACGTGGGGCGGCGTGACGCTGGAGATCGACAGCAACGTGCTCGACGGCATCGTGGCCGACCTGGCCGGCGTTGTGGAGCCGCCTGTGACCGTGATTGTCGAGACGCCGCAGCTTTCGCCGGCGTACGACACCGACGATCCTTGTGCATCAGGCTGGCATCGCTACACCAACGTGCGCGGGCAGCCCGCCTATCTGTCGCCGGCGCAGCCGTTGGGCGGTACAGTCCCGCCGCTGAACTACGCCATCTGGCAGCCGACGCTGCCGGTGACCGGCACCTGGCGGATCGAGGCGCTGATTCCCAGCCACGGGACGGTCGAGTGGCCGTGCCTGAACCAGACGCTCAGCGCCGACACGCGCGGCGCGCGCTACACGGTCTACGGGCTGGATGGCGCCGCCACCAGCGTGCAGGATCAACTGCCGCTCAACGACGACTGGCTGCGCCTCGGCAGCTTCCAGCTCGCCGCCGGCGATGGCGGGCAGGTCTATCTCGATGCCGCCGTGGCGGATGCACCGGTGCACGTCTCCTTCAGCGCGATGCGCTTCACGCTGGAGTTCGAGGGCGTGCTGCCGGAGCGGCTCTACCTGCCGCATGTCCGGCGCTGACGGCAAAAAGAAACGGCCGCGAGCACAAATGCTCGCGGCCGCCGGCTTGAATCGTCGATCGATGGGTTGCAATCAGGCGTGATCGCTGCCCACCGGGAAATTCACGGGGATGGGCGCCTGCTCGGTCAGCGTGAAGGTGAGCTTGCTGTCGCCCTCGCCCTCGGGATCGTAGCCGACGACGACATGGTCGCCGGTCTTGTACTCGCCCTTGAGCAGGCGCTTGCTCAGTTCGTTCTCCACGCGGCGCTGCAACAGGCGGCGCAACGGCCGGGCGCCGTAACTCGGGTCGTAGCCGATCTCGGCCAGGTAGTCGGCGGCGTCGTCGGTCATCTCCACGGAGAAGCCCAACTCATCCATGCGCACGCTGATATCCTTCATCAGCAACTGCACGATGCGCCGGATCTGATCGCGCGACAACGTCTCGAAGACGATGGTCTCGTCGATGCGGTTGAGGAACTCCGGCCGGAAGAGGCGCTTGAGCTGGCTGGCATACTCGCCCTGGTTGTACTTCGTCTCGTCGAAGGAGGGCGTCATAAAGCCCAGCGGCCCGCGCTTCACAGCCTCGGCGCCGACGTTGCTCGTCATGATCACGACCGTGTTGCGGAAGTCGACCTGCCGCCCCTGGCCGTCGGTGAGACGCCCGTCGTCCATGATCTGCAAGAGCGAGTTCCACACGTCCGGGTGCGCCTTCTCGATTTCGTCGAAGAGGATGACCCGATAGGGCCGGCGCCGCACCTGCTCGGTGAGCTGGCCGCCCTGGTCGTAGCCCACGTAGCCGGGCGGTGCGCCAAAGAGACGACTCACCGTGTGCGGCTCGCGGTACTCGCTCATGTCGATGCGCAGCAACGCATCGTCGTCGTCGAAGAGGAAGCCGGCCAGCGCCTTGGCCAGCTCGGTCTTGCCGACACCGGTCGGTCCCAGGAAGAGGAAGGTGCCGATGGGGCGCCGCGGATCCTTCAACCCGCTGCGCGCGCGGCGGATGGCATCGCTGACCGCCTCGATGGCCTGTGACTGGCCGATGATGCGCTCGCGCAACACTTCCTCCATGTTGAGGAGCTTCTCGGTCTCGGTCTGCAAGAGATTGCTCACCGGGATGCCGGTCCACGCGCTGATGACGGCGGCAATGTCGCGAGCGTCGACGATCTCGTCCAGGTCGGCCTCCACGCGCCAGCCGGAGACCAACTCGTCGTAGTCCTCCTCGATACGCACGCGCTCGGCCTTGAACTGGGCGGCATTCTCGTAGTCGCGACCCTCCCACGCCTTCTCTTCCTTGGTCTGGAGCTCGGCAAGTTGCGCCTTCATTTCCTTGAGGCGGGCCGGCATGGAGAACATGGCGACGCGCAGCTTGGCGGCGGCCTCGTCCATGAGATCGATAGCCTTGTCGGGCAGGCGCCGATCCGAGACGTAGCGATGGCTCAGCTTGACGGCCTGCACCAGCGCATCATCGTCGTATTTCACCTTGTGGTGATCTTCATAGCGGCCGCGCAGCCCACGCAGAATCTCGATGCTCTCTTCCACGGTAGGCTCGTCCACATAGACGGGCGCAAAGCGGCGTTCCAGCGCAGAATCCTTCTCGATGTGTTCGCGATACTCGTCGAGCGTGGTGGCGCCGATGCACTGCAATTCGCCGCGCGCCAGGGCCGGCTTGAGCATGTTGCTGGCATCCATGGCGCCGGCGGCATTGCCCGCACCGACCATGGTGTGCAACTCGTCGATGAAAAGGATAATCTCGCCTTCGCTGCGCTGGATCTCCTCGATGCACGCCTTGAGCCGCTCTTCGAACTCGCCGCGGAAGCGGGTGCCGGCGACGAGCGCGCCGAGGTCCAGCGAGATCACGCGTTTGCCCTCCAACGTATCGGGCACGTCGTCGAATGTGATCTTCTGGGCCAGCCCTTCGACGATGGCCGTCTTGCCCACGCCGGCCTCGCCGATGAGCACGGGGTTGTTCTTGGTACGCCGCGATAGCACCTGGATCGCCCGCAAGACCTCGGCCTCGCGGCCGACCACCGGGTCGAGCTTGCCTTCTTTGGCGGCGCGGGTCAGGTCGCGACCGTATTTCTCCAGCACGCGGTACTTGCTTTCGGCGTTGGGCTCCGTGACGCGCTGGCCGTTGCGGATGGCTGTGATGGCCTCGGCAATGCGCTCCTTGCTCACGTTCGCCTCGCGCAGGAGGTTGGCGCTGGGCGTGTTGCGCTCGCTGGCGACGGCAAGCAGGATGTGCTCGGTGCTGATGTACTCATCCTTCATGCGCATCGCTTCTTCGTAGGCGATGTCCATGATCCGCTTGAGGCGTGGCGTGATAAAGACCTGTGCCGTTGCCGTGCTCCCGTACGGATTGTTGCTGGCGCGCGGCATGCTCTCCAGTACGTCGGTGAGCTTCTGCACCATCTCCGGCACGGGTGCTTGCAGGCTCTGCATGATCTGTGGCACCGCGCCGCCGCTCTGCTGGAGCAGCGCCAGGAAGATATGTTCGGTGTCGACCTGGGTGTGTTTGTAATGCTGCAAGATTTCGTAGGCGCGCATGGCGGCCTCTTGCGCTTTTTCCGTAAATCGATCAAATCGCATCATGATAGGACCATTTTCTCCTGATGTGAGAGCTACTTTCCCTGCACACGTTGTACGCTTGATCGCTACGAAAACAGCGTAACCACGATTCCGAACAAACGCGCCTCTAACAGAACGCAAAGGTAACGCAGATAGGCGCTCTGCCGGCCGGCGCCTACCAGCGGGTGAGCGCGCCGATCTTGCCAAACTGGCCCAGTTCCTTGTGCTGGTCGACGAGCGTCACGCCGATGTTCTGCGCCAGGGCGCGGCGCAGCGTGCTCTCCACGGCGTCGGGCAGATCCTGGATGCGCCCGCTGGCCAGGTCGCCCTCTTCCGACAGTTCGGTGACGACGACGCCACTGTCCACGAAGCGGTAGGCATGCTGCGCATAGTCGGAGAGGACCACCACATGCTGGGCGCGGCCGTGCTGCACCGCGGTCAGCGTGTCGACCAGGCCCAGCACGGCGTTGCCACCCTGGCGCGCCGTAGAGACGACGAGTTCGGCCATGCTCTGCGCCTCGTTGGCTTCGGCCTTGGCAGCCAGATCGAGCGCCTTGTCGCGGATATCGGCCTCGCGGGCATTGGCGTCGGCGCCGAATTGGCCGATGACCATCGAACGCAGGCGATTGCTAAGCAGGTCGCGGAACTTTGCCACGTTCTTTTCGGTGCCGGCCAGGATGAGGCGCCGCGTATTTGACTCGCGATAAAATTCCTCGGCCATTTCGGCCGCCTCTTGAAGATTCTCGCGTGCCTGCTTGGCCTCGTGACGCTGGTAGCGCGGGTTGGCCCAGCCGCCGGAGCGATGCTGCTTCACCTCTTCGCCCAGGTAGCCGTCGACACTCTCGAGCACGCCCATGTTGAAGAGGAAGAGGCGCGCACCCTCGGAGTCGACATGAACGACGCCGCAGCGCTCGTAGGTGTCGAGCAGGCGGGCAAGCTGGCGCACGTAGGGGCGGAAGCTGACGAAGACGAAGTCCTCCACCGGCACGGCAAAGCTCTGCGCCCACCAGAAGTCCTTGGCCGCGCAACTGAAGAGCACCACGCCGCGACCGGTGCGGTTGTAACCCATCTCGATATAGTTGTGCATGCGCCGCACATCTTCCGGATCGGCATGGTCGGCCTTGTCCAGCAGATTGCGCAGCGCCAGCTTGTATTTCTCGACAGTGCGTCGATGAGGATCCACGTTGAGGTAGACGCTGAGCACCGGCGCGTCGTGGCTTTCGAACTCCACTGCCTGGCGTACGTCATAGTCGGTCAACATTCTTTTTCCTCCCGTTTGCTTGAAGAGAAGGTCAGTAAGGGAATCATGGATTCCGCCGGTCATGGCCGTTGGCGTATGGGGTGCCGGCCATGCCTTTCCCTAATAGCATGAAGCGAGAGTGCGAGATTGTCAAGCCTTATTTGACCGATGGATCGGCCGCAGGCGCCCGGCGTCCCGACGGATGCTCCCCGTATCGCCCCGCGTTTGTCCGGGTGCCGGCCTGCGATTGGCGTTGCCGCCGGACGTACAGCGTGCCGCCCACTGCGACACACAGGGCAATCACCAACACGCCTTCGATGCCGGGCGACGCCAGCCACTCCAGCCCGGGTGCAAGGGTGATCAGCGGCGTGGCGCCGAGGCTGGCCAGTACGGAGTTGCCGATGGTATTGCCCACGGCGTGCATCAGGACGGCCGGCCACAACGAATTGGTGCGCAGGCGGATCTCGCCATAGACGACGGCCAGGGCGACGGTGCCCACCACAAAGCGCGGCGCCAGCGTCACCAGGTTCTCGGTCGTACCGGGAACGATCTGCGTCAGGAAGGGGAAGTGCCACGAAGCCCAGATTAGACCGACCCAGAGATGGCCGCTGAGTCGAGCGTCGACCGTGGCCATTTTGGGCGCCAGGTAGCCACGCCAGCCAACTTCCTCGAAAAACGCGAAGATCGTGTAGATCACGGCGGCCGGTGCCACGACGCTCGCCAGCGTTGCCAGGTCCATGGGATGCAGCGTCGCCGCGCCCAGCAGGAGACCGGCCGCCAGTGCGCTCCCCATGACTGCGGGGAAGAAGAGCAGGCTCAGCAGGTACCAGCGCCCGTTGCCGCGCAGGCGCGGCCGCCAGCCCATATCCACCTTGTCGCGCAAGACCAGCTTCATGATCAGCGCTGCACCGATGGGCGCCGCGCCCCAGACCAGCAGCCCCAGCCCCGGTTCTTTTGGCGTACCGCCCAGTTGTGCGCCGCCCCACGCCAGCCCGCTCATCAGCGCCGTGAAAATGATGATGTTGCGAGTCGCCCTCTGGCGGTCTGTGGTTGCCATCAGAGGGCCTCCTTGTCGGTAGCGTGCCGCCGGTAAAGGACGAGTTGGGATGCCAGCCTGGTCATCTCGGCCAGGATGAAACCGAGCAGCAGCACATTGCCAACGAGAAACGGCGCCTGGCCCAGCAGGAAGCCGGCAAAGGCGGCCAATGTGCCCGCCACCAGCACGAAATAGGCGTTGCGTGCGGCCAGCGCCGATACGAGCCGATCGCGAGCGGTGGCGGCAGGCACGCGTCCGGCGCCAAAGGCCAGCACCGCCTGGAGCACCGCTTCCACCACAATGATAAAGATGACCGTACCGATCACCAGCGGCAGTGCGTCGCTGGGCAAGGTAGCGCCGCTCCGGCCGAGTTCCAGCGCGCGCAGGAAATAGTAGAGGGCCGTCGCCCCAATGACGACGAGCGACACGGCAACGCTCTTCTGCCGGAACGCAATGCCGGGTGCGACCGGCGTAAGGTTGGTTTCCTGGTGCATGAATCGCTCCTTCTCTATGAACACCATTCCGAAAACATGCACCCAGCATAGAGGAGGCGGTGGGCCATGTCCCTACAAGAAGTTGTAGTTTCTTGGCTGGCGGCGCAGAGCTTCCACGATAAGACCTGCCCTGTCGCCACGCTCTTGCCGCGGGCAGCGGGGCTCAGCCGCCTGGCTGCCGGAAGTGTCGTTGCGTGCTCTGTGCGACATCGCCTGCGGCTTGTCAGAAATCCGTACTGGATTTCGTCGCGATCCAGTAAGGATTTGGATCGGATCCGCGTGCAGTTTTGTCGCAATCCGCGTGCGGATCGTGATCGAAACCAGCAAGGATCGCGATGAAATCCAGTAAGGATTTTCCAGAAGCGGCGAAAGGATGTGCGGAATTCTGGGAATGACTGCTGCGCGGCACTCAGGGATGGCCGGCGCCCGCTTGCAGGCGACTGAGCGCGTGCATGGCCGGCGCACTCTGGCCGTAGAGATCGCGATAGATCCGGTAGTACGGTTCATAGCGCGCATGCTGCGCCGGGTCGGGCGTGACGATGCGGCCGGCGCAAAGCTCCCCGGCTCGAGAAAGCGGCCGCCCCAGAAACGCCGGCTGGCGGATTGCTGCTCTGTGCGCACGATGAAGAAGACGGTCGACCCGACCATGATCATCATATCGCCGGTTTCCGCCAGACCCGCGCTGACGGCCTCAGCGGCGGCATCGGCCGTGCCGGTGATGACGGGCGTGCCGACGGCCAGCCCGGTAACTGCCGCCGCCGCAGCGTGAACGCGGCCGGCGATCGCACAGGTCCACGTGGGCTGTGCCATCCACTCCACGGGCGCAACCAGGTCGGCGAAGGCCGAATCCCACGCCAGGGTGGCGGGGTCGTAGAGTGGGGCATAGGCGCCGGCGTCGTAGTGGTCGATGGTGGCGCTGCCCGTCAGCCGCCAGACGATGTAGCCGGCGCCGCCAAGGACCAGCCGCGTGGCGCGCCAGATCTCGGGCTCGTGGGTGCGAATCCAGCGGATCTTGGGCGCGGCGGATTGCGCCGAGAGGGTCATGGCGTAGCGCTGGAAGAAGGCATCGCCGCCGCCCAGCGCCTGCTCGATCGCGGCGATCTCCTGCGTGGCGCGCGTGTCGATGCCGTAGAGGATGGCCGGGCGCAGTGCGTTGCCGTCTGCGTCGACGGGGACGATGGCAGGGGAGATGGAACTGACGCCGATCGCGGCGACTCCGGTGGCGGGAATGCCGCTTTGCGCCAGCACCGCGCGCGTAATCGCGACGAAATCGTGCCACCAGGTCGCCTCGGCGTCGTGTTCATACCAGCCGGGCTGCGGCATGGCGAGCGCGTGCGGCACGGCATGGCTGGCGACGACGGTACCGTCATCGCGCACCAGCACCCCTTTGCTCGAATAGGTCCCGATATCGACGCCGAGAAAGTAGCTCATAATTCAATCATCAAGGTGGAATTGCCCGTGCTCCAACACGACCCGGTCATCCACATAGACCGCCCCTTCTTGCCGGATGTCCTTGACGATGTCCCAGTGGATGGCGGACTGGTTGTCGCCGCCGCATTCGGGGTAGGCGCGACCGAGCGCCATGTGTGCGGTGCCGCCGATCTTTTCGTCGATCAGAATATCGGCGCAGAAGCGGTCGACGTGCGGGTTGGCGCCCATCGCGAACTCGCCGAGCAGGCTGGCGCCGGCGTCAGTGGCCAGGATGCGTTGCAGGAAGGCCTCGTTGGTGGCGGCCGAGGCATGAACGAGCGTGCCGTGCTCCCACGCCAGGCGAATGCCATGCATCAGCCGCCCGCCGAGCACGCCCGGCCACTCAAAGGTGACATGGCCGTGCAGCGTCGACGTCACCGGCGCCGTGGCCAGCTCGCCGTCGGGCATGTTGAAGGTGCCGTCCCCCACCATCCAACGCCGCCCCTCGATGGAGAAGCTCAGGTCCGTCTCCCTGCCGACGAGCCGCACCGTTTTGCCGCGATTCAACTGGTCGGCCCAGCGCTTCCACCGGCGTGACTCGCGGTCCCAGTCCAGCAAGCAGGCGGCGAAGAACATGGCTTCGATGCTCTCTTCGTCGGCGCCGGCCTGGAAGGCGAAGGCCGCGTTCGGCACGCGCACCAGGCACCAGCGCGTCTGCTGCCAGCGCAACGTGGAGATGCGCCCCTGCGCGGCCTGATTCAGCGCCAGGCGGTCGGCGGGGATGTCGTCATGCATGTGCAGGTTGTAGGCGCCGCGCAGGCCGAAGTAGACGTCGGCCCATGCCATGCCCTGTGCTTCGAGTTCCGGCGCCCAGTTAAGCTGTTCCGCGTCGCCATGGACCAGCAGGCTATGGCGCAGCGTCTCGGAGGTGAACTGCACCTGCGGGTAGGCGCCGGCGCGGATGCACGCGTCGTACAAGGCGTGGGTGAGCGGAAAGCTCTCCACTTCGCCCATGGCAATCAGCACGCGCTCGCCGGGCTTGACGCGGGCCGAATAGGTGACGAGGATGTCGGCAAGCTGCCGCCAGCGGTTGTCCATGATAGAGTCTCACCAATTCAGAACACGCAACCACCAAGACCCAAAGCGCACGAAGCTGCACAAAGATAACTCCTGGTTTGCTGCGGGCTGTTGCTTAGCCACGTGCGGCTCGCGCCGCCTGCATAAACTCGGCCACGCGCCGCTGGTCGACATCGCTCCAGATATAGCCGTCGACCTTGAAGGTCGTGCCCACGATGGCGCCGTCGGCGATGGCAAGTTGCGCCGCCACGTTGTCGGCGCGCACGCCCGTATTGGCGAAGACTGGCGTGCGTTGCACCGCTCCCTTGACCGCGGCCAGCGTGCCGGCGTCCGTCTCGGCGCCGGCAATCAGCCCGGAGACGCAAAGCGCATCGGGCTGGGCGTTGAACTCGGTGGAGCGGGCGATGGCGGCGATGTCGCGGTTGCCCAGATAGGCCGCCGCCTCGGGCACGATGTTGTAGAAGAGCTTGATCTTGTCGCCGCCCAGCCGCTGGCGCAGGCGCGCAACCTCGCCGCTGTTGGTGTTCCACAGCCCGAAGTCGCTGGCATAGACGCCGCTGAAGATCTCGCGCACGAAGGACGCATCCACCGCCACCGCCAGTTCGACGGTGGCCTTCGGGTCCCACAGCACGTTGACGCCGTAGGGCACCTGGATCTCGCTCCGCAGTTCGCCGATGATGCGCGCCATGGTCACGTGCGTAATCGGCTCGACCTGGAGCAGATAGGGCGTGCTGTACTCGTTGGAGAACATGACGGCATCGACGCCGCCGGCTTGCAGCGCGTGCAGGTCGGCGCGCGCCTTCTCCAGCACGAAGTCGAGCCCCTTGGTAGCATCGTAGCCAGGGTCGCCCGGCAGCGCGCGCAGGTGGCACATGGCGATGATGGGTTTGTGGACGCCAAAGAGTTCGCGAATCCAGTTCATGAGAGTTCCCCCTTCTGCTGTTCACTCCGACAGCGTGTGGATCATTCGAGTTCGACCAGCACCTGCCCGCGCTCGACAACGGCGCCGGGCGTCACCAGGACGCGCGCCACTTGACCGTCAGCCGGCGCCTGGATGCGTAGCTCCATCTTCATGGCCTCGAGCAGCACGAGCGTGTCGCCGCGGGTGACGGCGGCGCCCGGCGCCACGAGCACGTCGAGGACGCGGCCGGGCATGGCGGCTTGCAGGCTGCCGCTTGCTTCCGCTCTGCCGGTGCGGCGACGGCGTGGGTCTGTGCGTTCCAGGCGCCACGTTTCGCCGTCGAGCGCCACCTGGGTCTGCGCGCCCTGGCGCACGGCATAGGCGCGCAGCCGCCGCCCATCGACCTCCAGGTCGAGCCGGCCGCCTTCCCCGCCACGCGCCGCGATGGCAAAGACGTGCTCGCCGACACGCACGACAAAGCCGCCGCCGGTCTCCTCCACCACGACGGCGCGCTCCACCTCGCCACTCTGTAGATGTATCGTCCGGGCCATCGTGTCTCTCCGTGCAGTTTCATGCGAAAGATAGACCACGGATTTGGCGGATTAGACGGATCTTGGCGGATGGCACTCCCAACTCGATCCGCGAGAATCCGCCAAATCCGTCTAATCCGCGGTCTATCTTTTTTTCTTTTTCACCTCGCACCTGTGCCCATGCGGAAGCTGTTCGCCTGCTGCCACGGGCTGGTGGGGTCGCCGGTCGCGTCGAGATCGGATGCCGCCACGCCGCTGCCAGCGGACAGCACCTCCGCCAGCGCGGCCACGGCAAAGGCCAGGTCGGGCGGCGTGAACGCGGCCGGCTGCCAGGCGGCAAAGCATTCGTCCACGAAATCGGTCGTCGTGTCGCCGGCCGCAAAGCGCGGATGCGCCAGCACGTCGCGCAGGAAAGGGATGTTGGTCACCACGTCGCCCAGGATGACGTAGTGGCGCAGCGCCCACAGCATCTTGCCGATGGCGTCGGCACGCCCCTCGCCCAGCACGATGAGCTTGGCGATCATGGGGTCGTAGTGCAGCGTCACCGTGTCGCCGCTGGTGACGCCGGCATCGACGCGCACGCCCGGCCCCACCGGCTCCACCGCAGCCAGCACGCTGCCGATGGCCGGCAGAAAGCCGTTGGCCGGATCCTCGGCATAGATGCGGCACTCGATGGCGTGCCCGCGCTGGCGGATGTCGGCCTGGGTGAACGGGATCGGCTCGCCGGCCGCCACGCGAATCTGGAGCTTGACCAGGTCGATGCCGGTGACGGCCTCGGTGACCGGGTGCTCCACTTGCAGGCGCGTGTTCATCTCCAGGAAGTAGAAGCTGAGCATCCCGTCAATGGCGCCTGACAGCCCTTCGACCAGGAACTCCAGCGTGCCGGCGTTGGTGTAGCCCACGGCCTTGACCGCAGCGACCGCGGCCTCGCCCATGCGCCGGCGCAGCGCGTCGTCGAGCAGCGGCGACGGCGACTCCTCGACGATCTTCTGATGGCGGCGCTGCACCGAGCATTCGCGCTCGAAGAGATGGACGGCGTTGCCGTGCGCGTCGCCAAAAACCTGGAACTCGATGTGGTGCGGGTGGAGGATGCGCTTTTCAAGGTAGATGCGGTCGTCGCCAAAGGCGTTGGCCGCCTCGCGCCGGGCTGATGCCAGCGCGGCCGGCAGATCGCCGGGATCCGCCACGACGCGCATCCCTTTGCCGCCGCCGCCCGCCGTGGCCTTGACGAGCACAGGATAGCCCAGCTCGCCGGCCGCGGCTACGAGATCGGCGTCGGTCTGGCTGGCCTGATAGCCGGGGACGACGGGGACGCCTGCCGCCTGCATGGCTGCGCGCGCCGAGGTCTTGGATCCCATGACGCGCATGGCCGCGCCCGAGGGCCCGATGAAGGTCAGCCCCGCCGCCGTCACTGCGTCGGCGAAGTCGGCGTTTTCGGCCAGGAAGCCATAGCCGGGATGGATGGCGTCGCAGCCGCGGGCGCGTGCGGCCTCGAGAATGCAGTCAGCGCAGAGATAGGAGTCGCGCGGGGGCGGCGGCCCGATGCGCACCGCTTCGTCGGCCAGGGCAACATGCAGCGCGCCGGCGTCGGCATCGGAATAGACGGCCACCGTGGCAATACCCATCTCCTGGCAGGCGCGGATGATCCGTACGGCGATCTCGCCACGGTTGGCAATCAGGATCTTGCGGAACATGGCATCCCTTTGTTTGTGGAAATGAGACGGCGGGTCGCTCCTCGTATCCTAGCCCGCGGCGATGGACAACGCAAATAGCGACAAGGCTTCTGCCGGGACCTGGCGCCGGGCTGCCCCTGTCCAGTGCGACGCACGCCGGGGTTGACTTCGCGCTCTTCCTGGGACACACCCTGTCCATAGGAGCAAGTTGGTCGAGCCATCGTCCGCCGTTATAATCAGCAGACAACAGCAGAATTTCCGTGCCGTACACCGGCACAAGTCGGAGAGATAGCTATGCCCAACGCATCGGGGGAAATGACGGTAGAGCCGGACGAGAGCGCCGTCGCAACGCTGGACGATGACGGCGGCGCGGGCGAGTCGCAGCCGGGGGTCCTGGCGCTGCTCGGCCGTACCCTGCTCTTCAGCACCGAACCATACGCCATTGTTCGTGACGACGACCATCCGGGCCGCCGCGGCTTTGTGATCGTCCTCGTCGTCGTCGCCATCGTCGCCGTGGCGCAGATGATCGCCTACTGGCTGGGCTGGCTGACGGCGCCGCGGCTCGATTCGTTGCAGGGCCTGCTCTACAGCACGGTGACGGACTGGCCATGGTATGCGGAGCAGGTGCAACAGGACCCGGCCTTTGCCACGCAGTTCCAGCAGGGGTACCTGGCGGGGTGGGAAGCGCTGCGCATCCTGCTTGGCTATCCGACGCTCACGGCCACGATCAGCGTCGATCTCTCGCTCATCGTGACGACCTTCGGTAACTGGTTCCTTTTCTCTGTGCTGGCGCACTGGACGGCGCGCTGGTTTGGCAGCCAGGCGCGCTTCGGCCAGACGCTGGGCACGGTGGCGCTGGCCTATGCGCCGCTGCTGCTCCTGGTGATTCAGGTGGTGCCGGGCGCGACCGTGCCGCTGTCGCTGCTCTTCCTGCTCATGCTTGCCACCAAGTACCTGGCCCTCAAGACCACGCACAATCTCGGCACGCCGCAGACGCTCTTCGTGCTGGCCGCGCCCTACGTGATCGTCGCCATCGTGGCCGCACTCGTTGCGCTCTACGGCGGCGCCTACGGTCTCGAGCAACTACCCTATTTCAGAGATGCCTTCAAGGTGCAGCTATTCCTGGCGCGCTAGGCGACGCCTTCCCTGGAAACCGAGCTTATGAAAAACGCCATTCGCACCTACTCACAGATTCTCCAGCTACGTGGCGAAACCATTCACGGCCTCTTGCAGAGCGACCAGGGCATTGCCTTTGCCATGAAGCTCTTCCTCATCGTCAGCCTCATCGCGGGCCTTGGCTTCTGGTTTGGCGTGCCCGCCGCGCTGCGCACGCCGACCACCGTCGAGCGCTTTGACCAGTTCGTGACCGAGGCCCGCGAGACCGTAGCGGTAGCGGTCGCGGCGGCGGAGTCAGCCATTGCCACGGTACAGGGCGAATATGAGAAGGCCGTGGCCACGGTGACGGCTGAATTCGAGCGCCGCTTCTCCGGCGTCACCGAGATGTTCAACCAGCTTGCGGCCCGCTTCGGCGGCGCCCAGGCGCAGCTCGACCAACTGCTGGCGCGCACCTCTGCCACGGTTGCCGAGGTGGAGGCCACCGTCGCCCGCGTCAAGCCGACGCCGGAGCAGATGGACCGCCTGTTGCGGATTGCCAAGGCGACGGAGCCGGAGACGGAACGCCTGCTCGCCCTGGCCGGCATCACGCCGTCGGAAATCGCGGCGGCGCGGCAGGATGCCCAGGCGCAGGCCGATGCCGCCATGGCCGAACTCCAGCCCATGCTCGACCGGCTCGATATGACCAGGGCACAGTTCGACGCTATCCTGACCCAACTGTCGGCCACGCCGGAACAGGTGAACAACTGGATCGCTTCGCTGTCGACGACGCCGGAGTGGGTGGGCGATCTGCTGGCCGCCATTTCGGCGACGCCCGATCGTCTCAACGAACTGGCCGCGCAGATTCGTGAAGAGTTGGTCAAGATGGAGCCGCCGCTGGGCGAGCGTCCGTCGCGCATCGTCCGGCTGGGCGGGCAGTGGGTCGCATCGCCGCTGCACTACGCCGCCGACTGGATGCTCTTCGTGCTGGCACTGCTTGTTGTGGCCAAGAGCGTGGGCGGCAAGGCAACGCTGACGCAGCACCTGGGCGCAGTGGCGCTCTCGGCTGCACCCGCCGTCCTCTTTCTCTTCGCCTATGCGCCCGACATGACCAACGTGCTGCCACTACCGACGGCGGCGGCCATCCACTACACGGGGCGCATCCTGGCGTTCGTTGGGGTCGTCTGGTGCAGCGTGCTGCTGCTCAAGACCGTCAGCGTGGCGCATGGCATGGGGATGTGGAAGAGTGCCGGCGTCCTCGTGCTGACCTGGATTGCGCTCTATGTACTTCTGCCGCTGGCGACGCTCTTCGCTTCCGGCTTCCTGCTCGGCTGAGCGCGTCGCCATGACGATGCCGCCCGCGCCAGAAGGTGATGGAAACCGATGATTCGCGTGATCTGCCGTCACGCTGACGGCGCCGTCCAGGTAGATGTGCCGACCGAGAGCCTGCCTGCGTTGCTGGCCGACCCCGCCAACCAGGTGTGGGTGGACATGCAGGCATCCACCGACGGCGAGTTCAAGCAGATGCTGGCGACGGTCTTCCACTTCCACCCGCTCGCCATCGAAGATGCCATCACCGACCTGCATGTGCCAAAGCTGGACGATTACGGCTCGTATCTCTATCTCGTCTTTCATACGGTCAACCTGGGCGAGGAGCCAATGGACATCGACACCGAAGAGGTCGACGTCTTTCTGGGCGCCAACTACCTTGTGACCATTCACGAAGCCACACGCCGCTCCATCGAGCGGTGCTGGAACGCGGCGCATCATGTGGAGGCCGGTCTGGCGCGCGGCCCGGCCATGTTGCTCTACGAACTGCTCGACAGCCAGATCGACACCTTCATGCCTATCATCGATGCCTTTGAAGAGCAACTGGAGAAGCTTGGCGACGACATCTTCCATTCGCATGAGGCGGAGCGCGATCTGCTCAACCGCCTGCTGACGGCCAAGAGCAGCGCGCTGCGTCTACAGCGCATCCTGGCGCCGCAGCGCGAGTTGCTGGGCCGGCTGTCCACGGGTGAATACAAGGTCGTGCCGCCCCACGTGAGGATGTATTATCGCGACGTATACGACCACCTGGCGCGGCTGGCCAACCTCTCCGAAAGTATGCGCGAGTTGTCGAGCAGCACCATCGAGACGCATCTGGCGCTGGTCAACAACCGCATGAACGAGGTGATGAAGGTGCTCACCATCGTGACAAGCATCTTCATCCCGCTGAGTTTCATCGCCGGTGTCTACGGCATGAACTTCCGTTACATGCCCGAACTCGACATCTGGTGGTTCTACCCGCTGATCTGGGTCGTCTTTATCACGATCCCGGTGGTGATGCTCGTCCTCTTTCGCCGGAGCAAGTGGATCTGATGTTCTATTCGATTGTCGACCATACCGTTCATTCGACGCCGCAACCGCCGGCCGGTATGCGGCCCATTGCCGCCGTGGCAGGACAGTTGCTGCCGCCTGCCATCACCGATCTGCACCACGGCCTGCGCGCCTGGGGCGAAATCGGCCTGTCGCCGGGTGAGATCTCGCCGGAGCGGGTCTGGTGCAGCGCCGATGGCCGGCTGGCTTTCGACTTTGCGCCGAAGGCTGCCCCGTCGCCTGTCGCCCACGTGGGCCTGGCGCAGGAACTGGCGGCGTGGCTGGTCATGCTGGACAAGTGGATGGAGACCTTTGTCGTCATTGCGCGGGCGCGGGCCGTATGGAGCGCCGACGAGCTGGCCGGCGCGCTATCCTTCGCCACGCCGGCGTTTCTGCCACGGGCGCTGGTCTACATGCCGCCCGACAATTGGGAGCGCGTGGCTGTCGCGTTGGCAATTGCTGTTGACGACGGTGATCTCGCCGGCGGCGCCGACCATCGCAACATGCACTGGCAGTGAGTGGACGGGCTATGAACCGCAGGCAGGGACTCCCTCCCATCGACGATGAGACACGGCAGACCTGGCGGCAGCGCCGGCGCGATCACTCCGCGGGCGGGATCGCCTATCGCCTGGACGCAGACGGCGAAGTGGTGATTGCGCTCATCGCCACGCACCGCGGCACGCGCTGGCAGTTGCCCAAGGGCACATGCGAGCCGGGCGAAAGCATCGAGCAGACGGCGCTGCGCGAGGTCAAGGAGGAGGTGGGGCTGACCGGTCTGTGCGAGACGCACCTCGGCGTGATCGAGTACTGGTACTGGGACACGCACCGCAAGCACCCGGCCGAACTGGTCCACAAGTGCGTCGACTTCTACCTCATGCATGCGGCGGAGGGCGAACTGAGCGACGCCAGCATCGAGGTCGACGGCGTCAACTGGTTCACCCTGGATCAGGCCGACGCCATCCTCACCTACCCCTCTGAGCGCGAGATGGTGCGCAAGGCCGTCGACTGCCTGGTGGCGCGGGGTCTGCTGCCGCCGGACGCCGCCGATGCCCCTGCCTAACGCTGGAATTCGCCGCTGCTTGCCCCGTAGCCGGTCAACTCCGCATAGCCGCGGCCCTGCACTGCCTCGCCGCGCATCGTGCCGCTGATCTGCGTCGATCCCTCCCAATAGACGAAGCTCACATCCATTTCCTGGTCGGCGATCAACGGCGTGACCGTCAGGTCGATGGCCAGATCCGGGAAGACCAGCGTCCAGCCCGACGGGTAGGTGATGCCGGTGCGCTCGCTGGTCCACTGGCCCGTGGGCGTCAGCACGAAATCTTCCTCGCTGACGGCCTGCTGCGTACCGTCCGGCCAGACGACCGTGCCGTTGACGTAGGGCAGCACGCCGCCGTCCGCCGTGCGGATCTCGTAGACCATGAGCGCGGCGCCGTTGTCCAGCTGCATGCTGAACCAGTCCCAACCGACGGCGTTGCCGGTCAGCGCGCTGGTGCTGAACTCGTGGTCCATCCAACTCAGGCCGCCGACATCGACCGTGCGTCCGCCGCTGGTCACCGTGCCCGTGCTCTCCATTTGGATGAGGCTGTAGTAGTAAGAAGCGTTGCCGGCTTCCGGCCCTTTCTGGTGGAGACCGTTTTCGCCGTGAAAGACCGGTTCGCGCGTCTCGCGCAATGTCAGGTCCAGCGCGACCGGCCCGTCGGCACCTTCGGCGGCGGCGACCAGGTGATAGACGCCAGGCTCCACCGTGTCGACGCGCCAATCCTCAAGCCAGACGCCGAAGAGAGGCTCGCCCGTGGCGCCCGCCAGCCCGCCCGCGCCGCGGCTATAGCGCTCGAAGCTCTCGTGCTCGCCGCGCCCGCCGTCGGTCAGGGCGAAGTGCGCCATGTAGACTTGGTTCGTGGCAAGGTCGGAGGCACGCGCCGGCATCTCCGGCGTCAGCGCGCTACGAAAGAAAGTGAGTTGGTAGCCGTAGAGCGTGCCGTCGTCCGCAGAGAGATTGCCGGTGTAGTACCACCACTCCGTGCGATAGTCGGGGTGTGGGCCGTGGTCGCGCGGGAACGAGAAGGTGAGCGGCGCCACGGCACGCGCAAAGCCGGCCTCGTCGCCGCCGCCCATCGCTTCCACGACGCTGGCGCTGATGGGCTGGTCGGCTGCTTGCAGGTTGCACCCAGCCAAGAGCACAGCCAGGAGCAGGAATATCGTGAGACGCGGCAGAGTTTTCATGCCATCGATTGTGACGCATGGCACAAACGCCGTCTGTCAGGTTTTGTCCGAAGCGGCGGGTCAGCTCTTCTTCTTGCCGCGACCGGTGCGCTTGGTCGTTTTCGGTTTTGCAGCCTTTTCGGCGATCCACTGGAGCGCCTGCTCTGGCGTCACGTCGGCCGGCTGTACGCCCTTGGGGAGCGTGGCGTTGATCTTGCCCCAGTTGACGTAGGGACCGTAGCGACCGTCAAGCACCTGGATGGCGCCGCCGTCGGGGTGTTCGCCCAGTTCTTTCAGCACGCTCTTGGTGGCGCCGCGCCCGCGCCCGCCGCCGTTGGCCTTGGCCGCCAATAGCTCCAGCGCGCGGTCCAACTCGATCTCCAGCACGGAATCCGGCGCGCGCAGGTTGGCATAGACGCCGTCGTGGACGACGAAGGGGCCGAAGCGCCCCACGCCGGCCTGCACGGGCTTGCCCGTCTCCGGGTGCTCGCCCAGCATGCGCGGCAGGCTGAGCAGCGCCAGCGCCGTTTCGATGGTCAACTCGTCGGCCGACATGCCCTTGAGCAGGCTGGCGCGCTTGGGCTTGGCCTTGGTGTTGGGGTCGTCCTCGCCCAGTTGTACGTACGGACCATAGGGGCCAACCTTGAGCAGCACCGGCAGTTCGCTCTCGGGGTCGTTGCCCAGGCTCTGCGGCCCGTCCTGTTTCTTGTTCAGCAGGTCTTCGACCAGTTCGTCGGTCAGATCGGCCGGCGGCAGGTTTGGCGGCAGGCTCACCGTGCGGCGGTCGCCGTTTTCCTCGCGCGCGACGAACGGCCCGTACTGGCCGATGCGCACCTCGGCGTTGAGGTTGCTCAGGTCGACGGTGCTGGCCAGCCGCGGGTCGATTTCCGACTCGCGCGTCTTGACCTGGTTCTCCAGCCCGCTCTCGCCCAGGTAGAACTGGGTGAGATAGGCCAGGTAGTTGAGGTCGCCATTGGAGATGTCGTCCAGGCGCTGCTCCATGTTGGCCGTGAACTTGAGATCGACCAGCTCGTCAAAATGCTTTTCCAGCAACTCGGTGACGGCGAACGCGGTGAAGGTTGGCACCAGCTCCTTGCGCTGCTTGAAGACGTAGCCGCGCTGCTGGATGGTGTCGATGATGGTGGCGTAGGTGCTGGGCCGGCCGATGCCCTCCGCCTCCAGCGCCTTGACCAGCGTGGCCTCGGTGTAGCGCGCCGGCGGCTGCGTCTCATGCCCCACGGCGTTGAGTTCGCGGCAGTCGACCGCCTCGCCCACCGCCAGCTCCGGCAGCGGCTGCTCCTGGCTTTCCAGCGCGGCGTCGGGGTCGTCGGAACCCTCGACGTAGGCGCGGAAGAAGCCGGCAAAGAGAATCTGGCGGCCGCTGGCACGGAAGACCGCGTCCTCCACGGCCACGGTGACGGTGCGCAGCTTGAGGCGGGCGTTGGCCATCTGCGACGCGACCGTGCGCTTCCAAATCAGGTCGTAGAGCGCCTTTTCGCGGCCGTCGAGCGGCAGGCTGTCGGCCGGCGTCATCTGGTCGCCGGCGGGGCGGATGGCCTCGTGCGCCTCCTGGGCGTTGGCGGTCTTGGTCTGGTAGCGCCGCGGCGACGGGCTCAGGTACTCCTCGCCGTACATCTCGCGGATGCGCCGCCGCGCCGCCTTGATCGCCTCCTCGCTCAGGTTGACCGAGTCGGTGCGCATGTAGGTGATATAGCCGTTCTCGTAGAGGTTCTGGGCGACGCGCATGGTCTCGCGCGCGCTCATTCCCAACTTGCGGTTGGCTTCCTGTTGCAGCGTACTCGTGGTGAAAGGCGCATAGGGCGAGCGCTGGGCATCCTTCTCCTCGACGTCGGTGATGCGCCACGCGCCGCGCAGCAGGCGATCACGCAGCGTTTCGGCCTCCTGCTGGTTGAGCAGCAGCACGTCCTTGCCCGCGGCGATCTGCCCGGTGTGCTCGTCAAAGTCGCGGCCGCTGGCGACGCGCTTGTCGCCCACTGAGACCAGCGTCGCCTCGAAGCGGTGGCTGGGCTGGTCGGGCCGCTTGTTGAGCAGTGCTTTGAGATCCCAGTATTGGCCGGTGACGAAGGCGCGTCGTTCACGTTCGCGCAGCACGAGCAGGCGCACGGCCACGCTCTGCACGCGCCCGGCGGAGAGCCTGGGTGCGATCTTGCGCCAGAGCAGCGGCGAGACGGTGTAGCCCACCAGGCGGTCGAGGATACGTCGCGTTTCCTGCGCGTGCACCAGGTCCATGTCGACGGTGCGCGTGTCGTGCAGCGCGTGGTCGATGGCCTCGCGCGTGATCTCGTGGAAGACCATGCGTCGCACCGGCTGCTTGGGCTTGAGCACCTCCAGCAGGTGCCAGCCGATGCTCTCGCCCTCGCGATCTTCGTCAGTGGCCACCAACAGTTCGTCGGCCTCCTTGAGCGCGGCTTTGAGTTCGCTGATGAGCTTCTTCTTCTTGTCCGGGACGACATAGAGCGGGTCGAAGTCGGCCTCGACGTTGACGCCCAGCCGCGACCACGGTTCGCCCTTGAGCTTGTCGGGAATCTCGGCCGCCGAGGCGGGCAGATCGCGCACATGGCCCATGCTGGCCTTGACCTGATAGCCGGCGGGCAGGAACTTGCTGATCGTTTTGGCCTTGGTGGGCGACTCGACAATTACCAGTTTTTTGCTCATCTCATATCACCGCTGCGGACTATGAAATCCGCCAAATCGCGAAAACGCGCAGAAAAATAACAGCAAATCGGCGGCACCGCCGCCGATTGACAAAACGCGGCCAGTGTAGCACACCCGTGCATCAATCAAAAATCGACGTTTGCTCTCCTGAGATCATCTCAGCCGCCGCGCTCCTGTTGCAGGCGCTCGATCAACTCGCCGATGCGTGCCCGGCGTTCGCTGCCATCGCTCGCTTCGTCGAGCCAGAAGATGAGGCTGCGTTGCTCCGCTTGCGGTAGTTGCTCGAAGCGCACGCGCGCCGCGCTCTTGAAGAGCATGGCCGCCACCAGGTCGGCGGGTACGGCGACCGCGCGGTCGATGGCACGCGCCGCCTCGTAGCGCACGGCCATGATGCCCGCCCAGCGATCCTCCAGCCCGTAGACGCCGGCCAGCAACTCCACGATCTGCCCGTGGCTCAACTGGCGGGCGCCGCCGGCATCGAGCATGATGTACCATGATTCCGAGTCACGCCCCGTCTCGGCGCGGATGACATCATCCCCGAGCGCCAGCGGGCCGCGCGCCTGCTCCTGCATCCTATCCTCCTGGCGGTTGAGTTGCGTCTGCGTACCGGCTATGGTAAACCCGAAGAGTGTATTTGTTCGTAACCGAATGTGCAATGTACGTAGTGACGACTTTAGTCGTGTCGGTGGCCGAGCGACTGAAGTCGCCACTACGGGAGCGAGCCGTGCAGCGGTTGGCGGCGTGCCTGGGGCGACTGGCGCTCTGCTGGCGTGGAGGGTGAGAAGAGCGTATGATGCATGCACAACGAATTGGTGGGAGTTGCCGGCCGGCGCGACGCTGGCCGGTGCATCGCCTGGCCAGTGTGGCGATACTTGGCGCCTTGCTCTGGATGGCCGCAACTCCGACACACCCTGCTATCGCCATGCCGCCGGCGCAGGACGATCGTGACTCGCCGCCGATCACCGTCCAGCGCGCTCCCCTCGCCGAGGACGCCGCCTGCGAGGATCGCTTCGTGACGCACACGCTCGACCACGTCACGACGATCGAGGGCAATGTGGTGCAGATGTTCGAAGCCAACGGCGCGGGGCTGGCGGCGGGCGACCTGGACGGCGACGGCGATCTCGACCTGCTGCTGGGCAACCACGACGGCCCCGATTCGCTCTTCTGGAACGAGGGCGACCTCGCCTTTCGCAAAGAGAACTTTTCCACGGGCAAGACGCGCGACGTGAAAATCGTGGACGTCAATGCTGACGGCTTGCCGGATGTCGTCCTCACGCGCAACACGGGCACGCTCAACTATTTCGAAAATGGCGGCGACGGCACGTTTCAGCGCCGCGTGCTGCCGGGGGTGGCCGCGCCGGCCTATGTCACCAACTGGGCCGATCTGGACGGCGACGGTGATTTGGACCTGGTCACGGGCAGCTATGATGCCGGCCTGCTCACCGATCGCGGCAACGAGTATATCGTCGGCAACGCGCGGCGCGGCGTTTACTACTACACCAACGACAACGGCCGCTTTCGCATGGCGCCGCTGGCCACCGAGGCGCAGGCCCTGGCCATCCTCTTCCCCGACCTCAACGGTGACGGCAAGCCCGATATCCTGGTCGGCAACGATTTCAACACGCCGGATATGGCCTGGGTGCGCGCCGGGGATGGCTGGGCCGATGCCGGCGACCTGCTCGTCGCCATGACGCACAGCACCATGAGTTACGACCAGGCCGACGTCGACAACAGTGGTGACTTCGAGATCTTCGCCGCCGACATGAAGCCCTACCCCGGCGAGACCATGGGCGGCTGGGAGCCGATGATGGACGCCATGATGGTGGGCATGGTGCAGGAGCAGATGGCCGCCGACCCGCAGATCATGGAGAATGTGCTGCTGGTGCCGGGCGAGGATGGCCGTCTGTGGAACATGGCGCCGGACTGGGGCGTTGACGGCACGGGCTGGACCTGGTCGAGCAAGTTCGGCGATCTCAACCTGGACGGCTACGTCGATCTCTACACGGTCAACGGTATGATCGAGGAGCGCCTCTTTGCCCACCTGCCCGACCACGAATTGGTGGAGGAGAACCAGGCCTTTCGTAACGAGGAGGGTCTGCGTTTCGAGCGCATGCCCGGCTGGGATCTCGACTCGCCCAACAGCGGCCGCGGCATGGTCATGGCCGACCTGGACGGCGACGGCGACCTGGACATCGTCGTCAACAACCTGCGCGGGCCGGCGCGCCTCTTCGAGAACCGGCTCTGCCGCGGCGGCGAACCGTTGCTGGTCAACCTGCGCTGGCCCGATTCGGCGAACCCCTTCGCCATCGGGGCGCATCTGCGGCTGGTGACCGATGCGGGCACGCAACTGCGCGATATCCGCGTCGGCAGCGGCTATCTCAGCGGCGATGCGCCGGTGGCGCACTTTGCCATGCCGGCCGGTGCGACAATCGAAGCGTTGGAGATTACCTGGCCTGACGGGACGCGCAGCCGCGTCGAGGATGTGGCGGGCGGTACCAGCTTGACCATCGAACGCGGCGGATAACATCCCCTTAACGCAACTGATCGGCAGCCCTCATGTTCCACGTGCCCCATGGCGCGATGATCAAGACAGCGCCGGCAGCGTCTTCTGCCGAAAGGGATTGATGGAGTCTGAGGGAAATATGCGTTCGCTTCCGAAAATGGTTGTCTGGCTGGGGATTTTGACGATTCTGGTTACGGGTATTGTCCATTTCATCGACGCCCCGGACAGCATGAGTGATGTTGCCTACAAGGGCATTTTGTTCTACGCAAACGGCATCGGCGCGCTTGTTGCCGCCTGGGGCATCTTCCGCAACAAGAGTATGTGGGGCTGGCACCTGGGCGCCTTGGTGGCTGGGTTGGCCTTCGTCGGTTATATCGCCAGCCGGACGATTGGGTTGCCTCTGCTGCCGCCCGAACCCGATGCGTGGCTGGAGCCAATGGGTGTGATTTCGCTGGTTGCCGAGGCCGGCTTCCTGGCCGTCTATGGCTGGGTGCTCGTCCAGGGGCGGCAGTCGTTGACCACAGTGAGCGGCTGACCAACACCAGATCACCGGGAGGACTTGAATACGACGATTGTATTCAAGGCGCGCCAATCAAATACGCTCTATCCAGGCCGGCACCTGCTCGTTGAGGGGGTGCCGGCGTTTTCTTGCCTACGCTCCTCCGCAATGGTGTGAATTGACAGCCGGGGCTTGCCGGTAGATAGTAATGGCTGTTGTCAGTCAACCGCCGCGCGCTGCACACCGTTGGCGCCGGCAACGCCGAGAGTCAGGTGGCGCATGCCAAAATCCGGATGGTTGTTCTACGCATTTCTATCGGCCTTCTTTGCCGCATTGACCACGATCTTGGCCAAGCTCGGCGTGCAAGGCGTCAGTTCAAACGTGGCCACTGCGATCCGTACGGTTGTGATCCTGTTTCTGGCCTGGGGCTGGATCTTTGCCACGGGTGAAGTCAACCAGGTAAGCGCCATCCCGCAGAAGACGCTGATCTTTCTGCTGCTATCGGGGGTGGCGACAGGGCTGTCGTGGCTCTTTTACTTCCGCGCGCTGCAAGAGGGGCAGACCGCGCTGGTGGCCGCCATCGACAAGTCCAGCTTGTTGCTCGTTGTCGTCCTGTCGGCCCTCATCCTTCACGAACCGCTGACGTGGCGTTCGACGATCGGAGCGCTGCTGATGGTCGGCGGCATTCTGGTCATATCGCTCTGAACTGGAAACCGCATGTCTGAAATCATTCTTGTCAACGTGACCGGCAAAGATCGCACCGGCCTGGTCGCGCGCGTCACCGGCGTGCTGGCCGAGCATGGCGTCAACGTGCTCGATGTCGGCCAGGCGGTCATCCACGACTACATTTCGCTGGGCCTGCTGGTCGAGATACCCGATGAGCACCATGCCTCGCCCGTGCTCAAGGACCTGCTCTTTGCCGGCCACGAACTGGGCGTGGAGGTGCGCTTCCGCCCGACGACGCTGGCCGACTACGAGACGTGGGTCGCCGAACAGGGCAAACGGCGTCACATCATCACGTTGCTGGGGCGCAAGCTCAGCGCTGCGCAGATCTCGAGCGTGGCCGCGGTTTGCGCCGCCAACGACCTCAATATCGACGTCATCACGCGGCTGTCGGGGCGGCCCTCGCTCAGCAATCCCTCGCGCACGCCGCGCGCCTGCGTGCAGATGACCGCCAGCGGCCGCCTCGCCGACGAGACGGCCATGCGCGCCCAGTTGCTGCAAATCTCGACCGCCATGGGTGTGGACATCTCCTTCCACGTCGACGATATCTACCGGCGCAACCGGCGGCTGGTCGTCTTCGACATGGATTCGACGCTGATCCAGGCCGAGGTGATCGACGAGCTGGCCAAGGAGGCGGGCGTGGGCGAGGAGGTGGCGGCCATCACCGCGGCGGCCATGCGCGGCGAACTGGACTTCCGCCAGAGCCTGGCGCGCCGCGTGGCCCTGCTGGCGGGTCTGCCGGAAGCGACGCTGGAACGGGTCGCCGCACGCCTGCGGCTGACCGAGGGCGCCGAATTGGTGACGAGCACGCTCAAACGTCTGGGCTACAAGATCGGCATCATTTCCGGCGGCTTCGACTACTTTGGTAGTCGCTTGCAGACGCAGCTTGGCTTCGACTACATGTTTGCCAACCGGCTGGAGATCGCAGACGGTCGCCTCACCGGCCGCGTGCTGGGGGAGATCGTCGACGGGCCGCGCAAGGCCGAGCTACTGCGCCAGCTCGCCGCGGCTGAGGGGCTGCGCCTGGAACAGACCATCGCCGTGGGCGACGGCGCCAACGACCTGCCGATGCTGAGCATTGCCGGGCTGGGCATTGCCTTTCACGCCAAGCCGGTGGTGCGGCGCCAGGCCAGCGGGGCCATCTCGGACATGGGGCTGGACGGCTTGCTCTATCTGATCGGGATTCGCGAGCGCGAGTTGGTGGAGGAGAAGTGAAGGGTAATGCGTGATGCGTAATGCGTGAGCTGTCAAACGTCAAGGCGTCAAACGTCAACCATCGAGCGTCGCCAGACGTGGCCGATTCGGCCGGGGCAATCCTTCATTATGCATTACGCATCACGTTTGACGTTTGACTCTTGACGTTGGACACCCACTTCGCCTCCCAGTGACCAATTGTCACAATTGTGTAAATTAGTGCTTGACAAGATACACAAACCTGTGTTATGCTGCTTGACAGCAATTGATTTTGCCTGGAAAGAATGAGCGTATGCTGACGTATCAGACGAAAATAGCGAAGCAATTCTATAACCACAACAGTGCAGCGCATCGGAGTCTTCTTCGCTTATGCACTGAAAAACTACTCCAGTCTGTGAGAACAGGCATGGCCGCCGGCAGCTAGGCTGCGTTGCGGTTTCCCCTTCTGACGCAGGCTGGATGGCCTGCGTTTTTTGTTGTCAAATTCAGGCTTGGTTGTACACGAAATTGTGTATGAGCGCGCTACGCGCTTGTGCGATATAAGGACGGGTGCCGTTGGTCACTCCTTGCCCGCACGCGGGCCGGCGATCAAGGGTTATCGGATTAGCGGGGGGTGACACCCCTGTGAGGGTTCAAATCCCTCCCCGTCCGCTCAACAGATGGCTGCTCGCGCGGGTCGATGACCGGCGGGCCGGCGTGCACAGGTTACCGTCACCAACCTACTATCCGGCGCTGACAGCCCGGAGGCGGCGACGGCCACGCGCCGTTACCGTTGCCTGTGCGCAAAATTTGTCTGCCGGGATTCGACCCCCGCGTGCAGCCATCGCGACCTCATCATGGAGGATGGCAGGATGTATCAGCAACACTTCTCGCCACGCGCGACTTCACAGTCGCAACCCATTCTCTGGTCCGGGCAGGTGCCGAACGCGGCCGGCGGCTATGTGTGGGCCGTGGATGACTGGACCCGTCTCGACCGCTTCCTCGTGCTTGGCGCCGAGGGCGGCACCTTCTATGTGAGCGAACGCAAGCTCACCGTGGAGAACGCGCAGGCGGTGGCGGCCTGTATCAAGGCTGACGGCGGGCGCGCGGTCGAGCGTATCGTCGCCATCAGCGAGCAGGGCCGTGCGCCCAAGAACGAGCCGGCGCTCTTTGCGCTGGCCATGGCGTCGGCGCTTGGCAACGAGACAACCCGCCGCGCCGCCCTTGCCGCGCTGCCGCGGGTGGCGCGCACGGGGATGCGTCTCTTCCACTTTCTGGCCTATGTCGAGGCCTTTCGTGGTTGGGGGCGCGGGCTCCGCCAGGCGGTCGGGGCCTGGTATGCCGATAAGCCGGCCAAGGCGCTGGCCTACCAGGCGATCAAGTACCAGGCGCGCGATGGCTGGACGCACCGCGATGCGCTGCGCCTGGCCCATGCCAAGCCGCCGACCGCCGAGCACGGCATTGTCCTGCACTGGATCACCAGGGGCTGGGACGATGTGGGCGCCGAGCCGCATCCGGTGGAAGCGGTGCGCCAGATCTGGGCCTTCGAGCGTGCCAAGCATGCAGCTTCGGTTGGCGAGGTCGTAGAACTCATCGAGCGCTATGACTTGCCGTGGGAAGCGGTGCCGGGCGAGTGGCTGGGCGAAACGGCCGTGTGGCGTGCCCTCTTGCCCAAGCTGCCGCTGACGGCGTTGCTGCGCAACCTGGCTCGCCTGACCGCCAATGGCGCGCTTGTCCCCGGTGACGCGGCGGTCGACGCCGTTGTGACGCGGCTGGGCAATGCCGAGGCACTGCGTGCGGCACGCATCCACCCGATTGCCCTGCTTGCGGCGCTGACCACCTACGCCCGCGGGCGTGGCGGTCGCGGATCGCTGGTGTGGCAGCCGCTGCCGGCGGTGATCGATGCGCTGGATCGTGCGTTCTACCTGGCCTTCGGCACTGTCGAGGCGACGGGGAAGCGCATCGTGCTGGCGCTCGACGTCTCCGGGTCCATGCATGGCGGCACGGTGGCCGGCGTTGTGGGCTTGACGCCGCGTGTCGGCGCCGCGGCCATGGCGCTGGTGACCGCTGCCGTGGAGCCACAGGTCACGACCGTTGCGTTCAGCCACGAGATGGTGCCGATCGCCATCTCGCCCGGCCAGCGTCTTGACGACGTGGTGCGGGCGACCAACGACCTGCCCTTTGGTGCGACCGACTGCGCCAAGCCCATGGTGTGGGCGCTGGAGAACGGCGTGAGCGCCGATGCGTTCGTGATCTATACGGACAGCGAGACGTGGTTCGGCAAGATCCACCCGGCGCAGGCGTTGCAGGAATATCGTCGCAAGACCGGGATTCCGGCCAGGCTCGTCGTCGTGGCCATGACCTCGTCCGGCTTCAGCATCGCCGACCCGAACGATGCCGGTATGTTGGATGTGGTGGGCTTCGACGCTGCGGCGCCGCAGGTCATCAGCGACTTCATTGCGAATTAGGGCGGCAGTCGCCAGAGTGCTGTCACAAGCGTGTGCCGACTCATCGACCAACGCCGGTGGGTATGGAAAAATCGAAGCGGCGTCGCGCGCCTCCCCTGGCGCGTGACGCCGCTTCGCGTCTGGCACAAGCTTCAGAGCAAACAGCGTGATTGACAATTCGTACGGAATCCCGTACGCTACTGTCGTGATGGAAAGGAGTCACTATGCCTGTCATGACAGCAACTGAGGCACGCGCAGCCCTCTACTCACTGCTCGACGATGTGGCCGCGTCGCATGAGCCGGTGCTCATTACCGGCAAGCGGAACAACGCGGTATTGATCGCCGAAGAAGATTGGCGAGCGATCTCGGAGACCTTATTCCTGCTCGGTATTCCAGGCATGCGGGAATCGATCGTGGAAGGTATGCAAATGCCCGTTGCAGAATGTGCTGACGAGGTCGAGTGGTGACGTGGCGTGTCGTTTTCACGAAACAGGCCCAGAAAGACGCCAAACGCCTCTCCAGCTCTGGCCTGCGCCCCAAGGCTGAAGAACTGCTCGATATCTTGCGCTCCAATCCGTATCAAACACCGCCATCCTTCGAGAAACTGGTCGGCGATCTCGCCGGCGCCTACTCCAGGCGCATCAATGTGCAACACAGACTTGTCTATCAGATCTTGGAAGACGAGCATACGGTCAAGGTGCTGCGCATGTGGACCCACTACGAGTGATACGGCGAAGTTAGTACTTCCTCGCGCCTGTAGTAGAATCGGGTTATGCTCCACATCAAGTTGATCCAGGAAGCGCACCTGAAGGCAACCAACGTCCTGCACGAGTGTGCGACGCCCTATGGCTTCCGCGCCTCAGGGCTGGCGGCAGGTTATCCGCAAGTGTGGGCGCGCGACGCCATGATCACTTTCCTGGGCGCGGTCTGCACCGGTGACGAGCGTCTCATGCAATCCGGGCGTGCGGCGCTGGAGACCCTAGGCAAACATCAGACCAATCGCGGCCTGATCCCGCTCAACGTCAACCCGGATACCGGCTACGTCAGCACGGAGAACGCCGGCGCCGCCGACTCGAATCTGTGGTTCATCCTCGGCCATTTTCTCTACTACCACTACAGCCACGACGCCGAGTTCTTGCAGCGCCACTGGCCGGTCATCGATAAGGCCATGTGCTGGCTCGATTACCAGGACATGAACGAGTGTGGGCTGATGGAAGTGCCGGAAGCCGGCGACTGGATGGATCTGCTGGCGGTGCGCTACAACGTGCTTTACGACAACGTGCTCTACTATGCAGCCAAGCTGGCGCACGAGCGGCTGGCCGCGCTGGTGGCGCCGGGTACGCCGACCTACTGTGCCGACGTCGACGCGGCCGGCGTGCACGAGCGCATCAACCTGCTCATGTGGGTGGATCGCTGTTGGGTGGCCGAGCATTTCGCCGAGCACCTGGAGCGGCTCAAGGCCATCCGCCTGGAATGGTTCATGCTCTACCACAACGTGGGCACCATTTCCAGCCGGCCTTTCTACCTGCCCTTTGTCGCCTTCCGCGAGTATGGCGACTGGTGCGACAGCTTTGGCAATCTGCTGGCCGTGCTGACGGGCGTCGCCGACGGGCACCGCCGCGAGCATATCTTGCGCTACATGCTCCAGGTTGGCATGGCTGAGCCGTACCCGACCAAGGCCATCTACCCGCCCATCTACCCCGGCGAAAACCACTGGCGCGACTACTATCGCAGCCGCAATCTGAACATCCCGCACCAGTACCACAACGGCGGGATCTGGCCCATGGTCGGCGGCTTTCACGTCGCGGCGCTGGTGCGGCACGGCTGGCAGCACCACGCCGAGCAAATGCTGGCGTCGCTGGCCGAGGCCAATCGCCAGGGCACGACGCACGACTGGGCCTTCAACGAGTGGCTGCACGGCACGAGCGGCCATCCCATGGGCTACGAGCAGCAGGCGTGGTCGGCGGCCATGTTCCTCTACGCCGAGCACGCCGTGCGCACCGGAACCCTGCCCCTCTTCGACGAACTGCTGGCGGCCAAACCGGTCGCCGCCGTCGCCAGCGAAGACAATGAATTTCACATGACGGGCGGCGGCGGGCCGGCGTAAGTGAAGATTGGATACTGGAGATAGGAGACGCGGTGGTTCCACTCAATCTCCGGTATCCAATCTCCAATCTCTACGCTCCAGTTCCCGCTCTCTTAATCTTCTCCCACACCCTTTCTCCTCCCACTTGCGCCGCATAGCCTTTGACTTGCCGCTCCAGATCGGCGCGGTCGGTGAAGAAAGTGCTCAGTTGCGAGCGAAAGGCCAGGATCGACTCGATTTTGGCCTGGAGATCGGCTGCGTCGAGTGCAAACACTGTTGGCGCCCAGCCATCCGGCGGGTCACCGATGACGGCGGTGAGCTTGCCGGGCTGCTGCGCGTACGGGTAATCCTCGTAGAAGAGGTGATCACCGCCAAATGCTTGCTGGGCGGCTTCGGTCACGAGCAAGTGATCGACATGATGGCCGATGGTCAGCGGCGCGTAGATCTGGCCGGCCGCAGGCAACGACCGCAGCAGGTCGGCAATCTCGGCGACGAGCGGCTGCTCGGCCGGGTGGACGTCGCCGAAGATGTCGTCGTCCGACACGTAGATCGGCCGGCCCGTCGCCGGGTCGAGGCGGTAGATGCAGTCGGCGATGGGCCAGTGCAAGTGATCGGCGCCGAGGATACGGCAGGCGGCGCTGTCCTCGGCGCGGCGCTGGGCAGCGGCGTCGCGCTCCAAATCCCAGCGCGCGTGCAGGCTGCGGATGTAGTCGTTCTCCACATCGGTAGGCGGATCGCCGGCCATGACGGTGACGATGAGGATGCGCTCGCCGGCACGCGTGCGCCGCGCGATCTGGCCGCCGCACGAGAGCGCGGCGTCGTCGAGGTGGGGCGCGAGATAGATGGCTGCGTAGGAAGTGGCGGTCTGGGTCATCACAATTACAGAAATCCCCGTGTGGTGCTGGTATAAGAAAGCAGCATTGTACCGAAGGTGGGCAAGATCGAGGAGTCCGCGCAACGGCGGCGAACGAATGGAATTGCGGAGCGATCCCGCTTCGTCGCCCGGTGGGACAGTGCCGGAACCAGAGACGATCGTCAAGGAAGAGGATGCAAATGACAGCATTTCCCGTGGCGCCGGTGCGCCGCGTTGCCATGCTCAGCTATCACACCTGCCCGCTGGCTATGCTCGGCGGCAAAAAGACCGGCGGCATGAATGTCTACGTGCGCGATCTGAGCCGCGCACTGGCCGCCATGGGCATCGCCGTGGATGTCTTCACGCGCTCGCAGGATGACTGCGCGCCGCGCGTCGTCCACGACCTGGGGCCGGGCGCGCGGGTGATGCACATCCCCGCCGGGCCGGAGCGCCCGCTGCCCGTCGACGAGACGGTGCAGTACATCGGCGAGTTTGTCGACAATATCCTGGATTTCGCCGCGCGCGAGGGGCTGCGCTACGACGTGATCCACAGCCACTACTGGCAGTCGGGGCTGGCGGCCGAGGCGCTGCGGGCGGCATGGCCGGGCACGCCCATCGTGCACATGTTCCACACGCTGGGTCACATGAAGAACCAGATTGCGCGCGACGCCTCCGAGTTTGCGCCGCAGAGCCGGCTCGACGGCGAGGCGCACGTCGTGCAGATCGCCGACCGGCTGGTAGCTGCCACGCCCGCCGAGGAGGCGCAACTGCGCGGTCTGTACGGCGCGCCGGCGGGCAAGATCGCCATCGTGCCGCCGGGGGTCGATCTCGCTCACTTCCGGCCCATCGCCCAGCCGCTGGCCAGACAGATGATCGGCATCCCGCCCACGCGCAAGAACATCCTCTTTGCCGGGCGCATCGAGCCGCTCAAGGGCATCGACACGCTGCTGGAGGCCATCGGCTTGCTCAAGCAGCGCAATATCACCGATCTCTCCAACACCTGCGTGACGATCATTGGCGGCAACCCGTGGGCGGAGACGCTCGACGAGGAGATGGATCGCCTACAACGCATGCGCGTCGAACTGGGCCTGGACGACCTGGTGGCCTTTGCCGGCGCGCGCGACCAGCAGATCCTGCCCTACTACTATGCGGCGGCGGAGATGGTCGTCATGCCGTCGCACTACGAGAGCTTTGGCATGGTGGCGCTGGAGGCCATGGCCATGGGCACGCCGGTCATCGCGTCGGAGGTGGGTGGGTTGGCCTATGTAGTGCGCGATGGCTTCAACGGCTTTCTCGTGCCGCGGCGCAACGCCGAGGCGCTGGCCGCGCGCATCGCCGACCTGCTCAACGACCAGCCGCTGCGCCAGCAGATGTCGCGCAACGCCCAACGCTATGCGCGCGATTTCGACTGGTCGCACATTGCGCAGCGCATCGCCGTCATCTACGACGAGGTCGGCGCGCGGCAGCTTGCCGCGGCGTGATAGAACGCGAGTTGATAGAACGCGGATGACGCGGATCGAGCGGATCAACGCGGATTAAATCAGAATCCGTATTGATCAGCCCCATCCGCGTCATCCGCGTTCCATTGACGCGATGCCGTACGATGCCAGGGCGGCGGCGACGTCGGTCTGCGGGGTGTAGTGGATGGCGTGCATGCCCACGGCCTGCGCACCCGCCACGTTGTGGGCGAAGTCGTCGACGAAGATCGTCTCGTCCGGCGCGCGGCCCAGGCGCGCGAGCGTGCGCAGGAAGATCTCGGCGTCGGGCTTCATGATGCCCTCATAGGCCGAGCCGACGATAAGGTCGAAGGCATCGGCGATCGGGTAGGTCTCGGCCAGCGTCTGGTTGAGGTCATCCATGGCGTTGGAGATGATGGCGGTCTGGTAGCGCGGACGCAGGCTGCGGATGAGGTCGACCAGCGGCTGGTTGAGGCGGTCGCCGCCCCAGAACTCGGCGCGGAAGGTCTGGAGTTGGGCGGCGTCGAAGCCAAAGTGCTCCTGCACCGAGCGCCAGAGTTCCGCCGCCGTGATCTCGCCGCGCTGGGCGGCGCGGCCCATGTCGCTGTTGTAGACGAGGCGTTCCGCTTCGCCCGGCGCCAAACCCAGCCGCTCTTCCACCTTGCGGCGCGGCGCGTGGTCTTCCGTACGCACGAGCACACCGCCCACATCGAATATGACTGCTTTGATCATGATCGTGCCTTCCTGGTCACAGTGGCGAACCATTTGCCGCCACCTCTGCAAAGTGCTATGATCCGAAGTGCGTTTCGTTTCGATCATCCGAACGGTGATCGAAACCCTCAATGAGTCTACACGATAATCCATCTCAAATGCGTAAGGAGGAGAGCCGATGAAGCTCAAACGAACACTGTTGCTCGGTGCACTGTTGTTGGTGAGTGTCCTGATTCTGTCGGCCTGCACGGGGATTGCGCCGCAGGCAGCCGCGCCCAGTGCAGGCGGCGAGCAGGTGGCAGCCGGCGAACCGGTGACGATTACCTGGGCCTTCTGGGGCAGCCCGGAGGAAGCGGCCTCGCACAAGATCGTGGCCGATGCCTTCATGGCGGAGCACCCGGAGATCAAGATCGAGATCTGGAATCAGCCGTGGAACGATTATTTCACCAAGATCCAGGCGCTGTGGGCGAGCGGCGATTCCAAGGTCATCCCCGACGTGGCCTTCCTGTGGCCGACCCCACGCTATGCCGCCGAGGGTGTGCTGGAGAACCTCGATCCGTTCATCGAGGCGTCCGGCTACGACCTGAACGACTACTGGCCGGGCCTGCTCGAATCGGCCAAGTATGAGGGCAGCGTCTACGGCTTCCCGCGCGACATCGAAGTCAACGTGATCTACTACAACAAGGACATGTTCGATGCGGCGGGCGTCGCCTATCCGACCGACGACTGGACGTGGGACGACTTCCTGGCGGCGGCCGAGGCGCTGACGCAGAAGGATGCCAACGGCATGACCACCGTCTATGCGCTGGCGGCCGAGGGCGGCAAGTGGGCCAAGTGGGTCAACCAGAACAACGGCGCCATCCTGGACGACTACGTCAACCCGTCCAAGTGCATGCTGACCGACCCGGCGTCGGTGGGTGGTGTCCAGTTCTTCGCCGACTTGATGGACCAGGGCTACGCCATGCGCCCGGCCGATCTCAGCCAGGCGGGCGGTGATGCGGCGGTCTTCTCCAGCGGCCAGGCGGCCATGATCCTGCAGAACACCAGCCGTGTCTCGGCTTTCAACGCGGCCGGCATGAACTATGACGTCGTTCCTCCCCCCATTCCGGCGGACGGCAAACGCCACAACGGTGCCGGCGGCGCGGCGTGGGTGATGAGCAGCGGCAGCGACAACAAGGACGCGGCCTGGACCTTCATCCAGTGGCTCCAGAGTGACGGCGGCGGTGAGACGATCTACACCGAACGCGGCGAAATCTTCCCGGCGTTGCAGTCGGTAGCGAATTCGCCGGCCTTCATGACCGACCAGCCGCCGGCCAACAAGCAGGGCATCATCACCGAAGCCGCTGCGTCGGACGTGGGCAACTTCGGCTACTTCCCAGAGTGGGGCGAGTTGGACGGTTCCATTATCGGGCCTGGCCTGGAGAAAATCTGGGCGGGCGAGATCGATCCGGAAACCGGCCTGGCCGACATCTGCGCCCAGGTCGATCAGTTCCTGGCTGACAACGGATATCCGAAATAAGGGAATAAGGGATTGAGAGATTTGAGATTGGAGATTGGGCGCCCCACCCAAGCTCCAATCTCTAAATCTCCTGATCCCCAATCTCTAAATCTCCAATCTCCACCATGACGCCTCTATCTCCATCGCACCGCCCCTTCCGCTGGCGACCCGACCAGCAGTGGGAAGGCTATCTCTTTATCCTGCCCAGCTTTGCCGGTTTTCTGGTTTTCATCGTGCTTGCCGTCGTGATGTCGCTGGGTATCAGCTTCTCAGAGTGGGGGCTGACGGGCTTCAAGAATTTTGCCGGGCTGCTCAACTATCGACAATTGCTGCGCGACCCCGTCTTCTGGCAGACCTTCTGGAACACCGCCTTCTACATCGTCACCATCGTGCCGCTGCAACTGGCGCTGGGGCTGATCATGGCGGTGGGGCTGAATCAGGCGATCCGCGGCGTGACCGTCTATCGGCTCATCTACTTCATGCCGGTGGTGACGACGATCGTGGCGGGCGCCATTGTCTTCCGGCTGTTGCTGGCGACCAATGGGCCGGTGAACAACTTGCTGGCCGCGGCGTTCGGGCTATTGGGCCTACCCTTCAGCGCGCCGAACTGGCTGGGCAGCAGCGATTTCTCCAAGTGGTCGGTGGTGATCCTGACGCTGTGGAAGAACACGGGCTTCACCATGGTCGTCTACCTGGCTGCGCTGCAAGGCGTGCCCAAGGAACTCTACGACGCGGCGCATACCGACGGCGCCAATGCCTGGCAGCGTTTCCGCAACGTCACGCTGCCGCTCATCAGCCCGACGACCTTTTTCCTCTTTATCTTCCAGATGATCGGTGCGTTCCAGCTCTTCACCGAGCCCTTTGTCATGACCAGCGGAGGGCCGGCGAATTCTTCGCTTTCGGTCGTGCAGTACATCTACCTGGCTGCCTTCCGCGACATTCGCATGGACAAGGCCGCGGCGATGGCCTGGGTGCTCTTTATCTTCATCTTTGCCTTCACCCTCTTCCAGAACCGCATGCAGAAGCGCTGGGTCCATTATGAATCCGAGTGAGCGATGACGACGCTATCCGCTTCGCCCACGCGCATGAGCACGCCGGCGCGCGTTGGGCTGCATGCGCTGCTACTGTTCTTCAGCACGATCATGCTGGCGCCCTTTGCCGTCATGTTTGTTGTATCGCTGCTCCCCAACACGGCGTTTCTGGCGCGCGATTTCTCGCCGGCGAACTTCTCGCTGAACAATTACATCCGCACCTTCGAGGCCGTCCCCTTTGGCCGCTACTACCTCAACAGCGTCGTCGTGTCGGTCTCCGTGACGACGGTGCAGATCCTGATCTCATCGCTGGCGGCCTTTGCCTTTGCCCGGCTGCGCTTCCGCGGCCGCGAGGCGATCTTCCTCTTCTACCTCGCCACGCTGATGATCCCCTTCCCTGTGACGCTCATCCCCAATTTCCTGATCATCAAGAACTTCGGCTGGTATGACACCTACCTGGCGCTCATCGTGCCCGGCCTCTTCAGCGTCTTCAGCACCTTCCTGCTGCGCCAGTACTACCGCGGCATCCCGCTCGACTTCGACGAGGCGGCGCGCATGGACGGCGCGTCGAGCCTGCGCATCTGGTGGCAGATCATCGTGCCGCTGAGCGGGCCGGTGCTGGCGACGCTGGCGATCTTCGTCTTTCAGGGCGTATGGAACGACTTCCTCTGGCCGCTCGTCGTCACTACATCGGAAAACATGCGCACGATTCCCGTGGGCCTGGCGGCCTTCGTCGGCCAGTACAGCACGGCGTGGGACCTGCTCATGGCCGGCTCGGTAATCGCGCTGCTGCCGGTGCTGGTGATCTACGTGCTCGGCCAGAAGTGGTTCGTGCAGGGCATCGCGCTGAGCGGCATGGGCGGGCGCTAGGGGGAAGATAGGGGCTCACCAGACTTCGACCCGCGGTTGCGCAGAACGTTTGTGCGGGATACAATAGGCGGCAGCGTGCGGGTCGGCATTCCCCAGGTGTGAATGGCCGGCACACTTTCAGGAGTTGCAACCATGACCGAACTTGGCACACAGGAAGAACTCGACGAATACCGCATCACCAAACTTGATCTGTCGCACATCGTCACCGAGGATGATACCCCCGTGGATAACCTCTTCTCCGAACGTCAGATGCGCTTGCTTGCCGAGTCGTTGTACACTTCCTGGTCAGGCCCTGGTGAAGGGCGCACTTTTGTGGCCATGGCGAATGTCGGGCTCTTCTTTCACCTGCGCGAACCCCCGCTGGTTCCCGATGTACTGGTCAGCCTCGATGTGACCCTGCCGCCAGAGCCGTGGGAAAAAGAGCACCGCTCCTACTTTGTCTGGGAATATGGCAAACCGCCCGATGTCGTGGTGGAAATTGTCTCCAACAAAGTCGGCAAGGAGTTGGGTGACAAACTGCTGGACTATGCGCGGCTCGGTGTCGCCTACTACATCGTCTATGACCCTGGCCAGTTTGTCAGTGACCAGCCGCTGCGCATTTTTTCACGTCAGGGACTCCACTACACCGAGATCGCCGAAACCTGGTTGGCGGAGGTGGGCGTTGGCGTCACGCTCTGGGAAGGCGAATACGAAAGCATGGCCGGTGTCTGGCTACGCTGGTGCAACGAACATGGCGCGCTGTTGGCGACCGGCCAGGAGGCGCTTGCCGCAGCTTCGCGTCAACTCGCTATTGAGAGCCAGCGCGCCGAACAGGAAAGCCAGCGCGCTGAACAGGAGAGCCAGCGGGCCGAACAGGCCGAACAACGCGCGGCGGCATTGGCGGCCAAGCTTGCCGCACTGGGCATCGACCCGGAGAGTGACTGAACCGTGGCGCACACGCCGATTGGCAAGATCGTCAAATCCAACAGCCACGTCGACTACGTCTGCCAGGTCTACGTGTTTGGCGAGGTGCCGCAGCCGCCCGATCCGGCCGACTACGGCTTTGGCGCGTTTGTCGCCGCCGAGCTGGAGCCGGATGGCGCCGGCAGCCCGCGGCTGATCGGCCTCATCTACAACACGCTGCTCATGAATCCGGAGTTCGGCAGCCTGGGACCGCGGCTGAGCCCGCGCGCCGAAGTCGAGGTCTTCTCGCCCGATTACCTGGCCGAGACCGCCACGCTGCTCGGCATCATCGGCATCGGCTGGGTGGATGGCGACGGCGGCTGCCACCAGGGCGTGCCCACGCTGGCGGCGACGGTCAACTGTCCCGTGCGCCTGCTGGATGACGACGAGATCGCCCGTTTCCATGCCGACGGCAGCGGGCAGCCGCAGTTGCGCTATGCCTCGCTGCTGCTGGCGCAAAACAACGCGCTGATCGCGCCGCTGCTGCTCTCGGTCATCGACCGGCTGGGCGCGCTCTTCCCGGCGAGCCGCAGCCGCCTGGCCGTCATGCGCAACAACGTAGCGTGGAAGAGTATCGTACAGCCGGCGGGATAGTTCCAGAGTTGAGGAAAAGAAATGCAGACGGTACAAGGTCTTGATCGCATTACGCTCAATCCGCAGGTTATGGGTGGTAAGCCGTGCATCCGCGGCATGCGCGTCACGGTCGGCATGGTAGTTGGACTATTGGCAGCCGGTGAGACGGCGGAAACAGTCTTGCGTGCCTATCCTTACCTGGAGGCGGAAGACATACAGCAGGCGCTTTCGTACGCGGCGTGGCGTGCGGAAGAAGTCGATTTACCACTCGAAGTCGCATGACCGTTAGGCTCCTCCTCGACATGAACCTTTCACCAGAATGGGTTGATTATTTGACCGCCGCTGGTTGGGAGGCGGTTCACTGGGCAGATATTGGTGAGCCGACGGCGCCGGACCAAGAGATCATGGCTGTGGCTGCCGAACGCGACTTCGTGGTCTTTACCCACGATCTGGATTTTGGCGCATTGCTGGCAGCCACAAATGCTTCCCGGCCCAGCGTTCTTCAAGTACGCACGCAAAACACGCTCCCATCGGCGATCGGTCCGATGGTCCTCGGCGCTTTGCAGCAGTTTGGTCGCCAGCTAGAGGCGGGTGCCATCGTTATTGTCGATGCCGCCAAGGTGCGGGCGCGTGTACTTCCCTTGCGAGCAGCGTCATGACTGAATCTGCCGGCATCGGCACCGTCAAAGGGCCGGGCGAAACGCCCAACGACTACCTCTTCATTGCGCCGGACCCGGAGCGCCGCGTCAAGCACGGCGAGTTCGTCTACTACCTTGCCGACGTGGATGGCGAGTTGCGCGCCATTCTCGGCCGCGTCACCGGGCGGCGACCGGTCAAGCTCTTCCCCGACAGCTTCCTGGCCGATCCAAGTGTGCCGCCTGCGTCGGTGGCCGAGTTGCTCGGCTACGACAGCGACGCCACCGAGCTTTTCGAGATCACCGTGACGGTGCTGGGCTACCACAGCGGGCAGATGGGCGACTTCATCAACCCGCGCGTGCCGCCGGCCGGTGGGTCGCCCGTCTACATCGCATCGGACGAACTGCTGGTGCAGGTGCTCAGCAAGCGGCGCAAGGGCGCGCGCGGCAGCGCGTTCATCGGCAGCCTGCTCAGCCGGGCGGAGGACGCGGTGCCCGTGGCGCTGGATGTGCGCGGCTTCACCGGCACGCATCTGGCCGTCATCGCCAGCACGGGCAGCGGCAAGAGCTACCTCGCCGGCGTGCTGCTGGAAGAGCTGATGATGCCGCACAACCGGGCGTCGGTGCTCGTCGTCGACCCGCACGGCGAGTACGCCACGTTGCAGGAGATGATGAATCTGGGCGCTTTTGTCGAGGGCAACTACAAGCCGCGCGTGCGCATCTTCCGCCCCGACCAGTTGCGCGTGCGCATCGATTCGCTGACGCTGGCCGATCTGCGCTATCTGCTGCCCAACCTGTCGGAGAAGATGCACTACCAGCTTGGCCGCGCCTTCGCCTTTGCCCAGCGCAGCGCCAAGAACGGCCACTACACGTTGGAGCAGTTGCTCTTTGCCGTGCGCCAGAGTGCGGAGGGCAAGAAGGGCGACGAAAACGGCTTCGACGAGGAGGATCCGACGACCGGCGCGCTTATATGGCGCCTGCACGCCGCGCTGGGCAACAGCCGCATCTTCCACGACTTTGAAAACCTGGAACTGGACGAACTCTTCAAGCCGGGTCAATGCACGATCATCCAGCTCAACGAGATCGACCGGCGCGAGCAGCAGGTGATCGCCGCCACGCTGCTGCGTCGCGTCTATCAGGCGCGCATGGAGACGAGCAAGGGCGCGGTCGAACGCGGCGACCACAACCACCTGCCCTATCCCGTCTTCTGCCTGCTCGAGGAAGCACACAACTACGCGCCCGCCAACGCCGACGCGGTCAGTTCGGACGTGCTCAAGACGATCCTGAGCGAGGGACGCAAGTTTGGCGTCAGCATCGGCCTCATCACACAGCGGCCGGGCAAGCTCGACGGCGACGTGCTCAGCCAGTGCATGACCCAGTGCATCATGCGTATCACCAACCCCATCGACCAGACGCGCATTGCCGAGTCGGTGGAGAGTGTGGGCCGCGACCTGCTGCGCGAACTGCCCAGCCTGAGCAAGGGCCAGGTCATCGTCAGCGGCGCCAGCGTCAACACGCCGGTCATGCTCAAGGTGCGCCGGCGCATCACGCAGCACGGCGGCCAGGACCTGGACGCGCCAGCCGAATGGATGCGCTGGTTCGAGCAGGGCGGCCCGGCCCAGGAAGCGCGCGCCGAGGCCATGCCCGTGGAGAAGAAGATCAACTACGAGGACGACGGCGACGTGCTCTGGGCATAATCAGAAAGCACACGACACAAGGAGATAACAAGATGCGCCAGCGATTCGCTGGCGCACCTCTGTCTTTCTGGTTGAGCAATTTTGAACTACAGGGAACGAGCCTCCAGCGCGATGGGGTTGCCCTCGGGATCCTTGCCGTGCGCCACGGTGATGCCCGGCGCCGCCTCGAAGGGTTCGCCAAACTCCACCCCGCGCTCGACCAGCACGGCGCGCGAGGCCGCTACATCGGCCACGGCGAAGACGATCATGGGCGTGTCCTCGCCGGTGCGTCCCTGGCCTCCGCTGTGCAGCGCCAGCTTGGTGGCGCCGGCATCGAAGAGCACCCAGCTTTCACCGCTGTAGTCGTCCAGGTCAGCCGGACCCTCGATTTCCAGGCCGAGCTTGTCGCGATAGAACGCCACCATCGCGCCCATATTCTGTACGTAGAGGATCACCTCCAACATGCCGGCCAGCACCGGCTCTTCCTCGGCGCTCTCGGCCGCAGCCTCCGGGTCCAGCGCGCCTTCCAACTTTTCGATGAGCCGCACCAGGTCCGTGCGCGTGACGACGCCGATCACCGCGTCGCCCTCCAGCACGGGCAGCATGGTCACCGACGGGTCGAGCATCAACTCCATGGCGTGTTCGAGCGGCGTGTCCGGCGCAACGACCGGCACGTCGGGCTCGGTCATGTCGCCGGCCGTGACGGCCATGGTGTGGCGCAATTGCTCTTTGTAGTGACGATGCTCCTCCAGGTTGAGCGGGATGTAGCCGGAGAGAATGGCAAAGTAGCGCGGCTCGCGCACGGGCGCGTTGCGCAGGATCAGGTCGTGGTCGGTGACGATGCCAAGCAGGGCGCCGTTGGCGTCGAGCACCGGCATGCCGCTGATCTGGTGGGCGCGCAACAGCCGGGCCACCTCCGGGATGTGCGTGTCCGCCGTCACCGTGAGGGCCGGGCTGGACATGATGTCGCGTACTAGCATGAGAAGGCCTCCAGAAGTGCGTTGTGGCCGTAGGAATTCCTACGCAATGACAAACTGACCATCTTTGAACAGTAGCTCGCCGTCGACGAGAATTTCGCTGTCGGTGCGCATGTCGCAGATGAAATCCCAGTGAATGCTGGACTCGTTGCGGCTGCCCGTCTCGGGATAGCCCGACCCCAGCGCCATGTGCATGGTGCCGCCAATCTTTTCGTCGTACAAGATGCTCTTGGTGAAGCGCTGGATCTGATAGTTGGTACCGATGGCGAACTCGCCCAGGTAGGCGGCGCCGGGGTCGCTCTCGATTTGGCTGAGCAGGTAGGCTTCGTTCTTGCGCGCCGTGGCTTTCACCACCTTGCCCTGCGCGAAGACCATCTCGACCCCTTCGACCTCGCGCCCGCCGCGGATGGCCGGATAGGTGAAGCGCACCCAGCCCTCGGCCGACTCCTCGACCGGGCCGGTGAAAATCTCGCCGCTGGGCATGTTGCGCTTGCCGTCGCTGTTGATGAAGGTGCGCCCGGCGATCGACAGGCGCAAGTCCACGTTCGGCCCGCGCACGACGACATCGGACTTGCCTCTCAGCCAGTCGACCAGGCGCTGCTGGCGGTCGTGGATCGCCTGCCAGGCCGCGACGGGGTCGGGCTGGTCGGCGTAAGTGGCGGCGTAGACGAAGTCCTCGAAGTCGCGCAGGCTCATGTCAGCCTCCTGCGCCAGCGCCGCGCACGGATAATTCGTCAGCGTCCAGCGGTGCGTGCCGGCGGCGGCGCGCTGCTGGTAGATCTGGCGCAGCGGCTGCTGGGCGACGCCGTGCAGGCGCTGGCGGGCCGGGTCGATGCCGGTCAGCGCGCGCGTATTCTCCGGTGCGCGAATGACGATGCGCGCGTCGACGCGCTCGGCGAGCAACGCCTCCACAGGCGAGATCCAGCGCAATTGATCGTCGCCGGCTGCGGCGTAGAGCGTCTCGTCGAGCGTCTCGTCGTTCCACAGCACCGTCGGGTTGCCACCTGCGGCCAGGATGTGGGCATAGACGCGTTCAGCCAGCGGCCGCGCCGTCAGATCGCTGCGCAGCGCGACCCAATCGCCGGGCTGCACGGCGACGCAGTAATTGACGAGCAGGCGGGCGAGACCATCGACGCGAGGGTCAGACAAGGCGACATCCTTCCGGTGAGACAGGCTGATTGTGGACGAATTATACCTGACGCGCTGGGGCGCTGCGAAATCATGAGCGAATCTTCGGGGAAACAGTGATGCGTATTGCGTGATGTGTAACGAGTCAAACGTCATGCGTCAAACGTCAAGAGTCAAACGTCAGGCGGCATGTGTGAAACTTGAATTGTTGCGAGTCGGGCTGATTGCTGATGACGCCCCCCGACACACCACGCCACACGCTTGACGTCTGACGCTTGACGTTTGGCATCCCATGTATCACGCATTACGCCTCACGCCTCACGCATCACACAATTGACACTTTGCGCGCGCCATGACAGAATCTGTGCTTGTTTGCTACAAAGCTTCGACCGCAAAGGAACCATTCGGCTATGTCAGTGCACACTCCAGACTGGGTGAAAAACGCAGTATTTTATCAAATATTCCCCGACCGCTTTGCGCGCAGCCCGCGCACGCCGCACATGCCGGGCCTCAGCTTCAAGCCGTGGGGCAGCCCGCCGGAGGAGCAGGGCTTCCAGGGGGGCGACCTGTACGGCATTGTCGATCGCCTCGACTACTTGCAGGAACTTGGCGTCAACGCCATCTACTTGAACCCGATCTTTGCATCGGCCTCCAACCACCGCTATCACACGTTTGACTACATGCAGATCGACCCGCTGCTGGGCGGCAACGCAGCGCTGCGCGAGTTGCTCGACGCGGCCCACGCCCGGCACATGTACGTCGTGCTGGACGGCGTCTTCAACCACGCCAGCCGCGGCTTCTGGGCCTTCCATCACATCCTCGAGTGCGGCGGCAATTCGCCGTACATCGACTGGTTCACCGTGCGCGGCTGGCCGTTGCGCCCGTACGAGCACGACGCCGACAACCCGCATAACTACGATGCCTGGTGGAACATACCGGCGCTGCCCAAGTTCAACATCGCCAACGAGGGCGTGCGCCAGTATCTGCTCGACGTGGCGCGCTACTGGATCGACTTCGGTATCGATGGCTGGCGGCTCGACGTGCCGGAGGAGATCGACGACGCTGATTTCTGGCGCACATTTCGCAAGACGGTCAAGGAGGGCAATCCCGACGCCTACATCGTCGGCGAGATCTGGCACGAGGCGCGTGAATGGCTGCGCGGCGACCGCTTCGACGCCGTGATGAACTATGTCTTCAGCCGGCTGGCGCTGGGCTTCTTTGGCGCCGAGACGCTGCGTACGGAGTACAAGCCGGGCGGCTACACACTGGTCACGCTCGACGCGCGCGACCTGGCGGCCGGCGTGCATCACATGTACAGCATCTACTCGTGGGAAGTGGCACAGGCGCAGATGAACTTGCTGGACAGCCACGACACGGCGCGCACGCTCTGGACGGTGGGCGACGACGAGAGCGCGTTGCGCCTCTGCACACTCTTTCAGATGACTATGCCTGGCGCGCCGTGCGTCTACTACGGCGACGAGATCGGCATGACGGGCGCCACCGACCCCTTCTCGCGCGGTGCGTTCCCGTGGCACGACACGACGGAGTGGAACCAGGATCTGCTCGACTTCTTCCGCCGCACCATCGCGCTGCGCAACCAGCACGCCGTCCTGCGTACCGGCGCCTATGCCACCATCCATGCCGACAAAGGCGTCTTCGGCTTCATCCGCACGCTGGGCAACCAGCACGCGGTCGTGCTCTTCAACAGCACGCTAGACCCCGTGAGCGTCGACGTTGCGCTGCCCGCCAGCGGCGCCGGCGTTGCCGGTTACCAGGCCGTCTGGAACAGCGGCAGCTATGCCGTGCAGGGCGGTGCGCTCAACGGCGTACGCATCCCGCCGCGCGATGCCGTCGTGCTGCTGAGCGATGCGTCTGGCATGTCGCTCCCCGGCTGATTCCGCCTACCTTGACCCGTCTGGTATAATCATCCGACCGGGCCACTGCCCATGCGAGCGACTGGCTTGCATGGGCTTTTTTGGCGGGTAAGTTGGTACGCTTATGACGGGATCGGATCAACCTATAGCACCGGTTGGCGGTACGTGGCTGGGGCGCCTGCGCCGGCGTGTCGTTGCCGGCCAAATCGCGCCGGCCGACCTGACGACCTCCGGGCTGATCAATGCCCAGGTCTGGATGGAACGCGCACCGTGGCGACCGGCTGCTTTGTGGTCCGGTGTGGCCGGATTTCTGGCTGCCGGGCTGCCTTTGTCCGCCGTCGACTGGCAAACATTGGCCCTCGCACTGCTGCTGGCCGATGTGCTGTGGGGCAGCGTGTGGCGTCTGGCCGGCGGGCGCGACGTGCTGCTGCCGCTGGCGCCCCGTGTCCTGCGGCAGCAGGTGCGGCTTCCCTACCTGGAGGCAGGTTCGCCGGCCGCACGCCTCTTTTCCGAAGATCACACGGACCTGTGGCCGCTGGCGTTCCGGGTGGGTCTGCCGGCCGTCGCGCTGGCCTTCGTCGTGGCGGCGGTGCTGGGCATCGGCGCCCTGCTACTGACGTTTAGTGTTGCGCTCCTCACCGTGCTGGGGTGGACGGCGCGGCACACGCTGGCCGGCATCCCGGTGGTGCTCTTCAGCCTGGTCGCCATCGGCCTGCCGTGGCTGCTCGTTCTGCGGGAGGTGACGCCTGCCGGTGTAGCGATTGCCTGGACGCCGCAGCTCGTGCTGGCGGGTCTGTGGGTCGTGCACCATTGGGGCGAGACGCGCGTGCTCGCCGACGACGGCGACCTGGTCGGCATGATCCTGCTGGCTGTGGCGGAGGCTGCGCTCTGCATCTTCCTGGTGGTGATGCAGGCGCCGCTGTGGCTGGGCTTGATCGTCCTGCTGCTGCTGCCGACCTGGCTGGCCGTCTTTCGCGGGCAGGGCGTCGGACACATGCCGCCCTTCTGGCTGCTGGCAATGTTGTTGAGTGCGCTGGCGCTGGGACAAGTTGTGTGAATGACCGGGCGACGGACTACAGGCCGTTGCTGCGTTTCAAGAATATGAAGAGAGGCCGCAACTCAAAACGCGGCCGGAGGCAAGATGTTGGATCAGACAGTGAACAAGCGAAGTGAAGAACAATTGAATGCAATGGTCAACCCGAACGGGAGCGACCTGACCGTCAACGGCTACCGCCTGGTGACTGTGGACGATCTCAAGCGCGATGCCGAGTCCATTGCCATGTTGCAGGCGGCCAACGCCACCATGAAGGCGCTTGGCTACACCGAACATGGGCAGCGCCACGCCGGGCTCGTCGGCAACATCGCGCAGAACGTGTTGGAGCATCTCGGTTACGACCAGCGCACATTCCAGCTCGGCAATGTGGCCGGCTTCCTGCATGACATCGGCAACTCGATTCACCGCCAGAACCACGCGCTGAGCGGCTCGCTCATGGCGTGGAGCATCCTCAAGCGCATGCAGATGTCGCCGCAAGAGTGCGCGCTGGTGATGAATGCCATCGGCAACCACGAGGAAGAGCGCGGCACGGCCACCACGGCCATCAGCGCCGCGGTCATCATCGGCGACAAGGCGGACGTGCACCGCAGCCGCGTGCAGAACCCGCGCATGGAAGATTTCGACATCCACGACCGCGTCAACTATGCGGCCAAGCGTAGCTTTGTGCGCGTGCGCCCGGAAGAAAAGATCATCGCGCTGGAACTGGAGATCGATACCTATTACGCCGCGGTCATCGAATACTTCGAGATCTTCCTCAGCCGTATGACCATGATGCGTCAGGCGTGTGAGTTTCTTGGCTGCAAATACCAGCTCATCATCAACGACACGCAGTTTGCCTGATCGTTGAAGCGACAACAGTTCTCGAACAGAAGGAAGGCAGGAACCGGCAATGCGAATCGTTCGTTTCATGGAGATGGTCAGCGAGGTCAGCGACATCTGGCTGCCGGCCCATTGGGGCATCCTCGTCGATTCCCTGGTCTACCCGCTGGCCCAGGCGCCGTACCTGGATCTGCTCGATGACGGCACCTTTGCGCCGGAAGTGAACGGCCCGCCCATTCCTGTCCGCGAGGGCAGGCTGTTGGCGCCGGTCATGCCGTCGAAGATTCTGTGCGTGGGGCGAAATTATGCCGAACATGCGGCCGAGCTGGGCAACGAAGTGCCCACCGAGCCGATGATCTTTTACAAGCCGCCGACTTCCATCATCGGGCCGGATCAGGCCGTCGTCTATCCGGCCATCAGCGAGCGGGTCGATCACGAAGGCGAGCTGGCTGTGATCATTGGCCGGCGCTGCCGCAACGTGCGCGAGGAGGATGCCATGTCGGTGATCTTCGGCTATTCCGTCGCCAACGACGTGACCGCGCGCGACTTGCAGAAAAAGGATGGTCAGTGGGCGCGCGCCAAGGGTTTCGACACCTTCTGCCCGATCGGCCCGTGGGTCGATACGAGCTACGACCCCGCCGACAGGCGGCTGCGCTGTCTGGTCAACGGCGAGGTGCGCCAGGATAGCACCACCGCGCTCATGGTCTACTCCATCGCGCGGATCATTGCGCACGTCTCGCGCTTTGCCACGCTGGAGCCGGGCGACCTGCTCCTGACCGGCACGCCGTCGGGGATCGGCCCCGTGCAGCCGGGCGACATCATGACCGTCGAGATCGAAGGGCTGGGCACCATCAGCAACCCAGTCATTCGCGAGGAAAGCTGAACTCAGTAGTTCACGATTTTCGCCGTAGTAACGACTTCAGTCGTTGATTCCCTCTGGAACGGCTGAAGCCGTCACTACAAATCGGAACTACTGGAACTCATTTTCAATCATTGTCACCGGGAAGAAACGAATCATGTCTGCCGCAATACCAGCCTTGTCCGATTTTCTTGACCTGCAACAACTGAGCAGCGAGCAATTCTGGGGCTTGCTGCGCCTGGCACGCGAACTCAAAGTCGAGCGCCAGCGTCTCGGCCAGAACGCGCCGATTCTTGCCGGCAAGTCGCTGGCCCTGATCTTCCAGAAGCCCAGCCTGCGCACGCGTGTCAGCTTTGAAATGGGCATGGTGCAACTGGGCGGCTATGCCTTCTACCTCAGCCCGCAGGAGGTTGGCCTGGGCGCCCGCGAGAGCGTGGCGGACGTGGCGCGCGTGCTCAGCGGCTACTGCGACGGCATCATGGCGCGCGTCTTCGCCCACGAGCATGTGACGCAACTGGCGCAGTGGGCCACCGTGCCGGTCATCAACGGCCTGAGCGATTTCAGCCATCCGTGCCAGGCCCTGGCCGACATCTACACGATCTGGGAGCAGACTGACCGGCTCGAAGGGATGACCCTGGCCTACGTCGGCGATGGCAGCAACAACGTGGCGACCAGCCTCATCATGGCCGCGGGCAAGGTGGGGATGAGCGTGCGCATCGTCTCGCCCGCCGGCTATGTGCCGGACCCGGCCATCGTCGCCCAGTCCGACGCTGACGTCACGGTGACCGACGATCTCGACGGGGTGGTGGGCGCCGACGTGCTCTACACCGATGTGTGGACGAGCATGGGGCAGGAGGCGGAACGTGATGAGCGGCTGCGCATCTTCCCGCCCTACCAGGTCAACCGCGCGCTGATCGAACGCACGCGCAACCAGGAGGTGCTGGTCATGCACTGCCTGCCGGCGCACCGCGGCGAGGAGATCACCGACGCCGTGGCCGACGGGCCGAACAGCGTGCTCTTCCCGCAGGCGCACAATCGCCTGCACGCGCAAAAGGCGCTGCTCGCGCACCTGATCGGCGGCATCCCGCTGAAGTAACCGGCTTTCCGGCCCAACGGCCCTGCTGCATCTCTGTGTATGACTGACGTATTCGCCTCACTCAGCCGGCTCTATACCTGGCAAAGCCTGCTCGACGTCGTGCTGGTGACGTTGGTCTTCTACGCGCTCTTTCGCCTCTTCCGCGGGACGCGCGCCGTGCAACTTGTTCGTGGCGTGCTGGTGGTGGTGCTGATCTTCGCCATTCTCGGCCAGACCATCGACCTGCCGGCCTTCAACTGGCTCATGCGCACGGCGACGCCCATGGTGCTGGTCGCCATCCCGGTCATCTTTCAGCCGGAGTTGCGCCGGGCGCTGGAACGCGTCGGCCGCTCGGCGCCGCTGCTGACCCGGCGCGGCGATACCAGCCAGACGCAGACGCTGATTGCCGAGATCGTCAAAGGGGTCGACTGGCTGGCGCAGCGCAAGTATGGCGCCTTGCTCGTCTTCGAGGGCGTCACCGGGCTGGCGGAGATTGTCGACAACGGCATCCTGATCAACGGCGAACTCTCGTCGGAACTGCTGGCGACGATCTTCTACCCGAACACAGCGTTGCACGACGGCGCGGTCATCGTGCGCAACAACCGCGTCTACGCCGCCTCGTGCGTGCTGCCGCTGACCGACCGCGAGCTCTCCGACAGCCAGATGGGCACGCGCCACCGCGCCGCCATCGGCGTGACGGAGCAGTCGGACGCGCTGGTCATCGTCGTCTCCGAGGAGACGGGGCGCATCTCGGTGGCACGCAACGGTCGCATCGTGCGCATCGACAGCAACCGGCTACGCTCGGTATTGAGCGACTATTATTCGAACACGTGATGTCCATGGAAAGCGTCGATCTGCAGCCTGAGAGTGAAGTTTCGCCGGCGCCCATTGCGCGCAGCCGGCCCACCGTCCAGATGAACCTGAGCGATCTTGGGACGTTGCTGCTGTCGCTGGTGCTGGCGTTGGTCATCTGGCTCATCGCCGTTAACCAGGAGAACCCGCTGATCAAGGAGCAGTTCACCGAAGCCATCCCGGTGACCATCGTGGGGCTGGGCGAAGGCTTGCAACCGGTCCAGGACCTCAGCAAGGAGAGCGTGACGCTGGAACTGCGTGCGCCGCGCACGTCGTGGGAATCCATGAAGAGCGACGACTTTCGCGCCGTGCTCGATCTGACCGGGATGGGTCCGGGCGAACATGACGTGGCTGTCAGGGTGACGCGCCGCGACCCGCAGGTTTCCGTCCTCACCGTGCAGCGGCCCGAGTTGACGGTGATTCTCGACCGGCTGGTGGAAAAGGAAGTGCCTGTGCAGGTCGAGATCATGGATGGCACGGCCTATGGCTACGACTGGCAGGCGCCGATCATTACGCCGGTCACCGTCACCGTGAGCGGGCCGGAATCGCAGGTGCAACAGGTCACCAAGGCGCGCGCCGAGATTTTCCTGCGCAGCGCCAAGAGCCAGGTCGAGCGCACGCAGACGCTGGTGGCGGTCGACGGGCAGAACCGGCCCATCGATGGTGTGACCGTGGCGCCGCCCGGCCGCGTGCAGGTTGTCGTGCCGGTGGAGCAGTGGCCGGGGCGCAAGGAAGTGGCCGTGCGCGTCAAGCTCTCGGGCCCGCCGGCCGACGGTTACCGCCTGAGCGCCGTCCGCTCCGAGCCGTCGACCGTGGTCCTCCAGGGCGATCCGGATGCGTTGAGCCAGGTGCCCGGCTACATCGAGACCGAGCCGCTCGACCTGAGCGACGCCACCGCCGACGTGCGCAAGCGCGTGGCGCTGTTGCTGCCGCAAGGGGTCACGGCGGATATGGATTTCGTCATGGCGACGGCCGGCGTCTCGCCCATCGAGGGCGGCATCACCGTCTCCGAACCGCTCATCGTGCGCGGGCTCGGCGCCGGGCTGAGCGCCGACACCGCGCTGGCCGAGGTCGACGTGATCCTGAGCGGACCTATGCCGCTGCTGGAGTCGCTCAACGAGGACGACGTCTTTACCATTCTCGATCTGACCGGGCTGGTGCAGGGCACGCACTCCGTGGAACCGACGCCCCTCTACCCAGAGGGCATCCGCATCGAAGGCGTCATCCCCGAGACCGTGGAGGTCGTCATCAAGACGCAGGACCCCGAGGCCAACGGCAGCTTGCCGATGCTGCCCGACGTCAAGGCGACGGTTACTTCGGTGCTGACGGGTACGTCGACGATCACGGCCACGGGCTCGGCTGTCGGAGCCGGCGAGACGATTCCGCCGACTGTCGTGGCGTCATTGACGCCCTCACCGACGCCTACTGCGACGCCGCGGCCATAGGGCACAAGTTGTTATTCATGCGGCCGTCGCCGGCGCAGTGGCAGGTGTTGCGGGATTTCCCTGCGCTGCCGCTGCCCGGCGTCACGAGCCGTTCACGATCGAGGTGATCGATGCACGCACGCAAACCGGTGGTTGCCCTGGTGGGTCGCCCCAATGTCGGTAAGTCTACACTCTTCAACCGCCTGATCGGGCGGCCGACCGCCATCGTCGAGGATATCCCCGGCACCACGCGCGACCGTATCTACGGCGACAGCGACTGGAACGGCGTCGGCTTCCTGGTGATCGATACGGGCGGCCTGGAATCGCCCGAAAGCATGGCCGACGACCGGCGGCGCGTGCCCACCGATGCGCCGGGCTCCGACTCGGGCCGCTTCATCGGCTCGATCCAGAACCAGGCGCAGCTTGCCATCGACGAGGCCGACGCTGTCGTGCTGGTCGTCGACGGTCGCACTGGGCTGACGGCTGCCGACGAAGAGGTGGCCGAGGTGCTGCGGCTCAGCGATAAGCCGGTCTTCGTCGCCGTCAACAAGGCCGAGAACGAGCGCGTGAAGCAGGATGCCGTCGAGTTCTGGAACCTGGGCCTGGGCGAACCCTATGCCATCAGCGCCTATCACGGCGATGGCGTGGCCGACATGCTCGACGAGCTGGTCAAAGTGCTGCCGCCCTATCCTATCGACGAAGAGGAAGAGCAGACTATCGGCATCGCCATCGTGGGACGGCCCAACGTGGGTAAGAGCAGCCTGCTCAACGCGCTGGTCGGCCAGGAGCGCTCCATCGTGAGCAATGTGCCGGGCACGACGCGCGACCCCATCGACATGCAGTTGACCTATGACGGCCAGCGCATCACGCTCATCGACACCGCTGGCATCCGGCGCCGCGGCCGCGTGGAGCAGGGCATCGAGCAGTACAGCGTGCTGCGGAGCATGCGCGCCATCGATCGCGCCGACGTGGCCCTGCTGCTCATCGACGCTGAGGAGGGCGTCACCGCGCAGGACATGCACGTGGCGGGCTACGTGTTGGAGCGCAACAAAAGCGTCGTCGTGCTCATCAACAAGTGGGATGCAGTCGAGAAGGACAGCAACACGATGAACGAGTATGCCCGCACCGTGCGCGAGCAACTCGATTTCCTCGATTACGTGCCGGTGCTCTTCATCAGCGCCAAGACACGCCAGCGCGTTCCCAAGGTGTTGCCCACGGCGCTGGAGGTTGTCGCGTCGCGCCGTCATCGCTTGTCGACCGGCGAGGTCAACCAGGTGCTTCAGGACGCGTACAATGCGATCCAGGTGCCGACGCGCCAGGGGCGCCCGCTGCGCATCTACTACGGCACGCAGGTCGGCAACGACCCGCCAACCTTTGTCATCTTCGTCAACAATGAGGAACTGGTGCACTTCTCCTATGCCCGCTACCTGGAGAACCAGATTCGCGCCTATTTCCCCTTCGAGGGAACACCCATCAAGCTGGCATTTCGTTCGCGCAGCCGCAACGAAGGCTAGTTCAGCAGACAGCCGGTCATGCAACGATTTCGCTCGTACATTATCGAACTGCTCCTCATCGGGACGCTGCTTGCCTCGGTCGCTTTCTTTGGCTACCTGGGGTACGGGCTGCTGCGTCCCGACGTGGTCAACGAGCCGTTCTCGGGCGAGAAGGCATTGGCCAGCGTCAACCGGCAACTGGCGTTTGGCCCGCGCATCACTGGCACCGATGCCAGCCTGCAAACGGGCGACTGGCTCATCGAGCAGTTGCGATTGCTGGGCTGGGATGTGGTGATCCAGCCCTTTACGATCAACGAGCAGGTGCAGGGGCGCAATATCGTGGCCGTGCGCAGCCCGGACCGCGCCGGCGCGCCGGTTGCCATGCTGACCACGCACTACGACACACGGCTGGCTGCCGATCTCGATCCGGACGAGACGCGCCGCCAGGAGCCTGTGCCGGGTGCCAACGACGGCGCATCGGGACCGGCGATCCTGCTGGAACTGGCGCGCACGCTGGATGTCGACGCAACGCAGCACACGATCTGCCTGGCCTTTTTTGACGCCGAAGCCAATGGCGGCGTGCCGGGTTGGGACACAAACATTGGCAGCCAGGTCTTCGTCGACAGCCAGCCGTCCAGCGTGCCGCGCTGCGCGTCGCCGCAGGTGCTGGTCAATGTCGATCTGGCCGGAGCGATCGATCAGCGTTTCTTCCAGAACGAAGTGGGCGACGCGCCGCTCAATGGCGCGATCTGGCAGACGGCGGCTAATCTGGAACTGGGCAGCCGCTTTCCCGCGCAGACACGCCCCATGGCGCCGACGACTTCCGCCGCCTTTCGCGCCGCCGGCATCCCCACGGCCGACATCGTCAGCACCGACTATCCCTACCGCGCCACGCTGGCGGACACCGCCGACAAGCTCAGCGCCGAGACGCTGGGCGATGTCGGCCTCGTCCTGGAGACGTGGCTGGAGAGCGGGCCATAGCCGGCACGTTGCAGGTCAGTACGCCAGCTCGAGCAGCCACCAGCGGCCATCGCGCTGCACGAAGCGCCAGCGATCGACGCCGAGCGTGGCAGTGGCCGTGTCGCCGCTGGCTGTGATGTCGAGCGCCAGCGGCTCCTCCAGCGGCGGTGGCGGGGCGGGAAAAACGGCGATGGCGTAGCGGTCGAGCAGTGCGTTGCGCCCCTGCCACACGTAGTCGTCACTAGGCTCGGCGGTGCCCCGGCTGTCGACGATGCGCGCGTCGGCGGCCCAGAGCGTGGCCAACAGTGGCAGGTCACCGCGACGTGAGGCGTCGCGCTCGGCCAGCACCAGCGCAGGCAGGGCGTCCGCCGCCGGCAGCGCAGCAAAGGCCGGCGCGGGGAGCGGAAAAGGTGTGGGGACAAGGGGGGCAGGCGCCGGCGCACGCGTGCATGCAGCCAGCCACAGCGCGGCTGCAACAAGCGCCGGCAGAAGACCGACGACCCGCCTGCGTTGCGCCCATTGCCGGGGAATTGGGCCGGACGCTTTGGCGATTCCCCTAAAGCGGACTATACTACCCAACTTGGATGGGGAGCCACCTGTCTGACGCGCGACAGCCAACCGTCGCCGTCGACTCGCAAAAAGAAAGTGTGTCTGCATGAATCCGGTAATCTTCCAGTTTGGTCCATTCTCGTTGCACTGGTACGGCGTCTTCATCGTCGGCGGTGCCGTGCTCGCCGCATGGCTGGCCGGCCGCACAGCCGCCAAGGCGGGCTACAACCCCGACCACATCTGGAACATGCTGGCGTGGGCGCTGGTAATCGGCATCATCGGTGCGCGCCTTTATCACGTCTTCAGCACGCCGGCCAACGGCATCGGCTTTGCCTACTACGTCCAGAATCCCATCGAGATCATCAATTTCTGGAGCGGCGGCTTCCGCGGTCTGGGCATCTATGGCGGTCTCGTCGGCGGCATCCTGGCCATCGTCATCTATGCCATGGTCAAGAAGCTCGACATTCTCATGTGGCTCGACTTCATCGCCCCCAACGTGCTGCTGGCGCAGGCCATTGGCCGCCTGGGCAACTGGGTCAACCAGGAACTCTACGGCCCGGCCACCGATGTGGCGTGGGCCTTCCACATCAACCCGGCCTATCCCTGTCAGGATCCGAGCAACCGGCCTGTTCTCGTCCAGCCATGCGGCACGGGCAACTTGCAGCCCTATAACCAGGAGTCGCTCGACTGGTATGCCAACAATGGCTTCCATCCCACCTTCTTCTATGAGGCGCTGTGGAGTCTGGCTGCCTTTGCGTTGCTCACCATCCTCTTCAAACGCTTCGGTAATCGCTTCCGCAAGGGCGATGGCATCTGGCTCTACTTCATCGCTTACCCGCTCGGCCGCTTCTGGGTCGAAATGTTCCGCCCCGACGCCTGGGTCATGGGCAACCTGGCCACCGCCCAGTGGATCGCAATCGGCAGCGTCGCTGTGGCAACGCTGATCCTTATCGTCCGCCACTGGGGCTGGAACTGGCGCGAGCACCCGGAACAGTCCATGGCCTACATGATGGGCAAGGTGGCGGAGCCGGAAGCGCCGGCGCCCGAACCAGTCGCCTGATCGCCTGGCACTTCGTCAACCCAGCATCTCGATGTAATAATCGATCAATTGCGCGTCGCCGTGCCACTGCTCGACACGGTGCGCGACATCTTGCAGGTGGCGATGGGCCATCGTGCCGTTTGTGCTCACGCATGCAACCTCGAGCACGGCGCGCGTCAGCACGTCCTGCGCCTCCGCCTCGCACACTGAGACGTTGTAATCGCGCCGGATGCGTGCGATTAGCGGCTTCAAGATACTTCGCTTGCCCTTGAGACTGTCGTTCATGGGCAGGTACAACTCGAGCGTCAACAATCCAACTGCCATGATTTGAACCCGGGCCTGGTTGCTGAATCGCCGGCATGAATTGCGCCCGGGGCTGCCGGCGATCGGGTCATTTCTGCCGATTCCAGCTATCGCTGCCAAATTGGGTGCGGATCAGCTCCGCCGAGCGGCGCACTTCGCCGGGCGTCAGCGGGCCGGGCGCAAGCGTCAGCCGCAGCGCCTCGCCAAAGCCGGCCTGCATCGCCGCCGCCACCGTCTCGAACGCGACCTGCTCGCTGTCGTCGGGCACGGCGAGGGCCTGGGCCAGCGTGCAGGCGCGCTCGCTCAGCTCGGCGCGCAGGCGGGTAGCGGTCTCGGCGTCGAGCGCCAGCACGTCGATGAGCCGCGTAATGTCGCCCACGAGCGGCAGGCTGCCATGCTGGAGCACGTAACCGGCACGCCGGCTCTGCGCACTGCCCATGAGCTTGCGCGTGCCGGCGGTGATCTCGTAGGCGCTGGGCACCTCGAAGCAGACGGCCGAAACGTCGGGGCCGACGCGCACCGTGCCGGGCGCCTTGTCTGCGGCGACGCCCAGCCGGCGCAGCCCGGCCAGCAGCGCGTTGCTGATGCGCAGGTAAGCGTCCATTACGCCGCCGCGCACGCGCGGGTCGTCCGCCGCGGCCGCCACCGAGTAGGTGAACTCGTCGGTGTGCAGGATGGCGCGCCCGCCCGTCGGCCGCCGCACGATCTCGTAGCCCAGTCGCTGCACGGCCGCCTCGTCGATGTCGGCGATGGGCTGGAGGCGCCCCAGGCTCACCGCCGGCGGACGCCAGGCATAGAAGCGCACGGTGGGCGGGCTGTCGCCGGCCGCGCACGCCTCGGCAATCGCCTGGTCGACGGCCATGTTCGCCGCACCCGACCGCGGCATCGTCTCGACAACCAGCCGCCACGTGGCCGGTTCCATCGTTTCCAGTTCGTCGCTGTCGACGAAGACATTCGCTCGCCCGTCGCTCATCTGCCTGCTCGTCTCTGTGTCTGGTTCATGCGTCAAAGGGTAATGCCGCCACCGTCGCATCCGTGTCGCCGGCGCGCACCGCCGTGCCCGGCTCGCTATGCGTGCGCTTGAGAATGGCCAGCGCAATATGCGCCTGCAAAGCCGGGCTGTACGCGCTGCTGGTCACCTGCCCCACCTCGCGCTCGCCGTCGCGTACCGTGCTGCCCGCGCTCAGCGGCGCGTCGCTGCGCAGCCCGACCAACTGGCGCGTCACCTTGTCGTAGGTGATCTGGCGCGCGATGATCTCCTGCCCGGTGTAACACCCCTTGTTCTCGGCGCACGCCCAGGCCAGGCCGGCCTCCAGCGGGCTGTACTCACCGGTGATCTCCGCGCCGGGCGCCGGGCGGCCCAACTCGATGCGCCGGACAAGGCAGGCGGCATCGTCGGCCACCGGCAGTTCCAGCCGCGCCACCACATCGTCGACGCTCGGCGCCGGCACGATCAACTCGAAGCCGGGCAGGTCGTACGTCTGCTGGGCAACGACCACAAGGTCACCGGCCTGGCGCGCGTCGCCGTCGCCAAGCTCAGCCGCGGCGAGGTCAAGCCCTGCCAGCGCGCCCGCCGCCTGCGGCCCGATCACGCGCAGCCGGGCATAGTCGCCGCTGACATTGGCCACCTTCACCTTGTCCATGAAAAAGATCTGGCCGCTCAGGTGGCGCTCGAGCGCGGCCGTCTCACCGGGCGCGGGCAGCAGCCAGAGCTCCTCCGGCCGCGCCAGCACGGTGAAGACGTGGATGATCTTCGCCGTCGGGCTGGTGAGCACGGTGACGCAGGATTGGCCGTCACGCAGGGCCGCGATGTTGTTGGTCGTCATGCGTTGCAGGAAATCCACGCGATCGGCGTCGCGCAGAATCAGCACGCCGGCCAATGGATCGAGGCGCACGGCTGCCCCGGTGCGCAGCGCGTCAGTGCTGGCGGCGTCATGGGTCGTCGATTGGTTCATGGTTCATCTTCTCCGTATCGTTGCACAAACTCGACGATCTTATAGAACATTTCGCGACCCGCGTCGGTCAAGTTCTCTCCGATGCCGAGATAGTGGCTCACATCTTCGTAGTAGTAGGTCTCCAGCGGGATGCCCGCTGCCTGCACTGCCGCGGCCAGTTCGTACGCCTGATCGATGGGCAGGATCCGGTCGGCCGCGGTGTGGATGATCATGGTCGGCGGCAGTTCGCTGGCGTAGTAGACCGGCGAGTAGGCGAGAAAGGCCAGCGGGTAGAGGTTGGGCGGCCCCAGCGCCGGCACGAGCAGTTCGTAGGGGGGCGGAATCGTGAGCTTGCCCGCATAGAAATCGGCCGCGCCGGTGAAGGCGTTGGCCAGCCCGCCCAGCGTCACCCAGCCGGCCAGGTCGTCGCCGGCCGCGCGCAGCAGCCGCGCCAGCACCGCGCTGCTAAAGCTGCCACCCAGCGCCACGGGCCGGTTATCGCCGATGGCGTCGCCGAGCGCGCCGGACCGCGCCAGGGCCAGCGCCACGCGCGCGTCCTGGGCATGCGCCTCGGCGTCGGTGCCGCGTGCGGCCGTCGGGGAGATGGCGACGACGGCGAAGCCCTGGTCGGCAAAGGCCACGCTCACTTCCTGCCAGTCGTCGACGGGCGAGGGGTAGACAAGCAGCAGCAACGGGTAGCGGGCGCCGGCGGGCCGATTTTGTGGCAGGTAGAGGCGCAAAGTGTCCACCACAGCGCCGGCGTAGTCGAAGGCGTAACTCGTCACGTCGGCCGCGGCATCCTCTGGAAAGGCGGCGGTGGCGGTATAGGCGGCGGTTTGGCGCAGGTTGGTTACTTCGGCCAGGTTGGCGGGCAGAACCGGCGGTGCATAGACGGGAAGCACGAGCGGCGGCGCCGTTGTCGTCTCCTCCGGGCGAACGGTCACGAGCTTGGGAATGTCCAGAAGCCCGGCCAGTGCGGCCTCGCCATAGCCTGGCGCCACCGCGGCTGGCACGTACTGGCCTGGCGGCACGCCGTCGAGATGGTAGCGCCCGTCAGCACCCGTGACGGCAGTGTGGGGCGTCCCGTCGGACTCGGCGACGAGCACAGTTGCCCCGGCGATGGGTTGCCCTGCCGCGTCCTCGACGCGGCCGCTCAGCGCGCCCGACGCCCCCGTTCCAGCCTGCGGCGGCAGCGTGCCGATGCGTTCGGCGACGAGATAGCCGAGCACGTTGCCCGCGGGCGAGGGACGACAGCCGGCCAGCAGCGCGCAGCAGACGATCAATAGGGGCGTCATCGTGCAGCGCCTGTAGCATCGCCGGCGCGACGTCGTGCCGGAATTGTCGTGATCATTCCTTGTTGCCCACAGCATAGGTGTCATTATAACACCGGCAGCGACGCATTCCTGCCCATACTTCGCCCGGCGTCTTTCGTTCCGAATGGAAAGCCGGTGATTTTGCCGGCCTCTGGAGCGGGAGTATACTGCTTTGCTTACGTAGAGTAACTGGCACGATGATTCGCCCATTTTCGGGCTTCGCATAGGCAGAATATAGAGCACATGACTGACGGCTATTATCGGTTCCCAACGATTCACGAGGATACCATCGTTTTCGTCTCCGAGGACGATCTGTGGAGCGTGCCGCGCGCAGGCGGCATGGCGCGGCGGCTGACCAGCAACCTGGGCGAAGCGAACTACCCCGCCCTGTCGCCCGACGGCGAATTGCTGGCGTTCGTCGGCCGCGAAGAGGGAATGACCGAGGTCTATCTCATGCCCGCAGGCGGCGGCAGCGCGCAGCGCATGACCTACCTGAACCAGCGCTGTCAGGTGTTGGGCTGGAGCGCGGACGGCCAGTACATCCATTTCGCCACCACCCATGGGCAGTTTCATCCGGACGAATATGCCATCTATCGCATCGCGGCGAATGCCACGGCCGGGCAGGTGGCGCCGGTGCCGGTCGGCCCGGCGCGCTCGATTGCCTTTGGCCCGGCGGGCGCCATCGTGCTCGGACGCAACACCGGCGACCCGGCGCGCTGGAAACGCTACCGCGGCGGTACGGCCGGCCATCTGTGGATCGACCGCAGCGGTAGCGGGCAGTTCGAACGCTTCCTGGCCGACTTGCCGGGCAACATCGCATCGCCCATGTGGCTGGGCACGGACGATGCCAGCCACATCTTCTTTGTCAGCGACCACGAGGGGGTCGGCAATCTCTACAGCGTGCGCGCGGCGGGCGACGATCTGCGCCGGCACACCGATCACGTCGACTTTTACGTGCGCAACCCGAGCAGCGACGGCCGGCGTATCGTCTATCATGCCGGCGCCGATCTCTTCGTTTTTGACCCGGCGACCGACAGTACACAGCAGGTCGCCGTCGACTACCGCAGCCCGCGCGTGCAGCGCAATCGCAAGTTCTCGCCGGCGGTGGCCTATCTGGACGGCGCGCAGCTCAACCCGACCGGCGATGCGCTGGCAGTGACGACGCGCGGCAAGGCGTACACCTTCTTCAACCACGAGGGTCCGGTCGTGCAGCTTGGGCGGCGCGATGGCGTGCGCCACCGCCTGGCCGATTTTCTCAACGAAGATCAGTATGTCGTCATGGTGGATGATGCCAACGGCGAAGAGGAACTGGTCGTGCACTCGGTCGATATCGGCGAGACGCCGCGCCGGCTGACGGGGCTGGACATCGGGCGCCCGGTGGCGCTCAAGGTCTCGCCGGCGGAGGACAAGGTGGCACTGAGCAACCACCGCCAGGAACTGTTGCTGGTTGATCTCAAGAGCGGCACGCTGACCACGCTCGACCGCAGCGACTGGCGGCCGATCGCCGGCATGGACTGGTCGCCTGACGGGCGCTGGCTTGCCTATGGCTTTGCCACCGGCTACAACGCCACCGAAATCCGCGTCGTGCACGTGCCGCCGCCGCAGGATGACGCCGAACCCGAGGCCGATGCTGCCGATGACAAGAAGGCGGAAGGCGAAGAGCCAATCTATCCGACCGGCCCGGTTGCCATCACGCGTCCGATCCTGCACGATGTCTCACCTTCCTTCGACCCGGACGGCAAGTTTCTCTATTTCCTGAGCTATCGCGACTTCAACCCCGTCTACGACAACCTGCATTTTGACCTGAGCTTCCCGTGGGGCATGCGCCCCTACCTGGTCATCCTGCGCGACGACGAGCCCAATCCATTCATGCCGCGGCCGGACATGGACGACGACGGCGGTCACGCTGATCACGATGCCGACGACGACGAAGACGACGTCGATGATGACGACGGTGACGACGTCGATGAGGCCGGCGCCGAGGACGAGGAATTGGCAGAGATCGAGGGCGACGAGGATGAAGCGGACGAAGACGATTATGCCGACGATGAGGGCGACGAGCGCCCGCTGCGCGCTCTGCGCGCGTCGGTCAATGTCCCCGAAGTCGCCGGCGCGCCGGCCGGCAATGCCGGGTCCGAGGAAAAGAACGGGAAGAACGGGGCGAAGAACGGCAACAAGCGCAAGGCGCCGCCGCCCGTGCGCATCGATTTTGAAGGCATCGAGCGCCGCGTGCTGGCCTTTCCGGTTTCGGACAGTCGTTACGGGCAGATTGCCGGCGCGCCAGGCCGGGTGTTATTCACCTCCTATCCGCTGCACGGTGCGCTCGATGGCCACCACGCTGCGGACGATGGCGAGAGCGAGGAGGGCGGCTCGCTGCGCGCCTGGTTTTTGGCGAGTACAAGAGCGAAGGCATTGCCGACAACGTGAGCAGCTTCGATCTGTCGCGCAACCGCAAGAAGTTGCTCTTACCAGCGGGCGCTGCCTGCGCGTGATTCCTGCCACGGAGAAGGCGCCGGGCGAAAGCGGCCGGGCCGGCGTTCCGGCTGGATCGACCTCGCGCGCATCAAGGTGCTCGGTGCTGCTGCCGGGGCGAGTGGGGAGCAGATGTACTGCGAGGCATGGCGTTTGCAGCGCGACCACTTCTGGACGCCCGACATGGCCGGAAGTCGACTGGCAGGCCATTTACAACCGCTATTACCCGCTCTTGTAGCGCATCAGCTTCGCAGCGAGGTGAGCGGACCTGGTGTGGGAGATGCAAGGCGAGCTGGGCACCAGCCACGCCTACGAGTTCGGCGCGGCGACTACCGGCGTTCACCGCACTTCAGCCAGGGCACGCTCGGCGCGGAGATGACGACGTGATCCTGAGGCCGGCGGCTATCGCATCAGCAACATCGTCGAGGGCGACCCATGGAACCCCGAGGGCACATCGCCGTTGGCCGCCGGGCGTCGACGTAGAAGCGGGCGACATCCTGTTGGCGATCAACGGCCAGCGGCTGGATGCCGAGACCGCGCCGGCGCAATTGCTCGTCAACCAGGCGGGTGAGGGAGGTGCTGCTGACGCGATGGCGCCGCGGCCTGAACCGGCGGGGGAAGGGGCGGAAGCGAATGGCGAGTCACCCAAGGATGCAGGTGACGAGAAGGATGCGCCGGAAAAGCCGAAGTATTACGCGCCGTCGTCAAGGCGATCCACAGCGACGAGGAGGCGTTACCGTGCCTGGGTCGAGGTCCAATCGTCGTGCTGTGCACGAGGCGTCCGGCGGGCGCATCGGCTACCTGCACATTCCCGACATGGGTCCGCATGGCTACGCCGAGTTTCACCGCGGCTTTCTGGCCGAGGTCATGCGCGATGGGCTGGTCGTGTCGACGTGCGCTACAACGGCGGCGGCCACGTGAGCCAGTTGATCCTGGAGAAGCTCGCTCGGCGCCGCATCGGCTACGACGCGCGCACGCTGGAGCGGCATGGTGCCCCATCCGACCGAGTCGGTGGCGGGGGCCGCTGGTCGCGCTGACCAACGAACTGGCGGGGTAGCGACGGCGATATCTTCTGTCACAGCTTCAAGCTGCTCAAGCTGGGTCCGCTGGTGGGTAAGCGCACGTGGGGTGGCGTCATCGGCATCTCGCCCCGCCATCCGCTGGTCGACGGCACGATCACCACGCAGCCTGAATACAGCTTCTGGTTCGAGGATGGGGCAGGAAATGTCGAGAACTACGGACGGACCCCGATCTCGACGTGGACTTTGCGCCGCAGGATTATGTGGCAGGCCGCGACCCGCAGTTGGCGCGCCATCGCCGAGGCCTTGCGTCTGCTGGCGGAACATCCGGTCGTTTTGCCCGATGTGACGACGCGCCCGAGCCGCGCGCTTTGCCGCGCCTGCCATCGCGCAGTTGATGGGCGCATATCCAGGATGCTTCAAAGAGAAGTATCAGGTTTGCAAAGCTTTGCAAGAGACTCTATAATTCCGAACACGGTTACAGAAGCTTTCGAAAAGAATGATTCCTACCGTACGTGCGGTTTCGGCCACTTGCATGCGATGTGGGCCGTGTTTCGTCGGAAGTAGCTGCCCAGAACCGATTGACGTCGAAATTCCTAGAGTTTCTTGGCGATTCCTGTACTGCCAAATAACAAAAGCATGCATGTCTTGTCGTGTCTTCCCGAACCTGGAGCGAATTTTCGAACTTGCCGGCGCGCAGCAAGAGCGTCAGGTCGTTTGGCGCGCCGCCCGGCCTGCGCCTAAACGCATGTGCTTTGCGGTAGCCGGGTACGCTGACTCTGTCGTATGCCGTTCCTTGCCTGCAAGGATTTGCATAGATTGTGCGAGTATCAAGTTTTAGCTACACACAAGATCCATCAAAAGGAGAGTTCTATGCGCAACAAGTTAATGCTCTTGTTGTCCGTGCTGATCATCGGCACGATGGTGCTGGCAGCTTGTGGCGGCGGACAGCCGACCGCGGCGCCGGCTGCACCTGCGGCTGAGGAAGCTGCCCCGACCGAGGCGCCGGCGGCAGAGGCTGCCCCGACCGAAGCGCCGGCTGACGAAGCCGCGCCGACTGAGGCACCGGCTGAGGAGGCTGCTGCCGCAAGCGGTGACTGTGCCGCCACGTTGACCGTCTGGGCAGACGAGCAGCGCGCACCGGTCTTGCTGCCGCTTGGTGACAAATTCAAGGCCGACACCGGCGTATGTCTGGAATTGGTCCAGAAGCAGTTCGGCTCGATCCGCGACGACCTCAAGGTTGCCGGCCCGGCCGGCGAAGGCCCCGACATTCTGATCGGCGCCCACGACTGGATTGGCGAGCTGGTCAACAGCGGTCTGCTGGCCGAGGTCTCTCTGGGCGACAAGACCGACAGCTTCGTGCCGGAAGGCGTTGCGGCCTGTAACTTCGACAGCAAGCTCTACTGCCTGCCTTACGCGGTCGAGAATGTCGGCTTCTTCATCAACCCGGATCTGGTCCCGGAAGCTCCGGCCACGTGGGATGATGTGAAGACGCTCTCTAAGGAGATCAAAGATGCCGGCACCAAGTACGGCTATCTGATCCAGGAGAACGACCCCTATCACTTCAATCCGATTCAGACGGCCTTTGGCGGCTATGTCTTCGGTAAGGATGCGAACGGGAACTGGGATCCGACCGATGTCGGTATCGGCAGCGACGGCACTGTGGCGGCCTTTGAGTGGCTCGACAGCATGTACGCCGATGGCCTGCTCGATCGTGGCGCGGCCATCAACTATGACCTCATGAGCGCGGCCTTCCAGAATGGTGACGCTGCTATGATCATCGGCGGCCCGTGGATGCTCGACGGCTTCCGCAGCGCAGGCGTGCCGTACCAGGTGGTTCCGTTGCCTGAGGGCCCGGCCGGTCAGGCCAAGCCGTTCCTTGGCGTGCAAGGCTTCATGATCAGCGCGTTCAGCAAGCAGCCGCTGCTGGCGCAGACCTTCCTCCAAGAATATGTCGCAACGGACGAGGTCATGAGTGCATTTGTCGAGGCCAACCCGCGCCCGTCTGCGTGGGTCGCCGCCAATGCCAACCTGGATGACGATCTCAAGGCTTTTGGCGCCGCCGGCTTGGGCAGCGATGCCATGCCGAACATCCCGCAGATGTCAGCCGTCTGGTCGTCGTGGGGCACCGCCATGCAGCTCGTGAGCCAGGGCAAGCAGACCCCGGCCGAAGCCGCTGCCGAGGCACAGACTCAGATCGAAACGGCGATCGCCGGCAACTAAGCCGCAGGCGATACTAAATGGCCGCAACAGCGCAAAAAGGTCCGGGGGGCGCGCAAGCGCCCTCCGGTACCAGCACCCAACCCAACAGCATTGCCGGGTGGATCGTTCGTTTGGCTGCCCTGGCAATAATCGACGCCTTCGCCGTCTGGCTCGTCTACATGATGCTTGGCGACGGTGTCTGGCAGCTCGCAGTCGTTCTCGCCATTGTTACCATCGGCATCAACGTTATTTTCTTGCGTCCCCAACTCTACCCCTTGCGGTGGGTGTCGCCCGGGTTGGCGCTGATGGTCATCTTCGTTGCCTATCCCATCCTCTTCACGGTTTATATCTCCTTTACCAACTATGGTGACGGTCACCTGCTGACCAAGCAGCAGACGATCGAGCAATTTGAGAGCCAGGTTTTTCTTCCCGAGGATGCTGAACTCTACAACTATGCCGCCTTTCGAGATGCCGACGGGAACTACATGCTCTGGCTCACCCCGCGCAGTGGGGACAGGCCTTCACTGTGACGCCAGGGAGCGAACCGGTTTTGCGCGATGGGGAGCCGCCTGATGTGATGGATGGCTTCACCAGAATCCCGCAGAATCGCATTTTTGGTGAACTGACGGCGCTGTCGGCGTTGCGTTTTGGGACGGATGAGGATTCCTTCCAGGTCAGCCAACAGCAGTTCGGCGTGGCTGCCAAGTACGAGCCCCTCTACGTCTACGATCCGGCCACCGATACGCTCACGAATCAGCAGACGGGCGTCGTCTACTCGCCGATCAACGGTACCTGGACGGCGGAAGATGGATCGACGATTCAGCCGGGATTCATGGTGACGATTGGCGCATACAACTATAGTCGCCTCTTCACCGACCCGGCGCTGCGCGAACCGTTCATCCTTGTCTTCATCTGGACAGTGTTGTTTGCCGCCCTCAGCGTCATCATCACCTTCTCGTTGGGTACGCTGCTGGCAATTGTCTTCGATGTGCCGGAAATGCCCTTCCGCCGGCTGTTGCGTTCGCTCCTGTTAATTCCGTATGCCATTCCGGCTTTTGTCAGCGTGCCCGTGTGGGTCGGTCTCCTCAACCCGGAGTTCGGTATCGTCAGTCAGTCGATCAAGGCGGTGACTGGCGGTTGGGCGCCCGCCTGGTTCTCCGACCCATTCTGGGCAAAGATAGGGATCCTGCTCATTCAGCTCTGGTTGGGCATGCCCTACATGTTCATCATCGTCACCGGCGCGTTGCAGTCGCTGCCGACCGACGTCTATGAGGCGGCCGATCTGGATGGTGCAAATCCATGGCATAAGTTCCAGAGCATCACGCTGCCGCTGCTCCTGATCACCGTTGGCCCGTTGCTGGTGGCTTCATTTGCTTTCAACTTCAACAACTTCACGGTGATTCAGCTCTACAACAATGGCGGCCCGCCGATGATTGGTACAGCATCGCCGGTCGGCCACACGGACATTCTGGCAACGTATACCTACCGCATTGCGTTTGCCAGCGGGCGCGGCGCCGACCAAGGCTACGCCGCCGCGATCACGGTGATCATCTTCCTTATCCTGGTCGTGATCACCTTCTTCCAGTTCCGGTACACCAATATGCTGGAGGAGAGAGGCGAAAATGTCTAAAGGCGGCAGATACACCACATCCGTTGGCTCCATGCGCCGCGGCAAATTGATCACGCTCATCTTCCGCATCGTTCTGGCGATCATTACGCTGATCTTTGCGCTCTTCCCCATCGTCTGGGTGATCTCGGCGTCCTTCAACCCAACCAACTCGGTTGTCGGCCAGCCGCTGATTCCGCCTAACCCGACGTTGGACAATTATCGAGCGCTCTTCAATGACCCGCTCAACCCCTTCCCGCGCTGGCTCCTCAACTCGCTCTACCTGGCGATTGTCGTGACGATCGTTGCGGTCATCATCACGACGTTGGCCGCCTATGCCTTCTCGCGCTTCCGTTTCAACGGCCGGCGCCAGTTGCTGCAATCCATCCTGTTGATTCAGGTTTTCCCCAACTTCCTCAACATGGTGGCGCTCTTCCTGATCTTGCAGCAGATCGGCACCTATCTGCCGCGGCTCGGTCTGAACACGCATGGCGGCTTGATGCTGCTCTATCTCGGCGGCACGCTGGGCGTCAATACGTGGCTGATGAAGGGTTACTTCGACTCCATCCCGCGCGATTTGGACGAAGCTGCCACCGTCGATGGCGCCACGCCCTGGCAGGTTTTCTGGGTGATCCTGGTGCCACTCGTGCGGCCGATTCTGGTCGTGGTGGGTATGTTGACCTTCATCGGCATCTATTCGGAGTATGTGCTTGCCCGCATCATCCTGACCGACAAGTCTCTGTACACGCTGTCGGTCGGACTCAATCTGTTCATTCAGAACCAATATTCCGGGCGGTGGGGAACCTTCTCCGCCGGTGCGCTGATCGCAGCGATCCCGGTCGTCGCCCTGTTCCTGATCTTCCAACGCTACCTGGTTGGTGGCCTGACCAGCGGATCGGTAAAGGGCTAGAGGAATTGCCAATGGTCAACGGTCAATTGCCAATTGTTAATGGCCGCCGGGTGCAAGACTGTCCGTGCTTGCGCCGGCTCCTTTCAGTTGACAATTGACCGTTCACCGTTGTCGTTGACAATTGGTCGTTTCGGTTGCGCGTCGCCCGTCCCACCATTCATCCCATCATCCCACTATGTCTGATCTGAACCAGCCTGTCATGGCCGACTTTGTGTTCGGCGGTATCGAGAGCGACGAGCAGCGCCTGCTCCAGACCGAGCGCCTGGCCCGCGCCGGCATACGCCACTTCCACGCCATTACGCCGTTGGACCCCATGCCGGGCCAGACGGTGCGCCTCACCGTACAGGTTGGGCCGGACACAGCCATCGACCGGCTGACGGCCTACGTGACGCTCGACGGCACGCTGCCCGACGGGGCGCAGGGACGCGCCGAGAACGGACTCGCCGTCAGCTTGGCGCCGGTCGTCACGCGCTGGGAACCGGTGATCTGGGATTACGTGACGGTGTGGGGAGGAGAGATTCCTGGCCAGCCGGAGGGAACGCTTGTCCACTACACCATTGAAGGATGGCGCACCTATGGACCGCCGCTCTCGGCCTGGAGCAGCGAGCAGAACATCGACCGCACGGTACAACCGCGCACGCTCTACGGGTACCACGTCGATAGCTATGCGCCGCCGCAGTGGGCGCGCGAGGCCGTGGTCTATCAGGTCTTTGTGGATCGCTTCAGCGGTGTCGAAAACCGCTGGCTGGAGCCGGGCGAGATGGAGCACTTTGCCGGCGGCACCCTGCGCGGCGTCATCGAACACCTCGACCACATTGTCGCGCTGGGTGCCACAGCGATCTGGCTCAGCCCCGTCTTCGTGACCGAGTCCTATCACGGCTACGACACGAGCGACTATTACAATGTCGACCCGCGCTTTGGCACCAACGCTGATCTGTTGGTGCTCTTCGAGGCGGCGCACGCACGCGGTCTGCGCGTGATCCTCGATTTCGTGGCGAACCATACAAGCGTGGAGTTCGCGCCGTTTGTTGATGCGCTCAACCATGCAGAAAGTGAATATCGGCGGTGGTTCAGCTTCGACCCGGTCTACAAGCACGGCTATCGTGCCTTCTTCGATGTGGCGACTATGCCGCAACTGGACGCCGACCACCCGGCCGTGCGCAGTTTCTTGAACGGCGCGGCACAGCACTGGCTGGAAGCCGGCGCTGATGGGTTGCGTCTCGACTATGCGGCCGGCCCCAGCCACGCCTTCTGGAGCAGCTTCCGCGCCGCCTGCCGCCAGGTCAAGCCCGACTGCTGGCTCTTTGGTGAAGTGACTCACGCCGGCGAAAAGTTGCGCACCTACACCGGCCGGCTCGACGGGTGCCTGGATTTCAGCTTCTGCCGCGCGGTGCGCATGTTGTGCGCGCAACCGACGCCGCAGCTTACGCTCAGCCAGTTCGCCACGCAGACGCAGGCGAGCCGTACTTTCTTCGGCGACGATTTTCTGCTGCCCGCTTTCATCGACAATCACGACATGAATCGCTTTCTGTGGGCCGCGGGCAACGACAAGCAGCGACTGCGCCTGGCGCTGGGCCTGCTCTTTACCCTGGGTGGCTCCCCCTGCCTGTACTATGGCACGGAGGTTGGGCTGGGCCAGCCGCGGGCCAAGGGCCCTTGGCGCGAAGAGTCGCGCCATCCAATGTTGTGGGGCGCCGCGCAGGACAAGGCCTTGCTGGCCTACACTCGACAACTGGTTGCTGCACGCCGCTCCCATGTCGCACTTACCGGCGGTGACCTCGCGTCGCACCTGCTCGACGACGCACGCGGGCTTTGGCTGTTTGAACGCCGCGCCGGCGCCGACCGGGTGCTAGTGGCGGTCAACATTGGCGCCGAGGCGCAGGAGATCGAATTGCCGGCCGGCGCGTATGCCGATATGCAAGGCATAGCGGTCACGGGGAAGGTTGTCGCGCCGTCGTTGAGCGTGACGTTGCTCAGCGGTGCGGGGGCGTAACACCGTGGATTGGGACACCTTTCGCACCGAACGCCAGCGGGCCGGCCGGCCTTTTGTCGTGGCCCATCGCGGCGCCCGTCTGGTAGAAGCCGAGAACACGCTCCGTGCGTTCCTGCTCGCGCTCGCCCAGGGCGCCGATGCGCTGGAGACCGACCTGCGTTTCACCGCCGACGACCAGCTCATCCTCTTTCACGACCCCACGCTGGAGCGCATGACCGAGGGTAGCGGCCTGGTGCGCGATCACACGCTGGCCGATCTGCGCGGCCTGCGCACGCGCCGCCCCGACGGCGTGCTGGTGCCGGATCGCATCCCGACGCTGGCCGAACTCATCGCAGCGACCGGCAGCCAGACGCCGCTCTTGCTCGAGTTGAAAGATCCCCTGTTTTTGCAGGAGAAGTACGCGCGGATTCTGGTCGATACGTTGGAAACTGGTGGGGTGTTGCGGCGGTCGGCGCTGGTCTCCTTCCACCTCGAGCACGTGCTCGCCGTGAAGGCCGTGCGCCCCGATATCCCTATCGGGCACATTACCCTCAAGAACCCGTGGCCGCGGCGCGGCGCTCAGTTGCTGGGCCCGCTGTGGCCGCTCATGTACCTCAACCCCACCTACACCGCCTACGCCCACCGCATGGGTAGCATCGTCGCGCCGCTGGACCCAACGCCGGAAACGCGCCTGCCGCGCTACATGGCGTGGGGTGTCGACGCGGTGCTGGCCGACGATCCCGCCGGCGTGCTGGCGATTATTCAACGACTGGCAGGAAAGTAGATTCGGGCCGGCGTTACAGTGGAGCCGTCATGTACAGGTCGCCGCGGTCGAAGCCGCGCGCGGCGTAGTACGCCTGCGTGCCCGTGGCGGCGATGACACTGATGTGCGTGTGGCCGGCGTTGCGGCTGAGCTGCCGGGCCGCGTCGAGCAGGCGCGTGCCCAGGCCGGCGTGCTGCGGCTGCCCGCTGCTCTCGGCGCCGATGCCCAGCGCCGGGCCATAGACGTGCACCTCGCGGATCATGGCGTTGCCGGCGATCTCGGGCAGGAAGGCGCGGCTGCCGCTCTGTGCGGTGGCGGGCAAGCTCAGACGCAGGAAGCCGGCGATCAGCCCCGGCTCGGCGTAGCGATCGTTGGTGACGAAGTGCAGGAAGTGCTCCTGCGTCAGGTCGGTGGCGTAGCTGTGCACGCGCAGGTCGAGTTGCTCCAGGCTCACCGCGCGGCGGCGGATCTCGTGACAGCGGATGCAGCCGCAGCGCTGGCCGCGCCGTTCCAACTCGTCATGCACCACCTGGCGCAAGTTGCTTAGCTTGACGCCGGCCTGGATGTGGTGCGCCGGGATGTCGCGGAAGAGGCGGTTGACGCGCGTGTAGGGCGGGATCGCCGGTTTGACATCGGCCAGCAGATCGACCAAATCCGCCTCACTGTAAGGCGCGTAGTCCCCGTCGTGATAGCGGTCGTAGAGTTCGGTGCCGGCGATGAGCGAGCAGGGATAGATTTTTAGCTCGTCGGGGCGGATGGCCGGGTCGTCGAAGAAGCGGGCGAAATCGGCGCGATCTCCGGCCGGCGTCGCGCCGTAAAGATTGGGCATCCAGTGCAGGTGCAGCTTGAAGCCGGCCGTGCGCAGCAACCCCAGCGCATGGCGCACGGCCGCCACATCATGGCCGCGCTTGTTGAGGGTGAGAATTTCGTCGTCCAGGCTCTGCACGCCGATCTGCACCTTGGTCACCCCCAATTTGCGCAGGTGCACGATCTCCTCGGGCGTGATCCAGTCCGGCCGCGTCTCGACGACCAAGCCCACGTTGCGGTGAGTGGCAGTGACGTTGACGGCCTGCGCCTCCGCCAGCGAGGACGAGTTGGCCAGGGCCGGGTCGCCGGCGGCGTTCATGGCGTCGAAGCAGCGCTGGACGAACCACTCGCGATAGTCGCGGCTGTAGGCGCTCCACGTACCGCCCAGAATGAGCAGCTCGACTTTACCGGCGTCGTGGCCGATGCTCTCGAATGACTGGATGCGCCCAAGCGTCTGCTTGAAGGGGTCGAAGCCGTCGCGTTCGGCGCGCTGGCAGCCCGGCTCGTCGAAGATGTAGCTCTTGGGCATGCGCCAGTCGTCGGGGCAGAAGATGCACTTGCCCGGGCAGCCGGCCGGCGCGGTGAGCACCGTCACCGGCGCCACGCCGCTCTGCGTGCGCATGGGTTTCATGCGGATACGCTGTTCGAGCAGCGGATCTGCCTCGATATCGCCCTCCGCCACCAGGTAGCGGTAGCCGGCAATCAGGTTGGCCTTGGAATAGAGTCCCTTGCCCTGCTTGGGGTGGCGCACCAGGATGGGCTGGAGGCCGTTGCGTTCGGGCCATTCGCCGTCGGGCACGGCCAGTACTTCCTGGAAGATGGCGTAGAGCGACGCCGCGTGTGCGGCCGGATCGAAGTCGCGGCGCTTGACCTGCCACGCTTCGACCTTTTCGATGACGTCGGCCGGGATTTCTTCTGGAGCAAGGACGCGTTTCATGAACTCAGATCAGCCCCTGGGCGCGAGCAATTTCCAACTCGCCGGGCCGATCCTGCCCTTCCGGCGGGAAGATCCATTCGGCGCGCAGCCAGAAGCCGGGGAGCACGCGCGAGCGCAGCACGCCTTCCGCCGGTGGAATGGCGACGAGCTGCCCGCCCACGTTGCCGTACAATGTCACATTGCGCTCCACCGGGTCGACGAGCCAATATTCCTGCACGCCAAAACGGCCATAGTTGACGAGCTTTTCCACGGAGTCGTACTGGCGGCTGCTGGGCGAGATGATCTCGACAGCCAGGTCCGGCGCACCGTCAAAGTAGACCTCGCCGGCGAGATGAAGTCGATTGGCCGCTACGAACGATAGATCGGGCTGATAGACATTTTCCTCATTCAGACGGTACGCTGCGTTGGGGCCGGTCACTTCGCCGACTCTTGCGCTGCTCACGAAATTGCCGAGCACGCTGGCCAGAAAAGTCAACAATACTTCATGTACGCGGGAAGCCGGGGATGCCATGACAAAAACTCCTTCGATCAGGTCAGACTTATGCTCGCTCTGGGGCGAGGCGATATAATCCTCGGCAGACATGCGCGCCTTGGCCGGCGTGTCAAAGAGAGTGTGAATACGGCTGCTCATGATGGTTGCCTCCGCAAATCCTGTCATCGCGCATAGTATACCATAGATACGACGAGGAACTTTTGACCATGCGCCAGGCTGTCCAGCAACGCCTGCTCGACCTGAACCGCCAATTCTACGCGATCGTCGCCGATGAGTTCGACCGCACGCGGCAGGGCCTGCCCGCCGGGATGGTGATGCTTGCCCGCCAGTTAGCGGCGACGCTGCCGGCGAGTGGCCGCGTGCTCGACGTGGGCTGCGGCAACGGTCGCTTTGCCCGGGCGCTGGCGGAGGCCGGCGTCGCTGCGCACTACACAGGGATCGACGGCGACGCGCGTCTGTTGGCCTTGGCCGCCGAGCAGACAGCCGATCTCGCCGGACTGGCGTGCCGCTTTGCCCAGGCCGACCTGGCGCAGCCCGGCTGGGTCGATGGGGCGGGCGACGCGCGGTTCGATGCCGTGGTCTGCCTGGCGGTGCTGCATCACTTCCCCGGCTACGCCCTGCGCCGGCGCCTGCTGGGGGAGATGGCCGGCCTGCTGGCGCCTGACGGGCGGTTGGCGCTCTCCACGTGGCAGTTTCTCAGTGTCGGCCGCTTCGTCGAACGGGGCGTGAGCTGGGAGAGTGTTGGGCTGAGCGAGGCCGACGTCGAGCCGGGTGATGCGTTGTTGACGTGGAACCAGGGCGCGCAGGCGGTGCGCTATGTCCATAACCTGGATCTTGCCGAAGTGACGCAACTGGCAGCCGATTGCGATCTTGCCGTCCTTGATACCTTCCGCGCCGACGGCAAGGAGGGCAATCTCAACCTCTTCGCCGTCCTGGCGCCCGTCCGCCCGTCCTCCCCTATCGGCCAATCTCCGGCTTGACCGGGTATAATGGAACAAACACAGGTTGTTGCCTTGTCACGCAAACCAAAACGGAAAGCAGCATTGTCATGTCCACGCTCTACGACGAACGAACACAAGAACTGATCCAGCAGTTCCGGCAGCATTTTGACGGCGAGCCGACTTTGGTGAGCGCCGGCCCCGGACGCGTCAATCTCATCGGTGAGCACACCGATTATAACGACGGCTTCGTGCTCCCCGTCGCGCTCAAGCGCGACGTGCGCTTTGTCCTGCGCCCGCGCGCCGATCGGCAGGTGCGGCTCTATTCGGCCGAGTTTGGCGAAGAAGGCAGCTTCGACCTCGATGCGATCGCCTTCAATCGCGACAAGCTCTGGCTGAATTACATCCAGGGCATGGCGCAGAGCCTGGAGCAGGAAGGTCTGCGTCTGACCGGCATCGACGCCGTGTTCAGCGGCAATGTGCCGCGCGGCAGCGGCTTGAGCAGTTCGGCCGCGCTGGAGGTGAGCACGGCGCACGCGTTGCTGGCTGCGAGTGGGCAGGAAGGCATCATTGCTGGCCCGCGCATCGCCCAACTGGCGCAGCGGGCGGAGAACAAATTTGTCGGCGTCAACTGCGGCATCATGGACCAGTTCATCAGCGAACTGGGGCGCGAGAATCACGCGCTGCTCATCGACTGCCGGTCGCTCGACTACACGCTCGTGCCCATGCCGGAAGAGGCCGCCCTGGTCATCGGCAACACGCGTGCCAGCCGCTCGTTGGCCTCCAGCGCCTACAACGAGCGACGTCGCGAGTGCGAGGAGGGCGTAGCCTTGCTCCAGCAGGTGCTGCCTGGCATTGCCGCATTGCGTGACGTGTCGAGCGAGCAACTGGAAGCAAATCGCCACCTGCTGCCCGAGAATGTCTACTACCGCTGCCGCCATGTCGTCTCGGAGAACGAGCGGGTCCTGGCAACGGTCGAGGCGCTGCGGCAGGGCGATCTGGCCGAGGTGGGCGCGCTGATGAATGCCAGCCATGCCAGCCTGCGCGACGATTACCTGGTGAGCAGCCCGGCGCTCGACACGATGGTCGACGCCATGCGCAGCGTCGAGGGCTGCTACGGTGCGCGGCTGACGGGGGCCGGCTTTGGCGGCTGCGCCGTGGCACTGGTGAAGCCGGGCTACGAGCAGGCGATTGCTGACGCCGTCTACGAACAGTACCCCAAGATCACCAGTATCTGGCCGGAAGTCTATACGACCAAGGCGGCAGATGGCGCGCAGAGTGCTCCCTTGCCATCTGTGTGAGAGGCGCGGATGGCAGCCGGGTTGGAGCGGCGGATAGGGTGCGGGCGGGTCAGGGCAGTGACTTGTCGGGAGCAGAGTTGAGTAACCGCTCCATCATTTCCACGAGGGCGACCAGGCGGATGGGCTTGGCCAGATAGTCGGTGGCGCCGGCGGCAAGGCATCGCTCGCGATCGCCCGGCATTGCCAGCGCGGTGAACGCAATGATCGGCGTCTTGGCTGTGCCCGGCTTGTTCCGCAGGCGGCGCGTGGCGGTGAGGCCGTCCAGCACCGGCATCTGGATGTCCATCAGGATCAGATCCGGCTTCAGCCATGCCGCCGTGTCGATAGCTTCCTGCCCGTTGCGCGCAATCTCGATGCGAAAGCCAATGTCGTGCAGGTATTCGGCCATTACCTGGATGTTGACCTCGTTGTCCTCGACAAGGAGGATGACGCCACGATTGGCGTCGGGCGTCTCCGGCAGAGGCGACGGCAACGTGGCGGTCGCCAGATGTGATGGGCTTTCGGTCAAGTCGATGCCCTTTGCAGCAGGTGGTGCCTCCGCCCACGGCAGCGCAACGATGAACTTGCTCCCTTTCCCAGGGACGCCGTCGCTAGTGACCTGGATACTGCCATTGTGAAGCTCCACCAACCGGCTGACGATGACCAGCCCCAATCCACTGCCTTCGTACTGCCGTGACAGGCCGGAATCGAGTTGCGTGAAAGGTTGGAAAATCCGCGGCAGATCGGCAGCGGCAATGCCGATCCCGTCATCGCTCACGGTCAGGGACACGACCTGTCGGGCGCGGTCGAGGGTGACATCGAGCCAGACGTTGCCGCCGCTGGGCGTGAACTTCACGGCGTTGTTGAGCAGATTGACGAGAATCTGCTTGAGCCGGCGCGGGTCGGCCTCGATGCGCAGGTTGCGATCTTCTTGGTTGTAGGTGACGGTGAGATTCTTTTTCAGCGCCAACTGTTTGACAAATGCGAGGCTGGATTCGCAGACATCGACCAACAGCACGGGCTGTGACATGATTTCCAGCTTGCCGGCCTCCAGCTTGGAAAGATCCAGGATATCATTGATCAACGCAAGCAGGTGATGTCCGCTCTCCTCGATGATGCGCACCGCCTTTTGCTGATGTTCGTTGAGTGGGCCGCGCAACTGTTCGCGTAATGTCTCGGAGAGAGCCAAAATGGCGTTGAGCGGCGTGCGCAGTTCGTGGCTCATGTTGGCCAGAAACTCGTTTTTCACGCGCAGGGCATGTTCCAGTTGCACATTTGTGAGGGATAGGTCGGCCGTGCGTTCCTCGACGTGCTGTGCCAGCGCCGCACGCTCTGTATGCAGGTCGTCCTGCGCCTGCTTGCGCAGGATGATGTCCCATGCGCTGGTCGCGATGTGCACCAGAAACTCGAGATCCTGCTCGGTATAGTCGGCGGCTTTGTTGCCGACGCCGAGGATTGCCACAGTCTGTCCGCTGCGCACGATCGGCGCTGTCATCAAGCGCGAAATCGGGGCATGCCCTGGTGGCAGCCCCCGGCGGCCTTCGGCGCCGGCATAGTTGTTGAGGCGGATCGGCCGTTTGACCCGCACACAATCTGCCCAGATGCCCGCCGCGTCCACCGAGTAATGGATGAGCGCGCTGTCGGCGGTGCACATCGATTGCATGGTGTTGGTTGACCAGGTCTGTAGTTCGATCTCATTCTGGTCCGCATGCACGAGGTGGAGGAAGCCGGCCTGGCTGCCGGTCAGTTTTTCGGCCTGGTCCACAACCTCCTGGCAGAGCGCCTCCAGTGTGTGCGTAGCGGCGTATTCGGCCAGCCAGATCCGTGTACGCAGCAACTCCTCTACGCGCCGCGATTCTGTGATGTCGCGGCTGATGCCGAGTACGCCGCGCTGTTCGCCGTCCGGACCATAGAGCGGGGTTTTGAGCGTGTCGAAGAGTGCTTCTCTGCCGTCGGCAAAGGTCAGCCACTCCTCGTTGCGCTGCGGCCGGCCGGAAGCCAGCATGGAGCGATCGTGTGCCTGGAAGAACGCGGCCTGTTCCGGCGACGTGAAGTCGTAATCGGTCTTGCCGACGAGATCGGCCTCTTTGGCGCCGTACAGCGACTCGAAAGCTTCGTTGCAGCCGAGATAGACGGAGTCTACGTCCTTGAAGAAGACCAGGTCGGGGATGGAATTGAGCAGCGAGCGCAGCAGCGACGTCTCCCAGTGCAACGCTTTCTCGGCAAGCGTGCGATGCGTCACATCGGTGAAGAAGCCGACAATGTAGTCTTCGCCGTCGATGTCGACCGGCGATCTGGTGACATCGGCATAAAACAGTGTGCCGTCGCGCCGCACGCAGGGAAGGGCGGTAATGCGCTGTTTCGTACCGGTGGCGAGGGCCTGGAACCCTGCCAAGGCTTGCGACCGCGCCTGCGGTGGATGCAGGTCCTGCACACCAAGCCGCAGAAATTCGTCGGCCGTGTAGCCGAACAACGCGCAAATTGTCGGGTTCACAAACGCGAAGGTTAGCGAGTTGATGTCAGCGGCGATGATCCCCTCGGCAGCGCCTTCAAAGAGGGTGCGAAATTGCATCTCAGAGCGGTGCAGGGCCTTTTCAATTGTCTTGCGCTCGTCGATGTTGCGCGAGACACCATAGATCAACACGCGACCGGTCTCGGCGTCGATCTGGTACCGCGTCATGATCTCCGTCCATACATGCGTGCCGTCGGCGCGTGCAATGGCAACTTCGTCGACGTAGGCATCCTTTTCCTGGTGCTGGAAGGCAGCCAGGCGCGACGGCAGCGTCCGCGTAGCCCATTCGGTTGAATCCGGGATCAGGGTGGGCGGCACATCTTTGGACAACAGGTCGGCAGGGGTGTAACCGGTGAGCGCCTCGACCGACGGGCTAACATAGACAAACTGGGATGTCTCGGCATCCATGAGCCAGATGACGTCGGAGATATTTTCGGCCAGCAGGCGGTATTTTTCCTGCGACTGGCGCAGAATCTCGGCCCCATGTTGGCGGCGTGCCACATACACGGAAAGCAGCGATGCGACGGTGAGCACGGTCAGCGCCGCACTGACGGGTAGGCCGGTCCGCTGCTGGGCGCCAAAGCCTGGCAGGGCAACGGAGCTAATCATCCAGGTGCGGTTGCTCATCGTGACAGGCAGATCGCTGCGTAGGGTCGATATCGCTGTGGCCGCTGTTCGACCAGTATCGCCGCTGCGAACACTCTGCGCGGCGAGTAACTGGCCGTCGGCCGCGGCATCGACGACGTAGATATCGCGATCATTCATGTCGGTGCCCGCCGTTACGGCTGCCAGCATGGCATCTGCGCGCATGAAGGCCACGAGATAACCGGCCAACTCGCCCTCTTGCCCCGCGACTTCGGCCGTGGAACGATCTGTTGTCGCGATCGGGAGGATGCTCATGACGCCCGTGGGTGCGTCCGGCAGCCATGACAGCGCAAAGGGCGCGGTCATGGCTGCCGCGCCGGTAGCAGCCGCGGCGCTCATGGCGCCGGCGGCCTCCGGGATCGTGCCGAGATCCAGTCCCAATAGCGCCGCGTTATCTGTTTGGGGATAGAGGTAAGAGATTGGGAAATAGATGCCGTCTGGAGCAGCAGGGGCATCCTCGCCGGGCGCGTCCCAGGCCGTAATCTGTATTGCACGCGGCTCGCTGGCCGGCAGCCCTGCTTCGAACGCGGCTCGCTCGCTCTCTGCTACGCGCGGCGCCCACGCAAGGCCCACCAATCCGGGCACGTCAAGGTCTGACGCATGAAGCCTGCTGAAGGTCTCGAATTCGTGTCGCTCCACAAGCTCCGAGGTGAGCATGAGGTTCCTGGCGGAGTCGAGCGCATGCATGTGGCGGTCGAGCATCTCCTGGAATTCGGCGCCCGTTGTTACGGCTTCGCCTTCAAACAGAACGCGTATCCTTTCATTTTCCTGTTTCCAAAGTAACAGGAAGATGAGCAGCGCCAGGCCGATACCCAGGCCGAATATCATTGGCGCCAACTGGTGCTCGATAGATTCGCTGTGAAACCACCGGTGGAGCATGAGGAGAAACGGTGTGAACAGCACGATTCCCAACAGGTTGCCTGCCCACGCTGACAGCCAGGCAATCGCCACCGGTGCAGCAAGCGGCACCCCGGCTGCCAGGATGGTCGCAATGCCGGCCGTCGTACCAACTGCGGCGCTTACGGCTGCCACGGTAGAAAACCGCAGAAGATGCGAAAGGCGCGGCTCCTTCGGGAATGGCCCGATCCAGCGCGCTGCCAGCCGCACGACAAGCAGGGCCTGGAGCGACGCGAAAATTCCGACAAAGGCTGCCGCCGGCACGCTGGTGCGCAGCGGGAGGAAGCCGTTGTAGAGCGCCAGGGTGGCCAGAAACGCGCCAAGCCACACCCCCACGACGCCACCATTCCCCAACAGAATGACGGCGGCTGCTGCAATGCCGGATGCCGGCCAGATGAGCAGCGGCATATCCCGCTCCACGCCGGTCAACAAGCCCACCTGGGCCGCAAGAACATAGAGACCGCTGACTGCGGCGATCTCGCCCGCTTTGTGGAACAAGCGACTGTTTCTGGAACTCTGTCTCGTCATTGGGTAGGTTCCATGGTTGAGAGAAACTGACCGCTAGCCGCTGTGCAAGGGGCGACTCCGGTCAGCGCAGGTCGGGCGTAAGGTGGTCGACGCGATCATGGCTGCGCAGGCGCCAGACTTCGCGCCCTGGGTGCTCCACGTATTCAAAGTGCGTGACTCCGGTATTGTGCGTCCACACCTCACAACGCCGCCACGGGCCGATATTGAAGATGTGGTCGAAGGCGAACTCGATGACGCCGCCGTGACAGACGACGAGCACGCGCTCGCCGCGATGGGCGGCGACAATTTCCTCGATGAAGACGCCGACGCGCGCGCGGAAATGCATGAGCGTCTCGCTCTTCGGCTCCTCCATGACCGGCGCAAAGGGCCGCTCGCTCGCCCAGAAATCGGCGAAACGCCCCGGCTGCTCGTCGGCCGACCAGGGAACGTGGTCGTAGCGGTTGTTGCCGATTTCGCGCACGCGATCTTCAAACGAAATCGGCATGTTATATACCTCGGCCAGCGGGGCGGCCGTCTCACGGGCGCGTGCCATGGTGCTTGCGTAAATGGTGTCGACCGACGGCAGCCGTTGCGGCAGCCACGCGGCCAGGGCGGCAGCTTGCCGCCGGCCAAGCTCAGTCAGCGGCTGATCCCAGTTCGTGCCCGACCAATCCGGCAGATTGACATAGCTTTGACCGTGACGAATCATGTATAGATGCATGAATGCTCCCTTTGGGATGGTGTGGTCGTCGGGTGAAACGGGCAGATATCGGGAAATATCGTCTCGCCATGGCTCCTATTGTAACGCAGATGCCGCCATTCCGTGCCATCAAGTTTGCCGGAATCTACACCGTGCGGATCGGCCAAAGGGCGGGCCGCTTGGTATAATCACCCGATACGCACTCGTGCAACGACAGAGATGGCTTGAACATGAGCGACCGACTCTACTACACCGATTCCTATCTTGCGGCCTTTGAATCCCCTGTCTTTGCGATTGACGACGTTGACGGGCGGCCGGCCGTGCGGCTGGCGCAAAGCTGCTTCTACCCGACCTCGGGCGGACAGTTGCACGACACGGGAACGCTTGGCGGCATGGCGGTCGTGGATGTCGTGGCGGCGGACGACGGCGTGCTCCACGTGCTGGATGGTGCCCCCGCCTTCGGTGTGGGCGATGTCGTTCACGGTGCGATCGATTGGACGCGGCGCTACGACCATATGCAGCAGCATTCGGGCCAGCATCTGCTTTCGCAGCACTTCTTCCGGCACTTTGGCTGGGAAACTGTCTCGGTCCACTTTGGCGCCGAGGAATCGACCCTCGACCTCGACACGCCGGACGTTTCGCCGGCGCAGCTTGCCGAAATCGAAGGTCTGGCCAACGAGCTGGCCTATCGTGCGCTGCCCATTCGTGCCTATTTCGTCGATGAAGCGGGGCTGGCCGCGGTGCCGCTGCGCCGGCCGCCCAAGGTGACGGGTGTCATTCGTATCGTGGAGATCGAGGCCTTCGACTACTCGGCCTGCGGCGGGACGCATGTGCGCACGACGGCGGAGATCGCGCCGATCAAGCTGGTGCGTCAGGAGCGCCGCCGCAACCAGACACGCGTCACCTTTCTCTGCGGGCTGCGTGCCTGTCGCGACTACGGCCGCAAGCATGACCTGCTGCTGGCGACCGCTGCGCTTTTCAGCAACGAGCCGGCTGCCGTGCCGTCGCTGGTTGAGCGGCTGCAGGAGCAGAGCCGCGCCGCCGAGCGCGAGCTTGGCCTGCTCGGCGAGCAACTGGCCGGCTACGAGGCCGCCGAACTGCTCGCGCACGGTACCGTGGTAAACGGCGCAACGCTCGTTGCCTGGCTTTCCGCCCAGCACTCGCCCGATGCCCTCAAGGCTGTGGCTGCGCGGTTGAGCGCGCATCCCGCGACGATTGGCCTGCTGGCCGGCACCGCGGGCGACAAGGTCACGGTTATCTTCTGCCGTTCGGCGGATCTGAATATGCACATGGGCACCCTGCTGCGCGATACGCTGCGCGCCTTCGGCGGCGGTGGCGGCGGTCGCCCGGAGCACGCACAGGGCGGCGGTATTGCGCCTGAACTCGCCCAGGCCGCGCTCGACCACGCGAGCGGCCTGGTTCTGGAACAGAAAAAGGATTGACCGACGATGAACCGCACAAGTACGCCGACCGTGGCGCTGGAATCGACCGTGATCTCGCACGGGCTGCCCTATCCGCAGAACCTGGAACTCGCGCGCGCAATGGAAGAAATCGTGCGCGGGCATGGCGCCGAAGCGCGCACCGTGGCCATCATCGGCGGCGAGTTGCGCGCCGGGCTGAGCGAGGCCGAACTGCTGCACCTGGCGACCGCCGAGGGTGTGCGCAAGGTCAGCCGGCGTGACCTGCCCATCGTCGTCGCCCGCAAGCTCGACGGCGCGACGACCGTCGCCACGACCATGTGGATTGCGAGCCGTTTTGGGATCCAGGTCTTTGCTACTGGCGGCATCGGCGGCGTCCACCGCGGCGCCGGTGACGACATCAGCGCCGACCTCCAGGAACTGGCGCAGACGCCGGTGATCGTGGTTTGCGCCGGCGCCAAGGCCATCCTCGACCTGCCGGCGACGCTGGAGTACCTGGAGACGCACGGCGTCACCGTAGTGGGCTACGGCACCGACGACTTCCCGGCCTTCTACAGCCGCACGAGCGGGCTGCCCGTCGACGTGCGCTGCGACACACCGCAGGAGGTGTCCGATCTCTGGCTGGCAAAGCAGGCGCTCGGCTTGCCGGGCGGGCTCCTGGTCGCTGTGCCCATCCCGGCTGAGGCCGAAATCCCCGCCGCCGAGATCGAGCCGGCCATCGCACAGGCGGTGGCGGAGGCGGCGGAGCGCGGGCTGCGTTCCGCCGAGGTGACGCCCTTCCTGCTCAGCCGCATCGCCGAGTTGACCGGCGCGCGCAGCCTTGAAGCGAACCTGGCGCTGCTCAAGAACAATGCCGCCGTGGCCGCCCAGATCGCCGTTGCCGTCAGCCGGCAGGTGGCCGGCGCCGCGGAAAGAACCGCCGTGGTCTAGTTGTGGGCGTAAAGGTGTCCGCGAACAGTAGTGGCGGCTTCAGCCGCTTCTTGCTTGCGGGAAAAACGACTGAAGTCGTTACTACGAGTCGTTCGCTGAAGTAGATTTCCGCCAGACAGCCGGAGCCGTCTTGTGCCGATCAGCCACAAAGAAAAACGGGCATGGAAGCGTGAGTTCCATGCCCGTCATTTTGTCTGTTTGCGGCTGGCTTGCCACGGCTCCGCTTGGTCAATCGGCGCTGGCGCCTGCCGTGGCCGTGGGTGTCGCCGGCGCAGGCTGCTCGACTTCGAAGATGCGCAGGAATTCCTGCCGGTCGAGCACTTCCTTCTCCAGCAGCGTCTCGGCGATGGTGACGAGCTGGTCGTGGCGGCGCTGCAACACCTCGCGCGCCCGCTTGTAGGCACGGTCGACGATGCGGCGAACCTCGCGGTCAATCTTGCGCGCGACGTCTTCACTGTATGAGCGCTGCTCGCCGATCTCCATCCCCATGAACGGATTGGACTCGCCCGGGTTCAACTGCATGGGGCCGATGACATCGCTCATGCCGAAGCGGGTGACCATGGCCTTGGCCAGCTTGGTGACCCGTTCCAGGTCGTTGGACGCGCTGGTGGATGGCTCGTTGAAGACGATCTCCTCGGCGACGCGGCCGGCCAGCAACCCGGCAATCGTATCCTCGTACTCGGCGCGGCTGCGCAGATTGCGGTCCTCCTCGGGCAGCGGCATGACGTAGCCCAACGCCTGCCCGCGGCTGACGATGGTAATCTTGCCGACGCCCTCGGTGTGCGCCAGTTCTTCCATGACGATGGCGTGCCCCGCTTCGTGGTAGGCCACGACACGGCGATCGTCCGCATCCAGCACACGGCTGCGCCGCGCCGGGCCGGCCATGATGCGCTCGATCGATTCTACGAACTCCGACATGCCGATGGTGCGCTTGTTACGCCGCGCCGCCAGGATGGCCGCCTCGTTGACAAGGTTCTCCAGGTCGGCGCCGACCATGCCCGCCGTCTGCGCTGCGATGATATTCAGGTCGACGTCGGGCGTGAGGGGCTTGCCGCGCGCGTGCACCTTGAGGATCGCCTCGCGGCCGCGGCGGTCGGGTCGATCGACGACGACCTTGCGGTCAAAGCGGCCGGGACGCAGTAGCGCCGGGTCGAGAATGTCGGGCCGGTTGGTGGCGGCGACGATCACGATGTTGGTGTCGGTGTCAAAGCCGTCCATCTCCACCAGGATCTGGTTGAGCGTCTGCTCGCGTTCGTCGTTACCGCCGCCCATGCCGGCGCCGCGGTGGCGGCCGACGGCGTCGATCTCGTCGACGAAGATGATGCAGGGCGAATTCTTCTTGGCCTGCTCGAAGAGGTCGCGCACGCGGCTGGCGCCGACGCCGACGAACATCTCCACGAATTCCGAGCCGGAACTGGCAAAGAAGGGCACGCCCGCCTCGCCCGCCACGGCCTTGGCCAGTAGCGTCTTGCCCGTGCCCGGCGCGCCGACCATGAGCACGCCCTTGGGGATGCGCGCGCCCAGTGCGGCAAACTTTTGCGGCTCCTTGAGAAACTCGACGACTTCCTGCAACTCCTGCTTGGCTTCGTCCGAGCCGGCCACGTCAGCAAAAGTGACGGTAGGGCGGTCGGCGCCTTCCATTTTGCGCGCCCGGCTGCGACCGAACTGCATGGCGCGGTTCTGTCCGCCGCCGCCGGCCTGGCGCATGATGAAGATGAAGAAGCCGAAGACGAGGAGCATGGGCAACAACATCATCAGCCAACTGAAGATGGCGCTGCTGTTGGGCGCGCTCTCGACTTCGATGGGCAGCGACTGGAGTTGCTCCTCGCTCACGCCAAAGGCGCGCAGGGTCTGCAACAGGCTTTCGTCGTTCTCTTTGCGCGTCTGAAGTTTGGTCGAGTCGTTCAGGACGATCATGACATTGTCGCCCTGCACCGTGATCGACTTGACCTTCTCTTCCTGCACGTAGCTGGCGACGCGATTGAGGCCGACCAGGTTGGCAGCATCGCCCGTGTTGGTGAAGAGATAGCGCGATCCGATCACCAGCAGGATGATCAGCACAATCCAGAACCACCCGCGGCTGAACCAATTGCCGCCCTGATTGCGCAGGTTCGGGTCGTTCTGTTGCGGGGGCGAAGGTTTCTTTTCACTCATTGCAGCATATTCTGTCTGAAAAATGTGCCGCCGGCTGTCAGGAGACGGCGGCATCCTCGACGGTTGTACGGTTGGATCGTACCCTCAAAGCGTCGCGCGTATCAGTAAGTCGAGTTACGCAAACCGTTACGCTAGATGCTCGCCAGCACCGGCCGGATGTCCGTGCCCACGCGGTGCGTCACGGCACGGTGGAGCGGAACCAAATCCGGCGACACACGCGCATGCGGCCGCGAGGCTTCGTCCGGCTTGTCGCTCAGGCAGAGAATGGCACAGCCGCGCTCCTTGAGCCACATCGCCAGTTGGTAGACCTCTTCGGTGATGGTGATCTCGTTTTCCAGCAGTTCGGTCACCGTGGCGCTGTCGGGCATGTTGCCCATGTGCTCCATGGTGCTGATGAACTCCTGGCGGCGGAAGCGCTTGAAGGGCGTCGGGTCGCCGTTGCGCACGCTGGCGATGACCGCTTCGTGTACCTCGCGCAGGGCGATGCTGGCCGACGGGTTGATCATCAAGCGGCTGTCGACCCAGCGAATGAACTGCTCGAAGTCCTCCATGCTGGCGCTGTCGACCTCGCTCACCAACTCTTCCAGGCTCATGATGCGCGTGTTGAGCACCATGCAGATGTAGGCCAGATAGTCCTGGTTGTCCGCCGTCAGTTGGTGATAGCGCGCACGGTTCAACTCGTTGTAGTGCTCCTCGAAGACCGCCTGGTCGAAGTCGGACCCCAGCACGGCGTCCATGGTCCGGTAGATCCCGGCCAGCCGCGCCCGGTCGATGACCTTGTCGTTGCGTCCCTTGGCGCCCAGCGCAGTCTTGTCGATGTCGATGATGACCATGGTCCCGGCATCGAGCTTGAAGCCCTGCTCCTTGAGCGCGACGATCCAATCCGCCAGCATTCCCCAGCGATTGGCGATCGTGACGTTGCCTTCTTCGATGCGGGTGGACGTTTCCTGCTCCGGCCGTTCTGCGCCGATGAAGCAGGCCCCCTTCCAGCCGCTGACGTCGAGCATGTTGGCGTACGCCTGGCCGTCGTTGAAGAGGGTGTCGCCCAGGAAAAGTAGTTCCCCAACGGGCACGCGCTGGCCGCGCACCCGCTGGATTTCGTTGGTGAACCAGACTGCGGCCTTGGCGTAGTCACGTTCCTGCTTGCGAGGGATCAACTCGCTGCGCAGTTCCATCGCATAGAATGCGTTCTTGATGCCAGGGATGCGCCGGTCCAGCGGTTCCAGATTGCGATAGACGACCCAATCTTCACAGAAATCAGCCAGACAGGCTCGACCATAGTTTTCAAACGTGGACAATTTCTCATCCTCCAGCGACGCACTTATTGACGGCACAGGCACTCGACAATCCTCTCACTCTCGACATTCCTCGCACTTGCAGTAGGAACAGTTTACGCGATCACGGCACTTTTTGCCAGTGCCGCCGCCTCCTGTCCGAGATAACCCTGCGCGACGAGCAACTCGGCGTTCAGCAAGCTGCCGCCGGCCGCGCCGCGGATCGTGTTGTGCCCCAGCGCCATGAACTTGTAGTGCAGCAGCGGGTCCGGGCGCAGGCGGCCGACGACCGTGGCCATGCCCGGAATGCTGCCGGCCATGCGGTCCAAGCGCGGCTGCGGGCGATCCTGCCGTTCGTCGTAGAAGATGGCCGGCTGCGGCGCGCTGGGCAGTTCCAGTTGCTGCGCCAGCGGGCGATACTCACGCCAGGCACGGATGATCTCCTCCTGCGTGGGCTTGCTCTCGAACTCGACGCTCACCGCTTCCAGGTGACCGTTGCGCGTCGGCACACGATTGCAGTGCGCGCTGACGACGATGTCGGCGTAGCGGATGGCGGCGCCGTCAAAGGTGCCGAGCAGCTTCTGCGGCTCCTTGTGCTCCATCTTCTCCTCTTCGCCGCTGATGTAGGGCACGACGTTGTCGAGGATGTCCATGCTGCTCACGCCGGGGTAGCCGGCGCCGCTGATGGCCTGCATCGTCACGACGAAGACCTTCGTCACGCCAAAGCGCTCGTGCAGCGGATGCAGCGCCGAGACCAGGTGCGTCGTGCTGCAATTGGGATTGGTCGTGATGTAGCCGCTCCAGCCGCGCCGGCGCTTCTGAATTTCGATGAGCGCCAGGTGTTCGGGGTTGACCTCGGGAATCAGCAGCGGCACGTCGTCGTCGTAGCGGTGATTGCGCGCGTTGCTGCACACGACGTAGCCGGCCGCAGCAAAGTCGCTCTCGATCTCGCCCGCCGTCTCCGAGGGCAGCGCGCTGAAGACGATCTGGCAGTCGGGGCCGGGCTCGCATTCGAGCAGCACCATCTCGCGCACGGATTCGGGCATGTCGCCGCGCAGGTTCCAGCGGCAGGCGTCGACATAGCGCTTGCCCGCGCTGCGCTCGGATGCGCACAGCGCCGTGATCTCAAACCAGGGGTGTCCCTGTAACATCTGTACGAAGCGTTGGCCGACGGCGCCCGTTGCGCCCAGCACGCCCACTTTTATCTTTTCCATGGATCACTTCTCCAAGTTGTTCAAGCTCAAGTTGCTCTTCACGTTACAGGCCGGCCGCCAACTCGACCATTTCGGCGAGCACGCCGGCCGCAGTTGCATCGGTCCCGGCCCCCCGTCCTTGCACCACCAGCGGCGCCGGTCGATACCACTGCGTGTGGAACTCGACCAGGTTGTCGGTGCCTTCCAGCCGCCCGAGCGGGCTGCCGGCGTCGACCGCCTGCGGCCCGACAGTACAGCGCCCGCCGGCAACGGTCGCTGCGTAGCGCAGGACCTTGCCGCCGGCTGCGGCCGCTTCGACCAGGGTCCGAAAGTGGTCGTCCAACTCCGGCAGCGCAGCCATGAACTCGTTCACCGAGAGGCTGCTCATGGCTTCCGGGTAGAGACCGGTCACTTCGATGTCGTTCAACTCCATGCGCCAGCCGAGCCCGCGCGCCAGGATCAGCGCCTTGCGCGCCACATCCACGCCGCCAAGATCGTCGCGCGGGTCGGGCTCGGTATAGCCGAGATCGAAGGCCTCACGCACGACGGCACTGAAGGGCTGGCCTTGCTGCAGGCCGGTCATGACGAAGCCCAGCGTACCACTGAAGGCGCCGGCAATGCGTGTCACCGGGTCGCCGGCGGCAACCAGCCGGTTCAGCGCGACGATGACAGGTAGCCCGGCGCCGCAGGTCGTCTCCCATCGTGTGAGTGGCTGGCGCGGCGTGCTGCGCTTGCCGCCGGTGGCACCGGCTCTGGTGAGCCGGTCGTACACCTCCTGGTCCATGGTGAGCGGCTTTTTGTTGGACAGCACCACCCGGTATTTTCGATCCAGCGCGTACAGCAGTGCCGGCACGGTCGCCTCGGTGGCCGTGCAATCGACGACGATCGCGCCGGTGCGCCCGGCGATGTCGACGATACCGACCAGGTCGCTCTGCGGGCCGCCCTGACCGTAGGCGGCGAGCCGCCCTTTGCGCGTCTTGTAGTCGACGATGTCGAGCAGCGTCGGGTCGTCCAGCCCGGCGTCAAGCGTGATGACGGCCCCGTCGCGATCGCAGACCGCCTGGAGCGTGAACTCGACGCCGTACTCGGCCGCATGCAGCGCCCGATTGGCAACAATTTGTTTGATCAAGGCGCTGCCGACGCCGCCAGCCCCCAGCAGAATTACGGGAATGCTCTGCATGACTACCCTACAGAATGAAAACGTCGAAGATCAAAGACCAGTGACGTGACACTGCATTACTTTGATCTTCGACGTAGCGGTTCACGATCCAACCAAGTACGCTCGTCAATCGCTGTCACGCGGACAGCGCATTACCCATCGGCCCACGGTGTGCGGGCAAGCCCTTGACCGGGCATGGCCGCGTCCCTGTTTGCCTCATCCACCTGGCGTCGCCCGGACGGCAACGCGGGCGGATTATATCATGCGTGGCGCCAAAATAATAACGACAACGGTCTCTGCGAATGTCACACCGGGCGGCGCCTCATGCCGTCGCGCCGGCTGTGTGCGCCGGCGAGCGTTGTTCGGTCGGCACATGCAGCTCGAAAATGTCGTGAATGGCGCGCAGGGAGGCCGTCACGTCGGCATCGATGACGACGAGGCTGATGTTCGCCTCGCTCGACCCCTGCGCGATGGCGATCACGTTGATGCCCGAACGCGCCACGGCCGTGAAGACGTTGGCGGCCAATCCGGGCGTGCCGCGCATGCCGCTGCCGACGACGGCGACGATATTGATGTGCGACATGCCGTGAATCTCGTCGATGTAGTGGCGCTCCAGCTCACGCTGAAATTCGCCGCGCAGCGCCGCGATGACTTCGTCGGCCGAGGATTCGGGCACGACAAAGCAGATGCTCTGCTCGCTGCTGCTCTGGCTGATCATGAGCACGTTGGCGCCGACGTTCGCCACCGCGCCAAAGGTGCGCGCCGCGATGCCGGGCACGCCCATCATGCCGCGGCCGGCAACGGTGATCAGGTTCATGCTGCGGATGGCCGTGATTGCCTTGACGGTGCCTCTGCCATCACTCTCAGCCTTCTCGACAATCAGCGTGCCAGGGTGCGCCGGCTCGAAGGTGTTGAGCACGCGCACGGGAATCTTCTTCTCGATGGCCGGCGTCACCGTCTTGGGATGGAGCACCTTGGCGCCATAGTAGGCAAGTTCGGCCACCTCTTCATAGCTCAACTGGTGCAGACTGCGTGCGTTGGGCACGATGCGCGGGTCGGCCGTCATGACGCCGTTGACGTCGGTCCAAATCTGAATCTCGTCCACATCCAGTGCGGCGCCGACGATTGCCGCCGAGTAGTCCGAGCCGCCGCGCCCCAGCGTCGTGGGCACGCCGCTCTCCGTGGCGCCGATGAAGCCCGTGACGACCGGCACTATGCCGCTCTGCAACATGGGGAGCAGGCGCTCGCGACAGCGCGCTTCGGTCAGTTCGTCGATGGGCGCGGCGCCGCCAAAGAGGGCGTCGGTGACGATCAACTCGGTGGCGTCGATGGCTTCGGCGCGCAACCCGGACGCGCGCAGCACCGCGGCCAGTAGCGGCGCGGCCATGCGCTCACCCAGCCCGCTGACCACGTCGAGACCGCGCGGGGTAAGCTCGCCCAGCACGGCGATGCTGCCGCACAGCCGCCCGAATTCGGTCAGGCGCTCCTCAAAGGAGCGAGTCAGGGCGGCGCGCTCGCTGCCGTCTTCGATCAGACGGCCGGCCACCACCTGGTGCTTGAGCAGCAGGCTGTCTTCCTGCACCTGGTGAAAGCTCTCATCGCCGCCCGCCGCCTTCTGCGCCGCCTCGATCAACATGTTGGTGACGCCCGACATGGCGCTGGTGACGACGACGACCCCGGGCTTGCCGGTCGCTGCCTGTTGCGCCGCCTGGTGCTTGACGATTTCGGCAACCTGAGCGAACGCATCGGCCGTACCGACCGACGTCCCGCCGAATTTCATAACGATCATAGTGGCTCCTTGCCCCGCGTATGGTTCATTTCAAAAAAAAACCCTCTCGCCAACAAAGACGAGAAGGATGAAACGGGCGAAACGGTACCCGATCCTCTCATCTTCCAGATTGCTCTGCCGGAGTTGGCACCTTCGGATCAGGCTTCACCGCCATCATCCTAGGTTGCCGAGGTTTCACAGGGCCGGTCCCTCCACCTCTCTGGATAAGAGTCATCATATTCAATTATTTGCGACTATAGCAGGTCGCGCGTGCAGTGTCAAAGATCGGCGGGGCGCTTTGGGGTCTCTTCTGGGGTGAACGCGGCGCCGGAATCGACGGGCGCGCGTGACACGCTCCAGCCGCGATCTGCCTGCCGGATGCGGGCGCAGCCTGGGCCGGAAACGGCCATTGCACCCGCCGCTAATTTGCGTTGTACAAACGCAGGGGGTGTGCTAGAATGTCGCAAGGAGTGCGGGCTGCGTGCCCAAGCATTCTCCCCAGCGTGCCCGTTCAGGGGACAGAACAGGGTGCCTATCCAAAATTCATATTCGATACGAAACGGAATTGCAACAAGGAGGCTTCCTCATGCGGAACAGACGGTTGGCACTCATGCTATCCATTCTGTTGATTCTGTCTACAGCCCTGACCGGCTGCATGGCACGCCCCAATCAGGGCAGTGTTGCGGCCGCGGCCGGCTCCGACGCCCTGGTCGTCGACATTCCTGCCATCGCCGTCACCTTTGACGACCAGGGGCAGGCGTCGCTCAAGGGCATGGATCTCTCGGCGCTCGGAGTCAGCCTGGATGCGCTGGCGCGCACGCCCGAACAGATCGGCGCAGTGACCGGCGCAGGCGTCGGGGCGGCCTACGTTGACCTCTCGCCCACCGGCGTGAACATCTACGCCGACGGCAAGCCCATGCTGACGCTAGACTGGGATGCCGACACGATCCAGTCGCTGGGCGCCGTGCTGGGCATTGCCGGCATCGACAACGCCGACACGCTGGCCAAGGTGCTGCCCCTGCTCAGCAACATGAGCCTGGGCGTCGCCATGAACTTCCCCGGTGCGGGCGACAATCCGACGCTCGTCGGGCCGGCGCCGGACAAGGCTGCGATCCTGGCGGCCAACCAGGCCGCCGCCGGCACGATCCTGGGTGAGTTGGGCGTGCCGCCCTTTGCCACCGCCCTGCTCGGCTCGCTCGGCCCGCTGACGATTCGCTACGATGCCGCCGGCACGGCGACGCTCGACGGTCTGGGCATGATCGCCGGCTTCCTTCCGGCCGATGCGCTGGCGGGGCTCAACCTCAAGGCTGATCAACTGGAGCAGGTGAAGGAACTGGGCATCCAGAGCCTGAACGTCCAGACCAAGCCCGAAGGCCTTGCGGTGACGTTGAACGGCAACGCCCTGCCGCTGCTGCGCTGGGATAGCGGGCAGATGGACAACCTGGTCAAGCTCGGCCTGCAAGGTGGCGTGCTGACGGCGATCACCGGCGCCGACGCCGAGTCGCTGGACGCACTGAACCAGATCGGCAAGTTTGCGCCGCTGCTGGCGACGACCCCGCTGAACATCACGGTGAGCTTCCCCGAATAACGACCCCTCGCGACGACTCTTTGCGGCGAGGTGCTGGCATGGCCGGCGCCTCGCCGTTTTCGTTTCCGGCGCAATGGCGACTTCGATTCCAGGCATGGCAACCGCATCGACCGTCCGGCAGGCCATCGAACAGGTGGGCATCGTCGCCGCGGTGCGCTGCCGTGCGCCGGTCGATACCATGCTCGAGGTCGGCGATGCGCTGCTGGCGACACCGCTGACGGTGGTGGCCGTGAGCCCCGGAAGCCATCAGCCCTGGCAGACCGTTGCCGAATTGCGCAGCCGCTTTGGCGCCAACATGGTCGTCGGTGCTGGCCCGCTGTCGACCCTCGTGCAGGTGGAGACGGCCATCGCCGCCGGCGCTGAGTTCGTGATTTGCGCATCCTTTGCCCTGCCCGTTGGCTCGTTGTGCCGGCGCCATGGCGTGCTCTACCTGCCCGGTGTGGCGACGCCCGTTGCGGCCGCGCAGGCAGAGCGCGACGGCTGGCGACTGCAAGTGCTATTCCCGCCCGGCCGCGATGGCGTGGCAACGCTTCGGCGCCTGCAACGCGCCTGCCCGGCCGCGCGTTTTCTGCCCATGGGTGGTGTCACGGTGGAGAATCTGCCCCACTACGCCCAAGCGGGCGCTGCCGGTGCGGTTGTACGGGGGGTGATCGGCGCGCGGGCAAAGTGGGAAATGGCGGCGCTCATCACGCAGATGCGCCGGGTACGCGCCGCCTGGGAGGCCGGGCTCGCCGAACGAGGTGCATGACCTGCTGTGATGGGTTTGGCCCGTGCGAGCCGCGCTACCCGAAGAGGTGCCACAGCCGCGGCCCGAAGATCGCCGCCGCGACAAGCAGGCTGCCCAGCACGCCAAAGACGAGCGCGCCGGCTGCCGCATCTTTGGCCAGGCCGGCCATGGGATGGTAGGTGGGCGACACCAGGTCGACGATGGCCTCCACCGCCGTGTTGACGCCTTCCAGCGCCAGGATCACAAAGATGGTCAGCCCCAGGATGCCCCACTCCAGCGCCGAGACGCGGAAGTAGATGCCGGCGACAAAAACCACGGCCAGCGCGGCCAGTTCGATCCAGGCGTTTGGCTGCGTGCGTACCGTGTGGGCTGCGCCGTGCAGGGCCATGCGCAGGCTGAACCAGCGCCCGCCCCAAAAGCCCCGATCGCGCCCGGTCAGTTTCCGGTGATCTGGGCTGCTCCTGTGCGTCATGGCCTGATCACCCGTTTCCGTGTGAATACTCATGCTTCATAGTCCCGCCGCGCCAGTGCGCCGTGCCCGAACTGGGACAGAATTTGCTCCTGGAGCGACCACATGGCGTCCTCGCCGGCCTGTTCCTGGTGATCGTAGCCGAGGAGGTGCAGCGTGCCATGCACAGCAAGCAACTGCAGTTCGGCGGTGACACTGTTGCCGAAGTGTGCAGCCTGGCGCTCACTGTAGGGAAAGGCGATCACCAGGTCGCCCAGGTAGCTCGCCAGTTCGGCGGCGACCTCCGGCGGCAGCGCAATGTCGGGGGCGTCGTCACTTTCTTCGCGTGCGGCAAAGCTCAGGACATCGGTGGGACCATCGATGCCGCGGTAGTCGCGGTTCAGATCCCGGACCGCCTCGTCCGAAGTGATGACGACAGTGAGCGCCGCCGCGTCGATCGCCTGCTGGCGCAACGTTGCCGTCACAGCCGCCACGAGTGCCTCGGCGTCCACCACGGCGGATACCGATTCGTCGACCTGGATGTCGATGGCGTAGGTCACAGTCAACCTTCCATGGCCGGATTCACGCCGGGCGCGCGCTCGACGGCCGTTTCGATGCCGCCAATGCTGTGATGCCCGTTCTGCGGTGCGGGCTCCGCTGCACCGTTGGCATCCGGCATCGCCTCGGTGCCATGCTCGCTCTCGTCCGCCGCGTCCGGATACTTGATGCGCGGGTGATGCACGCCTTGCAGCACGTGCAGAAAGACATCCTTGACCGTCTGCAGTTCCCTGAACGTCAGGTTGGACTGGTTCAGCTCGCCGCTGGCAATCCGTTCATCGATCAGACGGTTGACCATCGTCTCGAGTTCCTCGCGTGAGCCGGGGCGTACCGCGCGCACCGCCGCCTCGCAGGTGTCGGCCAGCATGAGGATCGCGGTCTCCTTGCTGCGCGGGTTCGGCCCCGGATAGCGGAAATCGGCCTCGTCGACACTCTCGCCATCCGTTGCCTCGCGCTGAGCCTGGACATAGAAATACTTGACCAGCGACTGGCCGTGGTGCTCGCGGATGAAGTCCTGGATGCGGTCGGGCAACTTGTACTTCTGCGCCAGGTCCACGCCATCCTTGACATGGCTGATGATGATCTGTGCGGAGGTGAGCGGGTCGAGCTTCTCGTGCGGCGACGAGCCGTCCAGGATATTTTCGGCAAAGAAATAGGGGCGCACCGTCTTGCCGATGTCATGGTAGTACGCGCCCACGCGCACGAGCAGGGCGTCGGCGCCGATGGCAGCGGCGGCACGTTCAGCCAGGTTGCTGACCAGGATCGTGTGGTGGTAGGTGCCCGACGCCTTGAGCAGCAACTGGCGCAAGAGCGGATGCGTGGGGCGGCTCAACTCCGTCAACTGGAGCGGCGTAGTGATGCCGAAGAGGTTGCCGAGCACAAAGTAGCCGATGAGGGCGATGGCCGCCGAAAGCCCGCCATTGAGGATGACGACCATGAGCGTTTCGAGCAGCATGGTGGAGCTGTACTGCACGAAGGGCGCGTTCATGGCCACGATTGTCGCAAAATTGCTCAGCGCGACGGCCGCGCCCGCCCACAGGAAGAGTGTCAGCCGCTCGGCGCGGCCAACCACCAGCACACCGACGAGCGCACCGAGCACCTGGTAGATGACGATGGCGGCGCCGTTCGGCAGCATGAAGAGCAGCACCAGGGCAAAGGCGACGATCATGACCTGGGCGACGCGCAGATCGCACAGCACCGCCACCAGCATGGCGTAGGCAGCCAGCGGGTAGTAATAGGGCAGCAGAGGATGATTGACCATCATGAAGCGTGCGGCGAGCAGCCACAGGATGGTGATGACCAACAGCAGCGCCTGTTCGCGCTGATCGGCCAGGATGCCGGGACGCACCCGGTAGAGGGCGCCGATGACGGCGGCCAGCATCATCAGGCCGAAGACTGAGCTGCGCAGCACCGTCCATGGATCCCACTCGGTTTGCAGGCCGTTGAGCACTGCCAGAATTTCGGCCTGTTCGGCGGTGGCCTTGTCGCCGTTGCGGATGACCGTCTGCCCCTCATTCAGCGTCACCGAGACGGTTTCGACGGCGTCGCTCGCTTCGGCGCGCAGCGCTTCCGTCGCCTCGGCGTTGAAGAAGGTGTTGGGGCGGATCAGGTTGCGCGTCAGGACGATGGCCACTTCACTGGCGGTGTCGTCCAGCGCGCCGCTGACCATGCCGGGTACCTGGCGCCGGGCCTGGCCCAGCGTGCTCTCCTTGATCTCATCGCGCATGACGCGGTCGAGAGCAACCGGTACTTCCCGTGCTACCTGCGTCCACTGCTCGTCGGAGAGCGAGAGGATCTGCACCGCTGTTTCGGCGTCGAGGTTCAGTTCGGAGATGGCGACCAGGTCGCCGGTCTGGCGCACGAGCGTGTCTTCGGCATGCGTGCGAACCTCGGTGACCTGCGCCAGCGCGTTGCGTGCGGCCAGCACCTGCTCGCGACGTACGGACGCTTCATGGTTGTCGTACTGGTCGGAGACCTGCTGTGCGGCACGATCGCGGGCGCGCTGTGTGAGCAATTCACTGTCGAAGGTGATCTGCCGTGGGGCGACGACGGTGAACGGCGCGATATCGCCCGCCTCGATGGCCAGCCTGTTGCCGTAGGGAAGCTGCCAGGCCAGTATCGCGACAAGGACGATGCCCAGCGACAGGATCATCAAGACAGGAATCGCCAGCTCGCGCCAGCGATCGATGCGGAGTGCGCGCCTGGTGCGCGACCAGAATCGCTCGAGAGTCTGTGGCATGATCTCAGGGAGTCAACAGGCGACGCACGACCTGGTTGACGGCCTTGCCGTCGGCGCGCGCCCCCGTCCGTGCCAGGACAGCCTGCATGACCTGGCCCATCTGTTTCATGGACGTGACATTGAGCTCGGCAATCACCTCGCTCGCAATGGCTTCGATTTCGGCTTCGGATAGTTGCTGCGGCAGGTAGTTCTGCAGGATGGCATACTCGGCCAGTTCCGCCTCGGCGCGGTCGGCGGCGCCCACGCGCTGGAACTCGTCGGCGGCGTCGCGGCGGCGCTTGGCCTCGCGCCGCACGATCTCCATCGCCTCGGCATCGCTGATCTCATGGGCAGCGTCGCCACTGGTACGCGCCTGCATGAAGGCCGTCTTGACGGCGCGCAGGGTGAGCTTGGCCGTCTCGTTGCGATCGCGCATGGCCTGCTTCAGATCGGCGTCGATCCGCTCCTGCAGACCGGACGTCACATCGCTCATGATGACTCCTCTCCCGAAAATTGCCGGTTCACGCGCCGGTCGACCAGGGCCAGCAAGCGTTCCTGATAGCGCATGAGCAGAAGGGTCGCGGCGCCCAGCAGCGCAAGCAGCACGGCTAACTGCCATCCCGACAACCACCAGACGCCCGCTCCGGCCGCGGCCACGACCATCGTCGACGGCACGCGGATCACTAGCGTCAACAGCAGAATCTTGACAAACGAGACCTTAGACAGGCCGGCCATGAAGTAGGGCAGATCGCCGGTGGGTGCAAGCAAAATCAGAAACCAGACGACCGTGCTCGTGCTGAAGGTAACGCTCTCCCAATGATCGAGCCGTTCGCTGCCCACCAGCCGCTCGACGATGGGACGGCCGAAATAGCGGGCCAGCGCCATGGCCAGCATCGCCCCGATCACCAGGCCGGTTGCGCCCCACACGCCACCCCAGAGCGGCCCGTAAAGATAACCCGCCGCAGCCTGCATGACATAGCCGGGCAGCGGGGCAAAGACGATCTGGGCCGCGTTGATGGTGACAAGCGCCAACGGGCCCCACGGCCCCAGTTGCGCCACGAATGCTTCGAGCGCTGCTTCGTCTTGCGCCAGCGCCCAAAGCTGCGGCCCAAAACGCCATGCAAGTGCCGCTCCCAGCAGCGTGACGGCAATCAGTCCCCAGATGTGCCATGCGACTATTCTGGGACGTGCAGGACTTTCCTTCATAGTTCTCCCGTCGCTCTACCAGACACTTTTCCTACGAAGTACCGGTAGAAAACACCCGATCATTATACCGCCCCACCTTCTGCTGTCAATCAAGAGGGGCGTCCGGGCATTCTGGGGCGGATTACCACACCTGCAAATGATTGCAACTGGCGCAATCTAGCAGTACACTGATATGTGCAACAGACTTCGGGTGCTCTTGAACAACCTACGAAAGGAAAGTCTCATGCCCAAACGACTGTCGTTTGCACTCCTGCTCATCCTGGCACTGCTCGTTGTTGCGGGCTGCTCTGCCCAGGAAGGTGGCTTTGTCCAGACTGTCGTCGTCACGGCGACACCCATGCCGCTGCCGGAAGGCGCCAAGACCGTGCTGCGCGTCGGTACCGGTGACAGCGGCGAAGGGTTGACTCCGCACTTCAAGATCATTGAGATGTTTGAGGCGGAGAATCCCGACATCCAGGTACAGTTGGAGCCGGTCGGCAGCGGCGATTACTACGCCCGCATCCTCACGCAGATTGCGGCCGGCGATCCGCCGGATCTCTTGCAGATTGGCGATGACGCGGTGCCCATGTTTGTCGACCGCGGCGCCTTCGTCCCGCTTGATGACTTCATCACCGGTGAGAGCTACCCGCTGGACACCAGCATCTACCTGCCGGGCGTCATGGAACCGGGCAAGTGGCAGGGCGTTCAATACCTGCTACCCAAAGATTTCTCGCCCATGGCGATCTACTACAACAAGCGCCTCTTTGACGAGGCAGGCGTCGCCTATCCCGCCGAGGGCTGGACGTGGGACGACCTGCTGGCAACGGCCCAGGCGCTGACCAAGACCGACGCCAGCGGCAACGTCGTCCAGTGGGGCATCCAGTTGCCCGGACCGTGGACGACCGGCTTCGAATACTGGGTGGCGGCCGCGGGCGGTAGCCTGATCAGCGAGGACGGCACGAGCTTTGTCGGCTATATGGATTCGCCGGAAGTGCAGAATGCCGTGCAGTTCTACGCCGATCTCTATAACAAGCACAAGGTTGCGCCGCCGCCGGCCGACATGAACGCCTTTGGCGGGGGCAACAGCGAGTTCGACAACGGCACCGCGGCCATGCGCCTGTTTGGCCGCTGGCCGCAATCCGGCATGAAGGAGAACCCCAACATCGACCTGGGTGTGGCTCCGCTGCCGGCCGGCGCCGATCGAGCCGGCGTGCTCTTCTGGGGCGGCTTCGGCATCTCCTCGCTGAGCGACAACCCGGAAGCGGCGTGGCGTTTCCTGCGCTTCTACACGGGCGCCGAGGGTGCGGAGATCTGGAAGGATTGGGCGCTGCCGACGGTGAAGTCGGTGGCGGAGGAGTCCGGCCTGTCGACGGACCCCATCGAGGGCGTCTGGCTCAACGAACTCAACCATCTGGCGCCGCGCGCCTACGTCTTCACGCCCTACTGGGGGCAGACCGCCGACCCTGCGCTACGCCGCGTGTTGGAGAGCGCAATCCTCGACCCGAATGCCAATGTTGCCGAGTTGCTGGCGACAGCCGCCCAGGAAGCGCAGGCGGCGCTAGAAGACGTGCAGCAGTAGCAGAACAGGCTGCCGAAAGGCTACGAGTGCCCAGGGGACCGGCGGTGAAGCGGTTCCCTGGGCAGTGTCCGATTGCGCAAACTACCAACCTCCGCGCCGAACGCACACGATCGAACATGATACCCGCATGAGCAACGCACGCGCCGTTGGCGGACGACGCCACTCGAGAAATCGCCTGGCACGCCGCGAAGCCCTGACCTTCTATCTGTTGATCTCGCCGTGGCTGGTGGGCCTGCTGCTCTTTGTGCTCGGGCCGATCGTCGCCTCGCTGGGTTTCAGCTTTACGCGCTGGGATATGCTGACGCCGCCGGTGCCGGCCGGTCTGCGCAACTATGTGCGCATGGTGGACGACCGCCTCTTCTGGCAGTCGTTGAGCGTGACCGTGCGTTACACGCTCATGTACGTGCCGTCGGAACTGGTGGGCGGGTTGCTGCTGGCGCTGCTCATGAACCAGGTGAGCGCCAAGGGCATCCGCGCCATCCGCACCATCTACTTCATGCCCTCCGTGCTTTCCGGCGTCGCGTTTGTCGTGGTCTGGATGTGGCTGTTTCACCCGGAGGCTGGGCTGATCAACGCCACGCTGGCCAGGGTGGGGATCAGCGGGCCGCGCTGGCTGGTCGATCCCAACACGGCGTTGACTGCGCTCTGGATCATGAGCCTGTGGGGGCTAGGGCGCACGGCCGTCATTTACCTGGCAGGGCTGCGCGGGATTCCCAAAGAACTGTACGAAGCGGCAGCGATGGACGGCGCCGGCACGTGGCACTCGTTCCGCAGCGTGACGCTGCCCATGCTCACCCCGGCGATCTTCTTCAACCTGGTGCTCAGCATTATCTCCACCTTCCAGAGCTTCACCAGCGCGTTCGTTGCCACCAACGGCGGGCCGCTGGACTCGACGCTCTTCTACGTGCTCTATCTCTACCGCAAGGCCTTCCAGGAATTCCAGATGGGATATGCCTCGGCGCTGGCGTGGGTCCTCTTTCTGATCATCCTGGTGCTCACACTGCTCGTCGTGCGCAGCGGCCAGTGGTGGGTCTATTATGAAGGGGAGGAGCGCTGATGCAGGGTGGTAGTCGCGTGCGTCGCTGGCTGATCCTTGCGCTGTTGTGGGGCGTGGCGCTCCTGTTTCTCATCCCCTTTTTGTGGATGCTGTCGTCGTCGCTCAAGCCGAATTACCAGATCTTCGAGGTGCCACCACGCTGGATTCCCAACCCGCCGCGCTGGGAGAACTATGTCGAGGCGCTGACGATCCTACCCTTCCCGCTCTACATTCGTAACACGGCAATTATCACCCTGCTGACCATCGCGGGGCACCTGCTCTCGTGTACGGTCATCGCCTATGCCTTTGCCCGCCTGCGCGCGCCGGGCCGCGACTTTCTCTTCGTCGTCATGCTCGCGACGATGATGCTGCCCTATCCCGTGACGATGGTGCCGCTCTACGTGCTCTTCAACCGGCTTGGCTGGATCAACACCTTCCTGCCGCTCGTCGTGCCGGCCTATCTTGGCATCCCCTTCTACATCTTTCTCATGCGCCAATTCTTCCTCACCATCCCGCGCGACTTTGAGGACGCGGCGCGCATCGACGGCGCCAATACGCTCCAGATCATTGGCCGCATCATGCTGCCCATGGCCATGCCCGCGCTGGCGACCGTGACCATCTTCACCTTCCAGGCGACGTGGAACGACTTCCTTGCGCCGCTCATCTACTTGCAGCGGCCCGAACTGTACACCGTGACCCTGGGGCTGCAATTCTTCCGCTCGACCTACACGACGAATTGGGCCTACCTGATGGCCGCCTCGCTCGTCACCACCCTGCCGGTGATCGTCGTCTTCTTCGCTGCCCAGCGCTATTTTATCGAGGGGATTACGCTGACGGGGGTGAAGGGGTGAGGGGATGAGGGGGTGAAGGGATGAGGGGATGACAAGATGACCGGGTGACAAGGTGAGAGTGAATTGACCGTTGACAATTGACCGTTAACAATTGACCATTCTCTTTCCTCCCCTTCATCTTGTCACTCCTTCCCATTCTCCCGTACAATGCACGCATGTTTTACGATCGAGCACGACTCTATGCGAAGGCAGGCAGCGGCGGCAACGGGGTGATGTCGTTCCGCAAGGAAAAATATGTGCCGCGTGGCGGGCCCAATGGCGGAACCGGCGGGCGCGGCGGCAACGTCGTGCTCTACGTCGATTTTGGGCTGAACACGCTTTTCCACCTCCAACACAACGTACACCAGCGCGCCGAGCGGGGCGACCACGGCGGCGGCGCCAACCGCACAGGGGCCAACGGGCCCGATCTGCGTCTGCCCGTGCCGCCGGGAACGTTGGTGCGCAACGCCGACACGGGCGAATTGCTGGCCGACCTGACCGAAGCCGGGCAGGAGTTCATCGTGGCGAAGGGCGGCCGCGGCGGCCGCGGCAATGCCGCCTTCAAGACAGCGCGTAACACGGCGCCCCGCCTGGCCGAAAAGGGCGAACCGGGCGAAGAACTGTGGCTGGAACTGGAACTCAAGCTGGTGGCCGACGTCGGCATCATCGGCGTGCCCAACGCCGGCAAGTCGACGCTGTTGAGCGTTGTCAGCGCCGCGCGGCCCAAGATCGCCGACTATGCCTTCACCACCGTCGAGCCGACGCTGGGTGTGGCCGAAATCAACCACCGGCAGATTGTCCTGGTGGACATCCCCGGCCTGCTCGAAGGCGCGCACGAGGGCGTCGGGCTGGGGCTGGAATTCTTGCGCCACGTGGAGCGCTGCCGCGTGCTCGTCCATCTGCTCAATGGCGCCAGCCCCGACCCGCTGGGCGATTTTGAGGCGATCAACCAGGAGTTGAGCCTCTTCAATCCGGCGCTGGCGGACAAGCCACAACTGGTCGTGCTCAACAAGATGGACCTGCCCGATGCGCGCGCCAACTGGCCCGCGGTGGAGGCTGCCATGGCGCGCTACGAACTGCCAGCCATGGCCATCAGTGCCGCCACGGGGGAGGGCGTGCAGCCCATGCTCGTGCGTGTGCAGCAATTGCTGGCCGAACTGCCCGCCGAGGAAGCGGAACCGACGGACCTGGTGGAGATTGCGCCGTCCCCGAATCGACGAGCCTTCCGCGTCGACGCGCTCGCAGATGGGGTATGGCTGGTCGAAGGCACCGAGATCGAGAAGGTCGCCAAGATGACGAACTGGGAGTATTACGAGGCTGCATTGCGCTTCCAGCGTATCTTGACCGCGCTCGGCATCACCGATGCCCTGCGTGAGGCCGGCGTCGAGGATGGCGACTCCGTACGCATCGGCGATGTCGAGCTGGTGTGGGGCTACGATAACGCGTTTGGTGAATGATGAACGGCAGCCGCAGACACTCGCACCGCATCGGAATCCTGGGCGGCACCTTTGACCCCATTCACATCGGCCACCTGATCCTGGCCGAGGAAGCGTGGTTTCAACTGCAACTGGACCGCGTCTACCTGGCCCCGGCCGGCGACCCGCCGCACAAGGCCGGCCGCCAACTGGCGCCCGTGCGCGACCGCCTCTGCATGGCCGAGCTGGCGACGGCCGACAGCGACAACGTGATCATCAGCCGCGTCGACGCCGACCGGCCCGGCCCCCACTATACGTCGGACATGGTGCGGCTGGTGCAGGCCGAGGCCGGGCCGAACACCGAGATTTACTTCCTCATGGGCATGGACAGCCTGCGCGACCTGCCGACCTGGCATGAGGCCGCCTGGCTTGTCGAGCATGCTCGCCTGGTTGCGCTCAGCCGTCACGACGTTGAGCTCGACTGGGACGCGTTGGAGACGGCGCTGCCCGGGGTGCGCGGCCGCGTCATCATCCTCGACATGCCGGAGTTGGAGATCGCCAGCCACGTCATCCAGCAGCGCGTGCGCAACGGGCAGCCGATCCGCCACATGGTGCCGCGCGCCGTGGAAGCATACATCCAGAAGCACAACCTCTATCGCGCCTGAACGGCAGAAAATAAAATGGAGAGGGCTATATGCTCCCTCTCCATTTGTTCTCTGAAGCGTTGTTCTCTGCGCCGTTGCCGTCTGTGCCGGCTTATGCCTACTCGACGGTTTGCGGCAGCAGGCGCAGTTGCAGCAGCGCCAGGTTGAACTGCTTATCACCGGCTCCAAGCACCTCGCGCAACGTTTTGGCCTCTTCGAGCGTGTACGAATCGACCATCGGCACGGCCGGATCCTGGTCGACCAGGCTGTCCGGTTGCACGCCCTCGCCCTTGATCAGGTTCTTCTCCGGTGTGAGCCAGTTGGTCACGCCCAGGCGCAGGACGGAGCCATCGCTCAGGTTGAACGGCTGCAGGACCGTGCCGGTGCCAAGCGTCGGCTGGCCGACGAGCCGGGCGCGGCCGTTTTCCTTGAGCGCGCCGGCCGTGATCTCGCCGGCACTGGCTGTGCCCTGGTTGATGAGCACAATCATCGGGTAGGTGCGCGCCAGTCCTTTGCCGACGGATCGGTACGTCCGGATCTCGCCCTCGGCATCGCGCTCGTGCAGAATCACCTTCCCGGCATCCAGGAATTGCGTATTGACGCGCAACGCCTCCTGTAGGTAGCCGCCGGGATTGTTGCGTAGATCCAGCACGACGCCGTCGATCGCTTCCCCGGCCGCAACCTTGGCGTCGATCGCTTCGAGCGACTTCTGCAACTCGTCACCAGTGTCCGAAGCGAACTGCGAGATTTGCAGATAGATGTAGTTCGTCTCCGGGATACGTGCCCACGTCACACTCTCCACGTCGATCTTGCCGCGCACGACAGTGATGTCGGTCGGCTCTGTTTCATTGGGATGTAGCACGGTCAGAACGACCGACGTACCGGCCGGCCCGCGAATGCGGGAGATGATCTCCCATTCAGGGATGCCGCCGATATCCTCGCCATCTACTTTCAGCACGATGTCACCGGCGAGTATGCCGGCTTCCTCGGCAGGTGAACCGTGGATCGGCGCGACGATGCGGAAGCCGGTCTCGTGCCCCTCGACGAACGCGCCGATGCCTTCGAACGAGCCATCCAACTGGCTTTCCTGCTGTTCTGCCTCTTCGGGCGAGAAGAAGATCGTGTGGTTGTCATCGCCCAGTGTGGCAAGCATCCCATTGATGGCGCCATAGGTCATGCGCATGGGATCGATGTTGCCCTGATCGACAAAGTGCTGGTCGACCAGATCCCATACCTCCCAGAATACGTCGAACTGCGGAGGATGGTCGGCGGCGAGCGCCGGGCGCGCCATGAAGCCGGTCGCCGTACCCGCCAGAAACATGAACGACAGTGCACCGGCGAGGGTGATCCCCATGACGACCCTTCTGATTCGATTTGTTGCCTTACGCTCCATGAATTGTCCTTCGTTTGTTTACGCGAATTGTCAACTGCTATCGTTAACGCGTTCTGACAGGAAGTTGTAATGTTTGTTCCTGGCGACTCTCTGGTACTATACTTCTAGACCTTACGAGTCAAACGCCTTCCAGGGTAACTTCTGTATGGATTCGCTGACATCCCAGGCTCGATCCTTGGTGTGGGTGGCCCGATACGTTCTGACGTATTGACCATCCTGACGGATTTCGATGCAGAAAGCTGTGTGCATCAGCACGATTCGAGAGTAATTGCAGTGGCTTAGCGCCGCATTGGTACAGGATAAATTCCAGGTAAGGATTCACAGCCATCATGATCAATCGAGTAGGAACCACAACAACCAACGACAGTGCCCGTATTCTGGTAGTGGACGACGCCGCCGACACCCGGCTGATGTTGAGTCTGCGCCTGCAACGCGAAGGATATGCCATTCTGCCGGCCGGAAGCGGGCAGGAGGCCATTGAGATTGTCAACCGCGAAGGCCTGCCGGACCTGGCTGTGTTGGACATCATGATGCCTGGCATGGATGGATTCGGCGTGGCGGATGAACTGCGCCAAATGGGTGACGTCCCCATCATCTTCCTTTCTGCGCTTTCCGACACGAACACCAAGGTTGAAGGTCTCAATCGCTATGCTGAAGATTACGTGACGAAGCCGTTCGCCTTCTCCGAATTGCTTGCTCGCATCCGGCGCATCCTCCTGCGCGTTGCGCCCGAACGCGCGATGGAGCCGGAACTGCCCATCGACGACCGGCTGCGCATCAATTTCTCGCAGCAGTATGCCGTCGTGGACGATCAGCAGTTCACGCTGACGCCGACCGAAAACCGCATCATGAACGTCCTCTATCACAACCGCGGCCGTGTACTGTCGCCCGGCTTCCTGCTGACCAAGGTGTGGGACCCCACGCGCAAAGGCACGGTCGAATCACTCTGGGTGCACGTGCGACGCCTGCGCAGCAAGATCGAGCCCGATCCGGACAATCCGCGCTACGTGCTGACGGTGCGCGGGCAGGGCTATTGCATGCCGCAGCGCAATCAGATGGATCGCGAAGCGACGCTGGTGCAGGATAACTGATCCGCTCTTGACCGGCTGAACCTTTTTGTGTTCGTCAACTGGGGTGGCGTGCAATCGACAGATGCACGCCACCCTTTTGTATTTCCACCCGTTGTTTCGACGCTAAAGCAATCGATCTCAACTGGCGCCGCGATCCCACTTGTGATAAAATGATCAAGCAGTCGAGCGATCAGGCAAATGCCCGATCCACCGTTCGAACTCGATCGTCACTGGATTCCCTGTGTAACCATATACAAACCCGTCTGCCGATCCTTCTGGAGAAAACCGAACGTCCCATGGCAACGCAGCGAGCTGACCATCAGCAGAACCCGACCGTTGACGAAATTCCCGATATCGTGATCAGCCGGCTGCCGGTTTACCTGCGTACTCTGCGCCTGCTCGACAGCCAGGGCGCAGAGGTGACGTCCAGCCAGGAACTGGGCGAATTGCTGGGCATCAGCTCGGCGCAGATCCGCAAAGATCTCAGCCACTTCGGCGAGTTCGGCAAACAGGGCACCGGCTACAACGTGGCCTTCCTCTGCCGCCAACTGGAAAAGATCCTCAAGGTCGATTGCGTTTGGCCAGTAGTTCTGGTAGGCGCCGGTTATCTCGGCCATGCGCTCGCCAGCTACAACGGCTTTCTCAACCGCGGTTTCCGCATCGTCGGCGTCTTTGACAACGACCCCACCAAGGTTGGCACGCAAATCGGCGATATCGAAGTCAAGCCCACATCGGCGTTGCCCGAAGCCGTAGACAGAACCCGGTGCCAGATTGCCGTGATCGCCGTGCCGGCGCATTCCGCCCAGGCTGTCGCCGAGGAGTTGATCGAGGCCGGCATCCGCAGCATCCTCTGCTACGCGCCGCTGACGTTGAACATGCCGCCCGACGTGCGCGTGGAATACATCGACCCCGTCATCTCGTTCCAGCACATGACCTACTACCTGGACAAGGGCTGCATCGACTGAGTCGACACCGCCCGTTGCGCGGCCTTTTACACAATCGGCCGCTTGCGCGCCAGACCCTGTCCGCGCGGATATTGTGCCGGCGTCGGCGCGATCTTCTTCACCAGCAGGACAAATCGTCGTTCGGCCAGGAAAGGCACCTCGACCGGCGCCAGGCGCGCCGCCTCGCCGCCCAGCACCTTGATCGCCCGGCGCGCTTCCATGAACTCCTGCGGCGCCGACGGCCCCTTGAAGACGACAGCCAGCCCGCCAGGGCGCACGAGCGGCAGCAGGTATTCGACCAGCGTCGTCAACGGTGCAACGGCGCGCGCCGTGACCAGGTCATACTGCTCGCGGTATTCCGGGTTGCGTCCCAACTCCTCGGCCCGGCCATGCACGACCCGGGCGGGTGTCAGTTCAAGCTTTTCGACAAGTTGCTCCAGGAAGGCGATCTTTTTCTGCGTCCCATCCATCAGCGTCAGATCGATCGCCGGTGTGACGATCTTGAGCGGGATGCCAGGGAAACCGGCGCCCGTGCCCACATCGAGCAGACGCAGCGGCTTTGCCGGCGGCAGACCCGTGCCCAATTCCTCGGCGATGAGCGGCAAGCTGACCAGGCAGTCGAGAAAGTGCTTGGTCTGCACCTCATCGTACGCAGTGATGGAGGTAAGGTTCAGCCGCTCGTTCCACGTGACGAGTTCGCGGTAGTACAGTGCGAACGCGGCAATCGCGGTCTCGTCGAGCGGGATGTCCAGGATGGCGCAGCCTTCCTTGAGCAGGGCCATCCCGTGCTCTGCCTGGGTGTCGGGCACCTCTGTTTCAGGTCGTGAGTCTTCTGGCGCATTCATAGGCGCAGATTGTACCATGAAGCGTGCAGTGCTCCACGTGCGATTCCGGCGCAGGATTGCGTTCCGGATTCATGTGCTCCCCCGCTGCGCGTTGGATTGACAAGCCTTCGCCCTGGCACGTATAATCTTGCCGTAATAATTCTAAGGAAAATGAGAAAAATTCCATGCAAACCTTTTGTGGAATTACAACCGACGGCATGCTCGACTATCTGGCTGCCATCTATAAACTGGGCGGCCACCCGGAGCGCAGTGCCGCCAAGGTGACGACCTCGGCGCTGGCCGAAAAGATGCACGTCTCGCCCGCCGCCGTGAGCAGCATGCTCAAGCGCCTTGAAGAATCGGGCTTCGTCGACCGCTCCAGCGCCGACGGCATCGTCCTCACCGAGCAGGGCGTGCTAGCCGCGCTGCAACTCGTGCGCCGCCATCGCCTGCTCGAAGTCTTCCTTGTCAAGGTCATGGGCTTCACGTGGGACCAGGTCGACGTCGAGGCGCACCGGCTGGAGCACTCCATCAGCAGCGCCTTCGAGGATCGCATGGACCGGCTGTGCGGCTACCCGACACACTGCCCGCACGGTGACCCCATCCCGCGCAAGGATGGCGCGCTGCCCGAAGAGGAACTGCGCCCCGTGGTGGAACTCAAGCCCGGCCAGGAGGGCGTCCTGCGCCGCGTCGGTAGCAGCGATGCGCGCGTGCTGCGCTACCTGACGCAGCTCAAGCTGGAGCCGGGCTGCAACGTGCGTCTGGTGGATGTGGCGCCCTTCAACGGCCCTGTCACGCTGGAGACGCGGCCGCACGACGCCGCGCCTTCGCAATTGTCGACGCAGATGCTGGGCAGCGAACTGGCCGCGCAGTTGTTCGTAGTCGTGGAACAGGCGGCGGCGCATGGCAACTAAGAACTACCGCGCGGCCGGCGGTGTCGTCATCGACGGCGAACGTATGCTGCTGCTCGATCGGCCGCTGCGGCGCGAGGTGCGCCTGCCCAAGGGGCACATCGACCCCGGCGAGACGGCGACAGTGGCTGCGCTGCGCGAGACCGCCGAGGAGAGCGGCTACGACGATCTGGAGATCGTGGCCGATCTTGGCAGCCAGGTGGTGAAGTTCAACTATCTTGGCGACGATTTTGTGCGCGAGGAACAATACTATCTCATGCGCCTGGTGAGCGAGCGCACCGTGCGTCGCAACCGCAAGGATGAAGCCCAGTTCAAGCCAATCTGGGTGCCGCTCGACGAGGCTGCTGCGCGACTGACCTTCCCGGCCGAGCAGCAATTCGCCCAGCGTGCGATCGAGATCGTCCGCCGGCAGCAGGCAGCCCAGTAAGATCAGATCCAGGAATCACAGGCCCAAGAATCACAGTCCCGTATCGAGGTCGATCGGATCGTCGAGCGACGCCGTGCGTGCGGCGTTGTTGGCGAGGACGTCGGCGCGTTCGTTGTAGGTGTCGCCGGCGTGCCCCTTGGTCCAGCGCCAGATGACCCCACCGGCCGGTGCGTGCCGCTCGACCGCGGCGATCAGCTTTTGCCACAAATCGCGATTTTTCACCGGCTGTTTGTTCGACGTGCGCCAGCCGTTGCGCTGCCAGCCCGTGACCCACTCGGTGATGCCGCGGCGCAGATACTCGCTGTCGGTGTAGAGTTCGACGCGGCACGGGCGGTTGAGCGTGTTGAGCGCCTCGATGGCTGCACGCATCTCCATGCGGTTGTTGGTCGTCTTGCTGGAGCGGCCGGTCAGTTCCTTCTCGTGCTTGCCGTAAATGAGGATCGCGGCCCAGCCGCCCGGGCCGGGGTTGCCGATGCATCCGCCGTCCGTGTAGATCGTCACGTTGGCGTTGGTTCCACTCTGTCTTGTGGTCATCCTGTCTGCTCCAACTCGTTTGCCGGCAACCGTGGTTGGTCCCCGGCCAGGTGGCGGGATTGTACCGGCAGATCGTCCCGGCGCCAAACCTGGCCGAGGCGGTACGCCCGGCTGGGATCGGCCGCCGCATGCCATCGCGGCAATGAGCGACTCCGGCGCGATCCTGTCTTGACAGGCAATCCTCGCCCGGCTATACTGCCGCCAGTGTGTAAGCTGGATTGCAACTGGTAGAACAATGCGCACCGACTGTACTCTTGCCAAGAACGCCGCCGCAGCATGGGCAGCCGTAGAGGCTGCCGCAGCTAGACGCGTGTCCCGGTAAGGGTGTGAGCAACGCCTGCGCCGTGGACACGTCCACGGCGTTTTTGATTGGATGACCGGTCAACCCAACGTCGTGGAACCCATGTGCCACGACGTTTTTTGTTGGGCTTGCCCGCCGGGCGGATCCGCAACATAGAAGGACTCGACGAACATGCATCTGACCATCGACGAAGTGCGCCACGTGGCCCAACTGGCCCGGCTGGGTCTCACCGACGAAGAATTGGCGCTGTATGCCGAACAGTTGTCGGCCATTCTCGACTACGCCGATCTCCTGCAACAGGTCGATACCAGCCACGTTGCGCCGACGCCCTACGTGCTCCCGCTGCAAAATGTCATACGCGAGGATACGGCGGCGTCGTCGCTGGACAATGCCGCGGCGCTCGGCAATGCACCCGATCAGGCCGACGGCTTCTTCCGCGTGCGCGCAGTCTTCGAGGAATGACGATGAGCAAGGCACTGCACGAACTGACCATTCACGAGGCGCTGACCGGCATGCGCCAGGGCGATTTTTCGGCGGTCGACCTGACCCAGGCACTGCTGGAGCGCATCGCGCTGCTCGACGGCCAGGTCAAGGCGTATCTGACCGTGACGGCGGAACTGGCGCTGGAGCAGGCCGCGCAAGCCGACGCGCGCCGCGCCGCCGGCGGGGAGGCGCCGCTGCTGGGCGTGCCGCTGGCCATCAAGGATGTGCTCTGCACCGCGGGCGTGCGTACCACTTGCGGCAGCCGCATCCTGGAGAATTTCGTGCCGCCGTATACGGCCAGCGCGGTGCAACGCCTGGCCGACGCCGGCATGGTCATGCTGGGCAAGACCAACACCGATGAGTTCGCCATGGGTTCCAGCACGGAGAACAGCGGCTATTTCACCACGCACAACCCGTGGGATCTCGACCGCGTGCCCGGCGGGAGTAGCGGCGGCTCGGGCGCGGCCGTGGCGGCGCAGGAAGCGCTGGCCGCGCTGGGCACGGACACGGGCGGCAGCGTGCGACTACCGGCCTCTTACTGCGGCATCGTGGGGTTGAAGCCTTCCTACGGGCGGGTGAGCCGCTACGGGCTGGTGGCCTATGGCAGCAGCCTCGACCAGGTGGGTGTGCTGGCCAAGGACGTGCGCGACTCGGCGCTGGTTCTCTCCGCGATGGCCGGCCACGACGCGTACGACAGCACCAGCATGCCGGCGCCCGTGCCCGACTTCACCGCCGCGCTGACGGGCGACGTGCGCGGGCTGCGCATCGGCCTGCCCGACGAGTACTTCATCGCCGGCGTGCAGCCCGACGTGGAGGCGGCCGTGCGCCGCGCCATCGACGTGCTGGGCGAGATGGGCGCTGAGATCGTGCGTGTCTCGCTGCCCAACACCGACAAGGCGCTGCCGGTCTACTACCTGGTGGCCACCGCCGAGGCCAGCGCCAACCTGTCGCGCTTCGACGGCGTGCGCTACGGCTACAGCGCCGGCGCCGACAGCATCCAGGAGAATTATCGCCAGTCGCGCGGCCAGGGTTTTGGCGCCGAGGTCAAGCGGCGCATCATGCTCGGCACCTATGCGCTCAGCGCCGGCTATTACGACGCCTACTACCTCAAGGCGCAGCAGGTGCGCACGCTCATCAAGCAGGATTTCGAGGCGGCTTTCGAGAAGGTCGACGTCATCGCCTGCCCTGTCGCGCCGACCACCGCCTTCCGCATCGGCGAGAAGGCCGACAACCCGCTGGAGATGTACCTGAGCGACGTCTTCACGATTACGCTCAACCTGGCGGGCATGTGCGGCATCAGCGTGCCGTGCGGCTTCGACGGCGCCGGCCTGCCCATCGGCCTGCAACTCATGGGGCCGCATCTGGGCGAGGAAGTCGTGCTGCGCACGGCGCACGCCTACGAGCAGGCGACGCATTGGCACACGCAGTGGGCGCAGCCCGCCGTGACGGAGGTGTAACGTGGATTTCGAGCAGGAACAGCGCAACCGCGTGCGGCGCATCCCGGAGCGCGGGCACTATGACAAGGAAACGATTTACGCCATCGTCGACGAGGCGCTCATCTGCCATGTCGCCTTTGCTGTGGATGGCCAGCCCTTTGTCGTGCCGACCATCCATGCGCGCATGGGCGACGAGCTGATCCTGCACGGCGCCAAGGCCAGCCGGCTGCTCAAGCACATCGAAGCCGGCCACCCGGTGAGCGTGGCGATTACCCTGCTCGACGGGCTGGTCATGGCGCGCTCAGTCTTTCACAGCTCGATGAACTATCGCTCGGCGGTGCTATTTGGCACGGGGCGTGTGTTGGCGAGCGACGGCGAGAAGCTGGCCGCGCTGGAAGCGTTGACCGAGCACCTGGCGCGCGGGCGCTGGCAGGATGCACGCCAGCCCACCGCGCTGGAACTCAACGCGACGACCGTTGTCGCGATCGCCATCGACAGCGCGTCCGCCAAGGTGCGCGTGGGGCCGCCCAACGACGACGCCGAGGATTACGCGCTGCCGATCTGGGCGGGGGTGCTGCCGGTGCAGCAACAGGCGGGAGCGCCGCTGCCTGACCCCAAGCTGGCGTCCGGCATTGCGGCGCCGGAGTATCTTGTCGACTATCGCCGCCAAAGGTGAGGATGGTATGCGGAGAATCATGTTGAACACCGGAGAGAGAGGCGCCGGGGTAGGAGGGCTGGCCACAGCTAGCCGCCGGCAATCTGCGAGTTGAGCTGGATCGCAGGTTGTGAGCGGCAATCACTGGCTGTGGTTGTGGCGCGGCGCGGGAACCATCCCATGCGGCGCCGCGTTCGGAAGTAGGCTCTCTTCTCGCTCGATTGTGTTCTCTCACCAGAAAGGTGTTCACTTATGGAATCGCTCACAGTTACCACTTCGGGTCTTGCCAACGGCACCCGCACGCACGTCCTGAACGGGACGCGTGCCGACATGCGCCCCATCAGCAGCCGGCTGAGCCAGCGCGTGCTCGCCGTGCCGCCGTCCGGTATTCGCAAATACTTCGACATCGCCGCCACCATGGAGGATGTCGTCAGCCTGGGCATCGGCGAGCCGGACTTTGTGACGCCGCCCCCGATCTTGCAGGCCGGCCTGCTGAGCTTGCAGCGCGGCCACACCTCCTATACTTCCAACTCCGGCATGTACGAACTGCGCGAGGCCGTGGCGCGCAACCTGCGCCAGCGCTATGGCGCCGTGCCCTACGACCCAGAGAAGGAAGTGCTGATCACGGTCGGCGTCAGCGAGGCCATGTACCTGGCCATGCAGGCGATCCTTGACCCCGGCGACGAGGTCATTGTGCCGCAGCCCTGCTTCGTGAGCTACACGGCGAGCGTGATCCTGGCCGGCGGCAATGTGGTCGACCTGCCCACCTATGCCGAGGACAATTTCGAGATTCGCCCCGAGGCGATCCGCGCTGCGATCACGCCGCGCACCAAGGCGCTGCTCATCGGCTTCCCCAGCAACCCGACCGGCGCGGTCATGGACCTGGGCGGCATGCTCGAGATCGCGCGCATCGCCGAGGAGCACGACCTGCTCGTCATCTCCGATGAGATCTACGACCGGCTCGTCTATGGCAGCCACCACCACATCATGTTTGCCGCGCTGCCGGGCATGGCCGAGCGCACGATCCACCTGGGCGGCATGAGCAAGGATTACGCCATGACCGGCTGGCGCATCGGCTATACCGCCGGGCCGGCCGATCTCATCGGCGCCATGCGCAAGATTCACCAGTACCTGATCATGTCGGCGCCGACCGTTGGGCAGGAAGCGGCGTTGGCGGCCTTCAATGACCCGGCCACCGAGGAGTACGTGCAGCAGATGCTGGACAGCTACGACCGTCGCCGCCGGCTCATCCACGACGGGCTCAACGAGATCGGGCTGGAGTGCTTCGAGCCGAAAGGTGCATTCTATGCCTTCCCCAGCGTGAAGTCGACAGGCATGAACGAGCACGAGTTTTGCGAGCGGCTGCTGGTGGAAGAGCACGTGGCCGTGATCCCAGGCAGCGCGTTCGGCAAGGGCGGCGAAGGGCACATCCGCTGCGCCTACGCGGCCAGCATCGAACACATCGAGACGGCGCTGGAGCGTATGTATCGGTTTGTGCGGCGGCATGGGTGAGGAGTGGGGATGAGGGGATGAAAAGATGACGGGGTGAGGGGATGAAATTCTTTTTTGGGGGGGGGATCAATTGTTGATGGGGGATTGCTGATTGTTAATTGTTAACGGTCAATGGTCAATGGTCAATTGCCAACGGTCAACGGTCAACGGTCAACGGCGAATCACCCCCTCATCTTGTCATCTTGTCATCTCTCCCCCATTCCCCGCTTGACTTCGTCCTCGAGCCGCACTTTGTAGATTTCAAGGAACGAGACGGGCTGCTTGAAGTTTTGCAGTTCGATACGGCGGTTGAGGGCGCGCACTTCTTCGCGCAGGGTGGAGAGGTGTGCCTGCCAGCGTGTTTCGACTTGCTCGCGGGCGGCGGCGGTTTCGGCACTTCTCAATGCAACTGAGTAGTCTGCGGCAGCGCGGCGGATTTTGCCCTGCATCGCTTCGACCGCAGCCAACACGGCGTTGCGGTCGGAGATCCACGCCGGCACCAACTCGTTATTCTTGAGCAGCGAGTTGGCCATCTGCATGTCGGGCGGGATGTGCGGATCGGGCGCCGGGTTGAGCGGCTTGCCCTTGCCGCGCAGGTTGTCGAAGTGGCCATCGCGCATGGCCTCCTCGATGCGCTGGCTGATCAGGTCGCTCCACTGCTCCGGCGAGCGACGGCCCGGCCGGCTCTGCGGCTGGACATCGGCCGGCGGATCGGCTTCTCCGTTGCGATAGGCATCGGCCTTGGCGCGGGGATCAGGGTTCGGATCGCTCATTGCCTCGTCACTCCCTCCGTCATCGCTCATCAACGAGCGGCAACACACAAGTCCGCTCGGCGGGACAAGCGCTATTCTACCGCAAACTCCGGCTGCGCATGGTAGGCGATCATGAATTTCACTGGGCCGCGATGCGTACCGTAGTGACGACTTTAGTCGTTGCCTCTCACCGGAATGGCTTAAGAACGTTCACAAAATGTCCCGGTAAACGTACGGGCATGAAACTTCATGCCCAGATGGGCGATATATCGCCCGGTGGGCTTGGCATGCCAAGCCCCTACGCCATTGACGAATCATTCTCTCAACATCCATAAGCCACCACTTCAAACCGTGAACTGCTGGAACTCGGTCAACTTTCGATCCTGCCGCGACAAATCGACCGGGGGGAGCGCCGGCGGTTGGGAAAGCGTGCCGGCGTTGGGTACAATAAGGACGAGATGATTTCAGGCAGGCATAGGAGCGAGTGAGGACGGCGTGCTACGAGCGTTGCGGCCGCTGCTATTCGACGAAACAGGACGGCTGCGCGCCGGCTATCGCGTCACCATCTTCTTCGTGCTGTGGGGATACGGGCCGGCGGTCGTTCACTGGCTGCTGGAAGCGACGTTGCTGCGCTCCGTGCTCGCCGAGTGGCTGTGGGCGGAGAGCATCGCCCTCAACGTGCTGCGACTGGTTGTCATTCTGCTGGCCGGCTGGTGGACGGCGCGTGTCATCGACCACCGGCCGTTTGCCGACTACGGTTTTCACCTGTCGGGGCGATGGTGGATCGACTTCGGTTTTGGACTGCTGCTCGGCACGGTGTTGATGGCCCTCGTCTTCGTCGTCGAGTGGGCCGCCGGCTGGGTGACTGTTGATCGCTTGTGGCGTGCCGACCCGCCGACCGTTTCGTTCTGGGCGGCATTCATGGCGCCGCTGGTGCTGTATATCGTCGTGGCTGTAGCCGAAGAACTACTGACGCGCGGCAACCAGATCATCAATTTGACCGAAGGCATGGCGCCGCTGGGCTATGTGCCCGCTGTACTGATTGCCTGGATTGCTTCGTCGGTGATCTTCGGCTTGCTGCACCTCTTCAACCCGTACAGCACGTGGGTGAGTACGATGAACCTGACGCTCATGGGCTTCATGTTCGGGCTGGGTTTTGTGCTCACAGGTGAGCTTGCCCTGCCCATCGGGCTGCACCTGACGTGGAACCTGGTGCAGGGGAACTTCTTTGGCTTTCCCGTGAGCGGCAAGATGCAGCACGGTACGACGTTGGTGAGCATACAGCAGCACGGGCCGGAGTTGTGGACGGGCGGGCTTTTTGGCCCGGAAGCTGGGCTGTTGGGCATCCTGGCTACCATGGCGGGGATGCTGGCCATCATCGGTTGGGTGCGTTGGCGCTACGGCGATCTGTCGCTGCGGCGTATGGCGATACAACCATCACCTGGAGGAAAAAAGGCGTGACGAAAAAGCTTTGGGGCGGACGCTTTACGGGCAAGACCGACCCGCTGATGGAGCAGTTCAACGCATCGATCGTCTTCGACAAGCAGATGTGGCGCGTCGACCTGAGCGGGAGCCAGGCCTATGCCCGCGCGCTCGAACGGGCCGGGTTGCTGACCGCGGCCGAGGCGGAGCAGATCGTCGACGGGCTGGAGCAGGTGGCCGGCGAATGGGCGCGCGGTGAATTTACCATCGTCGAAGGGGACGAGGATATCCACACGGCCAACGAGCGGCGGCTCACCGAGCTGATCGGCAGTGTGGCGGGCAAGCTGCACACCGGTCGCAGCCGCAACGACCAGGTCGCCACCGACGTGCGCCTGTGGTTGCGCGAGGAGATCGCACACCTGCGCCGCCACCAGCGCGATCTCATTGCCACCGCCGTTGAGCGCGCCGCCGAGGAGATCGACATCCTCATGCCGGGCTACACGCACTTGCAGCCGGCGCAGCCCGTGCGCTGGAGCCACTGGCTGCTCAGCCACGTGTGGGCGTGGCAGCGCGATGCCAGCCGGCTGGACGAACTGGCGGCACGCGTCAATGTCATGCCGCTGGGCAGCGGTGCGCTGGCGGGCAACCCCTTCGCCATCGATCGGGTGCGCCTGGCCGAGGATCTGGGCTTTGCCGGCATCACCTACAACAGCATGGACGGCGTCAGCGACCGCGACTTCATCGCCGAATTCCTCTTCTGGGCGGCGCTGACCATGATCCACCTGAGCCGCCTGGCCGAGGATCTCATCGTCTACAGCAGCCATGAATTCGGCTTTGTCACGCTGGCGGACGCTTACAGCACGGGCAGCAGCCTCATGCCGCAGAAGAAAAATCCTGACGCGCTGGAGTTGCTGCGCGGCAAATCCGGCCGTTCCATGGGACAGTTGACGGGGCTGATGGCGACGCTCAAAGGGCTGCCGAGCACTTACAACAAGGACTTGCAGGAGGACAAGGAGCCGCTCTTCGATGCCGTGACCAGCCTCAGCGGCTCATTGCAGATCGCGTGCGGCGTGCTCTCGACGCTGGCCATCAACCCGCCCTTCATGCGCGCGGCGCTGGTGCCGGAGATGCTGGCGACCGACCTGGCCGAATACCTGGTGCGCAAGGGTGTGCCGTTCCGCGACGCCCATCACGTGGCCGGCGCGGCCGTGCAGATGGCCGAACTCCAGGGCATCCCGCTGTCGGAGCTGGATCTGACGGACTTGCAGAAGCTGCACGGCGCGTTCGACGCCGATGTTGCCGACGTTTGGAGCTTCGAACGCAGCGTGGAACGCCGCGACGTGGACGGTGGAAGCAGCCAACGTTCGGTCCTGGCGCAAATCGCACACCTGCGCACGTGGCTGGCAGGCGGTTAGGGCGCAAATCGTTTGACAATGCAACTAAACTTTGTTACGCTTGCGGACGGTCGAAAGCAAGAGTGGGTTTGGAGTGGTGGTTCCTTTGACATCTCGCTTGCTTTCGTGGTAAACCCTTAGCGCAATTATCTGAATCTTTCGGGGTTTTGCCGGCAGAAATGGCTGTAGCTACCCGCGTTCCGTGCAACCTGCCCTCCCAGGCCCTATGCCGAAACCGGTTCGGCCGCATGAAGCGCACCAAAGCCTTCATTTCGGTACTCAATTCAGCGGATCATCGGATCACAAGACAGATGGAGATCGCCTAGATGCCAAAACTGCTCGAGGTGAAGAATCTGAAAACTCAGTTCTTCACACAAGATGGCGTGGTGCATGCCGTAAACGGGATCTCGTACTACGTCAACGCCGGAGAAACAGTCGCCATTGTTGGTGAGTCGGGTTCCGGCAAAAGCGTCGGCGTGATGTCGCTGATTCGCTTGATTCCTCAACCCCCGGGCAAGATTGTCGACGGCGAAGTGATGTTCGACGGGCAGGACCTGTTGAAGCTGAGCGAGGACGAGTTGCGCGACATCCGCGGCAACCGCATCGCCATGATCTTCCAGGACCCCATGACCTCCCTGAATCCTGTGCTCACGATTGGGCGACAGATCACCGAGGCGCTCGAACTCCACCTCAACATGAACAAGGATCAGGCGCGCAAGCGGGCCGTGCAACTGCTGGAGATGGTCGGCATCCCAGGCGCTGACTCGCGCCTGGACGACTATCCGCACCAGTTCTCCGGCGGCATGCGCCAGCGCGTGATGATCGCCATGGGGTTGAGCTGCGACCCGCAGTTGCTCATCGCCGACGAGCCGACCACGGCGCTCGACGTGACGATTCAGGCGCAGATTGTCGACCTCACCCGCCGCCTGCAGGACGAGCTGGGCATGGCCATCATCTGGATCACGCATGACCTGGGCGTCGTCGCCGGCATGGCCGATCGGGTGATTGTCATGTACTCGGGCTTCATTGTCGAGGAAGGCAACGTCAACGACCTGTACGGCAAGCCGCGGCATCCCTACACGCTGGGCCTGCTGCGTTCCATCCCGCGCTTGGATCTGGGCCGCCAGAAGCGTCTGATCCCCATCGATGGCCTGCCGCCGGACCTGCTGGAGCCGCCGACGCACTGCCCCTTTGCCCCGCGGTGCAGCTTTGTGCAGGATAAATGCTGGCAGGAGAATCCCCCCTTGGTCGAAGTCACGCCCGGGCACAAGGCCGCATGCTGGGTTGACATCTCCAATGTGCAAGTTCAGGTGTCCGCAAAAGAGGAAGCCGCGTCATGAGTGAGGCGAACGGGAAAACAAGCACAAACGGGAAACCGCATGACGTCTTGTTGCAGGTCAGTGACCTGCAGATGCACTTCCCCATCACCAAGGGAATCATCTTCCAGCGCCAGGTTGGCGCCATCAAGGCGGTCGACGGTATCGACTTCTCGCTCTATCGCGGCGAGACGCTTGGATTGGTGGGAGAGTCCGGCTGTGGCAAATCCACCACCGGCCGTGCCATCCTCCAACTCTACCGTCCGACGAATGGTGAAGTGCGCTTTGAGGGCCAGGATCTGACCAAGACCAAAGGCGAAGAGCTGCGCAAGATGCGCCGACGCATGCAGATGATCTTCCAGGATCCGTACGCCTCGCTCAATCCGCGTATGACCGTGGGCAGCATCGTCGGCGAGCCGCTGGAAGTGCACGGCATCGGCAAGAGCAAAAAGGAGCGCCAGGACCGCGTCCAGGAGTTGCTCAAGATCGTCGGCCTCAACCCATACTTTATCAATCGCTACCCGCACGAATTCTCCGGCGGCCAGCGCCAGCGCATCGGCATCGCCCGCGCCCTGGCGGTGAATCCGTCGTTCATCGTTTGCGACGAGCCGATCTCGGCGCTCGACGTGTCGATTCAGGCGCAGATCATCAACCTGCTGGAAGACCTGCAGGAAGAGTTCAATCTGACCTATCTCTTTATCGCCCACGACCTCTCGGTCGTGCGCCATATCTCGGATCGCATCGCAGTCATGTACCTGGGCAAGATCGTCGAACTCGCCGAGCGCGACGAACTCTACGCCAAGCCCATGCATCCGTACACGCAGGCGTTGCTGTCGGCTGTGCCGATCCCCGACCCGGCCATCGAGAGCCAGCGCAAGCGCATCATTCTCGAGGGTGACGTGCCCAGCCCGGCCAACCCGCCCAAGGGCTGCCACTTCTCGACGCGCTGCCCCAAGGTGATGGATGTCTGCCGTCAGGAAGAGCCGCCCTTCAAGGATTACGGCGACGGCCACTATACGGCCTGCTTCCTCTATGAGGATGGCGCGCAAAAAGCTTCGTGAAACCCATCTCGCCGGTCGTCGCGCAACCCGTGACGCGACCGGCGCAGATGTGTTCATAACAATTACTGGTTCACTGTTTTCAGAAGGAGACACCATGAAAACAAAGAAGTTTCTAGTGCTGGCGCTTCTGACGATCCTTGCTTTGGTCGTGAGCGCCTGTGCTGCACCGGCCGCCGCCCCGGGCGCCGCGCCGGCCGCAGGTGGAGAGGCTGCGAGCAGTGGTGCTGAAGAATTCACCACCCCGCACCCGATTCTGAGCGATGTCAAGGTTCGCCAGGCACTGGCCTACTGCATCGACCGCGAGGCGCTGATTGCTTCGGTCTACCCGTACGTTGAAGACGGCGCCGAACTGCTGATGGACAGTTTCCTGCCCAAGACGCACTGGGCGTACGTCGGTCCGTACACGGATCTGCCAATGTACGACCCCGATGCCGGCAAAGCGCTGCTCGACGAAGCCGGCTGGACGCAGGCTGACGGCGCGCCCGTGCGCACCAATGCTGCCGGCGACTCCCTCGTGCTCAAGTTCACGACCACCAGCGCACAGTTCCGCCAGACCTGGTCGGCCGTCATGATCCAGAACCTGGCCGACTGCGGTGTCCAGATCATCCCGACCTACGCCCCGGCCTCCTGGTGGTTCGGCGACACGACGGGTCTTGCCCGCCGCGACTTCGAACTGGGCGCTTTCGCCTGGGTCGGCCAGACTGAGCCGGCCGGCCGTTCGCTCTACGCCTGTGACCAGATTCCGCTGCCCTCCAACAACTGGGAAGGTCAGAACTACATGGGCTGGTGTAATGAGACGGCCAGCAAGGCTATCGTACAGGCGACGAACACGCTGCTGCGTGAGGATCGTGTTGCCGCCTATGACACAGTCCAGCAAGAATTTGCCAAGGACGTCGTGTCGATCCCGGTCTTCCAGCGCGCCGAAGCGGAAGCCTGGAGCTCGAACCTGACCGGCATCCTCCCGGATGCTACCGAGTACGCCACGACCAACCTTGCCGAATGGGCACTGGCTGACGGCGGCGACACCATCGTCATCGGTATGACCCAGGAACCCGACAGCCTGTGGGCGACGATCTCGTCGATGGCAGCATCGGCTCTTGTGCGCATGGCGATCGACAACGAGCGCACCTGGACGCAGTACGACTACGACTTCCAGGTTCGCCTGCAGACCGAATTGAGCACGCTTGAATCTGGCTTGGCGGCGAACAACGACGTCGAGGCCAATGCCGGTGACACGGTTTACAACACGGCCGGCGAACCGGTTGCTCTGGAAGAGGGCGTGCTGGTCTTCGACAAGGACAACAACGAAGTGACCTTCGACGGAGCCACCGCGGTGCCGATGAAGCAACTTGTTGTTACCTACAAGATGAACCCGTTCACCTGGAGTGACGGTACACCTGGCACGATTGCTGACTTCGAACTCGCTCGGACGATTGACTGTGACCCGGACTCCGGCGCCACGACTTTCACGACTTGTGAGTCGATCCAGGATGTCGCCTGGTCTGCTGACGCACTCGAGTACACCGTGACCTACCTGCCGGGTGTGCAGACGCCGACCTACTTCCTGGCGCCGTTTGCGCCGTATCCCAGCCAGCGTGTCATCTCTGATGGCCGCGTCCTGGTGGACGTGCCGGCTGCCGAATGGGCGACGCTGCCTGAAGTGACCGAAATGCCGCTCTCGTGGGGACCCTACATGGTCAAGGAATGGAACAAGGGCCAGAGCATCGTCCTGGAAGCCAACCCCTACTACGAGGGTGACGTAACGACCCCGAACGTGATCTTCGTCTTCGTGGCCGACACCAACCAGGCCGTCGCACAGTTGCTCAACGGCGACGTCGACTACCTCGACGACTCGACCCTGGGCGCGGGCGCCGAAGTCCAGACCGTGATCGATGCTGCCAACAGCACCGGCAATGTCCAGTATGAAATTTCTGGCAGTGCCACCTGGGAACACATCGACATCAACCTGTTCACCAAGTAAGTTGGAATGACAGAAACCAGGATTCTGCGTGAATCCTGGTTTCTGTTCGGCTCTGCCTGGAACTGCAAGCGGGCAGGCCTGCTACGTGCCGGTCTGCCCGCTTGTGTGAGAGCGTACCTTTGAACGGATTATCCCACCCATGACAGCATATCTCATCCGCCGCCTCTTCCAGATGGTGATCGTTGTCTTTGTCGTCTCCCTCTTCATGTTCTTTCTCTTCAACATTGCGCCGGGCGGGCCATTGACCGGTTTACAGCAACAGCAGCGGCGTATCACGCCCGAAGAGAAGGCGCGCATCCGCGCCCAATACGAACTGGATCTCTACTGGCCCGTGCGCTATACGCGCTGGCTGGTGGGGCAGCCGCAGGGGCCACTGGTCATCGGCGGGCAGGAGTGGTTTGCCAATGTCCCAATGGGCTGCTATCTGGAGGCAACCCCGGAAGAGGGCGGTGGCTGTGCAGACTATGTCTATCTCTCTGAAATGCCGGAACTGCACCCGCCGATCAAGAGCAGCCGCGGCATTCTCTTTGGCGACTTTGGAAACTCGACGGTAGTTCAGGCGGGTAGACCGGTATGGGATTTGCTGGCCAGCCGGCTAATGGCGACCGTGGAATTGCAGGTGATCTCGCTCGTGCTGGCGCTGGTTATTGCCATCCCACTTGGGATCTATAGCGCCGTTAATCAGTACTCAAAATTCGACTATACCTTTACGACGGCGGCCTTTGTCGGCTCGTCCATGCCGACCTTTTTCTTTGGCCTGCTCTTTATCCTGCTTTTCACCGTGCTGGCAGGGCGCGCCCAGGAGGTGTGGCCCTGGTGGCCGACATTGCCTCCCGGTCTGCGCGAGGCGGTGCGCCCCTATGACGTGGCAAGCTGGCTGCGCGTCCAGCCCGGCACGCCGCTCGACCGTTTCCTGCATCTGTTGATGCCGGTGGCGGTGTTGACGATTTTCAGCGTTGCGGCGTGGAGTCGTTTCCTGCGCTCCTCCATGCTCGAGGTGTTGCGCCAGGATTACGTGCGTACGGCGCGCGCCAAGGGGCTCGTCGAGCGCCTGGTCATCAACAAGCACGCGTTGCGCAATGCCTTGATTCCCTTCATCACGATCCTGGTGCTGCAGATCCCCATCTTCTTCGCCGGCGCCATCGTGACCGAGACGGTCTTTGCGTGGCCGGGGATGGGGCGTCTCTATTTCGATGCGCTCAACCGCTCGGATTACAACATCGCTTTGGCATTCATCTACGTCACGACGATTCTGACCGTCGTTGCAACGCTGCTCGGCGACATCCTCTACTCTGTCGTCGACCCGCGCATCCGGTATTAAGAATGAGGTGCTGCCGTGACTGCAACTGCTGAACCATTGGCCGTCGCCAAGATCCCGCGCGAAGGGAAAGAAGAGAGCCAATTCCAGATCGTGCTGCGCCGCTTTATGCGCCACAAGTTGGCCGTGGCGGGTGTGGTGGTGATCGTCGTCATGTTCATCGGCGCGCTGCTGGCACCCTACATCGCGCCCTTCCCGCGCGATGCCGTCGATATTGCCGTGGCAACACGCCCCGGCCCGCCCGGCACCATGAGCAGCGCCGGAGAGATGCACCCATTGGGCGTCGACCATCTGGGTCGCGATCTCTTCACGCGCCTCCTTTATGGCGCGCGTGTCTCGCTGTCGATTGCCTTTATCGTCGTCGTCGTCTCTGAGTTGTTTGGCGTCGTGCTCGGCGCGGCGGCCGGCTTCATGGGCGGCTGGTTCGATACCTTTATCTCGCGCCTGGTCGAGTTCCTGCTGTCGATCCCGACCCTGCCGATTCTGCTGATTACGGCATCGATTCTCATCAAGACCGATGCCCAGTTGCCCTTGCCCGCCTTTGTTACCGGCTTTGTCTCGTGGATGCTGGCGGCGCCGCCGCAGGAAGCCAACAAAGTCATCGTCCTCATGGCGATCTTGATCCTGCTGGGCTGGACGGGCGCGGCACGCCTCATGCGCGGCATGGCGCTGACCTTGCGCAACCAGGATTTCGTCGAGGCGTTGCGGGCCGTGGGCGCTTCCAACACGCGCATCATGTTCCGCCACATCATCCCCAACGGCATCGCGCCGATCCTGGTCAACGCCAGTTTGGGTCTGGCCGGCATCGTCATCGCCGAGGCCACACTCAGCTTCCTGGGCGTGGGCGTGCAGGAGCCGACGCCGTCGTGGGGCAACATGCTCTCCACCGCACAGAGCTACATGTTCCAGCATCCGTGGCTGCCGCTGGTGCCGGGCATCCCGCTCTGTCTGGTGACGATCGCGTTCAACTTTATCGGCGATGGCATGCGCGACGCCCTTGACCCGCGCCTGAAGCGCTAAGCAACGATTTCTGTGGAGACCTATGACCACTCCTTCGAATAACGACCGTCCCCTGCTCGAAGTCAAGGGGCTGAAGACCTACTTCTACACCGAAGACGGCGTCGTACAGGCCATCAACGGCGTCGACTTTTCCATCAAGCCGGGCCAGATCATGGGGCTGGTCGGCGAGTCGGGTAGCGGCAAGAGCGTCACGTCGCTCTCGATCATGCGCCTGCTGCCGTCGTCGGGCAAGATCGTCGAGGGCCAGATCCTCTTTGGCAAGGAAGATCTGACGACGCTTGGCGAGACGCGCCTGCTCGAGATCCGCGGCAACGAGATCTCCATGATTTTCCAGCAGCCGACGAGCTGTCTGAACCCGGTCTTTCGTATCGGTGACCAGATTGCCGAGGCGATCCTGACGCACGCCAAGATCAGCAAGGCCGAGGCTAATCGCCAGGCCATCGAGATGTTGCGCACCGTCGGTATCCCCGACCCGGCCAGGCGCGCCGAAGCCTATCCGCACGAGATTTCCGGCGGGCAGGCGCAGCGTGTCATGATCGCTATGGCGCTGGCCACCAAGCCCAAGCTGCTCATTGCCGACGAGCCGACCACCGCGCTCGACGTGACGATCCAGGCGCAGATTCTCGACCTCATGCGCAACCTGCGTTCGGAGACCGGCACGTCGATCCTGCTCATCACCCACGACATGGGTGTCATCGCCGAGATGTGCGACAACGTGGCCGTCATGTACGCCGGACAGATCGTCGAATACACGGATGTGCTCTCGCTCTTTGACGCACAGCTTCACCCATACGCCGAAGGGCTGCTGGCGGCGATTCCGGTGCTCGGCCTGGTGCAGAAACACCTGGCGGTCATTCCGGGGTCGGTGCCCAATCTCGTGGCGCTGCCGCCCGGCTGCAAGTTTGCGCCGCGCTGCCCCTATGTGCGCGATCTGTGCACGGAGCGCGAGCCGCGTCTCATCGAGGCGAGGCCCGGCCATCTCACCCGCTGCTTCATGCACGATCCCGAGACGGCGCAGAACTGGGAGGGCGTCGAGAAGGCGACGTGGCAGTTCGGTGGCGACGAAGTGCTGGTGCCGGGCGAACAGGGCCTCACAGCCAGCCACGGTGACGGCCGCCTCAGTGTGAGCAACCTGGATGTGGAATTCATTGATCAGGGCCTGAGCCTCGAAGAATAAATAAGCACGCAGTGCTGGGAAAACCCTATGGCAGTTTCGGTTGATGTGGCACAGAAAGACCTTCTGGTCGTTCAAAATCTCAAGACCTACTTCCCGGTTCGCTCGGGCGTATTTCAGCGCATCTCGGCGTGGGTGAAGGCGGTCGACGACGTCAGTTTCACGGTCAAGGAAGGCGAGACCTTCGGGCTGGTGGGTGAGTCCGGCTGCGGCAAGACCACAGTCTCGCGGTCGATCCTGCGCCTGATCCCGTCGAACGAGGGTACCGTTTTCTTCGATGGGCAGGATGTCTTCAACCTGCGCTCCAACGAACTCAAGGCGCTGCGCCGCAACATGCAGATCGTCTTCCAGGACCCCTACTCGTCGCTGGATCCGCGCATGCCCGTGGGCGACATCATCGCCGAGAGCCTGCTGATCCACGGCGTCAAGGATCGCAAGCAGCGCAACGCCGTCGTGCAGGAGATGCTGGCCAAGGTGGGGCTGAATCCCTACCACGCGCACCGCTACCCGCACGAGTTTTCCGGCGGCCAGCGCCAGCGCATCGGCATTGCGCGCGCCCTGGCGCTCAATCCGCGCTTCATCGTCTGCGACGAGCCGGTGTCGGCGCTGGATGTCTCCATCCAGTCGCAGATTCTCAACTTGCTCAAGGATTTGCAGCGCGAGTATGGTTTCTCGTATCTCTTCGTGGCGCATGACCTGAGCGTCGTCGAGCACATCAGCGACCGCGTCGGCGTCATGTATCTGGGCAAGCTGGTCGAGGTGACCACTCGCGAGGATCTCTACCGCGAGCCGCTGCACCCGTACACGCAGGCGCTCATGTCGGCCATCCCCGTGCCGGACCCGCGCCGCCGCCGCGAGCGCATCGTGCTCAAGGGTGAGGTACCGTCGCCGCTCAACCCGCCGCCTGGCTGCCGTTTCCACCCGCGCTGCCCCATCGCCAAGGACATCTGCAAGCAGGAGATCCCGGCCTTCGAAGAAAAGCGCCCAGGCCATTTCGTCGCCTGCCATCTGGTCGAGCAGGGCGGGCGCAGCACGCCGGTCAATTGATCGGGCGTGCCATTCAATCGTGATCGCTCAGTTCCAACCGCCGCCGGGCAGAGAAACGCCGGTGGCGGCTGGGCTGGTGATTGGCTTTATCTGATCTACCAAACCGTTTCTATGCGTTCCACGAAAGGAGATCTGTTATGAACAGACAGTGGCGTATTGTGCTGGCATTGCTGGCCATAGCCGTAGTTGTGCTGTCGGCGTGTACCGCGCCCGCAGCCCCGGCGGCCCCGGCTGGTGAGGCTGGCAGCGAGGCCGCGGCCAGTGGCGAAGCCATGGCCGGCGACAAGGTGCTGCGTGTCAACCTGGGGACCTTCCCGGACATTCTTGATCCGCAGAAGAGTTCGTTTGTCAATGAGATTGCCAATCTGAAGATGGTCTACGAAGGCCTGACCCGTCAGGATGGCGAATTGGCCACGGTGCCGGCAGCCGCCGAATCGTGGGCCTACAACGACGATGCCACGGCATTGACCTTCACCCTGCGTGACGGTCTCCTGTACGGCGACGGTTCGCCGCTCAACGCCGAACGCTTCGCCTATTCCATCCGCCGCAACATCGACCCGGCCACCGCCGGCGAGTATGCATCGATCACCGACGAGATCCTCGGCGCGCCGGAATGGCGCGGCTGTGGCGAAGACGCAGCAGCCTGTGAGGCGGCAGCGGCGCAGGTCATGGAGAGCGTCAAAGCCTCCCATGCCGACGGCACGGCCTGCACCGGCTACGATGACGCCGAATGCAACACGCTGACGCTGACCTTCTCGCGCCCGGCGCCCTACTTCCATGTCGTCTCTTCGCTGTGGGTCACCTTCCCGGCCAAGGAAGAGCTGATCACGGCCGGCGGCGAGAACTGGTGGCTCGATGCAGCCAATCACATCGGCAACGGTCCGTTTGTCATTGATACGCTCGAACAAGGTGTACAGGCCCTCTACACGCCGAATGCCAACTACTGGGGTGACGTGCCCCAGGTTAGCGTCGACTTCGCCTTCATCACGGACTCTGCCGTCGCTTTCGAGGCGTACAAGAACAATGAGTTTGACATCATTGGGCTGAGCGCTGAAGACCTGGAAGTCGTTCAGGCTGATCCGGTACTGAGTCAGGAAGCAAATATCTATCCGGGCTCCTGCACCTTTGCCGTCATGTTCCACCAACTCAAGGAGCCGTTCACCGATCCCAAGGTGCGTGAAGGCTTTGCCCGCGCGCTTGATCGCGAAGGTTGGGTCACCGATGTGCTGCGCGGTCTCGGCAGCCCGACGCTGACCTGGATTCCGCCGGGATTCCCTGGGTACGATGGCGAAGAGAGCCGCTGGGGCTTTGATCCGGAAGCGGCCAAGCAGGCAATCGCCGATTCGAGCTATGGCAGCGTCGAGAACCTGCCGCCGATCACGATGACCTTCTCGGACACGCCGCGCAACCGCACGCGTAACGAGTGGCTTGCTGCCAAGTTCAAGGAAGTGCTGGGCGTGGATGCGACGCTCGACCCGGTCGAGTCCACCACCTACACCGCGCTGACCAAGGACATCAACACTGCACCGCAGATGTTCATCCTTGGCTGGTGCGCCGACTATCCGGATCCCCAGAACTGGCTCAGCGTCTACTGGAAGACGGGCGCCTTTGGCGAGCGCATTGGCTACTCCAATCCGGAACTGGACGACCTGCTGGTTCAGGCCGACACCGAGCTGGATCCGGCCAAGCGCGCCGAGCTGTACGCCGATGCGCAGCGTCTGCTGACCGACGGCGTGCCGGTAGCGTTCATGTGGAACAATGTGAACAGCTACCTGGTCAAGCCATGGGTCTCCGGCATCGTTCAGACGCCGCAGGACTCGGGCTGGCCGGGCGACATCGCCCCGTGGACGATCGACATCGACACGGCCGCGCAGTCGCAGTAACCCTTGCTGCCGTAAAGTAGGGACGACCTTCCTGGAAGTTCGCAAGCTTCCAGGAAGGTTTTTCGATCGGCCTATTTCGCAAAAACAAACATGACCACATATCTCTTACGTCGCATATTTTGGATGATCCCCGTTCTGCTGCTGGTGGCGCTCATCACCTTTACATTGATGCACCAGGCGCCGGGCGGCCCCTGGGATCGAGACCCCAGCCGGCGCCAGGTCGACGCGTCGACGCAGGAAGCTTTGAACAAGAAGTTTGGGCTGGACAAGCCGCTCTTCGTCAATATTGAGGGTGGCAATCCGCTCGACAGCCAGTTCTTCACTTATGTGGGAAACGCTATCCAGGGCGATCTCGGCCCGTCGTACCGCCAGCGCGGGCGCGATGTCCAGGACATTCTCTTCGAGCCGCCCAAGGGCAAGGCCATCTGGGACAGCCGGTTTGGCTATTCCATGCGCCTGGGGCTGTTGGCTCTCATCCTGGCGGCGCTGCTTGGCATTCCGCTGGGGATCCTGGCTGCCTTGAGACGCAACACCATATTTGATTATTCGGCGCTCTTTGTGTCGACCATTGGTATTTCGGTGCCGAGCTTTGTTCTGGCAATTTTCCTGATCATTATCCTGGCCGGCCAATTGAATCTCATCAAGATCATCCAGCGCGACTGGAGCAGCCCCGGCGCGTGGCTGGTGCCGGCCGTCGTGCTCGGCTTTGGCACCTTCGCCTACATCACGCGCCTGACGCGCAACTCCATGTTGGAGGTGATGGGGCAGGATTACGTGCGCACGGCCAAGGCCAAGGGCCTGGGCGGCCGCGTCATCATCACGCGGCACATGCTGCGCAATGCCTTGATCCCGGTCATGACGATCATGGGGCCGGCGCTGGCGGGTCTGATCACCGGCTCGTTTATTATCGAGACGATGTTTGGCTTCCCCGGTAGCGGCCGCGAATATGTGACCGCCATCGGCAACCGCGACTACTCCATGATCATGGGCACCACCTTGATCTATGCGCTTCTGATCGTGCTGGCGAACCTCACGGTCGATATCATGTACGGCTTCCTTGATCCGCGTATCAAGGTAAAGTGAGACTCCCATGACGACAACAGCCCAAACCCAGACTCCGTCAGCCAAGAGCGCCAGCGCGGCCGAAACCGCCAAGGTGCTCTCGCGCCCGTCACGATCGTTCTGGCGCGACGCCTGGTCGCGCCTGCTGCACAACAAGGCCGCCGTGGCCGGTGCGCTGGTCATTCTTTTTTTCATGTTCGTGGCGATCTTTGCGCCGCTACTGGCGCCGCACAACCCGCTTGAACTCAACAGCGGTAAGGGGTTCCTGCCCCCTATGTGGGTGGAGAACTCATCGACCGGCAAGGCCGGAACGCCCGAGTTTATCCTGGGCACCGATAATCTCGGCCGCGACGTGCTCAGCCGTGTTATCTACGGCGCGCGCGTCTCCATGGTCGTCGGCTTCATCCCCACGCTGATCATCGTCGTGGTCGGCGTGTCGCTCGGCATGATTTCCGGCTATTTTGGCGGCTCCACCGACAACCTGCTCATGCGCTTGACCGACATCGTCTATGCCTTCCCGGACCTGCTCTTTTTCATCATCGTCATGACGGCACTGCGCGCAACGGCACTCGGCCAGTTCCTCAACGGCCTCTTCCTGCTCTTTGTCGCGCTGGCGCTGGTGAACTGGGTGGGCGTGGCGCGCCTTGTGCGCGGCCAGGTGCTCTCGCTCAAGGAGAAAGACTTCGTGCTCGCCTCCAGGGCAGTGGGCGCCAAGGATACGCGCATCATGATCCGCCACATCCTGCCCAACTCGCTGGGCGTCATCATCGTGGCCATGGCCTTCCTCATTCCCGGCGCCATCATCACCGAGGCCATCCTTGGCTATCTGGGCCTGGGCCTGCGCCCCTCCACCGACCCGACCGACATCTTCATCACCAGTTGGGGCTCCATGTTGCTCGAAGGCCAGACTGCCATCAACAACCAGCCGTGGATTTTGCTGGCGCCGGCGATTGCCGTGGCGCTGGTCGTGCTCTCTTTCAACTTCCTGGGCGACGGTCTGCGCGATGCGCTCGACCCGCGCCTGCGCGAGTGACTCGTGATGCGTAATGCGTAATGCGTAACTCGTAATGCGTAACTCGTAATGCGTGACGAATCACGAGTTACGCATCACGCAATACGCATCACGCAGTGCGTAACATGATTTTGACCATACGCTCATGACACGCTATATCATTCGACGGTTGCTACAAGCGATCCCAACGCTGATCGGCATCAGCATCCTGAGTTTCATCCTCGTCAACGCCGCGCCGGGCGATCCCATTACCATGCGCACCTTTGGCGACCCGCGCATGACCGAAGAGGCGCGCGAAATTCTGCGCCGCCAGCTCGGCCTGGACCAGCCGGCCATCGTGCAGTACTTTGCGTGGATGACCGGGCTCTCGGTGCGCCAGGGCGACCAGGTCGCCATGATGACGACGCCGGGCAACACCTGCGGCTACATCGGCGCCATCAACGTGACGGTATGCGACGGCGGCGGCGGCATCCTGCGCGGCGACCTGGGCACGAGCATCGACACCAAGCAGCCGGTGTGGGCGCGCATCGTCGAGCGCATGCCGGCCACGCTGGAATTGGGCATCACCAGCCTGCTCCTCTCGCTCTTCATCGGCGTGCCGCTCGGCGTGCTGAGCGCGGTCTACCGCGGCTCGCTTTTCGACAACCTGGTGCGCTTCTTCGCCGTCATCTTCCGCGCCATTCCCATCTTCTGGATGGCGCTGATCCTGATTCTCGTCTTCTCGGTAGTGCTGGGGTGGCTGCCCACAGGCGGGCGGCAGACAGTCTCGCTGACGCAGGAGTTCAACCTGGGCGACCGCATCCGCCACATCATCTTGCCGGCTGCGGTGCTGGCCTTTGGCGGTATCGCCGGCTTCAGCCGCATCATGCGCACGGAGACGCTGGAGGTGCTGCACACGGACTACATCCGTACGGCGCAGGCCAAGGGTCTTTCGCCCAACAACGTCTGGTTCGTGCATGCTTTCCGCAACGCGCTCATCCCGCTGATGACGGTCATGGGGCCGGCGATTGTGGGCGTGCTGGGCGGCGCGGTCGTCGTCGAGACGATCTTTGCCTGGCCGGGCATGGGGCGCCTGACCGTCAACGCCGCCTTTCAGCAGGATTACCCGGTCGTGCTGGGCGCCGGCATGTTCTTTGCCGTGCTGACCATCATCGGCTACATGCTGTCGGATATCTTCTATGCCGTGGTCGATCCACGGGTGCGCTTTGACTAGGGAGTGTCATGGCGGTTGATCAGGTTCAGGGCGGTGTCGCCTTCAAAGGAGCGCAGGATCAGGCCTACTTGACGCGCAAACCGCAGACCTATCTGGGCATGGCCCTGGCCAGCCTGCGCCGCGACAAGCTGACGCTGGTGGCGATCGGCTTTGTCGTCGTGGTCGCGCTGCTGGCGCTCGGCGCCGGCGCCATCACCGGCGCCATCGGTGTCGAACCGAACGCGACCAACCCGGCCAATCAGTTCCAGCAACCCTACCTCATCCCCTACATCCAGTGGATGCTCGGCATGGATCCTGTCACCGCGCCGACCATGCTCTACAAGTCGGGGGGCGTGCCGCACTGGCTGGGCACCGACCAGCTTGGTCGCGACCAACTGGCGCGCCTGCTCTACGGTGCGCGTGTCAGCCTGAGCATCGCGCTGGTGGCGGCGGCGCTCTCTATGGTGCTGGGCGTGGGTGTGGGTGCGATGGCCGGCTACTTCGGCGGCCGCATCGACGACGTGATCATGTGGTTCATCGCGACGCTGACAACCATCCCCGAGATCTACCTGCTCATCATCGTCAACTCGATCTTCCGGCCCACGCCGCTGACGCTGACGCTCTTTCTGGGCTTTCTGGGCTGGTTTGGCACGGCGCGCTTCATGCGCGGGAATGTCTTCAAGGTACGCACACTCGAATACACCAATGCCGCGCGCGCGGTCGGTGCCAGCGACTTCCGCATCATGTTGCGCCATGTCATCCCCAACAGCCTGCCCATCATCGTGGTCATCACGGCCGTCGACGTGGGCGCGCTGATCCTGACCGAGTCGATCCTCAGCTTCCTGGGGCTGGGCGTGCAGCCGCCGACGCCGACGTGGGGCAACATGCTCTACCGCGCCAACGACTTCGTCTTCCTGCGCGACCCGGTGACCAAGGATTTCATCGGCCTGCACCTGCTGATCTGGCCCGGCGTGATGATCACGCTGACGGTGCTGTCGTTCTATCTCATCGGTGACGGCCTGCGCGACGCGCTGGACCCGATGCTGAAGAATAAGAAGTAAAGAGAGAAGAGAGCCGCGAAGACGCAAAGACTCAAAGGTGGCGCGAAGAAATGCAGCTTGAATCTTCTATGTGGACCTTCGCCTCTACTTGGCCCATAGGTTGCACGAAAGAAATTCGTTTCAATTCTTCTTTGCGAACCTTCGTGCCTTTGCGTCTTTGTGGCTATCTTCTTCTCTTCCGAACCTATGACCAACTTTGAAAGGAGACCGAGATGACACGGAAATGGTTCAGTTTCGCTTTGTTGATTACGCTGGTGGCATCGCTCATTGCCGGCTGTGCGCAGCCGGTGCCCATCGCGCCGCCGGCTGAGTCGGGCGCCGCGGCTGGTGGCGGCGAACAGGCGGCGAGCGGCGCAGCACCGGCTGGCGAGGCGGTGCAGGGCGGCGTCTGGACGCGCGCCAGCAGCGCCGATGCGTCTATTCTCAATCCCATTCTGTGGTCCGACACTGCCAGTTCGGGTGTTGGCGGATTCTTCTTCCCGAGCATGCTGGGACAGGACCCACAGTCGGGCGCGTTCGTGCCCGATGGCAGCATGTCGGAGAGCTGGGAGGTTTCCGAGGACGGCCTGACCTGGACCTTCAAGCTGCGTGACGGCGTCACGTGGAGTGATGGCGACCCGGTTGATGCGGCAGACTTCAAATTCACCTACGATGCCATCGCAAGCGACCTGGTAGAGACTCCCCGCAAGAGCAACGTCGAGCAGATCGAGAGTATTGAAGTGGTCGATCCGCTGACGATCAAGGTCACACTCAAGGAAGTCAAGTGTGATGCACTCGGCGACCTGGGCCTTGCCTGGCTGCCCAGCCACCTGTACGCTGACGATTTCTCCGACATCATGACCAGCCCGCTGAACGAGGCGCCGACCGCCAGCGCCGGCCAGTTCGTCTTCCAGAGCTGGACGCGCGACGATAACATCATCATGACGCGCAACGACAGCTACTGGGAAGGCGCTCCGTACATGGACGGTATGATCACGCGCGTCGTGCCCGATTCCGGCACCCGCCTGGCGCAGTTGATCAGCGGCGAGATCGACATCACCGGTCTCGAGCCGACGCAGCTCACGAGCGTCGAGGGCAACCCGGACATCACCGTGTACAGCGCCAACGACGACGGCTACGACTATATCGGCCTGAACCTGGCCAATCCGGAGAATCCGCAGCCTGGTGTGGACGAGAACGGCGAGCTGATCGCGCAGGACCCGCACCCGATTCTGAGCGACGTCGCCGTGCGCAAGGCGATTGCCCACGCCCTGGACTACGAGACCATCATCAACAATGTTTACCTGGGCCGCGGCTACCAGATTGCCTCCAACGTGCTGCCGGCGGTGGAATGGGCGCACGATCCCGCCATCCAGCCCTACGCCTACGACCAGGAGATGGCGAATCAGTTGCTCGAGGATGCCGGCTGGGTCGACAGCAACGGCGACGGCGTGCGCGAGAAGGACGGCAAGGAGCTGAGCCTGGTGCTGATCACCAATGCCGGCAACAAGGTGCGCGAGGACCTGGGCGCGCTGGTGCAGGACCAACTGGGCCAGATCGGCTTCAAGATCGACTTCCAGGCCATCGACTTTGGCACGCTGGTCGAGCGCCTGCTGGGCCAGACCTACGACATGGTCATCATTGGCTGGACCGGCCTCGGCTCGGATCCCAACGACGATGCCTTCTGGCGCTCCGACTTTGACACGCCCGAGAGCGGCTTTAACTTTGTGAGCTACCAGAACCCCAAGATCGACGAGCTGCTCAAGGCCGGCGTCTCGGTGCCTGGGTGCAGCACCGACGAGCGCGCGCCGTACTACAAGGAAATCCAGCAGATCATCCACGACGACGTGCCCTATGTCTTCATCTCGGGCGGCGTGGGCGACACGGGCTATCGCAACCGCTGGGCCGGCATCGACCCGGGCCCGTGGAGCTTCTACTGGAACGTGCACCAGTGGTACGATACGACGCTTGCTCCTTGAGGTAGAGCGTTTGCTGGTATGCTGAGAAGAGGGAAGGCGAATTGCTGATGGGGAATTGCTGATTGTTAATTGCTGATGGCCGAGCGCTGCGTCTAGCGACGACGTATCAACAATTAGCAATGAACAATCATCCATCAACAATTGTCCCTTCTTCACAGGTCAACGTGACACAAGTTCATCGAACGGGAGCGGGCATTTGCTCGCTCCCGTTTTGTTCGGGTAAAACAGGGGCATGATCCAAGGTATGTCACGTCACAGGTACATCGCCCGGCTGCTCCTGCTCTTCGCACTTCTCTCTGCTGTCGCTGCTTGCGGTGGCAGTGACCCGGCCGCCGCACCCGCCGCCACCGAAGCGCCGGTCGTCGACCTGGCCGGCGTGCTGCCGACGCCCACGCCGGCGCCGCCAATGTTGGTGGGCGAGCCGCAGCCGGGCGGCACCTGGACGCGTGCGCTGACCCAGGATCCCGATCTGCTCAACCCCATTCTGGCCGCCGATGCTGCCAGCCAGGCGGTGGCGCGCATGATCTTCCCGGCCCTGGTGCGGCAGGACCCGGTGACGGGCCAGTTCGGCAGCCAGGGCGCCATGGCCGAACGCTGGGAGGTGTCGCCCGATGGCCGTACGTGGACCTTCTATCTGCGCCCCGGCGTCACCTGGAGCGACGGCGATCCGGTCGACGCCAACGACTTCAAGTTCACCTACGACGCGATCCGCACGCCGGCCATCGACTCGCCTTACCAGCGGCTGGCCGCGCCGATCGAATCCATCGAACTCGTCAATCCGCTGACGGTGCGCGTGACCTTCAGCGAGCCGCGCTGCGACGTGCTCAACAGCCTGCGCGTCGGGTGGATGCCCAGCCATCGCTACGCGCCGGATTTCAGCGACGTCCTCGATAATTTCTTCAACGTCGAGCCCGATATCAGCGCCGGCCCTTTTCTCTTCCAGAGCTGGATTCCGGGCGAAATTATTGAACTGCGACGCAACAGCCGTTACTGGCAGGGCGCACCGTTGATGGAGCGCATGAACTTCCGCATCGTGCCCGACCGTGACGAGCGCTTGAACCTGCTCCGCAGCGGCCAACTGGACGAGGCGGCGCTCGATCCGGATCAGTTGATCAGCCTGCTCGATGCACCGGCGGTCAAGGTCGCCGACGCGCCGGCCGACGCCTATGACTTCATCGCTATCAACCTGGCCAACCCGGAGGCGCCTCAACGCGGCCTCAACGACGGCGGCGCCTTCGTCCCGCAGGACCCGCACCCGCTGCTGGCCGACCGCACCGTGCGCGCGGCGATGTCTCATGCTGTCGACTACCAGGGCATCTCCGAGGCCATTTATCTGGGCCAGGCCTATCCGCTGGCGGCCAACGTGTTGCCCATCATCCCCTGGGCCTACGATCCGTCGCTCGTCCCGCCGGATTACAACCCGGACCTGGCGCGCAGCCTGCTGGAGGAGGATGGCTGGATCGACAGCAATCGCGACGGCATCCGCGAGAAGGACATTCGCTCGCTCCGCCTGACGCTGATCGTGCCGGAGAGCAACACCTACTATCAGCGCATCGCGGAGACGGTGCAGGACCAGTTGAACGCTGTGGGGTTCGACATCACCTTGGTGCCGCTGGCGGATCGGGCCTATGCCAGCCAGTTGCTCGGGCAGAGCTTCGACCTTGCGCTGGGCGGCTGGTCGGGGCTGGGCATCGATCCCGACGATCACGAACTGTGGCAGGCCGCCACCGACCGGCCGGGCAGCGGCTTCAACTTTACCAGCTACCAGAACCCGCGCATCGAGACGCTGCTGGAGCAAGGCACGCGCGGCCCGGCGTGCGATCCACAGACGCGCGCACCCATCTACCGCGAGATTCAGCAGATTCTGCACAACGACATGCCCTATCTTTTTCTGGCGGGCATCGTGCGCAACACCGGCTATACCAATGCATGGGGCGGCATCGAGCCGGGGCCGTGGGACTTCTACCATAACGTGCAGGAGTGGTATAGTCTGCGATAGGCACGCAGCACAATGCCGCTGACGGTGTGAGACAAAGATGACGATCGACGAGCAAACCAACACGCCGCCGCCTGCCGGCGACGACATAGCGGGCGAGACCGCGATCGGCGATCAATACGATCGCACATGGCTGGGGTCGATCGCGCGCCCGGCGTTGCTCATCGTCATGGTGAGCGTGATCGACGTCGCGATCCTGGCTTTCCTGCGCCAGTACGCGCCGGACATGACGCCGGCCATGGGGTGGACAATCCTGGGGCTGGGCGTGCTGGCGGCCATCATCGGGGTGACGACGACCACGTGGCTAGCCCTGCCTGACCAGCGCCTGCGCCGCTCGGGCGGTTATCGCGCCGCCGAGATCGCACTGTTGCTGGCCGTTACGCGTGGGGCCATCTGGGCTATGCAGGGCATCCCCGATCCCCTGGACGTGTTGACCGACCCGACGGGCGTCTTTGCCGACGGCTACTTCCTGATTGCTGCCATCACCGTGATGTTCACCTGGTTTGCCGCCATTGACTTTACCGGCGACATGGCGGAACTTGCACTCCAGCCGGACGAACTCTGGGTGAGCCGGCGCACCGAACTCGGCACCGCGGATTCGGCCCGTGCCGCGCCCACCGACCGCCCGCAAGTCGTGCGCCGCTTTCTGGCGCGCTGGGTCGGCTGGGGTATCTTCCTGATCCTGCTGGCGTCGACCTTGCGCCTGGGCGTCACGCGGCCCAGTTTCTGGGCGCTGGGCCGCCAGGATGTCGACCCGCTCGTCGTGGGCGCCATTCTCACCTATTTCGTGGTAGGGCTGCTGCTGCTGAGCCAGGGACAGCTTGCCATGCTGCGCGCACGGTGGACGGTGGCCAGGCTGCCGGCCGCGCCGGGCGTCACGCGCAACTGGCCCATCTACACTGCCATCGTGCTGCTCGTCTTCGCTGCCATCGCCGCGTTCCTGCCCCTGGGCGACACCTACCTCCTCTCGCTGATCTTGAGCACGATCCTCAACGCCGTCTTTGCGCTGCTCTATCTCATCTTTCGCCTGGTCACGGTTGCCTTTCTGATGCTGCTCTCGCTTCTGCCGTTTTCGGAACGCGCTGCAGAGCAGGTCGCCGAACAGCCGCCCATGCAGGCCGCACTCGACCAGGGGCCTGCACCGCTGATCATCCCGCCCTGGGTTGGCGGGCTCTTTTTCTGGATTTCCGTCGCGTTTCTGATCGGGTATGCCGCCTATTTCTACTTCAGCGACAAGGACGCCACAATGGGCTGGCTGCGGCGCTTTCTGGCCCGGCTCTATGCGCAACTGCTGGCGTTCTTTGGACTGGTGCGCAGTTGGCATCCGCAGTCGGGCCGCACCGCACAGGCCGAGGAATCGGGCGCCCAATCTAGCCTCGCCTCATTGGTGCGCCGCCTGCTGCCCTGGCGCCTGATGTCGCCAAACCAGCGCGTGCGCTTTCTCTATTTCCAGATGCTGGAGGCCGCGGAAGAGCACGAAGTGGCGCGGCTTCCGAGCGAGACGCCCGACCGCTTTGCCGTGCGATTGGACGAGTCGCTGCCCGATGCGGCCGATGAGCAGCATGGGGTCGACGAACTGACCGGAGCCTTCGTCGGCGTGCGCTATGCCGGCGCAGAAGCCGATCGCGCGCAGACGGAGCGACTCAAGCGAGTGTGGGCGGCGCTGCGTGCATCGCTCCCCGCCGGGAAGGAAGGCGATTCGGCGTCGTAAAGTTGCCTTGACGCCATTTTATGTCGCTGATATAATCGATTCTAGAGGAAACGTCATTGCGAGGAGTGGTCTGAAATCGGTAGTGCGCCGGTAGATGATCGTGTCGCACATCAAAACAAGGTTGGTTGTCGATGTCTGAGACAGAGGGAATGGAGACAGCCCCGGTCGGCGGGAATAGCCAGAGCGCCTCCGATCTGGAGTTATTCGAGCAGTACCTGAATGAGGGAATCGATCTGGACATGCCCGGGCGCGGTGATCTGCGCGAAGGTGTCATTGTCGAGATACGGCCATCCGAGTTGCTGGTGAACATCGGCAGCAAGCGCGATGGTGTCGTCCCGCAGTCGGACCTCGCGAAGCTTGATGCTGAATTCGTCAAGAACCTTCACGAGGGGCAAACCGTCGATGTCGTGGTGGCGCGCCAGCCGGAAGATGACAGCGTCTTCTTGTTGAGCATCGCCGATGCGCAGCAGAAGCGCGACTGGCTGGTAGCCGAGCAGTTGCTCGAGAGCGGTGAAATCACCGAGCACAAAGTCCTTGGCTTCAACAAGGGTGGGCTTACCGTCGAGTTCAATCACTTGCGCGGCTTCGTACCGGCATCGCATATCGTCGACATGCCGCGCAACCTGAGCGAGGACCAGCGCCGCGAGGAATTCGAGGCGCGCATCAACCAGGTCATGCGGTTGAAGGTCATCGAAGTGGACCCAAAGCGGCGCCGGCTGGTGATGTCGCAGATGCTGGCCGAGCGCGAGCATCGCTCTGCACTGCGCGAGGAGCTCTTCAAGACGCTGGCGGTGGGCGATGTCGTGACCGGCACGGTGCGTAGTATGCGACCGTTCGGCGCCTTTATCGACATCGGCGGCGTGGACGGTCTGCTCCACGTGAGCGAGATCGGCTTCGGCAACATCAACCACCCGCGCGATGTGCTCGCGGTGGGCGAGGAGGTCGAAGTGCAGGTCATCCGCATCGATTCCGACAGCCAGCGCGTGGCCTTGAGCCGCAAGCGCCTGCTCTCCAATCCGTGGGATGGCGTGGAAGCCCGCTACGCGCTCAATAGTGTCGTGCCGGCAACGATCACGCGCCTGGCCGATTTTGGCGCCTTTGCCGAACTGGAGCCGGGCGTAGAGGGGTTGATCCACATCAGCGAGATCGCTGACATTGCCGTGGCCGAGCCGCTGAAGACCGTTCACGCCGGCGACAAGGTGCAGGTCAAGGTGCTGCGGGTCGATCCCAAGCGCCAGCGCATTGGGTTGAGCATGCGGCAGGTCGATCAGCCCGATGCGTGAGAGTTCCGCAGCGGCTAGCTGAATCGTGAAGACCGGGTTCCTCAGCGAACCCGGTCTTTTTTGTCATAACATGGGCTGCGGTTTGGTGGAACAGGGGCGATCCCCTATAATGAAGGACGCGTTGTCTGTGGCCAAAGGCCATTTTAGGGCCTGCGATGTCTGGCAGACAACGATCAATGACTTGAACTGACGAAGGGGGGTGACAAAAATGAGTGTTGATCTTCGCCCAGGCGAATCCCAGGATAGCCTGCTGAAGCGCTTCCGGAAGGCTGTTGCTGAGGCTCGGATTCTGCCGATCGTCAGACAGAAGCGCTGGTTTACATCCAAGAGCGAGATTCGCCGGATCAAGCGCCAGAAGGCAATCCGGAAGTCGCAGCGTTCACCCCGCTCCTAGCAGGGTGCGCTGCACCGGCATCAGGAAGACAGGAGCGGGCCGACCCACGAAGGAGCTGTGCAGAGCGGCTTTCTGGCGACGGCCAACTAGTTAGTGAATTGATGGGAGCACATGCCAGAAGAGACGATTACCCTGGACGGTAAGATCGTAGATGCATTGCCCAACGCCATGTTCAGGGTTGAACTTGAAAATGGCCATACAGTGCTTGCCTATTTGTCGGGCAAGATGCGGAAGTATTACATCCGCGTGCTGTTGGGCGATCGCGTGAAAGTCGAAATGAGCCCGTATGATCTGACACGCGGGCGCATCACATATCGGTACCGAGTCTGATTTTTTCTGAAAGAGCACTGGACGGCAGGGGATTTCCCCTGCCGTCTTTTCTATTGGGGTGAGTCTGCGGCGCCTTCGCCCAGGGCAGCGGCCAGGCCGGGAAGCACCGTCGGGCCGGCGCTGCGCACGGCGCGCCCGTGCCGGATGCCAAGATGTCCGCTGGCGACGTCCCGAGGGCTCCAGTAGCCGCCATAGCGCACGAAGCCGGCGATTTCCCACGCGTAGAGTACCGCAATGGCCAACGGCGCCGGCAGCCAGAAACCGACGAAGACAAACGCGATGTAATGGCGGGCCGGGTTGCCGTCGTCTGTGAATTCCGGGCTGAAGCCGGTGGCGCCGAACTGAACGGGGGGCGCCACGGCCATCTGGCGCAGGAACCGGTACGGCCGCGCGACGTCGCTCGTACGGATGCCGGCACAATCCTCGCCGACACGCAGCATGAACCAGACCGAGCCAGGCCAGCCGGGAGGCGCCTGGGCTGCGGCTGCCTGTAAATAGGCCAGGAATCGATCGAGTCCGGTTGTCGTTTCGGGCATGGTCGGTGAAAGAAAACGGCGCAGCGTGGCCATGCCAACAACTGCGCCGAACGTCGTCGGGTCAATATGGTAGGAGTCGTCTAGGTAGACTCGGCCTCTTCCAGGTTACTCGTGGGCGTGCGTTGCCGGCATCTTGCCAAGCTGGCGCCAGCGCTCTGCCGCACCATGGCGGAAGAGTGCCGGGTCGAAATTGGCCAGGAATTCCCACCCTTCAATGGCGAGCCCTTCCTGCAGATCTTCCGTCAGATCGAATTCGAGCACCCGTCCATCCGTGATGACTTCGAAGTGGAGGAGTTCGTCGTTGCCGTCGTCGACAACATCGACGATGCAGGGACGGTCGGTGCCCATCGGTTTGCGGAAAAAGGCCGCCGAGCAGCGCGCACAGAATGACAGTGTCGCATCACAGTACCCGCGATCCATGACAATCTTCATGAGCACCTCCTTGCGTGTACTCGCATTGTCCAGGATGATCAGTGTTTACCAGTATGAGCCATTCAACAATACTCGACATGGGGCAATCGTCACAAATCGCTTGGGACACAAAACGGCTGTTTGGCGAAAATGGGCGCCGCAGGCGCCGCTTCGCCCCGTGCCGTGTCTATCAGTGGCGGAAGTGACGCGCCCCCGTGAAGCACATCGCCAGACCAAGCTGGTCGACCGCGGCAATGACTTCGGCATCGCGCACGGAGCCGCCGGGCTGCACCACCGCCGTGATGCCGTGCTTGGCTGCCGCCTCGATGCCGTCGGCAAAGGGGAAGAAGGCGTCGGAGGCCATGACGGCGCCGCGGCTGCGTTCGCCCGCCTTGTGCCCTGCCATCATCACCGAATCGACGCGGCTCATCTGCCCGGCGCCGACGCCGACCGTGGCTTCATCCTTGACGTAGACGATGGCATTGCTCTTGACGTGTCGCGCCACGCGCCAGGCAAAGGCCAGGTCGGCAAGCTGTTGCGGCGTGGGCGGGCGCCGGCTCACGATCTGCCAGGCGCCGGGGTCCATGTCCGCCTGGCTGCGATCGACATCCTGCACGAGCACGCCGCCGACAATGCTGCGCAGGCTCAGCGGGCGCAGCGTCGGCCCCGTGTGCAGCAGGATGCGCAGGTTCTTCTTGCGCTGGAACAGGGCAAGCGCCTCGGCGTCGTAGGCCGGCGCGGCGATGACTTCCAGGAAGAGATCGCCCACTTGCTGGGCTGTGGCAAGGTCCAACGGCCGGTTGACGGCCAGGATGCCGCCAAAGGCGCTGACGGGATCCGAGGCAAAGGCCTTGGTATAGGCATCGGCCAGCAACTCGGCGCTGGCCAGGCCGCACGGATTGCCGTGCTTGATGATGGCCACGGTCGGCGCCGCAAAGTCCTGCGCCGCCGTCCAAGCGCCGTCCAGGTCGAGCCAGTTGTTGTAGCTCATCTCCTTGCCGTGCAGCACCTCGAAGGCGGGTTTTTCGCCGGCATAGCCGTAGAGCCCGCCCTGCTGATGCGGGTTTTCACCGTAGCGATTGAGCTGTACCTGAACCAGCTCGATGTGCATTTCGGCCGGCAGGTGCGCCGAACTTGCCTCTGCCGGTGCGTCGCCATCCATGACCTGGTCGGCCAGGTAGGCGGCGATCGCCGTATCGTACTCGGCCGTGTGCCGGAAGGCCTTGACCGCCAGCACGCGGCGCAGATGCGCACCCGTACCGCCATTGGCGAACGCCTCGGCCACCATCGTGTAGTCGGCCGGGTTACACACGACCGTGACCGATTCGTGGTTCTTGGCCGCAGCACGCAGCAATGCTACGCCGCCAATGTCGATCTCCTCAACCGCCGTCGCCACCGATACGTTGGGCTGCGCCACAGTCTCCTGGAAGGGATAGAGATTGACGACGACGAGGTCGAGCGGGCGAATGCTGTGCGCGGTCAACTCGTCGAGATGCTGGGCGGTGCGCCGGGCCAGGATGCCGCCGTGAATGGCCGGGTGGAGCGTCTTGACACGCCCGCCCAGAATCTCCGGAAAGCCGGTGACATCCTCGACCTGCAAGACCGGCACGCCCGCGTCTGCCAGCTTGCGCGCCGTGCCGCCGCTGGCAATGATTTCACCGCCGGCTGCCACCAGGCGTTGTGCAAAGTCGACGAGCCCGCTCTTGTCGGAAACTGAGATCAGCGCGCGAAATGCGGCCATGCAACTCCTCCTTTTCGACTCTATTGAATGCTACCTGCCGTGATCACAACGCAGCCACGCCGGCCGGCACGTCGCACTGGTTTGCCGGTTGGTCAGGCACAAAAAAAGGCAGCCAAACGCGTTGGCGTTCGGCTGCCCAGCCCAGGCGATCGACTGTGCGCTCTCATCTACGCATCTCCCTCGTGGTTGAATCCACAAGCGCCGCAGCGCAAACTCGCCAGTCGACGCGTAGTCTTTCTACTACTGTCGAGTATAGACAGAGGAGATGCACCTGTCAAACTCAAATCTTCATTTGTGACTGGGGGTACTCGGGAAGGTGCTACGCAGCGGCAATCTGTGTGGAGGGTGCCGCAAAGGTGTAGGCGCCCGAAACGGGATTTCCGGTCGCCGGCACGAATGGATAGCGCTGGCCATCGGCGATCTCAAGCACGTACTCTTCCGCCGGGATGGGCGGTGCAAAGAGGTCGCGTTCGCCGTCGAGCACGTGGAGCGCTCCGCCAAAGGGGTGGGCGCTCTGCTGCATGGTGTACTGGACGCGTGCCAGCCAGATGCCCGATACATAGACGGCGCCAACGCCAACTACGCCCGGTGCCTGGTCGATTCGGTTCATGCCGTTTCTCCTCTTCTCTGGTCATCCGGGAATCAGTTTCCCGCGAAATAAGCAGAATATACTGGGTAATCGTTTTGATGTCGTCGAATCCTTCGCGACCCTCCCACGAGTTTTTATATTTTCTTTGAGAAGAATGGCCGTGACGCGTCGCGGGCAGCCCGGCGCCCCACGTCGGCATGGGGCCCGCAAGCCGGCTCGTCTGTCGCGGGGGCGCGGTCAGGCTGTCTCGGCGGAGCGTCGCCGGCTCTCGAGGAATTCGAGGGATTGGTGGCGGAAGTAGGTCTCGTAGAGGCCGGCGTAGTGGCCGCCCCGTGCCATGAGCGAGTCGTGGCTGCCCTCTTCGATGATGCGGCCGCGCTCGAGCACCAGGATGCGGTCGGCCGCCTTGACCGTGGACAGGCGATGGGCGATCACGATCGACGTGCGCTGCTTGAGGATCAACTGCAACGCCGCCTGGATCTGGCTCTCGGTAAAGGGATCGACGCTGGCCGTGGCTTCGTCGAGGATAAAGATCGCCGGATTCTGGGCCAGCATGCGCGCCAGGACGACAAGCTGGCGTTGGCCCATGCTCAGCCGGCTGCCCCGTTCGCCCACATCCGTCTGCAACCCGTCGGGGAGCGTGTCGATCCACTCGCCGCCGCCGATCTGGCGTGCGATCTGCTCGACGGCGTCGGTAGCGAGATCCGGCGTGGCGTAGCGTATATTGTCGGCCACCGTGCCGGAGAAGAGGAAGGGCGTCTGGCTGACGATGCCAAGCTGGCGGCGGTAGGTGCGCAGGTCGAAGGTGCGAATGTCGCGGCTGTCGACGAGCAGGGTGCCGCCCTGGAATTCATAGAAGCGCGTCACCAACTTGATGATGCTCGACTTGCCGGCGCCCGTGTGACCGACCAGCGCCACGCTCTCGCCGGGCCGGATGTGCAGCGAGAAGTCGCTCAGCACTTGCTCCTTTTCGCCGTAGCGAAAGTCGACATGCTCGAAGCGGATGTCGCCGCGCAGGGGCGGCACAGCCTGGTGGTCGCGCTGGATCACGGCCGGTTCGGCGTCGATGAGCGCAAAGATGCGTTCCGTCGCGCTGAGGGCCCCCTGAAACTGGCTCCAGAACGCCGACAGGTTGATCATGGGAAACCAGAAGAGGCTCACGCTGTTCATGAAGAGAAACCACGCGCCCGCCGTGATAATGCCCAGGTAGGTGTAGTAGCCGCCCGCATAGAGCAGCACGGCCGTGCCGAGTCCGGCAAAGAGTTGTAGCGTGGGAAAAATGAGCGCCAGCACAAAGCCGCGCCGCACGTGCACCGTGTACGAGCGTTCGTTGACGCCCAGAAACTCCTCGTAGATCCCCATCTCGCGCCGGAAATTCTTGGCCACGCGGATACCGGTGACCGCCTCCTGGATGCTGGCGTTGACGTCAGCCACGGCCTCCTGGCTGGTGCGCGTGGCGCGCCGTGCCCAGCGCTGGAAGGTCGACGCGACGATCATCGCGACCGGCGCCAGCAGGGCAAGCAGCAACGTAAGCTGCCAGTTGACGGTGAAGAGATAGGTGAGCAGGAGCGTGACGAGCAGCAACTGTGAGCCAACCTCTGTGACCAGGACTGCCACGCGGCTGAACTCGTCCGTATCGGTCGTGATGCGGCTGACGATTCGCCCCGACTGGTTCTTGTCGAAGAAGCTCATGTCGTGATTCATCACGGCGCGGAAGGCATCCACGCGCATGGACAGGACGACGTCGCCCAGCAGCCGGGCGGTGAGCATGCGCCGCGCCCAGTTGATGCCCCAGTTGAGCACGCCGATCGCAATCACCAGCACAACCAGCACCGTGGCGATCGCCTCGCGATTGGCTGCCACGCCCGTGACCACGTTGACGCCCTGCGCCATGAGCACGGGCAGCAACGCGCCGGAAAGCGAGAGCGCACTCACGAGTAGCATGACGGTCGCCAGCCGTCGCCCCTGCGGCCGGAAATAAGAAGCAATGCGCGCAAAGAGTTCGCGGTTGGTGTACCCGCGATCGTAGTTCTCGGCTGTCAGTCCCGCGCGCATCAATCCCATGTCAACGCTTTCTCAGAGTCCGTTTGGACATTCGCACTCTTGACGCAGAGACGCTAAGGCGCGGAGAAGAAGGCAGAGAAAAGCCCTGCTTCGTTGTGGTGTTGCCTCTGCGAACCTCTGCATCTCTGCACCTCTGCGTCGAATCCGGCCACTTCCAAACAGCCTCTCAGCTTGTGAGCGCCAATCTTGCTGCCCGCGAAGACTCCGTGCCGTCGGGACCGACTGTCTCGCAGGTCTCACATAAGCGATTTTCATGCCGGCGTGCTCTGTGCCGGTGGCGTCGAACCATTGCCGGCTGTGGTCTGGCGCGACGTGCCAGCAGGCTCCTTGACCAGGCTGATGATCGTCCAACCGGTCTGCGGTGTGACCGGACGATCAAGCGTCGAGATGACGATCTCCTTGCCGCGATAGGCAGCCAGAATGAGCGGCTCCGCACCGTTGAGGCGCTTGAAATCATCCGGCGTGAACTTGTCCGTGATCGGGGTCGTTTTGATCACGGCGCCATTCTCCAGCCGCTGGTTGATGTTCTCACAGGTTACCTGCCGGCCAAAGAGTAGATGGCCGAGGTTGGGCAGGTTGAGCGCCGACTGCTCGCGCTCGGATAGCTGCGGCACCAACTGATAGACCTCCTGCGACGTGAATTCATCCTCGAAGTGCTGGCAGGCCAGAGCGTTGGCTTCGTCGTTGTGGGTCACGGCCAGCAGGCGCCCGATGCCGCTCAGATCCAGTTCGCTCTCCACGTACTCGGACAGAATGTTGGCCTGGATGGCGTCGAGGCCGCGCAGGCGCGCCGCCAGCACGTTGGCCCGGTTCACATCGACGAGCCGCACCACGAAGCCCGCCTTTTTGATGATCGCAGCGAGCTCGCACGCAAAGCGGTCGGCGCCCATGATCAGGAAGCCCTGCGGATCGGCCTCACTGATTCCCAGCCGCTGGGCAAAGGGTTTGGCCGAAATGCCTTGCAGCAGGACGGTTCCGACGATGACCAGGAAGACGAGCGGCTCCAGGATCGCCGCTTCGGGGTAGCCGCGCTCCACAAGCCTGAACGCAAACAGCGCCGAGACCGAGGCCGCCACGATGCCGCGCGGCGCAATCCACGAGAGAAAGAGCCGCTCGTTGCGCGACAGGTTGCTGCCGAGCGCGCTCAGTTGCACGCCCACCGGCCGCAGCACGAACATGACGACGGCAAGCAAGAGCAGGCTGCTCCAGGAGAGCATCTGCAGGTCGGCGATCGTGATGTTGGCAGCCAGCAGGATGAAGAGCGACGCGATGAGGAGCAGGCTGATCTTCTCCTTGAAGTAGAGCACTTCGTGAAGTTTGCGCAGCTTGGTGTTGGCCAGGAAGATGCCCATGACGGTGACGGCAAAAAGGCCGGACTCGTGGATGATCTCGTCCGAAATGACAAAGACGACGATGACGAGCGTCAGCACCATGATGTCGCGCAGATAGTCCGGCACCAGGTAGCGGCGCAGCAGTTCGTAGGCGATGTATCCGGCCAGGAGTCCCAGCCCGGTGCCGACCGCTGTCAGCATGACAAAGGAGAGAAGGGTGTCCTGCCAGGAGTGACCCGCGCCCGAGACAATCAGCTCGAAGGCGACGACGGCGATCGATGCGCCGATGGGGTCGATGATGATCCCCTCCCAGCGCAGAATCGACCCGACATTGGCCGTCGGCCGTACGTTGCGCAGGATCGGCGCGATGACGGTCGGACCGGTGACGATAATGAGCGCGCCGAAGAGCAGCGCCAGCGTCCACGGCAGCCCTACAATGTAGTGCGCCGCGGCTGCACCGCCGAACCAGGTCACGGCTGCACCGATCGTGAGCAGGTTGCGAACCGTTCCGGCGACGTGGCGCACTTCGTGCCAACTCAGCGTCAGCGCGCCTTCAAAGAGGATGATGGCAACTGAGATCGATACAACTGGGGTGAATAGGTCGCCCAGCAACTCCTGTGGATTGACGATCCCGAAGACCGGACCCGCCAGAAATCCTGTCAGGAGCAGGGGTAGAATGGCCGGAATCCGCAGGCGCCAGGACAACCACTGGCAGAGAAAACCGGCGAGCAAAATGCCGCCGATGGCGGCCATGGCGTCCATCTGCATAACATGCCTTTCGCTGTTGTGTTTGCGTCCATCATGCAGGATGCCGCCGTAGTGTACTGTAACTGTTCTGCCTTTCACAAAGACGGCTGCCTGTCAAGCATGGCCGTCTGCCTGCGTCCTGCCGTTACTCGATCCACCGTTCCTGTTCGCCGACCATCTTGAATTGCCGCTGGCCGGATTGCTGCGGCCAGCCTGGCGCGGCATAGCTTGCCGGCGGGCCGATCTGCTGCGCGGGCGGTGGCGCCGCCTGCTGGCCCGCCAGCACGATGATGGGCGGTTGATAGGGCATGGCGCCGTGGGCATGGCGGTTGGTCTCTTGCCAGCGTTCGTCCTCCTGCTCGGCGCGGCGCCGGCTGCTGGCCAGCACGAGCAAGGAGACCGGTATCCCCGCCAGCACGCCCAGCAAGACGCCGACTGCCATACCGACGGCGTCGGCGCTGAGTAGACTGCCCAGGCGCCAGAGGGCTGCGGCGCTGAAAATGAGTGCAACGGCAACTATCATTCGTTTCATTACGATCTCCCTCTCGTGGATAACGCCGGCGGGCCGCTGACTCGCGCCGCCCCCGCCAGCGTGCGACACTCCTCTTCCCCGATCCAGGCAGCCTGAAAGCGCAGCGCCTCGCCCTTGACGACCAGCAGGAAATCACCGCGGCCCTGGAGCTTCTCGGCGCCGCTGTCGGCGATGCCGGTTGCATAGCGTGCTTCGTCGCGGCTGGCGACCGTACCCACCAGGCGCACCGGGAAATTCGCCTTCATGCTGCTGCCGATCAAGGATGCTGACGGTTTTTGCGTGCACGCCAGCAGGTGAATCCCGGCCTGGCGTCCGCGCTGCGCAAGCCGGGAGAGCAAGCGATCGAGCGGCTTGCCGCCCGTCTGTAACAGGTCGGCCAGCTCGTCGATGGCGATGACGATCAGCGGGCGGTTGATGCCGGCCCGATCGCGCCGTTCCATCTCGTGTACGATCACCTCCAGCCGGCTGATGGCGGCCTGTTCGTTGTCGATGAGTGCGCCCTCCAAGTGGGGCAGATGCGCCAGCGGGGCAAAGCCGCGGTGCTTGGGGTCGATGAGAACGATGCGCACGCTGTCGGGCGTGTTGTGTCGGGCCAGCGATGCCAGGATCGAGCGCGCCAGGGCCGTCTTGCCGCTGCCGGTGGTCCCCACGACCAATGCGTGCACCACGTCGGGCGCCGGCAGGCTGAGCAGCAACGGCTGGCCGGTCTCCTCGACGCCCAGCACCGCGGCAAAGGACGGCACCTGGTCGATGGAATCGCACAGCGGCAGCAACCGCACGGGCGAGCCGTCGGCGCGCGGCATTTCGACGTGAATCAGCGCACCGCTGCGCGCGATCCGCACCTGTTCGCAGCCCAGCGCCAGGGCGATCTCCTCGGCCAGCGCCGCCACTTTACCGACCTTGATGCCGGGCTGCGGCCGCACGCGGAACTGGATATAGCGTGGCGTGACGACACCCCCCATGACGGCGCCCGGCGCCTTATGCTGGCCCAAGACCGCTTCGATGCGATCGGCACTATACTCCAACCACGCTCGCTCAGGATTCATGCGAAGCACCTCCTGGCGTCCATTGTATAGAACATATGTTCTAAAGTCAAGCGATTTTTTGTTGTCGCGTCCGAATTGTTGAGTACGGACGGCGCCTTTGGCTCTGGGTTGACGGGCGGATTGCGCGAAAGGGACGGCAAGAGCGTCTTCACTATCTTGCCGAAACGTTGTGGTTTCCGTTGAAGAGAGAAGAGTGGATCGGACAGGATTCGAACCTGTAACCAAGGAGTTATGAGCCCCCTGCTCTGCCGTTGAGCTACCGATCCGGGTTCCGGGGTACAAAGAAGGTGCGCCCCAGCGCACCCTTTTCGTCCATCGGCAGAGCGGGTAATGGGAATCGAACCCATATCACCTGCTTGGAAGGCAGGAGCTTTGCCTTTAAGCTATACCCGCAAATGAGTCGGGGAGATAGGATTTGAACCTACGACCCCAGCGTCCCAAACGCTGTGCGCTGCCAGACTGCGCTACTCCCCGAAACCACGTCATTGTACCGGAAGTGCGCGCTTCGGTCAAAAGCGGTGGGAGCGGCTGGCAGCCAAGTGCTTCAGGGGCGGGCTCTAGTTGACCCACTCCAGGCCATGCTCAAGGAAGTTGCCGAGCGAACCGACGAGGGGCGCAATCAGGCGTGGTTCGCCGCCGCTGCTGGACACGGCGTAGAGCTTCCAGCTTCCGTCACGGTTGCTGGCAAAGGCCACCCACCGCCCGTCCGGGCTGATCGCCGGCAGCACGTCGTTGGCCGGATCGTTGGTCAGGCGGTTCACCTCGCGCGTCGACGCATCCACCGTGTAGATCTCGTAGTTGCTGTCGCGCGCGTTGCTCATGAAAGCCACAAAGCTGCCCGTGGGCGACCAACGCGGCCGGTCGTCCGCCGGCACATTGGTCAGTGGCGCCGCATTGGCGCCGTTCCCGGAAATTGTCCAGATCCCGCACCGATTGCCGGACTGATCGCAGCCACGAAACGCGATCAGGTCGCTGCTTGGGTGCCAGTCCGGTGATTCGCCAAAGCCCAACGTATCCGTGCCACCGCCCTCTTCCGCCCACATGGTGTAGATGCGCCAGCGCCGATCTCCCTCGCGATTGGAGGCAATCACGACGCGGCTGCCCTGCGGGTTCCAACTGGGCAGCGAATCCTCGGCGTACTGGCTGAAGCGCAGCATCAGCCCCGAAGCTGGGTCGAACGAACTGATGCCGGCCATGTCGTTGCGCAAATTGCGAAAGGCCAGCCGCGTGCCGTCGCTGCGCAATGCCGGCTGCGCGGCATCCTCGAGCAGAAGTTGGGCTGGCGTACTTCGGCCGATCGTGAGTGACATGATCTGGCTGCGCCCGGTAATGGGATCGCTGGTCGAGTAGAGCAGGCGTCCGCCGGCCGGTCCATCGCCGCTGGTCACGGCACTGACACTTGCCGCGGTCGCTGCCGGTGTCGCGCCTGGTGTCAGGCGCGCCGTGCCGGTCGACGCAGCGCCGGCGGTATCGGCGAGGCGACATTGTGTCTGAGCCGCATCGCGCTTGAGGATCAGGTCGCCATCGGACGCAACGGAGAGCGCGGCGTTGTACTCGTCCTGCGCGGCGCACCACTCCTCGTCGCCCGCCAATTCGTCGGCGCGTGCGGTATGGGCCTGCTGGAGGCGCTCGGCGACGTCGCGGTAGTCCGGCTCCAGGTTGAAGAGGGCAGTCAACTCCGCGGTGGTCAGCTCCCAGTCGACGCCCGTATAGGTGAGCACTTGCAGATACTGTTCGAGCAGGTCGCGGTCGCGCTGGATGTCAGTCGCTCCCGGTCGCAGGGCAAGCGCTTTCTGATAGAGCGTCAACGCCTCTTCCAGGTTGTCTGCGTTGTCTTTTTCCAGCGCAAGATTGACATAGGCTGTGAACAACTCGTCGTTGACCTCGCTCACGCGATAGGACGGATCGATCTGCTGGACGAGGATGAGATTGTTCAGGGCTTCCTGCCAGCGACCGGCCTTGACGGCACGCTGGGCATCGTCCCAATACCCAATCAGCGTGGAAGCGGGTGTCGACGTCGGCGCGGCAGTGACTGGGGCAACGGCGGTTGCCGTCGCGGTCGGCGCGGAGAGCGGAGAAGCGGCCGGTTCACTGCCGGTGGCAGGCTGGGTCGCTGCCGCCTCACCGCCGCTGGCCAGCGCCAGCAGGTTCTTGATCCCCTGTTGCGCAAGATCGTTGCTGGGATCCAGAACCAGAATCTTCTGGTATTCGTCCAGGGCAGCTTGCAGGTTGCCTTCGACCTGCGCATCGGTTGCCCGTTGCAGAGCAATGCCGATCTGCTGGCGGCGCTGGATCTCCACCTGCTCCTGGCCGGCGCGAATGCCGAGCACCACCGAGAAGACCAAGATTGAAATGGCCAGGATGGTGATTGCGCCGATAATCCACCAGGCCCAGGCCGGAAACCGAGATTCGTGAGCCATAAAATCTTTCTGGCCAGACATTGCCTGGCGCGCCGAACGTGACGTAACCTATTGTTTATACGCCAATTTCGGCGTTTCTGCAACGCGCCGGAGCCCGTTTTCGGACGTTCATCGTGCCGGCACAACCAGAATTGACGTGCGCTGAGGCTCCTTGGTTCCCGTGTCGCACCGCGCCGCGCCGCTTCCTGCTAGAAGACAACGCCGGCGACGAGGATGACGTTGGCGTAGGGGGTGAACTCGCCCGAGCGCACGACCGCCCGGCTCTGTGCGGTGAGCGCCTTGAACTCCTCGTGCGGCACCTGGCGGATAGGAATCGCGCCGAGCAGCGCGCGCAGCTCGTCATAGATCGCCGGGCTGGCGCCGGGCATCTCCTGGGCGATAATCGCTTCCTGCACGGCCAGTTCGTCGAGGATGGCCGTCGTCACGTCGAGGAAGCGCGGCAGATTCTTGCGCACGACGAGATCGATGCGCAGCGCTTCGTCGGGGATGGGCAGACCGGCATCGGCGACGGTGATCGTGTCGAAGTGTCCCATGCTGGCGACGACGGCGGCAATGTCGGCGTTGAGGATGCCACTCTTCTTCATGTGTTCGCACTCCTTTTGCTTTGTGAATCGAATGGGGTTGTCCGCTGCGTGGCGGCCGACGCTAATCCGGATAGGGCGCCAACCCGGTGCGCAGCGCATAGAGCATCAACTGGTTGCGGTTCTCGATTTTGAGCTTTTCCTGCAAGTGCTGAATGTGCGTGCGCACGGTGCTCTCGCCCAGGAAGAGCCGCTCGGCGATCTCGTGGTTGGTGGCGCCCTCGCCGATGAGGCGCAGGACTTCGCGCTCGCGATCGGTCAGCGCCTCGGCCAGCACGTAGCCCTCGGTAATGCGCCGCGCGACCTTGCCCGCCATGCGCGGCGTGACTGCATTGATCCCCTGCGCGACCTGGCGCACCCCTTCCAACAGGTCGCGGCGCTGGCTGTCCTTGACCAGGTAGCCGGTGGCCCCGGCCTGGAGCGCGGCCAGAAAGACCGTCTCGTCGGTGGAACTGGTCAGCGCCAGCACGCGTATGCGCGGCCGGGCCTGCTTGATCTGCGCGATGGCCTCGACGCCGCCCTGCCCGGGCAGAAAGAGATCCATGACGACCACGTCCGGTTCGCAGCGGGCAGCCTCCTCGACCGCGGCAATGCCGTCGGCCGCCTGACCGACGACCACCATGTCATCCTCGTCGTCGATGGCCGCGCAGACCGCCTCGCGCACGATGGGGTGGTCTTCGACGACGAGCACGCGAATCCGCACGTGTGCTTGCTCGCTCATGCGATCTCCTTGCTCAAGGCCGGTTGGGGCGTGCCTGCGCCGGGCCGGTCGTCGCGCACCGGGACCTGCACGCTGACGCGGACGCCGCCGGCCGCCGGCGCCGTGATCGCCAGCACACCGCCGGCGCGTGCCGCGCGCTCGGTCATGGTGCGCAGCCCCATGCCGCCCGATGGGGCTTCCTGCTGATTCAAACCGGCGCCGTTGTCGGCAACTGCCAGCTCAATCGCGCCCTCGATCTCGGCGACAGTCACGGTCACAGTGTCGGCAGCCGCATGCTTCAGTGCGTTGTTGAGCGCTTCCATGGCAATCCAGTATAGCTCACGCGCCAGCGGTTCGGGCAGCGGCGAGGTGACGTCGTAGTGCAGATGCGCGTCGATGCCGGCGCGCCGCTCCACTGCGTCGAGCCGCAATTGCAGCGCTTCCTCCAACGGCATCGTTTCGGGCGTGGCCAGGCGCAGTTCGAAGAGCAGGAGCCTGATCTCGCGCAAGGCCTGGTGTGCGCCGGCGGCTATCTGGGCCAGTGGTTCCTCCAGCCGGTCGAAGTGCCCTTTGCGCACGCGGCCGGCAGCCGTGTCTGCACTCAATGATAGGGCGTAAAGCGACTGCGTCACCGAATCGTGCAGGTCGCGTGCCAGGCGGTGACGCTCTTCCTGCACCAGGGCCTGCTCCTGGGCGCGGCGCAGCCGGGCATTCTCGGCCAGCACTACCAACTGGTCGCTCAGCGCGCGGAACAGGGCGATGTCTTCGACGCTCAGCGAAGGCGACCGCTGCCAGAAGACGCCGACGCCACCCAGCGGTGCGTCGTTGCGAAAGACTGCCGTGCAGAGGAGCGCCTGCATCTCCGGCAGCTTGAGTGATGCGGGCAGATCCTCAGCGCCGGCCAGGTTCAGGATGGTGCGCGGGATCGTGTCGCCGACGAGCCACGCGGCCGGTATCCGGGCCAGCCGGTCGCACTGTTCGGCACTCAGCCCGGCCGACGCCACGAGTTCCAGGCGCTTGGTCGATGGCAGGTAGGTAAGGATGAAACCGGCATCGGCGTGTAGTGTGGTCTGAATCGTCTCCAGCGTCAGGCGGCGGATCTCGCTCAGTTCCAGCGTCTTGCCGCCCAGCAGAATCACCTCGTAGAGCGCCGAAAGCTGCCCGCTGAGATCGGTGACATGGTCGGCCATGGACTGCTGCAAGGCGCGCAGCGTTGCTTCGGCGCGGCGGCGTTCCGTGACCTCGTTCTCCAGTTGCGTCACGGTGGCGCCAAGCTCGGCGGTGCGTTCCGCCACCCGCGCCTCCAGCCCCCGATTCAGTGCTTCCAGTTCGGCTTGCAACGTGCGAAACGCAGTGACATCGTGAAAGAGCAGGATGCTGCCGACGGCGCGGCCGCGGTGGTCGGTCATGGCGGCGCGCGCAACGTCGATCGCCCGTTCGCTTGCGCCCGTGCCGATCGTCAACTCGGCCGTTTCCCCCGCGCCGGCGAGCGCCTCTGCCCAGGGAGCGGGCAGCGCGCCCACTGCCGTGCCGATCAGGCCGGCTTCGTCCAGCGCCAGCAGGCGTTGCGCCGCCGGATTCGCCGCCACGATCAGCCCCTGCGCGTTGAGCGCGATCACCCCGTCGGCCAGGCCGGCGAAGAGCGCATCCTGGGCAACCGGCGCCAGTTCCACCAGTTGGAAGCGGAAGATCGCCCACGTCAGCAGGAAGCCCATGACGATAAAGCCGACCGGCGTGAAGTCGAGCCCGGGCCACGGGCTGACATCCAGGTAGTAGAGCAGGTTGGCAATTGCCGGCGCCAGCATGGCGAGTACCATGATGACGCTCTGCCGCCGGTAGATGGCCGGGGCGCGCAGCGCGTTTACGCTCAACAGGACGATGGATGCAGCGGTCAGCCCATAGGTGTAGATGGCCAGCACGTGGTTGAGGGCGCTATGCCCGAAGATGACCCGCGCGTCGGCGGCGTCTGATGTGAGGGCGATGTCATTCCAATAGAGGGCGTGCCAGTCATTGGTGAATACCAGGAACACTTCGATGCCGACCATGGCCCACAGGGCGATGCGTACGGGACGTGTCAGCCAGCGGTCGCGGCCGGTGTAGCGCGCGGTGAAGAGCAAGGCCAGCAGCGGCACCGACGCACCGCCGATAAGATAGAGCTTGGTGGCAAAGATCTTGGCGTCCAGGGCATGGGCGGAAATCAGCGCTTCGACGGCGCTGGTTGCCCCCATCCACGCGACGCCCATCATGAGCAGTGCAAACTCGCCGGCGCCGCGTACGGCGCGCCGGCGCCAGGCATAGATGGCCAGTCCGCACCCGATGACGGCGGCACTGAACGCGAGCAAGGCATATGGCCAGTTCTGCGTGACGAGCATTGCCCAAGCCTCGAAGTGAACTCTGTGTGTGCGTCCATCATACACCGCGTGCCAGCCAGTACCAATCATTGCCGGCGCGACGAGGCAACGCCAGTATGAACGCGGTCTGCCCGCCGCACGGGGCGCCCGTGTAGACACTTCGTCTACGCGTTCTCGACAGGGTGTCTAGGCGCGTTCAGGCAGAAGTCGCGCCGCTTGCTGCGCACATGGTGCTAGGCTTGGAAAAGACGTCTCCAGCCCAACAAAGGAATGCCTGCATGTCGCCTGATGCGCGGTCGATTTCGGTGATGATTATCGCTCCAGCCGGGATTTGGCGCGATGCGTTGGTATCGCTGGTGCGGGCGCAACCCGACCTGGCACTGCGCAGCGTGACGGACGACCTGACTGCCGCGCGCAGCGAGCTGGCCCAGGCCCCGGTCCACGCGCTGATCGCGGACATCGGGCTGGGTGAAGGGGAGCTAGCGGCATTTGCCGGCTGGCTGCACGCCAACGCGCCCGGCGTGCGCTGTGTCGTGGCGGTGGATGCGCAGTCCCAGCAAGATGGGTTTCGCACCATGGGCGTGCACGCGACGCTGCTCAAGGGGTGTCTGGATGAAGGACTGTTGCGCGCCTCCGTCGATCTGGCGCACTGAATTATCACAACTCTGCGAATCGGCTCCGGTACCATGGTCTCTGTTTGAAGGTCAAGAGAGGAACATCTATATGAAGCGCGTTGTGTCTGACAAACGAAGAGTGGTTGCTCGATTTAGACTAATGTTCATGATTGTTGCTCCGGTCCTCATGTTCGGTCTGGTTTTGGTTTTGATGCCGTCCCTTGCGCAGGCGCAGGGAAGCGTCATCTGTGTATCCCCAAGCGGTGACTTCCCGACAATCCAGGAAGCTGTCGGCGCCGCCAGTGATGGCGACGAGATCCGGGTGGCCAGCGGAACGTATACAGAGAATGTCGTCATTACCAAGACACTCACAATGAGCGGCAAATGGCGAGATAATTGCAGCGAGATCAACACCGACCCCAATGCCGCAACGGCGCTTGTTCCGGACCAAGGACGCGCCGTCACAATCTACCCGGTAGCGCCTGGGGTCGAGGTCGGCATCAGCAGTATTTCCATGAAGGGCGACGCTACCGGGCTGGGTGGCGCCGACAAAGTGGCGAGCGGTATCGCAATCACACACACAATGGGTAGCGACGCTTTGTCTGATGCTCAGGTAGCAGCGGCCCACCTGCCCGACGACTGGCGTGCACAGATCGCCCACCTTGCGGAACAGGGAGCCGTGCCCGGTGACTCTACCCCAACAGAGGTTCTGGACCGCATTGACGCCCTCTTTGCGCTAGATGAAGCGGTGCGGGTTGCTGCACCGGCAGCCCCCGACACGCCCATGAAGAGCGACGAGGTCGATTGTGGCGGCGCGCTCTATGCCAAAGGTGCGGGACTCACCTTGAGTGATATCGGGGTGTCGGTCTCCGTGGCCAGTACGACCGGTGATGGGTATGGCGGTGGCGCTTGTATCATCGATCCACCCGCGAGCGGCGTGCTGGTGAAGGAGAGCCAGTTTATCAGGAACACCGGCAGTTTGGCCGGTGCCGGGATCGGCGGTGGCTTGTTCATCCAGGGTGGCGAATCGGGCAGCGTCCGCATTGAAGACACGATTTTCCAATTCAACTATGCCAGCTTGCCTGGAGACGGTCGGGGTGGCGCGTTGGCCTTGATTGATGTACCTCAACCTGCACTCTCTGGAACCGACTCTTGTGTACTTGCCTACAACGTGGCGAGTAAGGCAGGCAATGGCTCGGGCGGCGGCGCGTTCTTGCTCCGAACAGCCTCTGCTGCAATCGAGGGTTGCCGCTTCTTTGTGAATTACGCCAGCGCAGGGAGCAATGGCAGCGACGATATCGGGAGTGCTTCGAGCGGATTCGGCGGCGGGCTCTATGCCGAAGAGTGCCCGCAGATCGCGATCTCGTCCAGCAAGTTCGACTTCAATGTTGCCCAAACCGGCGCACCGGAATCGAATCGTCGCGCCGAGGGCGGCGGTGCATTTGTCGTCAATTCGTTCGATGCTGCTATTCAGGACAACGTCTTTGATCGCAATATCGCCGGTTTCAGCGGCCAGGGTTTTGGTGGCGGGCTCGTGGTGCTCTCCGGTCAGGCGTTTGCGCAAGTCACCGGGGTATCCGTGTCTGGCAATGAGTTCACCAAGAACTGGGCGAACGTGGTCAATTTCATTGGCGGCGCCGGGGGAGGGCTGTTTGTCTTCGGGATTGCCGACTCTACAATCACCACAAACACATTCACGGCCAATGTTGTGAATCTGCTTGGCGAAGCCGGAATCTCACTGCCAGATACACCCTATCTGCTTGGCGGTGGGCTTGCAGTAGACAGCGCGCAAAACGTGCAGATCGCGGGCAACAAGTTCGTCGAGAATGCCGCCACCGTTGGAGGGTTTGGCCTGGGCGGTGGGCTGGGCCTGCGCAAAACAGGACCCGCTGCTGTCATCGACAATGAGTTCCGCCGGAATCTGGCGAACAATGCTCTGAGTGGCGGTGGACTGGGTGGAGCGTGTGCCATCGAGGGCGGCTATCAAAACCAGCCGATAATGCTGCAAGGCAATATCTTCAACGATAACTCCGGGTCACTCACTACGGACGCCGATCCTGGATCTGCCACATCAGCCATCGCACTGATCGGTGACAATCTCGCCGCTCCTGATCTCCCGGCTATTGACTTGCGCAACATAACCATCGACCGTAACCGCATCTTGGGAAGCGGGCAGAATCTACCGGTCGATACCCCGCCCAATAACTTCGCCATCTCCATCCAGGGCGCCGACCTGTTTACGATTACGAACAATGTGATTGCCGGCAGCACCCTCGGCGGCATCGTGGCGATCCACAAGCTCTTTGACAGTGAAGGGAACACGTTCGAGACGCGCGGGGCAATCCACAACAACACTTTCTATGCGAACGGAGACTACGGACTTTGGCTCCTCAGTCGCTGGACAACCAGCGCGCTGAGCCTGGTCAACAACAGCATCGTCAGTCACACATTCGGCATCGAAGGCGAGGATCTGTACGGCCCAGCCGCTCCTGTCACCCTGAGCTACACGCTTTTCTACAGCAATTCGCAGGAGATTGGGCCGGATGCAGATGACTCGATCACCAGCACCCACACGATCGTCGGCAATCCGCAATTCCTCAGTCCGACGGCATACGACTTCCACCTGATGCCTAACTCGGCGGCCATCGATGCCGGCGACCCGGCCGGCGTGCCGCCTGCGCCGGCAGTGGACATCGACGGCGCGTTGCGTCCGTACGGGCCGCGTGTAGACGTCGGCGCCTATGAGTGGCAGGGGCAAGGCGCCCTGCTGCCTATCATTATCAAGGAGTAACGACGGCGGTATCTTCTGGCGGCCCAGGGACGGCCTTTCCCTGGGCCGCTCAATTGAAAGGATTGACTCTCCATGCAACCGAAGACTTCACGACGCAATTTCGTCAAACTGGCCGGCGCTGCCGCCGGTGCCGTGGCACTGCATCCCGCCATGGCGCCGGGCGTGGCGAGCGCCGCTGCGATCCGGCCGGGCGCGGTCAAGCCGGGGCGCGTGCCGCCCTACCGCGTGGGCAAGTGGCTGCCCTCCGACCAGGCCTTCCTGGATCGCTGGCTGGCGAAGCAACTCCAGGCGGTGCGCGAGAATCCGCAGCCGTTGCAGCCGGTCGTCCAGGAGTTCCAGGATCTCATCGAGAGCGACGCCGAACTCTTCATGTACTTCCACCAGATGTTCGAGGAGTTGCCGCGGTCCGCGCAATTTCTCACTACGCCGACGGGCGATCCGCAGGTGCGCGATTACAAGGAGATGCTGGCGTTGATCAGCGCGATCCTGACCACGGCGCCGGAATTCAACAAGACGGGGCTGGTCGGCTTCCCCATCAACGCCATCCTCGACTGGCCCATGGGGACGGAAGGCGGCTTTGCGGCCTTTCTCAACGACAAGGTCAACGCCCAGCTCAAGAAGATCCTCGCCGCGTGGGCGGTCTTTCTCACCTCGCCGGCCTCGGCCTACGTACTGAGCGACGACCCGGCAAGCGGCTGGTTTGGCCGTGATGCGATGGCGGCCATGCCGGGTTTTGCCGACACCTTCCAGTGCGAGCCGGGTCAGCCCCACTACGGCTTCACCACGTGGGACGACTTCTTCACGCGCCAGTTCCGCGACGGGCAGCGTCCCATCGCCGCACCGGAAGACAACGGCGTCATCGTCAACGCCTGCGAGTCGGCGCCCTACAAGCTGGCGTCAGATGTCAAGTTTTCCGATCAATTCTGGATCAAGGGGCAGCCCTACTCGCTGCGCCATATGTTGGCCGGCGACCCGGTGGCCGAGCAGTTCGTGGGCGGTACGATCTACCAGGCCTTCCTCAGCGCGCTCAGCTATCACCGCTGGCACAGCCCGGTGAGCGGCACCATCGTCAAGGCCGAGGTGATCGACGGTTCCTACTACTCGGAGACGCCCGGCGAAGGCTTCGACCCGGCCGCGCCCAATGAATCGCAGGGCTACATCACCGGCGTGGCCGCGCGTGGCCTGATCCTCATCGAGGCCGACGACCCGCGTATCGGGCTGATGGGCTTCCTCTCCGTGGGCATGGCCGAGGTCTCGACCAACGACATCCGCGTGTACGTGGGGCAGCATGTCAACAAGGGCGACGAGACCGGCATGTTCCACTTCGGCGGCTCGACGCACTGCCTGATTTTCCGGCCGGGCGTAGACCTGGAATTCGACCTGCACGGCCAGGAGCCAGGGCTGGAATCCAGCAACATCCCGATCAACGCCAGAATTGCTAACGTCAAAGGCTGATGAAGCGAGGTGCAACGATGAAGCGACTTTCTATCCTACTGCTGAGTTTAGTGATGACGCTGGCGCTCCTGTCGGCGTGTGTCCCGGTGACGGCGCCCGCGCCCGGCGAGGGTATTGCCAACCCCGCCTCCGAGAATTGCGTGGCGCAAGGCGGCACGGTTGACATTCGCCAGGGCGAGGGCGGCGAAGTGGGCTACTGTGTCTTCGCCGGCGGCAGCGAGTGCGAGGAATGGGCGCTCATGCGCGGCGAGTGCGCGCCGGGGCAGGACGCCGCCACGTTCGACGACCCCTTCGCCTATTGCGCGGCCGTCGGCACGATCGACACGCCCGATGCGCGCTACACAGGCGAAGAGCCGCCGGCCGCGGCTGTGCAGGGGCTGCGCGCAGCGATCAACGCGCCGGCCGACGCGCCGGACGATATCCTCAAGAATGGAACCTTCTGGCGCTGTGCCGACGGCCAGGTCAAGGCGTGTTTCGTCGGCGCCAACATCCCCTGCGAAACAAAGGCCGACCTGAGCGAGACACCCAACGAGGGTATGGTCGCATTCTGCAAGGAGAACCCTGACGCCGAGGTCGTGCCCGCAGCCGCAGCCGGGCGCGCCACCGTCTATACCTGGGGCTGCGCCGGCGGCGTACCCGTGAACGGCGAACAGGTGCTGCATGCCGATGCCCAGGGCTTCATTGCCGAGTTCTGGTACGCCATCGAACCACCCACAGGCGCGGCGTCGCAATCGCTCGTCGTTGCGCCCGACCTGGCCGCGCGGCACGCGCGGTTGAAATCGGTCACGGTGGCGCCTACGGTAGACACCAGCAAGCTGGAGCCGTGGGAGCTTCAAGTGCTCGACAAGTTCATGCAGGCGGCCTGGTATATGGATGCCGCCTACTGGCAGCAGGTCGATCCGGAGGGCGAGCGCATCTTCCGTAGCCTGGACGCAAGCAATCCAGACCAAGCCGCGTTGCACCTGATGATGGACGCCAACTATGGCCGCTGGGATCGCTTCGACGACTTCGCCGTTTTTCTGGGCAGCGACCCGCGCCCGCTGGGCAGCTATGTCTATCCGGCCGACCTGACCAAGGCGGAACTGGATGCCTACATCGCCGCTCACCCGGACGCGAAGGACGCGCTGCTCTCGCCGTACACGGTCGTGCGCCGTGACGGCGACATGCTGGTGGCGATCCCCTACTACGAGGTTTACGCTGCCTACGTCGAGCCGGCGGCTGCACTGCTCGAAGAGGCGGCGGGGCTGAGCCAGAACGAGTCGCTCACCGACTACCTGAAGAAACAGGCCCAGGCGATGCGTACCGACGACTACTTCGACGCCGACATGGCCTGGCTCGACCTGGACAGCAACCTCGACATCAGCATCGGCCCGCACGAGACCTACGACGACCAGCTTGCCGGTCAGAAGACCTTCTACAAGGCCAACGTGCTGATCGTGGATCGGGCGGCGAGCGCGCGGCTGGATGCGTTCAAGGCGGCCGTGCCCTTCGAGCAGGCCAACCTGCCCGTGCCGGCGGCCTATCGCCCGGACCAGACCGGCACAATGACACCCATCGAACTGGTCGACGACATCCTGCGCACCGGCCAGGGGCGCGCGGTAATGGAGCCGGTCGCCTTCAGCCTGCCTAACGACCCGCGCGTGTGGGAGGCCAAGGGCGCCAAGAAGGTGATGATGCGCAACTTCGCCGACGAGCGCCGCTCGGTCGTCCTTATCCCGCTGCTGGCCGCGATCATGGATGACGAGGTCAATGCATGGGCGACGCCGGACGGCTACTTCAACTGGGTGCTGGGTCACGAGGTTGGCCACACGCTGGGCCCGCGCACGGTGATGAAGGATGGCCAGCAGGTGACGATCCAGCAGGCGCTTGGCGAGCACTACCAACCCATCGAGGAAGGCAAGGCCGACATCACCAGCCTCTACAACACGATCTACCTGCGCGAGCAGGGCGTGGATCCCGAGACGATGGAGGCTCATTACGCCGGCTTCCTCTCCGAGGCGCTGCGCTCGATTCGCTTCGGCCCGGCCTCGGCCTACGGCCTGATCCGCTCGGCGGCGTGGAACTATTTCGTGGAGAAAGAGGCCCTGGTCTTTGACGCCAGTGTGGGCAAGTTCCACGTGGACATGGAGAAGATGCCGCAGGCCGTGGAGGATCTCATGGTGACCATCCTCACCATCGAAGGCGAAGGCGATGCCGACGCGGCCAAGGCCTTCCTCGACCAGTACTCGTACGTGCCGGCGGACTTGCAGGCGCTGCTCGATCAGGCCAATGCCACGGTGCCGGTTGAGTTCGTGCCCATGTATGCAACGCAGTAACGCCGCTACAATGGTAGTTAGGAGGTAATCATGAAGGTTCGCACCGAGGTCTGGGGGGTGGGGATACTTCTTGCACTTTTGCTGGCGCTTGTCGCGACGACCGGCGCCCAGGCGGCAGCCGGCTGCCAGGTGGCGCCGGACGATCCACCCGCACCCTATACCACCTACCTGCCGTTGGCAGCGTCCGGTTACAAGGGCAGCCAGTTTGTCGAGATCAGCGCGCCCGCCGATCTGGCAGTCGTCCAGGAGAGCTATACCAGCACCGTCCAGGCGGTGATCTACCACGAGGCGTACTCGGTCACCGGCTTTTCCCTCGTGGAACAGGCTCCCTTCGGTACATCGACGCCGCGGATCGTGGCGGACGGCACGGTCACCTGGCTGCCCGGCGCGGCGGATGCCGGCATCCATCGCTATATGCTCAGCGCGTTCGTCAGCGACGGCTCGCGCGTGGATCGTGCCGTCACCATCGAAGTGGCGCCGCGCACCTGGATTATCTCCGAGACGGTTGACAGCAAGGGCGGCACGTTCGGCAACCTGGATGGCGACTACCTGGTGGAAATACCTGCCAATGCCGTGGCGGAGGGGGTGGCCGCTGCCCAGATTGGCGTGAGCGTCGTCAAGCGCGCTGACGGTCGCGTCCAACTGAATCCGGTGTTCGAAGGCTTGCGTCCGGACGCCATGCCGACCTTTGCCGGCCCGCTCTATGCCGTCGATGCGCAGGATGAGCCTATGGCGGCCGCGGCTTCGTGCGCCGCACTTCCCTTCATTACCGTCTTCAATCCCGACCCGCTCAAGTGGCGCGGCGGGCTTGTCCACAGTGCGGCGTATGACTGGCACCTCTATCCACTCATCGAGCAGAACGTGGCGAACACGCGCCTGCGCGGCAACGTGTGGATGACCTACTATCCCGCGCTGCCCGATCGCGGCATGATGGAACTGCGCGGCGCCTGCAAGGACCAGTGTCTCGGCAAGCAGCCGGTGCTCTTTGTGCATGGCTATTCGATGTTCGGGAGCCTGGGCGGCGGTGTCGGAACGTGGAACTGCGCCTTCGACTACGTCAAGAACCTGGGCGGCGTACCGTTCGAGTTTCGCTGGCGGGGCAATTCACGCTTCGAGGATGTCAGCTATGCGCTTGCCCAGGCGATCGGGCAGGTCACGCAGCTTACCGGGCGCAAGCCGCTCGTCGTCGGCCACTCCATGGGCGGCATCGTCATTACGAGCTATCTCGCCGGGCTGGCCGAAATGCCGAGCGCGGACGGGCAATCCTATCTTCCTGTCGGGTATGACAGCGCGGCGGCACGCGGTAGCCGGCAGTCCGCTGCCGTGGCCGGTGTCGTCACAATCAGTTCGCCGCTATCCGGCATTGCCACCAGCGCGGAAGGGGCGACCTACAACCTGCCGCGCGGGCGCGATGTCCATCTATCGGCGAAGTCCATCGATGCCTGCAACGACCTGACCTGCGGCGAGTCCGGATATTCCGGCACCATGCACACCTATCCCGGTTTTCTGGTCAACGAACGCAAGGTGGAGGCGTTCCAGGCGAACTTCGGCTTTGCGCTCAATGCGCCCGGCGCGCTGATTCACAGGCTCTACGCCACGTGGCAGGCATTTGCCATGCCGGCGCTGCACTACGACGTGCTGGTCTCGGCCTGGTACACGCCGGGCACGCCCGACTGGAGCGACAAGGATTGGGGCGATGGTCTCATCGCCGTGACGGGTATGCAGGTGCTGCCGACCCACTTCAAAGGCGTCGACGCGCAGAATCAGCCCTACAACTACATTCGCACTGCGGGGAGGGCGCTCACGCCTGCCGAGAAGCAACGTGCCGGCATCCCCGCCAATATCGACTACACCTTCATGCTGACGCCGTCGCTGACCGGCGGCTACTACGGCTATCCCCACGCCTCCGTGTTCGAGACGTACGTGTCAGCATGGTGGGGCTTCAACCCCAACCCGAATGCCGAGGCGGCAGCATTGCCGGGCGGCGGCAAACTCGACTACTTCGGCGTCTTCGACCATTCGGCGAAACCGGTGCTCGACCGCGCATATGCCGCCGCCGTCGCCGCGTCGCCGGTCTTCACCAGCGTGACGGCGGTGGAACTCGTGCTGAACGGCGTCGTGAACGAGAAAGCCAGCCCGGACGCCCTGGCCGCGCCACTTGCGAATGCCCCGCTGCTGGTCGTCTTCTATGACGAGGGTGTCTACCGCGGCATGGTGCAGACAAGTACCGATGGCGATGGCGCCTTTGCGCTCGATCTGGGCGCGCTGCTGGACGACTACGGCATCACCGATCGCAATGGCATGGAAGTGCACGTCCGTATTGGGAACGATACGACCCACGATGCCGTCAGTCTGGTGCTTGATGAAACACAACTTGACGCGCTCACAGAGCTTGGGCCGATCGACCTTCTACGGCGCTAACGCTAACATCCAGGTCTTGCAGGCAGTCTGATTCAACAGGAGATAGCTATGCGGTTCCCACTTCTTTTGCTCTACGCACTCTTGGTGTTCTCGCTCGCATGGTCGCCGGCGACGGTCGTCTATGCCCAGGATGCGCCCGCGCCGATCGAACTGGACGAGGCCGGCTTCGGCGTGGCGCAGATGGACGCGCTCGCGTCGGGCGCGCAGGCCGAGTTCGCCCTGGATCTAGTCGCGGGCGACCGCGTGGCCATGGATCTCCAGGGCGAGAGCGACGCGCTCCAGGTAACCGCCTTCCGCGCCCCCTACGGCGACCTGGTCATGGAAGGCGCGCCCGAAGCCTTCACCTACCTGGCCTGGGCGCCGGAGGATGGCGCGTACACCATCGTCGTCGAGAACACGGGCGACGCGGCGGCGGGCTTTGTGTTGCGCGTCGTAGTGAGTGCGGCGCCGCTGCCCACCAAGAAAATCCTGACGGCCGACGCCGCCGGCCAGACGATCCCCGTGACCGTGGGCGATCCCTTCCAGGTGGCGCTCGACACTAATGGCGGCGATGGCTACGCGTGGACGCTGGATACCCTTGACGAGTCAAACCTGGAGGCGGTGGGCGACTCGGCCACGGTCCTGCTTGGCACCATGCCCGGCGCACGCAGCGAGCAACTCTTCACCTTCCAGGCCATCGCGCCCGGCACGGCCACGCTCGATTTCACCAACACGCGGGCGGGCGGCGCCACCCCGGCGGAGACCTACAGCGTGACCATCGAGGCTACGGCGGCCGGCGACGAACCGGCGCCCCAACCGCTGACGCCCGACGCGGGCGGGCTGACCCAGGCCACCGGCACGCTGGACCCGCAGGGCATGGCGAGCTACGTGGTCGACATCGATGTGGGCGCGTCGGTGCAGGCGCTGGTCACCCCCGACGATGCCAGTCTGGTGCTGACCGTCGTCGGCGCCGACGGCAACCCCCTGCTGACCGACCACGCCGGCGCCAGCAACTTCGACCAGGTCATGCCGGTCAGCCAGGCGTACACCTTCAAGGTCATCAACTTTGGCGAGGAGGCGCAGGACTTCGAGCTTGCCCTCAGCGTGACGGCGGGCGCGCCGGGAGAAAGCGCCCTTGCAGGTGACGCGGCGCTTGGCGAGGAACTGGTGACGGCCTACTTTGATGCCTTGCAGGCAGGCGACGCCGAGCAGGTAGCGGCGCTGCTGGCGCCGGCCTTCCAGATCGTGCGCGCAACGGGTGAGCGCTTCGATGCTACAACCTATCTCGACAATCTGCCGGCCTTTGAAAGCTACGAACTGAGCGACCTGCACGTGACGCGCGATGGCGGCGTACTGGTCGTTGCTTATACGGCGCGCACCGACACGACGCTGGACGGCGGTGAAGCTGACTTCGGCGACCCGGCCCCGCGCCTCACAATCTTCCAGGAAATCGGCGGCGCGTGGAAGCTGCTTGCTCACGGCAACTTCGCCAGCGTCGCGCCGGTAGACGAGAGTAGCTACGGCGAGTTTGTCCCGCCTACCTCCCAACTCACGATTACGGAGGCCGATGAGGGCATGGTCGTGGAGGTGGCGGTCGGCGGCGAGGTGGTCGTAGGAGTGCCCGGCAACCCGACGACCGGCTACATCTGGCAGATAACCGCCAACGACGAGTCGATCCTGCTGCAGACCGATTACGCCTTTACGCCTGACTCGGACGCCGACGGCGCGGGCGGCGTGGAGAGCTTCACCTTCCACGTCATGGCGCCAGGTGTCGTCGAACTGGCGCTGGCCAACAGTCAGCCCTGGGATACCGAAACGCCCCCTGACAAGACCTTCGCCGTCACGGTCGAGGCGGTCAACGAGTGGTCGGGCGCGGACGCGTCGATCACCGTGGGCGCCGCCGACGACGGCCAGAGCGTCACCATCCTGCCCGGCAACGTCCTGCTCGTGGCGCTCGAGGGCGCGGAGCAGGGCATGTGGGATCTCGTGCAGAGTGACCCGATGGTCGCGCAGATGCTGGGCGGCGCGTGGGTTTTCCCGGTAGAAGAGCAGGGCAAGCAACTCTTCAAGTACTACTTCCTGGGCGCCGGCCCCGGCACCGCCGAGCTTCAGTTTGAGTTCGTCAACCCGGATGGTATTTTCGCCGAGGAAGGCTACACGTTGAGTGTGACCGTGCCGGCGGCTGAGCCAGGCTCCAGCGGCGCCGTGGCCGTCACCGAAGCCGATGCCGGGGGCGCGTTCGCCCTGGTGACCGGCGACACGCTGGTGGTGCGTCTGGCGAGCAACCCCTCTACCGGTTATACCTGGCGCGTGGTGAGCACCAACGATGCGCTGCTGCCGGCTGCGGGCGACCCCGTCTACGCCGAGAGCGCAGACATGCCCGGCGCGGGCGGCGTCGACACCTTCCGTTTCCTGGCCAAAGCTGCGGGCGAGGCCACGGTGCAGATCAGCGAGTTCCCGCCCGGCGCAGAGGAAGCAGAGCGCACGCTCGACTACAACGTGACGATCGTCGACCCAGCGCCGCTGACCGGCAACACGGTCACGGTGACCGCGGCCGACGTCGGCACGGCCATCGACGTTGCTGCCGGCGACTGGCTGGCTGTGGAACTGGACGCCAATCCGTCGACGGGCTACCAGTGGCTGGTGACTGCCAACGACGGCGCGGTGCTGCGCCTGCTGCCCGAGAGCGGCTTCACAGTGTCGGCGGAGATGCCCGGCGCGCCCGGCACGCAGCGCTTCGTCTTCCGCACATTGACGCCCGGCGCCGTGTCGTTGCAGATCGGCGAGTTCCCGCCGGGCGCAGACGCGCCGGATCAGACATTGGAGTTTGCGGTCACGGTCGAGTAGAGATCCAGGAGATTTGAGATTAGAGATTTGAGACTGGAGATTCGAGGGATACTCGTGTTGCCTCACCCCAATCTCCAATCTCTGATCTCTAATCTCCATCTGTCGCCCAGTCATACCCTGCTGAACCCACTGCCCTCCTTTGTTGGCAAACCATCCAATTGTCAAAGGAGGCGTCGATGAACAGGCGACGTAGTTTCGTTGGAATGACCTGGCTGCTGCTGGCAGTCCTTGTCCTTGGCATCCTTCCGCACGCGACGGCACAGGCTGCACCCTCAGTCGCATTGGTGGACCGCGACCGTTTGCTCGTGCAACAGCCCGCCGCAGACGAGCCGGTGCAGAGCAGTCCCGACGGCAAGGGCTACCGTTTTGAGCGTGCCGGCTGGGTCTATCTGCACATCGAGGGCGACCCCTATGAACGGGGCTATCAGCACGGTTTTCTGATGGCGCTGGAGCTGGCCGACGTGCAAAAGATGCTGCGTCACATCACGCCGTGGAAGACGGGCGTTGGCTGGGAAGAGGTCTTCATCCCCGGCGCCGAGGAGCAGTGGTCGAAATGGCTCACGCCGGAATACGCGGACGAGCTGAAGGGCATTGCCGACGGCGCCACCGCGGCCGGCACCGAGATCACCTGGCAGGAGGTACTCGCCTGGAACGGTCAGCACGAACTCTTCGACTACTGGTGGCCGGGTATCCAGGGCGACTGGTACAAGCAGCAGAAGGCGGACTACGAGCATTGCAGCGCCTTCATCGCCAACGGCGACTGGACGACCGACGGGCGCATCGTCATCGCCCACAACACGTGGCAGGCCTTCCCCGTCGGCCAGTACGACAATGTGCTGCTCGACATCGTGCCGAGCGACGGCAACCGCATCTTCATGCAGGCCACGCCCGGCAACATCCATTCGGGCAGCGACTACTTCGTCACCGGCGCCGGCATCATGGGCACCGAGACGACCATCAGCGGTTTCAGCGGCTACATCGCCGACGAGGCGCCCGAGTTCCTGCGCCTGCGCCAGGCGGTGCAGTACGCCGAAAGCCTGGATGATTTCGTCGCCATCATGGAGCAGGACAACAACGGCGGCTATGCCAACTCCTGGCTGCTGGGCGACCAGAAGAGCGGCGAGATCATGCGTTTCGAGCTGGGGCTCAAGTACAGCAGCGTGGATCGCACCGACAACGGCTACTTCCTGGGCTTCAACTCGGCCAGCGACCTGCGCATCCGCAACCTGGAGACCAAGGACAAGAGCTACCTCGACGTGCGCACGCCGGCCGGCGCGCGGCGCGTACGCCTGACGCAGCTCATGAACGAGCACAAGGGTGCGCTCGACGTCCCAACGGCGCAGGCGATGCTGGCCGATCACTACGACGTCTACCTGGAGAAGGAGCAGCCCGGCTGGCGCACCATCGACGGCCACACCGAGCTGGATCCCATGCTCTACGTCAGCGGGTTGAGTGGGCGACCGGCCTTCGATGCGCACGGCGCCGTCGACGGCAAGGTGATGGACAGCGCGATGGCCGCCGATCTGAGCATCAGCGCACGCTGGGGCAACTCCAGCGGTCTGCCCTTTGTCGCCGCCGACTACCTGGCCGCACACCCGCAGTTCGACTACCTGGATGGCTACCTGAAGGATCGCCCGACACAGCCGTGGGTGACCTTCACCGCGGGCGAAAATGCGCCGGCAGCAGCCGCGCCCGCGGTGCCGGACGCGCCGGCACCGGCTGCCGGTGAGCGCGTCCCCCTGGCCGATGCGCTGGGCACGTTGGAGCCGGCGGCCTTCTGGCAGCACTTCTACGATCTGACCCAGGTGCCGCGCCCCTCGCACCACGAGGAGCAGGCCACCACCTTTGTCAAGGCTTACGGCGAGTCGCTGGGCCTGGAGACGATCGCCGACGAGGCCGGCAACGTGATCATCCGCAAGCCGGCGTCGCCCGGCCTCGAAGATCGTCCCGGCGTGATCCTCCAGGCGCATCTGGACATGGTGCCGCAGAAGACGCCCGACTCGACCCACGACTTCCTGACCGACCCCATCGATGCCTACGTCGAGGATGGCTGGGTGCATGCCGACCGCACCACGCTCGGCGCCGACGACGGCAGCGGCGTGGCCACGATCATGGCGCTGCTGGAAGATGACGCGCTGGTGCATCCGCCGCTGGAGGCGCTCTTCACCACCAATGAGGAGGACGGCTTCGGCGGCATCAGCGCGCTGGCGACCGATGTGCTGAAGGGTCGCTACTACATCAATATCGACAACGAGGTCGAGGGCCAGTACCTCATCAGCAGCGCCGGCGGCGTCAATGCCACCGTGAGCGCGACCTACGATGAGGAACCGGCGCCGGCAGGGATGACCGGCGTGCAGGTCACCGTCGACGGGCTGCGCGGCGGCCATTCAGGCGTCGATATCGACAAGGGGCGGGGCAGCGCACACCAACTAATGGCGCGGCTGCTCTGGAACGCGCCGGCCGAGCTGGGCGTGCGCGTGGCCAGCCTGGCCGGCGGCAACCAGGCCAACGCCATCCCGCGCACGACGACGGTGATCGCCGCCGTGCCGGAGGCGCAGGCCGATGCCTTTACCGCCTACGTGGCGGAGTTCGCCGCCACCGTCCAGCATGAGCTGGCCGCGACCGAGGCGAACCTGACCGTGACCGCCGCGCCGGCTGACCTGCCCGCGCAGGTCATGGCCGCGCCGGCTCAACGCGCGCTGATCGGCGCGGTCTACGGCGCGCCGCAGGGCGTCATCCGCATGAGCGACGAAGTGCCGGGGCTGGTGGAGACCTCAGGCAACATCGGCGTGCTGAACATGGTCGATGGCAAGCTGGACGCGACGATCTTAGTGCGCAGCGCGGTGGACTCGGCGCGCGACGACGCGGCTGCGCGCTTCGCCAGCGTCTTCGAGCTGGGCGGCGCCACGGTGACGATCCACGACGCCTACGGCGCCTGGCCGCCCAATCCCGACTCGGCGCTGCTGGCGACCATGCAGCAGGTGTATGTGGATCTTTATGGCGCCGAGCCAAAGGTTGCTGCCATCCATGCCGGGCTGGAGACGAGCGTCGCCGGCGTCAAGTACCCCGGCCTCGACATGATCTCGGTCGGCCCGACGATCCTGGATGTCCACTCGCCGGACGAACGGATGGAGGTCGCCACGGTGCAGAAGGTCTATGATCTGCTGGTGGCGACGCTGGCCCAGCTGCAATAGACGCGCAGGGGGCTGGCAGTGTCCAGTAGTGACGACTTTAGCCGTTCAGTCTGAACAACGACTAAAGTCGTCACTACATTGTTTTACTGATTCTCGATGAAGATGGAGCAAGAGCCATGAATCACATGCCGGATCTGACTGATCATCGCGGGACGGGCGCGTGGACGCGGCGCCAGGTGCTGACCGCGGGCGGCGCCGTAGCCGTGACGCTGCTGGCAGGCTGCCGGCCCGCTGAGCCATCCACGGGGCCGGTACTCGCGACGCCGTCCGTTGCGTTGCCAACCCCAACGCCCGCCGTTGAGGCGCAGCCATTGGAGATCGCCCCGGACCTGCGCCGCAAACTGGCTCAGATGGTGCTGGTCGGCTTCCGTGGCACAGTGCTCGAGGCGGACAACCCGATCGTGGCCGACATCCGCGACCGCGGCATCGGCGGCGTCGTGCTCTTCAGCTACGACGTGGCATTGCAGAGCCCCGTGCGCAATGTGGAGTCGCCGGCGCAGGTGGCGGCGCTCGATGCGGCCCTGGCCGAACTGGCCGCGGAGCCGCTCATGATTGCTGTCGACCAGGAGGGGGGCAAGGTCGCTCGATTCAACGAAACGCATGGCTTCCCGCCGACAGTTTCGGCGCAGGCGCTGGGCGAGCAGAATGACCCGGACGCAACCTACGCGGCCGCGGCGCAACTGGCGGAGACACTCAAGGCGGCCGGGGTGCGGCACAACTTTGCGCCGGTGGTCGACGTGAACACCAACCCCGACAACCCGGTGATCGGCGCCATCGGCCGCAGCTTCTCCGCCGACCCGGCCATCGTGGCCGCGCAGGCCGGCGCGTTCATCCGCGCCCATCGCGACCGCGGCATCACGACGACGCTCAAGCACTTCCCCGGCCACGGCAGCAGCCGCAGCGATTCGCACCTGGGCTTTGTCGACGTGACGGAGACGTGGCAGCCGCTGGAGTTGGAGCCGTACCGCGACCTGATCAGCCAGGGTCTGGTTGATGCGGTCATGACGGCGCATGTCTACAACGCCCAGTTGGACCCGGAGACCGTCGCCACCCTGTCGCAGCCGATCCTCACCGGCCTTCTGCGCGAGCAGCTTGGCTTCGACGGCGTGGTCTTCTCCGATGACATGCAGATGGATGCCATCGCCGACAACTACGGCTTTGCCGAGGCGGTGGTCGGCACGGTGGCGGCGGGCGTCGATGTCGTCGTGGTCGGCAACAACCTGGCGTACGAACCGGATGTCGCGGCGCGCATCATCGACCTGCTGGCGGCGGCTGTGGCCGACGGCCGGCTGAGCGAGGCGCGCATTGATGAATCCTATCGGCGTATCATGGCGCTCAAGGCGAAGTGGGCAGGCCAGGCATAAGATTCGCCACAGCGCACGGGCGCTTTGTCGGCGTCGTTGAGAGGGATGGGCACCGATGGTCTTCTATGTCGTGACTTCTTCGGTCGGGCTGGCGCTCGTCGTGCTGGCCGTGCTGGTGCTGCGTCGCTACGGGCTGGTGAAGCCGGATGACGCCACCGTCATCAATAACCTGCTCATCTATCTCGTCTACCCGGCGCACATCCTGCATCGTGTCATGTACGCCGACCTGGGCTGGGAACAGGTTCGGATGATCGTCACCCTGCTGACGCTCTGTTTCGTCGATCTGGCCCTGGCCTACCTCATTGGGCGCATGTTGCGCCGCTCACGCCCCGAGATTGGCGCGCTCATGTTGACGACGGGCTTTGCGGCGACGGCGGTCATTGCCGCGCCGGTGCTCTTTCTGCTCTATCCCAACGACATCGAGCGCCATGCTGACCTCATCATCGTCAGCGAGTTTGGCATGTCGCTGCCCACGTTGCTGCTGGCGCCCATCATCGCCCAGCTCTTTGGCGAGACGACCGAGCACGTGCCGATCCGCAAGCTGGCCGGCGGCGCCGTCGCCGAGTACGTGCGCACGCCGATCTTTTTTGCGCTGGCTCTGGCAATCACCTTTTCCCTCTTTGACATTCATGTCGGCGTCGTGCTGGGCGATATCATGGAACGCGCGTTGCAGGCGGCCAGCGATGGTGGTTTCTTCCTGCCGCTGGTGCTGGTGGGCCTCATGCTCGAGCGCACGTCGCTGCGCGGCACGTGGATTGTGGTGGCAGCGGCGGTTGTCCTGCAGACGGTCGTCGACCCGATGCTGACGTCGACGCTGGCCCGGCTCTTTGTGCTGTCCGACAACGAGATTGACGTCATGATGATCCTGACCATGACGCCGGCCGCCGTGGCTTCACTCTCCTTTGCCCGCCGCTACAATTGCGCGCCGGAATTGGCGGCGACCATCGTCTTCGTCAGCATCCTCAGCATCTTCCTCATGTTCCCGCTCATGTACGCCGCCCTGGCGTGAGCCACCGCGACGAACACCGCGACCTGCCCGGTTGCCGACTTTCGACGGCGCGCTGAACCACACTACGGCATTCGATGGACGCCGCCGCAAGGAAAGCCCGCTACACTGGATCAGAGTGAGTTTTCGCTGTTCGAACGCTCCGACTTTTCTCAACACAATAGGTGATTCTATATGCGCAACACTCGTTTGTGTTTGCTTCACGCTCTGCTCGTCTTTGCGTTGGTTGTTGGCGCGCTGGGGCTGGCTGCGCCCGCGGTATTGGCACAGGATGCAACGCCGGACGCGCCGCCGCCCGCCGCCCTTCCGCCCGATCAGATGCCCGATCAAGTGGATGAGGAGTTCGAGATCGAGCCGATGCCTGACCTCAGCCCGTGGATCAAGCGCGTGCGGCTCAACGTCACACAGGATGCCTACATTGCGTCGGGGCGACCCGATGCCAACCTGGGTGGTCTGGCTCACATGAACATGGGCTATCAGCTTGCACCGGGCGAACAAGCCGTGCGCCCGGTCATGCAGTTCGACCTCAACGGCATCCCCAGCAAGGCGCGCGTGCAGTCGGCGCGCTTGAATTTCTACCAATATCAGACAGTGCCGACCGGCCTCGGCAACACGAACATTGTCGGCCGCAAGATGGTCGCGCCGTGGGGCGAACACTCCATCACCTGGCACAATGCGCGCTACGACGGCGGCTCGACCGGCCTGGGCAGCGTGACCGCATCGACCGGCTGGCAGGTGCTCGACCTGCATGCCATCTTGCAGAGCTGGGTCAACGGCCAGGCCAACTACGGCGTGGTGCTCACCGGCAATGAGGTCGCCTCGGCCACGCACCTGCGCTCCTTCCGCACGCGCGAGGCCGGTGGCGGGACCGCGCCCTTCGTGGACGTCGAGTACATCTGCGACACGAAGACACCGCTCTCCAACGTCGTGCACCCATTGCCCACCTACGCCAAGGCGTCGTTCACCGTCACCTGGAGCGGCGAGGATCGCGCGCCCAGCCATTGCACGCCCAGCGGCCTCCATTCGTTCGACCTAGAGTATCGCGTGGGGAGCAGCGGGACGTGGCACAAGCTCAACAAGGGGCGCTATCCCATTGCGCAGATGAGCGACTCCGTCCATCACGGCAGCGACGGCGAGACCATCTACATCCGCTGGCGCGGGCTGGACAATGTCGGCAACAAGGAAAACTACGGCAATGCCGAAACCCACACGACCGTCGACAGCCTGCCGCCGCAGACGGCCATGACCCCGCTGCCGCCCTTCACTACGGCAACCTCCTTCACCATCCAGTGGTCCGGCACCGACCACGTGTCGGGCGTGGCCGATTACGATGTCGAGTATCGCCTGCTCATGCCCGGCGCCGATTCGAGCTGGACGCGCCTGCTGACCGGCGTTACGGAGACCTCCCACCTGTTCACCGGCGCGGCCGAGGGCGGCATCTACGAGTTCCGCACGCGCGCCCGCGACAACGCCGGCAACGAAGGCGTCTTCCCGGAGACGGCCCAGGCGAGCACCACCATCGATCTCAACCCGCACGCCATCGTCGACCCCTTCAACCCGCCGATTCTCAAGCCCACCGCCCCCGTGACGGAGACCTTCACCGTGCACTGGACCGGCTATGCTGTGGGCGGCGCCACCATTACCGAATATCAGCTTTTCTACAACTACAACGGCGAGGGTTGGAAGGAATGGACGACCTTCCCCGGCACGGAGACCCAGGCACAGTTCCCCTACCTGAGTATGAGCATGGGCGACGGCGTCTACCAGTTCGAGGCCACGGCGACGGACAGCGCCGGCCACACCAAGCCGCGCACCGACACGCCCGAAGCGACGATGATCGTCGACCTGGCCGACAAGATCCATCCAGGGGCCTATTTGCCGGTCGTGCATCGCTGACCGGTCGGTTTGATCGTTCACCATTTTCACCAGTGAGGGAATCTATGCGTAGAGCATCGTTGATTGTACTCTTGAGCATCGTGGCCGTGGCGGTCGTCGCTGCGCTCACGACAGCGGGGCTGCTCGCCGCGCCGCCGGCGCAGGAGCAACCTGCTCCCGCCGACATGCTGGGCCTGTCGCCCATCGACAGCAGCGGCGACTGGGAGCGCATCCAGGCGACGGGCGTACTCACGATCGGCACGTCGGCGTTCAGCCCGCCCTTCGCCTTCTACGATCCGGCCTTCGAGATCGACGGCTTCGATGTGGCGCTCATGCAGGCCGTGGCCGACAAGTTGGGTCTGGAACTGGCTGTCGTCGACTACGCCTTCGAGGGGCTGCCGGCCGCGCTGCAACTGGGCAACATCGACGCCATTGCCGCCGCGCTTACCGAAACGGCCGAGCGCGCCAAGGTCGTCGACTTCAGCATGCCCTATTACCTGAGCGCCGAAGCCATCCTCGCCCCCGCGACGTCGCCGATCGATGACATCGACCTCTACAAGCAGGACTTCACAAACCTGCGCGTCGGCGTCCAACGCGGCACCATCTACGAGTTGTGGGTCAAGCAATTTCTCATCGACAGCGGGCGCATGCCGGCTGCCAACCTGCAAGGCTTTGCCAAGGAAGCCGATATCGTCCAGGCGCTGCAACAGGGGCGCGTGGACCTGGGGTTGATGGACCTGCTGCCGGCGCAGGAGTACCTGCGCGATGGCGGGCTGAAATCGGTGGGCGAGGCGCAACTGGCGCAACAGTACGCCATCGCCGTGCGCAAAGGATCGTCGCTGCTGCCCTATCTCAACCTGGCGCTGACCCAGGTCAAGCAGGATGGCACCTACGACGCCCTCGTGCAGAAATATCTCAGCGCCGACGAGCAGCCCGTACCGCCCACGCCCGTGCCGCCCGCGCCCGCCTGCCTGGACAGCATGGCCTACGTCGCCGACCTGACCTACGACGATACGCTGGCGATTCCCTTTGTGCCGGCCGGCCAGCCGTTCGTGAAAAGCTGGCGCGTGCTCAACAACGGCACCTGCACGTGGAAGAAGGGCTATGCGCTGACCTACGTTGCGCTGCCGGGCATCCCCGCAGCCAGCCAAATGGGCGGCGTGCCGCTGGTGCTGACGGCTGACGTGGCGCCGGGGCAGACCGCCGACCTGGCGCTGAACCTGGTTGCACCGGTGCAGCCGGGTCAGTACACGGGTACGTGGCAGATGACGGACGCGGCCGGTCAGCCCTTCGGCCAGCGCATCTGGGTGCGCATCCAGGTGCCTATGGGGCCACAGCCGGTCATTCCCACGCCGACGCCCGCACAGGGCATCAACTTCACTGCCGATCGTACGACGATTCGCGCCGGGGAGTGCGTGAACTTCCGCTGGGATGTGACCAACGTCATGGCGGTCTTCTTCTACCGCGACGGGCAGGACTTCCGCCAGCATGGTGTGGCCGGCCAGAGCGGCCAGCGCGAATGCCCGCCGCGCTCGACGACCTATTACCTGCACGTCGACAAACGCGACGGTACTTCGGTCGTGTCGGCCATCCCCATCTATGTCCAGGCGGACCCCGACGCGCCGGTGATCCAGTACTTCACGGCCAACCCGCCGCGCCTCTCCACCGGCCAATGCACGACGATCGCGTGGCAGGTCATCGGCCAGGTGACGGGCGTCACCGTGAAGCGTGATGGTCGCAATTGGTGGGATGGCGCGCCGGCCAGCGGCACGCAGCAGGATTGCATCAGCCGGGCCGGCACCTACACCTATGAGATCGAGGCGCGCGGCCCCGGCGGCAAGACGAAGCAGACGCTGACGGTGATCGTGGGCAGCCAGCCGGCGCCGACCCCCACGCCGACGCCCTTCACCCCGGCGCCGGTACCGGCCGTCATTGACTACTTCGACGTGCAGCCCAGCGAGATCAACCCCGGCGACTGCGTCAACGCGTCGTGGTCGGTGGGCGCGGGCGTGACGCGTGTCGAGCTGCGCATCGACGACACGCCGGTCGGGCGCGATATGCCCTTCGTCGGCCGGCAACAGTTCTGCCCCATGGCCGTGCCCAATAGCACGGTGAAGTTCACCATCGACGCTGACGGCATGGCGGGGACGCAGCCGCAACTCCAAGATATCTACGTGCAGGTGCTTGGCCCCGCGCCCGAGCCGACGCCGACCCCTGTGCCGCCGCCAACGCCGGCGCCTGAGCCGCCCATCATCGACTACTTCCAGGCCGACGCCTACGACATTGAAGCCGGAAATTGCGTCTGGTTGTCGTGGGGCGTGGAAGGCTGGGTCGACGTCGTGCAGTTGTATCGCGACGGCGGCTATCTGTCCGACGTAGCGACCAACGACGGGCGCAGCGAGTGTCTCTACGACCCGGGCAGCTACACCTATCGGCTGCGTGCGGCCAACAGCGGCGGCGCCGAGGTCGACCAGGAACTGACCATCAACGTGGAGATGATGCCGGGGCCAGTCCCCACCGACGATCCCGGCCCCATGCCGGACCCGGACCCCGATCCGGATCCCGGCCCCATGCCCTACCCGGATGATAACGGAGAGGGCGACAACAGCAACGGCTAGCGCCGGCACTTACCGACCTCAAGGACCCCGGATCACACCTGATCCGGGGTCCTTCTGTCAAAAGGCTGTGTAAAATCGGGTTGTATCAAAGGCGCAGGGTCGCTACAATAGAGTGGCCTCAGTCGCTCGTCGGCGCGTTGTTCGACCCGTGGATGACTCATTGCACACAGAAACCCGTTACGTTGCCCTGGAAATCCGGGTTCTTGAACGCCAGGATGCCGGCTATCCCGTCGAGTTTTCACTCGACACTGGCCAGGAGTTCCCGCGCGGCTTTCTCGACCCGGCCTTCCTGCCGTGGCAGGGGAGCGACGACGCTCGCCGCGATGGCACGGCGCTCTTTCGCTGGCTGACGGCCTCGGCGCCGGCGGCTGCGGCGTGGGCCGCCATCCGCGCAGCGCATCCATCCTGCCGCGTGCGCCTGCGCATCGACGCCGAAGCGCCCGAACTCCACAGTCTCCCGTGGGAACTGCTCTACGACGACAGCGCGGGTCGCGCGCCGCTGGCAGTTGCCGCCACCGATGCCACGCCCTTTTCGCGGTACCTGGCCGGAGCCTGGCGGCCCGGCAGCCCCATTCTCCAGCGGCCGATCAAGGTGCTGGCCGCGATTGCCGCGCCCGATGACCTGGCTGCGCTGGGCATGGCAGAGATCGATCCGGTGGCCGAGATCGATGCGCTGCTGGCGGCCGTGCAGGGGCTCGACGTTGAGGTAACGCTCTTTCCCGCGCTGCCGGCCGGTCGGGAGACGCCTGCCGCGTGGCAGCAACGCGTGCGCATGGCCTCCAGCGCAGCCTGGAGCCTGCCTGCGCTGGAGGCGGAACTGCGCCGCGGTGCGCACATCCTGCACCTCGTCGCCCACGGCGCCTTTGACGAGCGCAGCGGTCACGGTTTCCTGGTCTTTGCCGACGAACAGAACCACGCCACGACTGTCGAGGATACACAGGTCGCCGAATTGGCTGCACGCTTGCTGGCGGGCGGCGCCAATGAACTGGATGCGCGCCTGCGTCTCGTTTTCCTCGCTGCCTGTGAGAGCGCCACTCGTGCGGCGACCGATGTCTTCCGCGGGGTGGCGCCGGCGCTGGTGCGCGCCGGCGTGCCGGCCGTGCTGGCCATGCAGACGGAGATCGAGATCGCCACGAGCCGCGCCTTCACCACTGCTTTCTACCGCGCACTGCTGGAGCATGGCACCGTCGACCTGGCCGCCAACCAGGCGCGATCGATGCTGCTTGCCGGCGAGCGCCCCGACGCGGCGGCGCCTGTCGTCTTCATGCGGCTGAACGATGGACGTCTGCTGGGCCGGCGCGGCCAGGTGCTGGGCGACCAGGCCGACAGCTTTTGGAGCACGCTGCTGGGCAACATCGCTGCGGGCGAGTGTACGCCCTTCCTTGGGCCAGGGGCGACGGCGGGTCTGCTGCCGACGCCCGCCGAACAGGCACAGAACCTGGCCGCCGAGTTCAACTACCCCTTCGATGCCGCTGTCGATCTGCCGCGCGTCGCCCAGTTCGTGGGCACGACCGACAACCGCCGCCTGCGCATGGCCGTGCAGCGGATGGCTGTGGCGGGCTTCAAGCAGCGCCTGGGCCTGCCCGCTGCGCCCGACGATGGCCGCCAGCCGCTGGAGCGTGTACTGGCCGCGCTGGATTGGTCCGCACTGCGTCGCCAGGTCTTCGAGAGCGATCTCTATTCCATGCTGGCCGAGTTGGGTCTGCCGCTCTATATCACCACCAATGCCGACAATTTCATGGAACTGGCGCTGCGCGAGCGCGCCGGCGCCGAGGCCGTCCGCTCGCTCGCCGTGGACTGGCGCACACCGGTGCAGCCTGGCGCGGCCCGCCCGCACTTCGACTTCGACCCGCCGATCAGCGCGCAGCAGCCGGCCGTGCTTCACCTCTACGGCACGGGCGCCGACCCGCTTTCGGTGGTGCTGACCGAGGACGACCACCTGGATTACCTGGCGCGCATTGCCCGCGACTACGAGTATCTGCTCCCGACGAGCGTGCAGAGCGCGCTAGCTTCGACAACGCTGCTTTTCCTCGGCTATCAACTGGAGGATCTCGACCTCAAGGTGATCCTGCGCGGGCTGCTGACCAAACTCGATCTGGAGCGGTGGGGCATGCTGCATGTCGCGGTGCAATTGGAGGACACGCCCGACGACCCGGCCAAGCAAAAGGAGTTGGTGCAGTACCTCCAGCGCTACTTCTCCAAATCCAAGATCGACGTCTACTGGGGCAGCACGCAGCAGTTCGTGGCAGACCTGTACGCACGGTGGCAGGAGTACCGGCATGACTGAAGCCAGTGAATCGCGAGACAACGTGTGATGAGCAGTGAGGGACGCGGCAATCCCTATGTTGGACCACGCGCATATGAAGAAGGCGAGCGGCAGTACTTCTTTGGCCGTGACCAGGAGACGCGCCAGCTTGCCGCGCTGGTGATCGCCCAGCGTGCCGTCGTCCTCTACGCGCCGTCCGGCGCGGGCAAGACCTCTTTGTTGCGCGCCGGCGTCGTGCCGCTGCTCAAGGAGCAGAAACGCATCGCCGTGCTGCCCATCGCGCGTGTCAGCGGCAACCTGCTGCCCGGCGCAGCGAGTGTCGACAACATCTATGCCTACAACCTGCTGGTCACGGCACTGGGCGACGGGGCAGAGCCGGCCGCGCTGGCCACGCGCACGCTGGTCGACGGGCTGGCCCCGCTGCTGGAGCCGGCGCCGGACGAGACGCGCGTCCGGCCGCGCCTGCTGATCCTGGACCAGTTCGAGGAACTGTTCACCACGCACCCCGAACGCTATCCCGAACGCAGCGACTTCTTTCGCCAGTTGCAGGAGTGCCTCCTGCGCTATCCGCAGTTGAGTGTGCTCTTCTCCATGCGCGAGGACTACATCGCTCATCTCGACTTCTACGCCGCGCAGATGCCCGACCGCCTGCGCACGCGCTTTCGCATGGAGCGGCTGGCCGCCGATGCCGCGCTCGATGCCATTCGCCGGCCGGCCGCGGATGCGGGGATCCCCTTTGCGCCGGGCGTGGCCGAAGGGCTGGTCGACGATCTGCGCCGCGTGCAGCAGCGCCAGGTGGAGCCGGTGACGGCGATCCCCGGCGATGGCCCGCCGCCCGTGCAGGCCGTGCTCGGCCTCTTCGTGGAGCCGGTCCACCTCCAGATCATCTGCCACCAGTTGTGGGAGCGTCTGCCGGAGGGCCGCACGCAGATCGTGGCGGACGACGTGCAGCGCTTTGGCGACGTGGATGAGGCGCTGGCTGACTTCTACGAAAGTGCGCTGGCCCGCGCCACCGCCGGCGGCCTGATCGGCGAGCGCCAGTTGCGGCGTTGGGTGGACGCGCATCTCATCACACCGGCGCGCACGCGCGGTCTCGTCTACCGCAACGAGCAGAGCGGCCAGACCGAGGGGCTGCCCAACGCCGTGGCCGCCACCCTCAACGACGCCTACATCATCCGCGCCGAGATACGCAGCGGCGACACCTGGTACGAACTGGCGCACGACCGCCTCGTCGAGCCGATTCTGGCGGCCAACCAGGCGTGGCTGGCGCAGCATCACAACCCGGTGGCGACGGCGTACGAAGCCTACACCGTGGCGGGTCATGGCTCGGCGCACCTGCTCCACGGCGCGCTGCTGGCCGAAGCGCAGGCCTATGCCGCCGCCAACCCCGACGAACTGAGCGCCGACGAAGCCACCTTTCTGGCCGAGAGCAGCCGTGTGGCGCAGCAGGAACGCCGTCGCCGCCGCAACCTCACGATCGGCGTCATCGCCGCGTTGGCGGTCATGGCGGGGCTGACCATTTGGGCGCTTTGGAATTCACAACGGGCCGACGCACAGGCACGCACGGCGCGCTCGCAGGCGCTGGCTGCACGTGCTGTGGAGCAACTTCCCCTTGATCCGGAAGAGAGCATCTTGCTCGCATTGCAGGCGATCAACGGAGAATCCACGGCGGAGGCGGAGAATGCACTTATCAGGGCAGTGCAGACGTCACGGGTCAGCGCCTACCTGATTGGGCATACTGACTCCGTCGAGGATGTCGCTTATCGCCCCGACGGCAAGGAGATAGCAACGGTGGGTGTCGACGGCACGCTGCGATTCTGGACAGTGGACGGCGCCGAGAGCATGTCATTGACAGTGCCCGGCGGCGAATTGCGTGCCGTGGCCTACAGCCCGGATGGCAGCGCTATCGCCGTCGGTGCAGAGGATGGCAGGGCCAGGGTCTACGATACGGCCACGCACACGCTGCGCTACGAGACCGCTGCCGCCGACAGCCATACCAAGGCGATCAAGGACATCACCTTTAGCGGCGATGGCACCCTGCTGGCCACGGCATCCGGCGACAAGGAAGTTCGCATCTGGAACGCCCAGAGCGGTGAACTCAACCAACCGTTGCCCGGCCACACCGACGAGGTCTACGGCATCGCCTTTGCGCCGGCATCCAAGAACCCGCCGGGGATGCTGCTGCTGGCCAGCGCCGGGCTCGACGGGCGCATCATCATCTGGGATGTTGCCGGCGGCTTTGCACTGCGCGAGATTCGCTGGTCCACGCCGGTGCATGATGTTGCGTTCAGCCCTGACGGCAGCTTCATGGCCACGGGCGCGCAGGACAACCTTGTCGTGCTGTGGGACACTGCTCCCGGCGATGTGGAGCAGTGGGTGCCACTCTACCGGCTGCCCGGCCACACCGGGTGGGTGCGCAAGGTGGAGTTCAGCCCGGATGGTCGCACGCTGGCCTCGTCAAGCTGGGACAACACGGCGCGGCTGTGGGATACCGTTGCGGGCCGCACGATTCAGAGCCTGGCCGGCAGCAAGGGATGGGTCTACGGGCTGGCCTTTGCGCCGGACGGACGCAGCCTGGTGACGTCGAGCATCGACGGCTACGGCCGCATCTGGAACGTGGCCAATGAGCAAGATCTGATGATCGAGCGGGCGTATGGGGTGAGCAACGATGTGCGCATCCACAGCCTGGCCTACAGCGGCGATGGCCGGTACCTGGCTACTGGCGGATTCGACAACACGGCCCGATTGTGGGATGCCGCCACCCACGAACCGCTGCGGCCATTCCTGCACTATGACGTCGTGTACGATGTCTCGCTCAGCGCAGACGGCAGTCGCCTGCTCACTGCCAGCGCCGATCGCTCGGCCATCGTGTGGGATACGGCGACTGGCGAACCGGTTGTGGAGTTTCTGCGCCACAATACGACGATCAATTCCGGAGTCATCAGCCGCGATGGCAGGGTCGCCGTGACGGGCGGAGCGGATGGCGAGACCCGCGTGTGGGATGCGACCAGTGGGGCTGAGTTGCGTCACTGGAATGATTGCGCCGGCCAGGTCTTCGGGGTTGCCATGGCGCGCGATGATCGACGCATCGCCATCGCTTGCGGCGACAGCCGTATCTACCTGCGCACGGTCGACGGCGACGAACGCATCGATCTGCCTGACGAGCATGGCGCCGAAGTCACCGGCGTGGCCTTCTCGACCGACGGCCGATACCTGGTCAGCGCCAGCAAGGATCAGACCGCTGTCGTGTGGGATCTGGAAAGCCGGCAGGTGAGCCGGCGGCTCTCCGGCCACGCAAACCGCGTGCACAACGCCGCCTTCAGCCCGGACGGCACGCAGGTAGCGACGGCCAGTTGGGACAAGACGGTGCGGCTGTGGGCCCTGGACCAGTCGGGTTCGTATCGCAATTTTTCGGGCGCCGCCGACCGGGTCATCGATGTTGCGTTCAACCCGGTGCGCGGCGAGTTTGCGACGGCTGCCTATGACGGCGCGGTGCGCTTCTACCTTCTGGATCAAGAGGAACTGAAGCAGCTTGCACGCCGCAAAGTCGTCCGGCCGCTGACGCCTGCAGAGTGTGAGCTTGTGCCCGACGGGCGCGGATGCGCCGGCATTGACGCACCCCCGTAGACCCGTCGCCGGCAGAACGCCTGTGTCGCGTTTTCATTGCTGCAAAGGAGGGACGCTATGTGGCGGAATCGATTTCCTGGCTTTTTGGTGTTGCTTGTCCTGTTGGTGGCAGCGTTTGGATTGTCAATTTCGACGATGCGCCAGACGGTCCATGCTCAGTCCAGCCCGGACGAACCGGCGATTGGCACCGTGCTACGCGGGGAGTTGGTGGTGCGTAGTGCGCCCGACGTCGCCGGCGCCGTGATCGGTCGTGTCACGTACGGCCAGCGCGTGACGATCGTGAGTGAGGCGCCCGGCTGGCTAGAGATCGTCTATCCACCGGATTCGGCTGGCTCAGGCTGGGTCAGCGCCCACTATGTACAAATCGACGGCCGTGGGGCGCCCGGTCTACCCGGCGGATTACCCACGGCGACATCCCCCGCAGTGGCCGCGCCGTCGCTGGTGGGTTACAGCCGGCCAGCCACCTTCCGCTGGCGTTGGTCCGGCGCCGTGCCGGATGGGATCGACTGGCGTTTCGACGTGCAAGTCTTTCAGCGCAATGCCGCGCATTCGTACAAGAACATCAAGGTCGACCCGGCTGAAGACGAGCCGCAGGGCGATGTCTACACGCTGGATGCCGAGCGCTTCACCGTTCAGTGCAGTTCCTACTGGACAGTGCGCGTATCGCAGTATGTCGATGGGCGCTTCCGCACCTTCCTGTCGGAGAGCAGCAACCGCCAGGATATCGGCGCTCCCTGCCCGACGCCGATTCCTGCAGAGCCGCAGCCACGCGGCGGTCGGCCGCAAGTGCCGGGCGCCGGTGCGGGCAGTAGCGACGGCGACCGTTCACCGGGCGGCACTGCGCCGCAACCGACCATGGCAGCGCCTGGCACCGTCGAGCCGGGCGGACTGACACCCGAACCCACGGCGCTACCGCCCGGCGCACAGATCCGGCCGCGGGGAGGCGGTGCGCTGATTCGCCCTGACGTGACGCCGGACATTCAGTCGAGAGCTCCCAGAAGGTAGGTTTGGTTCAGAGGAGGAGGAGACATGCCAAAGGCAATTACATGGATTGGGGTCACTATTCTGGTGATGCTCGTGGCGATCGCAGCGCCGGGTATCTTGCGCACTGTTCAGGCCGCACCGTTGCATCAGGATGGCGACGTCACCGGCACGGTGCTCGTAAGCGCGCTCAATGTGCGCGCCGAGCCAAACGTCACCAGCCGTATCGTCGGTCGCCTGGTCTATGGGGAGCGGGTCACGGTGCTGGATCGCGAGCCGGGCTGGCTGCAGATCGAGTATGCGCGGGCGCCGGGAGGCAAGGCATGGGCGAGCGCCAACTACATCCGTATCGACGGCGAGGGTGCTCCGAACGGGCCGCGGGCAACCGCCACACCGTCGGCCGCGGTGCCACCCGCATCCGTCATCGAATACCGCGGGCCGGCGACCTTTCGCTGGCGGTGGAATGGAACGGCGCCGCGCGGGATGGATTGGTACTTCGATATCCTGGTCTTCCAGAAGACGGCCAGCAACCCCTACAAGGCGATCCCGGCCGAACCCGGCGACGTGACGCTGGCCAATGGAACTTACGAGTACACCGGCGAGCGCTTCCAGGTGAAGTGTGATTCCTACTGGATGATCCGCATCTCCCAGCGCGAGAACGGGCGCTGGACCGGCTTCCTCTCCGATCCAAGCAATCGCCAGGACATCAGCCAGGCCTGCTCGACGGGTGGCGGCAGCAGCCGGCCGAGCGGAGGTAGCCCGCCGCCAGCCGAGCCGACGCCCTGTTTGAGTGACTGCGACGGCTAGACCACCGCTACTGTTGTTGCTGTTGTTGCTGCTGTTGTTGCGCCGCAGCCTGCTGGGCCTGGGCGTAGCTGCTCTGCAACGCCTGGGCCGTGCTGCGATAGACGGGCGGCTCGCTGCCATCATCGAGCGGGGCGTCGGCCGTGCCGGCTGCCCCGCCGCTCCCATGCAGGGGCCGCACGCGCACGCTGACGCTCAGTTCGCTGCCGCTCCCCCCCTTGTAGACGCCGCGCGTGGGCGGGACATCGGCATAGTCCCGCCCAATCGCCACCTGGATGTGGCGCTCGCCGGCCAGGATGTTGTTGGTCGGATCAAAGCCTACCCAGCCCAGCCCCGGCAGGAAGACCTCGAGCCAGGCGTGCGAGGCACCGTCGGCCGAGGTGTCGTCGCGACGGTGGTGCAGGTAGCCGCTGACGTAGCGTGCCGGCAGGCGCAGGTGGTTGCGCACCAACGCCAGCATGATGTGCGTGAAATCCTGGCAGACGCCGCGGCGATGCAGCAGCGCGTCGTCGATGGGCGAATCGACCTGCGTGCTGGTGGCATCGTAGGCAAAGGTGCGGTGGATGGCGGCGTTGAGGGCGAGGAGCACGGTGAGCGGATCGTCGCGGCGTGTCACGTCGAGTTCACGCGCCAGCGCCTCAAGCCGCGCCGTCGACGTCGTGTAGGCGCTGGGCTGGAACATGTCCCAGTGGTCGCCCGCCGCAGCCGCCTCGTCGTTCTGTGCCCAGGCCGTTGCGTCCAGCGAAGCCGGCAACACGGGCGGCGCCGACACCATCACTTCCGATTCGGCAACGATCTGGAGTTCCTGATGCACGCCCGGTTGTGAGAAATGGTGCACGACGTTGCCCAGCGAGTCGGTGAAAGAGAGGGCGTTGGCCTGCGGCCTGAGCGTCAGCCGAAAGAGGTTGCAGTGCTGGATCTCGGAATCGCGCGGCCGCATACGGATCTCGGTAATGGCCTCGCTGACCGGTAGCTTGTATTGAAAGCGCGTGGTATGGCGTACGGAATAGAGCATAGTCGAACGCTTCCAGCCAGCACGCGCATTACGCGGCCAGCTTGTCGTCAATCGGATAGTTGATGTAGGTCTGGTAGATGGCTTCGTGGATCTGAGCGGACTGGTTCTGGATGGCAAGCAGGTAACTACCCAGCCCGCTGTCCATGATCTCATCGACCTGCCCAAAGTCTAACATGGCACGCAGCCGTCCCGCCAGCCGGAAGACGCGCGAGGACTTGTGCGTATCGGTCAGCGCGCCCAGCGCGTCGAGCGAAGCCTGCACCATGTTAATGCCAAAATGGACCGAATAGGGGAATTCCGGGTTGAGCAGCAGGAATTCGATGATAAAGCGCGGCTGGACGTTGGCCATGTAGACTTTGCTGTAAGCCTCGTAGGCCGCCGCGCCGCGCAGCAATCCGACCCACTCCAGGTAGGTCTGCTGGTCGCCGGCATCATCTGCAAGCGCAGCCGAATACAACTCGCGGAAATCGACGTTGAGCGTGTCGGCCGTCTCGGCGCTGCGCTCGATGTAGCGGCCGAGCTGGACGAAATGCCAGCCCTGGTCGCGGCTGATGCGCGAGTCGGTGATGCCCTGGAAGCGGTAGACATCCTGGTTGATGCTGTGGTAGAAGCGGTGCGGCTGTCCCTGCCAGAGCCACTCCAGGCTCGTCCCCTGCACCGACAAGTAGAGCTGGTTGATCTGCTCCCACATCTGCGTGTTGATCTGCTCGCGCACCTGGCGTGCGTTCTCGCGCGCGGAGGCCACACAACGCATGATCGAGTTGGAGTTGTCCTCGTCGAAGGTGAGCAGGTGCACCAGGTCGTAGTCCGAATCGACCGCCTCCACTGGGTACCCTTCGCCGACGAGACAGGCGATCAGCCGGTTGCGCCGCTTGCGGGCGGCCTCGGTCGCCTGTTCCGGCACCAGCGTCAGGTGAACGTCGATCTGGCGCGCCACGTGGTCGGCGCGCTCCAGGTAGCGGCTCATCCAGTAGAGGCTGTCCGCTACGCGTGACAACATCGAGCTATTCATGGAGCACCCACGTATCCTTGCTGCCGCCGCCCTGCGACGAGTTGACCACCAGCGAGCCGCGGCGCAGAGCTACGCGTGTCAGCCCGCCCGGCACGATGGTGACGCGCTCGCCATAGAGAATGTACGGGCGCAGGTCCACGTGCCGCGCCTCCACCTGCCCCTCCAGAAAGCAGGGTGCGCGCGAGAGGTTGATGGTCGGCTGGGCAATGAAGTTGCGCGGGTTGGCCTGGATCTGGCGGCGGAACTCCTCGCGCTGTTCGGCCGTGCTGTGCGGCCCCACCAGCATGCCATAGCCGCCCGACTCGCCCACCGCCTTGACGACGAGTGAATCGAGATTGTCCAGCACATAGCTACATTGCACCGAGTCGGAGCAGAGGAAGGTGTCGATGTTGGGCAGGATGGCATCCTCGCCCAGGTAGTAACGAATGATCGCCGGCACGTACGCGTAGATTGCCTTGTCGTCTGCCACGCCCGTTCCGGCGGCGTTGGCCAGCGTCACGTTGCCTTTGCGGTAGGCGCTGAATAGACCCGGTACGCCCAGCATGGAATCCTTGCGAAAGACGAGCGGGTCGATGAAGTCGTCGTCGATGCGCCGGTAGATGACGTTGACGGGCCGCAGCCCTGACGTCGTGCGCATGAAGACGCGCGCGTCGTGCACGATGAGGTCGCGTCCTTCTACCAACGGAATGCCCATCTGGCGCGCCAGGAAAGTATGCTCGAAGTAGGCGGAATTGAAGACGCCGGGCGAGAGCAGCACGATGCTCGGGTCGCCGCTGGCCGGCGGCGCCAGATAGCGCATGGTCGTGAGTAGCGCCTGGCCGTAGAAGTCGAGCGGGCGAATGCCGTAGTTGCGAAAGAGGCCGGGAAAGACGCGTTTCATGACCGCGCGATTGGCCAGCATGTACGACGCGCCGCTGGGCACGCGCAGGTTGTCTTCCAGCACGGCAAACTGCCCGTCGGGCAGGCGAATGAGATCGGTGCCGACGACGGTGATGTAGATGCCGTGCGGCACGTCCAACCCGCGCATCTCGCGCCGATAGTGCTTGCTGCTGTAGACGAGGTCAAAGGGGACGACCTTGTCGCGCAGGATCTGGGCGTCGTGGTAGATGTCATGCAGGAAGAGGTTGAGCGCCGTGATGCGCTGGATCAGCCCGCGCTCCACCGTGTCCCATTCCGCCGCGCTGATGATGCGCGGCAGCAGGTCGTAGGGAAAGATGCGCTCCGTGCCGCGCGTGTCGCTGTAGACGGTAAAGGTGATGCCCTGGTGCAGGAAGGAGAGGTCGGCGGCCTGCTGGCGTTCCTCCAGTTCTTCCGGCGTCAGTTCCATCAGCCGGCGAAAAAGCCGTTTGTAGTGGTCGCGCGGCCGGCCGGCGCTGCTGAACATCTCGTCGTAGGCGTCGTCGAGCTGGTAGGCGTGAAAGGGCGCCGGCATTCCGGACTGGATCGATAGTTCGGTGTCGAGCATGGTCGCGAGCAGATGGGTGGGTGGGTGGCTGGATTGGTTGTTTGCCGGACGGTGCGCCCGGGGCTATGATCGGTGTCGTACGCCCGGTATTATGCACTATTTTGCCGGAAATGTCATTGGGGGATCTGCACGATAAGTGCTCGTCCGTGCTGGACAATCTATCCAACGAGCCATCTGCTTCTCACCAGAAGGAGGAATTATGGATTCCACCGCCCGCCGTGCCGAACTGTGGGGCCTGCTCGGCGACCTGCCGCCGCGCGACCGCCCGATCGCAGCCAGCGTCGTCTGGCAGCAGGATCGCGGCGCCTACATCCTGGAGCGGCTGACGCTCGATCTCAACGGCGAGGAGACAGTGCCCGCCTACTTTGCGCGGCCGCACGGCGATGGCCCCTTCCCGGCCGTGCTCTACAACCACGCGCACGGCGGCGACTACGCCCTGGGCAAGGAAGAGTTCATCCGCGGGCGCGATGCGCTCCAGCAACCGCCCTATGCGGAGGCGCTGACCAGCCAGGGGTACGCCGCGCTTTGCATCGAGCACTGGATGTTTGGCGAGCGGCGCGGCCGCACGGAGAGCGCGCTCTTCAAGCTCATGCTCTGGCGCGGCCAGGTGCTGTGGGGCATGATGCTCTACGATAGCATCCGTGCGCTCGATTACCTGGCCGCGCGCCCCGACGTCGACGCCGCACGCATTGCCACGCTTGGCCTGTCGTTGGGCAGCACCATGGCGTGGTGGGTCGCCGCCCTCGACGAGCGCATCAAGGTCTGCATCGACCTCTGCTGCCTGACCGACTACGACGCGCTCATCGAAAGCCAGGGTCTCGACGGCCACGGCATCTACTACTACGTGCCGTCCCTGCTCAAGCACTTCTCGGCGGGGCAGATCAACGCGCTCATTGCGCCGCGTCCGCACCTGGGGCTGGCCGGCAATCACGATCCGCTCACCCCGCGTGCCGGCCTCGACAGGATCGACGCCGAGTTGCGCCGCGTCTACGCCGAGCAGGGCGCGGCCGAGGCCTGGCAGATGAAGCGCTACGAGATCGGTCACTTCGAGACGGCCGAGATGCGCGCCGAGGTGCTGGCGTTCCTGAAGCAGTGGCTGTGAACCACGCGCCGGGAATTCCGCCCGAACAACGATTTGCGATAAAAGGGTTCATTCACCCGCTAGCCAAAGGAGCGACCGATGCGTCTAGGATTGATGGTGGGCTATTCCGGTTCCACCATGTCACTGCCCATGGAGATGATCAAGGAGGCCGACCGCCTCGGCTACTACGCCGTATGGACGGCGGAAGCCTATGGCTCGGATGCGGTCGTGCCGCTGGCGTGGATCGGCGCGCAGACGCAGCAGATCAAGCTCGGCACCGCCATCTTGCAGATGCCGGCGCGCACGCCCGCCAACACTGCCATGACCGCCATGACACTCGACCAGTTGTCGGGCGGGCGCATGTTGCTGGGGCTGGGTCTCTCCGGCCCGCAGGTGGTGGAGGGCTGGCATGGCGTCGCCTATGGCAAGCCGCTGGGCAAGACGCGCGAATATGTGAGCATCGTGCGCGCCATCTTTGCCCGCGAGGCGCCGCTGGTCCATGACGGCGACCACTACCAGATCCCGTACCAGGGGCCGGACGCCACCGGGCTGGGCAAGCCGCTTAAGAGCATCCTTCACGGCCGGCGCGACCTGCCCATCTACCTCGCCGCCATCGGCCCCAAGAATGTGGAGCTGAGCGCCGAGATCGCCGACGGCTGGCTGCCCATCATCTTTTCGCCGGCGCACTATGCCGAGGCCTACGCCGCGCAGGTGGAGGCCGGCTTCGCCAAAGCCGGCGGCGGCAAGAGCCTGGCAGGCTTCGACATCGCGCCCTCGGTGCCCGTGGTGCTGGGCGACGACGTGGACGCGTGCCGCGCCAGCGTCAAGCCCTTCCTGGCACTCTACATCGGCGGCATGGGCGCGCGCGGCAGGAACTTCTACCACGACCTGGCCTGCCGCTACGGCTTCCAGGCAGCCGCCGACCGCGTGCAGGATCTCTACCTGGCCGGGGACAAGAACGCCGCCACCGCCGCCATCCCCGACGAACTGGTCGACGCGGTGGCGCTCTGCGGGCCGAAAGCGCGCATCGCCGAGCAATTGGAGGCGTGGCAGGCCAGCCCCATCACCACGCTCAACATGACCACCTTCGACCCCGCCGCGGTGCGCGTCATGGCCGAACTCGTCATGGGCGCCGACGCCGGCCGGCCGGATCGCACCATCTCCATCCCCAACGTGCCCGCGCCGGCGCCCGCTGGGCCGACGCCTGCATCCATCTTCGAACGCATGGCCGCGCGCGTCGCGGCCGACCCAACGCTGCCGGCGAAAGTCAACGCCATCTTCCAGTTCGACCTGACCGGCGAACAGAGCGGCAGTTGGGTCGTCGATATGAAGGGCGCGGGCGAGGTGCGCACCGGCACCGCCGCCAATCCCGACTGCACCATCGCCATGAGCGAGGCCGACTTTGTGGCGCTGGCCATGGGCAAGCTCAATCCCATGGCGGCCTTTTCTTCCGGCAAGCTCAAGATCACGGGCAACCCCATGACTGCCATGAAGTTGCAGGGTCTCTTTGCCTGACCCCAACAACGGCGGCAAGGTGTGGTGGAAAGCCGATATCCTATCGACCGGCCCGCGCGCTGAACCGGCTGAACGCACCGGCTACAAATAGAATGAGGGCCAGAAGACGAATTCTTCTAGCCCTCATTTCTGTAATGGGTCGTCACTGCCAAATCAGAAGATTCGCAGCACCTGTCCGCCGCGGATGAGATTCGGATTGGGCAGCCCGTTCAGCCAGACAAGCGAGTTGACGGTGGTGCCACAGCGCCGCGCAATTCCGCTCAGCGTGTCGCCATATTGCACCGTGTAAAACTGCCCGCACCACCCCGGCTGCGGTCCCGGGTTTGGTGGCCACGGTGACGGCGGATGGTAAGTACTGGGGATGCAGAGCACCTGCCCTACATAAATGAAGCTGGGATTGCGCAGGCCATTCACCTGGGCAATCTCCCACACGCTGACGCCGTACCAGCGTGAAATGCGGGTCAGGTTCTCCCCTGGCCGCACTACATGCCAGGCAACGCAGCCGCTGCGACTGGAGACCGTCTCCGGTGCTGCCTGGGCCGGCGCCGCCATAACCGATGCCGGCATCAGCACGCCGGCCAACACCACGGCAATCGCCAACAGAAGACCCCCGGCCCGCACGCCTGGATTGATCGATCTGCGCCTCATGACGAAGATGCTCCTTTCTTGCTTCCAGGAAGAAGCAAACTGTGTTCCGAATTACCTGTTGTTCAAGGGTGTGAACTTGCAACGTGTGAGCGAACCGCTCGGTCGAGATGTATCGGGCGTTTGCTACCTCCTTTTCGCTGCCTGCGCAATCTTGCTTGGTTGGCAATTTCGCATGGCGAACAAGAGCCTCTCTTCATGATGACGTGTGATGCGTCCACAAGTAACGCCAGAATTGGCACATCGCACGTCGCCGAAACGTACATCCCTCGCACGGATGTCGCCCATTTCCCACGCGTGCCTCGATGAAGCCGAGCAGCCGGCCATCACCATAATGTGCTAATCACCAATGCAGAGGGCGTTTGCATGGGCTAACAAATAATCTGCGCGATCGAGACTGCTTGCATGGAAATGTGCGCATTGATTGTAGCATGGCGTAAGGTCTATGTCTACCATAATTCGCCTGATTCCCAGTGGTACGGTCTCTCAAGGGTGCGGGTGGGTACGGCAGTAGCTGCGCAGGGCATAGCCCTGGCCGATGAGGGCAGGCAGGAGCAGGTGCAGCGCAGCGTGGGTCTGGCTGCGCTCTTCGCCGCCGCCGTCGTGCAGGAGTATGATGGCGCCGGGAAAGCAGTTGCGCAGCACGTGGCGGGCAATGACCTCGGCGCCGGGCCGCCGCCAGTCGCGCGGATCCACGTGCCAGAAGAGCAATGCATAGCCGAGCTCGGCCGCAACCCGGGCGGTGTGGAGATCGCTGTAGCCGTAGGGCGGGCGCAGATAGCCGCTGCCCAGAGCGCCCAGGACTTCCCGCGTTGCGCTCACTTCGGCCCTCATCGTTGCGTGGTCGATGCCGCACAAAGACGGGTGGTGATAGGTGTGGTTGCCGATGCCATGGCCGGCCGCGTATGCGGCTGCGGCAAGGTCGGGGTGCGCCGCCACCTGCCGGCCGATCATGAAGAAATCGGCGTGCGCGCCATACTCGGCCAGGATCGAGAGAATGACGTCAGTAGAGCCCGGCTGCGGCCCGTCGTCAAAGGTCAGGTAGAGCGGTTTGTCCATGAAGCCGCCGTTGAGGTTGTCTATCCGGACTGATGCCAGTATGATGCACCAATCGTGGCGGCGCAAACAAATGGCCGCAAGATTACCCGGCGCTGCATGGCCCGACGATGGCCGTCCCGTCTACCTGGTGCAGCGAGACATTCCGTGAGGAGCGTACAATGCCCTTTTCATACGCCAGCGACGTGCAGCCGCCGCAGCCGCCTCGCCGCCCCACGCGCCTCGTTGCCCACGGCGACGTGCGCATCGACGATTATTACTGGATGCGCGATCGCACCAGCCAGGAAGTGCTCGATCACCTGGCGGCCGAGAACGCCTATGCCGCGGCCGTCATGCAATCCACCGAAGATCTGCAAGAGCGACTCTTTCAGGAGATGCGCGGCCGGATCAAGGAAACCGACATGACCGCGCCCGTGGAGGATGGCGGTTTCTGGTACTACGAGCGCACCGTACAGGGACTCAACTATCCCATCTACTGCCGCCGCGCCGGCAGCATGGAGGCCGCCGAGGAGATTCTGCTCGACGTCAACACGCTGGCGGAGGGTCACGAGTTCTGCGAAATCGGCAACTTCCGCATGAGCACCGACCACCGCCTGCTGGCCTACAGCTACGACATCGACGGCAACGAGAGCTACACCATCGTCGTCAAGGACCTGGCCACGGGCGAGTTGCTGGCCGATCGCATCGCCGGCGCCTATTATGGGCTGGAATGGGCGGCCGACAATGGCAGCTTCTTCTACACGACCTTCGATGCCGCGCACCGGCCGGACAAAGTGTGGCGCCACGTGCTGGGCAGCGAGCAGAGCGCCGACGCTCTGGTGCACCACGAGCAGGACGAACGCTTCTTTGCCACGCTCTTCAAAACACGCAGTGGGCACTTCATTGTCGTCCATCTGCGCAGCAACGTAACGACCGAGTCACGCGTGATCCCGGCTGCCGCGCCCGAGAGCGCACCGCAGGTCATCTCTGCCCGCCGTCAGGGCCATGAATACTATATCGACCACCGCGGCGATGCCTTCTACATCCTGACCAACGACAATGCCGAGGACTTCCGCATCGTGACCGCGCCCGTGGCAACGCCGGGGCCTGAGGCGTGGCGCGAACTGGTCTCCGAGCAGGCCGGCGTGCTCCTCGACGAGATCGCCGCATTCCGCGACCACCTGGTGATCTTCGCCTGGAGCGGCGGCGTCAAGCGCGTGCAAGTGCTGCGCCTTGTGCCTGATGCGGCCGCGATCGCCGAGGAGCACAGCGTCAGCTTTCCCGAGGAGAGCTATGCAGTCTACCTGGCCGAAAACCCGCTCTTTGACACGGCTGCGGTGCGGTTGCTCTACGCCTCGCTCAAGACGCCGCCCACCACCTACGCCTACGACATGGCGGGGCGCACCTTCACGCTGCTCAAGCAGGAGGAGATTGCCAACTATAACCCCGACGACTACGAGACGCACCGCCTGTGGGCCACGGCGCCCGACGGCATCCAGGTGCCGGTGTCGCTCGTCTGCCGCAAGGGGACGGCGCTGGACGGATCGAGCCCGTGCCTGCTCTACTCCTACGGTTCCTATGGCGCCAGCACCGAACCCTTCTTTCGCCCCAACCGGCTCAGCCTCATCGAGCGCGGCTTCGTCTTTGCCGTGGCGCACATCCGCGGCGGCAGCGAGATGGGCCGCGCCTGGTACGAGAACGGCAAGCTGCTCAACAAGCGTAACACCTTTACCGACTTCGTGGCCGCGGCCGAAACGCTCGTCAACGCCGGTTACACGCGGCCGGACAAACTTGTGATCATGGGGCGCAGCGCCGGCGGTCTGCTCATGGGCGCCGTCACCAACCTGCGCCCCGATCTCTTTGCGGGCGTCATCGCCGGTGTGCCTTTCATGGATGTCGTCACGACCATGCAGGACACCTCGATCCCGCTCACCGTCACCGAGTTCGAGGAGTGGGGCAACCCGGCTGACCCGGTCTACTATGCCTACATGAAGGCGTACTCGCCCTACGACAACCTGGAGCGCAAAGTCTATCCGGCGATCCTGGCCACGGCCGGCCTGCACGACCCGCGCGTCTCCTATTGGGAGCCGGCCAAGTATGTAGCCCGCCTGCGCCAGATAAAGACTGACGCCAACGTGGTGCTGCTCAAGACCAACATGGATGCCGGCCACGGCGGCGCGTCGGGGCGCTACGACTACCTGCGCGAGACGGCCTTCGAGTTCGCCTTCCTGCTCAACGCCGTGGGGCTGGAGGACTGAACGCCGGCCGGACGCCTGCAAACTGCGACTTTTATGGGCCAATATCTGCTTGACTTTGCCTTTCTCATTTTGTTGCTCATCGCCAACGGCTTTCTCTCCATGGCCGAGATGGCGATCGTCTCGTCGCGGCGGCCGCGCTTGCAGACGCTGGCGGACGACGGCAAGCCGGGGGCGGCGCGCGCCCTGGCCCTGGCCGAGGAGCCTGGCGACTTTCTCTCCACCGTGCAGATCGGCATCACGGCCATCGGCATCTTCACCGGCGCGTTCGGCGGCGCCACGCTCTCGGTGCCCGTGGCCGACCTCATTGCCCGCGTGCCGGCGCTTGCGTCCTATGCCCAGCCGATCGCCGTCTTCCTCGTCGTGCTGGTGACGACGTACCTATCCTTGATCGTCGCCGAACTGACGCCCAAGCGCATTGCGCTGAACAACCCCGAGCAACTCGCCGCTGTCGTTGCCGGCCCTATGACCTTCCTGGCGCGCCTGGCGCACCCGCTGGTCGTGCTGCTCAACCGCTCGAGCGAGTGGCTGGCGCGCGTGCTCGGCGTGCGCCCCAGCGGCGCGCCGGCGGTGACCGACGAAGAGGTGCGCATCATGCTCCAGCAGGGCGCGCAGACGGGTATCTTCGAGCCCATCGAGGAGGAGATCGTCACGCAGGTCTTTCGCCTGAGCGACCGCCGCGCCAGTGCCATCATGACCCCGCGTACCGACATCGACTGGATCGAGGTGGGGCAGAGCGAGCAGGAGATCCGCGACCTGATCATGGAGTCGAGCCACTCGCGCTTCCCGCTGGCGGAGGCCGGCCTGGATCACGTCGTCGGCGTCGTCTTCGTGCGCGACCTGCTCCTGCAACGCATGACCGGCGCCACCGCCGACCTACAATCGATCGCCCGTCCTGCACTCTTCCTGCCGGAGAGCATGACCGCGCTCGATGTCATCGAGAGCATGCGTGAGTCGCGCTCGCACATGGCGCTCATCATCAACGAATATGGCGGGCTCGAAGGGCTGGTCACTATCAACGACATCGTCGAGGCGATCCTGGGCAGCGTCGAGGAACTCGGCCCCGAGGACGACATGGAGATCGTGGAACGCGAGGATGGATCGTGGCTGGTGGACGGCATGCTCTCGGTCGACGAATTCCAGGATTACTTCCGCGTCCCCGATCTGCCGGCGCGTGATGAACTCGACTACCAGACCGTCGGCGGCATGATCATGGCTATTCTCGAACGCGTGCCGGCCGTGGGCAGCCACGTGCGGGTCGATGGGCTACGCCTGGAGGTCGTCGACATGGATGGGCGGCGGGTCGACAAGGTGCTCGTCCAGAAGGTAGACGGGCAAAAGGTGGGCGGGCAGTACGATGACATCGCCATCTGACAAGCCCATCACAACCTGGCCATTGGAAGCACCGTCATCTTTGAAAGGAATCATCGCATGAGCCATCAACTCGCAGGGAAAGTGGTCATCATCACCGGCGCCAGCTCGGGCATCGGCGCGGCGACGGCCCGCGCGCTGGCGCCGCTCGGCTGCAAGCTGACGCTGGCTGCCCGTTCGACGGAACGGCTGGAGGCGCTGGCGGACGAACTGGGGCGCGACGCTGTGTTGGTCCTTCCCACCGATGTGACAGTGGGCGCGCAGGTGGTGCGCATGGTGGAGGAGACCGTGGCCCACTTCGGCCGCGTCGACGTGTTCTTCGCCAACGCCGGCATCTACATCCCCGGTCAGGCGGCCGAGGGCGACCCCGACGCATGGGCCAACCTCATGGACGTCAACATCGACGGCGTGCTGCGCGGCGTCCATGCCGTGCTGCCGCACATGATGGCGCAGAAGGCGGGCGACATTCTCGTCACCAGTTCCATCTCCGGCCACGTTGACATTCACTGGGAGCCGGTCTACAGCGCGTCCAAGCACGCCATCCAGGGCTTTGTCCACACGCTGCGCCGCCAGGTCGCCGGCCACAACATCCGCGTCGGCGCCATCGCCCCGGGCATGGTCGCCAACGAGTTGTGGGGCTTCACCGAGCCGGCCAAGATCGCCGAGATGGTGGAGAAGCACGCCAGCCTCACGTCGGAAGATGTGGCCGAGGCCGTCGTCTTTATGCTCTCGCGACCGCCGCACGTCACCATCCGCGACCTGGTGATGCTGCCGCAGAACCAGGACATCTGAGATCCGCCTGTCGCCGGTTGCGTGACCGGCGCCCGTACACCCGCTGAGGTTGAGATTATGCCGGCCGACGACATTTCCCTGCCCGCGCTGCAAGCGGAGATCCTGCATGCCGCCGATCGCATCGCGCCTTTCATCCGGCGCACGCCGCTGGACGAGGCCTTGGCGCTGAGCCAATTGGGCGGCGACGAGGTCTATCTCAAGCAGGAGAACCTCCAGCACACCGGCTCTTTCAAGCTGCGCGGCGCCTTCAACAAGGTGCTGAGTCTGGCGCCTGATGACCGCGCGCGCGGCGTGGTGACGGCCTCTTCCGGCAACCATGGCGCGGCTGTGGCCTACGCTTTGCGCACGCTGGGCGCGCCCGGCGTCATCTTCGTGCCGGAGCACGCCGCCGCCGTCAAGGTCGACGCCATCCGGCGGCTGGGTGCGGAGGTGCGCTTCCATGGCGAGGACAGCGTCGACACGGAAGTGTACGCACGCGCCCACGCCGAACGCCGCGGGCAGATCTACATTTCACCCTACAACGACCGCGCGATCGTGGCCGGGCAGGGCACCACCGGCGTCGAGATCGCGGTAGACCTGCCGGGCGTCGATGTCGTCTATGTGACCGTGGGCGGCGGTGGGCTCATCAGCGGCGTGGCCGCCGCGCTCAAGGCGCAACAGCCGGCCGTGCGTGTCGTCGGCTGCCTGCCGGCCAACTCGCCGGTGATGTACGAGTCGGTGCGCGCCGGGCGGATCATCGACATGCCCTCGCTGTCCACGCTCTCCGACGGTAGCGCGGGCGGGATCGAACACGGCGCTATCACCTTTGCCCTGTGCCGCGCGCTGGTCGATGACTGGGTGCTCGTGAGCGAGGAGGAGATCGCGGCGGCCATGCGCCTGGTCATGGAGACGCAGCACCTGCTGATCGAGGGCGCGGCCGGCGCGGCCGTGGCGGGTTACCTGAAGGATCCGCAGCGCGGCCACGGGCGCACCGTGGGCGTGGTTCTGTGTGGCGGCAACATCGATCTCGGCACGCTGAAACGCATTCTGTGAGCGGCGCACGCTGAGAGAGGGAACGGCACGATGAGCGAACGCATCAAGACCTTGCACCCGGACGGCAAGCAAGGCGTCAACATCGCCAAATCGAAGTATGATGCCGTAGCCGCGGCCATCCTGGCCAGCATCCAGGCGGCCGGCGTGCTGCCCTTTGGCGCCCTGGCCGCGGCGGTGGCGGCGCGCCTGCCCGCCGAGTTTGACGGCTCTATCGGCTGGTACACGACGACAGTCAAGCTGGACCTGGAGGCGCGTGGCCTGATCGAACGCGTGCCGGGCGTGAATCCTCAACAGCTGCGCCTGGTCGGGCCCGCTCCGCGCATGTGAAAATCGTCCGAACATGGAACGAACAATCCGATCACCATCCAGCCGCAGGCTCCCGACGCATGGCAACTGCATCGCGCCGTTTGCCTGGCCGCACTGGCCGACGCATCCTATGTCTTTACCACGCGCCTGGCCGATGTAGCCGACCGCGGCGATGACGAGTGGCTGACCTCACCCGTCGCCGCGCACAGGATTCGCACAGCATTGCGAATCTCTGCGCTGCCACGTCGATCAATCAGTTTTCTACTCTCTGTGCCGCTGCGTCGACCAATATATTTTCTACACCAGCGCAAAAATCCGCGACGGGCCGCCGGTGGCGCCGGCGATGGTCGGGCCGCCGACGATGGCGATGGCGCCGCTGGCCGGCAGGCTGCCCAGCTTGGCCACGTTCTCGATGCCCCACTTGCCAGCCGGCAGCCAGCGATAGTGCACAGCGAAGTCGGGCGACGGGCCAAAGTCCAGACTCAGCGTGTCGACGAAGATGCCCCTGGCGTTGCGCTCACCCAGCAGCATCTCAATGGCCTCGATGTGGAAGCCGGGGAAGTGCATGGCGCCGCTGTCGTCGGCGTTGCGGAACTTGTCGGTGCCGACGAAAGCATCCCAGCCGCTGTTCATGGCCACGATGGCGCCGTCGGGGATGGGGCCGTGGCTGCTCTCCCACGCGGCCAGATCGTCGGGCGTGAGTTGGGCGTCGGGGTCGGCCTCGGCCTTGGCGCGGATGTCGACGACAACCAGCGGCCCCATGAGATCCTCTACGGGAATCTGATCGGCGCTGGGACCGTCGGAGAAGTGGAACGGCGCATCCATGTGCGTGCCGGTGTGCTCGACGAGCAGCCAGCGATACATGTTGTAGCCGTCATTGGCCAGCGTGACCATGGTCTCCAACTCCAACTGCGGGTCACCGCCGAAGGTGGGGAAGTCGGGCGTGAGCGTGTGGGTCAGGTCGAGGATGCGGCTGAAGCTGTAGCCGCCCGGACGCATGGCCGCCATTGCCGCGGCCGTGCCGGCAGGCGCAGTGGCGGCGACCGGCGCGCAGCCGGCCAGGGTCGTGACGGCCGCCAGCCCGGCCGCGCTGCGCAGAAAGCTACGTCGGCTGACATCGGTGGCGATCTTCTTGGTGCAGGCAGGGACGCACATGGCCAGATTTCTCCTTTGGTTCACGCAGAAAAGCGGTCGCGCTTGAGGGGAATTCGCAAGAGTATATGCGGCGCCGTTTTTCCATGCAAACGCCTTCAAAAGGCCTGACCCTACGAGGGTGAGAAGGGATTTGACGCAAAGACGCAGAGAGGCAGAGATTCGCAGAGAAGAGACGAAGCAAAGAGACGAAGCAAAGAGATTTCTTGTCCTCGTCTGCGCTTCTGTGTCAAGCGGTTCTATTCATTGTCAAGACTGCGAGAAATAGACACATAGACAAGACTCTCTTGACCTTTCTCTGCGAACCTCTGCGCCCCTGCGCCTTTGCGTCAAGTTGTTTCTTCACGCCTCGGCGACGCGCGCCACCGAAGTCGGGAAGCGCACGGTGTTGAGCACCGGACATGTCTCCTCCACCGCCTGGTGCATGCGCTCGATGGCCTCCGCCGGCGCATCGCCTACCACGCGCGCGGTGTAGGTGATCTCCTCCATCTGCGGGACCTTGTCATAGGGTAGGCCGACGACGCCGCCCATGGGCACCGCCCCGCGCACCTCCACCTCCACGCCGTCGATGGGCGTGTCGAGCAGCACGGCCTGGATCAGATAGGTGTGCACCAGGCAGCTTGCCAGCGCGCCGAGCAGCATCTCCGGCGCGGTCGGGCCAAGCGCGTTGCCGGCCAGCGCCGGCGCCGAGTCGGTGATGAAGAGCGTCTCGCCCATTTTCACGGGCCGCGCGCCCGTGTTGCCCGCCACCCACGAGGTAGCCTTGATGCGGACCGTCGCCTTCTCCGGAGCGGCAGTGAAGTCGGCACGCCGTGCAGCCAGCACGGCGGATTTGCGGTCGAAATAGATGTCAAGTGCGCTCATTGGATCTCTCCCGAATCAGTGGATGGTGATTGACTGTCGCTCCCGATTGTAGAAGCAACCGTACACGATTTCAACTTTGCATACGGTACAATGGAGCGCAGACCGCCGCCCTCTCTGTACGCGGCACCTGTTTTTCCAATCGACCGATTCAATCCAAGGAGCACCTGTATGCAAGCCACGCGTCCAACCGTACGCCTGCTCATTGCCTTGACGCTGGTCCTGTCCTTTCTGTTGCCCGCGGCGCCGGCCGCGCTGGCGCAGGATACGGCCACCATCCATTACTTCCGCCCCGACGGCGAGTATGACGGCTGGGGCCTGCACGCCTGGGACGGCGCAGCCGTCACCGTGGAGTGGGGCGCGCCGCTCGAACCCACGGGGCAGGACGACTTCGGCCTCTACTGGGAGGTGCCAATCAAGCCCGACGCCGAGCGGCTGGGCTTCATCGTCCACAAGGGCGACGAGAAAGATCCCGGCCCCGACATGTTCCTCGACCTGACGCAGGGGACGGCGGCGTGGGTCATCTCCGGCGACCTGCTCATCTACATCGAGCAGCCCGACCCCAACGCCCGCCCTGTCGGCGATCTCAACAAGCTGCGCGCGCACTGGGTGACGCGCGACACCATCGCCTATCCCGCCGGCGACCTGCCGGACGACGCCCTCTTCGAACTGCTCGACGCCTCCAGCGGCGGGATGCAGCTCTCCGTGGAGGGCATCCTGGGCAACGGCATCACGCGCACAGCGCTCACCGTCGTCGACGCCGGGCTGTCCGAAGAGGTGCTGGCGAAGTTCCCGCACCTGGCCGGCTACGTGGCGCTCACACTGCCCGAAGAGAAGCTCAACAGCGTGCCCGCGCTGCTCAAGAGCCAGCTTGCCGTGCAGGTAACCGACGCAGGCGGCGCCATGCTGGACGCCACGGGCGTGCAACTGCCCGGCGTGCTCGACGAACTCTACACCTACGACGGCCCGCTCGGCGTGGCGTGGGAGGAGGGCGCGCCGGTGCTGCGGCTGTGGGCGCCCACGGCCAAGCGCGTGCGCCTGCTCCTCTTCGACGACAGCACAGGCGCGGAACCGTCCGAAGCCCTCGCCATGAAGAACGAGAATGGCGTCTGGACGCTCGCCGGCGCGCCGGAATGGAAGGACAAGTATTACCTCTACGAAGTCAACGTGATGGTGCCCGCCACCGGCGCGGTGGAGAAGAACCTGGTCACCGATCCCTACGCGCTGAGCCTCGCCATGAACAGCACGCGCAGCCAGATCGTGGACCTGGCCGACGCCGCGCTCAAGCCTGAGGGTTGGGACGACCTGACCAAGCCCGAACTCGCCGCACCGGAGGACATCACCGTCTGGGAGCTGCACCTGCGCGACTTCAGCGCGCTGGACGAGAGCGTGCCGGCCGAACATCGCGGCGGCTACCTGGCCTTCACCGACCCGGAGAGCGCGGGCATGCAGCATCTCCAGGCGCTGGCCGATGCCGGCCTCACCCACCTGCACCTGCTGCCCACCTTCGACATCGCCACCATCGACGAGGACAAGGCGATGTGGGAGACGCCCGACCCGGCCGCCCTCGCCGCGCTGCCGCCCGATTCCGAGGAGCAGCAGGCGCTCATCGCCGAGACCAAGGAGACCGACCCCTTCAACTGGGGCTACGATCCCTTCCACTATTTCGTGCCCGAAGGCTCCTACGCCACCGACCCGGATGGCGCCGCACGCATCCTGGAGTACCGGCAGATGGTGCAGGCGCTCAACGCGATGGGGCTGCGTGTGGTAGCCGACGTCGTCTTCAATCACACCAACGCCTCCGGTCAAAGTGAGAAATCCGTGCTCGACCGCATCGTGCCCGGCTACTATCACCGCCTGAGCGCCGACGGCTTTGTCGAGACGAGCACCTGCTGCCAGAATACCGCCACCGAGCACGCCATGATGCGCAAGCTCATGCTCGACGCGCTCAAGGTCTGGGCGACGGAATACAAGATCGACGCCTTCCGCTTCGACCTCATGGGCCACCACATGGTCGACGACATGATCGCCGTGCGCGAGATGCTCGACGGGCTGACCGTGGAGAACGACGGTGTGGACGGCGCCGGTATCTTCGTCTACGGCGAGGGCTGGGACTTCGGCGAGGTCGCCAACAACGCGCGCGGCACGAACGCCACGCAACTCAACCTGGGCGGCACGGGCATCGGCACCTTCAACGACCGCCTGCGCGATGCCGTGCGCGGCGTCGGCCCCTTCGACAACGGCGAGAACCTCATGCGCCAGGGCTTCATCTCCGGCCTGAGCGTGGACCCGAACGACTACGACTGGGGCGGCGAAGAGGCGGCAGCCGCGCGGCTCGGTCTGCTCACCGACTGGATCAAGGTCGGACTGGCCGGCAACCTCAAGGAATATCTGCTGCTCGACCACCGCGGCTATGCGCTCCAGGGCGCCGAGGTCGATTACAACGGCGCTCCCGCGGGTTATACGATGGACCCGCAGGAGAACATCGTCTACGCTGACAAGCACGACAACCAGACGCTCTTCGACGTGGTGCAGCTTGCCGCGCCGGCTGACGCCACCGCTGCGGACCGCGCGCAGATGGCACAGCTTGGCCACGCCATCGTGCTGCTCAGCCAGGGCGTCCCCTTCCAGCAGGCCGGCACGGAGATGCTGCGCTCCAAGAGCTTCGACCGCGACTCCTACAACTCGGGCGACTGGTTCAACTTCCTCGATTTCACCTATCAGGACAACGGCTTTGGCCGCGGCCTGCCCGTGGCCGAGAAGAACGAGAACGACTGGCCCATCATGCAGCCGCTGCTGGCCAATCCCGACCTGAAGCCGTCGACTGATCTGATCGAAGCGACCACGGCCAACTTCGCCGACTTCCTGGGCATCCGCTATAGCTCACCGCTCTTCCGCCTGCAGACGGACGACCAGGTGATGAAGATGCTCCACTTCCACAACACCGGCGCCGAGGCCATTCCCGGCCTCATCGTCATGAGCATCGCCGACATCGGCGAGGGGGAAGACGACGTCGACGCCGAGAACGAACTGGCTGTCGTGCTCTTCAACGCCCAGCCTGAACCGGTCACCTTCACTGACGAAGTACTGGCCGGCATGGGGCTGAAACTCCATCCGCTGCTGGCCGCGCGCAGCGACGACCGCTACGCCGACGCCGCCTACGACGCCGCGACCGGCGCCTTCACCGTGCCGGCGCGCGCGGCGACCGTCTTTATGGCGCAGGAGGTGGCCGAGGACACGGTCATACGTTTCGCCGACATGGACCTGGCGCTGGAGACGATCCGCGCCGAACAGCCGCCCATCGACGAGATCAACGCGCCGGCGGAGAACGACATGGCCGACCGGCCCGCACCGGATTCCGTGAGCTTCCCCGGCACCATCGGTGCGGCGTTGGGCGGCGCGGACTGGGCGCCCGACGACGCCGCAGTGCAGGCCGCCGATCAGGGCGACGGCACGTGGACGCTGACGGGCAGCCTGCCCGCCGGCGCGTACGAATTCAAGGCCGCGATCAACGGCACGTGGGACGAAAACTACGGCCTCGACGGTGCAGCGGGCGGCGACAACATCCCGCTTGCGCTGGACGCCGACGCCGAGGTCACCTTCCACTACGACCGCGCCACCAATGCCGTGTGGGCCACAGTGGACGGCGACGTGGTGGCCGGTGCAGAACCAGGCGCCGGCGGTGACAGCGCAGAAGGCGAACCGGAGGCGGCGGCGCCCACATCTGTCTCGTTCCCCGGCACCATCGGCACGGCGCTCGGTGGTGTAGATTGGGAGCCGGGCGACGCGTCGGTGCTGGCGGCCGGAGAAGGCAACGGCGTCTGGGCGCTGACCGGCAACCTGCCGGCGGGCGACTACGAGTTCAAGGCCGCCATCGACGGCACATGGGATGTCAACTATGGGCTAGGCGGCGAACCAAACGGGCCGAACATCCCGCTCTCGCTCGACAGCCCGGCCACTGTCACCTTCCGCTACGACGCCGCCACCAACGCCGTCTGGGCGGAGATCGCCGGCCAGGTCGTCGCGGGCGAGGCGCCGGGGGAGTGAAGTGAGGGAATGAGGAAATGACAAGATGACAAGATGAGGGGACGTGACGGTGGCTGGATGATCGACAATTATCCGTTGACCGCTGACCATTCGCATCACGCCCTCATCTTGTCATCCTGTCACTTTGTCAACCATTCACCCCTCATCTTGTCATCCTGTCACCCTGTCATCAAATCATGTCACCACAACACCACCCCACTCTCTACACCGCCCCCACCGCCGCCGGCAAGAGCGCCTGGGTCGTCGAGACCGTGCGCGCGGCGACGGTGGGGTTGCGACGCACGCCGCTGGTCGTGGTTGCCACGCCGCTGCAGGCGCAGTCGCTGCACCGGCGGCTTGCTGCGGCAGGCGGCGCCCTGGGCGTGCACACGCTCACCTTCGACAAACTCTTCAGCGCCATCCTGCACCATGCGGGTGTGGTCCACACGGAGCTGAACGCGGCGGTGCGCCATCGCCTGCTGCGCATGGCCGTCGACGAACTGGTTGTCGCTGGGGAGATCGTCTTCTACCGCGGGCTGGCGCCGCGGCCCGGTTTCGTGGCCGCGCTGGAAGGGCTGATCTTTGAGCTGAAGGGCGCCAACATCCGGCCCGCCGCGTTTGCCGCCGCACTGGCTAGCAGCGACGCCCCGCCGCGCCTGCGCGAACTTGCCGCGATCTACGCCCGCTACGAGGCGCAGCTTGCTGCCAACGGCTGGACCGACCGCGCCGGACTCGGCTGGCTGGCGCTGGCTGCGCTGGAAAGTGGTGCGGCCCTGCCCGCCTGGTCGCCCATCATCGTCGACGGCTTCGACAGCTTCAGCGTGGTGCAGCGTGCGGCAATCGCCGCGCTGGCGGCGCGCATGGATGACGTGACCGTGACGCTCACACGCCCTGATGGCGAAGGAACGGCCGCACGCTACCGGCTCTTCGAGGAAACCATCGAGCAATTGTCCCGCCAACTCGGCGTCCAACCGCAGCCGCTGCCGGCGACCGGTGCGGTCACGGCGCCGCTGCACCGCCTGGCTGCGGAACTCTTCACACGCGGCAAGGGCACGGTCGCGGCCGGTTCGGCGGTGACGCTGCTCGCCGCGGCTGACCGCGGCGGCGAAGTGCGCGCCGCGCTGCGCTGGCTCAAGGAGCGCAGCGTCGTCGACGGCGTCAAGCCCGGCGAAACGGCCCTGCTGGCGCGCAGCCTGACGCCCTACCGTGACCTCATCGCCCAAGTTGCCGCCGAGTTCGGCCTGCCGGTGCACTTTGCCGGCGCGCTGCCTCTGCGCCAGAATCCGGCCATCGCCGCCCTGCTCGACTTGCTGGCGCTCTTCCTGCCGGACGCTGCCGGCGAGGGCTTGCGCCTGCCGCGGCGGGCGACGGTTGAGGCGTGGCGCTCGCCCTATTTCAACTGGCAGGAAGGCGAGGGTGGGCCGGGTCTGCTGGCGGGCGACGCCGACCGGCTCGACGCGGTGGCGCGCCGCTACAGGGTCATCCGCGGCCTGGCGCAGTGGCGTGAGGCCTTTGCCCTGCACGCCGTCCAGCGCGCCCACGACGAAGACAACGCCGCCGCCGATGACGCCGCGATGTTTGATGGCGACGACGAACTGGGCGTTCGCTTCGAGCGCTTCGTCGCCTGCATGACGCCGCCGGCCGCCGCGGCCGCCTTGCGTGACTTTGCCGCGTGGCTCGAGGATCTCATTGGCGCCGACGAGCAGGGTGCGGCCGATCCAGACGCGCCGGCGGTGGCCACTTTCACGCTCGACATGATCGGCTGCATCGACGGCAGGAAAGCGGACGGCGCGCCGGCTCCAGCATCGCATGCAGCGCTGCGCACGCGCGACCTGGCCGCGCTGCGCGCCTTCAAGGAAGTGCTGCGCGGGCTGGTCTGGGCCGAGGCGGCGGTGAGCGCCGTGCGCAGTGACGCCGCGCCGGTGGACTACACGCGCTTTGTCAGCGAGCTGACCGGGGCCGTCGATGCGGCCCGCTACGAGCCGCCACCGGATCGCAACGACGCCATCCTCGTCGCCGGCATGCTCGACGTGCGCGGCGTGCCCTTCCGTAGCGTGGCGTTGCTGGGCCTGGCCGAGGGCGAAATCCCACAGCGCCGGCGCGAGGATCCCTTCCTACGCGATCGCGACCGCGCCCGGCTGGCCGCGGTGAGGCTGCCGCTGGAATCCTCCACGCGCAGCTTCGAGCGCGAGTACTTCTACATGACCGTGCCGCGCGCGTCGGAACATCTGCTGCTGACACGCCCGCGCCTGGCCGAGGGCGGCGCGACGTGGGAGCCGTCGCCCTACTGGCAGGAGGTGGAGCGGCTGACCGAGATCGCACCGGCGGTGGTGCCGGGCGAGTACCGGCCGCCGCTTGCGCTGGCGGCTTCGTTGAGCGAGGTGCTGGAGCGTGCGGCGCGCGACCCCGCCGCGCAGGCATATCTTGCCGCGCAGCAACCCGCCGCGGTACAGCGGCTGCGCCACGGCGCGCAGGTCGTGCGCCAGCGGCGGCGCGGGCACTACGCCGGCACGAGTCCCTTCGATGGCTTCCTGGGCGAAGATACGGACGCGCTTGCCGCACTGCGCGGCCGGCTGCACCACTGGACGCCGACGCGGCTGGAGCGCTACCGTGCGTGCCCGGCCTGGTACTACGTCGCCAATCTGCTGGCGCTGGAGGCGCGCGAGGAGCCGGAGGAGGGCGCCAATATCGCCCAGGTCGGCACCATCTACCACCGCATCTTCGAGGAGGTCTACCGCACCGCCGCCGCCGGCGCCGGGCTGGACGATCTGCTGGCGGTGCTGCCCCAGGTGGCGCGGCGCGTGCTGGATGCGGCGCCGGCAGCCGAGGGCTTCCGCGTCACGGCGTGGTGGCAGCAGACGCGCGCCGAGATCGAGGCGAAGGTGGCGGCTTCGCTGGCCGTGCTGGCCGAATATGATGGCGACGTGGTGGCGCTGGAGGCATATTTCGGCCGTGATACCGCGCTGGCGCTGGAACTCGACGGCGAGCCGTACACCGTCAGCGGCGTGGTCGACCGCGTCGACCGCATGGCCGACGGCACGCTGCGCATCATCGACTACAAGACGGGCGTGACCGACTATGATTCGGTCAAGGGTTTCGTCGACGGCAAGCGGTTGCAGCTCGGCCTCTATGCGCTGGCGGCGCAGCAGGCGCTGGCATTGGGCGAGGTGGGCGACGGCTTCTACTGGTTTGCCCACAAGGCACGGTCGAGCAGGTGGTCACTGGCGGAGTTCGAGGATCCGGACAGCGGCGCGATGGGGCCGGCCGCCGCCATCGAACGGGCCGCGGCGTATGCGCAGTCTGCCGTCGCCGCCGCGCGTCAGGGCGACTTCACCCCGCGCCCGCCCGACAGCGGCTGCCCGGAATACTGTCCGGCAGTGGCGTTTTGTTGGCGGTACCGGCCGAAGGGGTAAAAAGAGCAGAACCGCTGCCACGAAGTCACTAAGAACACAAAGGGGCACGAAGGAGAAGCTCGAATTGAAACTACATCGACAGGTCTCTGCCTTGATGGTATGCTGGGACTACAGAATGTTAATTCAAGACGTGAGCACCGATGATGACACGCTGACCGTTGATCTGTCAGATGGGCGGTCGATTGCGGCGCCGCTGGCATGGTATCCTCGGCTGTGGCATGGCACGCCGGATGAACGCAGCCGCTGGCGCCTGATTGGCAGCGGGCAGGGCATCCACTGGCCCGACCTGGATGAAGACATCAGCCTGGAAGGCCTGATCCTGGGCCGGCCGTCGAACGAAAGCCAGAAATCGCTGAACCGCTGGCTGTCCGCACGTTCGCACTCAGCTTCTTCATGATTGCAAGCACATGTTCGTGACGGTATATCACTGATATGATCCACCAGAGGCATGTTGCTCAGACATCGCCTCATGCCTGAACCACGTCCCCAAATACACTGTTGCTGATTGACGAACACCGGCTCGGCACCCTATAATGGCCTGCAATTTAGGTGCGCAGTTTGGGCCTGGCGTTCAGGCCCTATGGAGGGGATATGCCGCAGACGAAAGTTAGCCTCACGGAACCATTACTCGATTTTGTCAACCATTATGCCGAGTACGGTTTCGAAGACAAGAGCACGCTGGTCCGCACCGCGTTGACAAACTTGCGACGCGAACTCGAGCAGAAACGGATCGAGGAGTCGGCGGAGCTATATGCCACGCTCTATGCAGAGGATAGCGAACTGCAAGCCCTGACTGATGCTGCCTTGGAAGGCTGGCCCGAGTGAGCGCCCTGCGGCGTGGCAGCATCATCGACGTCAACCTCGACCCGACGCTTGGCTCAGAAACCGGCAAGATCCGTCCCTGCATCGTCGTCACCAACGACATCTACAACAGGCGACTGCCTGTCATACAGGTCGTGCCGATTACCGCGTGGAGCGAGAAGAAGAGCGCGATCATAACAAACGTGACGCTCATGCCCAGCGACAAGAACGGTCTGACCAAGCAGTCGATTGCTGACTGCTTGCAGACAAGGCCGATCGATCACCGTCATCGCCTGCTGCGCGTGCGCGGCGAGATTTCGGCGGAAGAACTTGATCAGATCGATGCGGCGTTGCGGATCGTCTTTGCGCTGTAGACGCCTCACCCTTGCGTAGGGGCAGCTCGACAAATCCTTACGCGGCATGTTCCAACTACCATGAGTCAACTTCACCCCATCGTCCTGCAGAAACCGCCCAGCGCCGAACAATTGCCTGCCGTCGTCACGGTGGATCGCGACGTGGTGCTCACGGCCGGCGCGGGCACGGGCAAGACGCGCACGCTGGTGGCGCGCATCCTGCAATTGCTGGCAACGGGCGTGCCGACGCGCGCCATCGTCGCCGTCACCTTTACCACTAAGGCTGCACGCGAGATGCGCAACCGCCTGCGCCAGGAGATCGGGGCCTACCTCGCCACGCCGGGGCTGGACGCGGCCGAAACACAGCGCTGGTCCGACATCTACGCCGACCTGGACGCGGCGCGCATCGGCACGATTCACGGCCTGTGCAGCGAGATCCTGCGCGCCCACCCGGCGGAGGCGAACATCGACCCGGCCTTCCCCGTGCTGGAGGAGGCGGCGGGCGTGCAACTGCGCGCCGAGGCCATCGCCGAGACGCTAGGCTGGGCGGCCGAGGATGCCGACGCCGCACGCCTCTTTGCGCTTTTTTCGGCCGACACGCTGCAAGATCTGCTGGTCGACCTGCTCGGCGACCGGCTGAAGGCGGAGACGCTCTTTGCCACGCAGGCATGGGAACGCTGGCCGCAGATCGCGCTGGATAGGCTCGTCGCGCTCCTGGCGGATGATGAGCTTTGCGCCGCGGCCGGCACGATCTTGGGCTGGGCCGAAGATGGCACGCTGGCCGCGGCCCAGGCCGCGGGTGATACGTTGGCGCCGGCATTGAGTGATTTTCCCGATGCGTGGCGGGCGTTGGCACACAGCCGGCGAGACGGCGATCTGCCCGGCGCGGTGGCGGCACTTCAGCGCTTGCGCGATGCGGTACCGGGCGGAAAAGGCAAGCCGGCCAACTGGGGCGGCGACGACCCCAAGCCGGTGACGCGCGCCTTCCGCGAAGCGTACGACGCGGCCATCAAGCCGCTGGTCAAGGAATGCGACCCCGCGCTCGACCTTGCTCTGGCCGAACTCATGCCGCAGCTTGAGCGGCTCTTTGCCGACGCGCAGGCGCGCTATCGCACGCGCAAGACCGAACGCCACGCACTAGACTTCGACGATCTGGAGCAGCAGGCGCTCGACCTGCTGGCCGGCAACAGCGACGTGCGCGCTCGCTGGCAGGAGGAAGCGCAGGCGTTGCTCGTCGACGAGTTCCAGGATACCAACGGCCGCCAGCGCGACCTGGTGCAGCATCTCAACGTCGGCCGCGGGCGCCTCTTCATCGTTGGCGACGCCAAGCAGTCCATTTACCGTTTCCGTGGCGCCGAGGTGGAGGTCTTCCGCGCCGAGCGTGCGGCGATTGCCCGGCACGGTGTCGTCTGCGATATGAGCACCTCCTATCGCACCCACACCCCGCTGGTCGACGCACTCAACGCGCTGTTGGCGCAGGCGATGGGCACCGAGGCGAACGACGCGGAACCCTGGCGCGAACCTTTTGCCCCGCTCACCGCTGCGCGCATAGAGGCGACGTTGCCGCAGCCGGCGCCCTTTGTCGAGTTTCATCTGGGTGCGGGGAGCAAAGGCGGCGGTTCGCTCGATCGGGCGGCGGCGGCGCTGGCGGTCCGGCTCCGTGAACTGGTGGAGGGCGGCGCGGGCAAGCTGGGCTGGGGCGACATCGCCGTGCTCTGCCGCTCGTCGCGTGCCTTTGGCGCCTATGAAGACGCGTTCGAGGCCGCCGGCATCCCCTACGAAACGGTGGCCGGCCGCGGCTTCCTTGACCGGCCCGAGGTGCGCGATCTGCTCAACGCGCTGCAAGCCCTCACCGACCCGACCGACGACCTGGCGCTCTACGGGCTGCTGCGCTCGCCGTCCATCGGCTTTGCCGACCCGGACCTCCACCGCCTGCGCCTGGACGAAGCGCAGGCGCCGCGCCCGCTGTGGCAGGCATTGGCCGCGGACGATACGCCCTGCAGCCGGGACGCTGTCGCGCTCATCGCGGAACTGAACGGGTTGGCCGGCCGCGTGACCGTCGCCGATCTGCTCAAGCGCTTCGTGGAGGTCACCGGCTACCGAGCGTTGTTGCTGGCAGCCGGCGACGCGCGCGCGGCACGCAACGTGAGCAAGTTGCTGCTCGATGCCCAGCGCAGCGGCATCGTCAGCGCCGGCGCGTTTCTGGAGTATGTGGGCGGGCTGCGCGCGGCCGGTAGCCGCGAGGGCGAGGCGCGCGCCGACAGCAGCGGTGCGGTGCAGATCATGAGCGTCCACCAGGCCAAGGGGCTGGAGTTTCCCGTCGTCGTCATCGGTGATGCCGGCGGCGGCGGTGGCGGCCGCAGCACCCTGCTGCTGGACGAGGAGATCGGCGTCATCCCGGCGCTGAGCAGCGACAACGGCGCGCCGCTGGTGTGGAAGCTGGCCCAGCAGCGCGAGACGAGCAAGGAGGCGGCCGAAGACGACCGTCTGCTCTACGTTGTCGCCACGCGTCCAGGAGCGGCTGCTCATCAGCGGGCACGTGACGCTGAAGAAGGACGGCTCGCTCAGCCCTGGGCACTGGCTCGGCAAGCTGTGCGCGGCTGCCGGCCTGGCGCACGCCAGGCGACTTCGACGCCGCGGGCAGCGAACCGGCTGCGCTGGACGCGGGGCGGAAAGCGGCCACCTTCATCAGCGCGGTGCTCTATCCGGAAGGCTATGCAAACACCGCCGAGCCACTGCCAGGCAGCGACGACGATGAGCAGAGCGGCGGCGATACGCCGCGCTTGCTGGCGCCGATCGCCGCCGCTCCCGCTGAGCGCAGTGATGATACGCCGGATCGCGTCTGGCGCGTCATCCTGCGTGCGGCGCAGCGCTGGGCGCCGCGCTGGGTCATCGGCAGCTGGTGCACGCTGCGCTGGCCGAGTGGCGCTTCCCCAATGATGCAGCATTCACGGCATGGTGCCGGGCGCAGGCGCGCACCTGCGGCCTGCTGGACGACGCGCGGAGCAACGATGCCGTGCAGCGCACGCGCCGCCTGCTGACCCACTTCCGCCGCCATCCGCTCTTCACCGAGATTGACGCGGCAACGGCGCGCTTCCACGAACTGCCCTATGCGATGCCCGACGGCGAGCAAGGGCGCATCGACCTGCTCTTCCGCACCGGCGACGGCCCGGACGCAGCGTGGACGCTGGTCGATTTCAAGAGCGACCGGCTGGCCAGCGAGCAGGCACGCGCCGCGCTGGTGGCCGACGAAGAGTATCGGGCGCAGATCGAGCGCTATGCCGCTGCGGTCGAGACGCTGCTCGGCGTGCGTCCGCGCTGCCTGCTCTGCCTGCTGAACGACCGCGGCGCGTGCAGCGTGGAGACGGTAGGCGCAGAGCCGCAACCGGCGGAGGATATTTCAGAAGACGCGGCCTGGGACGAGGCGGTGACGCTGGCCGATGCGTCGCTGGCGCCGCTGCTGGATCGCCTGCGTGCGGCAGGCTGGCCCGCGCCGGAGGTGGGCCTGGACATCGCCGACGGCCGCGGGCGTATCGTCGCCGCGGCCGAGCTGGCGTGGCGCGCGCGGCGCGTTGCCGTCTTCCTGCCCGGCCAGGAGAGCGACCTGTTGCTGGCCGGGCAGGCGAATTGGCGCACCTTCCTGGCCGGCGACGTGGCGGCGTGCGTGGACGCACTCCTCGCGCTCGACAACGTGGAGACGACCCGATGACCCTGACACCGAATCTGTACATGGCCGACAGCTTTCTCGAATCCTTCGACCACCTGCCCATGGGACAGCGCAAGAAGGTGCGTGAGTTCCTGGGCAAGTTTCGCAGCGACCCTACGGCGCCGGGTATCAACTACGAGCCGATTCACGACACGCGCGATGACCGCGTGCGCACGGTGCGCATTGACCGCGCCTATCGCGCCGTGATGCTGCACCCGAACATGGGCGCCGACTACGTGCTTGTCTGGGTGGACCATCACGACGAGGCTATGGCGTGGGCCAAAAACAAGCTGTTTCCCGTGCACCCGGCGACAGGCGCGATCCAGGTGCTCGATCTCGAGCTTGTCGAAGAAGCAAACAGCCGCGCCGCCGATGAACTGGCCGCCAAGCCGCTCGACGCCTATGCGCTCTTCGAGACCTTTGCCGACGCCGACCTGATCCGCGCCGGTGTTCCGGAGATGCTGCTCCCCTCGGTGCGGGCGCTCCACAGCGCCGACGGGCTGGAACGTCTGCGCCCCTATCTGCCGGCGGAAGCGCACGAGACCCTCTTCTATATCGCCAACTTGGGCTGTGCGGTCGACGAGGCGCTGCGCCACGCCGGTGTCGAGGCGGATAGACCGGTGGATGCCACGCTGGCGCTAGAGCATCCCGACAGCCGGCGGCGCTTCCATCTGGTCGAGAGCCCTGAGGAACTGGACCAGATTCTCGACGAACCCATGGCGAAATGGCGCATCTTCCTGCATCCCAGCCAGGCGCGGCTGGTGGAGCGCCACTTCAACGGGCCGGCGCGCGTGCTGGGCGGCGCGGGCACGGGCAAGACCGTCGTCGCCATGCACCGCGCGCGCTATCTGGCACGCAGCGTCTTCACCGCGCCGGAGGACCGCATCCTCTTCACGACCTACACGCGCAACCTGGCGGCCAACATCCGCGAGAATTTGGAAAACCTGTGCGGGCCGGAGATAGCGCGCATCGAGGTGGCCAACCTGCATACGTGGGCCATGCAGTTGCTGCGCCAGGCCGGCCGGCCGGTGAGCATCGTCGAGGAGGACGAGCAGCGGCAGTGCTGGCGCAACGCGATGGAAGCGGCCGGCGCCGGCTGGGACGAGGCCTTCGTGCAGCGCGAGTGGGCGGCGGTGGTGCAGGCGCAGGGGATCACGGAACGCGGGGAGTACCTGCGCGCGTCGCGGCTGGGCCAGGGCACCGCGCTCAACCGCAGCCAGCGTGCGGCGCTGTGGGAGATCTTCGCCGCCTATCGCCGCGAGTTGGAACGCCTGGATCGCGTCGAGTGGCCGGACGTAATCCGGTGCGCCCGCACGCTGCTGGAGACGGGGACGGTCACGCTGCCGTACCGCGCCGTCGTCGTCGACGAGAGCCAGGATCTCGACCCGGTCGAACTGCGCCTGCTGCGGCAGATGGTGCCCGAGGGCGAGAACGATCTCTTCTTTGTGGGCGACGCGCACCAGCGTATCTACGGCCAGCCGGTCGTGATGGCGCAGTGTGGGATTGCCATCCGCGGCCGGGCGGCCAAGCTGCGCATCAACTACCGCACGACGGAGGAGATCCGCCGCTGGTCTACCGAGGTGCTGGCGGGCGCGGCCGTCGACGACCTGGATGGCGGGCAGGATGACCTGGCGGCCTATCACTCGCTCATGACCGGCATCCCGCCCACGGTGCGCTCCTTCGCCTCGGCCGCGGAGGAGATGGCCTTCGTGCTGGGTGAGATCGGCACGCTGCGCGAGGCAGTCGAGCTCGAGCGCATCTGCATCGTGGCGCGCTCGCACCGCTATCTGCGCGACGATATCCTGCCGGCGGTGCGCGCGGCGGGCATTCCCTACCTGTTGCTGGAAGCGGATACGCCGGATTATGCCGGCTCGGGCGTGCGGCTGGCGACCATGCACCGCGTCAAGGGGCTGGAGTTCGAGCACGTCTTCATCGCCGGCATGCGCGCCGGGGTCATGCCGCCAGCGTGGGCGGTGACGGAGGCGGACCTGCTGCGCGAGCGCTGCCTGCTGCATGTGGCGGCCTCCCGCGCCCGTGAGACGCTGACGGTGACGGGGTGGGGGAAGATGAGCGCGTTGGTGTAGGAGGGGCGAGGGGATGGGGAATTGTCAATGGCCAATTGTTAATTGCTGATTGTCAATGGAAAAGGGGCGAGGGGCGAGAGGAAATTGTCAACGGTCAATTGTCAATTGTTAATGGCCGATGGTCGCCGGCGATCAGCGGCGCGCCAGCACGCTGTATTGAAAGCGCTGTGCGCCACCGGTCGGGGTGATGTGCTCCTCGAAGGTGTGCGCCACCAGGTCAAAGCCGGCCCCGAACTCTTCATGCAGCAAGTCCGGTGAGTAGCGGCAGACATCCAGCCCGCTGCACTGCGCCGGCCCATCGATTGCAAAGGTGGCGACGATGATGTGGCCGCCCGGGCATACTGCCGCAGTTGCTTGCGCCACATAGGCGCGGCGATCGGCGGCCTCCGTGAGAAAGTGAAAAACGGCGCGATCGTGCCACACATCCACGCTCTGCGGCGTAAAGGGGTAGTGGAGCACATCGGCGGCGAGCCAGGCGACCGTGTCGCCGCGCGCACCCAGCCGGTCGTGCGCGGCGCCGAGCGCGCCGGCGGCGATGTCGAGCACGCCGAGGTTGGTGTAGCCACGCACCAGCAGGGCATCGACCAAGGTGGATGCGCCGCCGCCCACGTCGAGGATAGCGGCGCTCCGAGCCGGGGCGACGCGCTCAATCAGCGCGAGCGATACCCGCGGCTCGCGCTGGTACCAACTGACTTCCGTGTGCGATCGGGTCGCGTAGACGCGTTCCCAGTGTGCCTGTGTAGTCATACGTTCCTCCGGCTTTAGAAGCCGATCGTCAGAGCGACGTGGACTCAGCCAGCCCCGACGAGCGCGGTGGCCTGTGCTACAATGGCCTCCAACCATATCTGCGCGGCGGGTGGCCAGGTCACATTGTGGCATGCCAGGCATGCGGCTCGCAAACCCCACGTTACCCAATTGGTAGCAACCACGAGGCATCCGATGATAGGCGAAACAATCAAGGCGAAGATAATCGAAGCACTGAATGCCCGGTACGGCTCGTGGAGCGGCTTCCAGGATGAGCAATTCATCGAAGATGAGACCCGGTACAAGCGACGGGTGGCGGAGGAGACGCAGCCGTTGGTTGCCCGAGCGGTGCTCGACGAGATGGTGCAGCAGGGGCAGTGGGATGACTTCATCGCCCAACTTGAGCTGGCCGGCAAGCGCAGCATCAACCTGCTCTATATGCGAACGCCCAAGAGCGGCGACCTGAAGCTGCTCTACGCGCCGGCGCTCGCCGGCGATCTGCGGGCGGAGTTCTGCCGCGCGTTCTTCCGGTTGCTTTACGGCGACGGCGGCGCGCCGGAACGGCTGGGCGCATTCGTGGCGTTCCTGGAGGCCAACAGGCTGCCCATCTACTGGACCTTTCCGACCTACTTCCTGTTTATCTCCGATCCCGACCACAACCTGCTGGTAAAACCGAGCACGATCAAGGATTTTCTGGAGTTCATCGACGCCGGCGAGCGGTGGAACCGATGGCCGACGGCGGAGGGCTACCAGGCGATTCTCGACACGGCCGCTGAAGTCGGCGCTGCGTTCGAGGAATACGGACGGCCCGATTTGATCGATGTGCAGAGCGTGATGTATGTGTGTGCTGACGTCGAGAGGGGAAAGGTCACTTCAGTTGAATCGACCAGTCCCAGGCAGCGTCCTGGTATTTTCAAACCTGAAGCCTTTGCGCTTCTCAAGGATCTCGATGACGATCCGACTGTCGCCTTTTGCCAAGCGCATCAAGAGGAACTCGAGAGGCTTGTTACTGTTCCCTTCCAACACGTGTTTCGATCAGTAGCAGGGCGTCTTTCAGAAACAATTCGAGCGACCATGGAAACGGACAAGCGCCTGTTTTCAATCTTTGCCAAGAACGATTTTGGTCGCGGCGGCGCCTGGTCGCATTACTGGGGAGCGTTCTATCCGAAGGGCAGTAAGCGTTCCCAAGACGCCCAGTTATCCATGTGGATCAACCATGAATTGTTCGAACATGGCTTCTACATCGGGAATTATGGCAGCACGCAGCGCCAGCGATTCAGCCGCAATAGCCAGGTCCACGCGCAGATCCTGGAGCCAATACTGTCGCAATTGATCGGTGATAACGTCCGGTTTGGCGACCGGGAGAATCTCATCGTCCAGCCTGACGGCACCTTTGCCTACCGCGATGGCAGCGAGCCGACCTGGGCCGAATTCCTCCAAGACCCCAGCCGCTTCAACAATGACGTCTCCTACTTCCTGGCACCCGAAGATCTGGTCGAATTGGAGGAGGACGCGCTGGTCGAGCGGGTGCTCGACAGCTTCCGCCGCCTCTTCCCGCTGGTGCTGCTGGCGACGCTCGACGAGCCGATCGCCGAGATCGAGGCGTACGTAGCGCAGGAGTTCCCGGAACTGGATGAGGAAGAAGAGGAGGAGGAGCTTCAGCCGTTGCTGCCGCTGCCCGACATCGCCGCGGAGACCGGCTTCTCGCAGGCGGAACTGGCGCGCTGGGTTGCGGCCATCCAACGCAAGCGGCAGGCAATCTTCTACGGGCCGCCGGGCACGGGCAAGACCTTTATCGCCCGCATGCTGGCGCAGCATCTCATCGGCGGCGGCGACGGATTCTGGGAACTGGTGCAGTTCCACCCTGCCTACGCCTATGAGGATTTCATCCAGGGCATCCGGCCGCGCCCGACCGCCAGCGGCGGGCTGGAGTATCCTGTCGTGCGCGGGCGCTTCCTGGAGTTCTGCCAGAAGGCAGCGCAGTGCAAAGGCCCGTGTGTGCTGATCATCGACGAGATCAACCGTGCCAACCTGGCACGTGTCTTTGGCGAATTGATGTACCTGCTCGAGTATCGCGATGAGAGTATCAGGCTGGCGGCCAGCGATCAGGGCTTCCGAATTCCAAGCAACGTCTATCTCATCGGCACGATGAACACCGCCGACCGCTCGATCGCGCTGGTGGATCACGCGCTGCGCCGGCGCTTTGCCTTCATCAAGCTGGAGCCGCAGTACACGGTGCTTGATGCCTTCCATCAGAAAAACGGCGCCGGCTTTGACCCTGCGCCGCTGATCGAGGTGCTGCGCGAGATCAACCGGCAGATCGGCGACCCGCACTACGCCGTGGGCATCTCCTTCTTTCTGCGCGACGTGCTGGCCGGCGATCTGGAGGACATTTGGCGCATGGAAATCGAGCCCTATCTGGACGAATACTTTTTCGACCAGCGCGATCTTGTGAAGAAGTTCACCTGGGAACAGGTGGCGTCCCGGCTGCTGCCCGGTGGCCAGAGCCATGGCTGATCGGCGTGTCATCGAGTTGGTGGAATACAAGCCCGTCGAGCTTCCCGTCGGCGAGTTGCCGATGAAGGCTGCCGCGTTGCTCCACGACCGCTACAGCAAGCACGTACATATCGAGCGCGTCTTCTGGGACGGCGGCGACCGCTGGCGCCTCGCCAACCTGGGCTGGGTCGGCTACATTCCGCTCGACGAGACGCTGGCGATTGCGCTCATGCCCAAGACGTCGATTGGCCGGCTCTTCGAGATGCTGGAGGTCGCCTACGATCTCAGCATCTTCGAGCAAGGCAATGACCTTTACGAGGTGGCCGGGGTCGACGACCTCTACGAGCGGCTGGCCGGCGAGCTGGCGCGGCGCGTGCTGCTGCGTCTGCGGCGCGGTATCTATCGCAGCTATGTCGCGCAGGAAGAGCAGAGCCGCTATGTGCGCGGGCGCCTGGACGTGCGCCGGCAGATGGCGCAGCCGTGGCGCGTCGATCCGCACTGCCACTTTGAGGAGCACACAGCCGATCTCGAAGAGAATCAACTGTTGTTGTGGGCATTGCAGCAGATTCTGCGCAGCGGCCTCTGTCACGAGGAGCGGGCGCTGCCGAGCGTGCGCAAGGCCTATCACGCTCTGCTTGGCGTGACGACGCCCACGCCACTCTCCGCCCAGGCGTGCCGCAACCGTCTCTACAACCGGCTCAACCAAGACTACGAGCCGCTCCACGCGCTGGCCTACTTCTTCCTGGCGCACACCGGACCGACGCACGAAGCGGGCGACCGGCGCATGCTCCCCTTTCTCGTCGATATGGCGAGGTTGTTCGAGTTCTTTGTTGCGGCCTGGCTGCGCAGATTCTTGCCAAGCCCGTTTCGCGTGTCCGTGCAGGAAAACTACCATCTTGGCCGCGCAAGCGACACGAAATTCATCATCGACCTGGTCATCCGCAACGGGGACGAGGTGTGGGTGCTCGATACCAAGTACAAAGTGCCCAAGAGCGCCGACACCGCCGACATCCAGCAGATCGTTGCCTACGCCGAATCGATGGAGACAAACGAGGGTATCTTGATCTACCCGCAACAACTGCCCGGCGCCGCTCGCTACCAGGTTGGTGGAACGGCAGTGCGCATTCTGGCCTTTGATCTCGACGGCGATCTGAACGTGGCGGGCGAGCGATTTGTGGCTGAGCTGTTGCACGGGGTTTGGTAGTGGCGGTCATTTGAGAAGATTCACAAGGGCACCCTGCCGTGCTATAGTTGAGGCAGAAGCCCTGCATCGGCAGGTTGTGCTAAGGAGACGATTGTGGACGCCACAGAGCAGGTGCGTAAAATCGAGGATATGGATAACGCCCTTATTTCAACGCCCATGGTGGCCGAACTGGCGGGCGAGATCGAACGCATCCGCATGGAAGCTGGGCTGACCACCGAAGAACTCCTGGTGAGCCTGCGCGAGCAACGGGTACGCTACTATGCCGAACACTATGCCCCCAAGTAACCCGGTGCTGTGTCGAACTGATGCTGAGAAATGTAAGTTACGCGCAATCGTAACCTCGTGACAACGTCTCCTGCACTTCCACCACAAGCCACTCTCTTCGCCGTCGCAGCACCCGGCCTGCCACCCTTCACCGCCGCGGAACTGCGCCAGCTCGGCCTGCTGCACCGCCGCAGCAAGCAGCACAAGCGTGCGGTGGAAGCGGGCGGCGTCACCTTTTTGGGCGACCGCGCGGCGCTCTACCGCGCCAACCTGCACCTGCGCACGGCCAGCCGCATCCTCGTGCGCCTGGGCGACTTTCACGCCGAAAATTTCGAGCAGTTGCGCGCCCGCGCCGCCGTGCTGGGCTGGGATCACTTCCTGGCGCCGGGACAGGCGGTCGACCTGCGCGTGACTTGTCACAAGTCGCGCCTCTACCACTCCGGCGCTGTGGCCGAGCGGGTGGCGGAAGCCATCGGCGAGCGGCTGGGTAAGCCGCCGGAGCTGCGCAAGAGCGACGACGAGGAAGACGAGCAGGCGCCGCAACTCGTGGTCGTGCGCCTGGACCATGACCGCTGCACCGTCAGCGTCGATTCGTCCGGCGCACTGCTGCACCGGCGCGGCTACCGGCTGGCGACGGCCAAGGCGCCGTTACGCGAGACGCTGGCGGCCGGGCTGCTGATGGCGGCGGGCTGGCCCGCAGGCGACGCGCTCCCGCCGCCGCTGCTCGACCCCTTCTGCGGCTCCGGCACGATTCCCATCGAGGCCGCGCTCATGGCGTTGAATATCGCGCCCGGACAGCGGCGGCGCTTTGCCTTCATGGCGTGGCCCGACTTCGACGCCGCCCTGTGGCAGCGGCTGCTCGACGAGGCCGGCGAACAGGCCGCGGCGCGGCTCGAACAACTCGGCGGACGGCTGGTGATCCGCGGGTCTGATCGCGATGCCGGCGCCATTGCCGCCGCGCAGGCCAATGCCGGGCGCACCGGCGTGGGCGATGCCATTGCGTTTGCCTGCCATGCCGTGTCGGCCATCGAGCCGCCGGCCGCGGCGGGCTTTGTTGTGACCAACCCGCCCTACGGCCAGCGCGTGCGCGGCGGGCCGGACCTGCGCAACCTCTACGCCCAGCTTGGCAATGTGCTGCGCGACCGCTGCCCAGGCTGGCAGGCAACACTCCTCTCCAGCGATGCGCGCCTGCTGGCGCAGACCGGCCTCGCCCTGGATACGAGTATCTCCTTCGTGAACGGCGGCATCAAGGTGCTGGCCGGGCGCGGTGCCGTTCCCGGCGCGTAGCAAGGTGCTTCGGCGCTCCTCACGCTGTAGTTTCAGAAGTCTACGAAACTCATACAGAGCCACCGAGAACACAAAGAGTGCCATCTTCAACTTGGTGTGACTTTGTGCCTTAGTATGAGGCGAAATCGTGAACTGCTGAGTGTGTCACGTGCGAAGTTGACGATCGCTTGCCCCTGTGTTTTGATCCCAGGCGCGCTAAATGCCGCCGAATGTGAATGCCGGGAATTCTTGCTGTCATGAGTTACGCGCCAACCAATCCTTTGATCGTACAGGGCGACAAGAGCGTTCTGCTCGAGGTCGATAGCCCACATTACGCCGATGCGCGCGATGTGCTGGCGCGCTTTGCCGAGCTGGAGAAGAGCCCGGAATACGTGCACACCTATCGTATCTCGCCCCTCTCGTTGTGGAATGCGGCCGCTGCCGGGCTTAGCGCGGCGGCGATCCTGGACGGACTCGAACGGTTCGCCAAGTATCCGCTACCCGGCAATGTGCGCGTCGACATCGCCGAGGCAATCGCGCGCTATGGCCGCGTCAAGCTGATCAAGCGCGACGAGCAGTTGCTGATGATCTCCGATGACGCGCCGCTGCTCGTCGAGTTACAGCGGCGCAAAGAACTGCGGCCGTACATCCTGGGCGTCATCGATGCCCACACTCTCCGCGTCGATGCCGCCATGCGCGGGCACATCAAGCAGGCGCTGGTCAACATCGGCTATCCGGCCGAGGACCTGGCCGGCTATGTGCAAGGCGAGAGCTTGTCGATTGCCCTGCGCGGGGAGACCAAGGGCGGCCAGGCCTTCGGGTTGCGCACCTATCAATCCGAGGCGGCAGCGGTTTACTATGCTGCTGGCGCGGATCACGGCGGCTCCGGCGTGGTCGTGCTGCCCTGTGGCGCTGGCAAGACCATGGTCGGCATGGCCGCCATGAGCATGGACAGCAGTAGCACCTTGATCCTGACCCCCAACACCATTGCCGTCGAGCAGTGGATCACCGAGTTGCTGGACAAGACGACGCTGGAACCGGAGATGATCGGCGAGTACACCGGGCAGCGCAAAGAGATCAAGCCGGTCACGGTTGCCACGTATCAGACCATCACCTATCGCAGCCGCGGCAAGAATCGCCGGGAAGGGGGCGACCTGCGCAGCGAGTATCCCCACTTCGAGCTCTTTGATTCGCGCAACTGGGGGCTGATCATCTACGACGAGGTCCACCTGCTGCCGGCGCCGGTCTTCAGCATCACGGCCGAATTGCAGGCGCGCCGCCGGCTGGGGCTGACGGCTACACTCGTACGCGAGGATGGCCGCGAGAGCGAGGTCTTCTCGCTCATCGGCCCCAAGAAGTACGATGTGCCCTGGAAAGACCTGGAGCGGCAGGGCTGGATCGCCACGGCCGACTGCATTGAGGTCCGCATCCCACTGCCCGACGACCTGCGCATGGAATACGCGCTGGCCGACCAGCGCCACAAGTATCGCATTGCGGCCAGCAGCCCGGCCAAGTACGAAGTGCTCGACCAGATTCTCCTCAAGCACACGGGCGACCAGGTGCTGATCATCGGCATGTATTTGGAACAGCTTGCCCAGGTACAGGAGCGCTACGGCTTCCCGATCATCACCGGCGAGACGCCGGCGCGCCAGCGCAGTCAACTATATCACGCCTTCCGCAGTGGCGAGATCAAGCAACTCATCATCTCCAAGGTCGGCAACTTCGCCATCGATCTGCCGGACGCCAGCGTCATGGTCCAACTCAGCGGAACCTTTGGCAGCCGCCAGGAGGAGGCGCAGCGCCTCGGCCGGATTCTGCGCCCCAAGCGCGACGACCAGATGGCCCATTTCTACACGCTGGTCTCGCGCGACACGCAGGACCAGGAGTTCAGCGCCAATCGCCAGCTCTTCCTGACCGAGCAGGGTTACCAGTACATCATTCTCTATGACGACGAAGTGGCGGAGTACGAACCGCGCCGCCTGGCCAGTGCGATCGTCGATTGAACATCTATGCCCACACTAGAAAAATTGAACGAAAACCAGATCCGGCCCTACTTCACCAATAGCCAATGGGCACGGGGCATAGCCATGCAGGCGCAGGTCTACAGCCCCACCCGCTATGGGAACCGGCTGTTCGCCCAGGTTGAGGGCGATCAGATGTATGAGGTGGAGGTTGCCGTTGACGAACAGGGCATCACGGGGAGATGTGGCTGCGGCTATGAGCAGCCGGAGCTGTGCAAGCATGTGTGCGCGGTGCTTGTGCGTTGGACGCGTGTCCCAGGCACATTCAAGGTGAGCAACGCGCCTGTGAAGGTGACGAGCGCGCCGGCAGGGCCGCTGGCCGTCAGACCGGCGCCGGCGCCAGCCCTGCCTGCCCAGCCGCTGGCCTGGCTCTCACGCACCGCCGATATGGTCGCGGGGGAAGAGTTGGCTGATCTGCAGGCGGGGTTGGAGATGATGACCGTCGCCACGCTGCGCGAAATCGCCTCCAGCCGCGGCTGGACGTTACGCGGCACGCTCAAGGCGTCGATCGTCGAGCAGATGGCGGCGTACATGGTGGACGACCAGGCATTGGCGACCGGTCTCAGCATGGTCGAAAAGAACGACCAGGTGCTACTCGGGCTGATCGCTGCGGTAGGCGATCTCTTTCCCTACAATACGTCCAAGCCTATCGTCGACATCACTACAGAGTTTCGCAAGCCGGTCACAGCCCGAGCCGTCATGCGAGCCTTCGATCGATTGGGGCAGATACCACTCATCCTGACTGGACAGTTGTTGGGCCAGGGCGCGCTTACCGACGCGGCGGTCATGCCGCGAGCGTTGTGGCGTCATCTTCCTGCCCTGCTCGCCCCGCTCATGCCCGGCGCGACCGAGCTGCCGCCATCTGCCCGGCGCGCAAATGTGCGCGAGTCGCAACCGCGCCGCTTTGTCGATGCTGCCCTGCAACTGCTGCTGGCCATCGAGCATCTGCCGCCCACCCGCGCGCCGCGCACGCCACGCCCCGTGATCGAGGATCACCTGCCCTGGCTGCGCGACTGGGAATACGACGCAACGGAACTGGAGAACCTGCTCGCCGAAGGCCGCCCGTTGCAGAATCGCGATATCCGGCTGACCGTACCGCCGCCGCCGCGCGGCCTGGTCGCCGAAGACCTTGCCCGTTTCCAGGGGTTGTTGGGGAGCTTGCCAGGCGCCGACTTCCTCTTTCGCCTGCTGGAAGGTGCGGGCTTGTTCCTGCCGGGCACGCCGGTACGAGTCAACGAGCAGGCCAAACGCGCCTTTTTGCAGTGCCCGCCGGCCGAGCAGCTTGGCATCCTCTTCGATGCGTACGTCGATCTGCTCGATTGGCAGGAAATCTGGGAACTCATCCACGCTGCCAGCCCACAGCTAAAAATGGTGCGCAAGGTCGGCGGTTATCAATTTGTGCTACCGGGCGCGATATCGACGGCAGCCCAGCAGATGACAAAACTGCGCCAGGCCATGCTCCAGGTGCTGGCATGGCTGCCCGAAGAACGCTGGATCTCCGTCGAGGAATTGTGCAAGTTGTTCTATTGCATCGCACCGACCTTCAACCAGCTTTGGGCGGTCAGCGGGACGGGCGGGTATCCCTATCAGCCCGGTTGGTACTTCACCTGGGAAGGTCGCGTGCTTGGTCACGAGCCGGAGGACTGGGGGCGCCTGGTTGGGAATTGCCTGGGCTTCCTGCTGGTCGGCCCGCTCAACTGGTTCGGCATCGCCGACGTGTATGTCGACGGCAGCGCGCTCACCCATGTCCGCCTGCACGGGCTGGCGCATCTCTTCCGGCACGCTTCCCCATCCATCGAACTCGATCGCGCCGTGGCCGCGGCAGGACTAGCAGCGCCCGTCAAAGCGCCACCGGTCGTCACCGGCGATACGATCAAGCTCAAGACGCTGGCCGGCAACGCGGCGTTGGTGCTCGAACAGATCGCGCAGCCTGAGACGCTGCAACTCAACAACGTCGTCTACCGGTTGGATGTGGCGCGAGTGCATGCCGCCTTCGAGCGCGGCGCCTCGGTCGATTCGCTGGCGGAGGACTGGGAACGCTGCTTTGGCGCGCGGTTGCCGGCGGAGATCCAGAAACGTCTGGCGGCCTGGTGGCAGCAGTACGGTCAGGTGCGCCTCTATCAGAATCTTACCTTGATCGAATTTGCCGACGACTATGCCCTTGCCGAGATGCGCGCTGTCACCGCCATCGACGATCTGTTGCTGGTCGAGATCTCGCCGCGTGCGGTGGTGATTCCTGCCACGGCCGTGGAGAGCCTGTATGCTGCGCTGCAGAAGGCGGGCTACACACCCAAATTGACCGACGGCACGGAATAACGACTATGTATTCGGTTGAACAACTTTCGGTTGACGAAATTCTCGACTCCTATTCGGTCCATGCGCTGGCCAAGATTGCTGTTGCCTGCGGGTTGATACCGGAGCAAAAGAAGCGCCCGCTCAAGGATGATCTGGTCGCGTTGATGAAACGCTCGCTCTTTGTGGCGGAAAATGTGCGCGCCCGCTATGCTGCGCTCGACAGCCGCGATCGCACGGTCGTCGACTACCTGCTTTATCACGGCGGCGTGCTGCGCCGTGCGCGTCTCGAACGCGATCTCGTGCGCGCCGGGCTGGCAGAATCGACGCGTATGATCACGAGCAAACGCCGCGACGACACGCCGTTGTACGCGCCTGGCGAACGGATGGCAGATCCTACCTCGACTCAGAACATCTTCCAGGATATTCTCGCCCGCCTCACGCTGAAAGGGCTGGTCTTCACCGTCGAGGAGTATTCCGAATATGGCATGGCCACCAACGCCTATAAGCTGGGGCTCCATCCGGCCATGCTGGCGTACATACCCAAGGTAGTCAGCCTGCATCTTCACGAGGTGTCCGTATCGCCGCTGACCATCCAGACCAAGACTGTGGCGCACACGCTCCATTCCTCACCGCATGGCCAGCTTCGCGACATGTTCCTCTACTGGGATTTCGTGCGCCGCGTGCAGCCGCCATTCTTGCAGACCGGCTTTCTGGGCAAACGCACGCTGCGTGCCATCAACGGCCAGCTTCTTGTCCCTGATCCGACCCTCGAAAAGGTAAGCAGCGAAAACGAGACCGGCAAGCTCTTCGCTCTGCGCACTCTGCTCACGCAACTGAAGCTGCTGCGCAGAGACGCAGGCAAACTCGTCGTTGCCGGCGACGCATCGACCGGCCCGCCTGCCTTCTGGACCTATGATGCGCACAGGCAGATCGGGTTGGCCCTCCAGGTCATCATTGAGAATCTGCGGCCTGAGCCGTCCTACGGGTATGGGCGCTCGTGGCAGATCGACTATCAGGCGGGGCTCAAAGCATTGCTGCAGCGGCTGGCGCAGGGCGGCGACTGGGAAGATGTTGAATCCGTTGTCGACGACCTGCGCGGGGATCGCAGTTCCTTCCTCGTGCCGGAGCTTGCCAGTTACACCGGCTCAAAGCACTATATCAGCATCTATTTCGGAAATCGCTACTACACGAGCTACAACGACCTTGTCGTTGCCATCCATACTGCGGAAGAGAGTTTTGTCGTCGAGAGCTGCGGTGGTCCGCTGCTGGAGATGGGGATCACCGAACTGGGCTTCCTGAACGAAAAGGACGCCAGGTGGCGGGTTATGCGCCTGACGCCCTTTGGCAGGGAGGTGCTGGCCGGTATCACGGCCATTGGCGGCAAGCACCAAGGCGCGCAGACCGCGATGCGGGAAGCTCCTGCGCCGGCCGTCGATCAAGGCCGCGTCGTCATTCAGCCCAACTTCCAGGTTCTGGCGCTTGGCCCGGTGAGCACCGCCATTCTGGCGCGGCTCGAACTCTGCGCGGCGCGCACCAAGGCGGACGCCCATGTCTTCGAGTACACGCTGACGCGTGAATCGCTCTACCAGGCCGGGCAGACAGGCTTCGAGGCCGACGCGGTACTGCGCTTTCTGGAAGAGATCAGCGGCGCGCCCCTGCCGCAGAACGTGGCGCGCTCGTTGCAGGAATGGGGCGCGCACCACGATCGCATCGTCTTTCGCACCGGCGTCAGCCTGCTTCAGAGTGTCGACGCCGAAACGCTCTCCGCGCTCCTGGCAGATGTCGCCGCCGGCGAGTATCTTGCGCGCGCTGTAGCACCCACCGTGGCGCTCGTCGCCCACGGCGCTGATGAAGCGCTGCTCAGTGCGCTCTTTGCCGGCGGCCAGCTACCCGCCGTCACCGACCCCGCCGTGAGCACCACCGACAACGACGTCATCGTGCAGCCCGATGCAACGATTGCGCCGGTGCACTCTGTCCCCAGCCTCTTCCTGACGGGGCGCATCGCCCGCATCGCCGAGCAAGATGCGCAGGGCGTCTGGCGTCTCACGCCGGCATCGGTGCGGCGCAACGGCGCCGGCCGCGCACAGATCGCGCCGCTCCTGACCGAGCTGGAATCGTTGCACCGCGGCGCCCTGCCCGAATCGGTGGTCGCCGAGATCAAGCGGTGGAGCAACTATCACGGCCGCGCAACGCTGGCGACGGTAACGCTTGTCGAATTTGAGAGCAAAGAGCAGCGCGCCGAACTCCTGGAACACCCGCAACTGCGCGATCGGCTGACACCCTTTGCCGCCGGCGATCGCGCGCTCGCCCTGGTCGACACCGCCCACGTTGCTGCCGTCGAGCAACTGCTTGCCGACCTTGGCGCCACCATCAGCCACACTCTCCAACCGGGCGGTTGATCGCCCAAACCCTTTCACTATTTCACGATCTTGCCTCACGCAAAGGCACAAAGGCACAAAGTTGAAGATAGCGATCCTTTGTGTTCTTGGTGTCTTGGTGTGCGTTTCGTGAAATACTGTATTTTGCCTATTGACTTAGTGTCGATATTACACTACACTTACTAGTGTAAGACTTACACTAACCCGCGCGGAACTGATCCACCCAAACCGTTTTGCGGCCCGGCACACCCGATTGCGCCGGCTATAAGGAGGCATGCTATGGGTTTCTCACACTGGAGTGACAGCGCCTACAACCAGCGCCAGCAGCAACGCCGGCGCACCAACCAATCCGCCTTCACCTATGATCACCATGTACGTGAGAGCGGGCGCGTCGAGGTGCACCCGCAGATGGACCCCTTCGGCCGCGTGCGTGAGAGCCGCGCCAGCGACGCGCATCCCGACGCGGTCGCCATCGCCGTGATCTTCGACGTGACCGGCTCTATGGGCATCGTGCCGCGCGTCTTGCAGAGCAAGCTGGGCGGGCTGATGCACCTGCTGCTGGAGAAGGGCTATGTCGCCGACCCGCAACTGCTCTTCGGCGCGGTGGGCGACGCCAACTGCGACCGCGTCCCGTTGCAGATCGGCCAGTTCGAGTCGGGGCTGGAGATGGACGACGAGCTGGGCAAGATCTTCCTGGAAGGGGGCGGCGGCGGCCAGGTGCACGAGAGCTACGAACTGGCGCTCTACTTCATGGCCGCGCATACCGCCATCGACTGCTTCGAGCGGCGGCGGCGCAAGGGCTATCTCTTCACCATCGGCGACGAGAAGCCGTACGCCAAGCTGCGTCGCGACCAGGTGCGCCGGTACGTCGGCGACGCGCTCAAGCAGGACGTGGCGGTGGAGCAGGTGGTCGCCGCGGTGCAGCAGCGCTACGAGTACTTCCACATCATCCCGACCAACACGTCGCACGGCGGCAGCTTTGCGGTGAAGGATCGCTGGCGGCGCCTGCTGGGCGAGCGCGTGCTGCTGCTCGACGACGAGGAGGCCGTGTGCGAGACCATCGCGCTGGCCATCGGCCTCACCGAAGGGGTGCTGGACGACGTCGATGCGGGCGTGCAGGATCTGCACGGGGCCGGCTACGGCGCGGCGACGGTCGATGCCGCGGCTGCGGCGGTGGCACGCACGGGGGCGCGCAATCGCCCGCTGCTGACGGGTCGCTAATCGTGCGTCTCACCGAGGCACCGAGTTTTCCGGATGTCACGAGACTCACACCAAGCCACCAAGAACACAAAGAACGCCATCGTCAACTTGGTGGCTTTGCGTCTTGGTGTGAGACAAAATCGTGAACTACCGGAACTCGGTGCCTAATTTCCCTCTATGGCTGGATGCCGAAAGGAACCGTCCCATGCACCAGGCAATTCTCACCGTCGACCTCGGCTTTGGCGATGCGGGCAAGGGGTCGATCGTGGACTTTCTCACCCGCGAAACCGCGGCGCACACCGTCGTGCGCTACACCGGCGGCGCGCAGGCAGGCCACCGCGTCGTGACGGATGGGCCGGGCGCGCAGGAGCACGTCTTCGCCCAGTTCGGCAGCGGTACGCTGGCCGGCGCGGCGACGCATCTGTCGCGCTTCATGCTCGTCGATCCGCTGGCCATGGAGGCGGAGGCGGCGCACCTGCACAGCCTGGGCATCGACGCGTTCGGCCGCACGACGATCGATCGCGGCGCACGCATCATCACGCCCTTCCAGCGCGCGGCCAACCGGCTCAAGGAGCTGGCGCGCGGCGCGGCACGCCACGGCAGTTGCGGCATGGGCATTGGCGAGACGGCGGCCGACGCGCTGGCGCTGGGCGAGCGCACGCTGCGCGCCGGCGACCTGGCGCGGCCCGATGTGCTGGTCGCCAAGCTGCGCCTGCTGCGCAAGATCAACCGCGCCAAGATCGACGCCATTCGCCACGCGCTGCCCGACGACGATGCGGTCGCGGCGGAGTTGGCAATCTTGACCGACGCCGATTGGCTGGAGTGGCTAATCGACGCGTACGGGGATTTCGTGCAGCGGGCGCATATCGTGGCGGGCGACCATCTCGCCGGCCTGCTGCGGCGACCGGGTACGGTGATCTTCGAGGGCGCGCAGGGTGTCCTGCTCGACGAGCACCGCGGCTTTCACCCGCACACGACGTGGAGCAATACGACGCTGCGCAATGCCGAACAGTTGCTGGGCGAGGCGGGCTATGCGGGCGCGGTGCGGCGCGTGGGCATCACGCGCGCATACGCCACGCGCCACGGCGCCGGCCCCTTTGTCAGCGAGGATGCCGGCCTGACGCGCGCCCTGCCCGATGCGGCCAACGGCTTTGGCGCATGGCAGCAAGGCTTCCGCGCCGGCTGGCTCGACCTGGTCATGCTGCGCTATGCGGCGGAGGTGGCCGGACCGCTGGACTGCCTCGCCGTGACCTGTCTCGACCGGATGGAGGCGCTGCCGGCGGTGCAGTTCTGCGCGGCATACCGCTGCGACGGCCAGGCGATCGACCGCATCGCGCCGTCGCCCGTCTGCGGCGACCTGGCGCATCAGGAGCGGCTGACCGGCCTGCTGGGACGCTGCACGCCGATCCTGCGCACGGTGGAAGATACGGCCGATTTGCTTGCCGCGATCGCCGCGTCGACGGGCGTCCCGGTCTCCATCACGAGCTTAGGGCCAGCCGCAGGGGCAAAGCGCTGGCGAGCCACAGCCAGCGTTCGCGCGCGACGTACGCCGGCGGACGAGATGGCACGGCTCATGCCGGCATGAACTGGTGACTATGCGGGATTGCTCCGGCAGCGCTACTGCGCTACCGGGGGATCATGAGCTTTGAGAAAGATATTGGCAATGGCGTACGGGCATGAAAGTTCATGCCCCTGTGGCGATATATCGCCCGGTGGGCTTGGCATGCCAAGCCCGTACGCCCAGGCCCGTCAGCTAGGCAACGCCCTGCTACGGCGCGGCGTGCAACTCGAATTCGACGCGCACGGTGTCAAAGGGGAATTCGACGCGCCCATCTTCTGTGCGATCGACCAGGCCGGCCTTGAGCAGCGCCGCCATGTCGCCGTGCACGGCCTTCACGTCGCGCCCGACACGGCGTGCCGCCTCGCGGATCGACATGGGCCCGGCGCCGCACATGGCCTGCAATAGTTCCCAGCGTTTGCCGGTCAGCACCTGCCAGAGCAATTCGGGGGTTGCGAATGCGATCTGCGCCTCCGCTTCGGCGCGGCCGGTGTCCAGCGTGCGGGCAGCACCGGCCAGTACGTCGGAAAGCGTGCGAACTTCAAGCACGACCGTGTTCATCCTTCCACCTCGCCGGAATCTCCGCATATGAATCATCGGCCAGGACGAGGCACCGTCGAACAAGGGCGACGGCCCTCCTATGCACATCATGCCGAGAGCGCCTCGCGTTGTCAATTACTCCAAACCGCAAAGTTCTGGCCCGAACTTGCAGGCGCGCTAGGATCTGACCACGCAGAGCGTATCCGGTGTTGAAGGCTCCTGGCCTTGCAGGTAGCGGCGGCTGGCTTGCGTGCGATTGTAGACCTCAAGCTTGGCGTACATGTGACGCAGGTGGGTTTCCACGGTGTTTTCGGTGATGGCAAGCGTGCGGGCGATCTCCTTGTTCTGCAAGCCGTCAGAGAGCAGTCGCAGGATTTCATGTTCGCGTTCGGTCAAAGACTTGAGGGTAGCCATTGCGCTTTGTTCTCACTTTCTGGGAAGATGGGCCGTGACAGCTTTGCCGTCACGGGGCTGTCTAGGACTCGCATTTCAGATAACGCTGCATGCGTAGCTTGCGTTCCCGCTGTGGCCTTGTTCTTCTGCTGGAGATAGCGATCATACGCGGGGTATCGGCTGCCGGGAAAAAGCCACCCTTGCACGGGTCCGTGCAAGGGTGGTGCGCGTTCACCCGGAAGAAGCTAGGGACGGGAGAGGGCGCTATAGGCCTGGATGGTGTCGCCGGATGCATACGTGTTGATATTGGTGATCTGACCGAATCCATCAATAGGCTGGTTCGATACGACTCTGAGCGACCCGCACCACCCGTCAGGCAAGAACCAGTTGGGCAGGCGATGGTTATGAACGAGGTTACTGTCGGGCGGGATGGAATCGGATACCGTCACATCACCGGAACCAGCACATAAGGCAGGCTCGCCTTTATAGTAGAAAGTGGCCGAAACCACTGCAGAGGAATTGAGATTCTGAATCGTCACTGCAGTGGCCGATCCATCTCCCAGCCGTTGCTTAATGACAGGGAAGAACAACTGCCGGTCACTGTTTTCGGCGCGGCTGGCCTCATATGCTGACGCATTCTTGTTGGCCGGATAGCGAATTTGCGCTAGCACCAGCACCTTCTTATCGTTTGGCACAGTCAGCTTGCAAGAACCCCACCAACCCGTCATTGACGGTGGGAACAAGGTCAAGTCAGTAGCCGGGTTGAACGAGTAGGAGGCATTGTCACTGACTGGAGATGGGTTCGAAACTGCAAAGTCCGTCCAGCCGGGGGCTGCTTTGCAAGACAGAACCATTTGACCGGTACTGATTGTCGTATTGTTGCCGGTGAGATTCTGCACTGAAATCGGCGTGCTGGCATCACCGGTGGCACCGGTGCGCCGCACCATGAAAAGCGGAATGTACCATGACGATGCCTTGTTATCCGACGGATACGCGTTGTAGGCAAAGTCGGTTTGCCCATCCCAGGCAAAGAAGTCCGAGACGACGGCGGATGCGGGCGCGCTAACCACCGCCGATCCCACCCAACCAGTGGGCACACTTCCATCTACTTTGAGTGAGTAGCGAAGTGTGCCATAGGCGTTCAATGTAAACGACCTTGTGATATTTGTATATCCACTGCCCGGCGCGGCTACCAGTTGCACCTGCACGGTGGTTGCAGTGTCGGCGGCGTTCTGCACAAAAATGTCGCTGTCGGCCAGACCGCTGGCTGTGGTCAGACGTTTGGCAACCAGCGGCAGATTGAATGGGCCCCACACGACTGCGGCGGACACGCCAGTGTGTGTGCCCTCGACCACAGGCGAGGTGCGCCGGTTGGCGACCGTGACGCTGACGTCACGGTCTGCCTCGATGTAGCCTGCGGCGGGTATGAACCATGCACAGCTTGGGTTCAGGGAGACACTTCCGTATGCCTGCACTGCCTGACTGCCATTACAAGCGTTAGTACCTCCGGAGTCGCGGTAGTAGTAGTTGACGGTCGTCGCTTGATCCGAATTGTTCTTGACCGTGACCGTAACCGATTGCCAGCCGCTGGCTGTGCGCAGATTTGGCAGGTAGCCCCGGCCGTTGATGCTTTGATAGTTGGTGCCATCCTCCAGGTTGACCGGCCCTAGAGCGGTCATCATGGGGCTGGGCTTGTGCCCCTGCGGCGGCATCAACGTCTCGCCGGCCGCACAGTACCCGCTGGTGTTGCATGTTGAAGAATTGTTGCGCCGAAAAGCCAAGTGTAGATGATCCGCTGTCGTTCCACTGCTACCTACAAAACCAACCTGCATCCCGGTTTTGACTTTCGAACCATCAACGATACCCGGCTTCACATCTTGCAAATGAGCGTAGGTCGTCTTATAACCATCTGCATGCTCAATCGTCACGCGACATCCGTAGCCGCCCGTAGGACAAGGAGCACCTACTGAAGCTGAAACTTGACCGTCAGCCACCGCCAGGACTGCGGCTCCCGCATCATTCGGACGATTCCAGTCGGTTGCATAGTGGTCATTGTATGAATTACAGTGAAAGTTATTTCCATAAAACGATCCCCCTCCACCCACCGTCCAGTATTCACCGGAGACGAAGGGCATTTGCAGCTTGAGCGTGCTGTTGGGTGCCTCATCGCCGGCGTAGGTCACCCCGGTTGGGCATGCCTGCTGCGCCATCGCTGGTGTGCTGGGTGCGGCCAGGAACACGGAAATGCCTGCACTCAACGCAACGATGAGCATTGCCAGTGTCTTAATGACGAGGGCTCTGACAGAAAGAATGGACACGTGGAATCCTCCCAATCTGGTAAAGTCTTGAAAATCAGGTGCTGAAGCTGCACGGCTTGAGGCGCTAATACAGTTGCACTTACGACTCGACGACGATCGTTTCCAGAATCTTCATGATCTCGTCGAAGTGCGGCGAGTCCATCGGCCGCACGCCGATCCCTATAATCCGCCGCGTTTCGGTCAATAAGTAGATTGTGAAAATGATGTCACCGCTAGCATCGTCAATGCCTGGTTCTTCTATCGTATACGCAACCCCGGAATAGGCGCCCAGCTCGTAAGGCCGTGCCTCGCCCAAACGATTACCCACCGATCCATTTTCGAACGATGTTTCCAGCTTACGTCGCTCGACGATCCAATCCTCAAAGCTTCTGCCTCCTTCCAGTTGTCCGATACTGATCTGTGCTTTGATGCCGCCGAGAGGTCGTTTGTCATACGCTCCTTGGTCGTAATTGATTACGTTTGTTACACCGAGGATAGAATCAGCATGAGGCGTGAAGGCAAACCAGCCCGGCGGCAGGGTGAGGGAGAAGCGGTTGACGGGGTCGCGCACGACGAAGGGTTCGCGGCTGGGGGTGGCCGAGGGCACCGGCGGCGGCGTGAGCGGGATCGGCGTCAGGCCAGGGATGGTGTAGGTATAGCCGGGCGGCGGCGGCAAGGGTGACGGATCCACCAACAGGCTCTCCAGGCTGTGCAGCAGTTGAGCGAAGGCGGGCGACTCTGCCGGTCCGCCGCTGATTGTGACGATGCGTCCCGTCGCCAACGGCAGATAGATGGACAGGGCAGCCTCTCCATCAGAGCCTGCCGGCTGGCTCGTGTACGCCACGCCAGAAAACTCGCCCAGCTTGTAGGGCTGCACCTCGTTCAACGTCTCGCCGGCTGCACGTGCCGTATTGCGTTGCTCTGCAACCCACGCGTCGAACTCCTCGCCTTCGGCCAGCAGGTCGACGCCAATCTGCGCCTTCACCGCGCCCGCGGGCCGTGACGTAGCGTCGCGCAGGTCGTAGTTGGCCACCTCCGTCACCCCGCTCTGCACGCCAGCTTCCGGCGTTACCGCATCCCATGTCATCGGTAGAAAGAAGCTGAGACGGTTGACCGGGTCGAGCACCTGCCACACGTCGCCGTCTGCGGTGCTGATGAATGGCTCAGGCGTCGCCCGCGCAGGTGACGCGGTCGGCGCTTCCATTGTGGGTAGTGGCGAATCCGGCGCCGCTGCCAGCTCGGCGGCGTGCCCTGTGCCGGCCGGCGCATAGTTCAGACGGAGCGGCGCCCTCATCAAGACAACACCCAGCACCAGCCCGGCCATCACCAACAATCCCACGCCGGCCATGATCGTTCGCTGCATAGCACCTTCTCCCCAGGAAATGAAAACAAGATCGACCACCAGCCCATCTACTTTACTAAAAGGTCCGACGAGCTTCTATCACGGATTCCCGTGAAGGGGTGCGAACGGGAGAACGGGAAGGGGACCGGCAAGAGGAAAAGAGGGAGAGCGGGAAAGGAGCTACCCTGCCTGGCCGCCACGCGCCGGCCAGACGCGCCGGGCGAAGCGCACCGCCAGCAGCGCGCCAACGATGAGGGCATAGAGGATGGGCGTGGTGAGAATGTCGCGGTCGAGCCAGAGGTAGTGCCAGACGCTGAGCACGGCCGCGGCGTAGACCAGGCGATGCAGCGTGCGCCAGCGCCGGCCCAGCCGCCGCTGCCAGCCGGCCGTCGACGTGACCGCTAACGGGATGAGCAACACGAACGCGGCAGCGCCGATGAGCATGGCGCGCCGCTCGTCGAGGTCGCGCAGGATGAGGGCGGCGTCCAACCCGTTCTCGGCCACGGCATAGACGGCCAGGTGGATGGAGATGAAGGCGAAGGCGTAGAGTCCCAACGCACGACGCACCTGCCCGGCCCGGGCAAAGCCGGCCCAGCGCAGCGGCGTGCACGCCAGCGACGCCGTGAGAAAGATCAGCCCCAGCGTGCCGCTGAGCAGCATCACATAGCGCTCGGGCAGCGGCGCCAGGCCGAAGGCGTAGACCACCGCCAGCCACGCCAGCAGCGCCATCCCCACGCCATGCACTACAACGCGCAGCCAATGGCGCGTCAGCCAGGGTTTTGTCATGGGTCACTTCTTATTGCGTGATGCGTAATGCGTGACTGGTTACTTTCTGCTCCTCAGGCATCAGTTCTCAAACGTCAAACGTCATGCGTCAAGATTACGCACTACCATCACTCGTCAAACGTCATGCGTCACGAGTCAAGCTTCCGGATCACGCATGACGCATCACTCGTTACGCATCACGTTTGACGTTTGACGCATGACTCATGACGTCTCACGCCCCTCCCATCCCAAAATCGCGCTCGAAGTCGCGCCACACGCTGTGGATGTGCGTGCCGCCGTTGCGCGATTTGTCGTGCTCGAGCAGGAAGGTGGGCCCTTGCAGCCGGTAGTAGGTGGGGCGGCGCAGCTCCAGCGGGCCGGCCCAGCCGAAGCGGATGGCGTCGAGCCCGGCCGCGTCGATGCGGGCGCGCTGGGCGGCGGCCATAAAGGGCGGCATGGCAGCGAGATAGGTCTCCACGATCTCCACGACGAGCTGCTGCTGCGCGTCGGTCATGGCGGCGAACTCGACGCCCACGGGGTCGAGCGGCTGGACGCGCGCGTCGTTCTGCGTGACGTGGCGGGTGAGCGTGTTTTCCTGGAAGATGGCCGGCGCGCCCAGGCTCGTGACCAGTTCCAGCGCGGCATCCTCCTCGCGCGGCATGGCGCGTTCGCCCGCACCGTTGACCGTGGGCCACGCGCCGAGGAAGAAGGGCGTCATCACCACCTGGCCGTCGACGACAGTGAAGTGGCGCGAAAGGTGATGGCCTTCCCATCGCCAGCCCCACGCACCCTCGCCCGGCGTGCCGAAGAGCGTGACGTAGTAGAGTTCGGGGTCGTTGCCCAGGTCGCTTTGCAGCGCCATGATCGCCACGGCCTTGGCGTAGCCGGCGGAGGCGACACTGGCCGCCAGCAGCGCGTGCGCCAGCGTCTTTTGCTCGGCGGACATTTCGGTGAGCGGCAGGCCGTTGCGTGGAAAGTTGCGCGGCGTCGTCCAGTGCCAGCGGACGCGCTCGGCATCGTCGAAGGCGTAGGCGGCCTTGGCGCGCTGCGGATCGTCCAGCGCGGCGAGCAAAGCCTGCGCCGCGCCGGCCATGGCCTGGGCAAGCTCGACTTCGGTCGCGGCGGTGACCGCGACGGGCGCGGCGACTTCGGCGGCGGCCGGGGCCGCGGCAGGACGCGTGGCCGGCAGCGCCGGCGCGCACGCAGCCAGGGCCGTACTGGCCAGGCCCAGCTTCAACACGGTGCGGCGGGTGAGTGTGCGCGGCATAGGTGAACCTCCTTGACACACGGGGGACCGGACTGCCCGCCATGGTAGCGAAGAGAACTGGCCGCGTCGGTATGCAGGGCTACAGGCGGGCCGCCAGCGCGTGCAGCCGATCCACCGTTTGGGCCGGGCTGTCATCCGTGGTGTCGAGTACGATCCACCCGTCATGCTGAAGGCCGTCGAGCGCCTTGCCCAGCTCGGCATAGACGATGCGGATGCCGTCGTCCAGGTATTCTTGCAGCGGTCCGGGGCCGGAGCGCTGGAGATTCTGCGCGTGCGCCTTCTGCGCGGCGGGGTAGAGCAGAACGCGCATCATGCCGGCGCGGGCGAGGTCGTCATATTCGCGCAGGCGCGAGGCCGGGTCGTAGAAATCATCGATGACGACGGCATATCCGGCAGCGTGGTAGCGCTGCGCCATGGCGACCGCGCTCTGCCGCGCCAGGTGTAACTGCTCGACCAGCTCGTCGGTCCACACGGCGCTGGGATGGACGACGCCGCCCACCACCATGCTGCGCAGGTCGTCCACGTTGATGGCGATGCTCCGGGCAAAGCGGGCGGCCAGGCCGCGGCTGGCTGTGCTCTTGCCGGAGGCCGGCGCGCCGACGATCAGAACGATGGGTGTTGTCATGCGCTCCCTTGTACCACAGGTGGCTGCGGTCACGCCACTGCGACAGGCCGCGAACTTAGGCGTCCCCGAAATTGCCTCACGCGAAGCCGCGAAGGCGCGAAGCTGGGATGATTTCCTTCGCGTGCTTCGCGCCTTCGCGTGAGATTCGTTGAAGTCCGGCGGGCATGCTGTCGCCGGCGCGGTGAGCCCGGTGTGGTACAATTCAGCCAGCCGCAAGGTAGCGTACCAATCTATCCATCTCCCATGCACCCCATGTACGGAAGGAGCCTGCGATGAATGACTCTCCAGCAGCCCAGACACCCGTCTTTCTCGTCGAAGTCGACAAGAGTATGAAAGGAGGGACGCCGGGCACGCGCGGCGCCTCCGACAAGCTGCGCGCACTGACCGACGAGCAGATGCAACTCGCCTTTGCCGTGGTGGAGAAGGTGGCGGCGCAGGCGGCGACCACGCTGCAAACGTTGCAGGCGGATGGCGGCAAGCCCGTGCCCGACGCCATGGAGCTGGAATTCGGTGTCAGCTTCAGTGCGGAGTTGCAGGCCTATTTCGCCAAGAGTGCCGGCGAAGCCACGCTCTCCATCAAGCTCTCCTGGACGGCAAGCTAGATACAACAGGCTGCACCTCATGTCCCCAATCAAGATCCTCTTTGTCGAAGCCAACCCAAGCGATACGAACGCCCTTCGCACGACGCAGGAATTGCGCGACCTCCAGAAGGCGTTGAAGGACGCTCGCTTTGGCGCCGGGTTCGAGGTTATCCCCATGCTGGCGGCGCGCGGCGGCGACCTGCTCAACGCGCTCGACGAACACCAGCCGCACATCCTCCACGTTGCCGCGCACGGCGACGGCGACGGCCTGCTGCTCAATCATCCCAGCGACGAACGTTCGGAGTTGCTCACCGGCGACGATCTGCTGCGTATCGTGCGCACGCACCAGGACGCGGCGACGCAACGGCTGCACCTGGTCGTCATGCCCGATTGCTACACCGCGCACCTGGCGGAAGGGCTGGGCGACGTGGTGGATGCGGCCGTGGGCATGACCGACGAGGTCGAGGACGTGCCCGTGCAGCAGGTGATCACGCCGGTCTTCTACCGCCGCCTGGCCGACGGCACGACTGTGGCCAACGCGCTGGCCGCCGTGGATGCGGAACTGCGGCGCCGGGGACAGGAGGCCGCGGCAGAGATGGTGCGGCTCTATCCGGAGAGCGGCGGCGATGTGACCCCGCAGGCGTGGCGGCGACGCCAGTTGTCACCGGCCATGCTCGACTACCTGCGCAGTTGGTTTGACAAGCCGTGGGCGTCGGTGCCGTTGGCCGAGATTCTGGGGCTGGCCGACGACGACGGCCGGCGCATCGAGTTGCTCGACGTCTACGTGCCGCTACAGGTGGACTTCTCGATCACGGTCAAAATCGAACAGGGGCGCATCGTCGACTGGTGGGCGAAGACGCCACAGGAAGACGGCGCGCGCCGGAATCTCCTGGAAGAGCGCATGGCAGCGATGACCGACGCAGCGGAGTTGGCGGAGTTACAGCGCCGCCAGCGCAATTGGCCGGCGCTTGGCGTCGAGGAGCAGGGGCTGCAGCCGGTTGTCGATCTGATCGAACGCAAGATCGAAGCTCGCTTCCACCAGAACAAGGATGACAAATCGGCGAAGGATGGCGAACACAACTGGTACATGGAAGCGCACGACGCTGCCAGCGTACAGCCGCGCTTTGTGTTGCTGGGTGAGCCGGGCAGCGGCAAGAGCAGCTTTCTGCGTCATCTGACGCTCTGCCTGGCGGGGGAGTTGCGCCGGCGCAGCGGCGATGCGCACACGCCGCAGAATGCCGGGCTGGCCGCGCTGCGCGACTGGCTGCTCGACGCCTACGCCCCGGTCTACATCGAGATGCGCGAGCTGGTGACCGCCGTCTTCCCGCCGCTGCCGGTGGATGGCGATACGCCGGTGCGCCTGCCCGACAGTGACCACCTGTGGCGATACCTGCAAACTTTCCACGGCGCGGGGCTGGCCGGACCGGGCGGCGAGTTGCGCGGCTGGTTCGACCGCGGCGAAGCGATCCTGCTGCTCGATGGGCTGGACGAGGTGCCCGACGCCGGGCGCAAAGAACGCCGCGAGCAGATCAAGGCGTTTATCGGCGCCATTGTGCGACGCTATCCCGAACTGCGCATCGTCGTCGCCGGGCGCCCCCATGCCTACCACGCCGGCGACTGGGCCATCGACAGCTTTGGCCTGGCTACGTTGCACTCGCTCGAAATGAGCCGGTTGCACGAACTGGCCGCCGCGCTTTTTCCCGCCGCGCTGGGCGAGCCGGGTAAGGAACAGGCCGACGCCTTCATCGCCGCCATCCGCGACCAACTCAAGGCCAGGCGCATCGAGGAGAGCTTTTACGCCAACCCGCTCTTTTTTACGTTGCTGGCCGGGCTGTGGCTCGACCCGGCGGCACGCGCGCAACTGCCGGCAACACGCGCCGAACTCTACCGCCGCTCCGTCGACCTGCTGCTGACACGCTGGACGCGCCGCCGCCTGCCCGACATGTCGGTGGCTGATAACCTGGGGCTCGACGCGGCCGGATTGCGCTCCGTGCTGGAGACGTTGGCCTGCACCGTGCACGAACAGAGCGCACCCGAGCAGGACACCACGCTCTTCAAGGTCGGCGAATTGCTGACGGTGCTGTGGGAGGCACATTGCGCCATGCAGATGCAGGAGGTGCCCGATTATCTGTCGCGCCACGTGGGGTTGCTCACCGCGCCGTCGCACGGCTGGTTCTACTTCACCCACCGCAGCTTTCAGGAGCACCTGGCGGCGTGCGAATTGATCTGCGCCGCACCGGAGAGCCACCTGCCGCCGGTGGCTGCCGAGCGTCGCTTTCCGGATGGCCTGGTCCGCCGTACGACGCAACAGCCCGCGCTGTGGGGCAACGTGGCGCGGCTCGCCGTCGACGAACTCATCGCCCATGAGCGTCTGCGCGATGCCGGCGGCGTACTGGCCGCGTGCTGCCGCCCCTACCTCGACCGGCACGAGGCGCCTGAGGCTGCGCTGCTGGCGCTGGAGATTGCCGCCGAGCACCACCTCTTTGCCGGCGACCCGGATGAGCTGGAAGTGCGAGGAAGGGACTTTGCCGTGCTCCACCAGGTTGCGCTGGCCGCGGTTGCTGACTATGCCGCCTTCACGCCACGACAACGCCTGCTGGCCGGTAACCTGCTGGCGGCACGCCCCGGGCTGGACACGCGTCCCGGCGTCACCGTGCGCGCCGGCCTGCCCGACATCGCCTGGGTGGCGATTCCAGAATTCGACAGCCAGGGCCGGCCGCAGTTCACATTCAACGACGGCCAGCGCGACACGCCGCACCCCGGCCTGCCCACCTTCTGGATGGCGAAGTATCCCATCACCTACGCCCAGTTCCGGGCCTTCGTCGATGCACCCGACGGTTACCGCAATCCAGAATGGCGTGAGGGATTGGCCGAGTACTTTGGCGATGACGGCACGCGCTGGGAGCAACGCTGGCCCATCGCCAACCGGCCGCGCGAGAACGTGACCTGGCCCGAGGCCGTCGCCTTCTGCCGCTGGCTCACGGCGCAGGCACGGCGGCGCCCCGACCTGTTACCCGACCCGGCCCTCATGGCGCGGCTCGACGCCGGCTGGTCCATCCGCCTGCCCACGGAGGCGGAATGGGTCAAGGCCGCGCGCGGCTGGGACGACCGCCGCTACCCGTGGGGCGGGCAGGCGTACGAGTCCGGCCGCGCCAACGTGGACGAGAGCAAACAAGGTGGCGGGCAGCACAACTTGCAGGAGAGCTCGACCGCGGGCATGTACCCGCACGGCGCCTCGCCCTTTGGCGTGGAGGAGATGAGCGGGAATGTGTGGGAGTACTGCCTGAACAAATACGACAATCTGGATGACCTGAGTCTGGGTGGCGAGGACTACCGCGCCGCGCGCGGCGGGTCGTGGTTCTACAACTCCGAGCGGGCGTCCGTGGCGGCCCGGGGCGTCGACGTCGGCGACGTCGACGACTTCGGCGGCTTCGGCTTCCGGGTGGTGTGTGCGGCGTCCCCATAACTCGGCGCTCGGCGACTCTGATCTCTGCGCTCTGGTTCTCTGGCCGGGCGCAATGCGCCCGGCTGGGGGGTGTCGGGGGGCTATGCCCCCCGACGCGCGTTTTCGCGCCGCCGCGTTCTTCTGGTATAGTCTCTGGCGCCGGCGGTGTTGTGCCGCCGGTCAGGTCATCCGGATTCGTCCGTGGCGGCCCGGGACGACGACATCGACAACAACAACGGCTTCCGGGTGGTGTGTGCGGCGTCCACATGCTTCTGTCCCTTCTCCAGCCGCCGTGCGCGGCGGCTCCAGCAATGCGGCGCGCGGGGAACGCCACCTTCCCGGAAGCTTTGGAGCTTCCGGGAAGGTTCTTCGGCGCCTACCTTTTCGCCGCCGAGGTCGAGGAGAAGCATGGCGCCGGGTGGTCTGGTCTGCACGCAGCAAGGGCGGTTCGGGGGCCATTGGCGCCAAGCAAAGGGTTTCGGTGGACGACACCCGCTGGTTGAAACGCAGCGGCTGATAGGCGAAGCTGCGTTGAAACGCACTGACCAAACGAGCGCGGCAGCCATCCAACCGGCTTCGAGCCGGTTTCACATGTCAGACGCCGATTTCAATCGGTGGTTTTAGCAACGGCCGCTTGGCACGCTGTCCATGGTCCCGAGGGAGCCGGCACCGCGGCGCCGGCTCCGTTCGCCAACGTCCCCGGCACGCCGCCGCGAGAATCTCGCATGGGACAATATGCCTGCGGCGTGCCGGGGACGTACTTCACCCGCACGGCATCGGTCGTCGCGAGGAAAAGGTCAAACGGGAGATCAAACGATGAAACCTGCCAAGGTGCGCTATGTTCTTTGCGAAGACCGCGCCGGCTACGCCGCGTCGCTGACGCCGCAGCGCGTCTACGAGGTGATCCCCGACCCGGCAGAGGCGAACGGCATGGTGCGCGTAATCGATGACACCGGCGAAGACTATCTCTTTGAGGCGGATCTCTTTCGCGAACTGGACGACCTGACGGGCGTGGCGACCGAGGTGACGGTCGGCCTCACCTGGCCGATGAAGGCGGCGATTCACCGGATCGCCAGCCAGCGCGGCATCAGCATGAGCGCGCTGATCCGCGAATGGATCGACGAACAACTGGACCTGCCGATCTCCGCTTGATCCTTTTGCCGACGTGCCCATCACTCGTGCGCCGCGGCGCCGGCAATGAGGGGATGGTGGGATGAGGTCATGAGGTGCTAGGGTCGGGTCCGTGGCGTTGGTGTTGGCGGGGGTGGTGACCATGTCCGGTTCGCAGTTGAAGGTAATCGTGCCGCCGACGGACAGCAGCGCCTGGACCATGCCAGACACCTTAACGGTGAAGCCAGCCTTCGACACGACGCCCCTCTGCCCGCAAATCACCTGCCGCTTCGCCGGCGACGCTTGCACTTCCAGGACGGGATGAACGCAGCCTTTGGCCGGCGGGCACGGCCGCCGGCGCACGGGGCCGCGCCTTACGCGGAGACGTGCCAGCCATTGCGGCGGCCTTGCCGGCCTGGCGGGCACGTCTCTGCCTCAGCAATTCACCAGCATCACTCGCCCGATGGGCGCTCGGCATACGCGATATCCGTCAGAAAGTGCACGTCGGGCGCACCAACCACGCCCATCGCTTGCAGCGCAGCCTGCCAACTGATCGATCTGGCAAACAGGCGCGCCTGCGCCAGGTCGTGCCAGCCCAAGAGCGCAGTAACCTCGTGCGGATCTTCCACGTTGCGGAGTACCAATGCCTCACCGGTTGCGCCGCCCGCCTGCCGCGTCGAAGCGTGAATATCGAAGGCTTCTTTCCACCGGGCAAAGTCGCTGACCGTCTGCCGGATGTAGAGATAGTTCATCATCTTGCGCCTGGGTAGGATGGGGGCGCCGGAAGGTCAGCCGGCTGCCTCAAAATACATGGCGTGCGGCGGGTGAATGACGCCCGCTTCCTCCACCATTGCCTGGTGCTCCGGGGTCTGGGTTGCCGCCATCATCCCCTCCATGTCATGCACATTGAGCGCGATGGCAACATTGTTGCCGCCTTCCGGAATCGTGAAAAAGAAGATGTCCGTGGCGTAGGGAGCAAACGCTTCTACGGTCCTGGCACGACAAGCCAACCACTGATCGACATCCTTGACGGCATGGGTAACAACCATTCTGGCCATGTTAAATCTCCTTGTGTTTGAATAGCAGCCGATTTGACTGAGCCTGATGATACCGAACCAACGTCACCACTTCGTAACCAGCAACGATTTCATCGTCAGCACACAAAGGGACGGAGAATTGTTGCAGTTCCCATGATCGCAGTGAGAAGGTATACTCGGGGCACTTTTCTTCATCTCAGGTCAATTCATCGATGAATCAACTGACACTGTCTTTCCTGGGCGCCTTCAAGGCGCTGCTGAACGGCCTGCCACTCATCAATTTTCGTTCTGCCAAGGTGCAGGGGCTGCTGATTTACCTTGTCCTCACCCGGCAGCACGCGCATGAGCGTGCTGTGCTGGCCACCTTATTCTGGCCGGATGAGCCGGAGCGCGTCGCCAATCAAAACCTGCGCCAATCCCTCTATCGGCTCCGGCAGTTGCTGGGCGATATAGAATCCGCAACAGAGTCCCTTCAACAGACGCAAGGTGAGCCGTTTCTGCTGGTCACGCGCACAACCGTGCAATTCAACGCAGCCAGCCATTTCACGTTGGATGTCGCGGCCTATCTCTCCCGCGTGGAAGCCAGGCAACTTGAGCAGGCGGTCGTGCTCTATCGGGGTGATCTCTTGCCTGGTTTCACCTGCGATAGCCTGCCCTTCGACGAGTGGCTGCGTCAGGAACGCGAACCGCTGCATCGCCTGGCCCTGGACGCCCTCTTCGAGTTGACGGCCGATGGCCTGATGAGCGGCGATCACCACATAGCGCAACGCCTGGCGCGGCAACAGCTTAGCTTGGAGCCGTGGCGCGAAGAAGCCCACCGCCAGTTGATGCAGGCGCTGGCTCTATCCGGAGAGCGCAGCGCAGCGCTGGCTCAGTACGAACTGTGCCGACGCGTCTTGCTGGAGGAACTGGGCATCGAGCCTGCGCCAGAAACCCAAACGCTGCTCGCCCGTATCCGTGACCAACAAATCGAGCCGCACGCACACCATCGATCGGATGGCGCTCATGCGCAGCAGCGATTGGTCACGCCCTTTGTGGGGCGCCAGCGTGAATTTGAGCGACTGGTCGACGCGTATCGGCAGGCAAGTCGCAACACGCTCCAGGTTGTCGCGCTCCTCGGTAACACGGGGATTGGCAAGAGTCGTCTCGCGCAGCAGTTCTTGGCCTGGGTGGCGACGCAGGAAGCGGATGTGCTGTATGGCCGAAGCTTCACGACGAGCACCGGTATTTCCTACCAGCCCATCACCCATCTGCTGCGCCAGCGGCTTGAACGGGAAAACGCCCCCGAAGATTTGCTCTCCGACTTGTGGCTCAGCCAGCTCACCCGCCTCCTGCCGGAACTGCGCGAGCGTTATCCCGACCTGCCTCAACCCACGCAGGAAGAGAACACGGCGCGCGAGCATTTGTTCGAGGCGGTTACGCGCCTGATTCAGGCGCTGGCTGCACGCAATCCGCTCGTACTCTTTGTCGACGACTGGCACTGGGCTGACGCAGGCTCGCTGGACTTGCTGCATTATGCCGCCGTGCGCTGGTCGGAAGCGAAGTTGCCCATTCTGTTGATTCTGACCCTGCGCCAGGAAGCCGCCAGCGAAT
>JACKBA010000029.1 GCA_020634815.1 Caldilineaceae bacterium | reverse complement strand
GGCACAGCCGCCCTCCATCAGCTTCTTGACGGCCTGATCCCACGAGAGCGCCGAATGATCTTCGTTCTGGTAGTCGAGCATCTTGCCATAGGTTTCCATGGCCTGCTTGACGCCGGGGTCGTCGAAGGGCACAGAGCCGTCCCACAGGCCCAGGTAGGCCTCCGGCCCGATCGTGCCGAGCAGCGTGTTCTCGAAGAGCTGCGCCGTCGCCCAGATGCCGGAGTCGCCCACGCACAGCGGCGTGACGCCGGCGGCCTGGAGCTGGTCGGCGATGGCGACGAACTCGTCCACACTCAGCGTGTCGCCAACCTCGATGCCGTTGTCGGCCAGCAGTTGCTTGTTGTACCAGAAGCCGTTGCCGCGATGGACGCCGACGGTAACCTGGTAGATCTCGCCGTCCTTGGTCATCAGGGTGCGCAGCGCCTCGGGCACGACGTCGTTCCAGCCCTCAGCCTCGTAGAGATCGGTGACCGACGCCACATAGCCCGGGTCGACATACTGGCCGAGCAGCTCAAAGCCGGGGTGTACCTGCCAGGTGTCCGGCACGTCGCCGCCGGCCAGCCGCGTCTGCAAGACGCCGCGCGCCGCCGAACCGCCGCCGCCCGCTACCGTGGCGTTGACGATCTCGACATCGGGATACTGCGCGCTGTAGGCGTCGAAGAGCGCCTGCAACGCTGCGGCCTCACCGCCGGAGGTCCACCACGAGAAAACTTCCAGCTTTCCCCCTGCGCCTGGGGCGGCTGCTTCGCCCCCTGCCGGGGCGGCCTCACCGCCACTCGGCGCGGCGACAGGGGCGGCACAGCCGGCCACGGCCAGCGCCAGGACGAGCACAAAGCCAAGTGCAAGCAGAATGCGTTTGCTTACCATGTTAAGTCTCCTTATACTGCGGTTGTCTGAAGTGCCTTTGAACTGTGAATATCCTGCGAACGCGAATATGTCTGATCGATTCACCTCCTGTGGAACGTAACGACCTTTGCTTTCCTCTATTGACACGAATCGGCGCTGACGATGCAGGGAGGGCGGCAGTGCACTTGACCTCGGCCAAGAAGTGGGTGCGTGCTGCCGCCTTCCTCTCAACGCCGGACCCGCAGGTCCGCAAGAACAACTCCTCTACCTAACCTTCGCGCAGAACGTCCGAAACTTCCACCCATTGACCAATCTGCGACGACCGTTCGGCCGCCGCCATGACCGCCTGGATGTGCAGACCGTCGGCCAGCGTCGGCTGTGTCGGGCGATCTTCGGCGATGGCTTTGAGAAACTGGTACTGGCACTCGGCGTGGGTCCGCACAAAGTCGGGCGCCATGGACCAGTCGGGCGCCTTCTGGCCGGCGTAGCGGTTGACCGTCTCCACCTTGCGGAAGCCGCGCATCCCGCCCGTGGGCTTGTCCGCATCGCGCACGTCGTAGACCTCCAGCCAGGCCGGGTCGAGCCCGCTGAAGCGGATTGCACCCTTCTCGCCGAAAATCTCGAAGCCGATGTCGTTGGTCAGCCCGGTGCCCATGCGCGAAGCATCGACCACGCCCAGCACGCCGCCCGCCGTGCGCAGCGTCAACAGCGCGATGTCATCGACATCGACGGCGACGCGTTCATTTGCACCGGCCGCCGCGGGGCGATCCGTGATCAGCGTGTCCAGCGTCGCCTGCACCGTTGCGAACTCGCCCAGCAGGGAGTAGAGCATGTCCAGGATGTGCGAGCCGATGTCGAAGAGCGTGCCGCCGCCGGCGACGGCCTTCTGCTGCCGCCATGAGATGGGCTTGTTGGGATCGATGTAGCTGGAGCGATAGTAGCGCCCGCGGAAGGAGAAGATGCGCCCCAGAAAGCCTTCGTCGACCAGTTGTTTCGCGCGCAGGACCGCCGGGTAGAAGCGAAAATTGAAGGTCATCTGTGTCTTGATGCCGGCGCGCTCGGCTGCGGCCACCATGCGCTGCGCCTCGGCCACGTCCATCGCCAGCGGCTTCTCGCAGTAGATGTGTTTCCCCGCCGCCGCCGCCGCTTCGACGATCTCGGCGTGCATGTGGTTGGGCACGCAGATGTCCACGGCGTCGATCTCCGGTCGCGCCAGCAGTTCGCGGTAGTCGGCCGTCCAGAAGTCGCAGCCCAGCTCCGCCGCGGCCGCCTGCGCCGTCTCGGTCCGCGTCGTCGCCACGCCGCCGATGCGCAAAGCCTCTGCCGGCAGGCCGTAGTGGAAGGGCAGCGACCGGTACGCCATGCCATGCACGCGCCCGATACCGCCGTAGCCGATCATGCCGATGGTGAGTGGAGTCATGGTGTCGCCCTTGTCTGGTGTTGGGGTGTTGAGGTCGTTGGGGGTTGGGGGGCTGGCCCCAAAACCGAACTGCCGCCCCCAAGACCCCAACACCTCAACACCTCATTTCTTCAACTTCCCGTCCGCCGCCCGGTACTGCTCGCTCGCCGCGTCCATTACGCCGCGCAGCTTCTGCACCGCCGCAGCGATGTCGCCGCTGCCGGGCTTGAGCTTGCCACCCGGCCCCTTGAGCAGCGGCGACGAGAACTCGCCCACGGTCATGCCCGCGGCGATGAATTCGGCCACATTGCCGGCATTGAGACCGCCGTCCTCCATCAGCTCGATCTGCCCTTCCATGCCCGCCTCGGCGATCATGTCGTGCAGTTTGCGCATCGTCCTGACCATGATCGGGTCCATGGTGTGCGGGCTTTGGCCGGGCTTGGGCTTGACCCAGAATGGCGCGCGGCTCTCGTACTCGATGATGTCCACATACGGATGGATGAACTGCTCGAACGCGCTCGTCGGCACACCCTGCCACGCCCAGACGCCGACCTTCAGTTCCAGCTTCTCCTTGATGTAGGTGATCTGCTGGAAGATCATCTCGCCCGTCGTCTCAATGGGCAGGCTGATCAGGCTGACGCCCAGCGCCTTGAGCTGGTCGAAGGTGTCGAAGTTGGGCCGGTACATCTGTAACTGCGCCTCGACCTCCAGGCTCGTGCTGGCAACCGTCGCCTCGATGATGTCGAAGCCGCCGCGCGGCATGCCGAAGTCCATGTACTTGCCGTCGCGCACCTCGATGTGCAGCCAGTCGACGCCGGCCGCCTCCAAATCCTTGATCTGCGCGCCGAGCACGGCATAATCCGCCCAGAAGAGCCCGGCGGCGATTTTGCACTTTTGTGTGACTTTCCCGATTGTGTCTGCCATAAGATTTCCTGTTTCCCCTGAATAGCTGAATTTGTTCTCTCTACATCTCGATCAACACCTTCATCGCCTGCTGCGTGCGCATCAGCTCCACGCCACGCTCCAACTCCGCCAGCGGCAGCCTGTGTGTGACCAACACCGACGGCTGTACGCGCCGGCTCTCCAGCAACTGGATCGTCTGGGCAAAAGGGTGTAGCCCGACGAAGGTGCCGTGCACGGTGAGGTCGTAGCGCGTGATCGTGTACTGGTTGACGGGCGGGTTGTCGTGCGGGCGCAGGCCGAAGAGAATCACCTGCCCGCCGCGCCGCGCCAGTTGCAGAGCCTGGCTCATCTGGTTGCCCACGGCGTCGACGACGATGTCGGCGCCCAGCCCGGTCAGGCGCTTGACCTCGGCCGCAGCGTCGACCTGCGTGACGTTGAGCGCGGCATCCATGCCCATCTCCTGGGCGAACTCCAGCCGGTAGGGCGCGACGTCGAGCAGGATGATCTTGCCCGCGCCCAACGTGCGATAGAGGAGCGCAAAGAGCAACCCCATGGGGCCGGCGCCGATGATCGCCACGTTGTCGCCGGGTTGGAAGGGCGCCCGCTTGACCGACCCGACCGCACACGAGAGCGGCTCGAAGAGCGCGGCGTCATCGCGCGGCACGGACGGGTCAATCTTCCACAGCGCGCAAGCCGGGGCGCGCAGCGTGGGCGCAAACGCGCCGTCGATGGTGGTGCCGATGGTCTGGTAGTTGGTGCACTGATTGTCGAGGCCGCGGCGGCAGTAGTCGCACTGGCCGCACGTCAGCCGGTTGGCGATGACGACGCGATCGCCCGGGCGTACGCTCTGCACGGCGGGCCCAATCGCCTTGACGATCCCCACGCCTTCATGGCCGATGACGATCCCCGGCGGCGCCTTGTGGGCCGGCGGAACGGCGAGGATGTTGAGATCGGTGCCGCAGATGCCGCAGGCTTCGATCTGCACCAGGACATCGTCTACTGTCTCAATTTGCGGCGCGTCACGCTCCACGTACTCGAGCACGCCGTTGCCGCGAAAGATGGGGACATACTCCTGATTCGACATGCTCTTCTCCGGACCGGCGCGTAATCGGCCGTGATGTTGCTTGCGAGATGCGACGACAATTTCGTTGCCGGCTCAACGTACCCGTGTGTATGCTGCGGCTTCCATGAGCACCGCCGTCGCCGTGTCAAGGTCGGTGCAGAAGATGTCCACGACGCCGGTGCGCAACGCACCCAATATGGACTGAACCTTGCTCTCCCCGATGGCGATGGACATGACAGTCGAGATGGCACGCAAGTCTTCCAGGCGTAATCCGATTACCCGCTCGTTGAACCCCCCGATGTAGGGCAAGCCATCAGCCGTGAAGATCTGCGCCGACATGTCGCCCACGCCGCCCGAAGTGCGGATCGCCTCCAGGTCGTCGGCGCAGAGATAGCCTGCTTTGCAGAACTCGGAGGTCGCGGGATCCAGGTTGCCGACACCGACGAGCGCCACGTCGGCCTGGCGTGCCAACTCCAGCGCCCGCTGTATGTCGCGCTGGCTGCGTAGTACCTCGGCCGCCCCGGCGCTATCCACCACCATGGGCGCCGACAGGTAGTGCGCCGTGCCGCCCAACTTTGCCGCCAGTTCGCGTGTCAGCGATGCGCTGTCCAGTTCCGGCGTGGCCAGTGCCAGGCTGCCCACGGCCTGCACCACGTTGACGTGGCCCTGGAAGCCGGGGCGCACGGCATGGATCACCTCGTAGGTGGAGCGGCCGAGACACACGGTCATGGTCATGCCGTCGCGTAGCGTCTGCTCCAGGAAGCGGGCGCCAAGCTGGCCGACGCGTGCCAGGGCATGGCTGCGATCGCTGCTTCCCGGCCTGAGAACCAACGCTTCGCGCAGACCAAAGACGGCGCACAGGCGCGCTTCGATCTCGGGAGCGCGCTGCACGGGCCAGTTGATCGTGAATTGGATGACCTGCTCCTGCCGCGCCTGCTTGAGCAGCCGATAGACCTTGACGCGCGACAGACCCAGTTCGTTGGCGATCGAATCCTGGGTCATCTCTTCCACGTAATACATGGCGGCAACCTGGGCGAGCAGGTCGTGTTCGGCGTAATCGAGCATGGCTGATGACAGTAAGTGTGCAAATGCACAGTAATTGAGCGAATGCACAAAGTATATCATTTTCATCGGCTGATGTCAACTGTCCCCGACAGTTTTCGGGTGCCCATGGGGTCGGATTGTTGCTCGATTCTTCACGCTTGCGGTACTTTGCATTACAATAGGGCAAAGCGTGTACGGCTGCTGAGGCTCTGCACTTGCGAGCCATACCACTCCCTTCAGCGAACGTCCATCGGCGATAGGGCCAGCCCATGATCCTTGAACTCCTGCAAAATGTCGCGTTGCTCGTGACCCTTTCGGTCGGGCTTCAGTTGCTGGGACGGCGACTGGAGCAGCCAGGTCGTCTCTACAAGCTGGCGGCCGGGGTGCTCTTCGGGTTGGTCAGCGTTGTTGCCATGGCGACGCCGCTGACCTATGTGCCTGGCCTGATTTACGATGGACGGTCGATTATCCTTAGCCTGGCCGGCTTCATCGGCGGGCCGCTGACCGCGACGGTCGCCGTCGTCATTGGCATTGTCTATCGTGCGTGGCTGGGGGGGGTTGGCGCCATCGTCGGCGTGTTGGTCATTATCGAGTCCGGCGCGCTGGGCACGCTCTTCTACGTGCTGCGCCGTCGCAACCCGTTTTGGGAGCAGCCGCTCGGCCTATGGCTGATTGGCATCATCGTGCAGTTGGCCATGCTTTCGACGCAGTTGTTGTTGCCTGGCCGGTTGGGGTGGGAGGCCGTCCGGACCATTGCGCCGAGCGTGCTCCTGCTTTATCCGTTGGGCTTCATGGCCAGCGCGTTGGTCTTTCTAGACTTCCAGCGCCGGCGCAGGTTGGAAACGACACTGGCAAGCCACAGTCAGATCCTGGAGATGATCGCCGCCGGTCAGCCGCTCTCTGCCACTTTGGAACGGCTGGCGCGCGAAATCGAGCGCCAGGCGCCGGGCATGATTGCCTCCGTGCTTTTGCTCGACGAGGATGGCGTTCACCTCCGCCATGGCGCCGCGCCGAGTCTGCCACTGCCCTACGTGCAGGCCATCGACGGGGTTGCCATTGGCGAGGGCGTCGGCTCGTGTGGCACTGCAGCCTGGCGTCGCGCCCAGGTGATCGTCGAGAACACAGCGACCGACCCGCTGTGGACCGACTATCGCGACCTGGCGTTGCGCAACCAACTGCGTGCCTGCTGGTCGACCCCGATTGTCGACACGGGTGGCTCCGTCCTCGGTACCTTTGCACTGTATTACCATCGCCCACGCAAACCAACCGACTATCACACCGACTTGATCCAGCAGGCAACGCACACCGCAGCAATCGCCATTACGCGCTATCGACAGGAAGAGGCGTTGCGTGCCGAGCGAGATTTCGCCCGGGCGGTGATCGACACCATGGGCGAGGGGCTCTCGGTCACCGATGCAGATCAGCGCCTGACCTATGTCAACACAGCCTTTGCGTCCATGCTCGGCGTCCCGGCCGAAGAGATCCTGGGACATCTCGCCACCGAGTTCGTGATTGAGGACGATGCCGCTGTAATCGATCAGGCTGTTGCGGACAGGCAGCGCGGCCTCCGATCCTCCTACGATCTTCGGCTCCGTGGCGTCGACGATCGTGTGACGCCCGTGCTGGTGACCGGTGTGCCGCGCCTGCGCAACAACCAGTATTCGGGTGCTATCGCCGTCGTCACTGACCTGAGCGAGCGCATGGCGGCGGAGCAGGCGTTGCGCGAGAGTGAGGAGCGCTACCGGCTGCTTGTCGACAACCTGCCCCATGCCATCGGCGTCGCCCAGGACGGCCTGCTCGTCTTTGCCAATCGGGCGACAGCCGACCTCCTGGGCGCACCCGAACCAGCGGCGCTTTATGGCCGGGACATCATGTCGATCATTGCGCCGGAGGAAATCTTCAAAACAACCGAGCGTATGCGGCGCATGATGGCGGGTGAAACCGGACTCTACCCGGCCGAGTGTACGTATCTGCGGCTGGACGGTTCGCGCGTGCCTGTCGAGGTTGTCGCAGCGCCATTTGTCTATGGCGGGCGACCGGCGATACAGGTCATTGCCCAGGATATCACGGTACGAAAGCGACGCGAGCGAGAGGTGCAAGCCCAGGCACAGATCGCACAGGCGCTGGCCGAGTCCATCGATCTCCAGCCGCTCTTGCAGCGAATTCTTGCTGCGGCGGTCTATGCCGTTGACGCAGCGGACAAGGGCGGGCTCGTACTGGCCGACGGCGAAGGAACGCTCCGTATCAACGCCCTCACAGGCTACCATGACAAACGTATGCAAGGCCTCCGGTTCCCCCTTGATCGCGGCTACGCCGCCTGGTCATATCGTGAGGGCCGCGCGCTGTTGGTAGATGATGTTCAGGCAGATCCGGAACTGGCCTACACTGGTGAGATTGAGGAGTTGCGTTCGATCAAGAGCGCGATTGCCGCCCCGCTGATTGTGCGCGGCCAGGTGACCGGCGTGATCGGCCTGGACAATGTCCGGCGCAATGGCGCGTTCAACGAAGATGACCTGAGCGTGCTCACCAATATCGCCGCCACCGCGGCACTGGTGCTGGAGCGCGCCCGCCTCTTCGAAGAGATGAACACCCAGGCGCGCCAGATGGCTCAGATCATGCAGGCGGCGCCCCAGGGCGTGCTGCTGCTCAACGCCGGTGGGCAGGTCATGATGGCGAACCGGGTCGGCACGCGTGATCTCTCGATACTCGCCGACGCCAAGGTTGGTGACGTGATCGAGCGGTTGGGCGATCAACCGTTGACCAATCTGTTTGCGACGCCGCCAACAGGCCCCTGGTACGAGGCACGGGCAGGTAATCGCACCTATGAGATCATTGCCCGGCCGATTTCGGATGGGGCGGCGCCTGAACAATGGGTGGTCTTGATCGACGACGTCACCCACTCGCGGCAGGTGCGCCAACAGGCCCAGCTTCAGGAGCGTCTGGCGACGGTGGGCCAGCTCGCAGCCGGCATTGCGCACGACTTCAACAACATCTTGAGCGTCATCCTGCTCCAGGCGCAGATGGCCAAACAGATTGCCGGGCTGACGGAGCAGGCGCGCGATCGCATGGATGTGATCGTCGCCCAGACACAGCACGCCACAGACCTGGTCCGGCAGATCCTCGATTTCAGCCGGCAGTCCATGTTGATGCGACAGGCCGTCGATCTGCGGGCGATTTGTGTCGAGCAGGTGAGCCTGTTAGAACGGGCGCTGCCCGAAATCATCACCATCCAGTTCGAGCATGAGGCCGGCGCTGACTATGTGGTCAACGGCGATGCGACCAGCCTGCGTCAGATCATCATGAATCTCGCCATCAACGCACGCGATGCCATGCCCGACGGTGGTACGCTCCGCATCGCACTGGCCACGCTGCGCTATGACACCACACGCGAGACCCCGCTGACCGGCATGGCCGTCGGTGAATGGGTTCGGCTGACGGTGGCGGATTCGGGCTTCGGCATCGCAGCCGACATCCTGCCGCACATCTTCGACCCGTTTTTCACGACCAAGGATCCGGGCAAGGGCACCGGTCTTGGGTTGGCCCAGGTCCATGGTATCGTTGCCCAGCACGAAGGCCATCTTGCCGTCGAGACGGCGCCAAACGCAGGCACTACATTTCATATCTACCTGCCTGCCGTTGTGGAGGCGCAGGATCTCGCTTCGGGCCGGCGACCGGGTGGCTTGCCGCGCGGGGGAGGCGAGACCATCCTCCTGGTGGAGGACAACCAGATCTTGCGCCTTGCGCTGACCGACATGCTGGAGTCGCTCAATTACACGGTGGTGGATGCGTCGAACGGGCGCGAGGCGCTTGCCCGGCGCACCGAGCATGGCGACAGGATTGCCGTCGTACTCAGCGACGTCGTCATGCCGGAGATGGGAGGCATTGCCCTGGCCCATGCCCTGCGTATGAACAGTTTTATGCAACCGATCATCCTCATGAGCGGTCATCCGCTGGATGAAGATACGGAGACGCTTCAGGACGCCGGCGTGAAGACCTGGCTCTCAAAGCCCTGCACGCTGGAAGATCTTGCCCAGGCCCTGGCCGGAGCGCTCAACCGGCCTGCCGCCGGCAGCCGCGCCTGATCGCGCTCTGCCAGGCGCACGCCGCTGCGAATCACCCTACAACCTGTGCAGCAGATTGGCGAGCAGCGGGTGCAACTCGCAATAGAGCGGATAGCGTGCGCCATAGGCGGCAACCCCGGCCTTATCCGGCGTGACGCGGTCCCGCCAGTGAACGGCCTGTTCCACCGCTTCCACAACATTTGCATACACGCCCGCACCCACGCCGGCCAACAGCGCCGCCCCCAGGCACGCCGCATCGGTCACGGCGGGGACGCGCAGTGGCACGTTGCAGATGTCCGCCTTCAGTTTCAGCCACAGATCGCTGCGTGCGCCGCCACCGACGGCATGCAGTTCGGCAATGTCAACGCCGGCCGCTCGCAGCAGATCCAGATTGACGCGCAGTTCGAAGGTCAGACCCTCCAACGCCGCTTTGGCCAGTTCAGCTTTCGTCGTGGCAAAGGTCAGCCCCAGGATCGCGCCTTTGGAGTGCACGTCGAGGGTCGGCGTGCCGCTGCCGGCAAAGTGCGGCAAGAGCAGCAGCCCGGTTGGCCCGGCCGGCGCATTGCGCAGCAGCAGGTCGTAGGCGTCGGCGCCGGACGCCGCTGCCTCCTGCATTTCCCACTGCCCCACCGTGTCGCGAAACCAGCGCAGCAGCAGCCCGCCGCTGTGGTTGAGGGTCATCGCCACGTACAGGCCGGGCACGACATGGCGGTAGACCGAGATGCCGCCCTCGCGCAGCGCAGGAGCAAGCGCCGGCGACGCCATCGCCACCTCCACCACCTCGGCGGTGCCCGTGGAGACCATGGCCAGCCCCGGCCGGATGACACCGCTGCCCAGCGCCGCGCACGCCTGGTCGTGGCCGCCGCTCACCAGCAGCAACTCGCCGGCAAGGCCGAGGTCGCGTGCGAGATCCGGGCGCAGCCTGCCGACCACGCCGCCCGCAACCGGCGCCGGACGCGCCAGCCGCGCCCGCTCGATGCCGCAGCGTGTGAGGATCTCGTCATCCCAGTCGCCGGTCGCCAGGTTCATCATCTGCGTGCGCGACGCCAGGCATGTGCTGATCACCGCCTCGCCGCCCAACCGGCGCAGAAAGAAATCCTCGTAGAGCAGGAATTGGTCCGCCGCACGCCACGTCGCCGGCTCGTGGCGCTGCAACCAGAGCAGCTTGGGCAGCGTGTTGATCGTGTGGATAGGCATGCCCGTGCGCTGGAACAACGCTTCGGCGCCGAAGGTCTCGGCGAGCCATTCGTTCTCGGCCGTCGTGCGCGTGTCCATGCCCAGGATCGCCGGGCGCAGCGCGCGTCCTTCGCCGTCGACAGGGATCACGGCTTCCCCCTGGCAAGAGAGCGCCAGCGCCACGGGTGGTTTGCTTGGGACGCCGGCAATCACCGCGCGCAGGCACTGCCACGCCAGCGACCAGACCTGCTCGGCTTCCTGTTCCGCCCATGACGGCTGCGGCGTCTGGATGGCATACTCGCGGCGCGCCTCGCCCAGCACGCGCCCGTCGGCGGCGAACACCATGGCCTTGCAGCCGGTCGTGCCGATATCAAGACCGATCAGTGACATGGTTCCTCCTTGTAGGGGCGAGGGGCGAGTTGCGAGGGGCGAGGTGTGGCCCGCCAGCGCACCGGCCCATTTGTTCTCTCTTCATGGTGTCACCAAGACCTTTAGCCCTTCGCCGCTGTCGGCGGTGGCAAAGGCGGCGTCAATCGCGTCGAGCGCAAAGCGGTGGGTGATCAGCTTTTCAACCGGGATCGCCCCGCGGGCAAAGAGATCGAGCGCCATGGCGTGTGCGGTCGGATGATAGGAAAAAGCGCCGACGACTTCGATCTCGCCGTAGTGGATGCGGTTGCTGTCGAGCGTGGTCATCGGGCTGGCTTTGGGCAGGCCGCCAAAGAGCACGACCTTGCCACCCTTGCGCACCATGCGCACGGCGGCCTCCTGCGTCGACGCGTCCGGGTTGGCACAGATGGCGATGTCGGCGCCCAGGCCGTGCGTCAACTCGCGCACCCGCGCGACCATCTCTTCGCGGCTGCTGTCGATGATCGCGTCCGGCGCAAAGCGAGCGACCAGTTCGCGGCGGCGGTCGCTGCGCACGACGATGAACGCCCGCGCACCGCGCGCCTTCGCCGTCGCCACCAGCAGGCAGCCGATCGGCCCGGCGCCGATCACGACGACGGTGTCGCTGAAGCTGGTGTCGGTCTTGAGATGCGAGGCGAGCACCGACGCGCACGGCTCCGCTAGCGCAGCAAGTTCGTCGGGCAGCTCGTCCGGTACGGGGTGAACGACGCCGTTGCTCAACACCTCGCCGCTGATCGCCAGCTTCTCGGCAAAACCGCCCGGATAGCCGGGGGTGATGCCGAGCATCCGCATGTGGTCGCAGAGGTTGAACATCTCACGCTGGCAATACCAGCAATGGCCGCAGTGAATGTCCGGCGCAAGCGCCAGCCGGTCGCCCACTGCGATGTGTGAAACCCTGGCGCCGACGGCGACAACCCTGCCCGCGATCTCATGGCCGGGGATGATGCCCTCCACGCCCGGTGGCAGCCCTTCGCGCCAGCGGCGCAGGTCCGAGCCGCAGACGCCGCACGCGGTCACACGCAGGATCAGGCCATCCTCCGGCAGCGCGGGGTCAGCCACCTCGCGCACCGCAAACTGCCGCACGCCTGTCTGCACTGCTGCTTTCATGAGCAAACTCCACTTGCAAAGAAAGTAAAAATAGAACGCGGATGACGCGGATTGGGCGGATCGACACGGATTTTTCTTGATCCGCGCTAATCCGCTAAATCCGCGTCATCCGCGTTCTATTGAATCCCTGGCCTGCCAAAATCCGCTGCGGCATCGTCGATCACCAGCACCCAGTCCGGGCCGTCGATCGGCGGTTGGAAGGTCAGTTGACCTGCTGCGGCAAAGCGGCCGATCTCTGTGGCGCCGCCCGTGCGCGGATTGTACCACCAGGCGCGGATCGTCTCCTCGGCCGCCCAGTCGAGCCGCACCGTGATCGGCTGCGTCAGCGGCGTATAGACAAAGGCATAGCGGCCCGCCTCGTCACGCGTGGCACGCATGTGGCTGCCGCGCTCGGTCGGGTTGCCGACCAGGATGCTCTGATCCGGGATGCGGCTGAAGAAGGGGCGCGACTCCATCAGCCGGCGCAGGTGGAGCACCTGGCCCGCGCCCAGCCGGTCGAGGGCGTCCTGCCACGTCCGGTCGGCGTGGTTGATGGGCGCATGGCGCTCGCCGCAAAACTGCCAGATGCTCTGATGGCCGTAGGTGACGCCGCAGCCGCCGGCAAAGACCGAGCGGTAAGCCTGCTGGCGCACATCGTGGTCGCGGAAGTAGCCGTTGGCCGGGTTCCAGGTCGGCCACGGGCTGATGGGGTGATCCTCGTAATTTGGCTCGGCGTCGAGGGTTGGCCTGGTGGGCGTCAGCGCGTAGTCGCGTTCGATCATTTCCCAGACCGGCGTGCTGCGTCCGCTGCCGTGGCCCGACTGAATCATGTTCATGTCGAGCCAGTCTTCGTCGTGCAGTTCCTCCGACGTCGAATGGCCGCCCCACGGATGAAAGGTCTTGAACGGATGCGCGCTCGTCCCTTCGTCGATGCCGGCGGCCATGGCGCGCCAGATGGGCCGGAAGTCGGCGTCATCCTTGTAGGCCGGGCGGTCGCCGCCGAGGACCCAGAGAATGTTGGTGCGATCCTTGTAGCGCTCGCCCAGCCAGCGGCCATAGAGCCGGGCGTTTTCCTCCGTGAAGATCGCCGGCCCGGCGCCCCACATGGGCGTGACCTTATCGGCCCAGGTCGGCAGCAGGCCGATGTACAGGTCCTTGGCCGCGGCCGTGTCGACGATGTAGTCGACGTGGCGGAAGTAGGCTTCGTTTGGCTGCGCCGGGTCTTCATCGATCAGCGCATGGTCGCCGTAGGTGTTTGGCGTACGGATGCCATCGAACTCGGCCAGCACCACGGCCTGGATGACGTTCATGCCCTTGCGCCGGCGGTTCTCCAGGTAGAACTCAGCCTCCTCGCGCGTCAGGCGATGAAAGAGTTCCCAGGCCGTGTCGCCCAGCCAGAAAAAGGGCGCGCCGCCCTCGGTCTGTAGAAAGCGCCGGTTGTCGCTCACGGTGATACGTGGCAGGTTGTTCATGCTTTCTCCTTGTGTCATTGCAACATCCTTGAAGCAGAGGCGCACAGTCGCAAAGGTTCGCAGAGGAATTGCCAACAGATTTTCACAGGCATTTCCCTGCGTCTCCGCGTCTCTGCGTCAAAACGAGTATTGGCTACCGTTCGCGCAGGCGCGCCAACGCCTGGAAGTCCTCTTTGACATGCGCGTAGAGTTGCTTGTAGAGCGCAAAGTACTCCATGTAGCGCGCGTGGTTGGCCGGGTCCGGCTCCATCGGCTCGACGTACTCGACCCACTGCTTCGTCACGCCGAAGTCGGGGAAGACGCCGGTCGCCACGCCCGCCAGCACCGCGTTGCCAAAGGGCGCGCCCGTGCGCCGCTTGACGAGCACCAGCGGCACGTTGAAGACGTCGGCAATGATGCGCCGCCACAGCTTGCTCACTGCGCCGCCCTCGTTGAGCACCATGGGGAAGTTGATCGGCAGCCCCGCCTGCCGGATGAGCTGGTACGAGTCGTACATGGCATAGGCGACGGCCTCCATCATGGCGCGCACGATGTGCCCCTTGGTGTGGTTGAGCGACAGGCCGAAGATCACGCCGCGCGCCTGCACATCCCAGATCGGCGTGCGCTCGCCCATGAGGTAGGGCAGGATGATCAGCCCGTCGGCGCCGGGCGGCGTCTTTTCCGCTTGCAGGTTGAGCAAGTCGTAGGAGGAGACGCCCAGCACGCGCTCCGTTTCCACCTCCCACTGCGAGAAGGCGTCGCGCAGGTAGCGGATCGACTGGCCGCCGGTGGTCGTCGTCGGGATGGTGACGTAGGTCTCCGCCGAATCGACCGTGTAGGCGCAGTGGATCATGGAGCGGCCGACTTCCGAAAAAATGAAGTCGACGTCCTTGTGGATGATGCCGAAGTTGCCCACCGTGCCCAGGTTGCTCTGAATGTCGCCCACGCCGATGGCGCCCGCGCCCACCCAGCCGGCGTTGCAGTCCACCTGCCCCGCGGCGACGGGGATGCCCGGCGCCAGCCCGGTGGCGGCTGCGGCTTCAGCCGTCACCTCGCCGACGATCGCCTCGCACGAAACGAGGTCGGGCAGGATGGCCGGGTCGATGCCGATCGCGGCCAGGAGTTCTTCGTCGAAGCGGCGCCGGCGCAGGTCGTAGGCGACGCCATAAAAGGCCGCGCCGGAGTAGTGCAGCGTGGCCTTGCCGGTCAGCTTGAGGGTGATGTAGCCGTCGATGGTCAGCGCCTTGTCGATGCGGCGGAAGCTATCCGGGCGGTTGCGCTGCTCCCACAGCAGGTTGACCAGCGCCGGATGATCCTCCAGCCGGTTGCCGCTCACCTGGAAGATCCGCTCCTCGCCCACGTGCTGCTTGAGCCACTCCACCTCGGCTGTGGCGCGGCGATCCATGAGGTTGTAGGCGCGCTGAATCGGGCGCTGTTCGCGATCGACCATGACGAGCGAGGGCAGCGCCGACGAGACGGCGATGCCGCGCAGCGCGGCCGGGTGGATGCCGGCTTCGGCCACCGCCGCGCGGATCAGCCGGCACGCCACCTGCCAATAGCGCTCGGCGTCGTGCTCGGACCAGCCCGGCTGGTCGTGGATGAAGGGGTATTCCTCGAAGGCAAAGCCCAGCACCGCGCCGCCGTCGTCGATGACGCACGCCTTCGCCCCGCCTGTGCCGTAGTCAATCCCCAACAGATAGCTTGTCATCGTTCAGCGCCCTTTCAATAGAACGCGGATGACGCGGATTGGGCGGATTATCGCGGATTTTTCTTGATCCGTGCCATCCGCTGCATCCGCGTCATCCGCGTTCTATTTCTTCACCAACTCTGCCGTTGCACCGGAGGGGTGGGTCTGGGTGAGCGTGGCCAGGTCGAAGCCGCGCAGGTTTTTGGCGGCCAGGCAGAGCGCGTCGCACAGCGCGCCGGCGGTCAGCGTGCTGCCAAAGGGGAGCACGCCCTCGCCCTCCGCATCCACGGCATTCGGCAGGAGCAGCACCACGTCACTCAGCCCGCCCAGCTCGGACTCCGGCTTCCAGGTCAGGCTGATCACCTGGCCGCCGCGCTCGCGGGTGACGCGGGCGAAGTGGTTGATCTCGGCGCTCTTGCCCGCCTTGGAGAGCGCGATGAGCACGTCGCCGGGCGCCACCGCCGCCGACGGCCCGTGCAGCGCATCGGCCGGGTGCGCAAAGGATGCGTGCATGCCGCAGGTCGCCAGCAGGTGCGCCAGCCTCCGCGCGATTGTGCCGGAGGTGCCGGAGCCGGTCGTCAGGATCACACCAGGGCAGCCGGCGATCAGGTGCGCGGCGGCGACGAAATTCTCATCGAGCAACTCCGCAACTGCGGCAACCGCTTCGGCTTCGGCGCGCACCAGGCTGCGCCCGCGTTCCAGCATTTCTTGGTCGGTCATGGTCCCTTCTTCCTACAAAACAGGCGGCTCTCCGCCCCCACTCCCGCGCGTCCAGCACGCAGGAGTGGGGGTATCCCAAAAGGAGAACCCTGGCACTAGCGATCAAAAAGGGCGCGGCGCAGCATGGCCTGCGCGGCCATGGCGTCGCCGCTGGCAAAGATGGCCTCCGCCTCCTGCTTGTCGATACGGTCGGCGGCGGCGGCGAAGGTCTCCAGCCACGCCAGCGCCTCGCGCGCCACGGCGACCTTGTTCTTCTCGCGATACGCGAAGATGTCGAGCGAGAACCAGCCATCGTAGCCGGTGCGCTCGAGCCAGTAGAAGAACTCGACCCACTCCAGCGTGTGGATGGAGCCGGGGATCATGTCGTCGTCGGTGGCGCGGTAGTTGTCGTTGAGGTGCAGATGCACGAGCCGATTGCCGAAGCGCTTCATCAGTGCCACGGCCTCCGCCAGCGTTTCGCCGCCCATGTTGGCGTGACCCACGTCCAGGTTGATACCCAGATTCGGCTTGTTGATCGTGTTGACGAAGAGCAGCGCCTTGGCCGTGCTGTCGATCATGATGTGCATGCGCGGCTCTTTGGGCTTGAACTCCAGCGAAATCTTGACGTTGGGATTGTGGTTGGCGCACTCCTCCAACCCTTCCAGCATCCAGTCGTACATCTTGATGTAGTCGGTCTGGAAGACATAGTCCCAGCCGTCATGGCCGGGCCACGGGCTGACGTGGTTGCAGCCGGTGCTGGCGGCCAGGTCCATTGCCACCTTGATGCGGTCGATGGCGTCGCGACGGATGCCGGGGTCGGTGGCGGCCAGTGTGCCCCAGCCCCACTTGGGGTTGGCCCAGATTTCGGGTATGACGCAGGCAAGCTGGAAGCCGGCGTCGTGGATCTGCTTGACGACGGCGTTCTGGTTCTGGTCGTTGATGTGCCAGCCGCCGATCACTTCGATGCCGGTCAGCCCCTCCACCTGCTGCGCGTCGGCCAGCATCTGGTCGAAGGTGCGCGGCTCGGTGTAGCCCTGGAGCACGTAGCGGTCGGCACAGTTGGCAAAGACGACGGCGACGGCGGAATACTTGCGTTGCATGGTTTGCTTCTCCTTTATCCTCTAGAAAATTCATTCAATCTGCTCGACACGGCGATGCTGGTCCCGCCGGAGACAGACGCTGGACCCTAGGGCTCGACCCGTCGCAGGAGTAGCGCCTGGTACGCCTTGCCCGGCATTGGAACGTCTACCCGTCCGCTGTAGATGGCTCCCGGCGTCACGCTCATCTCCCACGTGTCGATGATTTCTGCCTGATAGTGCTCACCTTCGGGAAGCGAGAGTTCCAGCAGCGCCGGCTGCGCGACGCCGGTGTAGATCAGGTAGTACGCGTGCGCCTTCCCGGCACAAAGAAGCGCATTCACCATCCCGCCGATGGGGTCGAGACCGGATTCCGGCCCGGTTTCCAGCAGCGCGCGCAGGAAGGCCAGCCGCGGCGCGCTCTCGCCGTGCAGCACGCCGCCCTTCGACCACCACAGGATCGCGTCCGGGTTCAGGTAGGTTTCGCCATGGCCGACATAGCCACCGGCCGCCGTCCCCTGCCAGAAGCGATGCACCATCTCGCGCGCCGAAATGTTGCCCCAACCCATGGGAATGTCGCCTTCGTAGCAACACTCGTCCACAACGACGGGCTTGCGAACCTGGCTGCGCCACAGCGCCGCCTGCCCCGGGTCGGGCCGCTGGATGCTCTGGTGCGTCACCCACGGTTTGCCGTGATCGTAGAAGTCGCGGCAGTTGTGGATCGAGCGCAAGTGCTGGTAGGGGTCGCTCTCCTGCACGATGCGGAAGAAGCGATCCCAGTCGGCCATGGACTTGTTAGGCATCAGGTCGTACTCGTTGGCCATCGACCACCAGACGTTGCGGTAGGCCGCCAGTCGCGCCACGACATAGCGCAAGTAGCGGTCGTCCTGTTCGGCGCGCATTGTGGCAAAACCCCAGCGGTCGTAGGGGTGGAAGAGGATGATGTCGGCTTCAATGCCCAACTCGCACAGGCTGGCCACGCATTGTTCTATGTGTTGGAAGTAGGCGGGCACGAAGCGGTCGAAGTCGAAGCGCCAGCCCTCCTTCACATCGACCGCGTTGCTGCCACCCCACCGGCTGCTGCCCGTGGCGAGACACGGGAAGGGATAGTGCTCCGGCTCGTTCTCGTTGTAGCGGTAGTGCTTGGGAAAGACGCAGAAGCGGATCTTGTTGAAGGGCGACTGCGCCAGCGTCTTCAGCGTTTGCGCCTCGAGCACCGGCCCTTGCAGATTCCAGACGTAACAGGTCGTGCCGATCTGCTTGAAGGGCGTGCCATCGGCGTAGGCAAAATGGTAGATGTTCGCCACGCTCACCGGCCCGTGGTTACCCGGACCAGGCTCGCTGCAAATGAACGTTCCGACCTGGCCATCCAGCTCTGCCATGTTGCTCTGCGTGCGACAGCGCCACTCGCCCTGCGCGTCGGGCATGAAGCGCACGCGGTAGAGGCCGTCGCCGTCGTAAAAGCCGTCAACGGTGACGGTGCGGTGCTTGTGAGCGAAGGTCGCCGAGAACTGGACCTCCTGGAACGGGTTGCCGGTCGCGCTGCCGCGGAGTGTCATTTCAAAGATACCCCATTGCTCGACTGTCTGATTCGCTGTCACTGGATGCTCCCGCTGTCACTGAAAACCACAAAGCTGCGAAGGACATGAAGGCGCACAAAGGTGACGTCGAGTGGTGTGCCGCTTCGCTAGTCTGTGGTTGGATTTCGTTGGTGAGGTTGCTTGCTCTGCATAGATCACCGTTTGCAGTGCGCCAGCTTCTATCATACCCGGTTCGTGACTTTCACGAGCAGCACGACTTACACGGTGAGGAGCAGTTTCCTCCATGAGGGGGTGGATTAGTCCCCGGCATTCGCCGCTGCGGGCGCGCCCTTCTCCACGCGAATATTGCGCCGCCGCAGCTTCTGCAACTGGATGTTGCGGAAGGCGTCGAGCAGGACGGCGGCAAAGATGATGGCGGCCGTGATCAGCGGCTGAATGTAGATGTCCACTTTGGTGAAAATCAGCCCGGTCTGGATCATCTGGATCAGCACTGCGCCCAGCAGCGTGCCGGGCAGGACCGAGCCGACGCCGCCAAAGAGGCTCGTGCCGCCGAGCACCGTCGCCGCAATGGCGCTGAACTCGTACCCTTCACCAAAGCCCGGGTGCACCACGCCCTGCTGCGCCACTGAGACGAACCCGCCCAGCGCCGCCATCAGCCCGCTGACGATGTAGACCGTCGCCAGCACGCGGCCCACATTCAGCCCGGCCTTCTTGGCCGCCTCGGCGTCGTTGCCCACGGCATAAATCTGCCGGCCGATGGGCGTCATCGTCAGCACCAGGTGTGCGATGATCGCCACGCCCACGAAGATGACGATGGGCAGCGGCACCAGGCCGAAGAGCCGGCTGGAGCCAAGCTCGAGCACGCTGTCGGGAAAGGGAATCTGGATCGAGCGTGAAAAGAGCAGCCCGACGCCCTTGCCCGCCACCATCGTGCCCAGCGTAGCGATAAACGGGATGATCTTCACCTTTGTGATCAGGAACGCATTGACGCCGCCGAAGATCACGCCCACCGCCAGGCAGACCAGCAGCCCCAGCCACACCGGCGCGTTGAAATCCTGCATCACCAGCCCCGCCACCGTCGCCGAGACATACATGTTGGAGCCGACCGACAGATCGATGCCGGCCGTGAGGATCACGAAGGTCATGCCGATGGCGACGATGCCGATGTACGACGCCTGCTTGAGAATCGTCTCGAAGGTTTGCAGCGCAAAGAAACGCGGCGAGAGCAGGCCGAAGACGACGAAGACGACGACAAACAGGATCACCGGCGTGTTTTGCAGGGCCAGTTGTGCCAGCCGATGATTGCTGGAATTCTTCATTAGCCATTCTCCCGGAAGGCGGCGCGCAAGATGCGTTCCTTGTCGAAAGCCGAACGGTCAAAGACAGCCTGGATCTCGCCGTTGCTCATGACGAGCATGCGGTCGCAGACGCCCATCAACTCCTCCAACTCAGAGGAGATGAAGAGGATGCCCGCCCCATCGGCGGCCAGGTCGTTGAGGATCGAGTAGATCTCGTACTTGGCGCCCACATCGACGCCGCGCGTCGGCTCGTCCACGATCAGCACCGACGGCTTGTCGAGCAGCCACTTGCCGATGACCGTCTTCTGCTGGTTGCCGCCGCTGAGCGTCTTCACCGCCTGCTGGCGGATGTTGCCGCTCTTGATTGCCAGACTCTCGGCGACGCCGCCGATCTGGTCGTAGTAGCGGCCCTCCTTGACGGCGCCGGCCGACGCCGCGGCGTAGTGCGGCAGGGCGACCAGCCCGATGTTCTCGGCGATGGAGATGTCCATCAGCAGCCCTTCGTCGCGGCGGTTCTCGGTGACAAAGGCCATGCCCGCGTCGATGCTGCGCCGGGCCGACGGCCTGGCATAAGGCTTGCCCGCCACGCTGATCTGGCCGCGCTCGTGGTCGTCCAGGCCAAAGAGGATGCGCGCCAGCTCCGAGCGCCCCGACCCCATCAGCCCAAAGACACCCAGGATCTCGCCCTTGTGCAGCGTAAAGTCGATCGCCTCGACGATGCCGCGCTGGGAAACGCCCTGCACCTCGAGCACGGGCGTGGCTGTCGGCGCCGCGCTGCGCTCCGGGTAGAGCTGCTCGATGGCGCGCCCCACCATGAGCGAAATCATGCGGTTGATCGTGAACTCGCTTGTCTGGCCATGGGCGACCAGCTCACCATCGCGCAGCACGGCGATCTCGTCGGCCAGGCGTAGCACGTCGGGCAGGATGTGCGAGATGTAGATGATCGACGCACCGTCGCTGCGCAGGCGGTCGATGAGGCGGAAGAGGCGCTCCGTCTCGCGTGCGGTCAGCGAGGTCGTCGGCTCGTCGAAGATGATGATGCGCGCATCAAAGCTCAGCGCCTTGGCGATCTCGGCAAGCTGGCGTTCGCCCGGTGAGAGCTTCTCGACCAGCGTGTCGGGCGCGACATCGAGTTCCACCGCGTCGAGGAACTGCTGCGTACGGGCGCGCATGTGGCGCCGGTTGAGCAGCGGCAGCCAGCGCATGCGCGGAAAGCCGTCGATGAAGATGTTTTCGGCGATGCTCAAATTCGTGAAGAGGTTGAGCTCCTGGTGGATGAAGGCGATGCCGGCGTCGTTGGCGTCGCTGGGCGTACGCGGCGCGTAGGGCTTGCTGTCCAGCAGCATCTGCCCGCCGTCCGGCGCGTGCACGCCGCCCATGAGGTTCATCAGCGTGCTCTTGCCCGCGCCATTCTCGCCCACCAGCCCCAGCACCTTGCCGCGCGGCACGCCCAACGTGATCTCCTTGAGCACGCGTACGCCGAAGAAACTCTTCTCGATATTTTCAAAGCTCAGAATCACATCGCTCACAGTTCATCACCTTTTGCCAAAGCCATCCCCGTTGACGCAGAGCCGCAGAGGTACAGAGGTTACGCAGAGAAATCATGGACAGGGTGCTTCGAAGTGTCACCCTATTCTTCCTTCGTGAACCTTTGCGCCTTCGCGTCTTCGCGGCTCTCTTCTTTCTTTTCTTACCCTCTCGCCAGCAACCGCGTGCGCGCCACGTCCAGCGCCGCGGCCATCAAGATCACCGAACCCTTCACGATCTGCACCCAGAAATAGGAGAGATTGAGCAGGTTCAGGCTGTTGTCGAGCAGCACGAAGAAGAGCACGCCAAAGACCGTCCACATGATCTTGCCCTTGCCGCCAAAGAGGCTGGTGCCGCCGATCACGGTGGCGCCGACCACATCCAGCAGCAGCGTGGCGCCCAGCGTCGGCCGGCCCGCGGCCAGCCGCGCCGAGTAGAAGACCGAGCCGACCGCGGCAAAGACGCCGCTCAACATGTACGCAAGCACGATGACGCGCACCACCGGCACGCCCGACACCGTGGCCGTGCGCATGTTGGTCCCCACGGCGTAGAACCAGCGCGCCAGCACCGTGCGACTCAGCAACCACTGCGCCGCAATCGCCAGCGCGCCGACGATGAAAAACGAATAGGGGATAAAGGAAATCTGTCCCTGGCCGAGCAGCACATAGCTCTCCGGCAGGTGAATAATGTTCTCGGATTTGACCAGGTAAATGGCAAAGGCGCTGAAGAACATCATGCCGACCAGCGTCACCATGAAGGGCGGCATCTTGAGCCGCGCCACCGCCGTGCCGTTGAACCAGCCGATCAACGCGCCGACGAGCAGCATGGCGAAGATCGCCACGGGCACGGCCAGGAAGCTGCCGGCCAACGGCCCGCCCGCCTCGGTGAAAACCACGCCCCACAGCGGGCTCTTCTCAAAGAGCACCGGGTCAAGCTGCGTGGTCATGACCGCTGCGCCCACTACGCTGACCAGCGCCATGATCGACGGCTGCGACAGGTCGATGCCGGCCACGATGAGCACAAAGGTCTGGCCGATGGCAACTGCCAGAAGCGGCCACATGTTGGAAAAGATGTTGCCCAGGTTCTGCGGGCTGGCAATGCGCGGGATGAAGGGCCACAGCACCAGAAAATAGACGATGCTCAGATAGAGCACGAAGTACTCTGAGAGCAAGAGCTTGCGGAGAACGCGCTGTGTCTTGCCCCTGGCGGCGGACTGCGCTCCGGCTTGGGTGCGCGACGCCGCACGGTTGGGTTCGTTCACGTTGGCCTCCATCATCTCCTGACCTCCGGCAAAATGTGCGATAATCGATTCGGCAGGCCAGACGCCGCTAGCGCCCGTTCCAGCAGTCGCCGTGCGACGCCTGGCCCTGACAACCGAGTAGAGCAAGTGTGCAGCTTGCTCTACTCAACCTCTCACGGCATCTCGAAGGTGCGGTCCAGGCTCTCACCGCCCTCGGCGAAGAGCTTGCAGCCCCACATGTCGTTGGCTTTTTCTTCCCAGTTGCCCTGTGTCAGCGCAAAGCCGGGGTCGTCCATCCAGTTCTCGGGCGTGGTCTCGCCGGCGGCGATGGCGTCGAGCATGGCCTGCATGATCGTGTCGGCCTCGTAGAAGAGGTCCTGCACGCCGGTGGCGTCGACAAAGCCGTCACGCATGAGCTGGCAGGCGCGCGAGTCGCCGTCCAGACCGCCCAGGATCACATGTCCTTCCTCGCCGATCTTCTTCCACTTGCCCAACGGCTCCAGCACGGAACGAATCTGCGGGTACATGAAGTCCGAGGAGGTGAAGAGCAGGTCGACATCGGGGTTGGCCTGCATGGCCGCTTCCAGGTTGGCCAGCGCAGTGGCGCCGTCCCACTTGGTCGGGACTTCGATCACTTCGTTGAAGAGATCCGGGTTGGCCTCGATCGTGTTGTAAAAGCCCTGGCGGCGGCCGACGGCATTCGGGTCGCCCAGGTCGCCGACCATGATCAGCGGCGTCACCTTGCGGCCGAGCTTCTTGGCTTCTTCGGCCATGTAGTCGGTCGCCTGCTGGGTGATCACTTCGTTGTTGGCCACGATGACCAGCGTCGGGTTGCTGTCGTTGGCCGGCGGGCGGTTGAAGACGCCGATGGGAATGCCGGCCTTGTTGGCCTCGCCCACGATGGTCACGGCGCTCTCGCCATCCTGCGGGATGATGATGATGCCGTCGACGCCCTGCGCGATGCAGTCCTTGACCTGCTCGAGCTGTTTGTTGGCGTCTTCGTTGGCATTGCGCTCGATTACGGTCACGCCCAGCTCGCCGAGCGTTTCGACGATGGCCTTGTGCCCGGCCACCCAGAACTCCGTCTCCAGGTCCTGGTAGGCAAAGCAGATGGTCTTTTGCTCGCCGGCCGGTGCGGCCGCGGCCTGCTCGCCGGCCGGCACCGCGGCTGGGGCCGCCACCGGCGCTGCGCATGCCGCAAACAACATGCTGATCGCCATCAAGATGGAAAGTGCAGTCACAAGTCGCTTCATAGGTCCTTTTCCTCCATTCAAACTAGATGTGCACCAGGCGTTAAGAAAACTTCGTCCAACCTATCCAGGCGCCGAACAGAGCGCCGGTCGAACCGATATTGGCTGATTCCCGCCTCCTTTCTGTGGACATTGACTCGAACACGGGCCGCAAACCGGGCCGCCGCCGGGCTGTGCAAGAACCGTTTGACGGATGTGACGGCACAGGACTGTGCTGCTGTCGTCGCTCCAATCGCGCGGGCGGCGCCGATTGCGTCGTATCGCTACGGGATGAACACCGCCTTCAACACCTTGCCCTCCAGCGCCATCTTCGCTCCCTGCTTGAACTCCGCCAGCGGGAAACGATGGGTGATCAGCTTGTCCACCGGGATGCGGTTGGATGCCACCAGCTTCACCGCCAGCCGGTAGTGGCGTGGGGCAAAGGTCGTCGTGCCGATCAGCGCCAGCGCGTGGTAGTGCACCAGATTCATGTCCACCGGCGGCGTGCAGTCATCCTTGGGCAGCCCGCCAAAGAGCAGGATGCGCCCGCCCTTGCGCGCCATCTCCACCGCCTGAACGACCGCTGCCGGCGCCGGCGTCGCCGTCACGATCACGTCGGCGCCCTTGCCATTCGTCAGCCGGCGCACCTCGCTCACGATGTCGGACTTGGAGACGTCGATCGCGGCATCCGGCGCAAACGGTTCGGCCAGCCGCAGCCGCTCGCCGTTGATGTCGGCGATGAAGATGCGGTCGGCGCCGTGCAGCCGCGCCAACGCAATGTGGATGCAGCCGATCGGCCCCGCCCCGATGATCACGACCGTGTCGCCCAGCCCCACGCGCCCGCGCTCCTGTGCGTTGAGACACGACGAGATCGGCTCGGCGATGGCCGCGCTGCCCGGGTCGACGCCCGCCGGCACGCGCTCGATGACGCCCAGGCGCACGGCCTCGGCGGGGACGGCCATGCGCTCGGCCAGCCCGCCCGGCCACGCCTGCGCGATCTCGCGGTAGTTCTCGCAGAGCTCGAACTGCCCTTCAAGACAGAAGTCGCAGTGGCCGCAGTAGACGACCGGCCCCATGCTGAGCAGGTCGCCGCGCTGCCACGGGCCGCCATACCCTGGCCCGGTCTCGGCGACGACGCCGCAGATCTCGTGGCCGATGATGTAGGGCAGCGTCACCTTGCGGTGGCCGCTGCGCAGCGTGCGCAGGTCCGACCCGCACAACCCGCACGCCTTGACATCCAGCAACAGCCCGCCGCTCGGCAGCGCCGGCTCGGCGACCTCCTCGACCCCAAAGTCCATCGGGGCGCGCACCACGACCGCCTTCATAGCAGACTCTCCTGCAACTGGCGCAGCTTGTAGACCAACTGCGTCGTATCCGGGGCGAAATTGTCAGCCGTGAGCAACTCGCCACGGCCGATGTCCTTGGTCACGCGCCCGCCCGGCGTCAGCCCCATCGGTATGCCGTGCAGCGTCCTGGCTTCTTCCATCGTGTAAATCCGGCTGAAAAAGTCGTAGCCGCCGATACCGTCCACCTTCTGCCCGGCCTTGAGATCGCGCTTGGCGACGCTCACCAGTTCGGCGACCATGCGCTGCGGCTTGAGCACCGCCTCGCCGTAGACCACCGCCTCGGCCACGGCCTGCGGCGTCTCGATGCTGCACAGGTGGAAGGGGCGATAGAGCGTGTAGTAGGGGCCGTCACCCATGGCGTAAAACTTGAGGTCGGCCCGGATGTGCGCGTCGGGCGAAGTGATAATGGCAAAGACGCCCGGCGCCACCTTGCCGACCGAATACTCGACGCAGCCGCGCCGGCTCAGGATGCCGCCATCTGTGGCAGGTACGAGCACTTTGTTGAGATCCGGGACGTCGACCTTGGGGCCGTGTGCGCCCGGCACGTCGGGCACGAGACCGGTGGCGTTGGCCATGGCCGCCAGCTCGACCATCGTCTTGGTGCCGTCCTTGAAGGCCGCCAGCATCTTGGGGTTCATGTGCTTGCTCTCAGCCTCGGCGCGGCAGCTATCGGGTGTGGCATAGAAGTCGATGGGATTGTTCTTGCCTTTGCCCAGACAGACGACCTCGAAGCCGAGCCCGACGGCGAAGTCGTAGAGCTGCTTGCAGACGCCCGGCTCATCGCCGGTGGAGGCGGTGTAGACGCAGCCCATCTTCTCGGCCATCCGGCTCAAGATCAGCCCGACCGTCACGTCGGTTTCGACGTTGAGCATCACCACATGCTTCTTGTGCATGATGCCTTGCCAGGCAAGCTGCGCGCCGACCTCGGTCACGCCGGTGGCTTCGACCAGCGCGTCGAGGCTCTCCAGTTGCGGCAGCAGCAGCGCGTCCTGCGTGACGACATAGTGGCCGCGGCGCAGCGCATCTTCCGCGGCGCCGACCTGGTCGGTGACAGTGATTGATGATGTGGGGATGCCAAGTGTTTGCAGCGTATGCAGCGGCCGGCTGACATCGATGTCGGCGATGGCGGATGTCTCCATCCCTGCCATCTGGCGGGTGACATGCACCATGCCCGACCCTTCTTGTCCACAGCCGACCAACCCCAGACGGATAGGGCGATCCTCCGCCTGGCGTTTCCGCAGGTGACCCAACAGTTCCATACAAGCGCTCGCTTTCGTTTGACCCTACTGAGGCTTGAGAGTATGCGGTTGTTGTGGCCACCGGCTATCGATTGGAGAATTCTGCGTCAGGCGATGGCTAGCCTGTCCGGTATCTTTTCGTGCAGGAGTCGAGTGGCCGTCGTTTCATCCGTAATCAACACGTCGATCAGGTCGCCGCGCACAGCCCCGCGGATGACCTCGTATTTCCCTTCACCGCCGGCAACGCCGATGACCCTGGGTATCTGCCTGATCTGCGCCAGGTCCAGCCCGATGATGTGGTCGTTGATGGGGTGGTCGACTGCATTTCCGTTCTCGTCGAAGAAGCGCAGGGCGATGTCGCCGACTGCCCCCAGCGCCCGCAATTCAGCCAGGTCGTTGTCGGAGAGAATGCCCGCTTCCACAATGACCGAACCCGCCAGCGGGGCGCCGATGCCCACCAGCGCAAGGTCGGCCCGCGCTGCCAGCGCCAGCGTTTCGGCGATATTGACATCCTGTAGCAGCGCATCGCGCACCAGCTTGCTCGACACGATGCCGGGCGAGGGCAGCAGCCGCATGCGAGCGCCCAGCGTCTGGGCCATGCGCATCGTCAGGTCGGCGCCGTAGGTCTCCGATTCCGCCCGCCCCAGACCGCCCAGCATCTGCACCACGCGCAGGTCAGGCAGGTTCTGTGGCGCCAGCGCTTCGATCACGGCCAGCAGCGTCGAGCCCCAGCTCAGGTCGAGCAACTGCTGGTCGCCCAGGCAGCGCGCCAGGTAGCCGGCCGCCGCCGCACCGAGCCGCGGGACGACATCTGCCTGCTCGGATGAGAAGGTCGACACGACGATGACCTCATCCAGCCCGTAGGCCATCTCCAGGTCGCGCTCGATGTCGCCAAAGGAGTCGGTCGGCGGCGTGATCGTGATCTGCACGACCCGGCTCTGCCGCGCCTGCTGCAACAGGCGTGACACCTTGATGCGCGACAGCCCGAAGCGCTTGCCGATCTGATCCTGCGTCAGTCCATCTTCGTAATATGCTTTGGCAATCTTGTAGAGAAGCGTGTTGTCGGTCACGGTGGTGCTTCCTTTCGTTCATGTGAACACCACTGAGCAAATGACCAAACGTAGAATAGCACGGTTTGCCGTGCGTGTCAAGTGTTCAGTTGTGTTCATTTGTTCATTTCGTCCGGCTGAGCGCGTCCCGCAGGACACAGCCTGACTGCCTGCCCTGTCATATCATCAGCGCGCGCTGCGCGCAAAGCGGCGCCGGCACGGAATTGTTATCGCGGCGCAGGGTTAAGGGCGCACGGGTGGGGTGGAGTCAACCGGATGCGAGCCGGTCTCTGGCGTACAGAGTGGCTCGCATCCGGCGCACTGCGGGTTGCGTATTGCTGTGATTACCAGAAGAGCAGCCGCAGCCCGGCGACGAACGTCAGCACCAGCGCCAGCAGTTCGAAGACCTGCTGGTTGATGTGCCGGATCAGCACGCGGCCGGTCAGCGCGCCGGCCACGGCCACCGGCGCCAACGCCAGGCTGATGGGCAGCGAGTTGGCGTTGATCAGCCCCAGACTGTAGGAGAAGGGCACCTTGAAAAGATTGAGGATGAAGAAGTACCAGGCGGCCGTACCCATGAAAATGTACTTGGGCAGGCGCATGGCCAGCAGGTAGATCACCATGATCGGCCCGGCCGCGTTGGCGACCATGGTCGTGAAGCCGGCGCTGACGCCGGTGACCGCAGCCAGCAGCGGGTGCGGCTTCGCCTCGGCCTCGAGATCGGCCAGCGCCTTGGTGCGCGCCCGCCGCCAGAAATGCACGACCACGATCGTCACCAGGATGGCGCCGATGAGCCGCTGCGTGGTCTGCGCGTCGATGCGCCCCATGACGAGGAAGCCGATGAAAATGCCGACGGCCGCCCACGGAAAGAGGCGCAGCAGGTGCGGCCAGCTTGCCTGCCGGCGGTAGGTGATCACCGCCACGATGTCGGCCGCAATCAGGATGATCAGCACGATGCCCGTCGACTCGCGCGCCGGCAGCGCGCTGGCAAAGAGCGCCACGGAAAAGACGCCCAGCCCGGCAATACCGGTCTTGGAGATGCCGACGAGATAGGCGCCCAGCGCAGCCAGCGCCCACTGCCAGGGGGAGAGTACGGAGAAGAAATCCAGCATCATTTCCTCGATTTTTGTGAGATCTGAGACTGGAGACTGGAGATTGGAGATTCGAGATTGGAAGTCTCTCGCACTGGCAATTCAAGCCCAGCGTTGACGAAATCTCCAATCTCCAATCTCTACTCTCCTATTCTTGCCAGCCGCGCATACACCGGCGCCAGCGCCAGGTAGCTCTCGGTGAACAGGTTCAGTAATTCGTCGTAGCGCTGCCGGTTGGCGGGATTCGGTTCGACTACAGCCACTACCTGCGAGCGCTCGGCGGCGATCGACCAATCGTAGATTCCCGCGCCCACACCCGCCGCCACGGCCGCGCCCCAACTCGTCGCCTCGCCCTTCAGCTCCAGCATGTGGATCGGCAGGCCGAAGACGTCGGCCAGGATCTGCGGCCACAGCCGGCTCTTGCCGCCGCCGCCGATGAGGCGCAGCGCGTCGATGTCCGGCACGTGCTCGCGCAGGCTGTCCAGGATCTGGCGCAGCCCGAAGGCCACGCCCTCCAGCACGGCGCGCGCCATCTGCGGCTTGTCGTGCGGCATGGCCAGGCCGACGAACGCGCCGCGCGCCTGCGGATTCCACCACGGGCTGCGCTCGCCCATGAGATAGGGGAGAAAGAGCAGCCCGCCCGCTCCCGGCGCCACCGTCGCGGCTGCCGCGTCCAGGTCCAGATCGCCGTCCGCCAGCGCCTTCCACGCCCACTCGCGCGCGCCGCCCGCCAGTTGCTGCACGCCCATGGGCGCATAACGCTGCGGGTGCACGTGATGGAAGGTCATCGTGCGCTGCTGCGGGTCGGGGACGGGGGCGGGCGTGCTCGCGCTGATCCACGCCGACGTGCCGATGACGCAGTAGGCCGACCCCGGCTCGATGACGCCCGCGCCGATGCCCGCGCACGAGCCGTCGCCGCCGCCGATGACCACCGGCGTGCCCGGCGCCAGCCCCGTTGCTGCGGCTGCGGCGGCCGTCACCGTACCGATGATGGCGGGCGAAGGGTGCGGCGCCGGCAACTGCTCAGCCGACAGCCCCAGCGCGTCGAGAAACGGTTGGTGCCAGGTGCGCGTCACCAGGTCGAAGAGCAGCGTGCCCGACGCGTCCGAATAATCGGTGGCAAACTCGCCGGTCAGCTTGTGAACGATGAAATCTTTGGGCACGAGAAACTTGGCCGTGCGCGCATAGATCTCCGGCTGGTGGTTGCGCACCCACAGGATCTTGGGCGCACAGTAGGCCGGGCTGGTGCGATGGCCGCAGCGCAGATAGACCTCGTCAGCGCCACAGCGTTCGGCGACGAAAGCCGCCTCCTCCTGTGCGCGCTGGTCCGCCCAGATGATGCACGAACGCAGCGGCGTGCCGTCGGCGGCGACGGGCAGGCAGCCCATCATCATGCCGCTGAACCCCACGGCGGCAATGGCGGCGGCGTCGATGCCGGAGTCAGCCAGCAACTGGTGGGTGGTGGCGCAGACTGCCTGCCACCACGCGGCCGGCTCCTGTTCCGCCCAGTTCGGGTGCGGGTAGTGCGTGGCGTAGGCCGCAAAGGCGCTGCCCACCAGATGGCCGGCGCCATCGAAGAGCGTCGCCTTATTTCCCGATGTGCCAAGATCATGTGCCAGAATGTAAGTGCCGGGCATTTCCCCCTCCTTGTTCGATTCTAGTGTGTGTGCCGGGCATCGCAAAATAAGCGTAACTGGAACTTTCGTTACAGGTTTCTATATCAGGCTAGGGTGCTTGTTTTCTGCTTGCAAGTAGCGAAATTGTGTGCTACATTGGGGGCGACGTTTCGAATCAATTTCACCCCAACAACAGCGTGTCCTTATGATCATTCAGGAAGGGGCTGACGTGCAACTAGAGCAAGCCCTCAACAGTTTCGATCCTGGCATCCGCCGGGCAGCACTGGCCGATCTCCTGTCCCGGATTCCGGATGCACCGCCGGGGCGCGGGATCGCCAACATGCACTGCCACACCTTTTTCTCGTTCAATGCCTACGGCTACTCGCCCACCGGTCTGGGCTGGCTGGCGCGCCAGGAAGGCATCGACCTCATGGGCATCGTCGATTTCGATGTGCTCGACGCCGTGAGCGAGTTCCTGGACGCCTGCGACGCCACGGCGGTGCGCGGCAGCGCGGGCATCGAGACGCGCGTCTACGTGCCGGAATTCGCCGATCGCGAGATCAATTCGCCGGGCGAGCCGGGCGTGCTCTATCACATGGCCATCGGTTTTACGCGCACGGATGTGCCGCCGGCCGCACAGGCCATCGTCGACGAACTGCGCGGGCAGTCGGCCGCGCGCAACCGCGCGCTCATCGCCCGTGTCAACGCCTATCTGGACCCCGTGACCATCGACTACGAGCAGGATGTGCTGCCGCTGACGCCGTCGGGCAACGCGACGGAGCGCCACATCGTCGTCGCCTACATTGATGCCGCTGCGCGCAAGGCAGCCGATGCGGCGGCATTTTGGGCGGGAAAGCTGGGCATCGATCGCGCCGCGGCCGAGAAGGCCATGGCCAATGCCGCCGGCTTCCAGAATACGGTGCGCAGCAAGCTCATGAAGCGCGGCGGGCCGGGTTACATGCAGCCCGACGCCGGCACCTTCCCGCACGTGGAACGGCTGCACGAGCTGGCGCTTGCCTGCCGTGCGCTGCCCTGCGCCGCCTGGCTCGACGGCACCACGCCAGGCGAGCAGGCCATGGACGAACTGCTGGCGCTGTTGGTCGGCAAGGGCGTCGTCGCGCTCAACATCGTGCCGGACCGCAACTGGAATCTCGCCGACCCCAAGAGCGCGGCGCTCAAGCAACAGAAGCTGTACGAGGTGGTCGATCTGGCAAAGCAAATGGATCTGCCGCTCAACATCGGCACCGAGATGAACAGCTTCGGCCAGCCCATCGTCGACGATTTTGCCGCCGCTGCGCTCTTCCCCGTGCGCGATGCGTTCATGGACGGCGCCTACTTCATTTACGGCCACACGGTCATGGAACGCGTGCTGGCCATGGGGTATCAAAGCGCGTGGGCGGCCGATCTGCTGCCGGTGCGGGCGCAACGCAACGCGTTCTACGCGGCGGTGGGGCGATGCGTGCCGGCAGGCCCGGCCGGACACAAGCTGCTCGCTCGCGTGCACCAAGAGATGGCGCCGGCGGAACTCCTCGACGCACTGACCGCCTGACGCCAATGAACAGTGAAGGATAGCGACATCATGAGTGAATCAACCACTGCCAAAGTGCAGAACTACCGCGCCGCCGGTGAGCCGGCGCCCGCGGACAACCGCCTGTGGCCGCTCTACGGCGCCGGCTGGGAGAATCTCGGCAAAGAGGGCGGCGCCATGGATGTGCCCATGCGCGCGCCCGGCCCCGAGGAACTGCTGGTGCGCCACGATGCGGTCGGCATCTGCTTCTCCGACATCAAGGTCATCCGCGCCGGCGAGAATCACCCGCGCATCCACCGCAAGATGAAGGATGAGCCGGTCGTGCTTGGCCACGAGGTGGCGCTGACTATCATCGAGGCGGGCGAGAAGCTGCGCGACACGTACAAGCCCGGCGACCGCTTCATCGTGCAGGCCGATATCTACCTGGGCGGCAAGCCCTATGCTTACGGCTATGAGATTCAGGGCGGCTTCTCGCGCTATAGCCTCGTCGACTGGCGCGTGCTGAACGGCGACCACGGCAACTACCTGGTGCCGGTCGACGCCGAAGATGGCTACGCTGAGGTCGCGCTCTGCGAGCCGTGGGCGTGCGTCGAGGCGTCGTACACCGTCGTCTACCGCACGCAGTGGCAAGAAGGCGGCACGGTCTGGCTGGTAGGCGACGGCGCCGGCGTGACGCTGGGTGAGGCTGCCAACTGGCGCCCGGCCACGGTCGTGCTCGACGTGAGCGACGCCGCCTTCGCCGAGCAGGTGCGCGTCTGGGCTGCCTCCGCCGGCGTTGCGGTGCAGGAGGGCGACGACGGCAGCACGCGCTACAACGACATCGTCGTGCTGGGCGGCGACGCTGCGCTGTGCGAGCGCGTTTTCCCGCGGCTGGCCAACGGTGCGATCTTCAACCTGGTGCTCGCCAAGCCGTTGGAGCGCCCGGTCGCCGTGGATATTGGCCGCATGCACTACGACAATCTGCTCGTCGCCGGCACCGATTCGAAGGATCTTTCTGCAGCCTACACGCCCGTGCGCACGCAGCTCAAGGAGGGCGGCGCCTGCTGGATCCTGGGCGCGGCCGGCCCCATGGGGCAGATGCACCTGCTACGCGCGCTCTCCATGCCGGGGCGGCCAGGCAAGGTCGTGGCGTCCAACCTGCATGCCGCGCGCATGGCGCCTGTGCGCCGCCAGTTCGAGCGCCAGGCCGCCGACTTCGGCGTGGAAATCGCCTTCCTCTCGCGCGACCAGTTTGCCGACGAGGCGGCCTTCCTGGCGCAGAAGTGGGCCGAGTCGGGCGGCGCGGGCTACGACGACGTGGTGATCATGGCGCCGACGACGGATGCCGTGCAGCAGGCCGCGTCGGTCGTGGGGGACAATGCTGTGGTCAATGTCTTTGCCGGCCTGGCACGCGGCACCATGGTCGAGCTGGACCTGAATCCGGTTGCCCAGCGCGGGCTGCGCTTCACCGGCACGAGCGGTTCGTCCATCGACGACCTGCGCCACATGCGCGACCTGGTGGAGAGCAAGCAACTGCCGACCAACCACTCGGTGGCCGCAATTGCCGGGCTGGAAGGTGTGGGCGACGGGCTGCACGCGGTGGCGGACGGGCGCTTTGCCGGTAAGGTGGTCATCTACCCGAACCTGGGCAAGCCGCTGCCGCTCACGCCGCTGACCGAACTCGACCAGGTGCTGCCGACGGTGGCGGCCAAACTGGATGCCGACGGCATGTGGACACGTGAAGCAGAGGATGAATTGCTGAAGGTAATGCTGTAGAGCAAGAAAAAGAGAAGAGAGCCACGAAGGCGCAAAGACGCAAAGTTGCACAAAGGGAATACTGAAACGATGTTGAGTGATCGAGTTGCATTGGTTACCGGCGGCGCCCAGGGACTGGGCGCTGCCATCTGTTTGCGGCTGGCGCGCGAGGGGTGCGACGTCGTGGTGGCCGATCTCAACGCCGAGCAGGCGGAGCAAACGGCGCTGGCCGTTGCCAACGAGACGGGCCGCCGCGCCATTGCGCTGCCGGTGAATGTGGCGGACGAGGAGCAGGTGCGTGAGATGGTCGACGCCGTGGTCAGCGAGTTTGGCCGGCTGGACATCCTGGTCGCCAACGCCGGCGTCGTGCGCTCCAGCCCCGTCGATGAGATGAACCTGCGCGACTGGAAGCTGGTCATGGATGTGAATCTCACCGGCTACTTTCTCTGCGCCAAGTACGCGGCCGCGGTGATGAAGCGCCAGAAAAGCGGCGTGATCATCCAAATCAACTCCAAGTCGGGCAAGAAGGGGAGCTTCAAGAATGGCGCCTATGCCGCGTCCAAGTTTGGCGGCATCGGCCTGACGCAGAGCATCGCGCTGGAACTGGCCGAGTACGGCGTGCGCGTCAACGCCATCTGTCCCGGCAATCTGCTCGACTCGCCACTGTGGGTCGGCTCGCTCTACGAGCAGTACAGCAAGCGGCTGGGCGTCTCCGAGGAGGAGGTGCGCCAACGCTACATCGACCAGGTGCCCATGCGTCGCGGCTGCACCTACGAAGACGTCACCAACGTGCTCGTCTTCCTGGCCTCCGACCAGTCGAGCTACATGACCGGTCAGGCCATCAACGTCACCGGCGGGCAAGAGATGCGATGAGGACCTTTGTCGGCTTTGGCTTTGGCCCGATCCAGGCCGGGCTCTTTCTGGCCGAAGCGCATCTGTCGGGCAACTTCGATCGCCTCGTCGTCGCCGAAGTCGTGCCGGAGGTGGTGGCAGCCGTGCGCGCCGCTGCGGCGTTCATGGTCAACGTCGGCCGCGATGACGGTATCGACACGCTGACGGTCCGGCCGGTGGAAATCTACTCGCCGCGCGTCGATGATGATCGGGCGAGTTTGATTGCGGCTGTCGCCGAGGCTACAGAAATGGCGACGGCACTGCCCAGCGTCGACTTCTATGGGGCAGGGGGAGCGAGCAGCGTCGCGCAGATTCTCGCCGGCGGGCTGCTGCGCAAGGTCGAGCAGAGCGGGCCGCCCGCCGTCGTCTATGCCGCCGAGAATCACACGCAGGCCGCCGAGTTGCTGCGTGACGCCGTGCTGGCTGCCGTGCCGCCCGAACGACAGGATGATGTACTGGCGAAGGTACAGTTTCTCGACACGATCATCGGCAAGATGAGCGGCGCGCCGGAAGAGGCATCCGACTTGCAGCCGCTGGCGCCCGGCCTGGATCGCGCCTACCTGGTCGAAGCGTTCAATCGCATCTATATCTCGCACATTCGGCGCCCGGACGATGGCGGTGATGTCGCTCCGGAGTGGGCAGATTTTGTGCGCGGCATCGAAGTCTTCGTCGAGAAGGCGGACCTGGCGCCATTTGCCGAGGCCAAGCTCTACGGCCACAATGCCGGCCACGCGCTGGCTGCCTACCTGGCGCACGCGCTGGGTTTCCGCCGCATCGACGAGTTGCGCGGGCGCCCGGACGTGATCGACTTTGTGCGCGCGGCGATGGTCGAGGAATCGGGCGCGGCGCTCTGTGCGCGCTATGCCGGTGTCGACCCGCTCTTTACGCCCGCCGGTTTTGCCGACTACGCCGGCGACCTGATTCGGCGCATGGTGAACCCGTACGTGCGCGACACGGTGGCACGCGTCGGCCGCGACCCGGCGCGCAAGCTGGGCTGGAACGACCGGCTCGTCGGTGCGATGCGGCAGGCGCAGGAGGCCGGCATTACGCCGCGCCGCTACGCGTTGGGCGCAGCCGCGGCGTTGGCCTATGCCGGGGTCGACGGCGCCGAGGTGCCGGCTTACCTGGCCGCACGCTGGGCGGCCGACGCGCCGGTCGATGAGGAGGCTCAGGCTATCCTTGCACTGGTGCTTGCGGGCCATGAGCGGCTGCAAAGCTGGGCAGGGCAGAATTATCCGTTGCTGGTATAATGGCGATCTGCGTGCGTTGCTGTTTCGATGACGCCCAGTTTGGAAAGGTTCCCAGCGCTCCCGGCGACAAAGCCCGGCACAAAAGCAGCCCGATCCTGGCGTTTCGTCGCCCTGGGAATCTTCACGGCTGAAGCTGACAGTGCAATACACGCCATGGCATTCATCCGGCGATGCGCCTTGTGGTGCATAGCCCACCGACGCAAAAGAATAGAGGAGACCCAGGTATGATTGACGACGACGATCTGATCAACCCTGAAGCAGCATTTTTCGACCCCACGGCAGTGCCACTGAGCAGTGAAGAACGCCGCGAACGTATCATTCAGGTCTTGCGCGAGCAGGACGAGGTATCGGTTTCCGAGCTTAGCCAGCGGCTGGGTGTCTCGGAGGTAACGACCCGCAAGGATTTGCAGCAACTGGAGGAGCAAGGCTACCTGACGCGCGTGCGCGGCGGCGCCGTCGTCTCGGGGCGCGGGCAGTTGGAGTTGCGCTTTGCCGCTCGCCAGCAGTTGAACCTGGAAGAAAAACGGCGCGTCGCCGCCCGTGCCGTCGAACTGATCCAGCCCGGCACCACGATCTTCCTGGACGGCAGCACGACCGCCTTCCAGATGACCCGGTTGCTGCGCGATATGCACAACCTCACCGTCATCACGACCGGGCTCTACGCCGCGCTGGAGCTGAGCTTTGCACCCGACGTGACGACCATCGTCGTGGGCGGGATTCTGCGCCGCCGCACCAGCAGCCTCGTCGACACGCTCAGCCCGAACCTGCTGCGCCGCCTGCACGTGGACATCGCCTTTCTCAGTTGCCGCGCCTTTAGCGCCGAGCAGGGGATGATGGAGTCCGACCTGCGCGAGGCACAGATGAAGCGCGCCATGGCCGAGACGGCGCTGCGCAAGGTCGCGCTGGTCGACCACGCCAAGTTTGCCAGCGTCTATGTCGCCACCTCGCTGCTGCCAGAAGAGATCGATCTGCTCATTGTCGATAACGGGCTTGGCGAGGATCATCGCCGCGCGCTCGATGCGGCCCAGATCACGGTCGAGTACGTTTGACCGCAACACTTGAAAGGATACCGGCATGTCTGCCACAGTCGATTTTCTGGCCGCCGATCTGGGCGCGTCCAACGGTCGCGTCCTGTTGGGCAAATGGGATGGCACGCGCTTCGCGCTGGAGGACCTTCACCGCTTCCAGAATGGCCCGGTAACGGTTCTGGGCCGGCTCTACTGGGACGTGCTGTCGCTGTGGAGCGAAGTCAAGGCGGGCATGGCGCGCTACGCCGCCGCACCTCACGGCGCGCTCGCCGGTATCGGTATCGACACCTGGGGCGTCGACTTCGGCCTGCTCGACCGGGCGGGCCGGTTGCTCGGCAACCCTGTCCACTATCGCGATGCGCGCACCAGCGGCATGATCGAGCGCGTCTTCTCCGTCGTGCCCAAGGCCGAACTCTTTGACCTGACCGGTATCCAGTTCCTGGAACTGAACACGCTCTTCCAGTTGTACAGCATGCGCGCGCTGGACGATCCGCAACTGGACAGCGCCCGGACCCTGCTGCTCATGCCCGACCTCTTCCACTACTGGCTCTCGGGCGAGCAGGTGGCGGAGTACACCATTGCGTCGACGACGCAGATGCTGCTGGCGCGCGATCGCCGCTGGGCGACGAAGCTGCTCGACCGCCTCGACCTGCCTGCCGGCCTGCTGCCGCGCATCGTCCAGCCGGGCACGGTCGTCGGCCCGCTCCTGGCCCAGGTGGCTGAGGAGACGGGCGTCCCCGCCGGCACACCGGTGGTGGCGTCCGCCGGGCATGACACGGGCAGCGCCGTGGCGGCCATCCCCGGCCTCGACGAACGCAGCGTCTACCTGAGCAGCGGCACGTGGAGCCTTATGGGCATCGAGGTGCCGGAGCCGATTATCAACGCCAAGATGCTGGAACTGAACTTCACCAATGAGGGCGGCGTCGACGGCACGATCCGTCTGCTCAAGAACATCTCCGGCCTGTGGCTCCTGCAAGAGTCGCGGCGCCAGTGGGAGCGCGAGGGTCACACCTTCACCTGGGAAGGGCTGCTGGCCGAGGCACAGAAGGCGACGCCCTTCCGCAGCATCATCAATTCCGACGCCCCCGATTTCAACACGCCGCCGGCTATGGTCGACGCCATCCGCGCTTTCTGCCGCCGCACCAACCAGCCCGAGCCGCAGACGCCAGGCGAAGTGGTGCGCTGCTGCCTGGAGAGCCTGGCGCTGCGCTACCGCTGGGTGGTGGAGGCGCTGGAGGAGATCTTGACCTCAGCCGGGCGGACGGGTGGCCGCCATCTGGACACCATTCGCGTCGTCGGCGGCGGCAGCCAGAACCGGCTGCTCAACCAGTTCACGGCGGACGCGTGCGGGCGCACCGTGGTCACCGGCCCCGTCGAGGCGGCGGCCATGGGCGTCATCATGATGCAGGCTGTGGCCACCGGACACCTGTCTAGCGTGGCCGACGGTCGCGCCGCCATCGCCGCCTCGATCCGGCAGGAAGTCTTCGAGCCGCAGCCGCACCCCGGCTGGGACGAAGCGTATGCGCGGTTCTTGCGGGTGATTGGATGAGGGGAAGTGGTTAACGTAATGCGTAGTGCGTAATGCGTAATCTGCGCTGCGTGATGCGTTAAGAGTCAGGCTTGGTCGTTGGCTGGGAGTATGGCGCAAGGCGAGCCGTCTCTACCTACACACAGTCACGAGTTACGCATTACGCTTTACGCATTACCTGTCTCTGCCGAAGCTCCCGTGTCATCGAAACGCCCAGCGTGATCAGCGTCAGCGGGATGACGAAGAAGAACAGGGCGGTGCTGAACTCGTCGAGCGCAGCGTGTTGCGTGGCGGTGAGGAAGAGGTAGGCGGTGTAGACGCCGTAGTACGCAAGGAAGACGACGCCCTCCCAACGGGCGATGGTGTGGCCGGTGAAGAAGATGGGCAGGCAGGTCACCGCCACGGCGACCATGAAGGGCAGGTCCACGGTCACCATGCCGCGCGCGACGGCGACTCCCTCGCCCGGCGCCACGACCGCGGTCAGCCCAAGCACAGCCAGTAGATTGAAGATATTGCTGCCGACGACGTTGCCCACGGCAATGTCGCGTTCCCCGCGCAATGCTGCCACGATGGAGGTCGCTACCTCCGGCATGGAGGTGCCGGCCGCCACGATGGTCAGGCCGATGATCAACTCGCTCAGCCCGAACGAGCGTGCCAGTTGCGTGGCGCCGTCGACAAACCAGCGCGCGCCAAGCACCAGCAACACCAGTCCACCGATCGCCAGCGCAATGTTGAGCGCGGTGCGCTGCCAGGTGCGCGGCTCGCGTTCGGCATATTCGCCGGCATATTCGTCGGTGACCTCTTTGTTCTTCTCGCGGCGACTCTGGACGATGAGGAAAAGCGTGTAGGCGATGATGCCGGCAAAGAGCAGCACGCCTTCCCAGCGCGCAATGCTGCCGTCCAGCGCCAGCACCCACACGAGCGCCGAGACGCCGATCATGAGCGGCACATCCAGCCGCACCAGTTGTTGCGCCACGACGAGCGGCACGATCACCGCCGACAGGCCCAGGATGAAGAGCACGTTGAAGATGTTGCTCCCCACTACGTTGCCCAGCGCAATGTCGGCCTGTCCGCTCAGCGCCGACTGCACGCTCACGGCCAGCTCGGGCGAGCTGGTGCCGAACGCCACGATGGTCAGGCCGATGACGAGCGGCGCGATACCCAGCGCTGCGGCGAGCCGACTTGCCCCGCGCACGAGCGCCTCCGCCCCCACAACGAGGGTGATCAACCCGCCGATAAGTAACCCCACTGCCATCCACGACATAGAGTTTGCCTCAGAGAATCTCAAGAATTTAGCGTATGTTCGGAGTTGTTGTTGGCACGACGGCTGCGTAGTTCACCGGCCAGCGCGATGCCCAGGGTGAGCACAGTGAGCGGCACGACGAAGAGCAGCATGAAGTCGCGGTACTGCAACAGGCGCGGGTGATCGGCGGCGTTGAGCAGCAGATACGCGGTATACGCCACGTAGTAGCCCAGAAAGATGGCGCCCTCCCAGCGGGAGATCACGTTGCCGGTCAAGAAGATGGGCAGGCAGGCCACGGCGACCGCGACCATGAACGGCAGGTCTACGCTCAGCACGGTGGAACTGATCGGGATGCCGTCCGGCGCAAAGAAGGCGGTCAGCCCCAGCACAGAGAGCAGGTTGAAGAGGTTGCTGCCCACAACGTTGCCTACGGCGATGTCGCGCTCTCCCTTGAACGCCGCAAGCAGCGAGGCGGCAATTTCTGGCATGGATGTGCCGACCGCCACAATGGTCAGGCCGATGACCAGTTCGCTCATGCCGAAGGAGCGTGCCAGCGTGCTGGCGCCATCGACAAAGAGCTGCGAGCCGAAGACCAGCATCGCCAGGCCGGCCACGATGAGGACGACATTGAGCACCGTGCGGCCGGCGCTGCGCGGCTCGCGTTCGGCATATTCCGCAGCGTATTCGTCCTTGACTGCTTTGTCGCGTTCGCGCCGGCTCTGCCAGATCAGAAAGCCCAGGTAGAGAATCATGCAGGCAAAGAGGAGCGCGCCCTCGAACCGGCCGAGCGTGCCGTTGAGCGCCAGCACCCAGACCAGCACGGAGGCGCCGATCATGATCGGCACGTCCAGGCGCACCAGTTGCTGCGCGACGACCAGCGGGATAATAAGCGCCGACGCTCCGAGGATGAGCAGCACATTGAGGATATTGCTGCCGATCACGTTGCCCAGCGCCAGTTGCGGCTGGCCGGATAACGCCGACTGCAAGCTCACGGCCAGTTCGGGCGAACTGGTGCCGAACGCAACGATCGTCAGCCCAATGATCAGCGGCGGCACGCCGAGCGCAGCCGCCAGCCGGCTCGCCCCGCGCACCATGATCTCGGCGCCGGTCACCAGGATGGCAAGCCCGCCGATCATCGCCAGAACCGTCATCCCCATACCAGCGCTCCCTCAATCAACCGTTGTTTCAGCAGTTCACGATGTGTAGTAACGGCTTCAGCCGTTCCAGAGGAAGTCAACGACTGAAGTCGTCACTACGGCGAGAATCGTGAACTACTGTGTTTCGGAAAAAACCATCACACAATCATAGCAGATGAGTGGCGGGCATCCGTAACCAAACGCGACATTTCGCTGACAAATCGATAGCGGGCCGCCCGGATGGGCGACCCGCTGCTCAAAGCCGTTCGATTCGAAGTTGCGTACGCGTCAGTCGGACAACTGCGGGGTGACGATGTCGAACCAGAACTTGCCGCTGCGTTCGTTGCTCAGCGGTACGTGGATGTGCTTGACCTCCATGTACTCCTTGAGACCCCAGGTGCCCAGCTCGCGGCCGATGCCGCTCTGCTTGTAGCCGCCAAAGGGCGCTTCGGCATTGATCATGTGGTAGTCGTTGATCCAGATCGTGCCGGCCTGCAAACGCTTCGCCACGCTGATCGCGGCCTCGGCGTCGCGGCTCCACACGCCCGCGGCCAGGCCGTAGATCGTGTCGTTGGCCATGCGGATGGCATCTTCGAGCCCGTCGTACTTGATGACGCACAACACCGGGCCAAAGATCTCTTCCTGGGCGATGCGCATGGAATTGTCGACGTCGGTGAAGATCGTCGGCGAGATAAAGAAGCCGTCCTGTAGTTCGGGGTCGTCTGGCCGCTTGCCGAGCAGCGCCGGCGTCGCGCCCTCCTCGATGCCGATCTGGATGTACTCCTCGACTGAGCGAAGCTGACCGGCGGAGATCAGCGGGCCCAGGTCGGTCTCGCCCTCGCCCGACAGACCAACCTTGAGCTTGGACGCGCGCGTCACCAGCCGCTCGATAAACTCGTCGTAGATGCTGGCCGGCACAAAGAGGCGCGTGCCGGACTCGCACGCCTGGCCGTTGTGCATAAAGGTTGCCCACAGGCTGCCATCTACGGCGATGTCGAGGTCAGCATCCTCGAGGATGATGTTCGGGCTCTTGCCGCCCAGTTCCAGCGTTACCTTCTTGATGGTGCTGGCCGCCTGCTGCATGATCTCGCGGCCGACTTCGGTGCTGCCGGTGAAGGCAATTTTGTCGACCATGGGGTTGGTGCAGATTTCCGGGCCGACGACCTGGCCAGGACCGGTGATCACGTTGAAGACGCCCGGCGGCAGCAGCCCCGTGTCGTGGATGATCTCGGTCATCTTGAGCAGGCTCAGCGGCGTGAAGGTCGCCGGCTTGATGACGACCGTGTTGCCGGCGGCCAGCGCCGGCGCCATCTTCCAGATCGCCATCAGGAAGGGGAAGTTCCACGGGATGATCTGCCCACAGACGCCGATAGGCTCGCGCAGCACGAAGTTGTAGGACATGGCCGGGAAGGTGATCTGCGGCACCGGTTCCAGCGGGTCAATGTCGGCGAGCTTGGCAAAGTGGCGGAAGTGAATCAGGCCGACGGGAATGTCGAGCAGGTAGGCCTTGCGCCACGTGCAGCCGCCGTCGCGCATCTCCGCTTCGGCAATCTCATCCTGGCGCGCCTCGATGGCGTCGACCAGGGCGTGGAGGAGTCGCGAGCGTTCGCCGGGCGACATGTTGGCCCAGTAGCCGTCGTCGAACGCCTCGCGCGCCGCCGCGATCGCAAGCCGCGTGTCCTCGATGTCGGCCTGGGCGATCATGCCCAGTGTCGCGCCGGTGGAGGGATCGATGGTCGGGCGGTATTGTTCGGCAACCGGCGCTCGCCACTGGCCGTTGATGTACAAGTTGTAGTACGGCACATCGCCGTTCGTTTTTGACATAAGTTACCTCGGCTGAACTTGGGTTTTCGTGGTTCACTGCACGGGCGGCGGCCGGCTTCGTCCGACTGTCGCGTCGGCTCTACCGTAGCAAGGGCAGGTTCTGGAAAGATTGTGGAGTGATTGAGCCGGAGTCGTTCAGCCGGTGGCGATCCAGGTCTCATGGACGTGCCGCCAGAGCAGGCCGTTGGGCGCTGCATCGCCGGCAGCAAAGAGCGCCGAACTGATGCGGCAGGTGGTAACGCCGTCACGCGTCTGCCACTCGTGGTAGGTAACCAGCACGCAGCCGGCATCCGCATAGCGCACCGCGTGATCGGTCGTCCACAGCCGAGAGCCGAGGCGGCTGCCGTGTGCCGATCGGATCCATCCGGACACCGCGGCGTGGTCCAGCACCGTTCCATCCGGGGTGATGAGCGTAAAACTGGGGTCGGTCGTCTCCGCAAAGCGGGCAAAGGTGATTTCGTCGTTGGGCAGGGCAGCAGTCAGCCACGCCTGGAAAAAGTCGTGCAGTTCGATGACCTCGCGGATGGCGGGATGGGTGTCCATGTTATCTCTCATCTACCATTTAGATATGGCTCACGGGATTCTCAGGAAAGAGCGAGATACTACGGGTGCGCTGTTGTTCCGATGCCGGTTCCCCTCCTAACACCGGCACACGAGAGACCCGTAGGCTCCCAGCCGAGCGGGTCTCTTTTTTTGTTCAGTCGACGGTAGGCTGGCTGGGCGGTTCCAGGGCCAGCGCACTCTTGCGGTCGACGTTCTCCGCTCCGGCCAACAGATCGTGCCATAGCAGGAAGCTCACGAAGCCGATGGCCACGTTGAGCCATAGCGTGCAGAAGCGAATCATCAGCGCCGACGCGGTGGCGGTTGCCGTGCTCATGCCGAAGAGGCGCACCACCCAGAAGACGGCGCTGCCCTCAAAGCCGCCCAGCCCGCCGGGCAGTGCCACGACTGCGCCGATCACCGTGCTGATGTTGAAGATGAAGACCGCCATGAAGAAGGTCTCCCACGTCATCGGCGCGCCGAAGCCGACGAGCACCACACCGAACGCCAGCCCGGACGTGCCCCACGCGATGATGCCAAGACTCAGCGCAATCAGGAGTGGGCTGGGGCGAAAGAGCGAATAGCTGCTCTCATAGATGGCGTAGAGTTGATCCGAGAACTTGCGGACGAAGGGGATGCGGTGCGCAAAGGCCAGCGCGCGCAGCGCCAGCGGGCGGATCTGGATGACGACGATGCCGGCGGCAAACGCAGCCAACAGGGCGACCGCCACAAGCTGGGCGCGTGGTTCGGGAAAGGCGATCAGCCCGATGCTGGCCAGGATCAGCATGGCGATGCCGTCGATGATGCGTTCGGTGACGATGATGGGCGCGGTGACGCTCATGGGCGTGCCCGTGACATTCTTTACCATGTACGCCTTGAGCAGCTCGCCCACTTTGCCCGGCGTCATCACCATGAGGCTGCCCACGCCAAAGATGCGCGTGCTGTCCCAGCGCGAGATCGTCACGCCGACCAGTCCCAGCCACCAATGCCAGCGGAAGATGCGCACCACGTAGTTGATGAGCGCCAGCCCGACAATGAGCGGCAGCCACTGCCAGGGGAACGAACGCAGCGCGCTCTGCACCTCCTGCCAGTCGCTCCACAGGGCCAGAATGATATAGAGAATGAGGGCGCCCACCAGGGAGAGAATGAGCTTGCGGCGCAGGTCTTGACTCATGACGGGGCATTATAGCAGGGGCGAGGGGCGAGGGGCGAGTTGCGATGGTGCTGGTGGATGAGTTGGGAGGGGCGAGGGGCGAAAAAGAATTGTCAATGGTCAATAGTCAACGGTCAATTGTCAATTGAAGAGGGGCGAGGGGCGGCGGTTGGCCTGGTGCGAAGCCGTGCATCCGGAGCAATCCAGGAATGCACCAGGCCAACCGGTCGATTCAATGTCCGATCACGGGTAGAAGCCGCGCAGCCGCATGGCCTCCTCGATGCGCTCGATGGAGATGACGTAGGCGGCCGTACGCAGGTCGCACTTGCGCCGCGTCGTCGTGCCGATGACGACATCGAGGTTGTCGAGCAGCGTACGCTCCATCTGCCGGCGCACCTCGCCCTCGTCCCAGAAGAAGGATTGCAGACCCTGTACCCACTCGAAGTAGCTCACCACGACGCCGCCGGCGTTGCAGATGATGTCGGGAATTACGAGCACGCCCTTGTCGGCCAGGATTTCGTCGGCGTCCGGCGTTGTCGGGCCGTTGGCGCCCTCGGCGACGATGGTGGCGCGAATCCTGTGCGCGTTGTGCTTGGTGATCTGTCCTTCGAGCGCAGCCGGCACCAGCACATCCACGTCCAGTTCGAGCAGTTCGCTGTTGGAGATCGTGTCGGAACCGTTGTAACCCAGCACCGAGCCTGTCTCCTGGATGTGACGCTGAAGCTGGCGCAGGTCCAGCCCCTTGTCGTTGTAGATGCCGCCAAACTTGTCGCTCACGGCGACGACGCGTGCGCCGCGCTCGTGCATCGTGCGCGCCGTCCAGCCGCCGACGTTGCCGAAGCCCTGGATGGCCACCGAGGCATCGTCCAGGCTGCGGCCAAAGCGCTGCTTCATGATCGCGCGCGTGATGTACGTGACGCCCAGCCCCGTGGCCGACTCGCGACCCAGCGTGCCGCCAATGGCGACGGGCTTCCCGGTGATCACGGCCGGGATGGAGTGGCCGCGGTGCATGGAGTAGGTGTCCATGATCCATGCCATGACCTGTGCGTTGGTGCCGACGTCTGGCGCCGGGATGTCGCGCTCGGGCCCGATGAAGGGGCTGATCTCCGTGGCATAGCGGCGCGTCATCTTCTCCAGTTCGCGCTTGCTCAACGTCGACGGGTCGACGATGACGCCGCCTTTGGCGCCGCCGTAGGGCAGGTTCATCAGCGCGCACTTCCATGTCATCCACATGGCGAGCGCCCGGCACTCGTCCAGCGACACGTCGGGATGATAACGGATGCCACCTTTGGTGGGGCCCTTGGTCATGTTGTGGTGGACGCGGAAACCGGTGAACATACGGATGGCGCCGTCGTCCATCTGCACGGGGAAGTGGACGATCAGCTCGCGCTGGCTCGTGCGCAGATAGGCGCGCATGTCTGCGCCAAGGTCCATGAAGTCGAAGACGCGCTCCAACTGGCCGAGCGCCACAGCGTAGGCGCTCACGCGGCGTGCAACGGGCGGCGGGTCGTACGGCGTCTCGCCCGTCGGATTCTCTTCGTCCAGGCTTTCCGGCTGTTCGGAGTGGTCGATATCGGTCGGGGTGGCGACGGAGGGGCCACCGTCCATCGCTGCGCCGCCGTTGGTGGAGACGGCGCCTGGCGCAAGTGTTTCTACATCCTGCGCGGGATTTCGTTTTGCCATAAAACACTCCTTTGTGAGTTTAGCAGTACTCTGCACCTGGGCCACACTGCCCAAGTTGTTCCTTTCATTCTACTGTATCGTGCCGGACAACGGAAGATTCCATTGTCACAATTTCCGTGTGGCTAAATGTCCTTCTTCCTGCTGTTTTCCGCAATTTGATGTACTGGAATAACGGTAGAGATTTGCTGCGAGGTTCCTATCGTGCGTATAATGGCAAAGTTGCAATCTAGCCGCAGCAGGAATTCTCCCCTGAGACAATGTACCCTGTTGCCGAAAAGCTGTGTGGGAGTCATCGGATGCGTAATACCACCATATCCTTGATCGTTGTTGCCATCCTGGCTGCGTTAGCGCTCTACGTCGTACTGCCGCTGCCGCACCCGGATTGGTTGGTACGTTCGGATTTGTCGGCCAAGCCGACGCCGCTGGAACTCAAGCTCGGCCTTGACCTCCAGGGCGGCACGCAGGTCATGTTGGAAGCAGACCTGCCCGAGGGCCGCGAGCTACAGCCGGGCGCCATGGATACGGCCAAGAACATCGTCGAGCGCCGCGTAAACGGCCTGGGCGTCTCCGAAGCCGTCGTGCAGAGCCAGGGCGACAACCGAATCACGGCAGAATTGCCCGGCGTCAGCAACCCGGACCAGGCCATCGAGACGATTCGCTCGACCGGCCAGCTCGAATTTGTCGACCCGCAGGGCGCTACATTGCGCTCCGGCATGATCATCAATACGACCAACAAACCGACGGCCGTCCAGGATTATCTGTCGAACACAGAAAATGGATCGCCGGATCCGGCGTTGACCCCCTACCCGGATCAGGTCTTTACCACGGCCATGACCGGCGACGTGCTCGGCACGGCGATTTCGCGCCAGGACCAGTTTGGCCAGTGGGAGATCGGTTTTGAATTGACGGGTGACGGCGCCGACCAATTCTATAACTATACCAGCGCGCACATCGGCCAGCCCATGGCGATCGTTCTTGACGGCGTCGTCTTGTCGGCGCCGGTCATCAACGCCGCCATCCGCGACCAGGGTGTCATCACCGGCCAGTTCGACGAGCAGGAAGCCAGTTCGCTGGCTATTCAGATGCGCTACGGTGCGCTGCCGGTGCCGCTCAAGGTAGTGGACGTGCGTTCCATCAGCGCAACGCTCGGCGAGGATTCGGTGCGCCGCAGCGTGGTCGCCGGCCTGGTGGGCATGGGCGCCGTCTTCCTGTTCATGGTGCTCATGTACCGCGTGCCCGGTCTCCTGGCAGACCTGGCGCTTGTCATCTACGTGCTCTTCAACCTGGCGATCTACAAGATTGTGCCGGTGACTTTGACCCTCGCCGGCATCACGGGCTTCCTGCTCTCAGTCGGTATGGCCGTAGACGCCAACATCCTGATCTTTGAGCGATTGAAGGAAGAGTTGCGTGCCGGTCGCTCGCCGCGGCTGGCCGTGGAAGCAGGTTTCAGCCGCGCCTGGCCCGCTATCTTCGACAGCAACCTGACCACGCTCATCTCGTGCGCCGTGCTCTATGTCTTCGGCAACCAATATGGCGCCAGCATCGTCAAGGGCTACGCGTTGACCCTGGGCCTTGGTGTCATCCTGTCCATGTTCACGGCGTTTGTTGTGACGCGCACCTTCATGCGCGCTCTGCTCGGCAACCGTTCACAACGCGACAAAGCCGCCCAGGCTATCGTCGGCTACTAAATATAGGGGAAGTGTGCGATGTATCACATCGTTGAGAAGCGCAACATCTGGTTTACCATTTCGGTCGTCTTGATGATTCCGGCCATCATCTACATGGCCTGGTCCGGCATTACTCGCGGTCAGCTTCTGCCGCTGAGCATCGACTACACGGGCGGTTCCGTCTGGGAAGTGAGCTTCGACCAGGCCGTGCAGCCCGCAGCCGTGCGCCAGGTCTTCGTCGATGCCGGCTACAGCGACACGACCGTCTTCACGGTCAACGACAATAGCACCGTCCAGATCAAGTTCAAGCCGGTGGACGGCGACCAGAAAGAGGCGCTGCGCCTGGCCCTGGAAAGCAACTTCGGACCGGTAGAGGAAGTCACCTACCGCAGCCTCGGACCGACCATCGGGCGTGAGGTGAGCCAGGCGGCTTTCTTTGCCGTGGCCGCTGCCTCGCTGCTCATCATGCTCTACATCGCGTGGGCGTTCCGCAGCGTGCCGCATCCCTTCCGCTACGGCGTCGCCGCCATTGCCGCGCTCGTCCATGACGTTATTGTGACCCTTTCCTTCCTCTGCATCATGAACCTGGTCGCCGGTTGGGAACTGGATGCACTCACACTGACCGCCATCCTGACCGTCATCGGTTATAGCGTCAACGACACGGTGGTGGTCTTCGACCGCCTGCGCGAGAATCTGCATCGCTACCGCGGTGAGACCTTCTCGGTCGTCGCCAACCGCAGCATCATCGAGACGGCGACACGTTCCATCGGCACGCAAATCACGGTCTTGCTGATTCTCGTTGCCATTCTGGTGTTGGGCGGCGCAACGCTCCAGCAGTTCGTCGCCACTATGCTGGTCGGTTTCGTCTCCGGTATGTATAGCTCGGTCTTCAACGCCGCCCAAATCTTGGCGGCCTGGGACGAACGCTCGATTTTCCATCGCAATAACAAGAGGCCGGCTGCCCAGGGAACTGTCGCAACCGCCTGATTCACTTCTGCTCGATAACTGGCGCACTGCGCCCACCCTGAACGGCGAAGCGAATACCACTTCGCCGTTCTTTTCTTTGATGAGATGAACGCAGATAGCGTCCCAGCTTCGATTCCTACGGCCATGCGCGCGCTGGTGCTCAGCGCCCATGGTCTGCACCTCGTGCACGAGCGGCCGGTGCCCCAGCCCGCGCCCGATGAAGCGCTCATTCGCGTGCGCCTTGCCGGCGTGTGTGCCACCGATATCGAACTGATGCACGGCTACAAGGGGGGCTTTGTCGGCGTCCTCGGCCATGAGTTTGTCGGCGAGGTGGTCGCTGCGACCGCCGATCCGGCCTGGGTCGGGCGCCGCGTGGTCGGCGAGATCAACGTCGGGTGTGGCGAGTGTTCGCTGTGCCGGCGCGGGCTGGGCAAGCACTGCCGGCAGCGCACGTCGCTGGGCATCATCGGCCGCGACGGCGTATTTGCCGAGTACACCACGTTGCCCATTGCCAATCTTCACGAAGTGCCGCCCACGCTTGCCGACGAGCAGGCCGTCTTCACCGAGCCGCTGGCCGCTGCCTTCGAGATGCTCGAACAAGTGTCTGTCACCTCTGGACAGCGTGTCTATGTACTGGGCGACGGCAGGCTGGGCCTGCTGTGTAGCCTCGTCCTGGCCCAGACCGGCTGCGACCTCACCGTCATCGGCCGCCATGCCGCCAAACTGGCGCTGCTCGCCGAGCGGGGGCTGCGCACGGTCATCGCCACGCCGGAGACGCTCGCCGCGCTCGGCCGCACGCCCGCCGACATCGTCGTCGAAGCAACCGGTGCGCAGGACGGCTTCAACGACGCGCTGCGCCTGGTGCGCCCGCTGGGTACGTTGCTGCTCAAGAGCACCTATGCCGACACGCTCGATTCATTCGACCTGAGCCAGTTGGTGGTGGATGAGATTACCATCGTCGGCAGTCGTTGCGGGCCATTTCCGGCGGCGCTGGCGGCCTTGGCCGGCGACGACTTCGACCTGCGTGCGCTGATTTCGGCCGAGTACGCGCTCGACGATGGATTGGCGGCAATTGCGCTGGCCGGACAAAAAGGTATACTCAAGGTGCTGATTCGGCCTTGACTGAACTGAATCGCAGCGAGATGGCACGCGATGGCAGAAGAACGACTGCAAAAACTGATGGCAGCGGCCGGCGTTGGTAGCCGCCGTAAATGTGAAGAACTGATTGCGGACGGACGCGTCCAGGTCAACGGCCAGGTTGTGACCGAACTGGGCACCAAAGCCGACCTGGCCTGCGACCGCGTCCTCGTCGACGGTAAGCCGTTGAAGGCGCCTGACCGGCACCACTACTTCAAGGTGCACAAGCCGCGCGGCGTGCTGAGCGATACCGGCGGCGACACGGGCGAGCGGCGCACGGTGGCCGACCTGGCGCCGGCCGAGGCCGGTCGTCTCTTTGCCGTCGGTCGCCTGGATCTGCACAGCGAGGGGCTGGTGCTCCTCACCGACGACGGCGAACTGGCGCACCGCCTCACCCATCCGCGCTACGAACACGCCAAGACCTACTATGTGCTCGTGGAGACGCTGCCCACGGTCGATGCCTTGCATGCCCTGCGCACGGGCGTCGAGCTGCCCGATGGTCGAAGCGCACCCGCCGAGGTGGAGGTCGTCCAGACATTGCCGCCGGAATTGAAGCTGAGTCGCGGGCCGGAGCAGGGCGTCTGGCTGCGTATGGTGCTGCGCGAAGGCAAGAAGCGGCAGATCCGGCACATGACCGCTGCCGTCGGCTACCCGACCCTACGCCTGGTGCGTTGGGCGATCGGCCCGCTTACCCTGGGCACGGTGACGCTGGGCGAATGTGTGCCGCTCTCGCCCACGGAGTTGCGTGCGCTGCGCACCGCTACCGGGCTGGCAGCGCCGGGCGGTAAGCCCGGCCGTCGCCAGGATGACGCGCGGGGGCGCAAGCCCAAGACGCCGGCCCGCTCGAAACCCAGGCCGCCGGCCAATCGCCGGCAGCGCCCGCGCTGACCTGCACCGATCATGACTGCGACGAGCGAGTTCCATCACCAAGACATCCTGGCGTTGGGTCGCCAACTGCGCCCCGCCGTGATTGCGATCGACGGCCCGGCCGCCTCGGGCAAGAGCACACTTGGCTTTCGCCTCGCCGGCCTGCTCGACTATCTCTTTCTCGACACCGGCGTTATGTACCGCGCCGTGACCTGGGCCGTACTCGCGCAGGGCATCGCGTGCGGTGACGAGGCCGCAGTGGGTGATTGCGCCCATGCCGTCGACATCGACATCCGCGCCCCCGGCGCCGACCAGCAGGATGGTCGCCACACGACGGTCCTCGTCGACGGCCGCGATGTTACGTGGCTGATCCGCGCGCCGGAAGTCGATCGCAACGTGTCGGTCGTTTCAGCCTACCCAGAGGTGCGCCGTGCGTTGACGGCCAAGCAGCGCCAGATTGCACACCGCTACGGCCGCGGTGACGCCGACCGCCCCGGGATCGTGCTCGTGGGGCGCGATACAGGCACCGTTGTCGTGCCGGACGCTGCGCTGAAGCTATATGTCGATGCCACGCCCGAGGAGCGCGCCCGCCGCCGCCATCGCGAGTTGGAGAAACAGGGAAAACCCGTAGACTATGACCAGGTCCTGGCCGATATGATTCGACGCGATCGCATCGACAGCGAGCGCGCTGTGGCGCCGCTGCGGCCGGCCGACGATGCGATTCGGATCGACAACACGGGCCAGGACGCCGGCGCAACCCTGGCGCAGGCGGTGAGGGTGCTGCGGCAAAAAGTAGCCAGCGATTGACCCGCACGGGGCGAATGACCATGCTGACGGCTGATCGACAACTCGAACTCTTCTACTGGATGACGCTGACGCGCATCTTTGACGAGAACATGGTCGCGTTGTGGAAGCAGGGGCGCGGGCTCGGCGGCACTTTCAGCCAGCGCGGCCACGAGGCCATCAGCGTTGGCGCCGGCTACGCGCTTGGGCCGGACGATGTCGTAGCGCCCATGCACCGTGATCTGGGCACCTACCTCCTGCGCGGGATGAGCCCGCAGCGCATCTTCGGCAACCTGCTCGGCCGCGCCAACGGCGTCTCCGGCGGCCGGGATGCCAATCTGCACGGCATGGGTGACCTCGACTTGAACGTGATTGGTTTCATCAGCCACCTGGGCCATTCGCTGCCGGTGGCGCTGGGTGCGGCCATGAGTTTCGTCTACCGCAGCGAGCCGCGCGTGGCGCTCACCTTTACCGGCGACGGATCGAGCAGCGCCGGCATCTTTCACGAGTCGCTGAACATGGCGGCCGTGTGGAATGCACCGCTTGTCATCATCGTCGAGAATAACCAGTACGCCTATTCAACGCCGCTCGACCAGCAGATGAAATCGCCCGAGATCGCGCAGCGCGCCGCCGCCTATGCCATGGAGGGCGTGGTGGTCGACGGCAACGATGTCGAGGCGGTCTATGCGGTGACGCACGCGGCAATCGAGCGGGCGCGCGCCGGCGGCGGGCCGACCCTCATCGAAGCGAAGACGATGCGCATGTTGGGGCATGCCATCCACGACGGCGCTGAATATGTGCCGCCTGCGCTACTGGCAGAGTGGGAGAAACGTGATCCCGTGCAACTGTACCGGCAGAAGTTGGTGGAATCGGGCGTGGCGGATGCCGTCGAACTCGACGAGATCATCCACCGCGCCACGGTAGAAGTGGTTTCGGCAATCGAGGCCGCCGAGGCAAGCCCGCTGCCCGAACCGTCCAGCGTGGAGTACGGCGTTTATGCCGATCAGGCGCCTACCACAAGGTCATCAAGTGTTCGGCCAGCCATGACAGGGCGGCAATGATGCCGAGTGCGGCCAGCCCGATCATGAGGACGCGCTCGTCCTTCTCCTGGCGTCTGACGGCTGCGACGTAGCTGTTCGGCCTGGCAACTGGTTTCTTTCGTGCGTTGTTCATCGGCGTCTCACCTTTGTCGAAACTAGAAGCGGAACGCGCTGGCAAGGACAGCCATGTCGTGCCAGAAGGTTGCCGGAGAGTTGCCGCTCAGATAGAAGTAGACTGCGGCGCAAAGCACACCGATGCTCATGAAGAGGCCGAAATCGAGCTGGTTGATGCCTCGCTCATTGCGCAGGCCGGCCATCATCGTCGCCAGAAGCATTGTCACATAAGCTGACATGAGTACACTCCTTGTGTGGCGGGGTATCCCCGCACCTGTTTCTGAATCGGTAGCGTCTCGTCGACCACGACAAATCAAGTAGAACTATCGCGATCATAGCATTCATGTGACCTGACGAAGTTTACAGTTTCATTTCAAACTATGTCAAGTAAATCCTGCTATTCACCATGAGCACCGCCAGCAATTTCGGTTTCTCAGAGACCGAGTCGCCGGTTCAGGCCGGCCGCGAACTGACCTACATCGCCGCGATCAGCGAGGCCATGCGCGAGGAGATGCGCCGCGATCCGGATGTCCTGCTCATGGGCGAGGACATTGCCGGCGATTTCGGCGGCGCGTTCAAGGCCACCAAGGGGTTTGAGGCGGAGTTTGGCGCGCGGCGGGTCATCAATACGCCGATCGCGGAGCTGGGCTTCGTCGGCGCGGCGACCGGCATGGCGCTCATGGGTCTGCGCCCGATCATCGAGATGCAGTTTGCCGACTTTATCTCGACGGCCTTCGACAGTATCGTGCAGTTTGCGGCGACAACCCACTATCGCTGGGGCGGGGCGGTGCCGTGGGTCATCCGCGCTCCGTCGGACGGCGGAATCCGCTCCGGTCCCTACCACAGCCAGAATCCGGAAGCCTGGTTCGTCCACACACCGGGGTTGAAGGTGGTGGCGCCTGCCACGCCGGCCGACGCCAAAGGGCTGATGATCGCGGCGATTCGCGACAACAACCCAGTTGTCTACTTTGAGAGCAAGCCGCTCTATCGTTCGCTCAAGGGCTTCGTGCCGGCGGGTGAATATGTGGTGCCGCTGGGGGTAGCCAATATCGCCCGTCCCGGTGGCGATCTGTCGATCATCACCTACGGGGCCATGCTGCACCAGGCGCTCGCCGCAGCGGAGAAGCTGGCCGCGGACGGCATTGCCGCCGAGGTGCTGGACTTGCGTTCGCTCAAACCGTTGGATACGGAGGCCATCTTGTCGACGGCGCGCAAGACCGGCAAGGTACTGGTCGTCCATGCCGCCAACAAGCTTGCCGGAATCGGCGCCGAAGTGGCAGCACTGGTCGCCGAGGAAGCCTTCGAGTGGCTCGACGCGCACGTGTTGCGCATGGGCGGGCTGGACACGCCCGTCCCCTTCAGCCCGCCGCTCGAAGACGCCTACCGGCCAAGCGCCGACAAGATCTATGCGGCGGCCCGCAGGCTTGCCGCGTATTAGGTCAACTTTCCAGCGCAGCGACCACGTAGTCGAAGATGCGCCGCTTGATGCGCAGGCGGTTGAGCGCAAGGCCGGCCGCGGCGATCTCATCGTCCGGGTCATACAGGTACGCGTGGCTTGGCGTCTCGCCTTCCGCCAGTTTGCGCTCGTTGAGCAGCAGCGAGAGGCGTAGCTCGGCGAGCTCGCGTTCCAGAACGTAGCGGTGATGTTCGCGCCGGAGACGGTCGGCGGTCGATCTGTTCGGTGCAGCCGGCGCCAGTTCGGCGAGTTGCGCCGTCAGCGCCGCCATGCGCTGCTCCAGCTCAGCCAGCACGGCGGGATCGGGCCGGCTGCGGTTTGTGCCGACACGCCACGCCGGCCCGTCATGCACCACCAGCGGCGCAGGCCGTGAAGCCGGTTGCGGCGGGGCAGGCAGCAGAACGTCGACGATGGCGTGAGGCGGCACGCTTTCGACACTGCCCGGTGCAGCTTCGCCCCACACATCGGACCGAGCCGGCGGATTGGAGAGAGTCACCGTGTCCGGCGTCGGGTTGTAGAGCCGCGCATGGAGTCCTGCCGGCGCCACCTGGAGCGCGCTGAGCGGGGTATCGGCGCGCAGGAAAGCCCACTGCGTGCGCGTGCCGTGACCGCCTGCTTCGACCAGCAACGGCGGCGACTGGTAAGCCGCATTGATCGCCTGCATCTCCATAGAATCCGCGGCAAAGGGGCAGAAGGCGACGGCGATCTCGTGGCGCACGCGGCGTTCGCAGCGCGCGTCGGGGACGTAGAAGAAAGGCCCGGCGTCGCCAACGCGGTTGGCCAGGTCCGCCGCAGTCAGCCACTCCACGGCCCGGCGCAGGGTCAGGTGGAGCGTGCCGGCTTCGCCGGCGCGATAGGCATGCAGCCCCTTGGCGAGCACCGCGACGCAGCGCCGTGCATCCCCGACGGCGACGAACTCGTGGAAGGGGAAGGTGCGCACCTCGTTCACCTCGCGCTGGCCAAGCAGAATCCTGGCCAGATCGCCCTCCACCGCGCGCGGCAGCAGGTCGTTGTCGGCAACGGGCCGCGTCACCACGTCGAAGGGCATGCCGGCGTGGATGGCGCCTGGCCCGCCGGTGGCAAATGCCATTTCGACGCGCAGGTTGGCGCCCTGCGAGTCCAGCTCGATCGCCCAGCGCAGCAGCGGCGACGCGTCAAAGGTGAGGCGCACCTGTGCGGTAGCGGAGCGATCTACCGCTTGCCAGGCCGCGTCGAACACCAGCACGGCATGGTGCGCACTGCGTTCGACCAGAACCGGAACGGACGTCGCGAGGAGCGTGCCCAGCAGCGCGCCGCTCTCGTCCGAGTAGGTGTCGCCGCATTCCTCCCAAACGGTCATGGTGCCGAGTTCTCGGTCGTCGACGACTACCGTGCCGCGGCTCGTGACATGTGCCGCGTAGTGCGCGTTCTGCCATGTGAATCCTTCGACTGCTTCGTCGGTCCGCGCGATGGGCATCCGGTCGGTGATGGCGAAGACGCCCACGCCGTCGGTCTGCACATGCACCAACTCGCCGCCGGCTGGCTGCCACTGATCGACGGCGAAGGGCGTGGTGCCGGCAGCATAGAGGCCGGGGGCGAAGTCGCCCAGGATCGCGGCAAGCGACTCTTCGACATCGGCGCGCGCATCGTCGAAGACGCGGCGGTAGATGTCCTCCATCTTCTCGTGCACCTGGTCGATGCTCACGCCGCAGATGCAGTCGTGCACGGCGTTCTGCAGCAGCAGGCGCGCCCAGCTTTCGTAGCGCTCCGTAGCGTAGGGGCGGCCGGCACACCACGCCAGCGTTGCCAGCGGCTCGGCAAAGCGGAAGAGCAGGTGCGCGCAGTCGTGCGCCATCACCTTGAGATAGGTGCGCGCCGAGAAGGTACCGGGAAAGGTGGCGCCATACTTGCCCGAATTGAGTTCGCCCGTGATGACCGGCAAGGATAATTGGCGGGCGCGCACGTGCTGTACGAACGCGGCCGGCGTCGTCTCGCGCAGGGTGATGGCGGGGTCGATCCCTTCCGCTGCGGCAAAGAAGCGTAGCGGATCTTCGGGATCGTCCTCGAGATCGTAGCCGTCGAAGAGCGGGATATCAGCCGTGGGGTAGTAGGGTCGCAGCTTGTCAAGCTCGGCGTGGAGGCGGGTGACGGCCACTTCCGGCGCGTGCGATACGCCGTACAGATTACGATAGCCGCCGAAGAGGTCGACGGCGAGCAACTCGCTGCCGTCGGCGCCCTGCCAGCGGAAGTATGGCGTCATCTGCGGCACGCCGCGCCAGACGTAGACGGCATCGATGCCAAAGAGCCGGTGGATCTGCGGCGCCTGGCTGATGTGGCCGAAGGTGTCGACGAGCCAGCCCGTGCGCATGGCGCCGCCGTGGCGCCGCGTGTCCTGCTGCCCGATGATGAGGTTGCGGATCAGCAATTCGCCGTCGGTAAGCTGCCAGTCGGGCTGGCAGTAGTAGGGACCGACCGTCAGGCTCCCGGCGCCGATGAGCGCTTCGGCGCGCGGCACATACTCAGGCGCAACCGCGGCCAGATCTTCGAGCACGAGCGTCTGGCCGTCAAAGAGGTAGCGAAAGTCGCGATTGGCGGCTGCCAGCGTCTCGATCCGCTCGATCAACTGGGGGATCCAGCGGCTGGTATAGGTTGCGGTCAAGAACCACTCACGATCCCAATGCGTGTGGTTGATGATGTGGGCGGTGGTCTGCGTCATACCGCCGCCGGGTAGAGCATCTGGCCGCTGTCGCGATCGACCCAGCGGATCTTTTCGGCAGGAAAGCGCAGCCAGACATCCTGGTCCGGAGCCACGGCAAAGGAAGGATGCGTGGAGACCTTGACGGTGTTGGCGCCAATCTTGACCGTGAGCAGGTTCTGAGAGCCAAGTGGCTCGACGACGAGGACACGGACCTTGATCGCGTCGTCCGAAGGCGTGCTCAGCGTCTCCATGTTCTCGGCGCGGATGCCGATGACGATGGGCTTGCCGTCGTAGGGCTTGAGCACCGGCTGATAAAGCGCGTGCGGCGCCAGCTTGAAGTCGCCGATCGCGACATCGACGCTGCCGTTGTGGCGCTGCACCTGTGCGTCGAGGAAGTTCATGGGCGGGTTGCCGATGAATCCGCCGACAAACTCCGTCGCCGGCTGGTCGTAGACGATGGTCGGGTGGTCGCACTGGAGGATGGTGCCGTTGCGCATGACGGCGATGCGGTCGCCCATGCTCAGCGCCTCGATCTGATCGTGCGTGACGTAGATCGTCGTCGCCTGAATCTCGGCCAGCAGGCGCTTGAGTTCGGCGCGCATCTCCAGCCGCAGCAAGGCATCGAGGTTGCTCAGCGGCTCGTCCATGAGCAGCACCTGCGACTTCATGGCGATGGCGCGCGCCACGGCCACGCGCTGGCGCTGCCCGCCGCTCATCTTGGACGGATAGCGGTCGAGCATGTTCTCGATGTGCAGCAACTCGGCGGCCTGGCGCACGCGGCGTTCGGTCTCGGCTTTATCGACCTTGTTCATCTTCAGGCCGAAGGCGATGTTGTCGTAGACCTTCATGTGCGGGAAGATCGCATAGCTCTGGAAGACCATGGAGATGCCGCGCTGGCGGGGCGGCAGGTAGGTGACATCCTTGCCGCCGATGCTGATGCGGCCTTCGTCGGCCATACCGAGGCCGGCAACCGCGCGCAACAGCGTCGTCTTGCCACAGCCGCTCGGCCCGAGGAGCACCATAAACTCCTGATCCTCGATGGTCAGGCTCACATTGTCGACGGCCAAGAAATCACCGAATCTCTTGGTTACACTCTCAATTTTGATGTCGGCCATACCTCACCCCTGGATTGGAAGGAGAGAAGAGAGAGGGGGAGAGCCACGAAGACGCAAAGGCGCTAAGGTTCACAAAGTGAAGTCAAGAAAGCCTAGAGAACAGCGTCATCCTCAAGGAACCTTTGTGTAACTTCGAGTCTTTGCGTCTTTGCGGCTCTCTTACTCTTACTTCTTTACTTAGAAATCTGTCCCCACATGTTGAACAGGTAGCGGCGAATGACAAAGATAAAGATCATCGCCGGGATCATCATGAAGAAGGCGCCGGCGAATTGATACGGTTCCGAAGACTGGCTCAGCGTGCTAAGCACCTGGGCGGGCAGCGTGCGATTGCGCACCGTCAGGATGCTGGCCGCAAAGACCTCATTCCACGACATGACAAAGGTGAAGATCGCCGCCGCGGCGATGCCCGGCGCGACGAGCGGCAGCACCACCGTGCGAAAGGCCTGCAACGGCGTGCATCCGTAGACCTGCGCCGCCTCTTCCAACTCGTAGGGAATGCTGGCGAAGACGCTGCCGATGACCAGGATCGTTGTCGGCAGTGTCAGCGCCGTGTGCATGAGCGCCAGGCTGTAGACGCTGTCGTAGATGCCGAAATTGATGAAGACCACCGCCAGCGGAATCGCCAGGATGACGACCGGGAAGGCGCGCACGGCCAGGATCGAGAGACGATAGAAATCGCGGCCGGGAAAGAGATAGCGCGAGATGGCGTAGCCGGCCGGCGCAGCGATGATCGTCGAGAGCAGGAGCGTGATGATCGCCACGATGATGCTGTTGATCGTCCCCGGGATGATGCCCTGCGAACTCAGGAAGAAGCGCATCGTCTCGAACGAGAAGGGGATGAACGGCAGCACGCCCTTGGGATAGGAGCGCACGACTTCCGGCGTCGTCAGCGCCATGGATGCAATAAACCAGATTGGGATCAGCACCCACAGGCAGATCAGGATCGCGATGAAGTAGGTCACACCCCGGTTGAGACGCTGGCGGCGCAGCGCGGCCTGGCGAACCTTCTGCATTTCGGCCGATGCCTGCACCGGCGCCGTCTGGGCAAGTTGTCCGCTGGCACTCATGCTTGTGCCTCCTCGTTGCTGCGCACCAGGCGCAGGTAGATGACCGCGCTGACCATGGAAAGGAGCAGAATCAGCCCGGCATAGGCTGCCGCCACGTTGACGTTGCGCAGATCGTAGTACTGCCGGTACGCCTCGTTGGCCAGCACCGTGACGATGTCACCGCCGCTGAGGGCGATGACCACGGCGAAGACTTGCAGCGCCAGGATCGTGCGCAGGATGAGCGCGACCTGCAAGCTCGGCTTGAGCATGGGCAAGATGACAAAGCGAATGCGCTTCCACAGCCCGGCGCCAAAGAGATCGGCCGCCTCCAGCACTTCGTTGGGGATGGCCTGCAAGCCCGAGACGACCACGACCATGACGATGGAGGTGGCGCGCCACACCTCGGCCAGCCAGATCGCAATGATGATCCAGTAGCGCGTGTCGGCAGTCAGGTACGCAATGGGCGCGCCGATGAACCCCAGCCCTTGCAGGATGCTGTTGAGATAGCCATACTGCGTGAAGATGGCATACCAGACGATGCCGACCGCCAGGTCGGAGACGCCCAGGGCGATGGCAAAGACATAGAGAAAGAAAGAGTTGCCGCGCAGTTGTTGCTGGATGATCAGCGCCATGATCATGGCCAGCACGAATTGCACCGGGATGATCAGCACCATGAGCAGGAAGGTTGTCCAGAGGGCCGGCCAGAAGAAGCGGTCGTTGACCATCGCCTGGATGTAGCGGTTGGTCAGCTCGCCGGCATTGCCGCGGTCGATGCGCCCGGTCGTGTCGTCGGCATACACCTGGATGTAGCGCGACTGCGCCCACCCTTCCGCCGGCGTGCCATCCGCCTCGCCGCGCACCAGGTACCACAACTCCAGCATTGCCTGCTCGCGTATTTCCACGCGCGTGTTGGCTTCCAGCCGGCCTGCCACGGCACTGGCAACGCTTGCCTCGCTAAAGACGTCGGTCAGCGGGTCGGCGTCGCTGCCCAGCTTGCGGCGGATGGTGCCGGCCAGCGGCTCGCCGCTCTCGCTCTCCTCGCGTACGCGCACGCGTGTCTCTTGCGCCCAGCCGCTCACAGGCTGTCCGTCAGCCCGCTCGGCCTCGATGCGGAACCAGCGTTCCGTGCGCAGGTTGCGCTGGGTCAGCTCTTCCGGCGCCACGATGTTGCCCTGCTGGCCCAGGATTTCCACCTGCGTGCCGCGCGGCAGCGTTCCGGCGCCCGCACTCTCGGCGCTCGCCTCTGCCTTGAGTCGCAGCACGGCGTCGGCGTCCCACACCGCAAGCGTCATCGCACGAGCCATTGGCCAGGCAAAGAAGATCGCCAGGTAGATGACCGATGGCAGAATCAACAAATAGGGTGCCCAGTTGCGTCGTTTTTTCATAGCAGTCGCTCGCGTCTGGCGGAGAAGAATGACAAGATGACAGGATGACTTGTTGACCGGGTGAGGGGCTGAGGGGGGTGACAAGATGACAGGATGACAAGGTGAGGGGGTGATGAGGCGAAGTGGCCAAGGCAGCGCGTCACCTCATCATCCGTTCATTCCCTCATTCCCTCATCTTGTCATCCTGTCACTCCCCCTCATCCCTCCACTACTGCACCTGGCAGGGCCCGTCGCTGGCGGCATCGGGCGCCCAGCACGGCGCGCCGGTCTCGTCCATGAGCTTCTGCAGGTTGGCGCCTTCCTCGTCCAGCACGGTGCGGATGTCCTCACCGTTCAAGATCGTGCGGTCGAAGGCGTTGCGGAAGATCTGGTTGATCTCGCCGCCGCGCTCGCCCAGGCCTACGGGCAGCAGGGCGGGCAGCGCGTCGGCCGAGCTGCTCTGCGCTGCAACGGCCGCCGCCTCGATGGCGACGCCGGCCGGCAGATCTGCCGTGTCGACGCCGGCCACGACCGGGAAGAAGCCCAGTTCCTTCAAGATCATCCCCTGCACTTCCGGCCGTGTCAGGTACTCGATGACGGCCGCGCCGCCTTCGGGATTCTGCGCCCCGGCCGGCACGCCCAGGCCGACGATGACCGGCATGAAGCCGCGGCCAAACGCGCCTGCGGGGGCCGGGAAGGCGACGAACTTGTCCGGTTCGGTGTTGAAGGCATCGAGCAGGCGAGCCGTGTGGTCAAACGCGACCCACACCTCGCCGGCCAGCAGCGGCTCCTGCATGAACTCGTAGGAGATCGACTGCGGGTTGACGTTCGGCCACAGCGAATCCTGGACCCAGCCCAGCATGCCGGCTGCGTCCTCGCTCTTGAAGGTCGTCACCATGCCGCCGGTCCAGGAGGGCCACATGTAGCCTTCCAGGAAGCGGTGGAAGAGACCGGCATGCGGCAGGCCGCACTTGGGACCGCCGGTGCCCTCGTTGAGCGCCGCGCACCACTCACCGAACTGCTCCCACGTCAACGCGTTGATATCGGCGCCCTCGGGCAGATATTCGAGCGCGTCCTTGTTGGCGGCCATGATGTAGGTCGCCTGCATCCACGGTACGTAGTGGAGGAAGTCGTCGGTGCCGAGCAGGCCGGTGTCGAGGTACGCCGAGGTGAGCTCGCGGTCGGCCGACAGGTCGTCGGCGACATCGATCATGTTCATTAGCGCGTCGGCACGCTGGAGCGGCGGGAAGGTGCCGTGCAAGGCGCCGATCACGTCGATCTCGGAGGTGCCGGACTGCGCGCCTGCCAGAATGACGTCCAACATCGGGCCTTCCTCAGTGCCGGTGACGTCGAAGCCACCCTGCTGGAGAATGGCACGGAACTTCTCCTGCTCCTCGACGGGAACGAACTGTGTCGAGAAGAAGACGACATCGCCGGCCGGCGCGGCTGCTTCCTCGGCGGGGGCCTCGGTGGCGGCGGCCTCCTCGGCGGGCGCTTCCGTCGCTGCCTCAGCAGGCGCTTCGGCTGGTGCTTCGGTGGCGGCAGCGGGCTCGGCGGGCGCCGGGGCCGGCGCAGCCGGCGCGGCGCAGGCCGTGAAGACCATTGCCACGACCATCAACAGGCTGAGAATTCTGAACATTCGGGACATACGCTTGTTCTCCTTTAGGTAGTTCATTGTTCCGAAAGTAGACGACGACCATGCTCGATTGAGGCGCTTTGGAGCGTGGCGCCGGGTGCATGGTTGCACGTCCCCGGCGCGATTCCTCCGCAGCGCTCGATCTCGCATGAGCCGCATGACAACACGATAGCGTTAGGTCGGTGCCGGGCCGCTCGACTCGCGCACGACCAGGGTTGGCCGGATGATGATCTGAGGCTCTTCCACTGGCTCCTTGTTGACGAGTTTCAGTAGTATGTCGGCCACCATGCCGCCCATTTCCTGCGCCGGCTGGTGCAAGGTGGTCAGGGAAGGATGGGTGTACTCGGCCAGCAGGATGTCATCAAATCCGGTGATACTGACGTCACGACCGACAACCAATCCCCGCGACTGGGCTTCGTTGAGTGCGCCCAGCGCCAGCAGGTCGTTGGCGCAGACGATGGCCGTCGGCGGCTTCTCCATGCTGAGCAGGCGCAGCGCGCTCTGCCTGCCCGAGTCCTGCCGGAAATTCGCCTCGATGACCAACGCGGGGTCATAGGGCAGATTGTTGGCCTCCACACCCTCACGAAAGCCGGCGTAGCGGTGGTACGACTTTGTCAGATGTGTCGGCTCTGAAATGTAGCCGAGCCGGCGATGTCCCAGGGCGGCCAGGTGATCGACTGCCGCTCGGATACCCGCCGTGCCATCCTCGTCCACATAACAGAAGTTGTTGTCGCCTTCGACGCGACCAAAAGCGACGAAGGGCACATCATGCTTGCGCAGCAGGTCGATACGACTGTCCTGGCGCTGCGTGCGCATGACGATAAAGCCATCGGTGCGCCGGCTGCGGATTTGCTTCAGATAGGCCGCCTCGACATCCGCACCCAGATCGCCGGAGACCGACAGATCGACGCCGCGCGCCGCGGCTATCTCGACGACGCCCGTGAGGAACGCGCTGAAAAAGGGATCGGAGAAGCGAAGTTGCGCGTAAGAAGGCAGGATCAACGAGATTGTATTGGTGCGACGCGTCTTGAGATTGAGTGCGGTGGCGCTTGGCTCGTAGCCCATTTCGCGCGCCACACGCTGCACCTCAGCACGCGTTTCCGGGCTGATATCTTCAAAGTTGCCAAGGGCGCGCGAGACGGTCGGTACTGACTTGCCGACGCGCTCGGCGATGTCTTTCAAGGTGACAGGCATGTATACCTTCGGCGCAGGTGTGTTCGCGCCCCATCTATTCAGGAAAGCTGTCTGGACTCCTGAATCATATTCTAAATCGATTTAGAAGTCAATAGGCTTTTCTGAATCGATTTAGAATTTAAGGATAGCGACACATGCTTCAGGCATCCTGACCTACAACAGTAATAGCATATACGCGCGCGCCGCAGTCGGCTATACTATATGCGGTGCATTACGATATCGTCATGTATGCCGTGTCCGTCGTATCATCGTGTCAACCAATTATCCTGTCATCTCACTACAAGAGGTCATATGCCAACACGAGAGCTTTCACGCCGAAACTTCTTGCGCTCCGCCGCCACCGGCTCGGTAGGTGCGGCCATCGCTGCGACATTGCAGGCGCAGGGCTTTGCTGCATCTGCCCCGCTTTCGACCGGCAGCGCTCAGCGCAACGGCATCACCGTCGAGTCGATTGGCGCCTACTCGGTCGAACGGCTCAACGAGATCCTGACGACGGAACTGGCCGAATTCTCCGACTTTGCGATCAGCTTTCCGCCGGCCAAAAATGGCGTCAAGTTGTACCGCGTCACCTACCCGTCGGTCATCCCCGAAAAGAAGAATCGCCCCACCGTTGCTTCCGGCCTGATCGCCCTGCCGGATGTCGACGATAAGACGCTGCCCGTCGCCATGTACCAGCACGGCAGCGTCTTCGGCAAAGACGAGGTGCCGTCGTCGCCGGAGAACTCCATGGAAACGCGCCTGATGATCGCCAACTTCGCCGGCCAGGGCTACATGGTCGTCGCCGCCGACTACTTTGGCAGAGGGCTGTCGCAGGAGCCGAACAGCTACATCGTCAAGCCGAGCACGCAGCAGGCGTGCCTCGACATGCTCTTTGCTGCCCAGATGGCCTGCGCCGACTTTGGCGTAGAGATGGGATCGCTCTTTGTCAATGGCTGGTCACAGGGTGGCTGGTCCGCGCTGGTCTTCCTGAACAAGCTGGAGAGCGTGGGCATTCCGGTCGCCGCTGCCGCCATCGCCAGCGGCCCGCCGGATCTGTACGCCATGCTGAACCGGTGGGTGAACAACTGGCAGGAGGTCGACGCCGTCTATATCGCGCCGCTGGTCTCGATCATGCTGCACGCGTACGAGGAATATTTTGGCCTGCCGGGCTTCACCACGAGCGCGATCAAGCCGGAGTACCAGGAGGTGGCGCGCCAGCTCTACTTCAACGAGCAAGACTACAAAGATCTCATGTCCGAGTTTCCCGCCAAACTGCCCGACATGGTGCAAGATGATTTCAAGGCGGCGCTGGCCATGGGCGACGATCGCTTCAGCTATCTTTTGCAGGAGAGCCACGGCTATCGCTGGCGCATGACGACACCCATGCGTGTCTATACGGGCGGCATCGACGAAGTGACGCCGGTCTATCTCGGTCAATTGCCGATTGGCTACCAGCAGATCATCGGCGGCGCCACGGTTGAAGCGGTGGATGCCGGTCCCAAGGCCGACCATCGCGGCGTTTTCCTGACCTCGCTGGCCGATGCCAAGGCATGGTTTGACGAGCTACTGTAACGCGCAATGGCCTATTCCGGTGCGACCTGGCGACGATCCCGATCCCAGGTCGCACCTGCCCTCCCGCGAAATGCGCTTGCATGGAGCGCAAATTCCCCTATAATCACCGGCATCAACTGGCTTCCGGGTGCACTCTGCGCCCGAATATCCCTACCGGTATCGATTCATGCGCAAGATCTCTGATCGGATCGACCAGGCGCGCCAGGAGCGTTTTGTCGGCCGCCAGGCGGAACTGGAGCTCTTCCACACAGCATTGACGGCCGAGGAGCCGCCGTTTGCCGTGCTGCACATCTACGGCCCGGGCGGTGCGGGCAAGACGACGCTTCTCCATGAACTGGCGCGGCTCGCCGTGCAACAGGGCCGGTCGGTCGTCCTGCTGGACGGACGTGACGTGGAATCGACCCCGACCGCCGTGGCGAGCGCGGCGAACGCGGCATTTGACGCAGCAGGCGGGCGCGTGCTGCTCATCGACACCTACGAGATGCTGGACGGGCTGGATGGCTGGATGCGCCGCGAATTTCTGCCGCAACTGCCTGCTGCCAGCCTGGTCGTGATCGCAGGCCGGCAGGCCCCGACCGCGTGGCGCGAGGACAGCGCCTGGGCCGAACTGACGCGCATCGTGGCCCTGGACAACCTGCCCGTGGAAGAGTGTCACGCCTATCTGGCCGCGCGGGGGGTGCCTGCCCACCATCACGACGCGTTGCTGGCCTTTACGCGCGGCCATCCATTGGCGCTGTCACTCGTCGCCGAACTATATCGCCACGGTGACACTGCCGCACTGGGCGATGCGCCGATCGCGCTCGACGTCGTCCGTTTACTGCTGGAGCGCTTCGTGCGCGATGTGCCCTCGGCCCAGCATCGCCAGGCCTTGGAACTGTGCGCGATCGCGCATACGACCACCGAGGCCATGCTGGCCACGCTCTTTGACGCCGCGACCGCCTACACGCTCTTTGCCTGGCTGCGCAGTCTCTCGTTCATGGAGCACGGCCCGTACGGCATCTTCCCGCACGATCTGGTGCGCGATGTGCTGGAGGCCGACCTGCACTGGCGCAATCCCGGTGCGTATGCCGAGTTGCAGCAAGCAGCCCTCGTCTATCTCCGTCGCGCGGCGCGGGCGGCCGGCGGCACGGAGGTGCAGCGTCTACGCATGGACACCATCTACGTCAACCGCCGCGCGCCAGGCATGCGCGATTTCTTTGTGTGGGATGCGGCCGATACCGTCTATGCCGAGCCGGCCGCGCCGGAGGATTTCCCTGCCATCATCGACATGGTGCGGCGCCACGAAGGTGCAGCGTCCGCCGCCATTGCCCGGCACTGGCTCGATCGACAGCCGGACAGGTGGCTGGTCTATCGGACGACTGGCGGCGAGTTGTACGGCTGTATGGCGCAACTGGCCCTGGAACGCGCCACGGCCGAGGACGCCGCCGTCGATCCTGCCACCGCCGCTGCGCTGGCGCATGTGGACGCAAACCGTCCCATTCGGCCGGGTGAAGCCATCTCGCACATGCGCTACTGGATGGCGCGCGATACCTATCAGGCCATCACCGTTGCCGTCAACGTCACAGCGAGCAACTGCGTCATCCACTGGACATCGACGCCGCGCCTCGTGTGGAGCTTCGTCACCATGGCCAACCCGGAACTGATGGCGCCCCATTTTGAGAGCATTCACTTCCACAGGACGCCGGCCGCGGACTTCACCGTGGGCGAGCGGCCCTACGGCGTTTTCTGCCACAACTGGGCGCTCATGCCGTTGACCGCCTGGCAGATCGACACGCGCCATGCCGACGCCGGCCTGCCGCCGGGGCTTGACGCTGTGCAGCCCGCCGTCGTCCTTACCGAAAGCGATTTTACCGCTGCCGTGCGCCTGGCGTTGCGCGACTTTACGCGCCCCGACCTGCTGGCGGACAATCCGCTCTTGGCTACCCCGCTTGCCACGGACGGCACGGTCCCGTCGTTGCAGGAAGTCCTGCGCGATGCCGTGGCGGCGCTGAACCAGAATCCCAAAGACGCCAGACTCTATCGTGCGCTGTGGCACACCTACATCGAGCCCGAAACCACGCAGGAAAAGACGGCCGAGCGGCTCGACCTTCCCTTCAACACCTACCGCTATCATCTCGCCAACGGCATCGATCGGCTCACAGCGGTACTCTGGCGGCGCACCCGCCCGCACACTCCCTGAATCACAGGCGGCGCCCGGCGCCAGAGCTGCGATCCCCATCAATTCGGCAAGAATTCACCAGCGCTTCGGCTGGCGATGCACCCCGGCGCACAGTACTCTTTTCCTCAGGTTGTCATGTCGACACAGGACAGGGTGAAAGGAGAGAAAGGGATGAAATCGCAACGAGAGACTGCAATCGTCATTGGCGGCAGCATGGCCGGGCTGCTGGCCGCGCGCGTGCTGGCCGAACACTACGCCCGGGTTGTGATTCTGGAGCGTGACACGCTGCCCGCCGCCGCGGCCAATCGCAAGGGCGCTCCGCAAGGACAACATGCGCATGCCTTGTTGGGGCAGGGGCGTCGCATCATGGAGCAGTACTTCCCAGGCCTTACCGAGAGCCTCGTGCAGCAGGGCGCGCCGCTGGGGTACGGTCGATTCTTCTCCGGCGGCGGCTACTTCGCCCGCTCGCCGCAGATGCCGCCGACACTCTACGTCAGCCGGCCCTGCCTGGAGGCCGAAGTCCGGCGCCGCGTCCGCAGCATCGCCAACGTCGAGGTGATCGACGGCTGCGACGTGCTCGGGCTGATGGCGGATGCTGAGGGGCGGCGCGTGGTCGGCGTGCGCGTGCTGCGCCGGCACGCTGGAGCGAGCGCCGAGGTGCTCTCCGCCGGCCTGGTGGTGGATGCCGGCGGCCGCGGCTCACGCACGCCGGCCTGGCTGGAGCAACTTGGCTTTGCCGCGCCGGCCGTCGAGCTGGTCGAGGTGGGCATGGGCTATGCCTCGCGCCTGTACGCTCGCAAGCCCGATGATCTCGACGGCGATCTGCTCATCAACATTGCGCCGACGCCGGACAACCGCCGCGCCTGTGGCATGATCGCACAGGAGGGCGACCGCTGGATCGTGACGCTGGCCGGCTACTTCGGCGACCATCCGCCGTTGGATGATGCAGGCTTCCGCGCGTTTGCCCGGAAACTGCCCACGCCCGACGTCTTCGAGTTTATCAGCCAGGCTACACCCCTCAGCGATCCCGTGTCCTTCAAGTTTGCGGCCAACCAGCGCCGTCGCTACGAACACCTGGCCGACTTCCCCAACGGGCTGCTGGTAGTGGGCGACGCGATTTGCAGTTTTTCACCCATCTACGGCCAGGGTATGAGCACGGCTGCTCTGCAAGTGCAGGCACTGGATGAATGCCTCGCCCAGGGCCAGACGGAACTGCCGAGGCGCTTCTTTCGCAAGGCCGCCACGGCCATCGACATCGCCTGGAGCCTCACTGTTGGCAACGATCGGCGGCTCGCCGGTGCGCCGCTGCCTGCTCCAAAGCGGCTGCTCAACTGGTACCTGGGCAAGTTCCAGGTTGCTGCCCGCCGTGACGCTGAAGTAGCCATGGCCTTTCTGATGGTCGGCAGCCTCTTTGCACCGCCGGCATCCCTGCTACGCCCGCGTATCGTGTGGCGCGTGCTGGCGGCGAATCTCGCCGGGCCAGGGCCTACCCGGCAAGGGCGAAACCAGGCAGCGCACCCGAGCCTTTCGACATAATCATCACGGCGCAGCGGCCGGCAGGTCAATGCGCAGTAGCGTGCCCGTCTTGCAGCAGAGTCGTCAATGTCCTGCATGGTGGGATCGTGCAGCACTTTGACGACTCTGCCGCGTCCTGCCGCCGTTGAACCTACGCAATCGTCCACTCGTCTGTTGCACTCTGGCGGTCGCTCAGAATCTCTGATATAGTCCTGGCGTATTTCCTATCAACCATTCCGACAACAATCGAAGCTGGTGATCACATCTATGCGTGCCGACCATTTTGCACTGCGTATGAGATCGGTTTTGCCTGTTCTACTTTTCATATTTCTGCTATTTGGATTCGCCGTGTTCCGGCAGAGCGCACGCGCCGCAAGTGCGGTCGTCGGGACCGGAACGCCGTCGAGTTGTACCGAAAGCGCCTTTGACGCCGCCTTGACCACGGCCGGCAACGGCGGCGGTACGATCACCTTCAACTGCGGTGCTGCGGCTCACACACTCCAGTTCACCGTTGCCAAGTTCGTCAATCTCGGCGACGTCACCATCGACGGCGGCGGGCGCATCATTTTGGCTGCCGGCAACAACGAACGTCACTTCTTTGCGGGTCCGGTCACCTTTCGCCTGCGGAACATTACCTTGCGACAGGGTGATTCGCTCGTCAATGGCGGGGCGATCGAGGCCTCGGGCGGGCAGGTGAGTCTGGAGAGTGTGCGCCTTCTCGATAATCGCTCCGCGGTTGCGGGAGGGGCGATTTATTGTTACGATGCGACACTGACCATCGATGGCAGCCAGATCGACGGCAACAGCGCCCCAACCGGCGGCGCAATCTACAACGACGGCTGTGCGGTCACGATTCGCAACAGCAGCTTTGCCGACAACCGCGCGACCGCCGCGGTGAACGGGCGAGGCGGCGCCGTGGATAACGCTCAGCCGGGCAGGATCACCATCCGCAGCAGCCGCTTCAGCACCAACAATGCACTGGACGGTGGCGCACTCTACAATGCGGGTGGCGCCAGCGCCGATCTGGCCGGGGTAACGCTCGACGAGAATACAGGCGGCTACGGCGGCGCCATCGAGAACAGCGGCGTCGTCACCATCACCGACAGCCTGCTCGACCGCAACAGCGTCACCGGCAGCGGCGGCGGTTTGTGGAATGTCAGCGGCTCGGCGCTGCTCGAACGGAGCACGGTCAGTGGCAACACGGCGTTCGAGGGCGGCGGCATTAGCACCTATGGCACCTCCCTGGAGATGCGCCAGGTCAATCTTGTCGGCAACATGGCCACTGCGCCGGGCGGCGGCGGCACCAATGGCGGCGGCTTGCACCACCTGGGCGGGGTCGTCTTCGTCACCGATGCGACCATCAGCGGGAACGTGGCCCGGAACAACGGCGGCGGTATCTACCAGGTTGCCGACGACAACCTCACCCTGACCAACGTGACGCTGGCCGACAATGCGGCGGACGTTCTGGGTGGCGGGCTGTACCACTACGGGCGCTATGCGGTGCTCACCAACGTTACGCTCGCCAACAACAGTGCCGGCGCGGCCGGTGCCGCCATCTACGAAGACTCGCCGCAGACACCTTCCAGCCCCGGCGTCGTGCAGCTTGCCAATAGCGTGGTCTTTGGCAGCGCCGTCAATTGCGACGGCGGTCTCTTCCAATCCCTGGGCCACAATCTCAGCCAGGGAAGCTGCGCGTCGTTGACGGCACCAACTGATCAAGATAGCTTCACCGGAGCGCTGCTAGTCGGCGCCCTGGCTTATAACGGCGGGTCGTTCCCCATGCAGACCATCCTGCCGCAGGCGGGCAGCCCGCTCATCGATGCCGGCGATCCGGCTCAGTGCAACGCGACCGACCAGCGCGGCGCTGCGCGGGTGGGGACGTGTGATATTGGTTCGGTGGAATATGGAGCCGAGGCGTTCGCGCTCTATCTTCCGGCGGTCGTGCGCTAGGCGACCGGCAGTGCGCCAGGCTGAATCGGCGCCAGATCAACAGTCAGTCAAGCAAGAGGAGGCATGATGGAATATCGACAACTCGGCGGATCGGGATTCAGCGTACCCGTGCTCAGCCTGGGCACCGGCACCTTTGGCGGGCAGGGTGAGTTCTTCAAGGCGTGGGGCGGCAGCGATGTCGCCGAGGCCACGCGGCTGGTCGACATCTGCCTGGAGGCCGGTCTGAACATGTTCGACTCGGCCGACGGCTACTCGGGCGGCGCCGCGGAAGAGATTCTCGGCCAGGCGATCCGCGGCCGCCGCGACCAGGTGATCATCTCGACCAAGGCGACCTTTCGCCGCGGCCCCGGTCCCAACGACGTCGGCTCGTCGCGCCACCACCTGCTGCGCGCCGTGGAAGGCAGCCTGCGCCGGCTGGGCACCGACTACATCGACCTCTTCCAACTGCACGCTTTCGACGCCAAGACGCCCATCGAGGAGACGCTCCAGACGCTCGATGACCTGGTGCGCACCGGCAAGATCCGCTATATCGGCTGCTCGAACTTTTCCGGCTGGCACCTCATGAAGTCGCTGGCCATTTCCGACCGCAACGGCCTGGCGCGCTACGTCGCGCATCAGGCCTACTATTCGCTCATCGGCCGCGACTACGAATGGGAGCTCATGCCGCTGGCGCTCGACCAGCACGTGAGCGCCGTCGTGTGGAGCCCGCTGGGCTGGGGCCGCCTGACGGGCAAGATCCGCCGCAGCGCGCCCAGACCGGAGGTGAGCCGGCTGCAAAGCAAGGTGGCGCGCGAGGCCGGCCCGCCGGTGGACGATGAGTACGTCTATCGCGTCGTCGATGTGCTCGACGAAATTGCGCTCGAGAGCGGTAAGAGCGTACCGCAAATCGCCATCAACTGGCTCCTCCAACGCCCGTCGGTGGCGAACGTCATCATCGGCGCGCGCAACGAGGCGCAGTTGCGCGACAACCTCGGCGCGATCGGTTGGTCGCTGACCTCCTCCCAGATCGCCCGGCTCGATGCGGCCAGCGAGGTGACGCTGCCCTATCCCTACTGGCACCAGCGCGGCTTCCAGGAGCGCAACCCGCCGCCCGTGTGAGTGGCGGGCAGGTCGTTGAAGGTAAAGAAAGAGCCGGGATTCCTTCCAATCCCGGCTCTTTCTTTGCTTATGCAATTGGCTTCGTTCTTTTGCTACGGCCTGCGCCCTGGCAGGTTGCCGCCGCCGGGCAGGTTGCCACCCGTTGGCAGATTTCCGCCACTCGGCAGATTGGCACCGCCGCTGACCGAGCCGGGATCCGGCAGGTCGATACCGCCCGGCAGATTGCCCGCGCCGGCCGCCACATCCGGCCGCTGGCCGAGCATGGCTTCCAGGCCTTGCGCGTTGGCGGTCGCCTGCGGAACCTGCCCGTGTGCCAGTTGTCCCGTGATTTCGCCGAACTTGCTGCTGAGCTGGGTCAGATCCACCGTGGCGCCGCCGGCCATCGGGAGGCCGACGAATGCCTGCGCGCCGGCCTGTGCATTGGCGCCAAGCTGCGCGATGGCCAGCAGTTCGTCGCGCGTGAGCGTGCCGTCGCCGGTGGCCGTGCTGACCAGGTCGACATACTGGAAGCCGGCCAGCACGGCGCTCACACGGTCGTCCGGCACCTGGTTTGGCTGGATCTGTGCGATCTGTTCGGCGCGGTGCTGCTGGTCCGCCTGCAAGATCGCCAGCATATCCTGCTGCTGCGCCTGGAGCGCCAGCGCGCCGGCCTGTGCCTGCTGTGCGGCGCTCTCCAACTGGGCGATGCTCTCCTCGGTCAGCGCCAGCCCCTGCGCCAGGAGCGTGTTGATCTCCTCCAGCGATGTGGCGATGAGCAGCAACGTGCTGTTCAGTTCCTCCAGTTCGGATTCCACCCCCACCAGTTCGTCGATCATCTCGTCCGCCAGAGCGCCGTAGAGGTCGTAGTAGACGTCCATCAACTCCTCGGCGTAGGCGATCGTGTATTCGGCATAGTCGTAGTAGGGATAGACGGCCGCCACCTCTTCGCTGGTGACGGCGTCGTCGCTCGTCGTGTAGGCGACGGCCTGTGCGGTCTGCTCGGTGGCGGCCACTGCCTCGGCCACGGCGGCATCGATCAGCGCCGCCAACTCCTCCTCGCTCAGGGTCGTGTATTCCACGGGCGCGCCCGCCGTCGGTGTGGGTGGCGCAGCCGTGGGCATGACGGGCACCGGGGTGGGCGCCGCAATCGTGGCGGTTGGCTCCGGAACCAGTGTGGCGGTGGGAATGGCGAGCGCTTCGGCCGTCGCCGTGGCGGGCAGCGCCGTCAGCGCCGCCGCGTTGACTGTCGCCTCGGCGAGCGCCTGGGCCATCATCGTCGCCGCCACCGCCGTGTTGACGGCTGCCTGCTGGTCGACGACCGGCTCTTCCTTGTTGCACCCTGCCAGCAGCGTGGCGAGCAGCAACAATGCGAGCATGTATCGGATACTCTTCCGCATGATTTCCCTCCTGCGATGTCGAATTTCAAGCTGGGCGATGCCCGGAACCCGGGCGTCGCGCTACCAACATCATCGCGCACTTTTCTGGTCGATCGGTGCGTCAAATGTCGGGTTGTCGCCTTGCGTTCTGTGATCGGTAGCGCCCTACCACCGCTCGACGCCGATTCCCGGTGACGGTACAATCTGCACGCGACGATTGACGCCAGGGATTCACAAGGAGACTTTCGCCATGATCGACTGGGACAGCGAGGTGGGACGGCGGGCATTGCAGCGCATCGAACGCGAGGAAGTGATCTGGCTGACCACGGTGTCGTCGCGCGGCGTGCCGCAGCCGCGGCCGGTCTGGTTTGTGTGGGAGGCAGGAAGCTTTCTGATTTACAGCACGCCGCGTGCGTGGAAGCTCAAGCACATCGCCGCCAACCCAAACGTCGCTCTGCACTTCAACACGGATGCCACAGGTGAGGATATCCAGGTGATTCTGGGCAAGGCAGCATTGGATCCGGACGCGCCGCCGGCCGATCGCAATGCTGCCTATGTGGCAAAGTATGCGCTGGGTATTGCCGGGCTGGGCATGGATGCCGCCACCTACGCGGCGACCTTTACCGTTGCCCTGCGTGTCATCCCGACGCGCCTGCGCGGGCTGGAACCGATACCCGAACTCTGATGCGTGCTGCGGCATGGTAGCATCACGCGTCAGTTGTCATAGTGCTCGGCGTGCCGGTAGTGGTGGGTGATCTCCACAACCTGCTTTTTGCCGTCTTGCTGCACCTTGTCCACCGCATGCGTCGTCGTTGTCACCAACGGTGTCGGTGGCGGATATGGGGGCAGGGGAATGCGCTGTGCGTCGGCATGTTGAAGCAGTATAGGCCGCTGAGCGCGGCAAAGGTGTTGACCTGGTGGAACTCTGCATTGTCGATCATCCCTTTACGCAAGAAGCGTTTGAAGCATAGATCGGTCGCGGCGCCCCAGTCCGGTACGTGGTAGACCGGATAGCTGGTGTTGTTGGTGTCACTGATCTCGAACTTGCTTGAACCGGTGCCGGCGAGGAAGTCGGCGTCGAGCGGGAAGGCGTAATCCTGCCGAAGCGTTGCCAGGGACGGATCCTGGAGGTACTTACCCATGGCGGTGGGGCGGGTGGGGTTGGTGCGGTCTCGGTGCTTTGATCTCTTCTGGTGGCAAAGAACTTACGTTGTTGGCCTGGCGCCGCTCATGCGCAGATTGACGAGCTTGTTGAGCAGGTCGAACCAAAAGGGTGCGCCCAACGAGACGGCTATAGTGGTGACGATGATGCCGAGCAGTTTGGTGAGCCATCCGGCCAGATCGTTGCTGGCTGGTAGGTTTTCCGGCTGCCAGCCTAACGGCAGACCCAGGGTCTCCAACTGCTTCTGCTGCTCCAGTGTCTCCGGCAGCGGCGGGGGATTCTGCCTATCTTGAACCGCAACCCATTTGCTTGCCAGTTCGGCTACGGCGGTGCGCAGCGTCGGCTCGATCATCAGATCGTCGACGATGGCGAAGGTGTCCACGTTGAGCAGCAGGCTGACCGCCAAGGCAATGCCGATGATCCAGTATTGCACGTGGCGTTTGTACCAACCGGAGACGCGGCCCATTGTCTCGTTGAAGTAGTTCTCCACATTGGCCTGCGCCTGGTTCAGCGTGGCGTTCACCTCGTCTTCGAACTGCTTCACCATTTTGTCGAGCTGTGCCACACGGTCGACGAGAAAACGACCGGCGGCGCTGTCCTTGCTCGCATCGCTCAGATCGAAGGCCGCCAGCGCATCGCGCGCAGTCGCCAGTTGCGCAGTGACCTGCTCCAGTTGCGCCACCTTGACCTGGTTAAGCCCGGCCGCCTCCAGTTGGCGCAGCAACTCCTGCTCGATGCCGCGCAAAGTCTCGCCGGCGGCGATGCGGGCGCACAGATCGGCCAGGACTTCGCTCCAGGTGCGATGCCCGGCGCCCGCTTCGCCGCGCGCCGTGAGGTCGAGCAGCACGCGCACGAAGACGGCCGCCGGAATGTAGGAGGGCAGGTTACGACTGCCGGCCCCGCGCTTGCGCGACAGGCCCTGCACCAGTGGATGGCGGTAGAATTCGCCCGCCAGCGCCTGGCTGGTGGGGTCGTCCAGCAGATTGGCGATGCCCTCGCGCAGCATCCTGGCGCGCAGGGCAAGGATGCCGGCCGTCCATTCGCTGATGGCGGAGCAGATCAGCGCCAGCAGCAGGTAGACGAAGAAAAGACCGACGATGACTTCGAGGACGGCGGAGTTGAGGAGCATGGTAGAATCCTTTGACGTGAAGCTTCGTCACCGTTGACCTTATGTTTCCAAGGCGATCACACACCGGTAGATTCCTTGATAGCCTGCTGTGATCATTGATTTGCCGTCGGCAGCAAGTATCAGCGTCTTGCGAGCAACGACATCGGCGCTGCCCATGCCCTCATAGCTCTCGACCAGAGAGGGCGGAGAGCCTGATGACCTCAAGCAGCGCATTGCTGTCACCGGTGAACGCGATATTCGCAGGGGATCGAGTTGAATCCAGGTATTGAGGTCGAGCCGGGCTTCCGGAATTGGCGAGGGATGCCAACGGCTTGGAGCGCGCCAGGTGGTGAAAACGCCGACAAATCGAACGGTGGCAGTGCGTTGCAAAGGTAAATCTGCGTGGTCACTGGCAGGCTCCTATGCCTTCAACCCAAAGCATGTAGGAACGGCGCCAACTCCGGATCGAGTTTCAGGTTTGCCAACAGTTCCTGGTCAGACACAGTCAGCTCTGCCGGATTCTTGGAAGCGAGTTGCCAGGCGCGTTCCAGCCGGCGGAACTTGTCGGCTGCATCCACAACCGAGCGCAAGGCTTCGATGGCTGAACTGTCGACGTTTTTGCCATCCAACTCGGCCACCAGGCGGGCAGCATCTTGATCAAGCTCGTGCGTGCGGTCAATGGTGAAGGACGGTTCGATTTCCAACACGGAGTAGCCACAAGCCGTGAACTCGACGCCTTGCTCAAGCACCCGCAACTGATGGTTGATAGAGAGCGGCTTCGACTCTTCCACTGGCTGGGCAAAACATACGTAATAGCCAGGCTGAAGCAGCATGTCCCCATGACCTTGCTCGCTCAGTTCGAGCGCAACTCGTTGGTCGATGATTTCATCATGTTGGTTCAGGTTGTTGATCAGTTTTACAAGTGGTCCAACCACCGCGCTGGCAGCACCGGCAAAGGCGAAAAGTTGAGGCTGTGCCACGCCAACGCCTGTTGCTGCCAGGGTGCCGACCGCAGTGAACAAGTCCACGGGAATGCGGTCCAAGTCGTAGACTTGCACCCGCACGGTGAGCTTTCGCCATCCGGGACGAAGATCGTTCACAGCCACGATGGTGTCGTCGAAGAAGGCTCCCTGCCACCCAATTGGAACACTATCCTTCATGAAGTGCAGGCGCGGCGTCGGCGCGCTATCACCAAACTGGTTGGTGGTAACAACGATCAGATCGTTTTTCCCATTTTTGTCCAGGGCGGGATGGCGAACCATGACGCCGCGCAGCGATGCCGTCATCTTCTGCGATGACTCAAAGATGGGAACCCCTGGCGTGAAAAGTTCATCCAGCCTGGGTGACAGTTGGGTCAACGAACCGATATGGCGGGGTGCTCCCCACCAGTGAATTTCGGCCATCTGCTATGTATCTCCTACTTCTATGAGTGCAACTGACCAGTTCTGCCTGGACTCTCGTAGCCATCAGTTTTGGAATTGACCAGTAACCATTGGCGCTTCACGCGATGCAGTTTGAGTGTACCTGAGTGGGTAGATCAACCCCACCCAGGTGCACTGCGATCTATCGCTTCTCAATCAGGCATCGGTTGCGACATCTTACGGCTCCCAGCCGGCGTAGGCGAGCCATTGATTGGGCTCGTTGATCTTGTACTTCTTTCCGAAAAACTTCTCCCAGTGCCAGCAATCAACAGTTCTAATCCCCGCACTGATATCGCCTTCGGTGATGTTGACGCCCTTGTGTTCCAACGCCCACCGGATTATGTCAGGGACATAGGCCACCGCCTGAGCATTGGCACTAACGGGTTCACGGAAATTATCCGAAATCAGGACGTGTCCTCCGTCGGCAAAGTCCGCCTTAAGCTCGTCCACTATCTGATCCCGATTACTTGACATATAGGACCTCCTAGTTGTGCTAAGTCGTGTTCCTGGTTGTATGAGAATGTTGCCAGAGATACCAACTGTCGAATTGTGATGCTCCGCAGAACATCGAGGTGGGTGCGATTTCGTTGTTAAGTCATACCCCGACCTCCTTATGAGCCATTGCCCGCGCCTCAACCTCAACTTGCTCAATCACACACCACCAAATATGGTGGTCGGAGTGGATGTTATCATTGAAGCTATGTTGCTACTGTTTTTACCAGAGCAACCATGACACAGTGGATTACATGTCCGGTCGCGCTACTATTGATCTCTCGGGAGCCCAGTAACATCAGGCTCATAACCTGACCAGCGACTTCGACACCAAATGATCCAACACCAACCACCACCGTCCCCGCCCTACAGCGGTTTGCTGGATAGTTGCCTGTGACATTGTCCTTAGCCTGGCTCCCGCCGATACGCACGACCTCATGATTACTTGATCGTCGTCATGTAGCATCCTCGCACACAAACCCTGCCCGTACCCTCGCCACTTTCTAGCCATTTCCTGATCGGTTCCCTTCGTGGTATCCTGCGCACTTCGATCCGCGACGATGGCGCCGACAACCTATGAACCAGACCACGACCCTTGCCAGGCAAGAACTCGCCGACGCAGTGCACACCGCACTACAGCGGTGGCACAATGGACAGGACGACGATCCGCTGACGCGGCTGGCGTTGAACCGGCAGTTGCTGCGGCAAGGGGGCGTCACCGCGCGCCAGGCGTCGCAGCGGCTGCTGGTCGATGCGCTGGAGCAACTCGCCGCCACGAACCACGAAGGTGCGCTCATCCTGCGCCTGCACTATCTGGACGACCGCAAGGTATATGTCATCGCCAACCAACTGGCCCTGCATGAAGGCACGGTCAACAAGAAGCAGCGCGAGGCGATCGCACAACTGGTCGATCTGATCTACGCCCAGGAGCAGGCGGCGTGCGAGCGACTGCGCACCGTCGCCCTGGCGCGACTGGAGCCGCCGACCTATCTCCAACTCTTTGGCGTAGAGGCGCACGTCGAACACCTGCTGGCGCAGATCATGGCGCCTGGCCCGCCCTGGCTTTACGCCGTCGAGGGCATCGGCGGCATCGGCAAGACGACGCTGGCCGACAGCCTGATGCGTCGCGCGCTCGACCGCACGCCCTGGTGCGACATTGCCTGGGTGACGGCAAGGCAGCGCCTGCTCAACCTCGGCGGCTACATCGACCCGCTGCCCACGCCTGCGCTTACCGCCGATGCGTTGGTCGATGCGCTATGCGGACAACTGTTGCCCGAGGCGGCCAACCTGCCTCGGCAAACCACCGCCGAAAAGTTCCAGATGCTGCGCAGTACGCTCAAGCGCACGCCGCACCTCATCGTCATCGACAATCTGGAGACGGTGCAGGATGTCGACGTGCTCCTCGCCCACCTGCGCGAGTTGGCCGATCCGACGTGCTTCATACTTACCTCGCGCCACAACCTGTACCACGAACACGACATTCATCATTTCGCTATTCCTGATCTGGATCACGCCCAGGCGCTGGCGTTGGTGCGCTTCGAGGCGGCGGTCCGCAACCTGCCCGCCATCGCCGCGGCCAGCGACGCTGAGTTGACGCCGATCTACGCGGCGGTCGGCGGCAACCCGCTGGCACTGCGGCTGGTGGTCGGTCAATTGCACGTACACTCCTTGCCCGCCATCCTGCACGATCTGGCGACCGTCAACAGCCGCAAGGTTGAGAGCCTTTACACCTTCATCTACCGTCGTGCCTGGGACAATCTCGACGAGCCAGGGCGCCGGCTCCTGCTCGCCATGCCGCTGACCGACAGCCTCGGCGCCGACCTGGACTTTCTCGCCGCGGTCAGTGCTTTGGAAGAAGACGAGCTGCGTCACGCCCTCGACGCGCTGGTGATGCTCAATCTGATCGATGCGCGCGGCGCACTCCAACACCGGCGGTACAGCATCCACAGCCTCACCCGCACCTTCCTGCAAGAACAGGTGGCGAAATGGCAGACCTCGCCGCTTCTGTAGGCGCTGGCGAAGCCGCGGCGGCGGGCGACTATCCGACCCTGTTCGCCAGCTATGTCGTGCGCAGCGCCGAGACCTTGCAGCGGCGGCTGGCGACGGGCGGCGCATTCAGCCAGGAGGAGTTTGCCCGTCAGCGCAGCCATGCTCTGCACGTGCTAACCTTTGCGCTGGGGCCGGACGACGCCTGGCCCGCGGCGCGCGACTTGCTGTTCATCCTCGTCGAGCCGATGGAGCAGGCCGGCGCCCGCCGCGACTGGATTCCCTTCCTCACGCGCGGGATCGCACGCAGTCAGGCGCTGGCGGATCGCATCGCCGAGGCCGAATTGTCCCTGTGTATCGGCCATTTGCTGCGGCTGACCAGCGACTTCGACGCCGCACAGCAGTGGCTTGCCGCCGCGCTGCACACCTTTCGTGCGTTGGGCGACGACGCCGGCGCCGCGCGCACGCTCAACCAGCTTGCCTACGTCGACTGTCTGCTACACCGCCCGACGCCAGCCCAGGAACGCGCTGTCGCTGCGCTTGACTTGCTGGCGGAAGACGCGGCGGAACGCGCGATGAGCTATTTTGTGCTGGGCATGGTGGCGGGCGAACGCTGGCAATGGTCAGAAGCGGAAACGCACCACCGTGCCGCGCTTGCCATCCGTCAGCAGCAGGGCGATGCCCGGCGTACGGCCTGGGCGCAGCAGAATGTGGGGTACACGCTGCAAGGTCAGGGACGTTACGCCGAGGCCATCACATACCTGACCGCGGCATCAGCCACGCTTGACGGCCTGGGCGACGCGGCCAACGCAGCCATCGTGCGCATGAACCTGGCGCGCACCTATCATCTCGACGGCCAGTTGGCGCTTGCACTCACGACCGGGCTGGCGGCGTACCAGGCGCTACACACAGTAGGCGATCAGCTACACCTGGCGCGCCTCGCGTCCAACCTCGGGCTGACGCACCTGGCACTGGGCGATGCCGACGCCGCGCTGACCGCATTCCAGCAAAGCGTCTCCCTCTTCGCAGATCTGGGCAGTGCGGCTGGGCGCCTCAATGCGTCCAGCGGTGTAGCGATGGCGTATCTGGCGCGCAGGGACTATGCCGGCGCTGCGGCGGTGCTGGCGCCGGCGCTCGACGAACTGGCGCTGCTGGATGATGTGCCGGGTAAGGCGGCGCTGTTGGACGCGATGCGCACGAGTCTTGCGACGGCACAGGCGGCGCTGGATGCGTAGGGCGAACGCAACGCTCGCCCCACGCATCGTAGCGGCGCTACCCGCAGCCGCCACCGCTGCCGTTGCAGGCCGCAGCCGCCACTACGCGCCCACCAGGATCGACTGGCTGCGCGCCGCCTGGCGCAACCAACAGTGCCAGCGTCAGCAGCACAATCAAAGTTGCGCCCAGCCAGCGCCGCGACCACCGGGAAGATGGAATTTGGGCAGGATATTCGGTTTTCATCTCAACGCACCTCCGTGTTGGACAGAGGCTCGTCGAGTTCGGGAATTCCACCGCAGGTGCGGCGCACGTGCTTTCCCCAACGAGCGAGGACAAACGACATGACCAGCGTAGCACGATGCGGCAGTCAGGATCGGAGCCGCGTTCCGAGTTCATTCCGAGATGGGCGGCTGGGCAGCCAGCAGGAGAGAAGCCTACCGTGGCGACGACCGACCCACCCGGCTTCGCCGCGCTGCTGACTGCGGCGATCCAGCAAATCAAGCGGCGCGAGGGCAAGCCTGTGCGCGTCATCCAGGATGAACTGGGCTATGCGTTGGGCAAGGCGGGCGGCAGCATGGTCGAGTTCTGGCGCAAAGGCAACCTGCCCGCCCGCCATGCCGACGTGGAATTGCTGGCGCGGCTGCTCGTCCGCCGTGGCCGGCTGGACCGCGCCTGGCTGGAGGTGTTTCTCACAACCTCCGGCTATGGCGCCGGTGCATCCGCACTGTGCGATGAACTGTTTCCTGCTGACAACCCCGTACCGCCGCCACCAACAGCGGCCCCATTCCAAGCACCGCCGCCGGCGCCCCATTTTGTGGGGCGCGAAGCTGCGCTGGATACGCTGGGGCGTACCCTGTGTGGCCCGGCGCCTGGCCGCGTGGCGGCGCTGGTGGGGATGGGCGGCGCCGGTAAATCGACGCTGGCCGCGCAACTTGCCCATACCCTCGCACGCGACTTTCCAGATGGCGTGCTCTGGGTCTATGCCGTCGCCGTCGAGCCGCTCACCATCCTGCAAAGTTGGGCGCAGTGCTACGGCTATGATTTCCGCACCATTCCCGACGTGGAGAATCGGGCGGCGGCTGTGCGCGGCATCTGGCATGGCCGCCGCGTGCTTATCGTGCTCGATGACGTGCGCGACCTGGCGCAGTTGCGTCCGCTGTTGCCCGGAGCGGGGGCGGCGCTGCTGCTCACCACACGCGATCGCGACCTGGCGGCGCTGGCAAACGCCCAGATCGTGGAAGTGCCCCCGTTGGATGCGGCACACAGCCTGGCGCTGCTGCGCGGCATCGTCGGGGCGGCGCGCTGTGCGGCGGAGGCGACAGCCGCGCTTGCCATTGTGCAGACGGTTGGACACCTGCCGCTGGCGGTGGAAATCGTCGCCCGGCTGCTGGTGCGGGCGCCCTGGCAATCGCTGGCAGAGATGGCCGCACGCCTGGCTGACGCCACTCACCGGCTCGACCGGCTTGCCCTCAAAGATATGAGCGTGCGTGCGGCATTTGCGGTGAGTTGGCAGGTGCTTCCTGCGGGGTTGCGCGCCGTCTTTACGGCGCTCGGCCCCTTCCGGGCGCGCAGTTGCACTTTTGCCGCAGTGGCGTCGACGGCCGGGATAGCGCAGGCCGCGGTCGAGGACGCGATAGCGACGCTCGCCGCACTGTCGCTGCTCACTGTCGACAGCGCGCAGCGCGTGCGTCAGCATCCCCTGCTGGCGGATTTTGCGCGCGAACAGATCGCCGACGCAGCAGCGCTGGAGGCGCGTTGGGCAGCACACTATATCGCCTTTGCCATCGAGCATCAGACCGACCCGGCGTGCGTCGATGTTGAAATGGACAATCTACTGGCGGTGCTGGAGCAGTTGGCGGCACGCCGGCGGTGGGAGGATGTCGCCCGGCTCGTGGACGCCCTGCATCCGGTGTGGCTGGCGCACGCGCACTATGCTCAGGCCGCGCGTGGCTATGCGTGGGCGGTCGCGGCGGCCACTGCGCGCGACGATGAAGTGGCGCGCGCACAGGCGTTGATCCGGCTGGGCTTTGTGGGCTGCGAGCTGGGCGACTTTCACACCGCATCTGAGCATTTGCAGGCCGGTCAGGTCGCAGCGGCGCAGACCGGCGCTGATACGCTGGTGGCCGAGGCGCTGTTCCTACGCGTGCGCATTGCCATCGAGCAGAACGAATTGGAGCAGGCCGATGAGTGGCTGGACGCTTGTCACCGTATCTATGGGGCGGCGGGCGACGCGGCCGGGCTGGCGCGCACGCAGCGCGAGCAGGGGCTGTTGGCCTATCGCGGCGGCGATTACACCACCGCCTTCGCCCGCTGCCGTGAGGCGCTGGCGATTCAGGATCGGTCGGGCGACGCCGCCGGGATGCTTGCCAGCCTGCGCCTGCTAGCCGATACGGCCATGGCGACGGGGGATCTGGTGCAGGCGCTGGAGTGCGCACAGCGCGGATTGACACTGGCACAAACCGAAGGCCGCCACGCGGAATTGGCTGAGGCGCACTACACGCTGGCGACGGTGCAGCGGTTGCGTGGGGAGCTGGGGGAGGCGGAAACGCACGCCGCAGAGGCGCTGGCGCGCTTCACCCGGTCTGGCAACCGCAGCTTTATCGCCTACACACTCTATGAGCAGAGCGTCATACTGGGCAGGCAGGCGCGCACGGACGCGGCGCTATCGTGTGCGCTTCAGGCTTGCGATATGCAACAGACGCTGGGCGACGATTACGGTCGCGTCACCACGCTCATCCAGGTGGGCGATCTGCACGCGGCGCGCGGCGATCTCGTCACTGCTGTCGCGACCTGGCAGACGGGGCTGGACCTGGCGCGCGAGATTCGCTATCCGCACCTTCAAGCATTCGTCAAGCGGCTGGATGCGACTTCGACGACAGCCAGGGATGCTGAACCCGCCCAAAGCGGTCAACTTGGCGGCTGAGGGTTGCCCGCTCCAGGGCCTTCAGTCGTCCAGAAGCCGGCGCTGAGCACGGCCAACCACCAGGGATTCCAGCCGGCCTGTTCGAGCACACAGACGGCAGCGGCGTCGCCATCGCGTGCCAGTTCCCAATCCATGTTGAGCGCAGTTGCGCCCTCCGCCCAAAGCCCGCTTTGTGCGGCGCCGCTTGCAGCTGCAGGTGGCGGCCCGAAGTGTAACTCCGGCGGCGCGTCTGTCAGGTTTCTCAAGACATCTTCGATGCCGCGGCTGGTATGTTCGAACCCATACGGCGGCTGTGTCCATAATCGACCCGGTTGATCGCCCTGGGGACGCAGCAGCGCCAGATCGTCGCGCACAAGACGATTGACCGCGGCCTCGATGAGTTGCAGGGCAAGCGTGAGTCGTATGGGCGAGCCGCCGTGCGGGGTGAAGACCAGCCACTCTGGCAGAACGCCCCCCAGCCACGCGTCGGTTGCATCGTCCAGACAGCGTGCGGTTGTCAAGAGTATTTCCGCAAGCTCAGCGTCTACATAGCTAGCCATGGCGCGCATGGTCATGGTGTAGATTCTTGGGCGCAGAATCGGCAGCGGATGGCTCCGGTCATCCTCCATCCAGCGTGTCGCCGGCAGCCGGCGGAGGGAATCCAACATCGTGAAGCCGGACATTGGCCCGCTCACCATGCACGCGTACACATCGGCAAAGACTTCTTCATCCCATCCACTCAACCAACGTGACGCAGCCCCAACCGGCGGTTCGGCGCCGAGGCTAACCCGTTTATCCACGATTGACCTTCTCTGCGCTGGCGGGCGTGCGCCTGTGTTCCCGCCGTAGGTGCCGGCGCTATCAGCATCCACCAGCCGTGACGCGACAAAGTGGCCGACTTCGTGCGCGATTGCCGCAAGGTCGCGTTCTGTGTCGGTTGCGCTGTAGGGAATACCGACCCACGCAACCGGCGCGTAGGGAATCAAGCGCACCGCGGGGGACTTCTGGTAATAGACGAACGCCGTTGCCGGCTGGATGAGCTTTGTACGGATGGCCGGTAACAGCGCAGCCCAGGCCAGGCGGTCGGCATTCGCCAGGGTTGCATCGAAGGTGGAGGTCTTTTCGTTTTGTGGTGACAGCCGGATGGCGCGCTGCTGGCCGGCGCGCAGAAGTACATCCGTATCGTAGCCAATCTGACTCAGCGTCACATCGAAGAAGTACTCCGGTGCATAGAGCGGATGCCGCGGTGTCGTGGGAGACTTCACCTTGTCGAATTTGTCCGCAAAGAAAGCGAACTGCCGGTTGCCAAACTCTTGCAGACAAGCCAGCAGCGCACGGAGCGTGCCGGCGCGATCTGTGTTCTCCGTGATGATTGCGCCTGCCATTTCTTCTTGGAACTTGAAGATAGATTCCTTGCGCTTGATCCACTCGACATGTGGTTCCTGGTTGTCAGACATGGCAGGTCCTTGTTTGCTGTGTGGTTGGCTTCCCTATGCTATTGCCGTGAGTGTATGCGTCAATTGCAACCGGTGCAAACACCCCAAAGAGCCACAGGATCGCACGTGATGCTGATCGGGGGTCACCACCACGTCCGAACCTTTGGGGCAAACCCAGATGGTTTGCTCAACCCAACGCTGGCGCACACCGGAGTTCGCCTGGGCAGGCGCAGTCAGCCGAGGA
>JACKBA010000028.1 GCA_020634815.1 Caldilineaceae bacterium | reverse complement strand
AAAGGGAGGCGGATCGCTCCGCCCCCCTCAGGAAATGCCGCAGCAGCCGGTCGAGACCTTCCGCCCGGCTCCGATTGCGTTACGAATTGGCTTCCGGCGTTGCGGTCGGCGCCTGGTAGCCCGGCATCATGCGCCCGCCGCGGCCCGGCATCTGCTGGCCGTCGAAGCCGGGCATCATGCCGCGGTGGTGGTAGTCGAACTGCCCATCCTGCCCGCGGAATCCGTCGCGCATCCCCTCGCCGAACATGCCGCCGTCCAGCATACCGCGGCCAAACATGCCGCGCCCCATCTGCCCCTGCTGTTCGAGCAGCAGGTCGGCCTGCTCCTGCGTGATGGCGCCGGCTTCAACGGCTGCGTTCAGCGCATCTTCCATTGTCTGCGCATTCTCCGCCGCATAGTACTGCATGAACGCCTGGCGCGCCTTCATGAGATCGGCCTGCTCCTGCGTAATGGTGCCGTCCGCCACGGCCTTGTCGACCATGGCGTCGTGGGCCTCGACCTGTGCGGCCTGCAACTCCTCGACGGTGATGCCCAGCGCATCGGCCAGGAATCCCTGGTACTCGCCGCGCATGTCGCCCATGTCGAAACCGCGCATCCCACCTCGCGCCCAGGGCATGGCAGGCACGGCCGGCTGGTCGCTGCTGCCGTCATCGCTCTGTGCGAAGGTCGTCATCGGGGCGATGGCCAGCGCCGCCAGGACGATTGCACCGACAACGATGCCTGCGGTCAGCCATTGCTTCCACTGTGATTTGCTGTTCATAAGGACTACACTCCCTTTTCCATGAAGTTTGGTGAACGTGTTGGGAACCAACGGTTCCTTCTTTCTCCAGCTTGCCAGAAAAGTGCTAAGAAAGTCGGCTGGAAGTGTTCAAGAAGTGTAAATTCTGCGCGGCGCGTGTGGCCGCCGCGCCAGGATGCGCGCCAGCGTAAGCAGAAAGAGGCCGGCGCTCACAGCTACGTAGACAGGGTTGAACAGAAGCCCATCGCTGCCGGCCAGGACGCTGTGCACAGTAGCCAGCACGTACGCGATGTACGTCAGGTTATGCACCAGCCGGAATGATCGATAGCCGATGCGATCGATGAGATAGAACGACGCCGACGTCAGGATCATGAGGTAGAGACCGACGATGCCAAGACCTACGGCCAGCGGCTCGTACGGCCCGACGAACGGGACCAGCAGATCGACCACCGTGTAGTCGAAGAAGCGGCTGAAAAGCAGCAGGTAGGCGTGATAGACGATCATGCCGATGGCTGTCCACGATAGGATGGTGTGCAGTTCGAGTGCCAGCGCGGCCGGCACGCGGCGCTTGACCAGCTTACCGCTCAGCAGAATACCCCATGCTGTCGATGCGGCGAGCAGCAGGTAGGCGACCGCACCGCTGGCGCGGATGGCGTACCAGACGCTTTCGTTGTCCAGTTCCAGGCCCTGCCGTTCGAGCAGCATGCTGGCAGCGTAGAACGCTGCCAGCAGCGCCGACGCGATGGCGCCATTGATCACGATTTTGCGGAATCCCGCAGTGCGCCGGGGGACGGCGGTCGTTTGCATAGCCATGATTGTGGCTGTCCTTTCCATGATCGGCATCGTCAGCAGCCGGCGGGAGACGCGTCCATGACGAACCGATACACTGCCTTGGTTTGATAGATACACCCATCTGCGTCGATGAGCACGCCGGCGAGGCGCTGCTCGTTCAGATGCGCCGGGCCGAGTTGCTCGCCTGCCACCAGCGTCGCCGTCGCCCACGCTTCGGCGCGGCACGCGTCGGCACAGAGCACGCTGGCCGTGACCACCTTGTTCGCCGCCGGCAGGCCGGTGCGCGGATCGATCAGATGGTGCAGGCGCCGGTCGCCCTGCTGCCACCAGCGATAGTCGACGCCCGACGTAGCCAGCGTGGCGTTGTTGAGCCAGAGTGGCACCGCGGTCGGCGGCTCCAGCTCCGCGGGCGTCGACGGCATGGCAATCGCCACCGGCCAGCCAGGGTAATTGCCGGGCGCATCACCCGCCGTCAGGTCGCCGCCCGCATCGACGAGACACGGTCCCCACTGGCTGAGGAAGTTGACGACCTGCTCGGCCGTGAAGCCCTTGGCGATGCCGCCCAGGTCCAGCCCCACGCCGGCCGGCAGCAGGACCGCATGGCGGGCAGCATCGCAGGCGATCGACTGCCACTGCCCCGTCGCCCGCTGCATGGTCGTGCCGCAGTTCACCGCCCCGCTGCCGATCTGATCGAACGAACGATCGTAGCCGGCCGCCAGCATGGCGGTCAGCACGGTGGGGTCGAAGAGGCCGCCGGTCTCGCGTGCCAGGTGCAGTGCCCGCCCGACGACCTGCCACATGGGCCGCGACAGGACGGTCCATGCGCCTGCCGCCCGATTCAGCCGGGAGAGTTCGCTCGTGGCGCTGAAGCGCGTCATCCGCACCTCCGCCCGCTCGATGAGAGCCTGCGCCTGGTACAGCAGATCTTCAGCCAGCAGCGCATCGTCGTGCAGCAGCCAGATCGAGAAGGCGCTGCCCATGGCACGAAATCTGTGTTCGCACATTGGCAGGTCGTAGAGATCCATCGGGACGTCCTAGCGTGACGAGCGCGAGCGCGCCAGCGGGCGGGCGGCGCTGCCGGTCTGGCTCTGGACAGGCGCACTGGCGATCACGGCCGCAGACGTGGCGGTCGGCTCCGGCGTCGGCGCGACGGTTGGTGTCGGCGCCGGCGGATCGGTAGGGGTCACGGAAGCAACCGCCGCAAGCTCGGGCGCTGGTGTGGGTGTCGGCAGCAGCGCCAGCAGCGAAATCCCGGCGTCATTTGTGCCGGCCGGTTGTTCGGCAGGTGGTGCGGCTGCCAGGCTTGCCGCAGTCGGGTAGGCCAGCGCGACCGCGGACGCCGACGGCGTTGCGCCAGCAATGGCAGCCAGTGCGTTGCGCGATTCAAGCCAGGCAATGCCCTGCGTGCCGGCCAGCGTTGCGACGATACTGGCGGAGACAATCGTAGTTTTCAGCCATGCGGTGCGCCGGGCCGGCTTGTTGCGGCCTTGTCCGCTGGATACAACAGGATGGGACGGGTAAGTCATCGTTCTGATTCCTTTCTTGCCGGCACGCTGGCTGCGCGCCGGGCATGGAAGAAATCATAAGAGCCGGTTGTAAGAAAAGTGCGCGGTTTGCTTTAAGTCTTCGCTACAGATGGCAGCTCATGGGGCGGCGGGGAACGGGCGTAGCGCAGGCGTGGGTGAAGCGTCGGTTCCTTGATGTCATGCCGCCGCTCGCGCCGGGACCGGGAAGGTAACGGTGAAGGTGCTGCCCTTGCCGGGGCCGGCGCTGACAACGCCGACCTCGCCGCCGTGCGCTTCGGTCAGTGCGCGCACGATGGCCAGGCCAAGCCCCGCCCCGCCCTGAGACCGGTTGCGCGCGCTGTCGGCGCGGTAGAAGCGGTCGAACACATAGGGCAGATGCGCCGGCTCGATCCCCTCTCCCGTGTCACACACGACGATGGCAGCGGACGCGCCCGTGCGGCTGGCAATCACCGTGACGCTGCCGCCGGCCGGCGTGTAGCGCAACGCATTGGCGAGCAGGTTCTGCAAAACTTGCATCAGGCGCGCACGATCGCCGTCGATGACCACCGGGCCGGCGGCGACCGCGTGGACGAGCCTGACGTCCTGCTCTTCGGCGATCGGCGCAAAGGCATCGACGGCATCGGCCGCCAGGGCCGCCAGATCGACCGGGGCGAGGGTCAAGGGCAGGCGGCCGGCCTCGGCCTGGGCCAGCTCATGCAGGTCGTTGACCAAGCGATGGAGGTGGCGCGTCTGGTCGTAGAGGCGGGCGATCTCCTCCTTGTCCAGCGGGTAGACATCGTCGAGGATGGCGCGCAGGTTGCCCTGCAGGACGGTGAGCGGCGTGCGCAGCTCGTGCGCGACATCGGCGAGCAGATGCTGGCGCAGGCTCTCTGCCGTCTCCAGGTCGCCAGCCATGTGGTTGAAAGCTTCGGCCAGCCCGATCATCTCTTCCGTTCCTCTCGGCGTCACACGGTAGGCGAGGTCGCCACCGCCGATCTGCGCGGCGCCGGCGGCCAGGCCCTCCAGCGGCGCAGTCATGCGGCGGCTCATCCAGATGCCGGCGCCGATGCCCAGCGCTGTACCCGTGGTGATCAGCACCAACACGGACTGGGTGGCGAAGCGCACAAAGCCCAGGAAGGGGTTGGGCGGCTCGACCGTCGCCGACTCACCCGTCGCCACCTCAGCCGGCGGCGGGCGGTCGGCAGGCTCCTCGGGGCGCAGACTGTACGTCGCGGCGACCAATGCGACCGCGGCGACCAACACCACACCGGCGATGACCAGGCTGAACTGTACCCACAGCCGGTTGAGGCGCAGCCGGCTCACAGCGGCGCCTCCATGCGATAGCCGATGCCGTAGACCGTGTGGATGTAGGCCGGCTCCTTGGGGCTGTCGCCGATCTTGCGGCGCAGGTTCTTGACGTGCGAATCGAGCGTGCGGTCCATGCCTTCGTAGCTATAGCCGAGCGCGTTCTCGATCAGTTCGCTGCGGGTGAAGACGTAGCCGGGGTTCTGCATGAACAAGTGCAGCAGGTTGTACTCGGTGCGCGTCAGATCCAACGCCGCACCGTCCAGCGTCACTTCATAGCGAGTCGGGTCGAGGCGCAGCGCGCCCACCTGGAGCGTCGCGGGTGGCGCCGTCTCGCCGCGCTGCTGGCGGCGCAAGCAGGCGCGCACGCGCGCCTGCACCTCGCGCGGGTTGAAGGGCTTGGTTACGTAGTCGTCGGCGCCCAGCTCCAGCCCCAGGATCTTGTCGGTGTCCTCGATGCGCGCAGTGAGCATGATGATCGGCGTGGCGGCGATGGCGCTCTCCTGGCGCACGCGGCGCGTGATCTCCCAGCCATCCATCTCCGGCAGCATGAGGTCGAGCAGCAGGAGCGCGGGACGCTCGCGGCGCAGCACGTCCAGGGCGGTCGTGCCATCATAGGCGACGCGCACGGCAAAGCCGGCCTGCTCCAGATAGCCGCGCAACAAGCGCACGATCTCTTTGTCGTCGTCGACGATCAGCACCGTCTCATTGCTCATCTTCCACCCGCCCGGCGGTCACCCGCCCCAACTCACCATCTGCTCGGAGCCAAATGTGTAGTTCAGCGCCACATCGATCGGCAGCGCCCGCTGGTTTGAACCGTCGGCGTTCATCACCCAGATGCGCCATTGACCGGCCTCGCCATCCGCCTCGCGATTGCTGAGAAAGACGATGTGGCTGCCGTCCGGGCTCCACGCCGGCGAGACGTTGCTCGGCAACTGGTCGACCAGCACCGTCTGCGGTGCGGTTAACGCTACCATGCCCGCGCCCTCTGCGCCAACTGACCAGATTTCCCAGTGGCTGGCGCCCTGCTGCTGGAACACGATCTTCCCGCCGGCCCAGTCCGGATCTTTGTAGGCCGGCTTGAGCGGGTCGTGGGCGACGAGGCTGCTGGAAGCGCCCTGCTCATCGCGGATCACCTGGATACCATCGGACGATTCGTAGACGATCCCGGCGGCGCTCCAATCCGGCGCACGTGCCGAATCCAACGCGCCGAGGCTGTGGAAGTCGCTGCCGTCCGCAGCCACCACGCCCAGGTCGTAGGCATAGACCGTGGTGAGCGGGTAGTCGCTGGGATCCAAATCCTTGAAGCGGCGCGTCTCGAACTCCTCGTCGCTCACACAATTGCCGCTGCCCACGTCGCGGCACACACGCGCTGAAGTCGCATAGCTGAAGGTGATCGCCTGTCCATCTTCGCTCCACTTGGGCGCGGCAATCACCTCCGGACCGCTGTAGATCCGGCGCTCGTCGCTGCCGTCGCTGTCGATGAGGTAGAGGCCGGCCTCGTTGCCGATGCGTGCAAAGGCCACCGTCGCCCCATCCGGGCTGATCGCCGGGTCGAAACCGGTCGTCAGCGGCCACTGTTCGCCGGTCGCCAGGTCGTAGGCATAGATGGCGCCGCCTTGCCCGGTCTGGAAGACGAGGGTGCCCTCCAGACCGATGCCCTGGGCGGCCTGCACCGGTGCGGCGGTGCCAGGCGCGGCAGGTGTTGGCACAGCGACCGGCGCCGCGATCTCGGCGGTGGCAGCGCCCTGACCTTCGGGCAGTTCGTCGATGTCGCCCGTCACGGCCAGGTAGTCGGCGGCGACCCAGCCGGAAAGGCCGGCGCCGGCGACCGTTCCATAGAGCCAATCGCCCGCAGCGTTGCGCGCCGTGATGACGAGCGCGTCGCCGGCCACAATCGCGCCCAGGCGGGCGTATCCGGCGCCAGGGCCGGAGCGCACGTTCAGCCCGCGCGCCTTGCCGGTGTCCAGCGTCGCGGTGACCGGTGCGGCCAGTGAATCTGCCGCCGCCACTGCACCTGTCGATGCAGCCTTCATCGCCAGTCCATCCGCGGCGTCGCCCGCGACCGCGTCTGCCGCGGTTGTCGCGGTGATTGCAGCCGTTGCCGTCATCCCGTCCGCGGCGACGTTTGCTGCCGGCGGCTCGGCTTCGTCCGCTTCGGCCGTGGCAGTTGCCGGCGGCGTCATCGCCACGAGGCCCAGCCGCTCCAGGTTGAAGGCGATCACGTCGGCGCGGCTGACCCAACGCTGTTCGCCGTCGATCTCGGCCACCAGCCACACGCCATCGGCTGTGCGGCCGGTCAGCGTCAGCCGGCTGCCGGTTGGCAGCACCTGCGCCGGTGAGTCGCCGTCGAACGCCAGCAAGGTTGCGCCATCGCCGCCCGCAATGGCGACGATATTGGCAGGCAGTGCCACGTCCGGCGTTGTCGCAGCTTCGGGTGCTGCTGCATCGACCGGTTGCTCACCGGCAGGCAGCGTGCCGGTCATGCCCAGCGTCGCCGTCAGCGGGACGCCCGGCCCTACGCCGGCGCCGGGATTCTGGCCGCCGGGCCGGGCGGGCATGCCGGCCGGCGGCGTTCCCAGCGGCTGGGCAGCGGCATCCGCCGTCGTGCTCGCCTGTTCGAGCGCGGCGACCGGCAGCAACGCCTGGCCGGTGAGCAGCGCCACGGCAGCAATGGCAGCCAGCGCCAACCCCAGCAGCGCCAGCGTGAGACGTTTTGCGCGCGGCCGGCGGCGTTCGATCTTCTGTTCTTGCGCGCCCGGTCGGTCGGTTGTTGCGTTCATGATGTTCATGTCCTGAATCTCTGGTTTGACTCACTCTGTCTTTATCAGTCGTCGCCGAGCCGGCTCAGCCGCCCGGAGGCGGCCCGCCCGCCGGCGGTGCGCCCATATCGCCCATCGGCCCCATGGGGAAGCGACTCTCGGTTTCACCCACATACGTCGCAACGCTGCCCAGCACCTGGTCGCCGCTCTGCAACTCGGGCGACTGGACCACCGTCCACTCGCCCTGGACGGAGCCGGTCGTCACGGTGACGGCAACCGGCTGGCCGTCGCGCACAATGCGCACCACACTGGCGCCATCCTGCGTGCGGATGCTGTTCGTCGGCACCAGCCAGCTCGACGTCGCGTCGAGGCTGTCATCGACGAGCGTGCCGATGGCGCTCATGCCCGGCAGGACGCCGGCCGCCGCCACACCGGTCAGGCGGATGGTGACGGGATAGGTAACGGCGCTGGAGTCAGCATCGCTGGCCGGCGAGATACGCGCCACTGTGCCGTCAAAGGTCTGGCCCGCCAGGGCATCGATCTGCACCTGTGCGGCCTGCCCCTCGCTCACGCGCGGGATGTCCAGTTCGGAGACATTGATCGTCAGTTCCACCTGGCTCAGATCGGCCAGCGTGGCGACCTCGGCGCCCTCGTTGAGTTGCTCGCCCACGCTGGCATCCAGCGCCATCACAACGCCGTCCATCGGCGCGACGACCGTGGCGGCATCCAGCGTGGTGTACGCTTCCTCCAGCGCCACCAGCGCCTGCTCCAGTGTAATGCGGGCGTCGGTCAGGTCCGTCTCGCTTGCGCCGGCTTTGAGGTCGTCGAGAGAGGCCTGGGCGTCGGCAAGCTGGGCCTGCGCGGTGGCGACCTCGGCCGCGGTTGGCGAGTTGAGGAGATCGTCCAGCGCAACCTGCGCATCCTGGATCGTGCTCAGCGCCGACTGCACATCTGAGGTCGCGGCGGCGGCGGTCGATTCGGCGTAGGCGGCGCGGGCGGCCTCGAACGTAATCGTAGCGGATTGCAGGTCGGCGGCTTCGCTGCTGGTGCCGGCGCTGGTCTGCCAGGCAACCTGGTCGTAGGCGCTCTGTGCTTCCGCCACGGCGACCTGCGCTGTCTTCATGTCGGCGGCCAGTTGTGTCAGTTCGTCCTGCGACGGGCCGGCCAGCAGTTCGTTGTGGGACGCCTGGGCAGCGGCCAGTGCGCTGCGCGCCGCGGCGAGCTCGGCGGTGCTGGGACCGGCCTGCACGTCGGCCAGATTCTCCTGCGCTTCGAGGAGATCGGCCTCGGCGACGGCCAGCTCGCTGGCGGTGGCGGCCTCCGTCACCGCGGCCAGTTGGTTCTGCGCCGATTCGACGTCGAGTTCGGCGAGTCTTGCCGAACGTTCCAGCGCCGTGGTGTCGAGCGTCAGCAGGCGATCGCCGGCGCGCACCGCGTCGCCCACCTCGACGGCCACGCCGGCCACCGTGCCGCCCGCCGCCAGCACAACCGGGCGCTCGGCCATCAGCGCGAGGTTGCCCGATGCGCTGACCTGGCTGACGACCAGGTCCGCCTGCTGGATGGTGACTGTCGCCAGGTCGCTCTGTAACGCGGCGCCGGCAGCCGTGTCCGTGGTGGTCGTCACCGGCAGTTGCGGCCAGGAGATCTGTGTTGGCAGCGCCGTAAAGTTCCACACGTAGTAGCCGGCGAGCAGGCCGGCAACGAGCAAGAAGGTAGGCCAGCGCGGGCGGGAGTGATGTTGTGTTGCTTGCATAAGAACCTCGATTCAATCGATCTGTCGAAATAGTGCCGAAATAGTGACGGAATGCTGTTGCGATGGCCGGGCCACCGGCAGCGGCTACTCAAAGCGCAGCGCCTCGATCGGGTCGAGCTTCGTCGCACGCATGGCCGGATAAAGGCCGAAGATAAAGCCGCTGGCCGTGCTGACGGCCAGCGCCAGCGCGACAGCCCACGGCTCGATGACGATGCGATAGCTCATCGCCGGCAGCAGGGCCAGCCCCTGGGCAATGGCAAAGCTCAACCCGATGCCGACGACGCCGCCCAGCGCGCAGAGCACCAGCGCCTCGACCAGAAATTGCAGCAGGATGTCGCCATCGTGCGCGCCGAGCGCGCGGCGCAGGCCGATCTCGCTCGTCCGTTCCGTCACCGACACCAGCATGATGTTCATGATGCCGATGCCGCCGACGATGAGACTCACCGCGCCGATGCTGCCAAGCAGCGCCGTCAGCGTGCCCGAGACATCGCTGGCGATTTGCAGCATGTCGGCCTGGTTCTGGATCATGAAGTCGTTCTCGTCGGCGGCAGCCAGGCGATGGCGCAGCCGCAGAATTTGCTCGATCTGCACTTGCAGCGCGTCGAGCACCGCGCTGCCGGCGCCCTGCACGCTAATCGACGAGACGGCGTAGGATCCATTGCTGCGACCGGCGTTGAAGAGACGGCCCTGTGCGCTGCCGAGCGGGACGTAGATCTGCGAGTCGCTGCTGCCAAAGCCCGACCCGCCGGATGCTTCCAGCACGCCGATCACGGTAAAGAGCGTGTCGTCGACACGCACCGTCTGGCCCACCGGGTCGTCGGCGCCAAAGAGATCGGATGCCACCGTGTCGCCGATGACGGCCACGCTTTCGCTCTCCGCCACCTGCGCGTCGCTTAGAAACGCGCCGCCGGCGACCGTCAGGTTGCGCACCGTTGCGTAGTTGGCCGTCGTCCCGACGACGGTGTAGCTGCCCTCGCTGCTGCCGAAGATCACGGTCGCGCTGGAGGAATACTGCGGCGCCACGGCGACAATGTCCGGGAAGAGCGTCGCATCGGCCAGGAGATCAGCGTCGGCCAGCGTCAGGCTGCTCGTGCTGCTGAGGCCGCGGCTGGCGCCGGCGCTGATCGTCAGCAGGTTGGTGCCGCTCGATTCGATACGTTCGGTGATGCTGGCCGCCGCGCCGCTGCCGATGCCCACGGTCACCAGCACCGCGGCGATGCCGATGATGATGCCGAGCATGGTCAGCGCGGCGCGCAGCTTGTGGGCAAAGATGCTGTCCACGGAGACGGCCAGATAGCGGAAGACTTTCATGCAAGTACCTCCTGGGCTGGGATGGCGGGCCGCGCGCCCTGCCCATTGGTGGACGCCGACAAAAACGGCGAGGTCTGACGCGCGGCCGGCGCGTCGCTGATGATTTCGCCGTCGCGCAGGGTAATGATGCGCTGCGCCTGGCTGGCGATGCCGAGGTCGTGCGTCACGACAATAAGTGTGATGCCCTGTTCGTTGAGTTCGTGGAAGAGCGCCATCACCTCCTTGCCCGTCTGCGAGTCGAGCGCGCCGGTCGGCTCGTCGGCCAGCAGGATGCTGGGCTGCGTCACCAGCGCGCGGGCAATCGCGACGCGCTGCTGCTGGCCGCCCGACAGCTCGTCGGGGCGGTGGTCGACGCGTTCGCCCAGGCCGACCTGCGCCAGAGCATCGAGTGCGCGGCGGCGCGCCGTGCGATCGGGGACACCGGCGTAGAAGAGCGGCAGTTCCACCTGGCGGCGCGCCGTCGTGCGCGGCAGCAGGTGGAAGCGCTGAAAGACAAAGCCGATCTCACGGTTGCGCAGGTCGGCGAGACGGTTCTTGCTGAGCCGTGCCACCTCAACGCCGTTGATGGCATAGGCGCCGCTCGTCGGCCAGTCCAGCAGGCCGATAATGTTCATGAGCGTGCTCTTGCCCGAGCCGCTGGCGCCGACGATGGCGACGTACTCGCCGGCAGCGATTTCCAGCGAAACGCCGCGCAGCGCATGCACCTGCATCGCCCCCATCTGGTAGGTCTTGGTTACGTCACGCATCGTGATAACGGGGTCGCGATCGTCTGCGTGTTCTGCGTGTTCTGCTGAATTCTTGCCCATCCTGGCCGTTGCCTCCTGTCGTTGTATGCTGGTGTCGCTTACCGCCACTAGCGGGCGCCGGCGTTCCAGCGTCGATTCCCTCTTCCATGCTAGCGGCCAAATCTGGAGAATGTGTGGAGAGATCGCGGCAATTCGGTAAAAAGGTGGCGCCCTCCTGGCCAAGACGCCAGGTGGTGCAAACCACGGATTTTCGGTGGGCCTTTATGCTATACTCCAGGTACGCATGACACGCAGGCGCACCACGTGGCCTGCCGGCTCGAAAGGAGAGTGCAATGAGCGTTGCCGCTGCCGCGCCACCCATCGAACGCTACCGGCTGACCAGCGCCATCTTTCACGAGATGGTCGATAAGGGGATTCTGAGCGAAGACATCCGGCTTGAGTTGATCGAAGGAGGACTGGTGACACTGTCACCGCCTGGCGCCGAAGACTCCGGAATTGTCAATCAAATTGCCCAGACCCTCATCCCGCAAATCGAACAACGAGCACTTTTCCGCATTCATGGCCCAATTGCACTCGACGAGTTTTCGGAACCGCAGCCCGATCTGGCGCTTCTTGTGCAGCGTGACGACTTCTACAAGCACTCCTTACCGCGCCCGGCCGACGTTGCGCTGGTGATCGAGGTGGCCGACAGCAGCCTGGCCTACGACCGCACGATCAAGATGCCACTCTATGCCCGCGCCGGCGTTCCCGAAGCCTGGATTGTCAACCTCATCGACCGCTGGATCGAGGTGTACCGCGGCCCGTCCACAGCCGGCTATACGACGCTGCTCAAGATCCTGTCCGGCAAATCCATCGCCCCTCAGGCGTTCGACGATGTCGTGGTCGTCGTGGACGATCTGCTCAGCAACTGACTACGTTGGTTGATAGAAAGTGAGGCGGACGCTGGTTTGCACCGGCGCCCGCCTCTTTTGCCTGCACTCGTTCTCTTCCTACCTGACCGATGTGATATCCAGGTTTGCCCTACCGGGCCGGCATTGGCTGAGCCTGCGCTCGGCGGCGTCCCAGCCAGCCGGCCACAGAACGCAGCAAGGTGACGCCCGCAACCATCAGCACCACCGGCAGTAGGATGCGCACAAAGGCTGCCAGGGTATTGGCGTTGAACCCGCTCTCGTGGCCGCCGCGCTCCTCGCCGCCTCCGTCCGGGCGGGCGCCGAAGCTGGTCGCCAGGCTGGCATCCACGGCCGCCTGCACCTCGGCTTCGTCCAGCCCCAAGGTTGCTGCGGCGCTAGCGTAGTCCGGCGGCATGTCGCCAAGCGCCGCGCTCAACGCTTCGGCCGAAACGCCCAGCGTTGCCGCGGCATCGGCCAGGCTGGCGGTCATATCGGGCCGGCCGCGCGCCTCGCCCGCACCTGACGTTGCGCCGAACTGCTGCGTTGCCCACGAGCTCTGGCTCGCGCCATAGGTGATCCCCACCACGGCGAGCGCCACCAATAGAATGATCGTCAATCGGATGAGCGTTTTCACTGGAGGCTCTCCTTGGGCTGGATGGTGCGCGTGGCAAAGGGTCGGGTCAGCGGCTGCCAGAGATAGCGCCGCGCCGCGTTCGTGATCCAGCGCCAGTTGAGCGCCAAGTGCAACCCCAGCAGCCAGAGCGCCCAGTCGGCCGACAGGGTGTGCAGGCGGCGCCAAAGGACACCCGGCTCCGCCGTGATGCCGATCTGCCGCATGGCGACCTCAGAGATCCACAACCCGCTGGCGATCAGGAGCACCATATTCACAAAGAAGAGGATGTCGACCAGCGCCTTGATACGCTCCAGGGCAGGGAGGCGGCTGATGAGCCGGCGGCCCACAGCAACGATCCAGTTCCAATGCATCAGCAGGTGGTAGAGCAGCAGCGCGCCCAGCGCAATGCCCAGCCACTCATGGATCGTGAGGCCGATCAGCCGCAGATTCCAATCGATCACAAACGCCACAAAGATGGCGATATCTAGCCAGAAGTTCTTTAGTGTTTCACTGAGCCGTCGTGCTGGCCGCCGCCGGCTGCTCAATTTCGTCGTCATACGTGCGTTCCTCAATTCCTGTTTGCAGTTGTTTTACCGGCAGCTTGCGCCGCCGTGTTCCATGCAACTCAGTGTAGCGCTCAGGTCTGGAGGAATTGTGGAGAGAGTGTACATCGCCGGTAAATTCAGGCGGAGTTCTCCCGGCCAGTTGGCGTCACGCACAGGACGAGGGTATGATTGGCCGCATGATCCAGCCAACCACAGTCGTCCGCCAGAGCCCCTTCATCTTTATTCAGCGCATCGTCGTTGCCGAGTTCTTATTCTCCGTGCTGCTGCTCCTGACCACGGCCTCCACGGCCACGGAGAGCTACGAAAGCTCGGGCGCTGGCGACGTCATCTCCTTCCCGCTGCTGCTGGCGCTGATTTTCACGGCGGTGCAGGTGGTGATCATCGTCGCTACCTTTGTGAGCTGGTACTTCCCCGCGTACCGGCTGGCGCCGGCGGCCATTCTGCGCAAGAGCAGCCCCTTTGCCCAGGAGCGCACGCTGGCCGAGACGTCGACCATCGGCAAGGTCTCCATCAAGGAAGGCTGGCTGGCGCGGCAACTTGGCTACGGGTCCGTCTCGCTTTTCGACCGGGCTGGGCAGGAAGTGGCAAAGCTCAAGAATGTCCACGATCCCGAGATTGTGGCCAACCAGGTGCGCGGGTTGATGCAGGACGAGCCGGCCCTGCCGGCCTTGTTCGATGCCCCCCCGGCGGCGCTGATTGCCACGGGCGAGGGCGATCACGTCGAGTTCAAGGCCAGCCTCATGTGGGATTACCGCAAGCAGTCGGTCAACAAGGAGCTATACGAGCCCGTCATGAAGAATCTGGTGGCCTTTATGAACGCCGAGGGCGGCATCCTCCTCATCGGTGTGGCCGACGAGGGCGACATTCTGGGGCTGGAACCGGACATGAAGACGCTGCGCAAACCGGGCGTCGACGGCTTCGAGAATGTCTTCAACGTGGCCTTTGGCAACATGGTCGGCATGGAGTACCGGCCGTTCGTCACACTCGATTTCCCGACGGTTCAGGAGAAGACCATCTGCGCGATCAAGGTGCGGCCCTCGACACATCCCGCCTATCTGCGCTACCAGGGCAAGGAAGATTTCTACCTGCGCACCGGCAACTCCAGCAACGCGCTCACCACCAGCAAGGCAATCCAGTACATCCAGAGCCGCTTTGACCGTCAATAGCCTGCCGGCGCGTCGCTGATCGGCGCCTGTTACTTCCCCTCGGGATTTGCCGCCGACGGAGCGTACTGGTCCACGGCCTCGTAACCGGGCGGGGGCGAAAAAATCGGTGCCTCGGTCGCGACCGGCCCGCCCTGACTACGCTGGAAGTCGAAGAATTCCCACACGATCCGGCTGAGATCGGCCACCGACTGGTTGGCCACTTCCCAGCCCACCAACCCAGGGTTGAAGACGTAGACTGCGATCGCGTACGGCCCGGTCGGTCCCCAGACCAGCACGACGTCGCCGTGCTGGGCGGGCAGCAGGCCGTGGCGATGCACCGTCCACTGCGCGTCCCAGTCGGGCAGCCCGCGCCAGATGGCGTCGCGCAGCTCGTTGTGTGTCAGGTAGAAGAGGATCGTGCCGCATTCGTCCGGCGTGATCGTCTCCGGGAAGGTCGCGCGCAGAAGGCCGCGATCCTGCGTGCACTCGTAGATGGCGGCAAGCAGCGTCGCCATGTCCGCGGGCGTGGTCTGCATGTTGGCGTCGGGCCGCGTGTTGGGCCGCTCGCGCTGGTTGGACGGGGTCGTCAGCGGCGCCGATGCCGTACCGCCAAACTCGCCCTGGGCAAAGGTATTCTCCAGCCCCAGCCGCTGCACGAAGCTCGTCAGCCGCTGCGCACCCACCGCCGTGCTACCATTGCCCAGCCAGGCCAGCGCCGAGTTGGCCGGCTCGTTGGGATCCTTGCCCAGCGCCAGGTCGAGCCACTGCCCCACCTGCTGCGCGTCGGGATCGTCCGCCGCGATGCCGTCCGGCAGCTTCTCCATGACCGCCGCGGCCAGCGCAATGCGCAGCGTCGCCATGGCCGAAAACGCGGCATCGCCGTCGACGCCGGCGGCGTCGTCGTGCTGGAGATCGATGACATGAAGGGTGGTGAAGGCCGGATAGTCGTCCAGCAGGCGCACCAGTTGCGGCGTCAGGTCGTCCATGGTGGGCATGGGCGGCGGCACCTCGCGGATGGCCAGATCCACGTCGCGCGGGTCGTGGCTGGTCAGCCCGTCGATGATGCGCGCCACACTGGCATCGACGTCGATCTCGTAGCCGGGCGCGCCGGGCACCCATTGCAGGCCGCGGCGCGGTTGCGGCACGGTGGCCGGGAAATCCGGCGCCGGCGTGGGTTGCGCACCATCGGCAGGCTCCGCGGCGGGCGTCGATGTATCGAGCACGCGCGCGGCCACGGGGTCGGTGTTGAGTTCGCGCGCGGCCGCTTCGAGCCAGGCACGCAGCTTCGCCTCGTCCAACGTGTAGCGCACGGGCACGTTGCGCACTTGCTGCGGCAGCCCGATGGCCTCGCGCACGGCAATGTCGACGAACTCCCACCCGCCCAGGTAGCGCCCGGCATCGGCCACCATCTGGTCAAAGTCAACGGTGAAGTCGAAGTCGTCCGGATCCAGCCGGAGCAGGCGATTCTGAAAGCGCACGGCCAGCAGGTCGTGGTAGATGGGGTCGAGATGGGCGCGGATTTCGTCGACCGTCTTCATGCCCGTCACGTCGACGCCGCCCAGCCGCACGCCGGGAGGAATCGGCGCGGCGACCTGCTTGTACCAGCTATAGAGCGGGAAGAGCGAAAGCAGGGCGATAACCAGCAGCGTGTAGGTGATGAAGCGGGCGGAAGGGAAAGGACGGCGGCGCATGAGGAAACTGAAGAGGAATTGTCAATGGTCAACGGTCAATGGTTAATTGTCAATGAATCGCATAGGAGCGCAATCCACGCATCCGTTGACAATTGACCGTTAACCATTGACCATTACCCATTAGCTACTCCCACTCGATGGTGGCGGGCGGCTTGCTGCTGATGTCGTAGACGACGCGGTTGATGCCCGGCACCTCGTTGACGATGCGGTTGCTGATGCGCGCCAGCAGGTCGTAGGGCAGGCGCGCCCAGTCGGCGGTCATGAAGTCGTCGGTGGTGACGGCACGCAAGGCCAGCGCATTGGCATAGGTGCGCCCATCGCCCATGACGCCAACGGTGCGCACGGGGAGCAGAACGCCAAAGACCTGGCTGGTCTGGCGGTAGAAGCCGGCCGCGCGCAACTCGCCCAGGAAAATGGTGTCGGCGTGGCGCAGCGTTTCCAGCCGCTCCCACGTCACCTCACCCAGGCAGCGGATGGCCAGCCCTGGGCCGGGGAAGGGGTGGCGCCACACGATCTCCTCGGGCAGCCCCAGCGCTTCGCCGACGGTACGCACCTCGTCCTTGAACAACATGCGCAGCGGCTCGATAAGCTGGAAGGTCATATCTTCCGGCAGCCCGCCCACGTTGTGATGGGTCTTGATCGTGCGCGCGTTGCGCGTGTCGTCGTTGCTGGCCGACTCGATAACGTCGGGATAAAGCGTGCCCTGCGCCAGAAAGGCCGGCGCCTCGACGCCCCATTCGCCCGCCAGGCGCGCCGCCTCGCTCTCGAAGACGCGCACGAAGCGGTTGCCGATGAGCTTGCGTTTGCGCTCCGGATCGGTGACATCTGCCAGATCGGACAGGAACTCCTCCTTGGCGTCGACGGCGATCAGGCGCATGCCCTGGTGGCGTTCGAAGGTGTCGACCACCTGCTCAGGTTCGCCCTGGCGCAGCAGCCCGTGGTCGACAAAGACGCAGGCCAGCCGATCGCCGATGGCGCGGTGGACGAGCGTCGCCGCCACAGCGCTGTCGACGCCGCCGCTCAGTCCGCAGATGACGTGGCCTTGCGGGCCGACCTGGGCGCGGATGCGTTCGACCGATTCCTGGATGAAGTTGCCGGCCGTCCAGTCGCCGCGACAGCCGCAGATCCCCTTGACGAAGTTGGCCAGGATATCGCGCCCGTGCTCGGTATGCACGACCTCGGGATGGAATTGCAGGCCATAGATGCGGCGCGCTTCGTCGGCGATGGCGGCCAGGGGCGAGTTGCTGCTATTGGCCACGGAGAGAAAGCCGTCGGGCAGGCGCTCCACGCGGTCGCCATGGCTCATCCACACGGTCAGCGCCGGGGGCAGGCCGGCAAAGAGCGGGCTTTCGGCGCCCGCACGCGTCCCGGTGATGTGCACCTCGGCGCGGCCGTATTCGCGCTCGCTGGCCGGCGAAACCTGGCCGCCCAGGCTGTGCGCCAGCAGTTGCAGGCCGTAGCAGAGACCCAGCACGGGCACGCCGCTTTCCATCACCGCGTCGGGCAATGTCGGCGCGCCGGTATCATAGACGCTGTTCGGGCCACCCGAGAGGATGATCCCCTGCGGCTTCATGCGCGGCAGCACCTCGCCGGCGCGATCCCAGGAAACGAGTTCGGCGTACACGTTGACTTCGCGCACGCGGCGGCAGATAAGTTGGCTGTACTGGCTGCCGTAGTCGAGCACGGCGATGGTCTGGTGTTGCATACGCTCTCGCAGGCGTGATTCGCTCCGGCGCATGGCAGGCGCCATACTGCACGGAAAAATGGTCGGCCGTTGGGCAAGTTCGGGGCCGTTCGTGCCGTGGCGTCAGACTAGCAGAGGAACCGGCGCGATGCAAACCTCTGCCGTTCTGCGCCGGTGTTGGCGGCATCTCTCCTGACGGTCAGCGGCGGGAACTGATCGACCGAAAAAGCCGTTCTGAAAGCAAGTCGAAACGCAAAGTCATCAGCGAGGAGGCTTCCTGTAATTTGGCGTAAAGTGCCAGCGGTGGTATACTCGATCAATGTTGCATGCTGGATCATGCGCCCGGTACAGCGGTGATCCGGCCTGACCATTCTGCTCATGGAGTGGTTGTTATTCTCGATAGTTGTCAGAACAGGTTCACGAAGGAGTACCGATGAGTATTGGAAAAACGCAAAAGGCACAGCTAATCGAGGAATATCGTTTAGCGGAGAACGACACTGGATCACCTGAGGTTCAGGTTGCGCTGTTGACCACACGCATCAATGCCCTGATCGATCACTTGAACAAGCACAAGCACGACGAAGGTTCACGCCGAGGCTTGTTGAAGCTGGTGGGTCAGCGCAGGCGGCATCTTGCGTATCTCAAGCGCAAGGACGCCCAGCGGTACCAGCAGTTGATTCAGCGTCTGGGATTGCGCAAGTAGACAAGGCAAACGAGGGGCGAGACTGTCAGAAGTTTGGACACTCGCCCCTTTTCGTATGCTCTGGTCACAGGTGCGCAGGAGAATGTAGTAGAGAGAGTTTGTTGCAGGGCTTGAGTCGTCGTTGGCAAGGATCGAAACCGGTTCCCTCCGAACGGGTGCGAGGTCCGGCATTGGAGAGCGCAACCAAGAGAACTTCCTTTTGGTGTCGCTCTCCAGTTCCGCACCTCGTCCTCTCGACCTCTGTCGAACGAATACTTGCGACCCTGCTTTTCTTGTTGGCAGCAGCCCGTTCCCGACCCGTGGAAGGGATCGGCGGGTCTGCTTTCGTTCGTTTCAAGAGGTAGAAAAATCATGCAAATGTTCAAAGGTAGTCAACTGTTCACCGTCGAGGTTGGCGGGAGAACGCTGGCGCTCGAAGCCGGGCTGCTCGCCCCGCAGGCCGGCGGCGCCGTGACTGTGCGCTACGGAGACACCGTTCTCCTGTCCACAGCCACCATGAGTAAGGATGTCCGTCCGGGGATCAACTTCTTCCCGCTGACGGTCGAGTTTGAAGAGCGCCTGTACGCCGCCGGCCGCATCCCCGGCAGTTTCTTCCGCCGTGAAGGCCGGCCGAGCGAGCAGGCGATTCTCATGTCGCGCCTTGTCGACCGGCCGCTGCGCCCGCTCTTTCCCAAGGGCATGCGCAACGAGGTGCAGGTCATCATCACGGCCATGTCCACGGACGGCCAGAGCCTGATGGACCCGCTAGCGATTATCGCCGGCTCGGCGGCGCTCGCCATCAGCGACATTCCGTGGAACGGCCCGATTGCGGGCACGACCATCGGCTTTGTCGACGGTGAGTTTGTCGTGAACCCCACGGCAGACCAGATGGAGCACAGCAGCCTGAACCTGGTGGCGGCCGGTACCGAGGACAATATCCTCATGGTCGAGGCCGGCGCTCACGAGTTGCCCGAGGATCTCGTGCTCGAGGCGCTGCGCCTGGCCCATGAGACCAACCGCGCCGTCATCGCCACGATCAACGAGATGGTCGCCGCCCTCGGCAAGGCCAAGGCAGAGCCGTCAATCTTCCTGCCGCCGGCCGAGGTGCAGGAAGAAGTCAACGGTCTCGTGCAGAGCAAGATCACGGCGATCCTGGAGCAGGGTCTGGGCAAGGTCGAACTGAACGCTGCTCTCGACGCCATCAAGGACGAGGTCACCGAAGCCTTTGCCGAGCGTGTTGCGGCCGGCGAGGTTAGCGGCGCTGAGGTGGGCGACGCCTACGAGGCCACGCTCAAGAAGGCCACGCGCAAGCGCATCCTCGACAAGGGTCTGCGCCCGGACGGCCGCGCCACTACGCAGATTCGCCCCATCAGCGTGCAGGTGGGCAATATGCCGCGCGTGCACGGCTCCGGCCTCTTTATGCGCGGCGAGACGCACGTGCTGACCATTGCCACGCTGGGCACGCCCGGCGACGCGCAGCGGCTCGACACGTTGCAGCCCGGCGAAGAAAAGCGCTACATGCACCACTACAACTTCCCGCCCTTCAGCACCGGCGAAGCCTATCCCATGCGCGGCCCCAAGCGCCGCGAGATCGGCCATGGCGCGCTGGCGGAGCGGGCGCTGGTGCCCGTCATCCCGGATGACTTCCCGTACACGCTGCGCCTCGTCAGCGAGGTGCTCAGCTCCAACGGCTCGACAAGCATGGGCTCTGTCTGCGGCAGCACGCTGGCGCTGATGGATGCCGGCGTGCCGATCACGGCGCCGGTGGCTGGCATCGCCATGGGCCTCATCCAGGACATGGACAGCGGCGACTACCAGGTGCTCAGCGACATCCAGGGCATGGAAGACGCGCTCGGCGACATGGACTTCAAGGTCGCCGGCACCGAGCACGGCATCACCGCCCTGCAGATGGACCTGAAGATCAAGGGTCTCGACTTCGAGATTCTGCGCCGGGCGCTGGAACAGGCGCGCGAAGGCCGCATGTACATCATGGGCAAGATGCTCGAAGTACTGCCCGAGCCGCGCGATGCGCTGAGCGAGTACGCCCCGCGCATCCTGACGCACCATATCGACCCCGAAAAGATCGGCAAGCTCATCGGCCCCGGCGGCAAGACCGTGCGCGGCCTGCAGGAGAACTACGGCGTCAAGATCGACATCGAGGAAGACGGCACCGTCTATATCTCCGGCGAAGGCTTCAATGCCGAGCAGGCGCTGGCCGACGTGCAGCGCATGACCGAGGACATCGAGGTCGGCAAGATCTACACGGGCACCGTCGTGCGCGTCGAGCCCTACGGCGCCTTCGTCAACATCCTGCCCGGCGTCGACGGCATGGTGCACATCAGCCAGCTTGCCGACTACCGTGTCGACAAGGTTGAAGACATCGCCAACCTGGGCGACGAACTGACCGCCATGGTCATCGACGTCGATCCGGGCGGCAAGGTGCGCCTGAGCCGCCAGGCCGTGCTCGAAGGCTGGAGCGTCGAAGAGGCGCGCAGCCGTGATCGCGGCTCACGCCCGGCACGCGGCAACGATCGCGGCGGCGACCGCCGCGACGGTGGCCGCGGTGGTGATCGCCGTGACGGCGGCCGCGACCGGCGGCGCTAACCAGCGCGACGCTGCCCAGGCAGCAATTACAACAAAAAAGACGGGTCGAAGAGAGTTCCTCTTCGACCCGTCTTTTTTGTTGTGTGTCTGCGCCGATCCGGTCAGGTCAGGCCGGCGTCTGCGTGCTCGCCGATTGCTCTTTCATGCGACCGCCTTCGCCACCGCTGCCGTTGACCGGCGGCGTGCTGAGCCGGGCCGGCTCATCGCCATCAGTCGCGGGCGCAGGCGGCGACGATGATGCGTCGGCCGGCGCTTCGGGCGAACCCTCAGCCTCGCCCTCGTCCTGGCTGCGGCGCGCTTCCAGTTCTCGCCCCGTCACCTTGCGCCGGTAGGTGCGGGGCCGGTTATCGGGTAGCGGCCTGCCCAGGAATGGTGGGTAGTCAAGCAGTTTGGCGTGCACGTAGCTGCCGACCACGCGGAAGGTGGCGACGACCGGCGGCGCAAGCAGCGCGCCCAGGATGCCGCCCGTCGTCAGGCCCACGGCCACGGCGCAGATGACGATGATGGGGTGCAGGTTGATGCTGTCGCCGATGATGCGCGGCACCAGAATGTTGTTCTCGAGTTGCTGGACGAGGAAGTAGATACCGACCGTGATCAGGGCAAAGCCAAGATTGTTGATGCCGAGATTGCGCATGACATCGCTGCCTTGCAGCAACGCGGTGATGACTGCGGGGATCATGGCCAGGATCGGGCCCAGGTTTGGCACGACTTCGAGCAGGCCGGCCAGGATGCCGAAGATGAGCGCGCCCGGCATGCCGACCAGTGTCAGGGCCAGCCAGGTCGTCACGCCAACGGTGATGCTCAGGATCAACTGCCCTCGCAGGAACGACTGCCAGACGTTGGCGATCCGCCGCAACAGATCGGCCAGCTCCGACCGATACGACGCCGGGAAGAGGCTTTGGATATAGGACTGAATGCGCGGCGCGTCGATGGTCATGTAGAGGCTGACAAAGAGCGTGACCAGGACGGCCAGGAAACCGGAGAAGAACGCGCCGACGACGCTGACGCCGATGCTGTAGGTGCTGGTCACCACCGTCGTCGTCGCCGAAAGCCCCTGCTGGATGTAGCTGAGAATGTCGTTGACCGACGGGATGAACTGCGCTCCCTGCGAGTTCTCCTGGATCTGGGTGATGGTCTGGCCGACAGGAAGAACATACCCCAGGACGACGACTTCTGCGGGCAGGCCGCGGATCGTATCGTTGGCCCACTGGAGGAAGGAGCGCGCGTTGCCCGGCACGTCGAAATTCGCCAGAGCGCGCAACTGATCGATCAAGGCCGGGATGAAGATGATCGGGACCAGAACCAACGCCACGATCAGCAGAATGTAGATGACCAGCGTGCTGACCGCACGCGGGATGCGCACGCGCTCGCCCAGGTTGACCAGTGGATTGAGCAGATAGGCCAGAATGCCGGCGACCAAAATCATCGGCAGAATGCTGCGGCTGATGTAGATCACGAAGACGATCGCGATCAGCATGATCACCAGCACGGTGCGCTTGGTGGACAGGTCCCAGCTTGAGTCATCGCTCGGGCGCGCCACTCGTTCGATGGCGGCGACCAGCGATTCGTTAGGGTCTGGCGTTGCGGGAGCCGTTCCGGCGTCGGTGGCGGTCTGGCTCGGTCCTGCTTTCGTCGATTCGGTCATTTCTTCAATCAATACCCCTGGCGCGTGTAATCACACTTCAATAACCCGCCAGGGCGGTACAGGTCGCGCTCTGGCCGGTCAGCCAAGTACGGTTCGGATGACGCGCAGCAGGTTTTCACCCAGGATTTTGCGGATGACTTTGGGGTCGTGCCCGCGCTCGACCAGCTTCTGGGTAATCAGCGGGTAGCTGGTGGCGTCGGCCAGGTCCGTGGGCGTCGTGCAGCCATCGAAATCACTGCCGATGGAGACATGATCCGGCCCGACGACGCCGAGCATGTATTCGATGTGCGCCACCACGTCGTCGACCGTCGTCGCCTCGGGATTCTCGCGGTTCAAGAAGGCGTTGACGAAGGTCACACCGATGACGCCGCCTCCGGCGGCGATTGCCTCCATCTGCGCGTTGGTCAGGTTGCGCGGGTGGTCGCAGAGCGCAAAGACGTTGCTGTGGCTGGCGATGATGGGCTGCTGGCTCACGGCGAGCACATCCGTCACGCCCGCCGGCGAGAGGTGGCTGACATCCAGCAAGATGCCAAGCCGGTTGCACTCCTCCACAACCTTGACGCCAAACTCAGTCAGCCCGCCGTTGGTGCGGCTTTCGGCGACGCCGTCGCACGCTGCGTTGCGGTAATTCCATGCCAGCCCCAGGTTGCGCACCCCCAGCCGGTAGAACTGGCGCAGCGCGCCGATGCTGGCATCCAGCGCCTCCGCGCCCTCGAGACCGGCGATCCCGGCGATCTTGCCCGTGGCCTTGGCGCGCACGAGATCCTCGGCGCGACGCACCAGGGTGAACTGCTCCGGCAGGCGCTCTTCCAGCAGCAGTAATTGGTCGAGGCGATCCATGGCGTGGGTGAAGGCGCCGTGACGCTGGAAGGGAGTCGGCACGTAGCAGGCGAAGAACTGCGCGTCGATGCCGCCTTCGCGCAGGCGCGGCAGGTCGATATGCCCCGTGTCAGAACGGTCGCCCAGCCAGCGGCCATTTTCAAGCTGGTCGCCGATGCTGTCGCAGTGGCCGTCGATGACGAGGGCGTCAAAATGAAGGGAGAGAAACGCGTTGGTCATGGCAGAAAACCGGCTTTCTAGAAGAATCTATCCAGTGAGTGCGTTGGGAAACGAAACTTGAAAACTGTTCGGGCAGGACTCGGCATGGCACACCTAGCGCCGCGCCTGTTTGCTAAGGCGCTTGCGGGTCGTCTGGAAGGGCAGCCCCTGCTTCTCAGCGAACTGCTGGAAGAGCGCATAGAAGTGGTCGCGATCGGCCTGCTTGAGCACGGCGACGGCGTCGGCCGTCTCGATGACATAGGGATAGCCGTTGCCCACGACGCACTCGGCGCGCACGCGATCGACGATGGCCTCCGCCTGGCCGCTGTCGAAGAGCCAGCGCGGCAGCTCGATGCGCGCGGGCGGGCGTTCGGCCGACAGGCGGATGTAACAGAAGGCAACATCCTTGTAGAACGCAGCTTTGCCCGTGTTGCTGAGCGTGTCGTTGCGCGCGCAGGTGAAGAACGGGCTGCGGTCGCCCCAGTTGGGCAGCAGCGCCGAAAGCAACGCGCCGTCGGACATGCTCATGAATGGCGGCCCAACTGCAGTATTGACGAGTTGCACCACATCGCGGCTGCCCGAGCTGTCCACAAAACCGACGAGCGGAGTGGCGCGCGCCTGAGACGCCGCCAGCAGCGCCTGCACGGCATCGAGGTACGGGCCGGCGCGCTCCGGGCGAATCTGGCCGGCAAAGCTGATGATGAACGAACCGTCGAAAAAGCAGAGCGGGCGGGCGGGCGCCGGCGCCTGAGCAAAGCGCTCGATGAGCTTGACCAGGTACTGGCATTCAAGCACGAAGCGTCGCTGGTTGACGCGCCAGTCGGGGAAATCGCCGTCGCCGCCGTCGTCATCCAGATCCTGGGGCGGCAACACCTCGAAGTAGAGGTCTTTCTCATACTTGCCGCCCGGCGCGTGGTGGTTGACGTACCAGCCGATCTGCACGGCGCCCAGCGGCACGGAGAAGTCCTTGCTCGGCGGAATCTGGCTGCCGTCCACGGCCGCGGCGGGCCGGTCCTGGAGCACGGTCATGGCCCAGCGCCGCGCCTCGGTGTGGTTCGCCCAGCGCTCCGCAAAGGGGACGCAGAGATCAGCCGCCGCGTCGAGTTCGGCGGTGGGCAGCGCGCCCGGCCACTCCTGCTCGCGTGCAGCCACGCGCGCCATGACCTCGTCGGCGCTGAGGCGCAGAAAGAGGTCGAGCAGATGGCGGCGCGTGTCCTGCTCGCTGTGCTGCTTGTCCTGGTATTGCTCGAAGTCGGTGCGCTTTTCCTCCAGCGCGCCCAACACTTTGTCACGGCTTAGCATACCCGTGTATGATAGCCCTTCGCCGGTCAATCGGCAATCCGCCTGCCATGCGCTACCAGCGGTCGACGAGAGAAGAGACCCTGCGGATCATCCGGTCAGCAAACCTGGAAAGGTCGTCAACGATGAGTCAACCTGAAGCCGTGAAGATGCCGGCCGCCGTCTATGCTGCGATCGTCGAGCACGCGCGCGAGGGAAAGCCGGAGGAGATCTGCGGCATCGTGCGCGGGCGAGGTCTGGCAGCAGGCGAGGCCGTGCGCGGTCGCAACATCGCCGGCGAGCGCATCGAGAACTACGAAGTGGATCCAGAGACACTGCTCCTGCAATTTGCCTTCGAGGAAGAAGGCGACGAGATGATGGGCATCTATCACTCGCACCCGGTCTCGGTGGCGTGGCCCTCGGCGACCGACGCGTGGAACGCCCACTATCCGGAGAGTATCTACTTTATCTGCTCGCTGGAATTCGACGATGCAGCGGTGATCCGCGCCTTCCGCATGACGCCGCACTGGATCGAGCTGGACATCGCCTCCCTGCGCCGCGACCTGGCCTTCACTGAAGTGCGCCCGCACCTCTTCGCCTACTACCAGGCGCCCGGCGCGCCCGTGCCGGCCCTGCTCCAGCCCATCGCCGCCAACGTGCCGGCGCCCTTCTATGTGGATTTCTACACCGACGACCGCGGCGACGTAATTGACAGCCGGATCGTGTCGATCGTCGAGCATCCCGTACAGGTCGTTTGACCCGGCAAAGTAGAGGTGCGGTTTGAAAGTACCCGACAGCCGAATCACCGCGTTCAGCCGCTACACGCTCGCCTTTAACGACGGCTTTGAGGCGCCGGTCCTGGACACCAGCCGCTGGCTGCCCGACTACCTGCCGCAGTGGAGCAGCCGTGCAGCAACAGAGGCGCGCTACACCCTCACCGGCGATTCTCTGATCCTGCACATCCTCGACGACCAGCAGCCGTGGAGCCCTGAATTCAACGGCAATGTCCGGGTCTCATCGTTGCAGACGGGCGTCTTCTCCGGACCGATTGGCACCAAGCTGGGCCAGCATCGCTTCACGCCGGATTGCATCGTGCGCGAGGCGCAGGAGCCGGTCAGGCTGTACACCCCGCTGTACGGCTACTTCGAACTCCGGGCGAAATGCCGGATCGCGCCACACAACGTGGCGGCGCTGTGGATGATCGGCTTTGAGGACGTGCCAGAACGGTCGGGCGAGATCTGCATCTTCGAGCTAAAGGGGGGCAACGTCGGGGCGCACCAGGCCACAATCGGCTACGGCATCCATCCCTTTGGCGATCCGGCCCTGGTGGACGAGTTCTACGAGGAAGCCTTTGCGCTGGACGTGACCGAGTTCAATACCTATGCCGCCGAATGGACGCCCACAGCCGTTCACTTTTTCATCAACGGCGCGCACGTGCGGACGATTGATCAGTCGCCGGCCTATACGATGCAGTTCATGCTGAATCTCTACGACTTGGAAAACGTACCGTCGGCAGGCAGCGAGTTCGTCGTCGACTACGTTGCCGGCTATGAACCCATGGGCCGGTGACGCCGGCGCTACTCGCCTTGCTGCGAACGCAGCCCAGGCGGGATGCGCGCTCCATCTTCCACCAGCGCACAGAGCCGCGCCAGGTTCATGGCGTCTTCCTCCAGCGTGTCTTCCTTCGGCGTCTCCAGCAGCATGGCAGTGCCGTCCCAACGCGCATCGTTGAGAATGTGGCCGAAGCCCTCCGCGCCGATCTCGCCCTCGCCGATGTGCACGTGGCGGTCGAGGTTGCTGCCCAGCGCGCCCTTGCTGTCGTTGAAGTGCCACACCTTCACTGCGTCCAGCCCCAGCCACCGCTCAACCTCGGCCATGAAGCCGGCGTACCCCTCGGCGGTGCGGATGTCGTAGCCGGTGGCGTAGGCGTGGCACGTATCCAGGCAGACGCCGACGCGGCGCTTGTCCTCCACCTGGTCGATGATCGCGCGCAGTTGCTCCAGATTGCGCCCCAGCACATTGCCCTGCCCAGCCATGATCTCGAGACAGGTAGCAGTATCCGCGCACTCGGGCGTCTCGTCGTGGATGCGGTTGAGCGCCTCGGCGATGCGGGCGATGCCGAAGTCGTCGCCGGCGCCGGTGTGCGAGCCGGGATGCAGCACCACGTGCGGGATGGCGTAGGCGTGGGCGCGCACCAGTTCGTCCTTCTGCGCGGCGCGGCTCTTGGCCCACAGGTCATCTTTGGGGCTGGCCAGGTTGATTAGATAGCTGGCATGGCTCACCGCGTACTGGATGCCCAGCGCCGGCATCTGTTCCTGCCAGCGCGCCACATCCTCCTCGTTGATCGGCGGCCCGGCCCACTGGCGGTTGTTCTTGGTAAAGACCTGCACGGCATTGCTCTGCACCGACGCCGCGCGATCCAGCGCCTGACTCACCCCGCCCGCAATCGACATGTGCGCGCCCAACAACAATAGACCCATCGCTCGTCACCTGCTCCCTAATCGGCAAAAAAATTCAAATCCAGCCGCAAAGTCGCGAAGTCACAAAGCCCACACGAAGCACTCCCAATGAAACCTTTGTGCCCCTTTGCGTCTTCGCGCCTTCGTGGCTCCTCTTTTCTTCTTCCCCCAGAGTTTAGCACAGGCCGCGCCCATCTCTGGTATAATCGGCTCCATGCCTGCACCCGACTTTGCACAACGCACACAACCCGGCCCGCACCATGCTGCTTGCGCTTGACACGGCTACGGCGAACGCCTCGCTGGCCGTCTACGACCGCGCACAGAACAAGTTGCTGGGCGAGATGACCTGGGACGGACGCCGCCGCCAGACGCAGGATCTGCTCGTGGCGGCGCGCGCGCTGCTCGACCTGCTGGAGGTGGCGCCCGACCGGATAACCGCGCTGGCCGTCACCACTGGGCCGGGCAGCTTTACCGGCGTGCGCATCGCCATCAGCGCAGCGAAGGGCATTGGGTTGGGGTTGCCCGCAACGCCGGCAGTCATCGGCCTGCCGACGCTGTGCGTGACGGCTGCACCGTGGCTGACAGCAGCCGGAGTGCAGCCATCTACGCTCATCTGCGCCGCCATCCAGGCCGGGCGCGGGCGCTACAACTGGGCAGCCTTTGCGCCTGAAGAACCGTTGTTCCGCCCGGCCGTCGCCGACCATCACGCCGGCAGCGCGGCCGAGTTCGCATCCTGGCTCGAGCGGCACGACGCAGCGGCCATCTGGCTGGCCGGCGAGATCGGCGACGACCTTGCCGCCGCCGCTGGACCGCTGGCGCGCGTCACCGTGCTCGACCCGGTCTATGCCATGCGCCGGGCGGGCGTGCTGGCACGGCTGGCAGCCGCGCATCTGGCCGCGGGCCATGCCGACAGCCTGGATACGTTGCAGCCGCTCTATCTGCGCCAGCCATAAGCGTCGGGGCATCCAGAGTGCCCGGTCACCATCCATCCTGCACGCGGCAGCGCCACCGGCCAGTACCGCCGCAGCCAATCGACCCAGTGACGAGCAGACACCCTCATGTCCGATTTCAACATCATCTTCCAACCCATGAGCGTGGAAGATCTCCCCATTATCGAAGAACTGGAGCAACGCTGTTTTACGACGCCGTGGTCCGGGCAGACCTACTACAACGAGTTGGTACACAACCAACTCTCCTTCTACTGGGTACTGCGCCCGCACCCGCCCGGCGTCGAAGGGGTGCCGCCGATCCTGGCCTACGGCGGCTACTGGCTGACGGGCGACGAGGCGCACATCGTCACGGTCGCCACCCATCCCGACTATCGGCGCCAGCGCCTGGGCCAACTCCTGATGGAACAGATGATCAAGCGCGCCAATATGGGCGGCGCCTACGACATCACGCTGGAAGTGCGCGCCGGCAACCATGCGGCGCAGGAAATGTACAGGAAACTGGGCTTTGTAACCGTGGGGCTGCGCAAGAAGTACTATCAGGACAACGGCGAGGATGCCGTGTTGATGACACTCTTTCTGCCGCGCGACGAGGAGTAGCGCGGCGCCGGCTCACTTCTTGCTGACCGACTTCTCCGGCCTGGCGACGACGATGATGCGATGCGTGTTGTCGTTGCGCGGCCAGCAGGAGACGAGCGTCAGGCGGTCGTCCTTGGTCTCCTGGATGTAGCGCACGTTGTCGAGCCGCTGCTCCTCGGTGGCGAATTTCTCCGGGACGATCAGCACCTCATCCACCGTGTAGGCATATTCCTGCCCGCCGGCGTAGAGCACCAGCTCGTCCCCGCGTTTGAGCTGATCGAGTTCGCGAAAGACGGCGCCGCGGATATTGTTGTGACCGCTCAGGACGATATTGCCGGGCTCTTCGGGCAGCGAGCTGTTCTTGTGCCAGCCGGCCGCGTAGTCGGCCACATCCCACTCGCTGAAGACGGCGCCAGCGGCATCCTGCTTGGTGCTCCAGCCCAATTCTACGATAGGCGTGTCAACCTTAATCGACGGCACGACGAGGCGGCTGGGTAGAATCCGCTTGGCGCCCACTTCGTGGAAGACGGGCGCTTTGAACGGGGCGACTGGGCGATTGGCGATGTCCGCATTCGTCAGATCGGTGTAGTTTGCCTCGGCAACGGCCTGCACAGGCGCTTCCTCGGCCGCCGACGCGCTGCGCCCGCAACCTGCAATCAGCCCCACCGCAACTATGAGAATCAAACCGACAAATCCGCTTCGCATCTTCAACCCACTCAACCGAAAGTTAACCCGTTCAGCCTGCTGTTATATCAAGAAGCAGCGCACCCCGCAACTTGGACGGGGTCTATTATGGCTGTGCCGCTGATATGCGCCGTCCTTGCGCCTCGGCCACGACCCGCTCGACAGGACCGCCCGCAGGCGCCAGCAACGCGGTAAAGGTCGTCTCGCCACCGCGCGGCACGACGTTGTAATCCGGCTCGATCTTGCGCGTCGCCACGACGCGGCCCAGCGAATCATACGCCGTCAGCACGACCTGCACCTGTACTGCTTCTTCCGGTCCGATATTCTTGACACGCCCGGTCACCGTGTACGAGGCGTAGCCCTCATTGACACTTTCGATGTCGCTGACTTCCAGATCGCGGTAGTAGCTGCCCACGTAGGCGGGCACGGCGCGCAGCGGAAAGACCTGGTAGCGGGCAAACTTGCCGGGCTGCTCGCCAAAGAGCACAGCAAAAGGTGCGCGCTCTTCGACATCGACCAGGTCCAGCGCCACCAGCCCCTCGGCGCGCGCCACCTCCTGGCCTGCATCGTCGAGCAGCACGACGCCGACGCGCACCTGCTCCAGCGGCGCGCCGGTGTTGTTCCACACCTCGCCCAGCACGGAGAGGCCGCCGATCGTCGTCTCGCTGAAGTGAACGTTCTCGATGGCCAGCGGGATCGGCGTGGGCGTAGGTGTCAGCGTGGTGGCCGCCGCGTCGAGTTCCTCCTGGCGCGGGATGACGAGTTCCTGCCCCAGTTGCAGCAGGCGCGGGTCGAGGATGCCGTTGGCGTCTTGCAGCGCGGCCACGCTCACGTCATATTGCACGGCGACGGAGAGCAGCGTCTCACCGGACTGAATGACATGGATAATGGGCGTGGGCGTCACCGTAGGCGTGGGGGTCGGCTCCGGCGTGTAGGGCGCCGGGGTCGCCGTGGGCGCCAGAGTCGCCACCACGACATTCACCGACAGCGTAGCCGTCGGCGCGGGTGTGGGTGTCGGAGATAAGGTGATAACCTGGCCGCAGCCGGTCAACCCCAGCGCCGCCGCCAGCAGCGCGCCGCCCAGCCAGGCTGTTCGGCGCAAACCAGCCGTTTGCATTTGCCCTCGAAACATATAGACTGGAGTATATCACAGGCGGGCAGCGCGCCCGCAGAAAGGAAGCCTAGAAACGATGACGAAAATTGCCGTCTTTTCCGACAGCCACGACCAAATCGCATCGCTGACCAAGGCGCTCGACCACGCCAATGCCGCCGGCGCCGAGGTGCTGCTACACTGCGGCGATCTGTGTGCGCCCTTCATGCTCAATCTGCTGGGCGAGAAGTTTGCCGGCCCGATTCACGTCGTCTTCGGCAACAACGATGGCGACGGTCGCCTGCTCCAGGTGATCGCCGGCAAGCACGCGCAGATCACGCTGCACGGCATCTACGCCGAACTTGCCATCGACGATCGGCAGGTCGCCATGATCCACTACCCCGAGCCGGCGCGGCGCATCGCCCAGTCCGGTCAATTCGACCTGGTCTGCTACGGCCACGATCACACGAAGCTGCTCGAAGGCGTGGGCAAGGGCTGGCTGCTCAACCCGGGCGAGATCCTGGGCATGAAGAGCGCGGCCACGTGGGCGATCTACGACACCGCCACCGGCAAGGCCGAGCTCAGGCTGGTCTACTGACCGAGCAACGACTGCCTCACAATAAGAGCGCCGCCGCCGGGATGGCATGCCCGGCGGCGGCGAGCTTTTCTTCGGGGAGAACGCGCGATCTAAGCCCGGTCGATGGCGGCCAGGCAGCGATCGATCTCGTCGAGGGTGTTGTAGTGCGCCAGCCCGATGCGCACGAGGCCGCCGCTCTGTTCGACGCCCAGCCGCTCGCTGATGGAGACGGCGTAGAAGTTGCCGTTCCACACAAAGACGTTCTGGTCCGACAGCTTGAGCGCCAGCGCCTCGGGCGTCAGCCCTTCCTTGCGAATCGACACCGTGGCGACGCGCTTGTCCCAATCCAGCCGCGAGGTGATGCCGTAGATGCGCACGGTGGGGATCGCCTTGAGCCCGCTGATGAGGCGGTCGATGAGCAGATACTCGTATTCGCCGACGACCTGCCACGCGGCCGCCAGCTTCTCGCGGCGGCTGGCAGACGGCGCCACGCCGCCGTAGGTGACGCCCAGCCCGGCAATGTAGTCGATGGCCGCAGCCGTGCCCGCCATGCCTTCGTGATTCTTGGTGCCCGTCTCCCACTTGCCGGGCAATTCCTCGCCGGCCGGACGCACGCGGTAGGCGCGCAGCCGTTGCAGGTGCTCGCGCTTGCCGTAGAGCAGCCCCACGTGCGGGCCGAAGAACTTGTACGCGCTGCACGCCAGGAAATCGCAATCCAGCGCCTTGACGTCAATGAGCGCGTGCGGGGCGTACTGCACGGCGTCGATGTACGAGTAGGCGCCCACGGCCTTGGCCCAGCCGATGATGGTCTTGACGTCGTTGATCGTGCCGACAGCGTTGCTGGCATAGCCCACCGCCACCAGCCGCGTGCGCTCGTTGATGAGCGACTTCAGGTGATCCATGTCCAGCGTGCAGGTTTCCATGTCGACGTCGGCCCAACGCACCTGCGCGCCCGTGTCCTCGGCCAGCATGACCCACGGCGACACGTTGGCGTCGTGGTCCAGCCGCGTCACGACGATCTCGTCGTCAGGGCCGAACTCCGCCGCCAGCGACCGGCCCAGCATGAAGGTGAGCGTGGTCATGTTGTTGCCGAAGACGACCTCCTCCGGCGCTGCGCCGAGCAGGTCGGCCGCCGCCTGACGCGCGTAGTCGATGGTCTCGTCGCTGAGGCGGCTGGTGGCAAAGACGCCGTGGGTGTTGGCATTGCGCCGCGTCATGTACTCGGTCATGGCGCGCACGACCGACTCGTGCACCTGCGTGCCGCCCGGGTTGTCGAAGAAGATGGCGGGTTTGCCGTCGTAGCGCTCGGCAAGCGCCGGGAACTGCTGGCGAACGGCCTGTACGTCAAGCATGGTTTTGTACTCCGTGAAACGATGAGTGATGAATCTTTCAGGCAGAAGCCAGGGTTCCAAGCCGCCCGTGTTGTCGTATCACTGACGGCAGGAACCCTGGTGTTGCGTGCAGTTATTTTCGATGACGGTGCACGATCTATGAAACGACGTTCATGCTCTCCTGATCCATGGAATCCAGCGGGATGATCTGGGCGCCTTCCGGCGCTTCCACTGCCGGCGCACTGTCATAGTCGGCGTAGCTGGCGTCCATGTCAAAGCTGAAGAGCGGCTTCGCACGAAGCAGTTCGGGCGGCAGATCCTCGCCGATCATGGCCGCCAGTGTGAGCAGCCCGCTCAAGTCCATTTCCATCATCATGCCATAGTCGTACACATAGGGCTGCTCGATACCGACAGCCTGCACGATCTCGAATTCGAAGGAACGGGCCAGAATGTTGGCGAGCATCTGCACGCCCAGGAGCCCCGCGCCCAGTTCCTGCTGATCGACCGTCTCGCCGGAGGCCGCGATCATGGAGTCGGCAGCCTCGCGCAACATGCGCGTGAAGTCCGGGTTGGAGACCATGCTCCCCAGGTCGACGGAGGTGCGGAAGACCGCCACCGGCATGCCGTCGCGTTCCTCGTCCGCCAGCCGCTCGACGGTGACGTACGGGTCGAGCAGGGCGCGGATCGTCTCATCGGCCATCATCTGGTTGAAGGCCATGCCCATCTGCATGGATTCCAGCGTGGACGTATTCGGCACCGGCGCCGCCCCGCTCATCTGCTGCTCGAGCTGGCCGACAAAGTCGAAGCCGATCCAGCCCTCGATACCTTCGGACGCCATCTCCGCGCCGAGTTCCGGGATGCTCTCGGCCAGCACGTCCAGATTGACGTAGACGTAGCCATCCACCATGCGCGTCTGATAGATCATTGTTTCGGGCAGAACGACGTCCTCTTCCGCCTCCAGCACCTGCAACAACGCGCCGGGCAGCATCATCTCCATGTCCATATCCATCGCCAACGTGTCGTAGAAGTCGACGACCATTTGGGCGAGTTCGTCCTGGGCTGCGAGCAACTCCTCCGGCCCGCTCATGGCCAGCGCGCGCATCTGCTCGTTGAAGGCCGGGTCCAGGTGCACGCTCATGTCCATCGACATGCCAAACATGAGATCTTCATCCGCCAATTCGGGGATCCCACGCATGGCGGCATCCACTTGCAGGGCCATGGTCATGGATTCGACGCCGGCCATCAACTCCTGCGAGTCGGCCAGCAACTGGCAATCGGCCGCATCGAGTTCGCCGCAGAAGGGCGGCGGCAGGGGCGGTACTTCGCGCTGCTCGGGCGCACCGGCGCCGGGCAGCCACATCGCAATGCTAAGGATCAGCATGGCCAACAATTCCATGAGACACTCCTTTCATATGCTCTATGAGTCCGAAAACGCGCTAGATCCTGGGCAGGTGCGGCGCCATCAGCCACACCCGTTCACGCTCCAGGAGATTCGACAACTCACCGTCGAGAACAAAGGCCGCCAGATCGGCGATCTGTTGCGATTGCCGCCGGCCAAAGAGGAGTTGCGCCGCGGCAACAGGCTCGGCCGCCAGCCAGCGCTTTGGCTCGGCGACGGCGACCAGATCGACGCGCCGGCTGTCCGGCAGGCCGGCCTCGACGCAGGCAAGATCGACCGCCGTCTGGAAGTCGCCCAGCGCATCGACCAGCCCGTTCACGTGCGCCTGTGCACCGGTCCAGACGCGACCGCCCGCCAGTTCCTCCAGCGCCGCCGGGTCGAGGGAGCGGCCCTCGGTTACCCGTGCTTTGAACGCGGCATAGGTCTGCTGCAAGCTCTGCTCGACGCGCTCGAGCAGTTCGCCCTGCCACTCGACCGTGTCGCCATAGATGCCGGCATGGGCGCCGCGCGTCACTGCGTCCTCGTGCGCGCTCGCCTTGGCATAGGCGCCGGCCAGGTTCGCCTTGGCGATGATCACGCCGATGCTGCCGGTGAGGGTCGCCCGCTGCGCCACGATTTTGCGGCCCGGCGCGGCGATGTAGTAGCCGCCGCTCGCCGCCACGTCACCCATGTAGATGATGACGGGCTTCGCGCGGTTGAGTAACGCCAGTTCGCGCCAGATCAGATCGCTGGCCAACGCCGACCCGCCCGGTGAGTCGACATGCACGACCACAGCGTCGAGCCCGTCATCCTGGCGCGCCGCCCGGATGATCTGCTGTGCCGTCGTGCTGCCGATGGTTTCGTCGCCAAAAAGAGGCAGCGGCACAGGAAATGACCGGCTCGCGCCCGGCATGATGGTTCCGCCCAGGCTGATGACGCCCACCGTGCCCAGCGCCGGCGGACGCGGGCGCCGGTAGAGCAGTCGTCGCACGCGTCCGAAGCTCTTGATGACCGCAGGCTCCTCGACAGTGCCCAGCAGCACGGGCAATTCATCCTCGTAGGCCAGGGCATCCACCAGACCACCGGCCAGCGCCTCGGCTGCTGTCAGCGGACCGCGGTCGATGAGCGATCGTACCGTTTCGGCGCCGAGTTTGCGCCCGGCCGCGATGCCGTCGACGATGTCGGCGTACAGGCTGTCAAAGAGCCAGTTGTACTGATCGCGTGCGGGGTCAGACAACTCGCTGAAAATGAAGCTATCGGCGGCGGTCTTCCACGGCGCGACGCGCACAACCTGCACCTCGACGCCCAGCCGCGCCAGCGTCTCTTTCAGAAACAGGGGCGCCGCGCGCAACCCGACGATCTCCCAGTCGGCCAGCGGCGCCATGACGAGCAGGTCGGCCGTGCTGGCGGCGACGAGCGCGCCGGTGTTCGCCTGTTCGACATAGACGACGACGCGCTGACCGGCATCCTCCCCATACAGCGTGCGCGTGCGTCGGCGAAAGCGCTCCAGCAACGCCGTGAGGCTCTGGGCCTGGGCCAGGCTCAATGTGGCGCCCTTGAAGAAGAGGATCACGCCGCGGATATCCGGGTCGGCGGCGATGCGCATGAGCCGGCGCTCCAGCCCTTCCAGCGACTGCGGCGCACGGTATCCGGGCACATAGTCGTAATACCATGGCACGTCCGGGTCGCGCTCCAGCAATCCGCCGCTTACGGTGAGCGCCACATAGCCGGGCAGGCGACGGCGCAGAAGCCGGCGGCGGGCGTTCGACGCGCCGCACCACAGGCGCCGCCATCCCAGGCCGGCCGCCATCCAAGCGCGCGCCCACAGGCCCGGCTGCCGGTCCATCGCGGCCGCTTCCTGTCCATCATCCACGGCTACTGTCATGGGTCTATTCTCTATTGAATTGCCGGCTTTGGCAAAGAAACCGGCGGCACGCCCTGCTGGGGCGACATTGCAGCCGGGCGATCGCCAACTGGTTGAGTATTTTGCCGGTTCCCGCTTGGCAGAGATGTCTTCTAGCTGCTACACTGGCACGCATGGAAGATGCAGGCTGTGCGCGACCGTTTGCATGCCGGCCTGTCCGAAATCAAAGCCGTGACATTCGCTCTACCAAAGGAGGTAGTCGCCATGCTGATCGGTCTGCCTAAGGAGATCAAGGATAATGAGAGCCGCGTCGGTCTGACGGCCGGCGCCGTGCGTGCGCTGACCCGCCGCGGCCACCGCGTGCTGGTCGAAAGCGGCGCCGGGCTGGGCAGCTCGATCCAGGATGAGGAATACCGCGCATCGGGCGCCGAAATCGTGGCCGACTCGGCCGACGCCTGGGCCGCCCAGATGGTCGTCAAGGTCAAGGAGCCCATTGAGGCTGAATATCGCCACCTGCGCCCCGATCTGCTGCTCTTCACCTATCTGCATTTGGCCGCCGACCGCCGCCTGACCCACGCGCTGGTCGAGAACAAGGTCACGGGCATCGCCTACGAGACGGTACAGACGGCCGACGGCAAGCTGCCGCTCCTCCAGCCCATGAGCGAGGTCGCCGGGCGCATGGCGTCGCAGGTGGGCGCCTTCTACCTGGAGAAACCGCAGGGCGGCCGCGGCATCCTCATGGGCGGCGTGCCGGGCGTGGCGCCGGCCAATGTGGCGGTCATTGGCGGCGGCTCGGTGGGCAGCAACGCCGTCAAGATCGCGGTCGGCATGGGCGCGCACGTCACGGTGCTCGACGTCAACCACGACCGGCTGACCTACCTGGACGACATCTACCACGGCCGGCTGCGCACGCGCACCAGCAACGAGTACAACATCGAAGAGATCGTACTCAATGCCGACCTGGTCATCGGCGCCGTGCTCATCCCCGGCGGCCGCGCCCCGCATCTGGTGACGCGCCCCATGATCTCGCGCATGCGCGAGGGTGCGGTCATCGTCGATGTGGCGGTGGACCAGGGCGGCTGCATCGAGACGACACGGCCGACCACACACAGCAACCCGACCTACGTGGTCGACGGCGTGCTGCATTACTGTGTCGCCAACATGCCGGGCGCCGTGCCGCGCACAAGCACCTTTGCGCTCAACAACCAGACCATGCCCTACGTGCTGCAACTCGCCAACGACGGGCTCAACGCCGTGCGCAAGAGTCCGTCGCTCCGGCGCGGGCTGAACACCTTCCAGGGTCATGTCACCTACGAGGGTGTGGCCGAGTCATTCGGCATGGAGTACGCCGAGCCGGAGTATGTGTTGGCGTGAGGAGTAACGAGTGACGAGTGATGCGTGATGCGCCCCTGTTTTCAATGATTTGAGACTCTTATGGCCAAGATCAATACCGAGCCGCTGAGCGGCATGCGCGACTTTTTACCGCTGGATGTCCTGCGGCGCGACTATGTCACCGAAACCGTCAAGCGCGTCTACCAACGCTATGGCTTCGAGCCGCTGGAGACGCCGACCATGGAACGGCTGACCACGCTGCTGGGCAAGTACGGCGACGAGGGCGACCAACTCATTTTCCGCGTGCTCAAGCGTGGCGAGAAGCTGGAGCGCGCCCTGGCCGATGCGCCCACGGAGAACAGTGTCAGCGATGCCGGCATGCGCTACGACCTGACCGTCCCGCTGGCGCGCGTCTTCGCCGAGTATCGCAGCAAGCTGCCGCGCTTCTTCAAGCGCTATCAGATGCAGCCCGTCTACCGCGCCGACCGGCCGGCCAAGGGACGCTACCGCGAGTTCTTCCAATGCGATGTCGACGTCGTCGGCTCAACCAGCCCGACCGTCGAGGCGGAGGTTATCGCGGCCGGCGCCGAGGTCCTGCAAGAACTGGGCTTCCAGGGACGCGCGGGCTTCGCCATCCGCCTCAACCATCGCATGATCCTGCGCGGGTTGATGGAGGTGGCCGGTGTGCCGCACGACCTGGAGGGCGCCGCGCTCGTCGCCATCGACAAGCTCGACAAGATCGGCCTGGAGGGCGTGCGCAAGGAGTTAGACGCGCGCGGCGTTCCGGCGGCGGCAGCGGAGAGCCTGCTTGGGGCCATGGCCGCCGCGCCGGCGGAAAATAGCGAAACGATAGCCTGGCTCAGCAACCTATTGGAGATCTCCGAACTCGGCAGCCGCGGCGTGGCCGAACTGAAGCAGGTCATGGCGTTGAGCGCCGGCGGCCCGGCCGCCGAGCACCTGCGCATCGACCCGTACCTGGCGCGCGGCCTCAGCTACTACACCGGCCCGATCTTCGAGATCGAGTTTCCGGGCCTCAGCGGTTCCGGCGGCGGCGGCGGGCGCTACGACGACCTCATCGGCATGTTCAGCGGGCAGACGATCCCGGCGTGCGGTTTCAGCCTCGGCCTGGAACGCATCATCCTGATCATGGAGGAGCGCGGCATGTTCCCGGAGCGGCTGAGCACGCAGCCGCAGGTCCTGGTCACCATGTTCGACGACAGCACGGTCGCCGCCAGCCTGGCCCTGGCGCGCCGGCTGCGCGCGGCCGGCCTGCGCGTGGATGTCTACCCGGACAACGATCGCTATGGCAAGCAGTTCAAGTACGCCGAAGAGCGCAGCATCCGCTACGCCGCGCTCCTCAGCCCGCGCGAACAGGAAGCCGGTGTGGTGGCGGTCAAGGATCTGGTCACCGGCGAGCAGGTGGAAATCGCCGACGATGCAGTTGTGGAGTGGCTATTGGCTGCGCTGTAGCGCCGCGCGCTTTCGGTCAGCAAAATGACAAACCCGGAATCTTGAAGACTCCGGGTTTGTTTTTACGATCAGCGCAAATCCGCCCAATCCGCGTTATCCGCGTGCCATCATCGATAGCTGCCATAGCGATCGACCAACTCCATCAAGAACTGATAGCTCTCCCAGCGCACGCCCGGCGCGATGGAGTGGTCGCTGTGGTAGATGTAGCCGCCGCCGGCCTTGGCGATGGGCAGTTTGGCCGCCACCTCCGCCTCGATGCGCGCCTTGTCATTGGTGATGAGCACCATGACGTCGATGTTGCCCATCCAACTGACACGGTCGCCGTACTGCGGTTTGAGTTCGCGGATGTCCATGTGCGCCTTGGCCTCCAGCGGCTGGAAGCAATCGACGCCGGCGTCGATCAGGTCGGGGATGATCAGCCGGAAGTCGCCGTCGGTGTGGTAGATGACCGGCAGCCCGCGCTCCTTGAACCAGGCGATCTGGCGCACGTGCGCCGGCTTGATCAGCGCCCGGTACATCTTGGGCGAAAAGAAAGGCGCGTGGTTGAAGGCAATATCGCCGTAGATCCAGCCGCCGTCGAAGCGCACGCCGCTGGCCTCCAGGTAATCGAGCACGCGGCATGCCAGTTCGGCTTCGGTGTCGAAGATGTCCTTTGCCCACTCCGGGTCGTCGGCCATGATGTAGGAAAGACCGACGTGGCCGAAGACATCCTTAGCCGTTTCGTAACACTCGACGCCCGTCCAGCAAAACCAGCGGCCCTTGGCCTGCGCCTCGTACATGCGCCGCAGCGCGGAGAAGGTGTCGACACGCGAGCCGGGCGGCTGCGTCAGCATCTGCCGCTTGTGCTCCTCCCACTGGTCACGCGTCTTGACGGTGAAGTCGACGTGCTCGGGCGTGCCGCTCTTGTGCTTCCAGTAGCGCAGGATGGCGCCGTTACCGTCGAGCCGCGACCACCAATCGTCCGTCTCCTCGATGGTCTGCAGGAAGCCCGGCCGCGCCTCGTGCGAGACCCAGCCCGCGCCCATGATGTCGTACCCAAAGAGGTCGGCAACATCGTCGTTGGGGCCGAGTCCCTGCTGGTGCCAGAGCGGGATCGTCTCCGGCCAGAAAGATTCGGCGCGCGGGACGCGGTCGGCTTCCTGGTGGCTCAAAGCGAGTTGGACGCGCTCACGTCCGGTCATCTTTTCTTTCACGCGTAGACCCCTTCCCGCCGCCAGACGTCGAGCATCACCTCGTATGACGCCAGCGGCATCCCCGTGTAGATACAGTTGCTGGTGGAGAAGATATAGCCGCCGCCAGGCATGCCGCTGCGCAGCGCATAGCGCACCGACTCGGCGATGTCTTCCGGCGTACCGGTATCGAGCATAGCGCAGTTGACGTTGCCGATGAGGCAGAGCTGGTCGCCATAGCGGCGCTTGACCTCGGCGATGTCGACGTTGGCCTGCGGGTCGAGCGAGTGCAACGCATGGGGGCCGGTCGAGACAAGCTGGTCGATGATCGGCATAATGTTGCCGTCGGTGTGCTTGATCACGTAGAAGCCCAGCTCGCGGTAGGCCTTGGTGATTTGCGCCAGGTAGGGCGTGATGAACTCGGCGAAGTGGCGCGGACTGAGAAAGGGGCCGGTGTTGAAGCAATAGTCGGCGCAGAGGGCGAAGCCATCCAGCCCGCCGTGTTTGGCATAGCGCTCTGCGCGGCGGATGGCCGCATCGACCATTTGCTGCGCCTCGCGCTTCAAGCCGTCTGGGTCGTCGGCCAGCCGCTCGGCAAAGCCGAACATCTGCGTACCGTCGGGAATGCTGAAGGTGGCATCGCCGTGGCGCATGATGAAGTAGCGGTCGCCGGTCTTCTCGCGGATGATGTCGATCGTTCGGATCGTCTCATCGACCTCGTCAGGGTTGGGGTGGATGAAGATGGCGCTGTGCCCGTAGCGTTCGGCCGTGGCGATGTAGATGTCGGCCATGTCGTGGCGGTGCAGTTCGCGCTCCTGCTCCTCCATCTGCCCCCACTGGCTGTAGTAGCGGTGCGATGGATGCACCTTGCCAAATGCCTCCATCGTCAGAAAAAAGACCAGCTCAAAGTGTGGCACCAGGCCGGTGATCGGCCGCCGTTCCAGTGCGGCAATAAATCGTTCGCGCGGTTGCATTCGTTGCTCCCAATGTTCTTTTGAAAAGCTCACCACCAAGACTCAAAGGACACGAAGAGGCACAAAGAATATCCTGTCTTCTTCGTGCCCCTTTGTGGTCTTTGTGGCTTCGTGGCAGCGTTCTAGGTCCTTCGTTATCCGGCAAGTCACAAAGGGCACGAAGATACACACAGCACATCCTGTCTTCTTCGTGCCCCCTTGTGGTCTTTGTGGCTTTGTGGCAGCGTTTTTGATCTTTCGTTATCCACCAAGGTTGTCCCACGTCGAGAAAACGCACTCGACATTGGCGGGCTGGGCACCGGCGCCGAACTCGCACTGAGCGATACAGCCGCCATCACGCCAGAGCTGCGCGTGCACGTGGCGCACCGCGGCCTCGACTTCATCCGGCGTGGCGAAGGCCAGCAGTCGCTGCCGGTCGATCTCGCCCCAGAAGGTGATCCGGCCGGCAAAGGGCGCCAATTGCTCGACACCCATACAGAAAAGCTGCGAGTTGACCGCGTCCACGCCGATTTCGACCAGATCGGGATAGATGGCCAGGATGTGGCCGTCGGAGTGCATGAAGAATTTCTTCCCCGTCGCGTGGGCGATCTGCACGTAGTCGCGGTACATCGGCTTGAAGTAGGTGCGCCACATCGCGGGCGAGATGAGGAGGCTGCGTTGCGACCCCCAGTCGTCCATGATGCGCAACGCGTCGACATCGGTGCGCGCCCACGTCTCCAACAGGTCGCAGTAGAAGGCATGGAGCGTCGCCATGAAAGCGACCATCTGCGGCGGCGGGTCGGTCAGATCCATGTAGAGGTCGGCCGTGCCGCGCAGAAATTGCAGTTGCTCGAAGGGGCGCGGATTGCAGCCGGCGAGCGTGAACCGATCGGTCCGGCCGCACGCCCGGTTGACCGCGTCGTGGTCGATGGAGAGCCACTCGACAGGGATATGCACGCGCGACACGTCGGTCGCCCAGTCGCGGATCAGCGGCTGCTTGACCTCGCCGATGACGCCGGCCTGCACGCTGACAAAGGTGGCGCCCCACTCATCGGTGTATTCGCCGATCGCGTATTGATCGCCGCGCGTCGGCGCACGTTCGCGCTCGTAGCCGTCGATGCCGGTGATGTCGGGCGGGTACATGGCCAGGATCGACGCAACTTCGGCCGGGTACGCCTTCTCCGCGATGGGCAGCGTCCACAGGTCGCGCGGCGCCCGCGCCGGGCCGGTGAAGTTCAGCGTCTGGTAGACCAACTCCCGCGAGGTCGCCGTCACATGCACCTCTCGAAACAACCTTCCGGGAAGCATCGAAGCTTCCCGGAAGGTAAACCCGCTACTCCGGCCGGCCGGTCGGCTTGATGTTGTCCAGCCCCTTGCCCCAGACCCGCTTCGCTTCGTTCAGGTAGAAGAGATAATCTTCGAAGCGCACATCCGGCGGGACGCGGTGGTCGGGCATGGGGATATAACCGCCTTCCTCGACCAGCGGCGCCAGACGGTCGATCTCGCGCGCAATCGCATCCTTGCCGTGCATGAGGATGTGCTTGTCGAAACCGCCCATGAGCCGCATGTCCTTGCCATAGCGCCGGCGGAACTCCACCGGGTCCGCCTTCCACTTGCCGACCTCGATGGGGAACATGGTATTGACGCCCGCCTCCAGCCAGAGCGGCGCCAGCAGGTCGATGTTGCCGTCGCAGTCGAGAAAGACGATGTCCACGCCGTACTTGTTGAGCGTGGCGGTGATGCGCTTGTAGTGCGGCACCAGGATCTGCTTGAAGAGCTTGGGCGACATGAGCGGGCCGCCGCTGTAGGCCATGTCCTCCCACATGCTGGCGGCCTCGGGGCGCACACCGGCGCCCAGCACATGCTCCAGCACGGCGATGACCACATCGGCCAGCGTCTCGACGATCTCCTCGAAGAGGGGCCGGTCGTCGTACATGATCTCCGAGACGCGCTCCAGGCCGAACCAGTTGCGCACTACGCCGTAGAGCGAGCCGCCCTCGATGAAGAGCGGGAAGTCGCGGTCTGGCCGCGTCCACTCGGCCAGTTGCATCTCCCACGCCGGGCCGGAGGGCAACCGTAGCGGGTCGTCCGGGCGCAGACGCGGTTTGTAGTAGGCATCCCAACTGTCACGGTCGACGAGCGTGTGGCGCAGGTGGCGTGGGATCGAGCCGAGGAACTTGCCCCGCTGCACGATGACCCCGTCGTTCTGCTGGACGACCTCGGTCTCGCCTTCGTCGATCAGTTGCAGCCCTGGGAAGGGCGGCCACAGGCCCATGATGCAGCCGCAGGTGTGCCACTGCGGGTCCATCCCGAAGAAGAGGTCGGGGTTGGCGCCGGCGGGATAGCCCTGCTCCTGCCAGATGGGCAGCGTCTCGTCCCAAAAACCGAAATCCATGATTGGGCAGCGGTCGCGCGGCTGGTAGTGCATGACCGCTGCATAGCGTTCGCGTGCGTTCATAAGGATGTGTGGGTGTGTGAATCTCCAATCTCCAGTCTCTAATCTCGACAGATGGAGAATAGAGAATAGAGATTGGAGATTGGGAGATTGGAGATTAGGCCGCGGCAGCCATCAACTGGCGGGCCAGGTTCACGGCGCCGGCTGCGTTGTCGCTGTAGCCGTCGGCGCCGATCTCGTCGGCAAAGTCCTGCGTCACCGGCGCGCCGCCGATCATCACCTTGACGCCCCCGCGCAGACCATCGGCCGCCAGGCGGTCGATCATGCGCTTCATGGAGGGCAGCGTGGTGGTGAGCAGCGCCGACAGCGCAATGAGTTGCGGCTGGTGCGTCGCCACGGCATCGGCCAGCTTGTCCGGACTGACGTCGGTGCCGATATCGACGATCTGGAAGCCGCCGCCCTCGAGCATCGTGGCGACCAGGTTCTTGCCGATGTCATGCAGGTCGCCCTGCACGGTGGCCACGACCACGCGCCCGGCCGGCTCGACGGCCTTGCCGAGCAGCAGCGGGCGAATGACCTCCATCGACGCCTTCATGGCACGCGCCGAGATCAGTAGTTCGGGCACGAAGCACTCATTGGCCTCGAACTTCGCACCGACTTCGTCCATCGCTGGAATCATGTAGTCGGTGAGCAACAATTGGGGGTCCACATCAGCGGCGACCGCCTCCTGCGTCACGGCGGCTGCTGCCTTGGCATTGCCGTCGACAATCGCAAAGTAAAGCTGGTCCAGGTCGAGATCAGGCATTGTACATGTTCCTTTCTAACAGTGTTGGGACATGGAAACAGTATAGAACGGAAAAGCCGGTGTTTCCCCAGTCTACAGGCGGGGATTTCATGTGTCAACGCAACAAATTTGAAAGCAGATCGCCCGCAACTGGATCCTGGAACGCAAAGTGCCGGTAGCCGCGCCGCACTTTCGTTGACCCAAAGCGCGGCGCGCGTGGTATGATTTAGCCGGATTTCCGCAAGCCACGGCCCCTCGATCGGTGCGTGATTCTTGTGAATCTCGGCTGTATTGGCAGTGACAGTGGCTGGGTGGAAGCGGCGGGTGCATTGCCTGCGAAACCGCGCGATGAGGCTCAATTCTTACCAAAGAGGGTTTTTCCATGGACTTTCGCCTTTCTGACGAACACAAAATGATCGAAAAGATGGCGTACGACTTCACACGCAAAGAAGTCATGCCCATCATCAAGGAACATGACCGCAACCATACCTACCCGCATGAGTTGCTGCCCAAGATGGCCGAACTCGGCTTCCTGGGCGTATGCTTGCCGGTGCGCTATGGCGGCGCCGGGCTGGATTACATTGCGCTGGGTATCATCTCCGAGGCGCTGGAGTATGGTGACTCGTCGGTGCGCGAGACGATTGCCGTGCATCTGGGGCTGCATGCGCTGCCCATCTTCCAGTGGGGTACGGAAGAGCAGAAGCGCGAGTTCCTCCCGCCGCTGGCGCGCGGCGAGCACATCGCCTGCTTCGGCCTGACCGAGCCGGGCGCCGGCTCCGATGTGGCGGCCATGCGCTCCACGGCGCGCAAGGATGGCGACGACTACATCCTCAACGGCGAAAAGATGTGGATCACCCTCTCCAACGTGGCCGACCGCTTCCTCGTTTTCGCCAAGACCGACACATCCAAGGGCGCGGGCGGCATCACCGGCTTCATCCTGGAGCGCGGCTGGCGCGGGCTGACGACCGGCACCATCGAGGGCAAGATGGGCGTGCATGCCAGCAATACCGGCTGGATCTCCATGCACGACGTGCGCGTGCCCAAGAGCCACCGCCTGGGTCTCGAAGGGGAAGGCTTCAAGATCGCCATGAGCGCGTTGGACAATGCCCGCTATGGCGTGGCGGCCGGCGCCGTCGGCATCATGAAGGCGTGTCTCGACGAGTCGATTAAATACGCCAAGCAGCGCGAGACCTTTGGCCGCCCCATCGCCGAGTACCAGCTCGTGCAGCAGATGCTGGCGAACATGCAGCAGAGCATCGACGCCGGCCAGTTGCTGGTGTGGAAGGCGGGCTGGCTCAAGAACCAGGGCATCCGCAATACGCGCGAGACAAGCATGGCCAAGTGGTTCTGCACCGACGCCGCCAATCGCTGCGCCAACGACGCCGTGCAGGTTCACGGCGCCTATGGCTACTCCGACGAATACAATGTGGAACGCCACCTGCGCAACACCAAGAGCGCCGTCATCTATGAAGGCACCTCGCAGATCCACATGCTGGTACAGGCCGCCTACGCCCTGGGCGAGCGCGAGGATCGCCCCATGCGCTGCGAATTGCCCGCCTACGACCCGATCGCCTGGCAGGCCGAAGAAGGCGAACTCGTCACGGCATAAACTACGATAGAACGCGGATGCACGCGGATCACTAGATTTATCCGTGAATGTCCGCCCAATCCGCGTCATCCGCGTTCTATTCCATTCCTTCGAGGAAGAATCATGACCGAAGTCTATGCAAATCTAGTTGTCAGCCGGCAGGGGCGCGTTGGGATTGCGCAGTTGAACCGGCCGCAGGCGCTCAACGCGCTCAACGGCGAACTGATGGACGAACTCGTGAGCGCGCTCCAGGCCTTTGACGCCGACGAGAGCATCGGCTGCATCGTCATCACGGGCAGCGAGAAGGCCTTTGCCGCCGGCGCCGACATCAAGCAGATGGCGAGCGCCACCGTCGTCGACATGATGGGCAGCCCCTTCATCGGCTACTGGGATGCCGTACAGCGCATCGCCAAGCCGGTCGTGGCGGCAGTGAGCGGTTACTGCCTGGGCGGCGGCTGCGAGTTGGCCATGATCTGCGACCTCATCGTCGCCTCGGAGACGGCGCAGTTCGGCCAGCCGGAAATCAACCTCGGCATCATCCCCGGCGCGGGTGGCACGCAGCGGCTGACGCGCGCCGTCGGCAAGTCGGTCGCCATGGACATGGTCCTCACCGGCCGGCGCATCTCGGCGCAAGAGGCGCTGCAATTCGGGCTGGTCAGCCGCGTCTTTCCGGCGGCGTCGTTCCTGGATGACAGCCTCAAGCTGGCCGCCGAGATTGCCGACAAAGCACCCGTGGCGCTGCGCGTGGCCAAGGAGGCCGTCAACCGCGCCTTCGAGAGTTCGCTGGCCGAAGGCGTCCTCTTCGAGCGACGCGCCTTCAACCTGCTCTTTGCCACCGAGGATCAGAAGGAAGGCATGGCCGCCTTCGCCGAGAAGCGCAAGCCCGCCTGGCAGGGGAAGTAGCTACCTCACCACGCAAGCGTGATCCGCACGCACTTTTTTGCAGCCGGGTCCGCCCTGGCGCCGAACGCGCGCCGTTGGAGAGCCAGCCATGACCACATCCACCGCTGAAGTCGTCATTTGCGGCGCCGGAATTGCCGGTATCGCCGCCGCCTACCACCTGGCCGTGAAACAGGGGGTGCGCAACGTCGTCCTGGTCGACGAGCGGCCGCCCATGTCGCTGACCAGCGACAAATCGACCGAGGCCTATCGCAACTGGTGGCCGGGGCCGGACGACGCAATGGTGCGCTTCATGAACCGCAGCATCGACCTGCTCGAAGAACTGGACACGGAGAGCGGCCACCGCCTGCTGCTCAACCGCCGCGGCTACCTCTACGCCACCGGCAACCCGGCGCACGTACCGCGCCTGGTGGAGGCGGCCAAGTCGGCCGCGGCCATGGGGGCGGGTGAGTTGCGCGTCCACGCCGGCGCGGCGCACGATCCGGCCTACGTCCCCGCCAGCGCCGAGCACTGGCAAGGCCAGCCCGACGGCGCCGATCTCTTTCTCGACCCGGCGCTGATCCGGCGCCATTTCCCCTACCTGACCGGCGAGACCATCGCGGCGCTGCATGCCCGGCGCTGCGGCTGGTTCAGCGGGCAGCAGTTCGGCATGGTCATGCTGGAGCAGGCACGGGCGCAGGGCGTTCGCTTCGTCTCCGGCCGTGTCGAAACGGTCGATTGTGCGGGCGGGCGGGTCAACGCCGTGCGGATTGCGGCGAACGGCGCAACCGAGACGATCGCCACGCCGACCTTTGTCAATGCCGCCGGCCCGTTGGTCGGTGAGGTCGGGAAACTCCTTGGCCTGGATCTGCCCATCTTCTCCGAGTTGCATCTGAAGCTGGCGCTTGAGGATCGGCTGGGCGTCATTCCGCGCGATGCGCCGCTGGTGATCTGGGAGGACGACCAGCGCCTGCCGTGGACGGACGAGGAGCGCGAGACGCTGGCCGAGAGCGAAGAGACGCGCTACCTGCTCGACACCTTCCCCGCCGGCATCCATTTCCGGCCGGAGGGCGGCCACGGCGCCGAGACGGTGCTTATGCTCTGGGCCTATCACCTGGAGCCGCTGACGCCGCGCTTCCCGGTGCCGCTCGACCCGGACTTCCCCGAGATCGTGCTGCGCGGCATGTCGACGCTGGCGCCCGGCCTTGCCGCGTATCTCGAAAAGCTGCCCAAGTCCTACGTGGACGGCGGCTACTACACCAAGACACAGGAGAACCGGCCGCTCATCGGGCCGCTGCCAATCGCCGGCGCACACGTTTTTGCCGCGCTTTCCGGCTATGGGCTCATGGCGGCGTGTGCCGGCGGTGAATTGCTGGCCGCGCACATCACCGGCGGAGATTTGCCGCAGTATGCGCCGGCCTTCCTGCTCAGCCGCTACGACGACCCGATCTATCGACAACAACTGGCCGATTGGGGATCGACCGGCCAACTCTAGCAGCCTGAACCCTGCCCTGTGACTCACAACCCAACTCACTATCGACGGATAGACTCATGACCAAACGCAAACACATCAAGGTAACCTACTCCACCCTGGGCAGCCCGGACCCGCTGCTCCACGAATACTACGAAGACGCGCTGGAAGAGGCGCGCAACAACCTGGGCAAGACGCACCAGATGTACATCGACGGGCAGTGGGTCAACGCCGCCGGCGTCTACACGACAAGGAGCCCCATCGACACCGGCATCCTCATGGGGCACTTCCAGGACGGCACGGCAGAGGACATCGACCGCGCGGTCGGGGCAGCGCGAGCGGCCTATCCGGCCTGGCGCGACACGCCGTGGCAGGAGCGCGTGGCTCTGCTGCGCAAGGTCGCCGCCATCATCAGCGAGCGACTCTTTGACCTGGCCGCCGTCGACAGCATGGAAGTGGGCAAGAACCGGCTGGAGGCGCTGGGCGACGTCGAGGAGACGGCCGACTTCATCCGCACCTACTGCGACATCATGGAGCAACACGGCGGCTTCGTCGTGCCGCAGCAGAACGAGAACGCTCAGTTCCGCAACACCAGCGTGCTCAAACCCTACGGTGTGTGGGGCGTGATTGCGCCCTTCAACTTCCCGGTGGCGCTCTCCGGCGGGCCGACGGCGGCCGCGATCCTGGCGGGCAACACGGTCGTGCTCAAGCCGGCCGAGGACACGCCCTTCAGCCCGACGCTGCTCGTGCAGTGCTTCCACGATGCGGGCATCCCGGCCGGCGTCGTCAACATGGTGACGGGCCAGAAGGAGACCGGCCGCGCCCTGGTCGATCACCCCGGCGTCGATGGCTTCACCTTCACCGGCAGCTATCGCGTCGGCATGGAGATCTACGCCAAGGTGGCGCGCGGGCCGCGCCTGCGCCCCGTCATCACCGAGATGGGCGGCAAGAACCCGGCCATCGTCGGCAAGAGCGCCGATCTCGACATGGCGGCGCAGGGTGTGGCGCGTGCGGCCTTCGGGCTGACGGGCCAGAAGTGCTCCGCCTGCTCGCGCGTCTATGTTCATGAGGAGGTGAGGGCGGCGTTCCTGGAGAAGCTGGTGGCGCACGCCAACGCCGTCAAGATCGGCGACCCGACCCACTCGGACAACTGGATGGGGCCGGTCATCAACAGCCGCGCCTTTGAGAACTATGAGCACTTCACGGCGGAACTGCGCGCGCGCGGGCGTCTGCTCACCGGTGGCAAGACCCTCGACGCCAGCGGCTACTACGTGACGCCCACCGTCGTGACCGACTTGCCCGAGGATCACTACCTGTGGAAGCAGGAATTGTTCCTGCCCATCGTGGCCGTCACCGGCTTCGAAGATTTTGACGAAGCCGTCGCGCGTGCAAACGACGTCGATTTTGGCTTGACCGCCGGCTGCTACACGCGCGAGCGCGCCGAGGCGCAATACTTCCTCGACAACATCGAGGCAGGCGTCATCTACGTCAATCGCGCCACCAGCGCGACGACCGGCGCCTGGCCGGGCTACCAACCCTTCGGCGGCTGGAAGGGCAGCAGCAACACCAATAAGGGGGCCGGCGGCGCCTACTATCTCCAGCAGTACCTGCGCGAGCAGAGCCAGACGGTCGTCAGCCACCCGGACAACGATCTCTTCGAGGGCGAAGAGTGGCGCGCTGAAGCCAGCGAATAATCGATCCGCGGCGTGATCGCCTACAGCCCCGGCGAGGTGGTGGCGTGGCTGCAACGTCAGAGTCAGCGGTGAGGGTTGATCAAACCTGGCAGAAAAGTTATACTGGATTCAATCAGTATAACTTTTCTCGACGAGGGTAACATGGCAAACAAAGTAGGACCCAAAGGGCAGATTGTCATCGAAAAAGCGATCCGCGAGCAGCTCGGCATCGAACAGGGCTACATGGCAGTGCAGACGGTCGTCGGCGACCATGTGGAGATTCGCTTCTACCCGGCAGAGCACAACCGGTCATTGCTGGGAATTCTAGCGCGTCCCGGGCAGCCAGTACTGACCGACGAAGAGTTGAGTGAAGCGAGCGAACGGGCCTGGATGCAGGTAGCGAGCGAGGATTGGCTGGAATTCGAATCCAATCTCAGGGCACAGGAAGCGGAGAAATGAGCGAGTTCGCAACAGGTTGGCTGGATACCAACATGATTCTGCGCTACCTGCTTGGCGAACCACAGGACCAGGCCCAAGCAGCAGCATCGATCATTGAACAAAGCTCTCTGGTTGCGATCAGTCCGGTCATTCTGGCGGAAAGCTTTTTTGTACTCTTCACAGTTTATCGGCGCAGCCGCGCAGATATTGTGGATTCGTTGGCCGGCCTTGTGAACCGTGAGAATGTGCAGGTATCCCACATTGAGAAGGCGTTGGTCATCGATGCGCTGTATATGTGCCGCGATTCCGGCCGGGTGAAGGTTGCAGATGCGCTACTGTGGGCGGAAGCACGTACTGCCGGACCGGCAACGATCTACACCTTTGACCGCCGCTTCCCCGATCAAGGAGTCACACTATCCGAAGCATTGTAGACCCATCCACATCATTTGCCTGGACACCACCCGCCGGCTGGCTGCGCATCACCGCCATCGACGCACACACCGGCGGCGAGCCGCTGCGCGTGATCACCGGCGGCTTTCCACCGCTGGCAGGCGACACCATTCTGGCCAAGCGCCGCGCCGCCCGTGAGCAGTTCGACCACCTGCGCCGGGCGCTCATGTGGGAGCCGCGCGGCCACGCCGACATGTACGGCGCACTGCTGACGGAGCCGGTGACGCCCGATGGCGATCTCGGCGTGCTCTTCCTACACAACGAGGGCTTCAGCACCATGTGCGGCCACGGTGTCATCGCGCTGGCCAAGGTGCTGCTCGACACGGGCATGCTCGACAGACCGGGCAACGCGCCGGAGATCCGCATGGATACGCCGGCGGGGCGCGTCACGGCGACCGCGCAGCGGACCAACGGCGTGGTAACCTCGGTGTCCTTCCGCAACGTGCCGTCGTTCGTCTACGCGCTCGACCAGGAAGTGGAAGTTCCCGGCCTGGGTCGTGTGCGCTATGACGTGGCCTTTGGCGGCGCCTTCTACGCCTTCGTCGATGCCGCTGCGGTTGGCGTGGGGCTGGCCGCGGGCGACTTTCGCCGGCTCATCGACGTGGGGATGCAGATCAAACGCGCGGTCATGGCGTCGCTGCCTATCGAGCACCCGTTCGAGCCAGACCTGGGCTTTCTCTACGGCGTCATCTTCGTCGGGCCGCCGGAAAACCCGCAGCACCACAGCCGCAACGTCTGCATGTTTGCCGACGGCGAGATCGACCGCTCGCCCACCGGTACGGGCGTCAGTGCGCGGGCTGCCCTGCACTTCGCCCGCGGCGAGATCGGGCTCGGTGAACCCTTCGTCGTCGAGAGCATCCTGGGCACCTGCTTCACCGGCGAGGTAGTCGAGACCACGACCTTTGGCCCGCATGCTGCCGTCATCCCGCAGGTCACCGGCACGGCGCACATCTGCGGCATCAACGAACTGCTCATCGACCCGGCCGACGAGTTGCGTCACGGATTCATGCTGCGATGAACGAGATCACCCGCCTGACCTCCGCCGAGTTGGCAAAGCGCATCCGCAGCCGCGAACTGACCGCAGAAGCTGTCGTCAGCGCATTCCTGGCGCGCATTGAGGAAGTCAACCCGCAGATCAACGCCATCGTGCAGCTTGCGCCGGATGCGCTGGACCGCGCGCGGCAGGCCGACCTGGACCTGGCGCATGGTCGCGTGCACGGCGCGCTGCACGGCGTTCCCTTCACCGCCAAGGATCTCTTCGATGTCGCCGGGCTTGCCACCACGGTCGGGCTGGAGGCGCGGCGCGGTGAGTTTGCCGGCGAGGATGCCGTCGCCGTGGCGCGGCTGCGCCAGGCCGGCGCCATCCTGCTCGGCAAGAGCAATTGCCCGCCCGGCGGATCGGGCAGCGACACGGAGAACCTGCTCTACGGCCGCACGCTGAACCCGCACAACCTGACCCGCACGCCCGGCGGCAGCAGCGGCGGCGAGGCGGCGATCGTGGCGGCCGGCGGCTCGCCACTGGGGCTGGGCAGCGACAGCGGCGGCGGCCTGCGCGTGCCGGCTCACTTCTGCGGGGTAGCCGCCATCAAACCGACGGTGGGCCGCGTGCCGAACAGCGGCGCCTACAATCACCCCGGCGGGCTGACCGACGTGCGCACGCAGATCGGGTTGCTTTCACGCTCGGTGGTGGACCTGGCGCTGGCTTGGCCGGTGCTCTGCGGGCCGGACTTCGTCGACTCCGGCGTCGTGCCCATGCCCATGCCCGACCCTGGCGCGGTCTGCCTGGGTGAACAGTGCGTGGCCTATTTCCCCAGCGACCCGGCCTCGCCGGCCACGACGGAGACAGCCGACACGGTGGGCGCCGTGGCACAGGCCCTGGCGCGCGCCGGCGTGCTGGTGGAGCCGGCGCGACCGCGCGATTTCGTGCGCAATGGCCGCGGCATCAGCGACGCGTACAGCGAGATCGCCAGCCTGCGCGGGCAGGATGTCGTCGAACTCTACGATGCGTGGGACGGCTATCGCTCGTTCATGCTGCAATTTCTGCGCCCGTACGACGCCATCGTCTGTCCCGTGGCGCCGCATCCCGCCCCGCCTTTCCGCGAGGTCGACCGCAAGCGCTTCGACTACACGCTGCCCTTTAGCCTGCTGGGCTGGCCGGTCGTGGTGGTGCCGGCGGGGCGCACAAAGGATGGTTTGCCCATCGGCGTGCAGATCGCCGCGCGCCCGTGGCGCGAGGATGTGGCGCTGGCGTTGGGCGCAGCGATTGAGCGCGAGTTGGGGCAATCTGCCGGCTCGTCCACTTCCCATTTGAGGCAACGGCTATGAACCCGGTACGCACCATCGACACCGCCCTCATCGGGCTCGGCAACGTCAACCGCAACTTCCTGCGCATCCTGGAGATGAAAGAGGCCGAGCTGGCGCAACGCTATGGGCTGGCGTTCCGCGTCGTGTGTGTGGCCGACAGCAGCGGCGTGGCGGTGAATCCGGCCGGTTTCGATCCGGCGGCAACGCGGCAGGCCAAGGAAGCGGGCCACCCTGTGCGCACCTTGCCCGGCTTTGTGGCGGGCGCATCACCGGCTGAGGTGCTGGCAACGCTGGCGTGCGACCTGGTGCTGGAGGCGTCGCCGGTAGACCTGACTACGGGCGAGCCGGGGCTGGGCGTGACGCGCGCCACGCTGGCACGGGGGATCCCGGTGGTGTTGGCGAACAAAGGGCCGCTGGTGCTGGCCTATCGCGAGTTGCACGACCTGGCCGCATCGACCGGCGCCGGGCTGGCCTTCAGCGCCACGGTCTGCGGCGCGCTGCCGGTGATCAACATCGGCCGGCGCGACCTGATCGCCGCCGAAATCCAGAGCCTGCGCGGCATCTTCAATGCGACGACCAACTTCATCCTGGCCGAGATGGCAACGGGACGAAGCTATGCCGATGCGCTGGCCGAGGCGCAGCGCCGCGGCATAGCCGAAACCGACCCGACGCTCGATGTGGAGGGCTGGGATACGGCCAACAAGCTGGTCATCGTCGCCAACAGCGTGCTGGGCATCGACGCCGCGCTGGCCGACGTGAGCGTGACCGGCATCACCGGCGTGACGGCGGAACACCTGGAGGCGGAGGAAGCGAGCGGCAGCACGATCAAGCTGCTGGCGTCGGCCGAGCGACGCGGCGACGGCTACGCGCTCGTCGTCAAGCCCACGGTCGTCGCCTCGGACAGTTTTCTGGGCCAGTGCAATGGCTGGGAGATGGGGATCGAGATTCAGAGCGATCTCTACGGCCGCATGTACCACAAGATCTGGGAGCGGGAGCCGCTGCCGACGGCGGCGGCCATGTTGCGCGATGCGGTGAATCTGCTGCGTGGCTGAACGCGGTCGCTAGCGCGGTTCTTCGACCAGTTCGACCGGCACCTCGATATTTTTTCCGTCGCGCAGGATGGAGATGGTCACCGTGTCACCCACCTGGTAGTCGCTCTCCAGGATCGATTCGAGCTGCGAAATCTGGGCGATCGCCTGCCCATCGACCGCCGTCACGATATCGCCCCCGAGATAGACGCGCTGGTTGCCGAGAATCTCCTGTGTCTGTGCGCCGCGAATATCGGCGGCGGCCAGCGGCGAACCATCGTACAACTGCACCAGCAACAGACCCTCCTGCACCGGCAGCCGGATGACTTCGGCCAGGCCCGGCGTGATGTTGTATGCGTAGCGGATGCCCAGCCAGGGGTGCCGGTAGCGGCCGTAGGTGAGCAGGTCGGGCAGGATGCGCTTCAGCGTGTCGACGGGCACGGCAAAACCGACGCCGGCGCTGGTGCCGGTCGGGCTGAAGATGGCCGATGTGATCCCGATGACGCGGCCGGAGCTGTCGAGCAGCGGGCCGCCGGAATTCCCCTTGTTGATGGCGGCGTCGGTCTGGATGATGCCGTTGATCGTGCGATTGTCCGGCCCCTCGATGGTGCGATCGAGCGCGCTGATGACGCCCGTGGTGAGCGTGCGGCCAAATTGGCCGAAGGGGTTGCCGATGGCGATGGCCCACTGCCCGACGCGCAGGTCGCCCGACGCGCCGAGCGTCACCGGCGCCAGCGCGGCGGAGTCGACTTCCACCTTGAGCACGGCGACGTCATTGCGCGGGTCGACGCCGACGACCGTCGCGGGCGTGACGAGTTGATCGCCAAAACTGACCTCGATGGACTCGGCGCCGTCGACGACATGATAGTTGGTGAGGATGTGGCCGGCTTTATCGATGACGAAGCCGGAACCGGCTCCTTCTTCGGGGACGACGTTGAAGAAGAAGTCACGGCGCAGAACACGCGTCGTGATGCTGACCACCGAAGGCGAGACCGTTTCGTAGACGTCGACGACACGCCGCTCGAAGAAATCCAGCCCGGCAGCATCGATAAGCGGCGTCAGAGCGGCGGCCGGTGTGGACACATCTGCCGGCGCAGCAGGCGGCTGAACGACACCTTCGCGGATGGCGGGAAGGTACGTCGTGCAGCCACCGAGCAGTAACGTCGTCGCCAGTACGCAGACCAGCAGCGGCCGACGACTGTCAGGCTTTGCCAGCTTCGCCGCCAGCCGTCGCGAGATCACAGCGACTTGGCAGCCTCGTCGAGACTGGCCAGCCCTTCCTTGAGCGCGTAAAGAGCAGCCTGCGTGCGGTTGGCCAAATGCAACTTGCTCAGGATGTTGCTGACATGGGTGCGTACGGTGCGTTCGCTGATGATCAGCGCGTCGGCAATCTCCTGGTTGGAGTACCCGCGCGCCACGTAGACCAGCACCTCGACTTCGCGCTCGGTCAGCGGCTCCTCTGACGGCGGCAGGTTGCCGGCCGGCCGGTTCAGTTCGCGGATGAGCTTGCGGGCGATGGCGGGATGCAGCGAGGACTCGCCGTTGTAGACGTCGCGGATCGCCTGGATCAACTCCGTTGTCGATGAGTCCTTGAGCAGGTAGCCCAGCGCGCCGGCCTTGATGGCGGCAAAAACCTTGTCGTCGTCGGAGAAGCTGGTCAAAACCAGGATACGCGCTTCGGGGCTCTCGTGCTTGATCTCCTGAATGGCTTCGATGCCGTTCTTGCGCGGCATGACCAGGTCAAGCAGGAGGACATCCGGCTCAAGGGCGCGCGTCTTCAGCACAGCCTCGACGCCATCGGACGCCTCACCGACTACTTCGATTCCTTCCTCGGTCTCAAGCAATGCGCGCAGCCCGCCACGCACGACATGATGATCGTCTGCGATTAAGACTCGGATTACCTCTTGCTTGGCCACATCTTCCTCCCAGGTTTAGGTTGACCGCTCTTCTAGAGATCAGCATCGAGCTGATGGGGGAGCGTCAACAGGACAGTCACACAAGTACCTTGCTGAGTAGCACTTTCAATGATGAGTTTTCCATTCATGCGGCGCACGCGCTCGCGCATGGTCGCAATTCCCTCGCCGTTGAGCGCACGCGGATCTTCTGGATCAAAGCCGATCCCATTATCGCAGATTCTAAGTCGTGCGCCCTCCTCGTCGACGCTCAATGTGACGGTAACCTCGGTCGCCAGCGAATGTTTCAGCGTATTATTCAGTGCCTCGTGGCAGACCCGGTACAGACCATCTTCCAGCGGTGCCGCCAGTTGCGGGTTACCTTCGACCTCAAGACGCGCGATCATGCCGGTGCGGCGCTCGACGGCATCGAGCCGCTGGCGCAACGCCTCGACGAGACCGGCCTGTTCGAGCACAGCCGGCTTTAGCTCGTAGAGCAGCAGCCGCATCTCGCTTAGCGCCTGCTGCGCCGTTTCACTCAGCATCTGCAGATGCTCCTCGACGCGCTCGATCTGGCCCAGGGCGGCAAGCCGGCGCCCGGCCTCAGCAAAGAGCGTGAGGCTGTAGACCGACTGCATGACGGCATCATGCATTTCGCGGGCAAGCCGCTCACGCTCGTGCAGGGACGCCGCCGTCCCGGCCAAACGCTGTAACCGATCGGCGCCATAGGCTACCATCGCCTGCTGGGCGAGCGAAACGATCAGTTCGTCCACGTCGGGCGGCAATTCCACATCCTGCTCGAAGAGGAATACCGTCAGCCCGATGATATCCTTGTTGACCTGCATTGGCGCAACCAGCCATGCCGCCGGGCTGACGGCTGCGTCGCCCGGATCGCCGGTGCCCACACAGTAGACGTGGCTCTGTCCTTCGGCAACGGCAGCCAGCACGGCACTATCCAAGAGCGCGTGCGTCGCCAGCAGGCCTGCAGTCGCATCGTCGCTGGCATAGATCACCTTGCCGGCATGCGCCTGGCCCTTCTCGATGGTGAATGGCGCGTAGACGGCCATAGCGTCCACGCGCAGGAGTTGTTGTGCCTGGCCGAACACCTGATCGAGCATGCGCCGCAGCGGTCGATTGGTCAGGCTCAGGACAAATATGTCGCGCAAGCCTTCGCTGGCGTCCATGCTGAGATCTGCCGAGGTCAATGCTTCGACCCCAGCGGCATGGGGCATTGCCACAACCGAACCGGCAGCCGGCAGCGATGCCACCCGGCTATCGGCCCGAACCACCAACAGGGCTTGGGCGGGTGTTTGCCCGGCAAAGTGAGCAACCGAGCAAACGAGTTGAATATCCCGGCCGCCAATCTGCCCGGCATAGAAGGTCAGGTTGCGCGGTTCGGACTCGGCAAGGACATACTCGATCGGGATGCTGCCCAGGGCGTTGCCAAATTCGGAGTCGTCAAAAGTGGCGATCGACCGGCCAAGCACATCCTCCACGCGGCGGCCGAGGAGCCGGCAGAACGACTCGTTGACCAGACGCAGGCGGCGCGACGCATCGATACTCGCCACAGGGACTGCCACAACGTCATCCAACGTTGCGGGATACTCATGTCGATTGGGTTTGACAGAATCGGTACGGGGCTGTTGTGACATGACTCCAAAGACCGCACACAAACAACTATTATCTACATTTCTGGATATTGTACTATATATTTGTGGGAATCAAACAGCCTTTTGGCTGATTCTTATCGGGTCAGTAAGGTAAGCTTTGTAGAAAACCCGTGGATAACGGCGCGACGGAATGTGCACAGATGCCCGGATAACCGATCTCTGCATCATTCCTCTCATCCCCAGGCTTGTGGGCAAGGAAGGGATCAGGCACTAGATGCAGCAGAGCACGCCACGTGACTAAACACGCCGCCGCAGAGTTGTTCCACCTTCTCCCCGCCTTATCCCCGCGCTGCCAGACGGTTAAAATCTGCTGAATCATCCTTCCACGGTGGATTGACAAGGATTCAACCCTATATCTAGTGGGCACTGGGAAATCCTGAGAACACTTCTGAGCGTTGTCCACACATCTACCAATACGGCTATACAAATTCTCCAAAGATTCGAGGATATCTCAAGGTCTTCGAATTCCAGAACGCTCCTGAAGCATGGCCGGCAAGCCCGTCTCTTCCGCAGATATGCCAGTTTCAGTATCGCCGGACACGGGCGGGAGAGGTTCCGGCATGTAGAGAAACGGAAGAGGATCTGCGAAGCCGCCCCAGCCATCCAGACGGTTATAGGGCGCCAGCCGAATCCCAAAGTGCAGGTGCGGTGGGTATTTGCGCGGCAACAGTTCCGTGCTGCCGAGTTTGCGTCCGCGTTCTACACGCTGCCCAGACTCCACGCTCAGATCCCCCATGTGTGCGTAAAGGCTCTCGCCCCAGCGATGCTCGATCTTGACATAGCGCCCGAATCCCCCCGGCTCGTTGCTAATCTCGACGACACGCCCCGCATCGACGGCCAGGATGGCACTGCCGGCGGGCAACAGAAAATCAAGTCCCGGGTGTCCCTTGAGGGGCACGCCGTTGTATGTGAACTGTGCGTGAAAGCCCGGATTGTCGCCCCATCCCTGCAGCAATTGTGCCGTGCCGTCAAAGGGCAGCGTCAGATGGATGCCTTCGGGTTCATATTGGTTGGCGAGCTGGATATAACGTTCAGGCCGGTTACTCATGTGGATTTTGGTGCATTCCCCTGCTCTGGAATTAGACAGGCCGTCGCGTGTTGCATATACTCAAAGCTTGCTGAGCAAACCGTACGGGTTCAGCGTGGAGTATACGACCCGGATGCAAGGCCGTGCAAACCAGCAGCCCGCCACCGGTCCGGCGCTCGCCTGTCGGTAGTTTGCGTGGGGATGATGAAATATGCCGATCTATGAATTTGTCTGCCACGACTGTGGCCACGATTTCGAGAAGATTCAGTCATTTTCTGATAGCAGCACACCGTCCTGCCCCAATTGCCAGGGTATGCATGTACGGCGGCGCATCAGCCCGCCCGCCATCCATTTCAAGGGCAGCGGCTGGTATATCACCGACAGCAAATCCTCGTCCAAGGCGTCGGCCAATGGACGAACGGACGAGGGCGGCGAGAAGAGCGAGAAGAAGGAGACGGCCGAGAGTTCTGCTCCGGCCGAAAGCAAGGCTGCGGAGAAGCCCAGCGAGGCGCCGGCCGCCAAGAGCGAGTGAACCCGCCTCCCCTACAGGCATTCCGAGCGACGCCCGCCCTGCTCAGGCGGGCGTTTTCATTGTCGCTGGCTGGGAAGTTGCCGATACCCCGGCTTGGACGTGGCGCCGGGCTCGCCGTTGTGCCGCAGGAATATTGCACGAATTTGGATGCTTCGCAGCATTTCCCTTTTCGTGTAGAATGATTGCCAATCGAGTGCGATACGGGCGTCCATGCCGGATTCGGGACGCCAGGCATTACGCAACAAAACGAAACCAGCATGCGCACGGAGGAAACCTAGTATCATGACCGTCCCCAAGCGATTCGACGTCTTGCGTTTCATGGGCACGCTGCTCAAGGTCTTTGCCTGGATCAGCCTGATCCTGTCCATCCTGTCTGCCATCGGCATCGTGCTTTTGCCGCAGATGGGTTCCCTTGGCGATTTCTTCGGCCCGTACGCCAGTTTCATTGGCAGCGGGACGAGTGCCATCATCGCCGGACTCCTCGTCCTGTTGGGCGGTCTGCTCTATTTCGTGATGCTCTATGCCATGGGCGAGATTATCTTGTTGCAGATCGCTGTCGAGGAAAATACTCGCCTCACCGCAGCGCTCCTGCTCAAGATGCACCAGGATAGCCAGGTCGAGCCGCAGAGTCCGCCGTACGCGGGCGGCTTTGCCAATGAGCCGGCGCCTTACCAGTAGCAGATCGGCTCGTAGCCGAATAGAGAGGGCAGCAGGAGATGCGCCGAGCCGCAAGCGGACGGTGCCCCTGACTGCCCCTTTTTTGTGCGTTGTCCAGAACGCGTTGAACACGCCAAGCGTTGAGAGGATGCCATGACGGAACCAGTCGATACCCTCTTTGTCCATGCCCACCTCTTCACGATGGAGGGCAATGGCGTCGGTTACCAGCCGGATGGCGCCGTTGCCGTGCGCGGCAATCGCATCGTCGACGCCGGCAGCACCGCCGCGCTCGCTGCGCGCTACGACCCGGCCGAACGCATCGACGCCACCAACCACGCCCTTCTCCCCGGTCTCATCGATGCTCACATGCACACGCCATGGGCGGTCGTGCGCGGGGTGGCACAGGATGTGGCGCACTGGATGCAGAAGGGCTTGGCGCCCTACGCACGCCACCTTCATCGCGATGCGGCGCTGGCCGGCACCTGGCTGGCCTTGCTGGAGGCGCTCAAGGCGGGTACGACGACCCTGGGCGACTATGCCACGCCCATCGAGGGGTGGGCCGACATCTTCGCCGCGGCCGGCGTGCGCGCCGTGCTGACGCCCACCATCAACGCGCTGCCGCCGGGCGGGATGGCCGGCTGGAGCGTGGGCGATCTCTACCCGTTGAGCGACGAAGTGGGCGAGCGCAGCATCCGCGATGCGGTCGCCTTTGCCGCCGAGTGGCACGGCGCCGCCGATGGACGCATCACCGTCATGTACGGGCCGCAGGGCGCCGACATGCTTACGCTGGAGCAACTGCGCCACGTCAAGCGCCTGGCTGCTTCCGAGGGACTCATGCTGCACATGCACGTGGCCCAGGGCGACCGTGAGATCGACCAGATGCTCAAGCGTTACGGCAAGCGAACGCCGGCCTTCCTGGAGCAGATCGGCTATCTCGACGAGCAACTGCTGGCGGTGCATCTCACCGAGGCGACCGAGGATGAAACTGTAGCCATTGCCTATAGCGGAGCGCATATGGTGCTCTGTTCGGGCAGCATCGGCATCATCGACGGCATCGTGCCGCCGGCGGCCGAGTTCCGCACGGCAGGCGGGCCGGTTGCACTGGGTTCCGACCAGGCGGCCGGCAACAACTGTCACAACATCTTCAACGAGATGAAGCTCACCGCGCTCTTCAACAAGATCAAGTTCCGTGACCCAACGGTCATGCCGGCGTGGGAAGTCCTGCGCATGGCCACCATCGAGGGTGCGCGAGCCATCGGCCTGGGCGATGAGATTGGGTCGATCGAAGCCGGCAAGAAGGCCGACCTCATTCTCGTCGATCTGAGTGCGCCCAATCTCATGCCGATACTGGCCGAGCCGATCCGCAACATCGTGCCAAACCTGGTCTATGGCGCAACCGGGCGCGAGGTGGCGCTGGTGATGGTCGATGGGCGCATTCTGGTGCGCGGCGGGCAGGTCGCCGCCATCGACGAAGCCGCCGTGCGCGCCGAAGTTCAGGAGCGCGCCGAGGAAGTGGCCGCTGCGGTCAAGCGCGACCCGGTTCACCTGGACATGGCGTTGCTTCAGCCCATGCGTGACGGATACCTGTAGTACCGGGTTAATCCTCGCCGAGGATGCCGTTCAGGATCATGGAAACGACGCCGATGATGATGCTGGCCAGCAACGCCCACAAGAAGTTGTCGATGTGAAATTTTCCATTGGTCAGTGCTTGAGTGACGTAAAGCAGCGAGGTATTTATCACCAGGGTGAAAAGACCGAGTGTCAGCACCACCAGTGGGCACGTTAGCAACATCAGGATCGGCTTCAGGATGGCGAGCAGAAAACCCAGTACAGCCGAAACCATGAGGAGTGCGACGAAATCGCTGCTCACTTGGATGCCGGGCAGCAGCCAACTGGTAAAGGCGACGGCCATCGTCAGGACGATCCAGCGAAGCAGAATTGAACGAAGCATAGAATTGATCCCCTTTCTTGGGCGCAGCACGCGGCTGCACCGGGTCTAGCGCACGAGCCACAAATTGAGCGCCGGATCCACCTCGACCGCCCAGCCGGGCGCCACAACCACCGTCGTGTCATATTGCAGGACAATGGCCGGTCCGGCCAGACGATGGCCCGGGCGCAGGTCGCTGCGCGCATAACATGGCGTGTTCACGGAACCGTCGGGTGCGAACCAGACAGCCTTCGAGCGAATCGGCGCCGGCGCGCGTTCTGGATTTTTCGGCGGCGCATGCACCGGCAGCGCCGGCCTGGCGCCAGGCGCCGTTGCCCGCAGCCGCACTGTGACGACTTCCACCGTTTCGTGTTCCATGGCATAACCGTACCGCTGTGCATGCATGGCGTGGAAATCCGCTGTTGCCTGCGTCACCGACTCGGCCGCCAGCGGCAGTGTCAGCGGTACCGTCAACTCGTAGCTCTGGCCACGATAGCGCATGTCTACTGCGGCGTGCAGCGAGCGACCGGTAACTTCCTCGCGGGCCAGTACCTCCAGTACGCGTGACTCCATCTCTGCCAATACGCCGGCCAGCGTCGATTGGTCGCGTACCAGGTCGCCGGCCGTGGCCAGCAGGGCGGCTGACGTCTCGCTGGTCACATCCGCCATCAACATGCCGTACGCGCTGAGCACGCCGGGAATGGGCGGGCAGAGAATGCGCGTGACGCCGAGCGCTGCCGCCAGATCGCAGGCGTGCAGCGGGCCGGCGCCGCCAAAGGGCAGGAGTGTGAAGAGGCGCGGATCGTGCCCTCGTTCGACCGAGACGCGGCGCAATGCGCGCTCCATGGTTGCGTTGGCCACGCGCACGATGCCCAGCGCCGTCGCCTCTGCATCCAGCCCAAGTCGGGCGCCGAGGTCGCCCACCGCTCGCCGGGCCGCGGCCTCATCCAGCCGGACCTGGCCGCTGCCGCCCAGAAAGCCACCGGCGTCGAGCCGGCCGAGGACGAGGTTGGCGTCGGTGACGGTAGGTTGCGTGCCGCCACGACCATAGCAGGCCGGCCCCGGCACCGCGCCGGCGCTCTGCGGGCCGACCTGGAGCGCGCCGCCCGTGTCGACAAAGGCGATACTGCCGCCGCCGGCGCCCACGGTGTGGATGTCGATGACCGGCAGGCGCAGCGGCAGGTCGGTGATCGTGCTCTCGGCGGTGGTCGGGATGGTGCCGGGACAGAGCGCTACGTCGGTGCTGGTACCGCCCATGTCGAAGGTGATGAGATTGACGGCCGCCGCCTGGGCAGCGACAGCATCCTGCAAGGCAAGCGCCTGCTCCGCCATGGCGAAGGCGCCGACGACACCGCCGGCTGGCCCGCTCAGCACGACGCGCGCCGCCTGGTCCGCCGCCTGGTGCAGGCCGATTACCCCGCCGTTCGACTGCATGATGCGCACGGGCGGTGCGTCCCCGCCAGGCGTGGCGGCTTCCCGTGCCAACGCTCCTTCCAGCCGGGCCAGGTAGCGCGCTACCAATGGCTGGACATAGGCGTTGATGACGGTGGTCGAGGTGCGTTCGAATTCGCGGTACTCGGGCAGGATATCGCTGCTCAGCGAGAGCGGCAGGTCGGGCAGTGCGTGGCGGAGCACATCGGCGGCGCGGCGTTCGTGCGCCGGGTTGCGGTAGGAAAAGAGAAAAACAATGGCAAGGCTTTCGATGGCATCGGCTGCGAGAGTGCCGGCCAGGGCGGAGAGGGCGCCTTCGTCCAGCGGCGTCAACACGGCGCCGGTGTGGTCAAGGCGTTCGTCGATCTCCAGCCGGTGGGCATCATCTACCAGTGCCGGCGGGCGCTCCTGATGCAAACGATAGAGATGGGGGCGATTCTGCCGCCCGATGGTCAGCACGTCGCCAAAGCCGGCGGTGGTCAGCAGCGCCGTGCGCGCCCCGCGTCGCTCGAGCAGGGCGTTGGTCGCCACGGTCATGCCGTGGGCGATGACCAGCCGGCCGGCCGGGGCGCCGTCGCCGGCCAACAGGCCGATTTCGTGCAGCCCTGCCAGGATGGCACGGCTCTGGTCGCCGGGTGTGGTCGGGATCTTGTGGATGGTCAGTTGGCCGTCGCGCCAGACGACGAAATCGGTGAACGTGCCGCCGACGTCAATGCCAACAAGGGTAGGGTGAGTCATGTCCGCCAGGTTGCCACGTAACCCATTCGTTCTGGTTTGCTCGGTGCACAGGTTCCGCTATAATAACAGCAACGTTTCGGCCTGTCACGTTTCGGCGTTCTATCCGAGATGGCGCCGGCCGGAAGGACCCCACATATCCGTCGTTGCTGAATTATCGAGCGGTCGTTTTCAAAAGTTTTCCCTTCGAAAGATCCGTAGGAGGATTCAAGGTATGCAGAACAAACGATTTGCAGTTGTGTTTTCCATGCTGCTCGTACTGGCTATGGTGCTTTCTGCCTGTACGGCGGTGCCCGCGGCTCCGGCTCAGCCCGCCGCAGACGCCGGTGCTGCCGGCGAAGCCGCTGCCCCGGCCAGCGACATCAAGATTGGCCTGGTCACCGATGTGGGCCGCGTCAACGACCGCAGCTTCAACCAATCGGCATGGGAAGGCGTCGTGCAGGCAGCCACGGCCCTGGGCCTGACCGAGGGCGAAGGCTACAAGTACATCGAGACGCAGGACTCCAAGGACTACGCTGACAACATCCAGCAGTTCATCGATGCCGGCTTCAACGTCATCGTGACGGTTGGTTTTGCCATGGGCGAGGCGACCGCCAAGGCCGCAGCCGAGAACCCGGACATCTACTTCATCGGCGTCGACCAGTTCCAGGGCGAGCCGATCGCCAACGTCACGGGTCTGGTCTTCAACGAGGATCAGTCGGGTTTCCTGGCCGGCGCGCTGGCTGCCCAACTCAGCAAGAGCGGCACGATCGCGGCCGTGCTCGGCACCGACCTGGTCCCGCCGGTTGTCGCCTTCAAGGAAGGCTATGAACTGGGCGCCAAGTACATCAACCCGGACATCAATCTGATTTCGACCTACCACCCCGGCGAAATCTCCCAGGCCTTTGTCGACCCCGAGTGGGGCGCGGCGACGGCCAAGCAGGCGCTCGACCAGAAGGCTGACGTCATCTTCGGCGCCGGCGGCCAGACCGGTAACGGCGCGCTTCAGGAAGTGGCTTCCGCCCCCGGCGCCGGCACCGATGTCTTCTGCATCGGCGTCGACACGGACCAGTGGGAGACGCTGCCGGCCGCGCACCCGTGCCTGGTTTCCAGCGCGATGAAGCTGATCACCCCGGCGACCATCGAACTCATCAACACCTACGCAGCCGACGGCACGATGACTGCCGGCAACTACTTCGGCGGCGCGGGCCTGGCCCCCTTCCACGACTTCGATGAGAAGATTCCGCAGGAAGTCAAGGACAAGCTGGATGAGATCGCCGCCGGTCTTGCCGACGGGAGCCTCACCACCGGCTACCAGCCGTGATGTGAACATGATGTAGTGCAACAGGAGGCAAGGTCACACCTTGCCTCCTGTTTTTAGAGGCCGACTCGTGCAGCGCCCGACACCTGGCGTGCTGCACATCCCAACGCCGACCCGCTCCCACCTTGCCTGTTCCAGGAGCCGCCATGAACTCTAGCTCTTTGCGCCGGATTGGGCAGACGCTCCTCATCCCGATTCTGGCCGTCTTTTCCGCCCTGGTGGTTGGGGCGATTATCATGTGGATCTTTGGCGACAATCCCATTGCCGCCTATCGTGGCCTGTTTGAAGGCGCTGTGGGCAGTGCTCGCGCCTGGTCGACCACAATTCGCAAGATGACGCCGCTGATTCTGACCGGTCTTTCGGTGGCCGTTGCCTTCAAGGCCGGCCTGTTCAACATCGGCGCGTCCGGCCAGTTCATCATGGGTACGGTCTGTTCGGTGGCGGTGGGCATCAATTTCGAGGGGCTGCCGGCCTTTATTCACCTGCCGCTGGCGCTGCTGGCGGGGATTGCCGGCGGCATGGCATGGGGCTTCATCCCCGGCGCGCTCAAGGTCTTCACCGGCGCGCACGAAGTCATCGTCACCATCATGCTCAACTACGTCGCCAGCCTTTTTGCCAGTTGGACGGTCTATGCCGGCGGCACGCAGGGCCAGACGCCCGGGCCGCTCTGGGATACCACGGCGGGTCCGATTTCGGAGACGGCCGACGTCTTCATCAGCGCCAGGTTGCCGTGGATCTTTGCCGAACCGTACCGCGTGCACTGGGGCGTCGTGATTGCGCTGGTGGTGGCGCTGATCATGTGGTGGGTCATCTTCAAGACGACGCTCGGCTTCGAGACACGCACCGTCGGCGCCAACAACAAGGCCGCACGCTACGCCGGTATGAACGTCAACTGGGTCATCATTCTGACGATGATGATCGCCGGCGGCTTGGCCGGGCTGGCCGGCGGCATCGAGACGTTGGGTCTCAACCATAAATTTGCGCCGGAGTTTACCGGTGGCGTCGGTTTCGACGGCATTACCGTGGCGTTGCTGGGACAGACCAATCCCATCGGCGTGGTGCTCTCCGCGTTCCTGCTCGGTGCACTCGATGCCGGCGGGGCGCGCATGCAGTTCGATTCGGGCGTCTCGGCCGACATCATCCAGGTCATCCAGGCGCTGGTGCTGGCCTTCGTGGCCGCGCCGACCATCATCCGCCAGATCTATCGCATCCGCAAGCCGAGCGACCAGGTGGAGTCGACCGTCTTCAGCAGCGGGTGGGGGAGGTAACCACTCATGGGTAAGCGTCGTTATCGGGTTACTTCCTACATTATTGGTGGGCTGATTCTCGTCTTCATCGTCATGGCGATTCTGGTCAACACCACCTCGTTGGGTGATAGCACGTGGATGCGCGTCTTCTTTGGCATCAGCGCGCTCAACTTCACGCTGCGTGCCAGCGTGCCGCTCATCCTGGGCGCCATGTGCGGCATCCTCTGCGAGCGCACGGGTATCATCAACATCGGCATCGAGGGCATGATGCTGGCCGGCGCTTTCGCTGCATTCGTCGCCAAGACGAACACCAACGACTGGCCGCTCCTGGCGAGCCTGCTCTTTGGCGTGGCCGCTGCCCTGGTGACGGGCGGGCTCATGGGGCTGCTGCATGGCGTCTTTTCCATCCGCTACCGCATGGATCAGATCATCTCCGGCACGGTGCTGATCATTCTGGCGGCCGGCCTCACGGCCTATCTCTTCGACCGCAACGCCGTCGCCGAGGGCAAGTTCGGCACGATTGCCATTCCCGGCCTGTCGCAGATTCCGGTGCTGGGCGAGGTGATCTTCACCAATCCGCCGTTGACCTACACCACGCTGATCCTGGTCGTCGTGATCCACATCGGCTTCTTCTACACGCGCTGGGGGCTGCGTTCGCGCGCCTGTGGCGAGCATCCGCGTGCGGCCGATACCGTCGGCATCAACGTCAACCGTTTCCGCTACATGAACACGATTATCGGTGGGATGCTGGCTGGGCTGGCCGGCGGCTTTCTCGTGCTGGAGGCGGTGGGCCAGTTCCAGGAAGGCATGACGGCCGGGCGCGGTTTCATCTCGCTGGCCGCAATGATCTTCGGCAACTGGATGCCCTTCGGTGCGATGGGCGCGTCGCTGCTTTTTGGCTACACCCAGGCGCTGCAGAACGAGTTGCTGCTGGCCGGCGTCACCACCGTGCCACGCCAGTTCGTCAGCATGATCCCGTACATCGTCACGATCGTCGCTGTTTCCGGCTTTGTGGGTCGCGTGCGGCCGCCGGCGGCGGAAGGTAAGGTTTACGAGACAGAGGGCGGTTCGGAGTGACCTGTAACTTCCCTTTTGCAATCATCTCGTCTGATTTTCGATGAGCAACATCTGTTTCGCCGCAACGGACACGAACAGCAAGTCACGTTCATTCGTTTTGCCAATGTCAAGGGAAGTACCGCAGATACGATGGCACGACGCATCTATCTCGGAAAAGAAGCGCCTCCCGTGTCGATTTCCTGGGAGGCGCTTCATACACAAATACAGAAGCTGGGGAAGGTCACGTAGGACCATAAATGCTGCATTGCTTAAGACGACTGGTTACGCATAGCGTTGCAGCCACCCAGCTATCAATCATAGTATAGCACAATCACGAACGGTGTTGCCATCTAGGAGTGAACCTATCTTGACTACATCTGATACACCTGTGCTTGAAGCACGCGGCATCACCAAGGTCTTTCCGGGGGTTGTCGCCAATCAGGACGTGAATCTCAAGTTGCACAAGGGTGAGATTCTGGCGCTGCTCGGCGAAAATGGCGCCGGCAAATCAACGCTGATGAACGTCATCTTCGGCCTCTATCACCCGACCGAGGGCGAGATTCTCGTCAACGGCCAGCCGGTGAGGATGAAGACGCCGCGCGATGCCATCGCCCTGGGCATCGGCATGGTGCACCAGCACTTCCAGCTCGTGCCGGTAATGACCGTCACCGACAACATCATGCTTGGCGACGAGAGCGTCAAGAACGGCCTGCTCGACCGGCGCAAGGTGGCGGCGCGCATCAAGGAAATCTCTGAGCGCTACGACATGCAGGTCGACACGGACGCGGTCATCGAGGATCTGCCCGTGGGCGTGCGCCAGCGCGTCGAGATCGTGAAGTCGCTCTACCGCAACGCCAACATCCTCATTCTCGACGAGCCGACCGCCGTGCTCACGCCACAGGAGATCGAGGGTCTCTTCCGCGTCATGCAGACGCTGAAGGAACAGGGCAATTCCATCATCTTCATCACGCACAAACTCAAGGAAGTGTTGCGCATCGCCGACCGCATTATGGTGCTGCGCGGCGGGCGCACTGTGGGCGAGGCGGATCCGAAGACGGCCACGCAGCAGCAACTGGCCGAGATGATGGTCGGCCGCGAAGTGATCCTCACCGTCGAGAAAGGTGCAGCGCGGCCGGCCGACGTCGTGCTGGAGATCGAGAACCTCAAGGCCAGCAGCGATCTGGGCGACCCGGCGCTGCGCGGCGTTTCGCTGTCGGTGCGCTCCGGCGAGATCGTGGGCGTGGCCGGCGTGCAGGGCAACGGCCAGACCGAGTTGGTCGAGGTGATCACCGGGCTGCGCAAGGCCGAGGGCGGCGCCGTGCGCATCAAGGGCGTGGACATGACCAACGCCAGCCCGCGGCGCGTGACGCACGAAGGGCAGAGCAGTCACGTGCCGGAGGATCGCCATGCCTATGGCATGGTCGATTCCTACTCCATCGCCGACAACCTGGTCCTGAACCAGTACTACCTGACGCCCTTTGCCCGCGCCGCGACCATCCAGCAAAACGCCATTGACGAACACGCCAAGGCACTGGTCGCCGAATTTGATGTGCGTACGCCCAGCATCCACACGCACGGCGGCAGCCTCTCCGGCGGCAACCAGCAGAAGATGGTCGTCGCCCGCGAGTTCAGCCGCCCGATCAATCTCCTGATCGCTGCCCAGCCGACGCGCGGCATCGACGTCGGCTCCATCGAGTTCATCCACAACCAGATCGTGACCAAGCGCGACGAGGGTGTAGCGGTGCTGCTGGTCAGCGCCGAACTCGACGAGATCATGGCGCTCTCCGACCGCATCGCGGTCATGTACAAGGGCGAGATCATCGACATCGTCGACCGCAAGGACGCCACGCGCGAAGGCCTCGGCCTGTTGATGGCCGGTGTGAAGTAGTAGCCTGCCGCGGGCAGGCGTGACATCACCCTGCCCGCCTGGCCGCTGTCATATTCCGACATGACAATCAGCCCCATTCTCGATCAACCACAGAGCATCGACTACGCGGCGCTGCCGGACGGCCCCATTGCCCGGCTCGCCAATCACGAGATCGCCTGCCTGCTCGACGCCAACTGCGACCCGCAGGAGATCACGTGGCCGTGGGCGGGCCAGGTGTACGCCCGTTCGGTGCGCCTGCGCGTCATCGACTGGCTGGACGGCGAACTCGTGCCGCTGGTCACGCGCTTCTTTCCCGGCCATCAGGAGACCATCGCCGGCACGGAAGGCGTCATCATCACCAGGCGGCTGGCCGTCCCGTACAAGACCACCGACGATCGCTCGCTCTTCTGGCTGCTGGAGTGCCAGGCGGAAGGCGATCGCGTGCTGCGCCTGGAGATCGACATCGAGTGGAATGAGCCGCTCAGCCAGCGCATCGTCGACGGGCTGCTGGTGGCACAGCGCAACCCCGGCCCGGCGCGCGGCCTCTACCAGCAGAGCAATGCCGAGAGCACGCGCATCTTCGGCAACCCGTACGGCCGGCCGGACACGGTGGAACTCGATGACCCGCAGCGCGCCCGCCTGGTCTATCACGTCCTGGTCAATGGCATCGTCGAAGTTCCGCTCATCCTGACCGTCAGCGATGTGGGTGAGCAGATGGCGTGGAACACCTTTCTCTCGTTGCGCGATGTGGAGCAGATGTTCGACGTCAGCACGCGCAACTGGGAGCGGCGCCTGCATGCCGGCCGCCTGTGGACGCCGGACCCGGCGTTCAACCTCGCCGTCGAGCAGGCGCGGCTGGCGGCGATCCGCCACACGCAGCGCCTGCGCACCGGCACCGCCCCTTCCGACCGCCGTGTGGAACGCATCCCTGCGCTGGTCGATGTGTGGGATAGCCTGGATCCCGTGCAGAGTCGCAACCTGCTGGCCCATCTGCGCCGCGTGGCGGAAGCGACCGAAGGCCGGCTGCCGGCGGTGCTGCCCGCCTTTCCCGGCAGCGTCGAGGGCGGCAGCGACGATGACCTGCTCGGCGGCAGCACGCTCTATCTGCACGCGCTGCTCGCCCACGTGAGCCGGCACCGCACCACCGACGAACTGCTTGCCGAACACATGCCGGGCGTGAGCGCCTGCGCCGATACGCTCGTCCATCTGCGCGCCACGCAGCCTGCCCGCCTTGCCGATGGCGCCGTGGCAGCCCGGCTGGCGCAGGCCATGAGCGATGCCGCCCAAATCGCCGCGCGCGCCGGCGATGCCGTCAACGCGGCGCGCTGGGAGAGTGAGGCCGCATATCTGGGTGGGCCGCCCGCGCCGCCTTCTCCATTCGACCTGCTCCGGTGGGAGCGTGCCAGCGGTTGGGAAGTGGGTAGCGAGCGCCCGTATCGCTTTGCCGACGACTGGCAGGGGATGTGCCTGGCCAGCGCCGCACTCTGGCAGGGCGTCGGGCTGGTCGACCTGGGCGACCGGATCGCTGTCGAGCCGGCGTGGCCACAGGCATGGTCGTGGTGGGCGCTGCTCGGCGCCGCTCTCACCGAGATGCGATTCCTCAGCCTGGTGTGGGATGGCCGCACGCTGCACACCACGCGGCCCGTCACGAGCAGCCTGCCGGTTCAGGTTCACAAGCGGATTCAGCTTCTGCACATCGGTGAATTTGACTTCAATCCAGTTTTTGAGATGATCAGCGAGTCCGGCGATTCGTCAGAGACGGTTCGTTTCCAGCCGGAATTTCAGCAGAGTTCGTAATATGGGCGGGTTGGCACACGTTGCCTGGCAGCAGGCGGCCCTGTGATCCATTCCCAATTTCCGCCGCAACGATGCGGCGTCGCAAGAGAACAAGGCTCCCCAAGCAATGAACCGTACGGCTATCGTCTACGATCCCTATAATCTGCGTCACACCCTCGACGGCCATCCTGAGAATTTCCGCCGTCTGAAATCGACGATGGATTTGCTGGTCGAGGAAGGAATGCTCGACCGCCTGGTAAGCGTGCCGAGCACGCCGGCTCCCATCGAGGCCATCCTGTCCGTGCACACGCAGCGCTACCTGGATCGGCTGCATCTCCTGGCGCAGAACGGTGGCGGCCATCTCGACGCCGACACGTATATGAACGGCGACAGCTACGAGGCGGCGCTGCGTGCGGCGGGCGGCCTGCTCAATCTGGTGGACAGCGTCCTGTGGCGGCAGGCGGACAACGGCCTGGCCCTGGTGCGGCCGCCCGGCCATCACGCGCTGGCCTACCAGGGGATGGGCTTCTGTCTCTTTGCCAATGTCGCCGTCGCCGCCCGCTGGGCGCAAAAGCACCACGGCGTGCAGCGCGTGCTCATCGTCGACTTCGACGTGCACCACGGCAACGGCACGCAGGACATCTTCTACGACGATCCGAGCGTCCTGTTTTTCAGCACGCACCAGTTTCCGTACTACCCCGGCACAGGCGCCGCCACGGAACTGGGCATGAACCAGGCGTACGGATCGACGGTGAACGTACCTTTCCCGCCCCACGTCGGCGACAAGGGATATCTGGAGGCATTCCAGCGCGTGCTGGCGCCCATCGCCCGCCGCTTCCGCCCCGAGTTGATCCTGCTGTCGGCCGGCTATGACGCGCACTGGCTGGACCCGCTGGCCAGCATGGGCTTGAGCATCGACGGCTACGCTCAGCTCGTCCGCGAACTGATGGCCCTGGCCGATGAACTGTGCGGCGGGCGTCTCGTCTGCGTGCTGGAGGGCGGCTATCACCTTCAGGTGCTGGCCCATTCGGTGCTGACCACGTTCCAGGTGCTGCGTGGCGAGAACAGCGCGCCCAGCGACCCCTTTGGTCCGTCACCGGCCGAAGAGCGGAGCGTCAACGCCCTCTTTGGCCAGATCAAGACGTTGCACAACATCCGCGACAACACCTTCTACTCGCTACCCAACCGCTGGCTGGATTGGGGCGATGAGTTCGGCATTTGACCGCTGTTTTGGCTCCTGTGTTTGACATTTCCCCGTCCATCCAGAATACTAGCGGGCGTGAGTAATCTGCCGCCGCACGCCAGACCACAGACCGCCGAGCCGGGCGAGACCGTCGTCGAACTGTCGATGATCAGCGACGCCATGGCTGCGCGACTGGCGCAGGGCGATGCCGAAGCGACTGCCGCGCTGGCCCGCGTCGTCCTTGTCCGCCTGCCGCGCCACCTGGCCACCTACGAGCGACTCATCCAGGCCGCGTGGCTGCTCAAGCGCTGGCAGGAGGGCGAAGACTGGGCGCGCCGTCTCTTGCAGGCCGACCCTGGCAACGCCGTAGCGTGGCGCTCACTGGCCTTCGCCGTAGAGCAGAAGGGAATGCGCGGCGCGGCGCGAGCCATGTGGCGGCGCGCCTTTCAAAGCAACCCGTTCGACCCGGACATTCGCGGCGGGTTGATGCGCACAAGCCTGGAGATCCCGGATGCGTTGGCGTTGGATGGTGCGGCGCTGGCGAGCCTTTATCTACGCGCGGGGCGCTGGTCGCACGCAGCGGCCGCCTATCGCACCCTGGCCAACGCGGCGCCAAAGCGGCTGGACTTTCAGGTCAGTTGGATGGTGGCGGCGTGGCAGCAAGGCGCGCGCCAGGATGCCTATCAGATCGCCCGCCATCTCTGCCGGCGCAGCCCGCACGTGCTCATGGCATGGGTGGTGCTCAACGCCCTCGGCGATGTGGACGACAAGGCCCTGGCACGCAATCCCATCCGCACCATGGACCCGGACGGCGAATTCGTGCGCGCGTGGCTGCGCCTGCCGTGGGACCGGACGCCGACGCCGCTGCGCGTCACGCTGCCGGAGACGGTGTTGCTGGCGGAACTGAGCGACGTCGACCTGACCGGCTGAGGCAATGAATAGCTATCAAATTCAATATCAAATAGGAGAACTCGGAAATGGAACGAACATTTGTCATGGTCAAACCCGACGGCGTGCAGCGCGGTCTCATCGGCGAGATTATCGGCCGCTTTGAGCGGCGCGGCCTGAAGATCGTTGGCCTGAAGATGGTGCAGGTGAGCGAGGCGCTGGCGCGCCAGCACTATGCCGTGCACGAAGGACGCCCCTTCTTCGCCGGGCTGATTACCTACATCACCAGCGCGCCGGTCGTGGCCATGGTGGTGGAGGGCACGAATGCGGTGGTCGCCGTGCGCCAGACCGTCGGTGCGACCAAGCCCTTCGAAGCCGCGCCCGGCACGATCCGCGCCGACTTTGCGCTGGAGATCGGCCGCAACCTGGTACACGCCAGCGACGGCCAGGAGACAGCCGCCACCGAGATCGCCCTGTGGTTCGGTGAAGAACTGGTGGCCTGGGATCGCGCCGTCGACGCCTGGATCTTCGAATAGATCAGAAAAGAATAGACCACGGATTAGACGGATTGAAACGGATTCTTAGATCCGTGTTTATCCGCCAAATCCGTCTAATCCGCGGTCTATTCTTCTCTTGTTTGGCAATCACCCTTTCCCATGCCCGGCTCCATCTCCCTTGCGACCATCGATGACCTGCTGGAGGGCAACCCTGCCTATCCGGGTTCGGAAGCGCCGTTGCGCGTGCAGACGCTGGGCGGCTTCCGCTCCTGGCGCGATGGCGACGAGATCGCCCCCACGGCGTGGGGGCGCGAGAAGGCGACGCATCTCTTCCAGTTTTTCCTTACGCTGCGCCGCCGCTATCTGCACAAGGAACAGATCGTCGACCGCCTGTGGCCGGACCTGGACATGGACCGCGGCGATCGCGACTTCAAGGTGGCGCTCAATTCCATCAACAAGGCGTTGGAACCCGACCGCCAGGCGTGGTCCGAGGCGCAATTCGTGCGCCGTCACGGGCTTGCCTACGGGCTCAACCTGGAGGCGGTCTGGCTCGACACGGAGGTCTTCGACCTGCTGAGCGCAACGGGGAACCAGGCGCTGCTACAGACACCGCCCGATCGTGACCTGGCGGTGCGCTGCTTTGAAGCTGCCATCGGCCTCTATCACGGTGATTTTCTGCCCGAACGGCGCTACGAGGATTGGAGCAGTGCCGAGCGCGAGCGCCTGCAAGTGCTGGCGCTCAACACCATGACCGAACTGGCCGAGTTGCTGCTGGAGCAGGCGCCGCTGGAGAGTCTGCGATTAACCCAGCGCGTGCTGGCCATCGACCCCGTGTGGGAGGACGCGTATCGCGTGCAGATGCGCGCCTTTATGAGCCAGCAGAATCGCCCGCTGGCGCTGCGCACCTACGAACGATGTGTTGCGGCGCTGGCCGAGGAATTCGACGTGCCGCCGCTGCCGGAGACGACGGCGCTCTATCGCAAGATTATGGCGGCCGGCGACTGAGTGACGGGAGAACTCAAGATGAACGACGAAGTGATGACGCGTTTTCTGGACCGCTGGCACGCCATGATCGATGCCCGTGATCTGCCGGCGCTGCCGGAGTTGCTGGCCGCCGATGTGGAGTTTCGCTCGCCCTTCGCTTTCACGCCCTACCGCGGCCGCCCGGCGGTTGCTGCATTGTTGCAGACGGTGATCCAGGTCTTTCGCGATTTTCACTATCATCGCCAGTTTGTGGCGGGTGACAGCGTGGCGCTGGAGTTCAGCGCGTTCGTGGGCGACCTGTCGCTCAAGGGCATCGACCTGATCCGGCTGGACGCGGACGGGCGCATCGTCGACTTCGAGGTGATGATCCGGCCGGCCAATGCGCTGATGGCGCTGGGCGAGGAGATGGGGCGAAGGCTGGCGGCGCAGGGCATCAAGCCGTAGCGCCGAAGCAACTTCGGTGTAACCCTGGCGACGTACGCTGATGGCGACATCTTGGGACGAAGATTGGGTGAGGATTGGAGCAGATGGCCAAGAAGCAGCGAGACATTGCCTCCTTTGTGCTGCGCTTTACGCAGGAGGTGTGGGATGACGAGCGGGGCGATCCGCACGTGGAATGGCGCGGCCACATCCGGCACGTACAGGGCGACGACGAATTCCACTTCACCGAACTGAGCGACGCGCTCCAGTTCATCCAGAAGTCGCTCATGCAGTTGACCATGGATGCCATGCCGGCCGGGGACAAGCCTTACCAGGAGAAAGCCATGCGCGAGAGTTTCAAGCTGTGGGACAATTTTGCTCGAAGCTATACCGACATGATGATGCAGGCCGTGCAGCAGACGGTCAAGCAGTCGGAGGCGCTCAACAAGCAGATGAGTGAGGTCATGGGGCAGGCCATGCAGCCGTGGTGGCTGACGGGCTGGGCACCCAGGGGCAAGAGCGACGAAACGCGCGGGCTCTCTATCGAAGATCAGGAGCGCCTGATTCAGATGCTCTTTGCCATGCAGGCACAGTTGGAGAGCATCGCACTGCGCCTCAACGACGTGGAGGCGCGTGTCGCTGCCGTTGCCCAGGATGCTGCTGCCCCTGCACCGGGCACGCGTACCAAAGCGCGCCCGTGACAATCGCCAAACGCCACGAGCGTCACTTGTCGTCTTCTTCCCAATCCTCGATGCCTTCCGGCTCGTAGCCGCCCCACTTGCTGGAAAACGATGAGGCGAAGTTCAGCGCGTTGGTTCGATCCGACTCGCTGACCGCGCGGTCGATGATCTCCTGGCGCCGCTCGGCTGCATCGTGCGCAATGTCCTTCGGGCTGCGTTGCACGGTAATGATCGTGACGCTGATCAAGTCGCCGACACGATAGGCCACGGTCTCGCCGGTGCGCTTGCCATGGATCGCCTTTGCCAGCGGCGTGCCTGCCCCCAATAGCCCGCGATCGAAGTCCGCCGCGCTATCCGCCACGATGTCCAGCGTCAGCGTCTCCTCGTCACCGCCAAGATGGGTCAGGATCAGTTCGACGCGGCGCCCGACCTGGGCGCGCAAGAGTTCCTCAGCCATGATTCCCTCGGAAACGACAGAACCGCACGGGCTATGGTCGCCGGTGTTCGCGGAAGTACCAGGCAACCGCTTCCGTACGGTTCGTCACGTTCAGCTTCTCGTAGATGTTCTTGAGATGGAAGCGCACCGTGTTTTCGCTCACCGTCAGTTCGGCCGCGATCTCGGCGTTGGGCAGCCCGCGCGCCAGCTTTTCCAGCACCTCCACCTCGCGCTGTGAGAGTTCGGGGGACGAACTGGCCGGCTCGCGCGAGGGCAGCATCCAGCGCTGCGCCGCGCGCGGGAAGACCAGGCGTCCCTGCGCCACCTGGCGGATCGCCTCGATCGTCTGGTTGGGCGACTCGGTCTTGAGGGCGAAGCCTTCGGCGCCATGCTGGAGCGCCTTCTGGATGCTTTCGCCGTCGGCAAAGGCGGTCAGGATGAGGACGTGCACGGGGAAACCGCGGCGGCGAATCTCTGCCAGCGCGTCGAGGCCGTTCAGGGGCATCTGCACATCGATGACGGCCACGTCGACGGCAGGCGACCGTTCGAGAAAGGCGATCAACTCGTGGCCGTCCTGTACGATCTGCACGACCTCCATGTCCGGCTGGCGGTCGATGAGCGCACGCAATCCTTCTGTCACGAGCGCGTGGTCGTCGGCCAGCAGCACGCGGACCTTGCCGGCAGGAGTGGGGCTGTTCATGGCGCGTCCCCGTCACCTGCATCCACGCTGGCCTGTTGTTGCAGCGGGAGGCTGACGGTTACTTTGGTGCCCAGACCCGGGCTGCTCTCCAGCTTGAATGTCCCGTTGAGCAGCGCCACGCGGTCGTGCATGCCGTGCAGGCCGATGTGGTCTACGAACTGCGCGTCGGGCGTGCCGTCGAAGGCGGGCGGGTCAAAGCCGCGCCCGTCGTCGGCCACCTCCAGGCAGACGTTCCCCGCTTCGCCCCACAGCCGCACCCAGTGCTCCGCCACGCCGGCATGGCGATTGGCGTTCGACAGCGCTTCTTGCAGGACGCGGTAGACGGCGATCTTGACGGCGAGCGGGACTTCGTCGGGGACACTGTCGGTCTCGAGATGCACCGTGGAGCCGGTCCACTCTTCGTGCTGGACGACGAGCCCCTCGATGATCGAGACGAGTTTGCGCCGGCGAAATTCCGGCGGGCGGAAGGTGCCCAGGAAGTACTTGATCTCGTACAACGAGGATTCGAGCAGCATGCCGACCTGGGCCAGCCGCGCCGCCACATCGGCGCGGACGTCAGTCTCGGCCAGATCGTTTTGCACGCCGGTCAGCAGCGACAGCGCCGAAAAGAGGTACTGAACCGGGCCATCGTGGATGTCAAGCACGATGCGCGCCAACTCTTCTTCCGTCACCGAAAGGATGCGGTGCGACGGCAATTCGCTATTCAGTTCGTCTTGAGTTCGTTTTGTTCGTGCCACCTGGCTGTGCCGGACGATGGAAAACCCACACAAACGGGTAGGTAAATCCTACCGATTTGTCACTCAGAACCTATCGCTGTAAGGGTTGAAGAAAGCAAGACAAGATTGTAACGTATTCTACAAAGCTCCCCAGGCAGTGTCAACTGTCCTGACAGCAGCTTGTCGTTCCACTTTTCAGCTAATCTGTGCAGATTTACCCTGTTGCGCCGGTGTGTTGGGTTCCGCCACCCGTCATCATCTGATGGCCGGTGTGGATTGTCCCGGCAAATCGCACGGCAACAAGCGCTGTTGACCATTCACAACTGTACCTTGCAGGAGGAACCGAACCATGCCCAACGCCATGGAAGCCATCTCTGCCAGCAAAGAGATCTATTACCCGTCCGCAGAAGTGATCGCCAACTCGAACGTTCCGGACTATCTGGAGGTTCGCAAGAAAGCCATCGAGGATCCCGTCTCCTTCTGGGCAGCGCGGGCTGAAGAACTGATTGACTGGTACGAGCCTTTCCAGACGGTGCTGGACAAGAGCAACGCTCCGTTCTTCAAGTGGTTTGTCGGCGGCAAGACGAATATCGCGCACAACGCGCTGGATCGCCACGTGCAGAGCTGGCGCAAGAACAAACTCGCCCTCTTGTGGGAGGGGGAAGACGGCACGCAGCGCACCTTTAGCTACTTCAAGCTCTGGAAAGAGGTCAACCGCTTCGCCAACATCCTCAAGAGCATGGGCGTCAAGCGCGGCGATACGGTAACGATCTACATGGGCCGCGTGCCGGAATTGCCCATTGCCATGCTGGCGACGGCCAAGATCGGTGCAGTGCATAGCGTCGTCTATGGCGGCTTCTCCGAGCAGGCGCTGGCCGACCGTATCACTGACGCCCGCAGCAAGGTCGTTGTCACCTGTGACGGGGCGTGGCTGCGCGGCAAAACGGTCAACCTCAAGGACATCACCGACGAGGCGGTCAACCGCAGCCCCATCGTGCAGAAGGTCATTGTCTACAAACGCACCGGCCAGGACGTCAGCATGCAACCCGGCCGCGACTTCTGGTGGCACGAACTCATGGCGCTGCCCATCGCCGACCCCTACTGCGAGACCGAGGTGATGGATGCCGAGGACCCGCTCTTCATCCTCTACACCTCCGGCACGACCGGCAAGCCCAAGGGGCTCATGCACTCCTGCGGCGGCTACCAGGTGCACATCGCCACGACGCTCAAGTACGTCTTCGACCTCAAAGAAGATGACCGCTACTGGTGCGCCGCCGATCCGGGCTGGATCACCGGCCACTCCTACATCGTCTATGCTCCGCTGATCCTGGGCACGACGAGCTTCATGTACGAGGGCGCGCCGGGCTATCCGCTGCCCGACCGCTGGTGGCAGCTCATCGAGAAGTACAACATCACGATTCTCTACACTGCGCCGACGGCTATTCGCAGCTTTATGCGCTTTGGCGAGGAGTGGACGCTGCGCCACGACCTGAGCAATCTGCGCCTGCTCGGTTCGGTGGGCGAGCCGATCAACCCCGAAGCGTGGCGCTGGTACTACAAGCACATCGGCCACGATCGCTGCCCCATCATGGACACGTGGTGGCAGACCGAGACCGGCGGCTTCATGATCACGCCGACGCCGGTCGTTCCGCTCAAGCCCGGCAGCGGCACGCTGCCCTTTGCCGGCATCCAGGCCGACGTCGTGCGCGAGGACGGCACCTCCGCCGATCCCAACGAAGATGGCTACCTGGTCGTCAAGCATCCGTGGCCGGGCATGGCGCGCACCGTGTGGGGTGACCCGGATCGCTACCGCGCTACCTACTGGTCCGACTTCGCCAGCCAGGGCTGGTACTTCACCGGCGACAGCGCGCGGCGCGACGAGGACGGCTACTTCTGGATCATCGGCCGCATGGACGACGTCATCAAGGTGTCGGGCTACCGCCTGGGCACGGCCGAGATCGAGAGCGCACTGGTGGCGCATCCGACGGTGGCCGAGGCGGCCGTCATCGGCGTGCCGGACGAACTCAAGGGCAACGTGATTCACGCCTTCTGCATCCTCAACGCCGGCGTGGACGGCAGCGATGCGCTGGCACGGGAGTTGAAGGACCACGTGCGCAACGAGGTCGGCCCGATTGCGATTCCGGCCGCCATCGAGTTCGTGCCTACGCTGCCCAAGACACGCAGCGGCAAGATCATGCGCCGCCTGCTCAAGGCCCAGGTGCTCGGCCAGCCGGTAGGCGATACGAGCACGTTGGAAGGATAAGGAATGGTCGATGGTCAACGGTCAATTGTCAATGGAGGAGGGGCGAGTTGCGAGGGGCGACACTTCGTTGGCCATTTACCGCTGGCAATTCGCCGTTGACCGTTGACCATTAACCGTTAACCGTTAACCGTTGGTTCTTTCGACTGTTCTGTAGTCAAAGATAGATTTCAGGCCCCGTTGTCATAGCCAAATAGTGCGTCTGCGCCAGTCCTTGCGGCCCGGCTCTAGATTCGTTTACCCAATTCTCGGAGGTGTTGCGTGCTCGAACAGATTCTGTCCCATGACGAGACCTTTTCCGCACCGGAGTGGCTCAAGGCACAGGCCAATCTCAAAGACCTGGAAGCCGAGCACGCGCGCAGCATCGCCGACCCGGACGCGTTCTGGGGAAGCTGGGCAGCGCGCTTCGAGTGGTTCACGCCCTGGGAGAAGGTGATGGACTGGAACTATCCAGACCACCGCTGGTTCGTTGGCGGCGAGACCAACATCACGCTCAACGCACTCGACCGCCACGCCGACGGCGCCAACCGCAACAAGGTCGCGCTAATCTGGATCGCCGAGGACGGCAGCGAGCGCAAGGTGACCTACTACGAGTTGCGCCAACTGGTGTCGCGGCTGGCGAGCGGGCTGCGTAGCCTGGGCGTCGAGAAGGGCGATCGGGTCGTCATCTACATGCCACTGACGCTGGAGGGCGTTCTCTCCATGCTGGCGTGTGCGCGGCTGGGGGCCGTGCACTCGGTCGTCTATGCCGGCATGGGCGTGGGCGCGCTGCGCGACCGCATCGTCGACGCCGGCGCCAAGGTCGTCATCGCCGGCAACATCGGCATGCGCCGCGGCAAGGGTGTCGACCTGCGCAGCATCGTCGACCAGGCCGTCGAGGATCTGCCGCTGCGCCACGTTATCTGGTACCAGCGCGGCGTCAAGACCGAATTGCAGCCGCGCGAGGTCGATTTCGACGAGTTGATGGCGCAGAGCAAGCCCGACGTCGCGCCTGTGCCGGTCGACTCCGAGCACCCGCTCTATATCCTCTACACCTCCGGCTCCACCGGCAAGCCCAAGGGCGTCGTTCACGTCCACGGCGGCTACATGGTCGGCACATCGTATCACCTGCGCACTTTCTACGACGTCAAGGACAGCGACGTCTTTTGGGCCACTTCCGACATCGGCTGGGTGGTGGGCCATTCCTACATCGTCTACGCGCCGTTGGTGGAGGGTGTTACCTCCGTCTTCCGCGAGGGCGCGCCGGACTGGCCGGACCCCGGCATCTTCTGGAAGTGCGTGGAGCAGTATGGCGTCAACGTCATGTTCACGGCGCCGACGGCGGTACGCATGTTTATGAAGTTCGGTGCGGAGTATGTCAGCAAGTACGACCTCTCCACGCTGCGCCTGATTGCCGTGGCCGGCGAGCCGCTCAACCCCGAGGCCATGCGCTGGGCCAAGCAGCACCTGCTCGACGAGGGCAAGCGCGGCTTTGTGGCCGACAACTGGTGGCAGACCGAACTGGGCGGGCCGACCATCGCCACGCCCATTACCAAGGATGCGCGGCCCGGTGCGGCCGGCTTGCCGCTACCCGGCGTTGAGGCGGAAGTCGTCGACGAGACGGGCAACGCCGTGCCCAAGGGCAAGGGCGGGCTGTTGGCACTCAAGCGCCCGTTCCCGCACATGATGCGCACCATCTGGGGCAGCCACAGCCGTTACGAGCAGTACTGGAACGAGATTCCGAACTGTTATGCCGCCGGCGATGTGGCGAGCTGGGACGAGGATGGCTACATCTCCGTGCTGGGGCGGAGCGACGATGTGCTCAACGTGGCCGGCCATCGCATCGGCACGGCGGATGTCGAGTCGGCGCTGATCACCCACCCCAGCGTGGCCGAATCGGCCGTCATCGGCATTCCCGATGCGCTCAAGGGTGAGGCAATCAAGGCGTTTGTGGTGTTGCGCTTTGGCGAAGAGCCGAACGACGAAACGCGGCAGAGCATCATCGAGCACGTGCGCCGCGAGCTTGGGCCCATTGCCACGCCGAGCCAGGTCGCCTTTACGGAGAAGCTGCCCAAGACGCGCAGCGGCAAGATCGTGCGGCGGCTGCTCAAGGCGCAGGAACTAGGCAAAGATCCCGGCGATCTCAGCACGCTCGAGGATTGAGTTGACTGTGGAGTGGTGAACGGGGACGTGATCAGATGAGGGGATGACGGAATGACAAGATGACCCGATGACAAGATGAAGGGGTGTATGGCGTGGATGTGCCCAACCATTATGAAATCACCCTCATCGTGTCACTTTGTCACCCTGTCATCTTGTCATCCTATCATCTTGTCATGTTCATCGATCAAGATATTTTCTGATTCGTTTTCAACCAAGGAGGAACCCATCTATGGCGAAATCGACCAATCCGCCGAAGTCCGGCGGGAAGGGCGGCAAAGGCGGCGGCAAATCCAAGCAGCCGTGGTCGCAGGAGAAGGCCAACGCCTACTGGCGGCGCAACCTGACGATCATCGGCATCCTGCTGGCGATCTGGTTTGTGGTCTCGTATCTGTTTGCCATTCTGTTCGCCAATATCCTGTATGGCGTGCCGTTCGGCCAGATCCCGGCAAGCTTCTGGTTCGCCCAGCAGGGCGCCATCATCGTCTTCGTGCTCCTGATCTTTGTCTACTGCTGGATCATGGACCGCGTCGACAAAGAATTCGACGTCAACGAATAGGCGACGTAGGAGAACCTGAATCATGACTCAAGTACAGCTTTGGACCTACATCGTCGTCGGTATCACCTTTGCGCTCTACATCTGGATTGGCTATGCCAACCGCGTGCGTGATACCAAGGGGTTCTACGTCGCCGGTCAAGGCGTGCCGCCCATCGCCAATGGCGCCGCCACCGCCGCCGACTGGATGTCCGCTGCGTCGTTCATCTCCATGGCCGGTCTCATCTCCACCATGGGCTATGACGGCGCCATCTACCTGCTGGGCTGGACCGGCGGCTACGTGCTGCTTGCGCTGCTCCTCGCTCCCTACCTGCGCAAGTTCGGCAAGTACACTGTGCCCGACTTTGTGGGCGACCGCTACTACTCCCAGGCGGCGCGCCTGATTGCAGCCATCGCCACCATCATCATTTCGCTGACCTACGTGGCCGGCCAGATGCGCGGCGTCGGCATCGTCTTCAGCCGTTTCGTCGGCCTGCCCATCGAATTGGGCGTCGTGCTTGGCATGGCCATCGTGGCCTTCTTCGCCCTGCTCGGCGGCATGAAAGGCATCACCTGGACGCAGGTCGCCCAGTACGCCGTACTGATCGTGGCGTACCTGATTCCCGCCATTGCGATCGGCATGCTGCTTACCGGCAACCCGATCCCGCAGCTTTCCTTCACGTTCAGCGATATCATCCCGCGCCTGAACGCCGTGCAGATTGACCTGGGTTTTACCGAGTACACCCAGCCTTTCCAAAGCAAGACGCAGATTGATGTCCTGGCTGTTACGATCGCTCTGATGGTCGGCACGGCGGGCCTGCCGCACGTCATCACCCGCTTCTACACGGTGCCGTCCGTGCGTGCCGCGCGCTACTCCGCCGGCTGGGCGCTCCTCTTCATCGCCCTACTCTATACCACAGCGCCGGCTATCGCGGCCTTCGCTCGCTACAACCTCATCGACACACTGCAGGATGCCACGATCGCAAATGTCACCCCCGGCGACAAGCAGGACATCGTCGAGTTGCAGTATTCTGACGGCCGCCCGGTCACTTGGGCGACAAGCTGGCAGAAGACCGGCCTGCTTGCCTTCTACGACAAGAACGGCGACGGCAAGATCGAGTTGCGCCCGGGCGCTGCGTTCGTGGGCAAGAATTTCAAGGAGCCGAATCCGGACACGGCCAACGAAGTCTACTTCGACAATGACATCATCGTGCTGGCGAACCCGGAAATCGCCCAGTTGGCGCCGATCATTATCGCCCTGGTGGCGGCTGGTGGTCTGGCCGCGGCGCTCTCCACAGCCTCCGGTTTGCTGCTCGCCATGTCCAGCGCAGCGTCGCATGACGTCTACTACCGCATCATGCGCCCCAACGCGACCGAGCGCCAGCGCATGATCGCCGGCCGTAGCATGATCCTGGTGGCGATCCTCATGGCCGGGTACTTCGGCATCAACCCGCCGGGCTTTGTCGGGCAGGTGGTGGCCATGGCCTTCGGTCTGGCCGCAGCCAGCAACTTCCCGGCGATTCTGCTCGGCATCTTCGACAAACGAGCAAACTCGGCGGGTGCGATCTCCGGCATGCTCGTCGGCCTGATCTTCACGCTGACCATGATTCTGCTCATGAAGTCGAATGCCATCTTCGGTACGCCGGCGCCCATCGTCAAGGACTTCTTCGGCATCAGCGCCGAGGGCATCGGCACCATCGGTATGCTCCTCAACTTCGCCGTGGCGTTCATCGTCTCCCGTGTGACGGCGCCGCCGCCGCAGGAGATCCAAGACCTGGTCGAATCCGTGCGCGTCCCGCGTGGCGCCCAGGTTGTCGAGGGCGCGCACTAGTCGCCCAGTGTCTGAAGCCGGGCAATGCCGGTCGGGAGCATTCGCTATGTCGCCGGCAGCGCCGGTTGCCCAAGATGGCGTCGTGGGGGCGTACTACGCCCCCTCGACGCATATCCAGATTTCG
>JACKBA010000027.1 GCA_020634815.1 Caldilineaceae bacterium | reverse complement strand
CGCCGCCCGAATGCGTCACCCAGACGCCCAGCGCCGCCCACAGCCCGCGCACGAGCGTCTGCCCGATGAGGGGGTAGAGGTCGTTGCTGAAGGCCATGTAGCCATTGAACTGGCGAATATAGCCCTTGCCCTTGATGGGCGGCAGCAGTTCCTCGCTCGCCCGCTGGCAGATCTCCCAGTCCTCGGGCGTGAATTCGCGCTCGGCCCGCGCGCCCACATAGTCGCCGTCGAAGAGCATGGATTTGTGGCGATAGTTGCCGATGCCATAGCTATCGTAGAACTGGCGGTAGTAGAGCGAGAAATCCTGGTGGCGCAGGATCGGATGCGTCACGAAACGCTCCTTGTCGGCGGCCAGCTCGGGCAGCGGCTCGGTGATGGCGTACTGGTGTTCGACGCCCAGCAGCGGGAAGCGGATGCCCACCTTGTCGGCCAGCACGGAGGCCCACACGTTGGTGCAGAGCAGCACGTGCTCACATTCGATGGCGCCCTGGTCGGTGACGACGCGGCGCACGCGGCCATTCTGCACCGGCAGATCCTGCACCGTGACGTTGCCTGCAAACTCCACGCCCTGCGCCGTGGCCAGCTCGGCCAGCGCGGCCGCGCAGTACCAGCCGCGCACGTCGCTGTCAGTGGGCACGTAGTAGCCGCCGCGGATGACACGCTCGTCGATGATGGGAATCCTGGCCTTCACCTCCTGCGGCGTGAGCAGGTGGCTCTCCAGCCCGTAGCTCATGGCTACGCCTTGCTTGCGCTTGAGTTCCTCCCATCGCTCCGGCGTGTAGGCGACCTCGATGCCGCCCACCTGGTAGAGACACTGTTCACCCTGATAGCGCAATGGTTCGAGCGTCTTTACCGTGTATTTGGCGAACTCCGTCATCATCTTGGAGTAGTTGGTCTGAAAGATGAGGCCGGGTGCGTGGCTGGTCGAGCCGCCGGTCTCGAAGAGCGGACCCTTGTCGACGACGAGGATATCCTTCCAGCCGAGTTGCGCGAGGTGATAGGCCGCGCTGCAACCGGCAATGCCGGCGCCGACGATCACAACGTGTGCATGCGTGCGCATAGATCGAGCTTCCATCCGTTGCTGAGATCAGTAGAGGGTGGTCTCCCTGTGTGCCAGGGAACGGCGTCGGCAGCTTCTGCCGAGGGCCGAATCGTTTGGCAATGATACCAGAGGACGGCGCCAGACCAAAGCGTCTTTTATTGCGCCGGGGCGCGGCCGGTGTCAACAAGGCACGCACTGCCAAGCGACGGGTCGAGCTTGCAGGTTTGCGGGCCGAGGGTCAGCGCCCGAGAAGCCCGCGCACTTTTTCTTTGTAGGGGTCGAGCCAGCCTGCACCGCCGGCGGAGAGTGTGACCTTTTCCTTGACCAGGTTGGTGGGCGGCTGATCGCTGTCATCGAGCAGCGCGGGGCGCTGCGGCGTGTTCCAGGCGCGGATGACGCCGTGGTAGGGGCCGGGCTGGCCGTCGGCATAGTCCAGGCGGAATTCGGAGAACCATTCCCAGCCGGCAAAGCCTGCGCTGCGCACCATGGCCTCGAACGCGGCGCGGTTGGGGTACCACCAGGTGAAGCCGCCCGGCTCGCCCATGTAGCGCGCCAGCGGTTCCGGCGTCGCCAGCGGATAGACGACCGTGGCGATGACGGCGACCTGCTGCGTGACCGACTGGATGCGCATGAGCGCGCGGGCCGGGTCGGTCAGGTGCAGCAACACGCTGCCGCAGAAGACGAGATCGAAGCGGCCCACCGTATCGGGGTTGATGTCATAGATGTTGATCATCTTGCGCCGGGCGTGCGAGCCGCGTGCTTCGTGGGCGAACGCGTACGGGTCGTGCAGGTACTGCTGCGCGCCGTCGTCGGTCATCTCCGACGCATACTGCGGGCCGAAATCATGCGCCTTCCATTGCGGCAGTTCGGTGGAGGTGACCTGCGCGCCGCGCCCTTCCAACTCGAAGGTGAAGTAGCCGCTGGCGGCACCGATGTCGAGGGCCGTGCAGCCGGTCAGGTCCTTGGGCAGCCCGTACGCGCCCAGATAGGGGTTATGGTCGTAGGCGCCGGGCGTGCGCAGGCCATCGCCGAGGTCGACGGTGTGATACCAGCTCAACTGGTTCATTCTATCGGCCAGGCTCTGGCGCTCGCGTGGGTCCATTTGGCTGCTCTCCCGTCAGGTTGCCGGCACCGAGCCGGGCGATATTTGTTATCTATCGACGGACAAGCATACACCAAACCAGCCGCCTGGCGAGAAGTGAGCCCATCGGCGGCACGCATTAAGCGGCGAGCGCAGCCAACTCGCCGTCGTGAACCCTGCCATTCTGGCCGGCCGGCGGCGGGCTGGCGGGGATGATGGCACGCACCTTGGAGCCACCCCCGTCCCGGCTGGCGATCTCCAGCGTGCCGCCCAGGCGGACCGCACGTTCGTGCATCGTGCGCAGCCCGAGATGACCGGGAAAACGGCCGTCGGGGTCGAAACCGCGGCCATCATCGGCCACAACCAGCACAACCCGATTGCCCTCGGTACACAACGAGACGGAGACCGACTGCGCGTATGCATGTTTGACGATGTTATGCAGCGACTCCTGGGCAATGCGATACAGCGCTTCCTTGACATCTAGCGACACATTGGGCTCTTCGCAGAGTGCCAGGTCCATCGTCACGCCAGCGCGAGCGCTCACGGCATCCGCTTGCCGGGTCAACGCGGCGACGAGACCTTCCTGCTCGAGCGATTCAGGACGTAGTTCGAAGACCAGCGCGCGCATTTCTGCGACGGCGGTGGCTGACATATTGAGGATATATTCGAGCGTGCCGCTTAGCTTCTGGGGAGCGCGTTCGAGTTGTTCGCGCGCGGCATGGGTGCCCAGCGCAATGCCGTAGAGCGCCTGCGAGACCGAATCGTGCAGTTCGCGCGCCATCCGCTGGCGTTCTTCCAGGGTCGCAACCTTGCGCGCTTCTTCGTAGAGGCGCGCGTTCTCCATGGCCACAGCGGCCTGGTTGGCGATGGCAAGTGCCAGTTGCGCGGCACGTACGGTGAAATAATTCGCTTCGGGATGATCGAGGCGCAGCATGCCGATCACACGATCCTTGACGGTCAATGGGATACCGAGCCAGGATCGTGTACCCGCAAGCGTGTGGGAAAAATGGGCGTTGGCGGCGGCCATGAGCGTGCGTTCGAAGGGTGCGTCTCCATAGATATCGTCAACGATGACAGGAATTCGTTGCTGGAGTAACTCCTTGAAACCTGGCGCATGCGCCATGGGGATATGGAAGCCAAGCACTTCAACTTCGGGCAACGGGCCACGATAGGCAACAGCGGTGATGCCATCACCTTCCACCGTATAGACTGTGGCGGCACCGTAGTCTATCACAACCTTGATCTGATCCAGGACGACGTCAAGCAAGGGCTGGGAGAGCAATGTGGAGGCAACATTGTGGGAAATATCGAGTAGGGTCGCCAGTTCACGTGCCTGGTGGCTCATTTCGGTGTGTGCGCGATGCAGTTCGTCGGCACGATGTTCGGCCTCAGCGCTCATCTCCTCGATACGCTTGCGGGCCATGACCTGATCGGTAATGTCATGCGCCACGAGCAATAGATCCGGTACGCTGGCAGGATCGACTGGGAGGGGCAACAACGACCAGTTCCAATAGGTACCGTCGGACCCTGGACGTTGACAACGAAGCTCCGGATTGACATAGGCGCGCCCACTATCCAGCACCTGCTGGAAAATGTGTACCATCTCTTCACGCATATTGTCCGGATAAAGATCAGCGACGGTAAGCCCGGATATCTCGCCGGAACGCATTGGCTCGTCGAGGGTTTGATGGTAGCGGCGATTTGCCCACCGAACCCGCTGGTGTACGCCGTCAAAGAGGGCAATGGAGGCCGGCGTGTTCTCGACGACCGCTTGCAGCAGGTGCCGCTCTTCGTCGATCTGTTCCAGCAATCGGGCTTGCTCACGGGCAGCGCTTTGCCGTTCCGTCACGTCGCGGACAATCTGGAGTGTTGCGTTCTCACCTTCCACGCCACGAATGGACGTTCCGACCAATTCGAAGGCGCGCTGACCATCGGACGAGGTTCGTTCCCAACGCACAACAGCTCCGGCGAGAATCTCCGGTTTGCGGCATTGTTCGCACGGTTCGCTGCGCCCCATGAAATAGCTGTAGCACTTGCGATCGTCGATGGGGCCCCACTGCTCCAACATCGTGGGGTTGGCGTACTCGATCTCGTGTTTCGGGTTGATGATGCAAACGCCGTCAGGCATGGCGTCAAGGATACCGAGCAACTTTTCACGCTCGTCGTTCAGCGCCTGCGTTCGCTGCTGGACGCGTTGCTCCAGATCTTCATGGGAACGGCGGAGTGCTTCATGGGCTTCGGCCTGACGCGCAAAGTGATAGCGCATGAGGAAGAAGAGCAGCACAGTGGTCAGAGCGGCAAAAGCGGCGTCAGCCGGCGCATCGTGGTGGACATTGTGGGCGTCAATGACCATGAAGACGGGAGGCCCCATGTGGGTAAAAGTAACCCAGAAGCCAGCCAGGAGCCCAAAGAGCAGCGCGTAGAGCAACGCGGTGCGAGACGGGGAGTTGTGCATGAATCACCCTCGGTTGGCAACAATACAAACAGCGCAGCGAGTGCAATCAAATGGCACCTGGGGGTGCCGGTCGTCGTTTATGTAGCGAAATCGGCACGGCGTGACAGCACCTTGCCAGCGCGTACGGCGTAGAGGGCCGCCTGTGTGCGGCTGGCGACGTCCAGCTTTTGCATGATGCTTTTCACGTGGCTTTTCACCGTGGTCTCAGCGATCTGCAATTGGCGAGCAATTTCTTTGTTCGACCGGCCGTCAGCCAGGAGTTGCAGCACTTCAGTTTCGCGCTCGGTCAGGTGTTCCGAACTGGATGGGGTGCGAACCTCACGCAGCAGTACGGTTGCCGCTTCCGGCGACAGTTGCACCTTGCCATCGGCTGCGGCTTTGATTGCCTCGCGCAGGCGCGGTGCTTCGGTATCCTTGAGCAGGTAGCCGATCGCCCCTGCCTGGATCGCACGAAAGACTGAATTGTTCTCCAGAACACTGGTCAGGGCGATCACTTCGGTATCGGGCAATTCGCGGCGGATGTGGCCGGTAGCTGTGACGCCATCCATGACGGGCAGCAGCAGATCCATCAACACCACATCGGGGCGTAGTTGGCGGGCCAACTGTACGGCAGCCGCGCCATCGGCCGCTTCGCCCACAATGACGAAGTCTGGCTCCATATCGAGAAAGATCCGTAACCCTTGGCGCACAACTGCATGATCGTCGACAATGAGAACTCGAATGGACATGAGGGATTCCGTTCCTGCAATGGTCACAATACGGTATTCCTGCGGTAACTTCACGCCTCGTCTACAATACCACAACGTCGGCTAACGTTGCAGCCCACATTCCTTACAAGTAGCTGTCATGTTCGTGTCGTAACAATCCCGCCTGTTCATACTATGGACGGAGCTGGCATCCTTCCTAAGCAGGATGTATTTTCTTGAGTCTTCAGACTATCTTTTAGAGTACATCATCACTTTCTTGGAGTGCCGGTGCGCTAACGGCGATCCATCCAAAGCATTGACTACCTTATGATAGCCCAGACGGCTGTTTGCCAACGTAACCGAAAAGATTTTACTGTCCTCTTGGTCGATGATCAACCGAATGTGCGCGTCGGATTGCGCATGCTCCTTCAACTCGAAGCGGACAACACCGTCGTCGGCGAAGCCGGTAACGGTGCTGAAGCCGAGGCGCTTGCCCGCTCACTTGGCCCCGACCTTGTCATCATGGACGTGGAAATGCCGGGCATCGATGGTATTGCTGCGGCGCGGCGGTGCATCGATCTCCAACCACGATGCATGGTCATCATTCTCAGCATCCATAATCGACCCGAAGTGCGTGAGCGAGCGTTGGCTGCCGGCGCCTGGGCGTTTGTCGAAAAAGGGAAACCCCAAGAATTGCGCGACACCTTCCGGCAGGCCCTGGGCGTGTTGCGCTCGAACACGTTCGCCTGAGTAGCCGGTCACTGTAACGCGACCCGTCCCCATCTCTGAGTGGCCGTTTGGAAATTACCGGATTTGACGCAGAGATGTAGAGGTTCGCAGGGGATACACGACAACGAAGCAGGTCTTTTCTCTGTGTTTTTCTCTGAGCCTTTGCGTCTCTGCGTCAAGATTGCAATTTTCAAACGGACTCTCAGGCACCACGTTTTCGACGAACCCTGGCACGCGTGCCACGATCGTCCAGACCTGGGTGGATAACTCGAACGACGAATCTCGAATTGTCATCCAGCATGCGGCCGACCCTGGCCTCACGTCCAGCCTGGTCACGAACATTCGTGCGGCAGTGCCGGTGTGCGCCATGCCACCTGCTCCTTACATCGATTCGTGCGACATTCTATCGATCAGCATATCCTCCTTTTGGAGGATGCCTTCTCCCCCTCCGAACGCATGACTCCAGGTCATCCGTCGGCACGTAGATGACGAACTGGCAACCGCACTACAATCTCTTGTGTAGTCCAGACGGGCCGCCTGCTCCGCGAGGCATGTCCCCCTCGGGGCAATTGGGGCGAGACAAGTCTGCATCCTCTCTCAACCGCGGGCAAGCATATCGATGCTGGACGCCGCACCCTGGAACCCACAAGTAAACCGCTGACCTCACACATTCAAGTGCCACAAAGTCTATCCATCGGCGTGATGGATTGTCCTGCTTTGCGTCGAAGAGCATTCAAGTTGGGAAGGAACCAATGATGCGCAAACTACTCTCGTTCGTTATTCTTCTCGCTATGCTGGTGACCACCGTGTCACCGGCGGTGGCGCAGGACGTCCCCGATGCGGGGGACGCCAGCCCACATCTCTATCTGCCGGTCATTGCCGGCGACGGCAGCGCTTCGCAATTGGCGGCGCCGGATCAGCCCGTGGTACCGACGCCGGACATCAATCTGCCGGAAGCGGAGCTACCGTCGGTAGAGTTGGAAGATTCGGTCACTGTGATGGCTGCCGCCCCACCTGCTACGGCAACTGATACTACCAAGGTACCGCACTACTTCGGGCCGAACCCCAACTGGGCAAACAGTCCCTACACGCTGCCTGACGTCACCGTGACCGTCAGTGGTGACGGTTCCGGCGCAGCGGCCGTTGCATCGGTCGGCGCCAACGGCGCCCTGGCAGGAATTGTGGTCACCAACCCGGGTGTGGGCTATACGACTGCCACTGTGACGATTGCCGGAGCCGGAACAGGCGCATCTGCGAACGCCAACGTGGTACAGTCGGGCATCGTCACCAGCATCAGGCTGGACACGGCCGGCGCCGGCTACACCAGCCCGGTCGTCACCCTGAACGGGGGCGGCGGCGCCGGCACCCTGGTCCAGGTTGGAAACACGCTCGCTGCGCGGGCGTACGCTACCGACTTTGCCACTGCACCAGGCACGCTCGGCCCAGTGCTGGTGGTGTTGCAGGCAGCCATGCCTGCGAACGGCGCGGTGCAGGCAATCCAATACTTCAACCAGGCGACCAATGGCAACAGCCCCACACCGTCCGCCGGCAACCTGTTCCATGCGTATGTGCTCAAGGCGACAGGCGTTCCGAATGAATACACGGTGGCGTGGGACAGCGGTGAGATGACTGTGCCGTCCACCGCAGACCCGGTAGGCGTCGTCGAGAGCATCAGCGTGCCAAACATTCCGGTCACCACAAATGATCGCATCGCCTTCTACGGCGAGGGCATCCCGCTCGACGTCGGCGGTGGCACGGACATCCTCAGCTATCTGGCCCCGGCAGCGCCCACCGGCACGATTACGGTTGGCGGCGCCGGCTTCCCGGTCTATAGCCAGGATCGAACCTACTCAATCGCTGCCAGCGTGGTCGACATGTCGGCCGTAGCACCCCTGACCGGCGCCACGGCCACTGCGTTCGGCGGTGTCGATGCGGTGAACCTGATCGTGCGCGGCTCCGGCTACACAATGCCGACGGTGGATTTCGACCTGCCTGACGCTCCGGATGGCGTGCAGGCAAAGGCACATGCTCTGCTCGACGCCAATGGTGGAATCGACTCCGTCGTGATTGACAACCCAGGTTCCGGCTATCTGCAGGCGCCCAATGTCGTCATTCGCGATGGCACGCTCTTCGATCCCATTGTCGCCGGTCCTGGCTTCACCGCAGCCGAAGCCGTTGCCACGCTTTCGCTTCAATCCATCACCGTCGATAGCTTTGGCGCTGGTTACACATCCGCGCCGGCAGTGACCGTTGCTGACGCAGTTGGCAGCGGGAGCGGCGCAACCGCGACTGCATCGATCAGCGCCGGTGGTATTGTATCAATCGACCTGACCGCAGCCGGCTCCGGCTACATCACGACGGGCGGTATTAAGAAGTTTATCGACCCGCTGCCTGGCCTGTGCATGCCGCCCGCCTGCCCGACGAGCGGCAAGTACATCCCCGTTGCGGTGCCGGAAGCCAAGGTCTACAATGGCATCGAGGCCGACGAGTATGTGATCGGCCTGGTGCAATACCGCACGCGCTTCTCCTCCAGCCTGCCGCCGACACTCGTGCGCGGCTACGCCCAAATCGAAACGGCGGCAAACGCCGGCGTCAGCCAGCACTACCCGCTAATGACCGCAAATGTCAACCCGAACCTGCCGGACACGCCGGTCCTGATCAACGGCCAGCCGGCCTTTGCGGTGACCGCACCGCAGTGGCTTGGCCCGACCATCGTGGCCTCCAAGGACAAGCCGGTTCGCATTGTCTTCCACAACCTGCTGCCCACCGGTGCGGCCGGCGACCTCTTCCTGCCGGTCGACGCCACGATGATGGGATCGGGCATGGGCCCCAATGGTGATATGGCCCCCATGGATCTGGGTTCGGTTACGGACGGTGTCCGCAACCCGCTCTGCACCCAGGAGCCAAAGTCCCCTGACTGCTTCAAGGACAATCGCGCCACGTTGCATCTGCATGGCGGCATCACCCCGTGGATCAGCGACGGCACGCCCCACCAGTGGATCACGCCGGCCGGCGAGAACGCCACCTACCCGCAGGGCGTCAGTGTCGGCAACGTGCCAGATATGAATGTCTGTACCGCCGCCGATGATGGCTGCCAGACCTTCTACTACACCAACCAGCAGAGTGCTCGCCTGATGTTCTACCACGACCATGCGTGGGGCATCACCCGTCTCAATGTCTATGCCGGCGAGGCTGCAGGCTACCTGATTACCGACAGCGCCGAGCAGGCACTTGTCAACAGCGGCACTATCCCCTCTGTCCAGATCCCGCTGGTTGTCCAGGATCGCACCTTCGTGCCCCAGGACACGCAGCTATATGACCAGCAAGACGTCGACGGCAACGTCACCAGCTACGGCCAGGACCCGAGTTGGGATCAGACACGCTGGGGTGGCTACGGCAACTTCTGGTACCACCATGTCTATATGCCGGCGCAGAATCCCGGCGACCCGGGCGGCATGAGTGCCTACGGCCGCTGGATGTACGGGCCGTGGTTCTGGCCGCCGGCCGCGAACACGGTCTACGGGCCTATCGCCAATCCGTACTACAATATGGATCCGAAGACCAACTTCACGACACCGCTGGCCGTGCCGTGCAATCTGGACGACCCGGCTACCTGGCAGTACCAGACCGATCCGTTCTGCGAACCGGAACTGATCCCCGGCACACCGAATGTCTCGGCTGGTATGGAACAGTTCAACGACACGCCGATCGTCAACGGCGTCGCCTATCCGACGTTAACTCTGGAACCCAAGGCGTACCGCCTGCGCATCTTGAATGCGGCAAACGATCGCTTCTTCAACCTGCAGTGGTACATCGGCGACGCCAGCACCGCAAGCACAGATGTGAACACGCTGGGCCAGGTCATCGGCGCCACCGAGGTTGCTCTGAATCCCGCCGAACTGGCCGCGGCGCAGACTGACCCGGTTGTCTTCCCGACGCCAATCAAGACCGCCGGTCCCGACTGGATCCAGATCGGCAGCGAAGGTGGCTTCCTGCCGGCGCCAGTCGTCATCGACGGGCAACAGCCGACGACCTGGGTGACCGACCCGACGCGCTTTGACGTGGGCAACGTGGATCTCCATTCGCTGTTGGTGGCGCCGGCCGAACGCGCCGACGTGATCGTGGACTTCGCACAGTTCGCCGGGCAGACGCTGATTCTCTACAACGATGCGCCCGCAGCATTCCCGGCCCGCGTGCCGTCCTACGACTACTACACCGGCTCGCCCGACATGAGCCCGAACGGCGCCCCGGTCATTCTGCCTGGCTACGGGCCGAACACGCGCACCGTCATGCAGGTGAAGATCAGCGGCACGCCTGCCCCAGCCTTCAACCTGACCAAGCTCCAGACTGCCTTCCGCCACAACGCGGCCGGCACCGGCGTCTTCGAGTCGAGCCAGCACCCGATTATCGTCGGGCAGGCGGCTTACAACTCGGCCTATGGCGCGTCCTTTGCGACGAGCGGCAACTGCAATGCCCCAGGCAGCACCCTCCAGCGCTGTGACGGCCTGGTGCGCGTCAACGACACGCAGTCGTTCGGCTTCAACACGTTGCGCTCACAGAACACCAAGGTGTCGATGCCGTTGCAGCCGAAGGCCATCCACGACGAGATGAACTCGACGACCTTCGACGAGTTCGGCCGTATGCAGGCAAACCTGGGCGTGGAAGCGCAACCGCCGACACCGGGCGTCCAGAACGTCACGCTCTACCCGTACACCAACCCGGCGACGGAACTGATCGACGCAACCAACCTGCCGAGAATGGACGTCAGCTACGATGCCAACGGCAAGGTTGTCAACGACGTCAAGATCTCACCGATCTCGAACATGGCGGATGGGACGCAGATCTGGCGCATCACCCATAACGGCGTCGACACGCACCCGATCCACTTCCATCTGTACGACGTGCAGGTGCTCAACCGGGTGACGTGGGACAACATCATCCTGATGACCGAGCCCAACGAGCTTGGCTGGAAGGATACCGTCCGCGTCAGCCCGCTGGAAGACACGATCGTTGCGCTGCGGCCGATCATCCCAGAACTGCCGTGGGAACTGCCGAATGCGATCCGCGCACTCAGCCCGATGAGCCCCATCGGATCGCAGATGGGCTTCAACAATGTCGACCCGCAAGGTAACCCGACGACGCCGATCACGAACCAGCTCGTCAACTTCGGTTGGGAGTACGTCTACCACTGCCACATCCTGTCACACGAGGAAATGGACATGATGCGGCCGGTGTCGGTGGCAGTGCCGCCGGTTCGCCCCAATGGCCTGGCCGCCACAGTCACCGTTCAAGGCGTGAACTTTGTGGTCAACCTGACCTGGAATGACAACTCTATCGCCGAAACATCGTACCTTGTTCAACGGTCGACCGCTGGCGGCGCCTGGGAAAATGTCGTGAGTATCGCTTCGCCACTTGACCAGGTAAACGGAACCGGCGTGCGAACATTCAGTGACACAACAGTCCTGCCCAGTACGACCTACCAGTACCGAATCGTCGCCTTGAACGAAATCGGCTATGGCAGCGAATTCCCAAGCATGACGGTCCAGTCGACGTCAGATCTAGTCACTGCAACCACGTCGGCTCCTCCTGTGATTCCGGCCGCGCCGACCAATCTGACGGCTACGCTGGGCTCAGTAGACCTGGCATGGACGGACAACGCAACCAACGAGACGGGCTATGTAGTCGAACGAAGTGACAATGGAGGCGCATACTTCGTACTCGTCTCACTTGCCGCAGACAGCGTATCCTACAAGGACACGGCCATCCTTCCGGGCAACACGTACAGCTATCGCGTGTTCGCGGTGAATGCAGTCGGGTCTTCTGCTCCTTCGAACACGGTGACCATGATTGTCCCGCCCTTGCCGCTGGCGCCAAGCAACCTGGTTCTCACGGTCCAAGGTTCGTTGACAACCGGACCGAGCATACGCCTTGTCTTCCGCGACAACCAGAACAACACCAACCCAGAGAGCGGATTCCAGGTCTTCCGCAGTGACAATGGCGGTGCGTTTGTACTACTCACGACGCTTCCGCCGAGGAACAATACGGGAAATGTCACCTACATCGACCCTATGGTGGTTGCAGGCAGTACCTACAGCTACTACGTGGTCACCTTCAATGCGATTGGTGTCTCGGCGCCGACAAACACGGCGACGGCAATTGTGCCACCAGCCCCTGCTGCGCCATCGAACTTCAGTGCTGCGGCAACGCTGACAAACCGTGGAACCCTTGTCAGACTCAACTTCAGTTGGACGGACAATTCCAACAATGAGTCTCGCTTCGTAATCCAGCGTGCAGACGATCCGAACTTCACGGTCAATGTTGTCAGCGTCAACCGTGGTGCAAACACGACCACGTGGTCAGCAAGCAATCTGCCACGCGGCGTCACCTATTACTACCGGATCATGGCGCAGAACAACTTCGGGCAATCCGCCTGGGTCAATCTGACGCCATTCCCCATCACGACCCCGTAACTGATGTCACGTCATCCGGCGCCAACCATCGACTGGCGCTGGATGATGGTGCAAAAAAGAGAACCTCGCCCTACTCTCAGGGCGAGGTTCTCTTTTTTGTCCGGTCTGCAACTAGTGGGCTGGTCCCCGCTGGATCCTGTTCACGTTCCGCCACCGAAACGACCGGCTGGAAGCAATTGATGCCCGGTCCAAGCCGGCGAGGCATACCCAACGCATCGGGCGTACATGCGACCGATGCGCTCTACCGTAACGGCAGTCACGCTCCGCACTCTCACCTCCCCAGAAAACTCCGCGTGACTTTGATTGCGGCTGCGCCAATCGTTTTCGGGCGGGCGACGTCGTTACTGCACTTCGACGACAAAGGCAGCCTGGCGCGTGTCCGGGTTCCTGAAGCTGAACCAAAGCTTGTACTTGCCTGGTTGGGGAAAGGTCAGGGAAAAGCGCATGTTGTTGATATCGACCATGTCGGCCACGAGGAAGGTCGTTACCGCTTCATCGATCGCGTACAAGTTCAGATGCTCCCCGGACTGCAATTCCAAGTCGGCGGAGCGCGACTGGCCCACATCGTCGCGTACGTCGAAGCCAAGGATGGCCGGTTGGCCGGCCCGCAAGACGTCATCGCCCAACAACGTGATGCGCAAGCCGTCGATTTCTTGGGTGGGCGACGCGTCCGCCGAGAGGGCTACGGGCGGCGTGCTCACGCCCGCGACAGTGATCGGAACAGTGAGCAGGAGTTCGTCGCCGCCGCGCGGTTGGGTCTTGAGGAAAGCGACGTACTGCCCCGGCGCTGGGAAGGTCACGGTTGGCCGCACGACACGCTCGTTGAAGGGCAACTCATTCGCAGCCGCCAGGGGCGATGCCGGCTGCATGGCGCCGGCCATGCCACCCGTCATCGCGGCCCCGCTTGCGTCGTCGGCCGGCGCGGCCGAAGCCGGCGCGCTGCCGGCCGCAAGGGGTGACGGCGGCTGGTCGTCGCCGCCGGGTGCTAGCGGTGATGCCGGCTGACCATCGGCAGCCGGCGCTCCCATCGCCCCCATGCCGCTGACAATGCCCATCGGTGGGATCCCGTTGCCTAGCAGTTCACGGGCACTGCTCGGCTGCACGAAGAGCGGCGTTGCGGTCAGCGTGCTCAGATCGCGCGCGACAACCCCCATGTAGGCATAGGTGGCCAGCTTGCCGAAAGGCTCAAACGCATACTCCGACACGACGGTATCAAATTGGTCGAGAATCTTGATATCAAACTGGACCGGCACGCCAGCCTGCGCCGGCGCATCCGGCGCGATGGCGGCGCGGTAGGTATAGGTCATGGCGGCGCCATCGGCCATGGCGCCGTCACCGGCCATTGGCTGGTCACCCACCATGGCGGCGTCGGCGGACATGGAGCCATCATCCGTCTGCATGGCGCCGCCGGCGGTCATGCGCGCATTGGCGCCGCCCGGATTGAGCCAGCCAATCGAGATGGCGATGAGAATGGCGAGCGAAATGGCGGCAACGGAGAGGCGGGGCGCCAGTTCCACGACCTGCCGCGAGATCGGCTTGGGCGCGCCAAACGAGTTCACGTCATAGCTGCGCAGGCGCAAGCTGTTCGTCACGACGAAAATCGAACTGAAGGCCATGGCGCCGGCCGCGATCATGGGCATCAACAACCCCAACGCCGCAATTGGGATCAAGCAGATATTGTAGAAAAAGGCCCAGAACAGATTCTGCACGATCGTCTGTAGCGTGCCGCGCGAGAGCGAGATGGCACGCGCCACGCCGCGCAGGTCGCCGCTGATCAGGGTAATGCCGGCCGCCGCCATGGCCACATCCGTGCCGGTGCCGATGGCGATGCCCACGTCGGCCTGGGCCAGCGCCGGCGCATCGTTGATGCCGTCGCCGACCATGGCCACCAACTGATGCGGCGCATCCGGAGCGTCTGCCTTGCCCTGCAGGCGCTTGACTTCCGCCGCCTTGTCGCCGGGCAACACCTCGGCCAGCACCCGGTCGATGCCGACCTGGCGGGCGATGGCTTCGGCGGTCTTCTGGTTGTCGCCGGTGATCATGACCTGGTCAAGACCGAGTTGGTGCAAATCAGCCATGGCTTCACGCGAACCGGGCTTGACGGTGTCAGCCACCGCCACCACGCCGATGGCTTCCGCCGGCGCCTGGCTTTGCGCCGCGCGGCAGGCGACGATCATGGCCGTCTTGCCTTCGCCCTGCAGGCGATCGATATCGTGCCGGAGCGCGGCAATGTCAATCCCTTCGTTGGCCATGAAGCGCGGGTTGCCGATCACGACCGCCTGGTCGCCGACCGTGGCGCGGATGCCAAAGCCGCTGACCGCCTTGAACGCAACGGGGTCCGTCAACGGCAGCCCGCGCTCTTGCCCAGCTTGTGCAATCGCCTGGCCGAGCGGGTGCTCTGACCCACGCTCGGCGCTGGCAGCCAGCCGGAGCACATCACTCTGTGCGTGGCCCGCGACGGCCACCACATCGGTCACTGCCGGCTCCCCGCGCGTGATCGTCCCGGTCTTGTCCAGCACCACGACGCGCACGCGGCCGGCGCGTTCCAGCGTCTCGCCATTCTTGAAGAGGATGCCGTTCTCGGCGCCCTTGGTGGTGCCCACCATGATCGCCGTCGGCGTGGCCAGGCCGAGCGCACACGGGCAGGCGATGACGAGCACCGAGACCGCGGCGATCATCGCGCTGGTCACGTTGCCGGTGACCAGCATCCAGCCGGCAAAGGTGAGCAGCGCGATCACGATGACGGCCGGGACAAAATAGGTGCTGATCTGGTCGGCGAGCTTTTGCACGGGCGCTTTGCTACCCTGCGCCTCCTGCACCATGCGCACGATCTGGGCGAGGGTGGTGTTGCGGCCGACCTTGGTTGCCTCGAAGCGCACCAGCCCTTCGGTGTTGATCGTGGCGCCGATGATCTCATCGCCGGGACCTTTGCTGATGGGCATGGACTCGCCAGTGATCATCGATTCATCGAAGGCCGAGCGGCCGTCGGCGATGATGCCATCGACCGGCACTTTCTCGCCGGGCCGGACGATGACCGTGTCGCCGACGATGACCTGGTCCACGTCGATCTCGGTTTCGACGCCATCGCGCAGCACGTGCGCGGTCTTGGGGCGCAACCCCATCAACGCCTTGAGTGCCTCAGAGGTCTGCCCCTTGGCACGCGCTTCGAGATACTTGCCCAGCATGATGAAGGTGATGATCGCGGCGCCCGTCTCATAATAGACCATTCCGCCGGGGATGAGGCCGAAGGTCACCGCCACGCTAAAGAAATAGGCGACGGACGACCCCAGGGCAATCAAGACATCCATATTGGCGCCGCCGGCGCGCAGGCTCTTGGCAGCGCCGACGTAGTACTGCCATCCGACGCCAAATTGCACGACGGTGGCGGCAATCAGCATGGCATACTCGTCGCCGGGGAAGGAGACCAGGCCAAAGTCGCGCGCCATGCTGTAGACGATCAGCGGCACGGTGAAGATGAGGCCCAGGATGAGCAGGCGGCGCTGGCGCTGCACCTCGGCGGTACGCGCCCTGGCCTCGGCATCGTCGATCGATTCGGCCTCGCCGGCCTGGACGAGATCGAATCCAGCCTTGCGGATCGTTGCGGCCAGTTCGGCAATCGTGGTCTGGCCAGGGATGTACTGAAGCGTGGCGCGTTCGGTGCCATAGCTCACGCCGGCGGCGAGGACGCCGGCCTGCTTCGCAAGCAGCTTCTCCAGCCCGACCGCGTCCGAATTGTCGCGCAGCCCCGTGATCGGCAGTTCGATGTTGCCGACCGGCACGCCGTAGCCAATGCGCTCGACGCGTGCGATGATTCCGTGCTCGTCAAGCACGGCTGGATCGTACGTAACCGTGAGTTTCTCACTGGCAAGGTTGACGTTGGCGATGTCTACGCCCGGCAACTTGCGAATGTTCCGCTCAATCGTCGCTGCGCAGTTGGCGCAGGTCATGCCGGTAACCGGCAGGGTAGTATTTTTGACGTCAGCCATCGATTCCCTCTTGGACAGCAAACGAACTTTGCGACACGAATTGCCTTGTTATGGGATAGTCAACCGGGTGCGGAGATGTTCCAGGGCCTCGCTCAGCGTCATGATCACACCGCCGAAGCCGCGCTGAAAGCACTCGGCATCGGTGCGGTTGGCGAATGCCAGGATGCCGGGCCGGCAGCACGTCGATACGCTGCTTCCGGTCAAATAGGCGGCGCTGCCGGCACTGACCATCTGCCCGTAGAGAAAGTCGGTAACCAGCACCAGGTCATCGGGAGCGCACCGCTCCAGCAGCACCAACCCGCAGTGCGGGCAGCAGGCGGCCACAAGACCGTATTGTTGGCTCTGGACGATAAAGGCCGTACGGTCGGGGACCACGTGGTTGCAGGTCGCGCACAGCATTGGTGCACTGGCGACAGCATTGGCCGAACCGGGTGAACGTCCGTGCAGCGCGACGCCGCCGCGCGTTTTGGCGACCTGGCCCGCATCCGCCAGCCGGTTCAGATCGCGATGGATCGTCATCGCCGACACCCCGAGTTCCGCAACAAGTTCGTGGATGGTCAATGTGCGGTGAGTCTGCAGGAGGTCGACAATGCGGCGCTGGCGTGAGGCAGGCGTTTCAGGCATAAGTGATCGGCAAGAATATGACAAGCGTGCCGACGTTATAGCATGCCGGGAGATCGCCTGTCAATTTGAACCGAAGGTTCAGAAGTATCCTGAGACAATCAGCCGCGCTTCACCATGAAGTCAAACCGCAACTTGATGACTTCCTGTCCGGGGCGTTCGATATTGGCAATGATCCGCCACGGCCCAGGCATGGAGAAATGGACGTTGCCGGCATAGTGGCCGCCGCCCGCTGCTTCCGCCGGCACCAGGTACTGGCCATGGCTCATGTTGGTCATGTCGATGTCAAGAGTGACTGTAGCGCCCTCAATCGGCTGGCCGTCATCGGCGACGAGATAAGCATCGATGGTTGCCTCGCCCCTGGTCGGCTCGGCAGGCGTGCTTGTGAGCCAACCGTGAATGCCGTCACTCTGTTGGTCGGCAAGGGTCGGGCCATCCGGCGCCAGGTCGGCATGGGCCGGCATGGGCATGTGCATGTCGGTCATGGCACCGTCCTCGGCAACGGGCACGTCGATTGTCAGCGGATCAGCTTTATCGAAGGTGAGCGTGAGCGTGAAAACATCGCCCACCGCCAGCGGTGCAGCCAGATCGATGAGCATGATGTGCTTGCCGCCCGGCTTCAGCTCGAGCGTGGACCGCGCCGGGATGGGGAACCCCTCGGGGTGCGGCTCCATGCGTATGACGCCTTGATCGTTGACGCTCTCGTGCAATTCCAGCGAGCCGGCAACCACACCGTCGATGCCCGTGAGTTGTAGCGGCTGGTCCAGGCCGTTGAGCACGGTGAGATAGACGCCGCCGCTGCCGCCCGCCATGGGCGAGGGTCGTGCGCGAACCCCGGTGACGGCAAGCACGCCCGGTTCGACCGGCACCATCTCGGCGGTGGATGGCGCCTGCATCGCGTCGGGCTGCATGGCGGGCGCAACGCAGGCTGAGGCGAAGAGGACAAGAGCCAGCAAGACAGTATAGCGGAGAATTCGGCGTGCCATGAGATCCTCCCGATGGCGGTTTGATTCTTTCCTTACGACGGCATCTGCGCGGCGTCGACGGGCGTGTTCTGGCGCAGTGCCTGGACCAGGTAACGCTCGGGATCCTTGTCAAAGGCGCGCTTGCAGCCGGCCGCACAAAAATAGACGGTCTCCCCATGATAGTCACTGGTCAGCTTGGCTGTGGTGACGTCGACGAGCATGTCGCATACGGGGTCTTTGGCGTATTGCTTGAATGTGCTCTGCTGTATCAGGCGAATCAACGCCACGTAGATTGCCAGGCAGATCACGGTGGTGAAGATCGCTGTCACCCAGACGGCCATGGGCGATATGTTGATCATCACGCCCAACATGCCGCCCATCATGCCGCCCATGAAGCCACCCATGCTGCCATCCATGGCGCCCATTAGCCCGCCCAGCCGCCCAAAGACCGCGCCAAACACGATGCCGACGGTGACCCCGACCAGGTTGCTGATGAACATATCGGTGGCAGCACCGATAAAGAAGCCGACAGCAATCCCCGACATCATCCCCATGGTCATGCCGAGCATCATCCCGAGCATCTCGGTAACAAACGCCCGATAGCGCAGCAGGTAGATTCCTACGCCGGCGCTGATGACAATAAAGACAACAGACAACAAGATCGCGATCGTCAGGTCCATGATTCATCTCCTGGAGGAAAGCTCGATCACTAATTGGCCGTCGAACGCGCTGCGCTTCTTCCTGACCGTATTCGGTTTTGGCGTTGGTGGCGCGGTACCGTCATTTGTTAGAAGAATCAACAAATTATCATCTATATATCACTGGCGCGGATCGCCTGTCAATACGTAAGGTTAGCCGATTCTGCAATGGCTGTGGGCGCGATCGGGCACGGACACCGGAGGTAAGGTGGGATGAACTGTCCGTCTACCGCGATGCTTCCAACGCCGCCAGCAGACCATCAAAATCAAACGCCTGCCCGCTGCCCGGCTCGGACAGCAGGCGGCGCTGCATGGCGATCATGCGCAAGATCCAGACTAATCCTGCTGCTGCCAACTGGAGCAGCAGGCCGCTATGGTATACTGTGGCGGCATTGTCTCATCCAAATCAACCATGTATCAAGATCCATGCCAAACGAACCACTGCTGACTCAACTGACCCAACTCAACGAGGGCTTCGCCCTCCGCCAGAAGCGCGCCAATGCCGTGCAGGCCGTCTTCAAGCTGGTGACCAACAGCCAGGCTAAGGCGCTCAAAGCACTGCGCGAGTACGCCGAACATGACACGACGGTCGATGTTCACGGCGCGCAGGAAGCCTTTGCCCGCGTGCGCGTCAAGGAAGATGCCATCGACCCGCTGGCGCCCGACCTGCGGCGCGAGATCAAGACGCTCGCCGCGCTCGTTGCCGCGCTCAAGGACAGCACGAATGCATTGCGCACCGAACCGGTCGACGTCGTGCGCCTCGACAAGGCGCTCACCGTTCTCCAGACCAGCCAGGAAGCCGCCATCCTCGACGTGGTCCCTGAGCTGAAAAGCGAACTCGATCTTGCCCAGCGCGCGCTGGGCGATGAGTTCGGCCAGAAGTTGCGCGCCGCGCTGGCCGAGATCGGCGTGAGCATCGGCGGGCGCCCGCCCAAGTTCGAGATCGGTCGCTTCGAGTTGGACGCCAACTTCGCCCGCCGCGCGGCGGTGCTGCGCTACGGCAAGGATGTCGTCGCGCCGCACGTGTCGATCACGGTGGAGGCCACGGTCAAGGCGTACCAGGCGGCCGTCAAGGCGATCCAGGGACGCAAAGTGGACGGCGCAGAATGGATGGCGCAGCTCCATGATGCCTACCAGAGCGTGCGGCGCAAGCGCGAGATCGGCGGCAGCCGCGTCAACATCGTCGATGTCTACGTCGAGCTGGTCATCCTGCGCCAGGGCCGCAGTTTCGCCGTCGAGCCGAGCAAGCGCACTTTCAGCGACTACAGCCGCGCCCAGTTCATCTACGATTTCTACGAATTTACGAGCCGGCAGCGGCTGGCGCACCAGGGCCAGATCGTGCGCGTTCATGCCTCCACCAAGTCGCAGGCCGACAGTCCGGCAAAGAGCATGTGGATCGTCGAAGGCGATTCGCCCTATGACGGCCACTTCTATTCGGACATGCAATTCGAGAAGGAGTAGCTTATGCTGCCTGAACCACGCCTCGCCCGCCAGATCGTCGAGACACTCGGCCAGTCCGGCACGCCGCTCTCCAAAGGCGTGAGCTACTATAACGCCGGCAACGAGTCGCTGCTCAACGCCATCGACACGCACTATCTTGGCGCCTACCTGGCCGATGGCGGTGCGGTCTTCAAGCTGGTGGTGGGTGACTACGGCGCCGGCAAGTCGCACTTTCTCTATTGCGTGCGCGACCGCGCCTGGCAGCGCAACTTCGCCGTCAGCAAGGTCGACCTCAGCCCAAAGGAAAGCCCCTACGACGACCAGCGCCGCGTCTACGCCGCGGTCGCGTCGGCGCTGATCTGGCACGAGCTGGGCGGCATTGCCGAGGACGAGCAGGGGCTGGGCCGTTTCCTGGAAGGAACGCTGCGCCGGCTGGTTGCGCCGCATGGTCTCGATCTCGCCGACGAGGGCGCCGAGGATCTGCCCGAAGTCCGCGCCCTGCTCCACACGGTGGCGACCACGCCCATCGACAGCCTGAGCTACGACAAGGCGATCCAGGGGTATTTGACCGCCCTGCTACGCGGGCAGACGCGGCGGCTGGAAGCGCTCGAACGCTGGCTGCACGGCGAGGAGGTCAGCCCCGAGGATATGCGCGACCTGCGCACCATCGGCGTGACCGAGAAGATCAACAAGAACAACGCCTTCAAAATGCTGCGCTCGCTCTGCCAGGCGGTGCGCGCGCTGGGCTACACCGGGCTGGCGCTGCTCTTCGACGAGGGCGACCGCATGTTGAGCATCGGCGGCAAGGCGGAGAAGACCGCCACCGACAACCTGCGTGAGGTGATCGACCGCTGCCGCGAAGACCTGCCCGGCGCGCTCTTCATGTACGCGGTGCCGCCCGATTTTCTCAACACCGTCGTGCCCAAGTATCCGGCGTTACAGCAGCGCGTGCAGGCCGCCAACTACTTTTCGCGCAGCAACCCCTTCAGCCCGCAGATCGACCTGGAGCACCTCGACGTCCCCGACGAGGAGTTGCTGGAGCAGATCGGCTACCGGTTGCTGCCGATCTTTGAGCTGGCCTATGGCGGTAAGCTGGATCAGGCGCTGCAGACCGCCAACATCCACGCCCTCTCCGCCGCGGCGCGCGCCGCCTATCTGGCCATCAGCCATCGCCGCCTCTTCGTCAAGACGCTGATTACCGAATGGTACCGTCAGAAGGAAGAGGGCGAAGTCGCTCTGACGCCGGAAGTGGCGTCGGCGCTGATCCGGGGCCAGAGCGATGCGCTAAACCTGCTGGCCGATGCCCAGCAGAGTCCGTACTAGCGGAGGCGCACCGTGGCAACACAGACGGTTCACCATCCACATTTTGGCGCGGGCGAGTTGCTCAAGACCTACATGGGCGGGTATGAGTGGGAGGTGCTCTTTGCCTCGGGGCGGCGCTTCCGGCTTCCGGCCAAGGAGTTCAGCGCCGAATCCTACCACGCGGTGGCGACGCCGCCGACTACGCTGGCGGAGCCGCCGGCGCGCCTCCCGCTGGATACCGACCAGTTCCGCGCGCGCCAGACGCTGGAGGCGCTGCGCGTCGGCATCGTGCCGGTGCAGGATGCCGAGACGCTCACCATCGGGCTGGAGGCGGAGCGCGTGACGTTGGATCGCGCGCTTGACCGCAGCCGCGAGCGGGGCGGCGACGTGCTGGCGGTGATCGGCGACTACGGCTTCGGCAAAAGCCACTTCATCGAGCTGGCCGCGCGACGTGCCCTGCGCGAGAACTTCCTCGTCGCCGGCGCCAGCCTCGATCTCGTGGAGGTGCCGCCGGGCAAGGCACACAAGATCTACGAGGCGTTGGTCACGGCGCTGCGCTATCCCGACACGCAGCGCCGTGGGTTGCTGCCGCTGGTGGAGAAGGCGCTGGCCCGCCCGGCGGTCATCAGCGAGTTCGTGCGCCTTTGCCCGCGCGAAGTCAAGGAGTGCCCGCTGGCCGCCGCGCTGCTGGCGTTACAGGATTGCCCGAGCCAGAGCGCGTTGGAGGCGATCGTCGCCTGGCTGAGCGGGCAGACCAAGCCCCAGCCCGACATGAAAATTTGCCTCAAACGCCCACCGCGGCTCTACATCACCGGCGAGAACGCGCGGCAGTACAGCTACCTGCTCACCGGCATCAGCCTGCTGGCCACGCTGGTCGGCTATACCGGTATGGCCGTGCTGATCGACGAGTCCGAACACTATTCGCTGTTGCGCACCATGCAGCGCGAACGGGCCGATTCCTTCTTCCAGTCCATGATCGTGAGCAGCCTGGGGCTGAACAACGGGCGCATCGACCCGCGCTCCATCCCCGACCACAATCGCGTCGAGTATCCGGTGAGCTACACGTCGGAGCCGCATCTCTTCTTCCTCTTTGCGCTGACCGAGAGCGCCGACCGCATGCCCGTGGGAACATGGCTGGCGCCGTCGCACCTGGTGCGGCTGGACGATCGCTTCATCGAGAAGGACATCCGCGAATTCTACAGCACGCTGCTGCGCTACCACGCCCTGGCCTACGACTATACGCCCGCGGCAGACCGCTACGCCGACGCCGCGGCGGTTGCGCCCGGCCTGCTGGCGCGGGCGCTGGCCCAGCATCGCATCAACCTGCGCGAGTTGATCCGCAGCGCAGTGACGACGTGCGATCTGTTGTACCTCTATGCAGATTACACGGCGGATGCGATGATTGGGGAGTTGAAGGCAGGGCTGAAGGTATAGCTTTCCCCAGGAGAACGCCATGCGTTTTTTCAATACAGAAGGGCCGGTCAACTGCGCAAAACATTACTGTTTGCCACCGCTGGCGCGCTTCAATCTAGCGGAAATACTGGGACTGATTGCCCAAGAGAAATACTTCCTGCTCCACGCCCCGCGCCAGACGGGCAAGACCTCCTGTCTGCTGGCGCTGACGGAATACCTGAATCGACAGGGTGACTATCACGCCGTCTACGCCAACATTGAAGCGGCGCAGGCGCTGCGCGAAGATGTTGCCCAGGCCATGGCGACTATCGTCACCAACATTGCCTTCTGGGACAGCCTGACGTTTGGCAAGCAAGACGCAGTTCTGTTGGCACGCCAGGTATTGGCGGATACGCCGCATGGGTCGGCACTGGGCGTCTTTCTGGGCCGCTGGTGTAGTCAACTCGACAAGCCGCTGGTACTCATGCTCGACGAAGTGGATGCGCTGGTCGGCGACACGCTGATCTCGCTGCTGCGCCAACTGCGCGCCGGCTACCCGACGCGGCCCGACGCCTTCCCGCAAAGCCTGATCCTCTGCGGTGTGCGCGACCTGCAAGACTATCGCATCCACGCTTCGAGCGAGAAGACCGTGATCACCGGAGGCAGCGCGTTCAATATCAAGGCTGAATCGCTGCGCCTGGGCGATTTCAGCCAGCGTGAGGTAGAGACGCTGCTGCTCGAACATACCGCAGAGACCGGCCAGATTTTCACGCCCGAGGCGCTGGAACTGGTCTGGGGGCTGACGCAGGGGCAGCCCTGGCTCGTCAACGCGCTGGCCTATGAGGCGACCTGGCGCGACAAGGAAGGCCGCGACCCAGACCGACCGATCTTGGCGGAGGCGATCCAGCAGGCTAAAGAGAACCTTATCCAGCGTCGCGTCACGCACCTGGATCAACTGGCGGACAAGCTGCGCGAGCCGCGCGTACGACGTGTCGTCGAAGCGATTCTGGTGGGCGACCAGAAGCCGTCGGCCATCCCGCCCGACGACATCTCCTACGTGCGCGACCTGGGCCTGATCAAAACTGCGGGCCAACTCGCCATTGCCAACCCCATCTACCGCGAGGTGGTTCCGCGCGAACTGACCTATGGTACGCAGTTGACGATCAGCCAGGAGCCGGCGTGGTACATCCGTCCCGACGGCAGCCTCGACCTGCCCAAGCTGCTGGCGGCTTTCCAGCAATTTTTCCGCGAGCACTCCGAAAGCTGGCTGGAGCGCTTCGACTACCGCGAAGCCGGCCCGCAGTTGCTCTTGCAGGCATTTCTCCAGCGCATCCTCAACGGCGGCGGGCGCATCGACCGCGAGTACGGCCTGGGGCGGCGGCGCACCGACCTGCTGATCGTCTGGCCCTACAGCGGCGGCGTGCAGCGTGCCGTGATCGAACTCAAGCTGCGCTACGGCGATCTGGAAAGGACGATCGCCGACGGCCTGGCGCAGACCTGGGCCTACGCTGATGCCAGCGGCGCCGGCGAGGCGCACCTGGTCATCTTCGACCGCACGCCGGGCAAACCGTGGGCGGAGAAGGTGTGGCAGCGGGTGGAACAGTATCGGGGGATGGAGATCGCGGTGTGGGGGTGTTAGCGCCGCCCGATTTCTGTTGCCGCCCTGGTCGACGAGTCAGCAACGGTTGACGGCGAGCAAAAGATGATGTATGTTGCGATGTATAATCAGGCTATCCGGAGAAGGTTCAGGAAGGCAACCGGACAATGATGGAAAAGACTACGGCAGCCGGCGCGACCCGCCGCAAGATGGTGCGCAAGCAGGTCTACATCTACCCCATCAGGAAGCCCGGCTCAAAGGCGATGGCGGCGGCGCGCAGGCTCGTGTCGGAGGCAGACCTGATCCGCCAGGCGGTGGATGCGTTCTTGGGGCAACCCCAGACCGCATCCAGCAACCCCGCTGCCGCCCGACGAGGCGGCCTGGCAGGAGGGTACTGGCATCCTTTGCTGTGGTGCGGGCACGGTCGCTGCCCAGGCCGCCGCATCGGTGGACGCGTGAGGATTACTACGACGAGCAGGGCTAAGCCATGCCCAGCACCACAACGATTCTAGTCGACACCAACCTTCTGGTTTACGCCTACGACCCCCGCGATGAACGCAAAAATGAGCGTGCGCAGCAGGTGTTGCAGCGGCTGCGCCGGTCGCCGTGGGATACTCAGCGTGCAGTCGCTGGCAGAGTTCATGCGCGCCAGCCAGAAGCTGGCCATGTCGCCTGACGACGCACTGCGCATCGTGCAAGCATTTGCGCTGTCCTGGCCAACGCTCGACCTGACGCCTGCTATCGTGTTCGAAGCCGGCCGCGGCGTCGTCAGCACGCATTGGCATACTATGATGCACAGATCTGGGCGGCGCGCGCCTCAATCAGATCGGCGTTATCTTAGTGAGGATTTCAACCCCGGCTCGATCCTGGAAGGCGTGCGCTTTGTGGATCCTTTCGACACAGAGTTCGGAGATCGAGGCATGGACGTAAACAACCGCACAATTCAGGGTGTTGCCCTGACGCAGACCCGGGCCTACGCTGATGCCAGCGGCGCCGGCGAGGCGCACCTGGTCATCTTCGACCGCACGCCGGGCAAACCGTGGGCGGAAAAGGTCTGGCGGCGGACGGAAAGCTACCGCGGATTAGATATCTCCGTCTGGGGATGCTGAACATACTGCCATGAACATGCAGGCGCCATGTGCAAAACCTGCTGGGTGGAGGAGTGATGAAACCCGAAGACTCTGTCGATAACCTGCTCGCCGAAATGTTCAGAATGTCCAAAGCTCGCTTTGGAAACGCCATCAAAGGCTATTGGTTTTGTGACGAGGAAGCGTGTCCCGGTTGCGGCCGGCCCGTCGATCTGCTTACGGTGAAGGGGCAGGAAGCGATCTCGCTCAACGCTTACATCTATCGCAAAACGGGCATCCTGATCGGCTACCTTCTGTGCAAGCGGTGCGCCAAACAAATCTTTCGGGCTGCCGAAAAGAACCCGTATCAACAGACGCCATTGCACGCAACGATCGAGCAGAATCTGGTGGCAGCCTATCAACGGTATCTCAGTTCACTGCCGGCATGAACAACACGATCGGCTCCGATCCGTCCGCACCTCCTCAAATCCCGCCTCCCGCACCTGGTCGCCCTTCTTCGCCCGCCACGGCGCTTTCACTCCTGCCCAACTCGCCGCCATCCCGCCGCTGCTCGACGGCGCCAACGTGATGCTCTGCGCCCACGGCCAGCAGCAAGACCGAAGCCGCGCTGGCGCCGCTCATCGAACGCCACCTGCCGCCCGATCGCAGCGAAGCCCGGTTGACGCTGCTCTATCTGCTGCCCACCCGCGCTGATCGCCGACATCGCCAACCGGCTGGACGCGCCGTTGGATCGCCTGCGCGTGCGGCTGGCGGTCAAGACGCGACCTGGATAGCTTCGACCCGCAGCGCCCCGCCGACCTGCTGCTGACGACGCCCGAATCGCTCGACGCGCTGCTGGCGAAACAGCCGCACGCCTTGCATGCACGTGGCCGGTGTGGTGCTCGACGAGCTGCATGTGCTCGCCGGCGAGGCGCGCGGCGATCAGATGCGTGGTGCTCGCCCGCCTGCGCCAGGTGCGTTTACGCTGCCCAGGCCGGCGATGCGCCCGGCGCACACATTCAGTACGCTGCGCTTTCGGCGACGCTGGCGGACCTGGCGACGGTGGCCGCCCGCTATTCCCGGCGCCCCAGGTGATCACTGTCCCCGGCGGGCGCACGCGCCAGATCGACCTGCTGCCGCTGGCGCCAGATTCGCCGGCCGCGCCAGGAGTTCCTGGCGACCTTTCAGGCGCGCGGCTGGCGTAAGGCACTCGCCTTCTGCAACACGCGCGCCGAGGTCGAGGCGTATGCGGCTGCGATCCGGCGCAGCGATTCGCCCTTTGGCCAGCAGGTCTTTGTCCATTACTCCAACCTCGAACGCCAGCGCCGCCACGCGATCGAGGAGCAGTTCGCTTCAGGCCGGTGCTGCGCTCTGCTTCGCCAGCAGCACGCTGGAACTGGGCATCGATATCGGCTCCATCGATGCCGCCATTCTGATCGGCGCGCCGGGCAGCGCAGCGGCCTTTACCCAGCGTATCGGCCGCGGCGGCCGCCGCCGGCAGGCGCTCCAGGCGACCTGCTTCTATCGCACGCCGCTGGAGGAGGCACTGCTGCGCGCGTTGCGCGACGCGCCGGAGCCTGCGCCAGCCGCGCCCTCTTTTCGGGCATCGGTGGCCGTCCAGCAGATCTTCAGCCTGCTGCTGCAAAGCCCGACCGGCGCGCTGCGTCTGGCGCCCCTGGCCGCGCTCTTTGACGGGCTGCTGACCCCAGCGGATCTTGAGGCGATCCTGGGGCGGCTACAAGAGGTGCGCTATCTGCGCGCGGCGCGGGCGGGCGAGTGGCGCGCCGGCGACCGGCTCAAACGGCTGGTCGACTTGCAGGCATCCGAACACGCGCCGCTGAGTCTCTACAGCAACATCCAAAACCGGCCGGCGACGTTGAAGATTCGCGACCAGGCCAGCCAGGAGGTGATCGCCGCCGTCGATCCGCTGTGGCTGGATCGCGAAGTGCTCACGTTGGAAGGGCGCCCGCTGGACGTGAACTGGTTCGACGGTGAGGCATTGTGGGTGACGCGCGGCCGCGGCGCCGGCGAACAGGCCAAGCTACCTTTTCTCTCGGCGCGCCAGTTGTTGAGCTTTGAGCTGGCGCAATCTCTGCCGCGCACGTTCGGGCTGGCGCCGGGCGACGCGCCGATCGTGGAGACGCCTGATGGCTGGCTGCTCTTTCACTGGCTGGGCGATGTCTACGGGCAGGCGCTGCTCGACTTGCTGCGCCCGCACCTGGCGGTGCGCGAGTCGCAGCAGCCAGGGCTGGCGCTGCTGCTGCCGGAAGCGCCGCGCGGCCTGCCTGCCATCAGCAATGAGCAGGCGACGCGCTATCTCCAGGAGCACGTGCACCAGTATGAAGGGACGCTGTCGCTCGGCGCGTACCAGCATCTGCTGCCGTGGCCGCTACGCCAGCGCGCCGTGGTCGAACACTTTGACGTGACGAGGTTCGTGCAGGCTGCGGCTGCGCTGCGGCTTCGACCTGCCACCGAGGAGATAGCCTTGAGCCTGGCGCACCTGGTCAGCGAACCGGCCTGACCTCAACTGTCGAACGCGTCGATCTCGACTGATCATATTGTAGCGGAGGCATCTACCGCGCCGTCTCCAGCGTCGCCAACAATCCATCCAAATCAAACACCTGCCCGCTGCCTGGCTCGGTCAGCAGGCGGCGCTGCATAGCGATGAGCGCCGGCCACATGCGCGCCGGGACGCTCATGTAGTAGGGGGCCGTCAATGCCTGGGCACTTTGCACAAGGTCTACCCCTTGGCGCACGCTGTCGGGCAGCGCGTCTGGATCGCCGAAGAAGGGGGCGTAGAGACCGCTGCCGGCGATGTCCTGCGCCATGAGGTCGCGGCCTTCGTCGGAAGCCAGCACGCCGGCAAAGGCCAGTGCCTCGTCGCGGTGCGGGGCCGCCGATGGGATCATGTAGCCGATGGCCATGACCACCTCGGCGGGTGGCTGGGCCGTGTCGAGGATGGGAAAGGGGAAGAAGCCGAGTTGCTCGCGCTGCGCCGGTGCGAGCGCGCCGAGGAAGGCCGGACCGGAGAGCACCATGGCCGCCTGCGGGGAAATCGACGCCGCCGAGGGCGCCACCGCGGCCAGCGCATCGTCGATGCCCATGGAGGCGGACGTTTGCAGGAAGTAGCCCTTTTCTACCAGCGAAGCCCACAACTCGAAGATGGTGCGGATGCGCGGGTCGTCGTAGGGCACGTCGCCGGCGAGAAATTCCTTGTGAAAGGCCGGGCCGTTCAGGCGCAGGTTGAGGTAGTCGAGCCAGAGCGTGCCCATGAAGGGGTCGCCGCCGCTGATGGCGAAGGGCGTGATCCCTTCCAGCCAGAGCGTCTCGGCGAGCTGCGTGAATTCGTCCCACGTGCGCGGCGGCTCGATCCCGTACTGCTCGAAGATCTGCTTGTTGTAGTAGATGCCATTCCAGTTGTAGCCGGTGGGCACGTAGTATTGCTTGCCGCCGCGCTCGCTCAGCACGGCCAGCGCGCCTGCCACCTGCGCGTCGACGCCCGCCTGCTGCCACAGGTCAGAGAGGTCCACCAGGGCGTTGCGGTCGATGGCGCCGTCAAGGAACTCGCCCGGCGTGATCAGCATGAGGTCGGGCGGCGGCGTGCTGGTCAGGTATTCCTCCGGCGCGCGGTTGTAGGTCTCGGTCGCGACCGTCACGGAGGGATGGCTGGTGCGGAAGGCATCGATGAGCGCCTGCTCGGCCGCGTCGAGCCCGGCAAAGGTGACGTAGCGCAGAGTGACGGGCTCGGGCGTTGGTGTAGGCTGGGCGCCGAAGCCGCAGGCGGCTAACAAGAAGGTGCCAGCCAGCAGCGCCAGGTACCGTGGAAGCGAACTGTACAGGTTTTTCATGCTTGCCGGAATCCTTTGCTTGCCCAATGAAAGGCATTGACTGCCTCAAAGACTTACGCTATGCTTACAAAGCATGCGACACAGTAAGCATGAGTGCGGCCGCTCGCACGCCTTCCCGCCCGAAGTACTAGCCCAATGTACTTGTTCATTCTAACCAGCGACATTGATTCAACCAAGAGAGACAGGGAGCAACTTGGTTTATGAACGATTACTTCATGCCGTGGCTCATGCTCGAGCACCAAGCCGGAATGCAGAAGGTGTGGCGCATTGTGGCGGGAGACGTGCGCCGCTTTCTGCCACGCTCGCCCAAACAATATCAGGAGGCGCTGCGCCAGAACATGGTCAGGTGCGGGCTGGTGAAGCCCGACAATGTCAGCATCCCGGTTCTACAAGAAGCGTTGAAGCAACTGCAGAAAGTTGGACGCATTGGCGACGAGGAGTTGGCAAAGGCAGTAATGCTTGTTTGGTCCGATGGGCGTCGCAAGCAGATCAATGCGCTCGTCGACTCACTGAAGTCGAGCGGCAATCTCTTGGCAGGCAGCGTCTTTACACCTGAGTTGACCAGCTACGGCATGAACGGCAACTATGCTGCTGACCTTGGTTCGATCGATCCGGCCTGGCTGCAGATCCCAGGTCCGGCAGGTACAGAGAATCAGGAGCCGGCAGAGGTTCTGAAGCTGATCTATGTCTGCGCGAGTTCGCTCCTGCCGGCAGGCCCCTCAGGAGCCTTTACGGCGATTCGAAAGTATGCTGCATCGCGAGGTTCGGCGATCCACCGGCTGCCGGCCGCCCAAGGAGCGCCGAAAGAGGAGGTCGCCACAGTACCAATGGAGGCTGCGGCCAGCGAAGAGACTAGCCCGCAGCCCGGCGCGCCGAACACAGAGGCGGTTGCTGGCGAGACACAAGAGTTCGAGCCGATTGACTGGAGCGTTCACGATGGGCGGCCGTACTTGGTCCATTGGGGCACGATGATCAAGGAAGCGCACGATGACTTGGCAGCCCAGCACGCCGATCTGGGGCGCCAAATCGCGCAGGGTAGCCTCACGACGATAGCGGAGTCTGCGCAGAGATTGATCAAGGTCGCTACGGACTCCATCCTGAAAACCCTGGCGGTTGCCCCCGACCTGGAAGACTTGAATGAATGGCTCAAGCAGGAAGTGGCCGCACGTAACGACTGGAGGATCAGCCGACCCGGGATCACGCTGGATTGGGATACGAAGCAACCTTTCACCCTGCCGCAGCACTTTGCGCGCGTCATCGCCTGCATCGATAAGATCGAAGAGTACGATCGCTCCCGCGAGGCAGCGTACGAACAGTGGCTGAACGGTTTGAAGAAGCAGCACGAGTTGCGCCGCAGCCTTGCCGTACTCGTACCGGAGGAATACCCCGGCGGCGTAGTGGCTGGCGAACACGGGGTAGCGCCAAGCGACCAGCTCAGTGCGATCCGGGCAGCCTGTAGCGCACTTGAGGCAGAGTCCACACAGTTGGCACAAGCGTACGATTCCGCTCGCTACGCCATCGCTCAGGTGCTGCTCCAGCAAGCAAAGCAGTTGCGCGACCTGGGAATGCACACCGACGATCTACTGACGGATCAAGTCAAGCTTGCCAGTATCCGAGAGAAGCGCATCGAACTCTGGCCTGCAGAGCAGCTTGTGGCCGTGGCCGCCGCGGCAAAGCAGCGGATTGAAGAGTTAGCGGCAGCACGCGCCAACGTTTCTGCCGCAGAACTTGCGCAGAGATTGCGCCACGATTGGCAGGTGGATACATTCACCGCGCTGCTTGACCGCCTTGCTTGCGACAGGCGAAACGAGGAGATATTTCTGCTGGTCAGTGCGTTGACACTGGTAGAAGAGGAGCGCCTGCCGCTGCCCGACACCAGCGTGCGTGCTCTGCTGGAAGGCGCCGCCCGCTTGACCGCGTCGCCAGATGGCGGCCGGTTGCTCAACCTGCTCTATAGCACGCTTGAAGCGAGTTGGCAGCCGGCAACCCAAACCGCCGCGATGCGCTGGGCGATTGCACTGCTGCGTGCTCAGCAAGCCGGGCCTGCCAATCTTCCCAAGGAAATGTTGTGGCTGACGCTACCGGAGTGGCCAGATGTGCGCATGGCCAAGTGGCGGCAGTTATGGGAAATGTTCCTGCTGGACCACGCCTTCGTCATCCGTTCAAACGCCGAGATGCAAAAGCAGTTCGACGCAATGGCCGCGGCGCGGGACGTCGCCGCGCAGTTTTTGGTCCAGGAGCGGGGTCTCTACCTGAAGGCGCGCAGCAACGACGCGCGCATTGCCAGGCTGCTCAACAAGGTGTTGCTGCCCTGGTACGACAAAAGGCTGCGCGACCTGCGCACGCTTGAGACCAAGGTGGCACAGGGAGGCCCTCTGCCCGACGAGCCACAGTTGCGCCAGGTGATCACAGCGTGCGAGCGGCTGGCCCTCGACCTGACCGAGGAGGCAACGTACCAACGCCACGAAGAAGGAATTGTCGGCGAAGGCATCGACGACAGTTCGCCGCACATCCGGCGGGCGTCACTGCATATCGTGACCGACTGCGCCGGCACGCTGCGCAGCTACGCCGAGGCGATCGCCAATGTGGCGGGTGCATTGCTTGCCGCCGCCAATGACTTCTCCCTCGAGACGCTGTGCGAAGAGCTTGGCCAGCACTTTGCGCCGGAGGTAATCTCCGGCGAGTTGCGCGTAGAGATGCTCGTCAGCGCATCCCAAACGGCGATTGGCGAACGGGACGATGGCGCAGCGCTTCTGGAAGGCGCCGCACTTGTGGAGCACGCGCTGCTCAGCCAGGCGCCGTTGGTGCGGCGCCTACCGACCACCGCCGCAGAACTGGCCAGCCACAGAATTGATTGGCGCAAGCTGTGGCACATGCTGCTCAACGACATTGCCGAACCGCCGGATTCGCTGGCTGACACGGCGGAAACGCTCCTTGCCCTGCATGCGCCGAGCCAGGTGCTCCTCTTTGCCAACGAGATCGACGTCAAGCTGGTGCAGCAAGCGCAGCAGCTTGACGACCAGTTGAGCCGCAAGACAGCAACGCTCTATGCCGATCTGCTGGAGATGGGCGGCGAACTTCCAAGCTGGCAGGCGGATAGCCGGAACGGACGATGGCTGCTACTTCAGCGTGATCTCAACGCACAATTGGAATCGCACCGCGAACAGCGGCGACTAGCGGAGGCACGCCACCAGGAACGCGTGGCCGTGCTTTTTGGAAGGACGCAGGAGCTACAGTCGCTGCTATTTCAGCAGCGCGCCAACATGCCCCCCAGCTCTTTCGAGAGCGCGATGCGTGGTCTCCAGCAAGCGCAGATGGCAGCTATGTCCGCGCCGTCAGCGACCACGGAGATCTTTGCTGCGGTCGGCAGCTATTGCGACCAACTTCTCTACCAGGCCGAACATGACTCGTGGCCCATCGACAAGACGACGGCATTGGCCCTGGAATTGCATGATGCACTTACTCAGACGCAGACAGCCCGCCCCGTGCTCGACTCTGCAAAGGTGATGGAATTACTGGAACGACGCGATCTGGCCGAACTTGGCCTCAACCCTGCCACATTCGACGAATCGCGCGTTGAAACGCGTACGGAATTGCTCCATCATTGGCATAGTCTGTTGGACAGCAAGAAAATGCTGACCGATGAGATGAGCGCACCCGAGCGCACACTTGTACAAAAGCTCATTCAGAAGTTCGCTCTCATGGTTCAGCTTGCGCAGGTATTTGGCCAGGACAATCGCCACATCGTCGTCACCCAGCCGATCCATTTCGGCATCTATCGGCTGAAGCTGCCCAAATCGCCCTCGCTGGAACGCAACTGCGTGGTGCTGGCGGCGCCCGGCAACCCGCCGCAACCGCAGCAGATTGGGCTCATCGAGACCTTGATCGATGACAATCAGTGGTTGGACGATCGCTTCGTGATCTTGTTGATGCCGGGCTGCACGGCCAAACTGCGCGAACGGTTGGAGCGCGGGCGGCGCAACGCAGGGCTTGTGATTGTCGACGATGCCATCCTGACGCGCATGGTTCTGGCCGAGCGCGAACAGCGCCGGGCGATCGGCATTCTGCGCTCGATCATGATCAACGCCCAGAACGCTGCCAACACGGAGGTCTTTCGTGTCGAGAAGGCCGTCGAGCCGCGCACGGGCATCTTTGTGGGGCGCGAAGACCTGATCCGCCAGGTGGTCGATGGCACCAACAACGTTGCGCTCTACGGCGGCCGGCGCATTGGCAAGAGTTCGATTCTCTCCGTGGCCCACGACCGCCTCGCCCAGCGCGAGCATGTTCAGATCGTACAGCACTCATTCGAAGGTGGGCGCAGCGTCTGGCACGATGATGCGGTGGCAAAGGAGATCGCCCGCCAGCTTGGCCTCGATGGCGTCGTCGACCTGCAAAGCCTTGCGGTGGCGCTGCACGAGCAGCTGGACAGCGATCCCGACCTGCGCGTCGTGCTGCTGTTCGACGAGATCGATCGCTACATCAAGAGCACTCAGACACGACACCTCTTGATCGAGACGTTGCGCGCGCTCTCCGATCGCCACGGCGACCGGCTGCGGATCGTCGTGGCCGGCTTCATGTCGCTCTACGATTGCCTGAGCGGGCGCGGTCCCTATTCCGGCGCCGATGACCCGTGGGGCCGCATGTTCCATGACACCGGCCCGGTTCCCAACCTGAAGCCCGAACATGCCGAAGAGATTGTGCGCGAGGGCTTCTGGGAAGTGCTTGGCTGGCACTTCGAAAGCAGCATGATCCCGCAGTTGATCGTCGAGCGCACCGGCGGGCATCCGGACTTCGTGCAGCACTTCTGCTCGAAGCTGCAGGAACGTGTCGCGGCGCGCGGCGACCAGACAGTGCGCCGCGAAGATGTCAAGGCGGTCTTCTTCGACGACGACCCCAGCTATTCGTTCGTCGCCCATGTCCGCAAGACGCTCAAGATGAATCTCGACCCGGTGGCGCATCTTCTGATTCTATTGATCGCCGATCGCGCCAGGGAAAGCCGCCGGCTCACCTTTGAGCAATTTGCCGAAGTCGCGCGCCTGAGTCGGGTCGAGATTCCCCGCCAGATCATCGAAGAGAGCCTGCGCCGGCTACAGGTCACCAGCGTTGTCAATGAGACAAAGGCGAACATGTACGAGTTCGCCGTCCCCGACTATCCGCTCATTCTCAGCCGCCTGGAGGAAACCCGGCACGTGGCGGAACTGGAAGATGAGGTGGAGGAGGTGCTGCGCGCATGAACGCCGATTCCACCCTGGATGTGACGGCCAAGCTGGATAACCTGCTGCGCAAGCGTGCTTGCGGTGCGCTCTTCATCAACGGGCCGGCGTGTGCCGGGTTTGATGCCTTGCTTGGCCAGCTTGCGGAAGCCACGCGGCCGGCGAAAGGGTTGTCGATTTTGGGCCCGTATCGTGTCAGCGCCGATCGAGTGGACGATCTGCGCGACCTGATCCGCGACGAACTCGTGGCGCAAGGCTACATATCAGGCGGTGGCACGGAAACTCCTCCGCCCAATCACAAGGCGCTCTGGGAACTGCTGAACTCGGTCGGTGACCGCCAACAGAACCAGACATTTCTGGTCCTCGTCGAACTCATCGGCGGGTTGCTTCTGGGCAACGAAGGGCCCGGCGACCTTTTCTCCGACATCCGGCACTTTGAGGGCGTCTGGCGCGATCGCAGTGTCCAGGTCGTCTACGCAATCGCCGGCAGTTGGTGGCACCAGGAAATCGAGGCTTACTTCGATCGCATTCACGTCTCGTTTCCCTATTCGCCGGGGCGCAATTATGTGCGGTGGACCGGCGTCGACCGTGCGACCGTTGCCACAATGACAAGAGAAAGCCTGGGCGCAGCGGGCACCCCGATTGTCAGCGATGTGATCTACGAGTTGGGCGGCGGCCACTGGGAGGTTACCCGTTCCTTGCTGGGCGCCGTGCACGAGAGACCGATCCAGCTCCAGTCGCTGTGGAATCACACGCGCCGGATCGCCCAGGATGGACCCCTGGCGCGCGAACTGCTGTCGGGCTGGCACCGGCTCCCGCCGCGTTCGCGCAAACTCCTGCACCGGCTGCTGACGACACGTTGTGTGGCGGAGCATCACACCAACGAGCGGATCAAGGAGCCGCTGCTGGCCGTTGGCATCGCCCAAGAAGTCACCATCAACGAGACTCGCTATCTGCGTTTCTTCTCGCCCTTCACAGAGCTGTGCGTGCGCGCCCATCTGGCCGAGTTTGACCTCGCCGATCCGGCGCTGGAGCGGGTGAACCTCGACGAGATTGTCCCCGAACTGGACATTCTGGGCAGCTATGGCTATCAGCTCGTGCGCGATATCGAGAATCTCGTGCGCAGCTATGTGATGTTACAGGTGCAGATTGGCCAGCATGTGGAGACCAGGCACTTCCCCGGCTATCGTGAGGCCAAGGAATATCGGCGCGGCGAAGTTCGTCACGGGCTGCCGGTCGAGTTCAACCCGCTCATCAGCTACTTTTCGGTGCGGGATCTGGCGGAGATCGTGCGCCAGACTGCGCTGAACCACAACGCCGATACCTGGCGCGCCATCGAGCGGTCACTCAACGATCTCGTCACGGTGCGCAATGCCGTCATGCACAACCGGGTGATCGGCTTTGACGCGCTGGATCGGCTGCAAACGCTGCGCGGGCAGATCTACACGGCGATCAGCGAGAGCTATCGCGCCTGACTACCAGAAGGGCGTCACATCCCCCGCCTGCCAATACCGCGGATCCGCCGTGTCCTCCCACGCGCTGCCATACTCGCCGCTCCGCCCGTTGACAATTGACCGTTGCCCATTGCCCATTGACAATTGCCTTTTGCCACTCCCATACCCCGGGTGCCCTTCTCCCGCCGGCAGCCCGCGCTCGATGAGTTCCAGCTTTTCGCGATGAATCTTGCTCGGCCGCCCGCCAAAGCGCGAGAGCGCAAAGAGGCTGATGTCGTGGCGGCTCTGGCGGCGCTCGGCCAGGTCGGCCAGGATCTCGCCGATGACGCTGGCAAACTTGTAGCCGTGGCCGGAGCAGGCGGAGGCAAAGCTCACCTGCGGCAGATCCGGGTGCAGGTCGACGATGAAATGGCCGTCGGGGGCGTTGGTGAACATGCACTCCTTGAGCGTCATCGTCGGGCCGGTGGCATGCGGGAAGTAGCGGGCGGCGAAGTCGCGCAGCATCTCCTCGTCCTCGCGGCTCGGCCCGCGCTTGATTTCGTGCGGCCGGCCCTGCTCCTCGAAGTGGTGATACTTGCCGAACTTGAAGCCCGGCACGCCAAAGACGGGGAAGCCGTAGAAGCGCCCCTCGTCCACCAGGCAGTTGAAGACGGGGAAGTTGTCGAGGCGGAAGTATTCGGGGCGCTCGGGCTGCATCCAGATGAGCACCTGCAACTCGGGCGTGGCCAGGCCGTGCAGCCACGGCATGAGCTGGCTGTTCCACGAGCCGGCGGTGAAGACGAGCGCATCGGCGGTGTAGACGGCGCGGTCGGTGGTGACGCGCACGCCGTCGCTGTGCGGCTCCCAGCCCAGCACCGTCTCGCGGCCGTGGACTTCGGCGCCCAACGCCATCGCCGCGTTGACATAGCTGACGACGCCACGCTCGGGTGTGAGGAAGCCGCCGTCCTTCTGGTAGAGCGCCATGATGTCCTGCGGCAGGCGATAGCCGGGGAAGCGCTTGCTCAGCTCGATGCCGGTGAGCACCTCGTGGTCAATGCCCATCTGCACGACGGATTGGAACGACCCCTTGAAGACCCACGAGTCGGCGGGGCCGGCGTCGATGGAGCCGATCTTGTAGAGCAGCCGCTCGCCGCTGACGCGCTCGATCTCCTCCCACAACTCGTAGGCGCGCTTGAGCAGCATGACGTAGGAGGGGTGCTCGTAGTAGGCCAGGCGGATGATGCGCGTGTAGCCGTGCGACGAACCCTGGTCGTGCGGGATGTCGAACTGCTCGATGCCCAGCACGCTCTGCCCGCGCTTGGCCAGCTCGTAGCAGGCGGCGCTGCCCATCCCGCCCACGCCGATGACGATGGTGTTGTAGTGTCGCGAATACGCGTTCATTGGAAAACTCCAAATGGAACGCGGATGACGCGGATTGGGCAGATTCACACGGATTTTTCTTCCATCCGCGCCAATCCACCGAATCCGCGTCATCCGCGTTCTATCTCTTCTTTCTCGCTGCCTTCGTCCCGCTCTCGGTCGACGCGGGGCTGGCGCTTTCGGCCAGGGTGCGGACGACACTGCCGCGCAGGCGGTTGCCGGCCGGGTCGAAGAAGGGCGTGCTGACCACCGTCGCCAGACAGGGCCGGCCGCCGATGAGCACCATCACCTTTGCGCCGGGCCACGAATGGCTGACGCTGAGATAGCCGAGCGCCAGCATCTTGCCCACGCTGTGCCCCTTGGCGCTGGAGGTGACGCGGCCGATCTGCTGGTAGCCGGCCTCCTCGGCGTCGAACGCGGCGCCCGCCTCGCTGCCCGTGTGGATCGTCTCGCGATAGCTCTTGACGTCGGCCACGCTGTAAATGGGGTCGTTGAGTGCGGCCGGCGTGGGACTCTCCACCTCCAGCCCGACCCAGCGTTCGTGCAAGCCGCGATCCTGGATGGACAGGAGGGCATCGCGGCCGATGAAGTCGCGCTTGCCGAAGTCGATCCAGCGGCTCAAGCCCACCTCGAAGGGCGTCTGGTCGCCGTCGATGTCGGGGCCGGCAAGCGGGAAGGCCTTCTCGACGCGCAGGCTCTGCATGGCCCCGACGCCGTAGGGGAGCAGGCCGAACTCCTTGCCGCGCCGTTCGAGGAACTCCCACAGCACCGCCGCTTCCTCGGCAGGCACGTAGAGCTCATAACCCAACTCTCCCGTATAACCCGAGCGCGAAATGAGCAGCTCGGTGTCGTTGATGCGGTTGGCGGCAAAGCGGAAGAACTTGAGCGCCAGCAACGCCGCGCTATCAGCCGCTACCGCGGCCAGGAGGTCGCGCGACTGCGGCCCCTGCACGGAGATGAGCGCGATGGCGCCGCTCACGTCGTTGATGTAGGCGCTCGTCCCCGCGGCGTGCTCGGCGATCCAGCGGAAGCTCGTCTTGCGCGGCGCGCTGCTCGTCACGATCATGAAGTGCTCGTCGCCGAACTTGTAGACGGTGACGTCGTCGACAATGCGGCCATCGGGGCGGCAGAGGGTGGTGTAGCGCACCTGGCCGGGATGTAGGTCGTAGATCGACGCGACGGCCAGCCGGCTGATGAGCCGCTCGGCGCCCGGCCCCTTGATGTCGACCTCGCCCATGCTGGTCAGGTCCTGCATGCCCACATTCTTGCGCACGTTGAGGTGCTCCTCGGCGGGCGACGTGTAGGCCAGCGGGAACATATAGTCGCCGCCGCCCTTGACCATGCGCACCGCGCTGCGGGCGTGAATCTCGTAGAGAGGGGATCGTCGTTCAGCCATGTAAAGTCTCCAAGCCACGTTCAGAAACTCAGCCACGAAGCCACGAAGCAACAAAGGTTCACAAAGATCGTCTTGCTTTTCTTTGTGAACCTTTGCGCCTTTGCGTCTTTGTGGCTCTCTTCTATTCTTCCCGTCAATACTCCGGTTTGATCTCTGCCTTGCGCCGCGCCACGAACTCGCGCAGCGCGTCGTCGACGGCCGGGTCGAGCGGCGGGGCCACGTAGTCGGCCAGCAACTGGCGGTACTTCTGATGCGCGCGCTGCTGGGCGTCCTGTGACCCTTCGGCCTGCCACTGCTCGGCTGAATTGTAGTCGAAGAGGCCGGCGCGGTAAAAGGCGCTGCGGAAGTTGCGCATGGTGTGGTCGGTGCCCAGGTGATGACCGCCGGGCGCCACTGTGCGGATGCTCTCCAGCGCCATGCCCTCCTCGGAGAGATCCAGCCCCTGCAAGAACTTGTGATACATGCCCAGCAACTCGCAGTCGAGCACGAACTTCTCGTAGCCGGCGGTGAGGCCGCCCTCCAGCCAGCCGGCCGCGTGCAGCACGAAGTTGACACGTGCCAGCACCGTGGGCAGCATCACCTGCACCGACTCGTAGGCGCCCTGGGCATCGGCGATCTTGGAACTGGTGAACATGCCGCCGGATCGGAAGGGCAGGCCATGCAAGCGCGCAAGCTGCGCGCTGACGATGAGCGCGATCTGGCTTTCCGGCGAGCCGAAGACAGGCGCGCCGCTCTGCAAATCGACGTTGGTCTGAAAGGCGCCATAGACCACCGGCGTGCCCGGCTCAATCATCTGCGTCAGGACGATGCCGGCCAGCGCCTCGGCGTTGAGCTGGGCCAGCGTGCCGCCCACCGCCGCCGGCGCCATGGCCCCCGACAGGATGAAGGGCGTGATGATCAGTGCCTGGCGCGCCTTGGCATAGACCTTGAGCGCCGACAACATGCGGTCGTCCAGCCGGCGCGGGCTGGAGATGTTGATCAGCGAGAGCAGCGCCGGCTCGCGGCGGATGGCGTCGGCGCCGTAGAGAATCTCCGCCATGCGCACGCTGTCGGCGGCGTTGGGCCCGCTGGTGACCGACCCCATGAAGGGCTTGTCGCTGTACTTGACGTGGCTGTAGACCATGTCCAGGTGGCGCGTGTGCGTGGGCAGGTCCGTCGGCTCGACAACGGTGCCGCCCGAGTGGTGGATGTACGGGCTGAGATAGGCGAGCTTGACGAAGTTCTCGAAGTCGCCCAGCGTGGCCTCGCGCCGGCCGCGCGCCAGGTCATAGACATAGGGCGGGCCGTAGACCGGCGCAAAGGTGACGTGCTTGCCGCCGATGACCACGCTGCGCGCCGGATTACGCGCCAGTTGCGTAAACTGGGCCGGCGCCATGCCCACATACTCGGCGACGAGCTTGCGGTCGAGAAAGACCGTCGACCCCTTGACGACGGCGCCATGCGCGGCAAGCACAGCCAGCGCCTCATCGTCGTAGAAGTCGATGCCGATCTCCTCGAGGATGCGCATGGAGGTGTCGTCGATCTGGTGCAGCGCCTCTTCGCCGACCAGCTCGTAGACGGGCAGGTTGTTGACGGGCTGCGCCACGGCCTGCGTGGCGGCAGCGGACTGGCGTTCGCGGCGCTGTTCACGCCGGCGGGCGACGACACTCTGGTCGGTCATAGATGCTTCTCCACGACGGGACGGCCTCGCATTGTTGGGCATGGAAGGGAACAATCGGGCGGGAATCGTAGCACGGCGCGTGCGAATCCGCAACCGTCTCCACCGGGTCGGAATCTGCACGACCGAGGCGCCGATGAACAATCCCGCGGCCGCGAGCGGGAGACCTTGATAGAACGCGGATGACGCGGATTGGGCGGATTCACGCGGATTGTTCTGTGTCCTAGCTGTTAATCCGTATTGATCCGCACGATCCGCGTCATCCGCGTTCCATCTCTCCTCTTGCCCTACGCGAGCGTCCACGCCTGCCTGCGTCCCGGCGACGAAATCTGGCGCTTTGGCGGATTCACGCGGATACATGCGGATTGTTCTGTGTCCTAGCTGTTAATCCGTATTGATCCGCACGATCCGCGTCATCCGCGTTCCATCTCTCCTCTTGCCCTACGCGAGCGTCCACGCCTGCCTGCGTCCCGGCGACGAAATCTGGCGCTTTGCCACCCCGCCCGAGACGTGGAAGGCGGGCGCCGGCCGCGCCGGCTTCGTCATCGTGCGCGATGGGGCGATTGTCGGCGGCGTGCTGCGCTGCGCCGAGTAGATCAAAGGCAAATCACCGCCCAACGCGACGATCCCCGCGAAAAAATCGTCGTGCCCGAGGCCGCGACCGAGCGCGCCGAGGCCAAGACCGAGCAAACCTTGCACATATGTGCATGACCGAGGCGCCGACCGAGCGCGCCGTGAATATATATTCATGACCGAGACCAAGACCGAGCGCACCGAGGCGAAGACCGAGCGCGCCGTGAATATATATTCATGACCGAGCCCAAGACCGAGCGTACCGAAGCCAAGACCGAGCGCGCCGTGAATATATATTCATGACCGAGGAAAAGACCGAGCGCACCGAGGCCGCGACCGAGCGCGCCGTGAATATATATTCATGACCGAGGCCAAGACCGAGCGCACCGAGGCCAAGACCGAGCAAACCTTGCACATATGTGCATGACCGAGGCCGCGATCGACCATCCCGTACGCCGGATCGGGCGCTTGCGCACACCGATTGCCATGCCGGAGCGCTCGACCGATGCATCCGCAGTGACGATCAATCCCGGCGCAACGACGCTGAACGGGTACAGCCGACGGCATTGCGCGCCGGCGGCAAAATCGGCGCTCATGCCATCGCCCTGTAGCGTCAGCGCGTGGGGAAACAAGACTATCGATCAATCACCAGCTAACAAAAGACAAAAAACTAGACAGACAGAGTGAGATGCCGATCTGCTTGCCTTTAACTCGAAATATGGCATTGGTATCACTGTTGGGACTTGCATAACCAACCAATTGGCGTACGCAATTGCACGCCGTCCGTCGCTGGCGCAACGAAGCGTCCCGCCATACAGTATTCCATAGTTGATACGAACGTGCGGTAGGTTCCGCCGCTACCAGCGGTAAGGGAGCTTCCGCAACCGGCAACTCATCCCCACGGTCGTGTCATCATCGTCTATTCAGAGTGGTCTACATTGAAAGGATGGTGAATCATGACCACGACAAGCAAGACAGCGACCCACCGCCGCCAGAACGGCAAAGCCAACGGCAGGGTCCACGGCAAGTCGCAGCACAGAAGCAACGGCAAAGCCAACGGCAAGGGCAACGGCCGCGCTCCAAGCAAGGCCCCCACCAAAGCCAATGGCCAGGTCAACGGCACGGCGCCGGCGACCCTGACCGCCACGGCGGAGGCGCCCGGCGCACCCGCCCCTGAGGCGGTCGTTCTCGTCGAGAGCACCGTGGCCGAGCCGGCCGTCCCCGCAACCGGGACGCCGGATCTCACGGCAGAGGCGCCTGCTCCCGCGCCGGCTGCCACGACCCCTGCTCCGGTCGCCACGGAGGAGGAGCCACCCCCGCCGCCACCGGAGACCGAGCCTGTCATTCCATTCCCCCAGCGCATGGAATACCGTGTCCTCCTGACCGAAAGCCGGGCGATCATTGGCGGGCTCGAAGCGCCCAACGCGCCACTGGCGGCGCTCTTGGCCGAACTCAACATCGGCCCCGAGCGCCTGGCCGCCTGTACGTCGTTGTGTGACGCAGTCGGAGCCGCGCTGGCCGCACGCCAGGAAGCCATGAGCAATGAGAAGACGGCGGTCAAGAACATGCGCGATGCGCGGCATCTGCTCGATGTCGCCTATGCCACCTTCCGCCAGGTGGCGCGTACGATCTACCCCGACAGCGTGCGCGATGCCGGCGCTCGCAGCGCGCTGGGTCTGGACATGCCGATCGTCGATTCTACGCCGGTCTTCGCCAACATGGCGCGCGAAGCGCTGACTGCGGCGCAGCGCGAGCCCTATGCGACCCAACTGGCGGCCGCCAATTTTGATGCCGATCGCATCGAGGAGATGCTGGCGCTGGTGACGGTGCTGGAGATGCTCGTCCAGGCGCGCCAGCTTGCGCACCGCGCCGCGCTGGATGCCACCATCATGCGCGACGCCACGGTGGCGGAACTGCGCCGGGCCATGCGCCAGCTCAAGCTGGACGTGCAGTCGATCCTGCGCGTTCATCCCGAGATCAACCCGCCGGCGAATTTCAGCTAGCGGATAGCGCTGCGAACGCGCAGTGGTGAGAAATTGAGTTTATCCAAGAAACTCAGTTTCTGGGAAGTGAACGGGGCCGGCGGTCTGGCGGTAGCAGACCGCTGCGCTGCCCAAGTTCGCGTGCCGTCGGGCACAAGAACAACAGAGGCGAGCCTTGGTGAATTCCGAGGCTCGCCTCTGTTTTGTGCCGGCAAAGCGAGCGCCGCCGCCTTGCGATTTTGTTGGCCGTCTTGGGGGGAGGATCGGCGACGTGATACAATGGGCAGGAGCCCCATTCAACAATGTGGCGGCTGCGCCATACAAGAACGCTGGGAGGCGTCTGATTCTCGATGGACGACAAACCGCACAATCCGCCGCCGGGCCAGCCCCCGGAGTCGCTGATCCCACAACACGGCGGCTACCGCAACCTGAAGAGCTTCCAGGTGGCGCAGCTCACCTACGATGTGACAGTGCGCTTCTGCGACCGCTACATCGATCGGCGCAGCCGCACCCACGACCAGATGGTGCAGGCGGCGCGTTCAGGTGTCCAGAATATCGCCGAGGGCAGCCAGGTCTCCGGCACCTCCAAGAAGATGGAGTTGAAGCTGACCAACGTGGCGCGCGCCAGCCTGGAGGAACTGCGGCTCGACTACGAGGACTTCCTGCGCCAGCGCGGCTACCCGCAGTGGGAGCACAGCGACCCGCGGCGGCAGGCGCTGGTGGCGCGCCGCTGTACCACTGCCGATCAGGTGGCGGCGTGGGTCCAAGAAGTGCATGGACAATATGGACGGGATGGACAGGGCGAAGCGTCGTCGGAGCAGTCCATCGAGTCCATACAGTCCAAAGGACCGACCTACCAAGAGATCGCAGCGAACGCCGCACTGGTTCTGATCGGAGTAGCCACAGTCCTGCTGGACCGCCAGATTGCCGCGCAAGCCGCCGCCTTCGAAGAGGAAGGCGGCTTTACAGAGCGACTGTACAGAGTACGACAGGAAAAGAAGCGGCGGAAATAATGACAAGGCGATCAGATCGCCCAAAAAAGATTGGAGCAAATCACCATGCAATACCGCAAATTCGGCAAATCCCCCTTGAACGTCTCGGCCATCGGCTTTGGCGCGTGGGCCATTGGCGGCAGTTGGGGGCCGCAGGACGAGCAGGACTCGCTCGCCGCGCTGCACCGCGCCATCGACCTGGGCGTCAACTTCATTGACACCGCGGCCGGCTATGGCGACGGCAAGAGCGAGCGCCTCATTGCCCAGGTGCTCAAGGAGCGCAGCGAGCGCGTCTATGTGGCCACCAAGACGCCGCCGCTGCCCGGCAACTGGCCGCCCAGCCCCTACGACATCGCCGAGGAGCGCTATCCGGAGCGCTACCTGCGCGAGAACGTGGAGGAGCGGCTGCGCAACCTCCAGACCGACCGCATCGATCTGCTGCAACTGCACACGTGGACGCGCGCCTGGAACAAGAACCCGCGCCCCTTCGAGGTGTTGCGCAAACTCCAGGCCGAGGGCAAGATCGGGCTCATCGGCGTCTCCACGCCCGAGCAGGATCAGAACAGCGTCATCGACCTCATGCGCCAGGGCTATGTCGACGCCGTGCAGGTCATCTACAACATCTTCGAGCAGGAGCCGGCCGCCGAACTGCTGCCCGTCGCCGCCGAGACCGGCACCGGCATCCTCGTGCGCGTGGTCTTCGACGAGGGCGTGCTGGCCGGCAAGTACACGGCGCAGACGACCTTTGCCGAGGGCGATTTCCGCAACAACTACTTTGCCGGCGACCGCCTGGGGCGCGCCGCCGCCCGCGTCGACAAGATCAAGGCCGACGTGGCGCCCTATGGCCTGACCATGCCGCAGGTGGCGCTCCAGTTCGCCCTGGCCCACCCCGCGGTGAGCACCGTCATCCCCGGCATCCGCAACGTCTACCAGGCGGAGGCCAACACCGCCGCGGCCGATGCCGCCCCGCTGCCGGCCGACCTGCTGGAGAAACTGCACGGCCACGCCTGGATGCGCGGCTTTTGGTACGGCGGGAAGTAGACAAGAAAGAGGAGCCACAAAGACACGAAGGCACAAAGGGGCACGAAGTAAAGAACAAGAAGCAACAAATCATTCTTGGATTTTCTTTGTGCCCCTTTGTGTCCTTCGAGCCTTTGTGGCAGCGCTTCTCCGTGGCAGCGTTTCTCAAAGCGCACGAGGTGAGCGACGACAAGCGCGCTTCTTCATCCTCTTCGTGCCCCTTTGTGTGCTCTGCGTCTTAGTGGCAGCGTTTCTCCGTGGCAGCGTTTCTCAAAGCGCACGAGGTGAGCGACGACAAGCGCGCTTCTTATCCTCTTTGTGCCCCTTTGTGCCTTCGTGTCTTTGTGGCAGCGTTTCTTAGAGCGCACGAGGTGAGCGACGACAAGCGCGCTTCTTCATCCTCTTTGTGCCCCTTTGTGCCTTCGTGTCTTTGTGGCAGCGTTTCTCTTAGCTCGAGCGGTCCTGCCAGTCGATCCACTCAACCCTGTGGGTGCGCACGTAGGTGCCGACCGCCTCGCCGATGGTGGGGAAGAATAGCTCTTCGCCCAGCCGCGAGAAGAGGCCGAAGCGCTTGAGCTTGTCCTTGACCGGGTCCTTCATCTCGGCAAAGCAAAGCTCGATCCCTGCCTTGTGCAGCGTCGCATCCAGCTCCATGAGCATGTCGGCGGCCGTTACGTCTACGCTTGTCACCGGTTCTGCCGCCACCACGAGCCAGCGCACCGCCGTCGGCGACGACGCGACCGCCTCCAACGCCTGGCTGTGGAAGAACTCCGCATTGGCAAAGAAGAGCGGCGCATCCCAGCGGAAGATCACCAGCCCCGGGATGCGCCGTGCCTCGGGGTAGCGCGTGATGTCGTGGTAGCCCTTGAGCCCGTCGACGCGCCCCAGCACGGCCGAATGCGGGCGCCAGCCGTCCCACAGAAACTCGATGACGGCGATGACGATGGCCAGCCCGATGCCCGGAATCGCCCCGAGCAGCGCCACGCCGGCAAAGCAGGCCATGGAGAGCCAGAACTCCCAGCGCTGGATGCGATAGATGCGCCGCAGGTCGTTCACCTCGAAGAGAGTGAGGGCCGAGGCGATGACCACCGCGGCCAGCGCCGTGTTGGGCAGGTTGCGCAGCAGGTTCGGCGCCGCCACCAGCAGCACGGCAATGGCAATGGCGCCGACGACCCCCGTCAACTGCGTGCGGGCGCCGGCCGCCTCCGCCACCGGCGTGCGCGACGAACTGCTGCTGATGGGGAAGCCCTGGAAGAAGCCCGCCGCCAGGTTGGCGATGCCCAGCGCCACCATCTCCTGGTTGGGGTTGGCCGGCGTGCCCATGCGCGCGGCATAGGTGCGCGACAACACGCTGGTATCGGCAAACGCCACCAACGCCACCGCCACCGAGCCGAAGAGCACGGGGACGAGATCGTCCAGGGTAATCAGCGGCAGCGACGGACGTGGCAGCCCCTGCGGCAGCGGGCCGAGCACGGCCACGCCCGCGCCGTTGCCCAGATCGAGCAGCCCCACCACCAGCGTGGCGCCCACCACCGCGATGAGGATGCCGGGCACGCGCTTACGCCGCTTGAGTACCAGGATCGTGGCCAGCGTCGCGCCGCCGACGAGCAGCGTGGGCCAGTGCGTGGCGCCGGCCAGCAGCGCGCGCCCAAAGGCCACCGACTCGCCTACCAGCCCGGAGCCCTCCACCGAAAAGCCGAAGAGCTTGGGCAACTGGCTCACCAGCACCGTCAGCGCGATGCCGTTCATATAGCCGTAGCGGATGGGCTTGGAGAGCAGGTCGGTGATAAAGCCCAGGCGCGCCAGCCCTGCCCCCACGCAGAGCAGCCCGGCGACCACGGCCATCGCGCCGCCCAGGACTATCGCCCTGTCGCCGCTGCCCGCCGCCAGCGGTAAGACCACGGCGGCAATCAGCGGCGCCAGCGCCGAGTCCGGCCCCAGCACCAGGATGCGGCTCGGCCCAAAGAGCGCATAGGCCAGCAGCGGGATGATCGTGGCGTAGAGACCGTAGATGCCGGGGATGCCCGACGCCTGCGCGTAGGCGATGCCCACGGGCACCAGCATCGTCGTCAGCACCAGCCCGGCGATGAGATCATAGCGCAGCCAGCCGGGCTGGTAGTGCTGGAGCGTGACAAGTCCGGGCAGCCACCTCCGCCAGCCGGTCGCCGCCGGCTCAATCGCCAGGATGCGCCCGGACTGGTCAGTCGATTCAGGAATGTTTGACTTGCTCATTCAAGCGTCCCGGTCGCAGTTGCCTGAACGCACTCTTACCTCCTACCCTCGGAGCCCCGTAGTAACGACTTTAGTCGTTTGGTCCCCCCGGGGAAGCGACTGAAGTCGCCACTACAACCTCTCTCCCCGTAGTAACGACTTTAGTCGTTTGGTCTCCTCGGGGAAGCGACTGAAGTCGCCACTACAACCTCTCTCCCCGTAGTAACGACTTTAGTCGTGTCGTCTTGCCGGAGAAGCGACTGAAGTCGCCACTACGGGGCAAACGTACGAGTGCGCGTGCTCAGGGCAGCTTGTTCCCCGCCGCCCGGTAGATCTCGTACCACTCCTGCCGGCTGAGCGTGATGTCTGATGCCTTGCAGATCTCTTTGACGCGCTCCGGCTTGGTTGTGCCGACGATGGGCTGCATCTTCGCCGGGTGGCGCAAGATCCACGCAATGGCGATGGCGCTGTTGGTCACGCCCTTGGCTGCGGCCAGCGCGTCGATCGCCCGGTTGAGTTCGGGGAACTTGTCGTTGTCCAGGAAGACGCCCTCGAAGAAGCCGTACTGGAAGGGCGACCACGGCTGGATGGTGATCTCGTGCAGCCGGCAGTAGTCCAGGATGCTGCCGTCGCGGTCGATGGAGGGGTCGATCTCCATGTTGACGTTGATGCCCGCATCGATCATGCCGGTGTTGGTGATGCTGAACTGGAGCTGGTTGAAAAGGATCGGCTGCTTGACGAACTTGCGCAACAGCTCGATCTGCATGGGGTTCTGGTTGCTCACGCCGAAGTGGCGCACCTTGCCGCTGCGCTCCAGGATCGTGAAGGCCTCGGCGACCTCCTCCGGCTCCACCAGCGCATCGGGACGATGGAGCAGCAGCACATCCACATAGTCGGTGCGCAGCCGCTTCAAGCTGCCGTCGACCGCGTTCAGGATGTGTTCCTTGGAGAAGTCGAAGGAACCTTTGCGGATGCCGCACTTGGTTTGCAGGATCATGCGCTCGCGCAGCGCGGGATTCATGTCGAGCGCGGCGGAGAAGCGCTCCTCCGACTGCCCGCCGCCGTAGATGTCGGCATGGTCGAAGAAGTCGATCCCTTCGTCCAGCGCCGTGTGGATTAGCGTGGCGATCTCCTGGTGCGACATCTCCGCAATGCGCATGCAGCCCAGCGAGATTTCGGACACGTTCAGATCGCTGTTGGCGATCTTGATGCGTTTCATAAGGTCTCTCCTGTTTGGTTGGTGGCCGGACCTCTATTGCAACACAGAGCAGCCGGAAGGCCAAACAGGCGGAGCGCAAGGCTGCGCCCCGGAAAAGTGCAGAGGTCGGCCACGGCGTGCGTCGCACTGGTCCGCACACGATTCCATGCGAAGGGTCGCCGGACCAGTGCGACGCACGCCGCCCCTTGCGCGCTTGCCGCGGGCGCGCCGCTGGCCGTTTACCCGGCGGCGCGCCCCCAGTCGAAGAAGCCAATCGCCGCCATTTCCTGGCGTAACAGGCGCTGTTGTTCCGCCGATAGCGCCACCTGTGGCAGCCGCACCGGTCCGCAATCCAGGTCGAGAAAGGCCATCATGCTCTTGATCGCAGCGTTGCCGCCGTGGCGCACCAGCACGTTGACCATCGCCACGGCCTTGCCCTGCAATTGCTGCGCCGTGGCTATGTCGCCCGCCGCAAACGCCGCCATGATGCGGTTGAAGAGCGGCGCGGCAAAGTTGTAGGTGCTGCCCACCGCCCCGTGCGCGCCGCCTGCCAGCCCGCTCAGCAGCATCTCGTCGCTGCCAAAGAGCACGTTGTAGCGCCCATCCTCCACGGCGACCGCCGCCTGCATGTCAAAGACCGCGGTGTGGCTGAACTTGACGCCGACCAGCGACGGAATGCGCGGCTTGCCCTCGCGCAGCAGCGCCGCCACGTTGGGCGTCACGCCCGTCATGCCGGGGATGTGGTAGTAGTAGAAGGGCAGGTCGGGCGCGGCCGCGGCGATCTCGGCCATGCAGTCGACGAGCGCGGCTTGGGTGGGCGGCTTGAAGTAGGAGGGCGGCGTAGCCGAGATGGCATCGGCGCCGACCTCCTGGGCATGCGCCGCCAGCAGCCGCGCCTCGGCGATGCTGTTGTGCCCCACCTGCACGATGACCGGGATGCGCCGGCGCGTCGCCGCCACAAAGGCCGCGGTCGCCGCCATGCGCTCCTCGCGCGTCAGCGAAATCCCCTCGCCCGTGCTGCCGCAGACATAGAGCCCGGTGACGCCATCGCGCAACAGTTGCTCGACCATGGGTTCGACGACCGCCAGATTCAGGCTGCCGTCGGCGTGGAAGGGCGTGAACGTGGCCGGCACCAGGCCGGTCACCCAGAAACGATTCGATTCTTGCATGATCATGATTCCTCTGAGCTTGCCCCTGTGCGCCAGGATACCGGCATTGCGCAGGGGCTATGAAAATAGGTAACCGTTTGGCCAGTTGAAATAGAACGCGGATAACGCGGATTGGGCGGATTTGTGCTGATCCAATCCGCGTTATCCGCCCAATCCGCGTCATCCGCGTTCCATTCTAAGCCTCATTTCGACGCACCCTGATCGGTTACGAAAATAGTTCGGGTAGCATCGATTGCGCAATCGGCCGGATCCGGTCTGCCACGGCCGGGTCGATCCAGCGATAGGGCCAGCGCAGCCGCGTGCCCACATCGGCCCAGCCGCCGATGGCCGCCAGCAGCTTGTCCAGCGCCGGGTTGGCGTAGCCGTCGCGTGCGATAAAGGGCGCGATCTCGGCGTCCATGAAGCGGCGGATGCGCTGTTCCAGCTCCAGGGCGGCCGGCAGATCCGTGCGCATCTGGTCGGTCCAGCGCTGCGCGCCCGCCGGGCTCAGGCACGCCACGTTGGAGTACGCGCCGGCCGCGCCGTTGGCAACGCCGGTCGCCAGGTGATGGCCGGGCACGAAGACCGCCAATCCCTGGCAGTGGGCGCGCATCTCGGCATACCACGCATCGTCGCCGTCAGCCACCTTGACGCCGATGAGCGCCGGCACCGCGGCGTGCAGCCGGCCAATCTGCGCGGGCGTCAGGACCACCTTGGCGTGCGGCGGATTGTAGAGCACCAGCGGGATCGGTTCGGCGGCTGCGGCGAAGCGTTCCAGGCAACTCGCCATCTCCGCCTCCTTGAGCGGGAACCAGTCGGCCAGAATCACCTGGAAGGCGGCCGGCTGGAGTGCTTTTGCCCGGCGGATGCGGTCGAGCGAAAGCTGCGCGCTCATGTGGCTGGCGCCGATCTGGAAGGGCAGGCCGGCCGCGTGGCAGCGCTCGGCCACCAGGGCGTGGATAGCGTCGAACTCCGCCTCGCTTTGCGTGTGGAATTCGCCGGCGGTGCCGTTGGTGTAGAGCCCGTCGACGCCCGCCGCGACGAGCGCGTCAAGTTCATTGCCCAGCCGGCCATAGTCGATGCTGTCGTCGTCGTTGATCGGCAGCATGAGCGTTGCCCAGTTGCCGTGCAGCCGATCGGCGGTGAGCGGCGGCGTCATCTGGTGGACCTGCCCTGCTTGCTGCGCGCTACGCGCTGCGCGAGCGCCTTGACCTGCGCGGCCATCTCGGCGCGCGCTTCCGCCAGGATCGCCGGCGTCGGCGCGCCGCGCCGCATCGCGTCGAGCACGATCGTCTCGGCGGCCACGAACTCGTCGCCGATGTCCGCCACCTCGGCGGCAATCTCGACCGGAATCGTGCTAACGCCGTTGCGGTCGGCGTGGAGCAGGTCGTCGGGGAAGATGGTCAGCCCACCCACGCGCACCGGCACGTGCACCTGCGGGATGTGGTTGTAGCCGTGCGAGCAGATCGTGCCGTTGGTAAAGACGGGGAAGTTGAGGGCGCGCACCTGCTCGATGTCGCGCCCGGCGCCGGAGGTGATCAGCCCCACCGCGCCAAAGGCCTGGTAGATCGTGCACATCACCTCGCCAAAGGTCGCGGCCAGCGCCGGATCGTCCAGGTCCTGGAAGACGACGAGGGGCGGGCCGGAAAGCTCGGCGAAGCGCTCGACCTGCTGGCCGAGGTCGCCGTAGGCATCGCCCTGCCGCGGCGGAGCGCCGGTGCGATGGGTCGCCGTGGCGGCAAAGCCGACGATGGGCGCCATCTCCGGGAAGGCGGCCACGATGCGCGCATCCGTATAGCCGGCCGTGCGCGGGCGGACGTCGAAGAGTTCGATCAGGTTACAGATGGTGGGCGTGTCAAAGCCCCGCAGTTTTTCGATTGTCTGAAGGCTGAGCATAGGCGTTTCTCCCTAAAAGGTGACATCCACTGCGATTTCTTCGTGCCGCCGCGAAGATTCTTCGGCGGCAAAGATGGTTGCCATGATGTGGCGGCCGTACGCACCGGTGACCGGTGGCGCCGTTCCATTTTGCACCGCGTCGGCAAAGCCGCGCCACTCGGCGATCAGCGCCAGATGCATCCACTCTTCGCCGCCGGAGTCCGGCACCGGCTGCCACAGCCCATTGCGACCGACGGTGACGCCGCCCGTGTAGTCCACGGTCAGCATGCCGCGCGTGCCGGTGAGTTCGGTCAGATGCTTTGGTGCGCCCTCGCGATAGCCGACGCTGACCACGGTGCCGGCCACGCCATTGGCGTAGCGCAGGAATAGCAGCCCGGCGTCGTCTGCCGCCTGGTCGTGGAAGCGCGTCGTCAGGTGCGCGGCCACGCTTGTCACCGGGCTGCCCACGAGCCAGGTGAGCCGGTCCAGGCAGTGCATGCCCGCGCTAAGCAACATGCCGCCGCCGGTGCTGCGGTCCAGGTGCCAGGCGCGGCGGTTCGGCTCGAACCAGTACTTCGACATGGTGCTGATGCCGAGCACGAGGTCGCCCACTTCGCCGGCATCGAGTATCTGCTTGGCCAGGCGATAGGCCGGCGCAAACTGGCTGGTGTGGCCCAGCATCAGGGTGACGCCCGCCTCCTCTGCGACCGCGATGATGCGGTCGCATTCGGCCAGCGTGGGCGCCATCGGCTTCTCCAGCAAGATGTGTTTGCCGGCCTGCGCGGCTGCTTCCACCGCGACCGTATGCAAGTGGTGGGGCGTGGCGATGACGACGGCATCCACCGCCGGGTCGGCCAGTAGGTCGGTGTAGTCGCTGTAGCCGCGGCCGCCGTAGCGCGCGGTGAAATCGGCGAGTGCCGCCGGGTCCGTGCGCGCCGCCGCCACCAGGCGCACATCGTCGAGCGCGGCAATGGCCTCGGCGTGACGCTCGCCAAACCACCCGGCGCCGATGATGCCGATGCCCAGCTTTCCCGCTGCATTTGTCATCATTGTGGCAATGAATCCTTTCCGTCCGTCAGCCACGCCAGCGTGAAACTCGCATAGACGATGCCGCCGGCGTTGCCCCGCTCGTAGAGCAGCCCGATCGCGCCATCCGCCTGGACGACGAGGTCACTGTAGGCCGCGGGACCGGGATCGACCACTCGGGCGACGGGCCATGTCTCGCCCTCGTCGTAGCTGAGGCGCACGGTCATATTGACGCGCGCCGCCGTGTGCGCGGGGTTGGCAAAGAGAATGCGACTGCGACCGCCCGCGCCGGGATCGTCCGGCCAGGTGGCGCGCAGCAGGCTCGCTTGCACCGCCGGCTCGACCAGCGTGGCGTCGTGGCGCGCCGGGCCAAAGACGAGCCGGCCCGCGTCGTTGAAGCATCCCCGCGTCACCGCCCGCTGCCGAACAGGCGCCTCGTCCCGATAGTTGCGGCTGTTGACCAGCACGCACCCATCGGCCAACTCGACCGCCGTCGCCTCGTTGAGACCGCGCGCCGGCGTGCCATCGGTGCGCGTGGTGATGAAGGCGCCGATCTGCCAGCTTTCGCCTAGGTCGTCGCTCCAGAAGGCGTAGTTCATCCCGCCAAAGACACTGTCGCCGGCCAGCGTTCGGCTGCCGATGAAGAGCAGGCGCCCGCGCATGGCGGGGCGATCCGGCACGCCGCGCAACTGGATGGCGTGGCCTAGCGTCGGCACCTGGATGCGCCAGTTGTCCGGCGGCTGCGGGCGATGCACCTGCGCCGTGATGTCGCGCTCGCCGTGCCAGCTCTGTCCGTGGTCGTCGCTAAAGATGCAGGACGTGCGCATGACGCCGCGCCCCTGCGCGATCTCCCACTCCGACGACTCCAGCTTCTTGAAGACCAGGACGATGCGCCCCGTGCCGCGCACGGTGTCCACCACCGGCGATGCGTTCATGGCGGCATGTTCGACGCCGTCGACGATGTTGCGCGCGACGACGCGCAGCGCGCCCCAGGTGCGCCCGTTGTCCCGGCTCACCTTGCTCACGATGCGAATGGTACGCGTCGAGTCGCTGGCGCTCTCCACGCGCCCCTCGGCGAAGGCAACCAGGTCACCGTTCAGCGCCCGCACGATGCTGGGAATGCGAAAGGCGGCATAGCCCCCTTCGCCGCTGGTGAAGACAGGCGTCACGCGCAGCGGATTTTCGACGCCGCCGAGGGCGAGCACACGTTCGGCGGTTGCCTGCCGGTGGCCGGCGTCGACAACGTCCAGGCGCACGCCGTAGCTGCCGGCATAGGCGAAGTCGCGCTCGACGCTCTGTCCAATCGCATGTTCGCCGTCCGACCAGCGCCAGAGACAGATGCTTCCTGCGCCGGATTCAAGCGCCTCGAACCGGACACGCGCCGGCGCATCCGGTTCCTGCGCGTGCGAGGTGAAGCGCGCACAAGGAGCAGGGTCGGCCGGCGGCGCAAAGCCGGCGATCTCTGCTGCGGTCAGCGCGCGTGCATAGACGCGCAGTTCGTCGAGCAGACCGGCGCCGGCGCGGCCAAACGTATAGTTGAAGTGCCCGCCGGCCGCGTCGGTGTAGCCGCCGACGGTCAGGCCGGCATGACCGCCTGCCGGTGCTTCCGGGCGTAGCGCGATGTCGCTGGCACGCCAGGCGGCAGCGTCGCCGTCGAGCGTGGCGGTTATCGCAACGTGCGTAGTGTCGAAGATGACGGCGACAAAGTGCCAGCAGTCGTCGTCGGGGTAGGGACAGGCGACGGCAGCGCGTGACGACGCTCCTCGCGCACTTGCCACCAACTGGTTACCGTGGAGAAAACAGGACCAGCCCGGCTCGTCGGCGTGGCGATGGCCGCAGTTGGCGATGACTTGCGTCCCCTGGCCCGGCGTGGCTTTGACCCAGAAGCAGACCGTGACGGCCGGTGCGGGGAAGCATTCATCGTGCGCCTGGAACGCGGCGGTATGGATCGCAGAGAGCGTCTCCAGACCGTAGCGCACCTGGTAGTCGTCCGGCGGGCCGGCCATGGCTCAGCCCTTCCCGCGGTGGCGCGGGTCGATGGCATCGCGCACGCCGTCGCCGATGAAGTTGATGCAGAGGATGGTGAGCAGCGTCATAATGGCGGGCGGCACCCACATCCACGGGCCGTTTTCCAGGATGTCCAGGCTGCGCGCCGTCTCCAGCATATTGCCCCAACTGGGCGTCGGCAGCGGCACGCCCAGCCCCAGGAAGCTCAGCCCCGCCTCGGTGAGGATGGCGGCGCCGACGGCAAAGGTCACCTCGGCCAGCAGCGGGGCGATGGTGTTGGGCAGCACGTGTTGGTTGATCAGCCGGCTGTTCTTGGCGCCCAGCGAGCGCGACGCCAGCACGAATTGCTCTTCGCGCACGGCCAGCACCTGCCCGCGCACCAGCCGCGCCGTCGTCGGCCAGCTCAGCAGCCCGATGATGAGGATTACGTTGACGATGCTCTGGCCTACGAACGCGGCGATAGCCAGCATGATGATGATGGGCGGGAAGGTGAGAAAGACGTCGGTGACGCGCATGACGGCCATGTCGGACCAGCCGCCGTAGTAGCCGGAAATTGCGCCGAAGAGCATGCCGATCGAGGTGGAGATGAGCGCGGCCATGAGGCCGACCGCCAGGCTGACGCGCCCGCCGTTGACGGTGCGGCTCCACACGTCGCGGCCCAGGCGATCGGTGCCCAGCCAGTGCTCGGCGCTGGGCGGCTGGAACTTGTCGCGCAGGCTGATGGCGTCGGGCGGGTAGCGTTCGATCACGGGGGCAAAGATGGCCGAGAGACAGATGATGCTGAAGATGACCAGCGCCAGCATGGCCAGGCGATGGCGCCGGAAGCGCTGGATGGCGCGGCGGGTGGGCGAGTCGGATTTGGGCGCCTTGCCGGCAAGCAGGGTCGGGTCTTGGGTCAGGTCGGCAGTGGTCATGGTCTCCGGTTCCTTATGCCTGCCCCTGAAGGCGAATGCGCGGGTCCACGGCGCCGTAGGTCAGGTCGGTCAGCAGGTTGGCAATCAGCACGACGATGGCGACGACGAGCATCACGCCCATGATCATGGGGTAGTCGCGCACGAGAACGGCGTCGAGAAAGAGGCTGCCCATGCCCGGCCAACTGTAGATGGTCTCGATGAAGAGTGCGCCCGCCACCAGGTTGCGCACCGAGAGCCCGGTCACGGTGACCACCGGCAGGATGGCGTTGCGGAAGGCGTGACGCATGACCACCGTGCGCTCCGGGATCCCCTTGCCGCGCGCCGTGCGGATGTAATCCTGGTTGATCACTTCGAGCATGCTGAAGCGCGTGTAGCGCATGAAGGTGGCAATGTAGAAGAGCGAGAGCGTCGTCGCCGGCAGCACCAGGTGCCAGAGCAGATCAAAGGGTGACGACGAGCGGCCGATGGTCTGCATGCCGCCGGCAGGGAACCAGCCCAGCTTCACCGCAAAAATATAGAGGCCAAAGATGCCGGCGACAAAGGCCGGCATGGAAATGCCGATGAAAGACAATCCCGTCAGCGTGAAATCCCAGAACGAGTATTGGCGCAGCCCTGTGAAAATGCCGGCGCTGACGCCCAGCGCCCAGCCCAGGAACAGCGCCGCCGCCATCAGGATCAACGTGTTTTGCAGCCGCTGCGCCAGCACCTCGCCCACCGGGTCGCCGTTTTTGAAGCGGTAGCCCAGGTCGCCCTGCAGCGTCTGGCCCAGCCAGTTGACGTAGCGCACCGGCAGCGGCTGATCCAGGCCGAAGCGGGCGCGCAGGTTGGCCAGGTTCTCCTCGGTGACGCCCAACTCCGGGTTGATGAAGAAGTCGGTGGGATCGCCCGGCGCCAGGTCGATCAATACATAGATGGAGAAGGTGATGAGAATCAGCACCGGAATGCTGATCAAGATGCGGCGAAGAATGTACTGGCCCACGTGGGACTCCCCATAATCTCTAATCTCCAATCTCCAATCTCTGAATCTTTAAGCAGAGATTGGAGATTGGCTCAATACCGCCCGTACTCAAAACCGGTCTCGTACATGGCGACGATGTTTTCCACCGGTACGTCCACCTGGAAACAGGGATGGCCCGGTGAGAGAATGTAGCCGCCGCCCGGCGCCAGCGCATCGACCACACGCCGTACCTCGGCGCGCACGGCATCCACGTCGCCAAAGGGCAGGATCTCCTGGGCGCTGACGCCGCCGGAGAAGGCCAGGATGTCGCCGTACGCGCGCTTCAATTCTACCGCATTCAGGCTCGGAATCTCCGGCTGCACCGGATCCAGCACGTCGACGCCCCAGTCGATCAATCGCGGGATCGCCGGGCGCACGTTGCCATCCGTGTGAAAGAGAACCTTGATGCCGTGACGGTGCGCCAGATCGATGCACTTCTTGACGCGCGGCGCCAGAAAGCGGTCCAGCATCTTCGGGCTGATAAATAGATTGTTCTGTGCCCCGATGTCGTCGGCAATGCGGAAGATGTCGATCAGGTCGCCCACCTCAGCAAAGACCCGTTCGAAGTAGCCGTAGTAGAAATCCGTCACCCGGTCCATGATGAACTCAGCGATCTCCGGCTTGGTGCCCATTTCGAGCAGCAGCCGTTCGATGCCGCGGAAGAGCGTCGGGTGCTGAAAGACTGAGCAGCCGGTGGCGGCAATCGCAAAGTTGGACCAGGGCTCCAATTGGGCGCGCAGCGTTGAATAGTCGAACCAGTCGGGCTGCGGCCACGGGAAGCGCGCCAGCTCCTCGATGGTGGCGAAGTCCGCCAGACAGGGATCGCCCATGGCGTGGCTGGGGCCAAAGCTGTTCTCGACGATCTGCTCGTGGTAGTTGAAGAGCAGGAAGAAGTCGCCGTGCCAGTCTGCGGGGATGCCCAGTTCCGGCGGGCCGATGTAGCGGGCGCCGATGCCGCTCTTGTAGTCGATGCCGCGCATGTCGTAGACGTCGATGTGCAGGGCTCGCAGTAGATCGCGGTCGCTTGCCACCTGGAGATGCGCCTTGAGCCGCTCCACGACGAACTTGCTCGCCGACATCATGGCAGGGACGCGATCGGGTTCCCGGTGATTCAGGGCGGTGCGAACACGGTCTCTGGCGTGCATGGCGACGAATACCTGTCCAGGTGCGCAATCGGCGGGATGCGGGGGTTCACGGGAAGGCACGATTGCCTCCCCGTGAACCCGTGTATCTCTTACTTGGCCACTGCCCAGGTTTCGGCATGGTCCACGTAGGGACCGCCACCGGGCGCCGGGAAGTAGTAGAAGTTCTCGAGCCCGTCACGCGCAATGCCGTAGCGGGTGGAGACCCACATGAAGGGCTGGAGCGCGGTCTGGTTCATGTAGCTGCACACGGCGGTGCGGGCGGCCTTGTAGTCCTCGAAGTTCGTCGTCGCGTTCATGGCCGTGATGAGGTCGACCAACTGCGCGTCGTCGATGCCGTAGTAGCCGCCTTCCAGCGTCGGGTAGAGATCCGGCACGTAGAAGCGATCCGGGAACTCGGCCGGGCCGGCGCCCATGCCGCGGTAGGCCAGGTCATAGTTGAGGTCGCCCTCGACGATGGCGCGCCACGCGGCCGGCTCCATGAAGCGCGGGGTCGTCTTGACGCCGATCTCGCTCAGATAAGCCTGGAAGGCCTGCATCACGTCGTTGGCAAGCTGGCCGGTGTAGTAGGTCGGCACTTCGTACTCGACCGACGTGTCGAAGCCGGCGTCGGCCAGCAACTGCTTGGCCATGTCCGGATCGTAGGCATAGGTCTCGGCGTCGGCCGGCCAGTAGGTGTTGTACGGGTCGGCGCAGGGCGCAACTTCGGCGGAACCCTTGTAGATCTCGTCGACGATGGCCTGGCGGTCGATGCCGTAGAGGAACGCCTTGCGCACGTTCTCGTCCTGCCACTGCGGATGACGGGCATTGAAGACCAGGAAGTTCGCCACATAGGAGGGGCCGGAGAAGACCTGGTAGGCGGCGTCGCCTTCCATGCTCTGCGCCACGTCCGAGCTGACGTAGGTGAAGTCGATGTCGCCGGCCTGGAGCGCGAGCACGGCCGCGGTCTCGTCGGCGAAGTAGCGGTTGATCAGCTTATCCAGCTTCGGCGCGCCGTCCCAGTAGTCCGGGTTGCCGACCAGTTCCATGTACTGATCGCGTTCGTAGGCGGAGAACTTGAAGGGGCCGGTGCCCACCGGGCTGGTCGTCCACCAATCCCACTCGCGCATTTCGGCCACCGGCAGGTCGGCCAGCGCGTGCTCGGGCAGGACATAGGCCCAGCGCAGCTTGTCGGGGAAGCGCGGGTCAGGCGCCGTGAGCTTGAACTGGATGGTGTTCTCGTCCACGACCGTGATGCCGCTCACGTCCTCGGCCGCACCCTCACGGTACTCCTTCAGACCCTCGACGATGCCGATGTCGCCCAGAATGCCGGTGTTGATCGTCACCGACTCGGGATTGTTGACCAGCTTGAAGGTGAAGGCCACGTCGTCGGCGGTGAAGGGCTCACCGTCATGCCACTTGACGCCCTGGCGCAGGTTGAAGGTCCACGTGGTCAAGTCCTCCGTGCTCTCCCAGCTTTCGGAGAGCGAGCCGTCGGCCGTCGTCTGCGCAAAATCGGCGGTCATCATGACCAGCGGCGTGTACATCTTGGAGAGCCAGACATTGCCGGCGCCCTGGAAGTAGGGAATCACCTGCGGGTCGCCGCCGGGACCGACGTCGAAGCCGCCGATGATGACCTGCTCGGGCGCTTCACCCGCCGCCGCTTCCGCAGGCGCCGCTTCGGGCGCAGCAGCCTGTTCGCCGGCCGGCGCCACAGGCGCGGCACATGCTGCCAACATGCTCAGGATGAGCAGGGCAGAGAGCATGACCAGTATTCGCTTTGACATTTGCATTTCCTCCAGATCAGAATAGATGGAACGACTGTGGACGACGATCGATCGCAACGAAGATGGAATTTCAGGAGCTCACGATTCTCGCCGTAGTAACGACTTCAGTCGTTGGTTTTCTCAGGAACGGCTGAAGCCGTCACTACATATCGTGAAGTACTGAATTTCGAGAAACGCTTGACTTGGGAAGCAATTGTGATAGGATGTTGTGAGATGTCTGACATCTGACAACTGGCGTTATCTTACATCAGAAAGTGATGCGCGTCAATCCCCCAACGGGGCTTTGGATGAGGGCAAAGGGATCACCGTGGAAACAGCGATGCCACTGCGCGGGTCGGCGCTCAGCCAGGAAATCCGTCAGCGCATGCAGGAGTATATTCTACAAAATCATCTGAAGGCTGGCGACGCGCTGCCGCCGGAGAGCTACTGGACGGAGACATTTGGTGTCGGGCGCAGTTCGGTGCGCGAGGCGATCAAGGTGCTCCAGGCGCTGGGCGTCGTGGAGATACGCCACGGCAACGGGCTCTACGTGCGGGCGGTCAATTTCGACCCAGTGCTGGAATCGCTCAGCTATCAGATGCGCTTTCGGCCGCAGATGTTCGCCGAACTGTTCCGCATTCGCGTCTGGCTGGAATCGGCTGCCATCGAGGAGGCCGTGCGCGACATCAGCGACGAGGTCGTGGCCGAACTGGCGGCGATCCTGGCGGAGTGGCGGCGGCGCATCCAAAGCGGCGAGTCCCACGTCGAGCTGGACGAGGCCTTCCATCGCGTCCTCTACACATCGCTACAGAACAGTACGTTGCTCGGTCTCTTCCGTGTCTTCTGGATTGTCTTCCAGACGCTGGACATCGACGCCATTCGCACCACTGACCCTGAGTTGGGCGTGGCCGAACATGAGCTCCTCTTCGACGCCATCCGGGCGCGCGACCCCGAACTGGCGCGCCGGCGGCTCATCGAACATTTTGCCCACGTGCAGCAGCGCATCGATCGCGCGATCCAGTAGCCTTTACCGCCGCCAGCTCATCCACGTCTGCAACGCACGCTTGACGAACGGGGTCAGCCGCGTGCGGTTGTACTGGTCGGCGATCTTGCGGATCGCCTCGGCCTGCGTCGGGTAGGGGTGGATGACCGTCGCCAATGTTTTCAACCCCACGCCCGCCACCATCGCCGTGGTGATCTCGCCGATCATCTCGCCGGCGTGCGAGGCCACGATCGTCGCGCCGAGAATCTGGTCGGAGCCGGCCTTGACGTGAATCTTGACGAAGCCCGCCGTCTCGCCGTCGGCGCGGGCGCGGTCGACGTGGTCGAGCGGCTGCACGAAGCTCTGCACCTTGTTCCCCTTCGCCTCCGCTTCCTGCGCGTACAGGCCCACATGCGCCACCTCCGGGTCGGTGTAGGTCACCCACGGCACGATGAGATCGCCGGCCTTGCGCTTGGGGCCGGGAAAGAGCGCATTCTGCAACACGATGCGCGCGGTGGCGTCCGCCACGTGGGTGAACTGGTAGCGGCTCGCCACGTCGCCCGCCGCGTAGATGTTGGGGTTCGACGTGCGCAGCGTCGCGTCCACGCTGACGCCCTTGTCGCTGAACGCCACGCCGGCCGCCTCCAGCCCCAGCCCCTGCACCGTGGGCGCGCGGCCGATGGAGACCAGCACTTCGTCGACTTCTAGCTCGCCGGGTTGCCCAGTGACCTGGTACTCGACGACCTTTCCCGTGGCGGTGCGGCGCAAGCCCGTCACCTCCGCCTGGAAGATCAGCCCGATCCCGTCCGCCGCAAACGCTCCCTGCACGATGGCCGCGGCGTCGGCATCCTCGCGGTTGAGCAGTTGCCCGTTGCGCTCGATGACGGTCACTGCGCTGCCAAGACGCGCAAAGGTCTGCGCCATCTCCGCACCGATCGGCCCGCCGCCGATGACGGCCAGCCGCGGCGGCAGTTCCGTCAGCTCGAAGATCGTCTCGTTGGTGAGGTAGCCGGTCTCGGCCGCGCCCGGCACGTCGAGACGCTTTGGCCGCGAGCCGGTGGCGATGACGGCTTTGGCAAAGCGCAGCGTCACGCGCTCGCCGTCGTGGTCCACCTCCACCGTGTCGGGGCCGGTGAAGCGCGCCGCGCCGAAGTAGAGGGCGACGCCCGTGCCGGTGACGCGTTGCACGGAGTCGTCGTGGCTGATGCCGGCGCGGATCGCCCGCATGCGCGCCATGACCGCGCCGAAGTCGACGCTGACGCCGTCCGGCACGTGGACGCCCAGCTCGCCGGCGCGGCGGATCTCGCCCACGGCCTTGGCCGCGCGGATGATGCTCTTCGACGGCACGCAGCCGGTGTTGAGACAGTCACCGCCCATGAGGTGCTTCTCCACCAGTGCAACTCTGGCGCCCAGCCCGGCCCCGCCGATGCTCGCCACCAGCCCCGCCGTGCCGCTGCCGATGGCGACCAGGTTATAGCGCCCGTCCGGCGTGGGGTTGCGCCAGCCGATGGGCCGCGCATTGTCCAGCAGGGCCTGATTGTATCGGTCCATGGGCTGGACTTCGACGGGATATCCCGCTGCCTCGCTTGCTGGGGTCGTTTCGTTCGCTTCAGCCACGCCTGCCATGTCAGCTCCTTGCTGTTTCCCACCCTTTAGCGGTGTTGTAACGCTGGGTGTGTAGATTCGCGTCAAAGTAATTCGCGATTTGTAGTGATGGCTTTAGCCATTCCAGAGTACGACAACGACTGAAGTCGTCACTACGGCAATAAATGTGAATACTTGAGTTTGCCGGGCCGGCAGCTCTGACACCGGCACGCTGCCCATGCTACTGCAATGCGCCGCGGCTGCACCGTAACCGCGCCTACCAGGGCATGCCAGGGCGCAGTGTTCGGCACAGCACCCAACGCTACCACACGTCTGCGCCGATTTCACGAAACCCGCCATGCATCTGCCGATCGTTTTGATGTTGGCAAAATATGTATGAAATCGGTACAATCTCTACCGATCGTGCAGTCACCGCGACACAGGTCTGTTTGGAAACTCGCTTTCTTGACGCAGAGACGCTGAGGCGCAGAGAAAAGCCCTGCTTCGTTGTTGTGTTGCCTCTGCGAAGCTCTGCATCTCTGTGCCTCTGCGTCGAATCCGATAGTCTCCAAACGGACTCTTGTACCGGCTGACCCAGCGTAGAACCGACTGGCCGTCAGCCGCTGCCGGCATTCGAGCAACCACAATCCAGAAGGAGTGATGATGCGGAAGAATTCAACTCACCAGGCGCCGTCCCGGCCGTGGCGGGCGTGGATTGGAATGGAGCCTCTGCAACCGGCGGTGGCCCTTGCCGGATACGGCACGCGCACGGGCGGGAACGTTTATTTTGCCAGCGGCGGCGACGAGCCGCGTACGGTGACGACGCAGCGCCGCCGGCGCAGCGAACCGCCGGCCGGCGGCCGCGAGCGCGCCGACGCGCCGACGCGTGACCGGCCCTCGTCGTCGTCCGGCGGCGGCAGCACGCGCCCGCCCAGCAGCGGCGGCGGCGGTGGCTCCTACCCGCCGAGCGGCGGTGGCAGTTCGCCGCGGCCGCCCTCCTTCGGCGGCGGTGGCGGCATGCGCCCGGGCAATCCCATGATGCTCATTGCGCTGGTGGCGGTGCTGCTGCTTTGCATCGGCCCCTTCTGGCTCATGGGCGGCCTCGGCGGCGGCGGTGGCAGCGAGGTGCCGGCCGCAGTCAACCAGATCGTCGAGGAGCAGGGCAGCAGCGCGCGCCCGTCCGGTTCAACATCCGGCTCGGCGGCTTCTTCGGGCGCGGCGCAGTCCTCCGCGGCCAGCGCACCGGCGCCGACCGTCAACCTCACCGCCAGCGGCGACGCCGGGCAGAAGTGGCTGATCATGCTCTACCAGGATGCCGACGACAAGATCCTGGAGAAGGACATCTTCATCGACCTGAACGAGGCCGAGCTGGTCGGCTCCAACGACCAGGTGCAGGTCGTCAGCCAGATCGACCGCTATCGCGGCGGCTTCGACGGCGACGGCGACTGGAACGGTGCGCGGCGCTACTACGTGACGCAGGACAGCGACCTGGCGCGCATCCGCTCGCAGGAAGTGGAGGACCTGGGCGAGGTCAACATGGCCAGCGGCGACACGCTGGTCGACTTCGTCAAGTGGGCCGTGAGCAACTATCCCGCCGACAAGTACGTGCTGATCCTCTCCGACCACGGCATGGGCTGGCCCGGCGGCTGGAGCGACCCGGCGCCCGGCCGTGACGGCGGCGGCAATGATGCCCGCGCACCCATTGCCCAGGCGCTGGGCAACCAGATGTACCTCTCCGAGATCGACGATGCGCTGGGCCGCGCCCGCGCCGAGACTGGCATCGACAAGTTCGAGCTGGTCGGCATGGACGCCTGTCTCATGGGCCATCTCGAAGTGCTGAGCGCGCTCTCCGAACATGCCCGCTACGCCGTGCTCTCGCAGGAGACGGAGCCGGCGCTGGGCTGGGCCTATGCCAGCTTCCTAAACACGTTGAAGGAGAACCCGGGCATCGACGGCGGCCAGTTGGGGCAGGTGATCGTCAGCAGCTACATCGATGACGACGCGCGCATCACCGACGAGCAGCAGCGTCTCGACCTCTACGGCCGCGGCGGCGGTTTCTTCGGCGCGGCGACTGTCCCGTCGGCGCGCGATACGGCGAACCAGATGGGGCGCAACGTCACCCTGGCCGCGCTGGATCTGGGCCAGGTGCCTGCGTTGCTCGACAGCGTCAACCAGTTTGCCTACACGTTGCAGAGTGGCGAGCAGCGCGGCGTCGCCAAGGCGCGCTCCTATGCCCAGTCCTTCACCAGCATCTTCGGCAGTGACGTGCCCGCCTCCTACATCGACCTGGGCAACTTCGTCCAACTCATGCAGCAGGTTGGCGGCGGCGGCCAGATCGGCGAGGCCGGCAACGCCGTCCTGCAAGCGATCGGCCAGACGGTGCTGGCCGACAAGAACGGACAGGAGAAGGCCGGCGCGACCGGCATCTCGGTCTACTTCCCGAACTCGCAGTTGTACGGTTCGCCGGTGGCCGGCCCGCCGTCGTACACCGCGGTGGCGCAGCGCTTTGCCGAGCAGTCGCTGTGGGATGACTTCCTCGCCTTCCACTACACCGGTCGCCAGTTCGAGCCGAGCAGCACGGAGCTTGCCGTGCCGCAGCCGTCGAGCGTGCGCGCCCCAGCCGCCGGCCAGATCAGCGTCGGCGCCATCGAGAAGTCGGGCGACGTGGCGCGGCCGGGCGAGCCCATTACGCTGCGCGCCGTGGTGGACGGGCCGAATGTCGGCTATATCTACTTCTTCACCGGCTACATCGACCAGGCGGGCAGCTCCATCTTCGTGGCCGATCAGGATTACTTGGAAGCGCCGCAGACGCGCGAGGTGGATAGCGTCTACTACCCCGACTGGGGCGAGGGCGCCTTCACCGTCGAGTTTGCCTGGGAGCCGCTCATGTTCGCCATCGAGGATGGCACGAACCGCGTGACGGTCGCCATGCAGCCGGAGAGCTACGGCAAGACCTACGAGGATGCTGTCTACAGCATCGACGGCATCTACACCTACACGGACGGCGAGCAGCGCCCGGCGCGGCTCTACTTCCGTGACGGCGCCTTGCAGCAGGTCATGGGCTTTACCGGCGACGGCACGACCGGCGCCCCGCGCGAGATCACGCCGGAGATCGGCGACACGGTCACCGTCCAGGAGCAGTGGCTGGACCTGGACAGCAGCGGCCGCGTCACGCAGCGCACCATCGAGCAGGGTGGCACGCTCACCTTTGGCGAGCAGCCCATGCGCTGGGTCGAGCTGGACGCGGCGGTGGGCGACTACATCGTCGGCTTCATCGTCGAGGACCTGGACGGGAACAAGCAGGAAGTCTTCACGCAGGTGCGCGTGGAGTAGGCGATGCCGGGGACGCCAGAGCTATCCGTTCTGCATTTGCCAGCGTTCAAGAAATGCTCTGGGTGATTCAACGACGATGCCGTGACAGTTCTCCGGCGGGAAGTGACGCAGGTTGCCGCTCACCAATATCGCTTCCGCGCTTGCCGCGGCCTCCACGAATAGACAATCGTCGGGGTCAGGCAGGTCAATGGTGAGCGGCGTCGCCTGCACCGCGACGCCGGCGTGCTCGAAGTAATCGAGTAGATCTTGAACGGCGCGCATGTCAAAGTCAAACTTCGGACGTGCCAGTACTTCACGATATTCGGCCATGATGCGGTCGTCGATGACCGCATCGATCTCACCAGATAGCACCAGATCCAAGACACGCGCCGGCGCCTGAAAGGGTGAGAGTAACGCCGAGACGAGCACGTTGGTGTCGAGGACGACGATCACGCCCGCCGCTCGCTGCGCGCCTGGCTGATCTCTGCTTCAATTGCCTCCGGAGTCATGCGCTCTAGCCCCTGTGAGGCGGCCTTTTTGCGGAGGCGCGACACGGCCATCTGCGCGCGCGCCCGCCGTAGCGCCAGCAGCAGTTCCTCCACGTCCTCATCCGCCGCCGAAATCATCAGCGCAAAGGGACGCCCGCTTGATGTGACGATCAGGTCACCCTCGTCCTGGAGTTGTTGCCAGACTTCCCCTGGGCGCGTGCGCATGTCGCGAATCGATACGAATGTCATGCTCGCTCCGTTTCTGACTCTGTGGTCCAGATGGACTACGGAGAGTATAGTAGTCCATGGCGCTCGTCGTCAATAATCTTGAGCCACAAAAGCTCAGACCCTCATTCGGATGCAGGCTGCGCTCCGGGCAGCGTGATCGTAAACACCGTCCCTCTTCCCACCTCACTGCTCACCGTAATCTCACCGCCGTGCGCCTGCACGAGCTGGCGGGCGATGGCCAGGCCCAGCCCGCTGCCGGCGCCTGCGCCGTGCGTGCGCGCCCGGTCGCCGCGCCAGAAGCGGTCGAAGACGTAGGGCAGGTCGGCGGGTGGGATGCCTTCGCCCGTGTCGGCGACAAGGAGCTGCACGCCGCCGTCGTCGGGCGTAGCGCGCACGGTTACCGTGCCGCCTGCCGGCGTGTGGCGCAGCGCGTTGGCCAGCAGGTTGTTGAGAATCTGATCCAGCCGGCCGTAGTCGGCGCTGATCGTCAGATCGTCCGCCGTGCCCTCGATCGCTACCTGCAAGGCGATCTCCCGTGCCTCGGCCTGCCCGGCGAAGCTCGTCTGCGCGTCGGCGACGAGTTCGGCCACGTTCACCGGCTCCCAGGTCATGGGCAATTGCCCCGCCTCCGCCTGCGAGAGCACGCGCAGATCCTCCACCAGCCGCGCCAGTTGCCGCGTCTCGTCCAGCGTCGCCGCGATGTGCTCGGGCGTGGGCGCGTAGACATCGTCGAGAATCCCTTCCAGGTTGCCCTGGATCACCTGGAGCGGCGTGCGCAACTCGTGCGCCACGTCGGCGGTGAGGTTGCGCCGGCGCTGGTCCGCCAGCTCCAACTCCTCCACCATGCGGTTGAAGGAGGTCATGAGCTGGTTGAACTCGCCGCGCCCTTGCGCAGGCACGCGCACGCTGAGGTCGCCGCCGGCCACGGCATCGGCCGCGTTCATGAGCGAGGAGAGCGGTTTGGCGATGCCGCGGAAGGCGCGGCGACCGAGCCAGGCGATGGTGCCCGGCAGTAGCAAGAGCAAGCCGCACGTGCTGAGCCAGAGGATGGCCGCGGTCTGGCGGTCGCCGCCGGCCAGGCGCACGACGAAGAAGATGAGCAGCCCGAAGCCGCCCAGCGTCAGCAGGGCGAAGAGGCCAAAGACGGCGGCAAAGCGCGCAAAGAGAAAGCCGGGATGCCGGCCGCGCTGGTCGCGCCAGCGTTTGTCGTTCCAGCGACCGCCCCGTGCCCACGGCGGACCGTCGCCGGGCTGCCAGGCGCGTGGTTCCGGCTCAACGTGCTGCTGCTCGTCGCTCACCACGCCTCCTCTTCGGCAAACTTGTAGCCGACGCCGAAGACGGTCAGCACATAGCGCGGCTCGCCCGGCTCCGGCTCCAGTTTGCGGCGCAGGTTTTTGACGTGCGCGTCGATGCTGCGGTCGAAGCCCTGGAAGGAGACGTTGTGCAGGCGGTCGACCAGTTGCGCGCGGCTGAAGGTCTGGCCGGGATGTTGGGCCAGTACGGCGAGCAGGTTGAACTCGGTGCGGCTGAGCTGCACCGGCTCGCCCGCGCGCAGCACGCGGTGGCCGGCCAGGTCGATCTCCAGGTCGGCGGCGCGCAGCAGCCCGCTCTGCACGACCTCCCGGTTGATGCGGCGCAGAATCACGCGCACGCGCGCCACCAACTCGCGCGGGGAGAAGGGCTTGGTGATGTAGTCGTCGGCGCCCAGTTCCAGGCCGATGAGACGGTCGGTCTCCTCGACGCGCGCGGTGAGCATGATGATGGGCACGTCGGAGTCGCGGCGCAGCGCGCGGCAGACATCCAGCCCGTCCATGCCCGGCAGGTTGAGGTCGAGCACGATGAGGTCGGGCCGCGCCTGGCGCGCCATGGCCAGCGCGCTGGTGCCGTCGTTGGCCTCCAGCACGCGGAAGCCGCTATGTTCCAGGTAGTCACGCGCCTGGCGTACGATGCGCTGTTCGTCGTCGACGACGAGGATGAGTTCGTTCATGGGTGTGTTTGTATCATGAGTTGAAGGTAGGGACAAAGGGAGTGAATAGGGATGACAGGGTGAGGGGGTGACTGGATGAGGGGGTGACTGGGTGGGCGTGGTGTTTGCGGCTCCTTGGACGAATTGCTGATGGATAATTGCTGATTGCTGATGGCCAACGTGCGGCGTTGCAAGCCCGCCCCGCCGCACGTTGGCCGTTGGTCAATGACCGTTGACCGTTGACCATTGACCGTCGACCATTGACCATTGGTCGCTGGCCGTTGACCGTTGATTGCTGGTTGCTGGCGATTGACCATTGACCGTTGACCATTGACCGTTGATTGCTGGTTGCTGGCGATTGACCATTGACCATTGACCGTTGGCCGTTGACCGTTGGTCGCTGGCGATTGACCATTGACCGTTGACCGTTGACCATTGACCATTGACCGTTGATTGCTGATCGCTGGCCATTGATCATTGACCGTTGACCATCGACCGTTCGCCATTGCCCGTTCGCCTCCAGACACGGACAATCAGCAATCAACAATCAGCAATCACCCATCAACAATTGCCCTCCCCAACTCACCCCCTCATCTTGTCATCTTGTCATCCCCTCATTCCTACCGCTCACCTGCCTCCGCCGCAGACGGTTGTGCCTCGCCCTGCGCGGGCGGCGCCTGCTGCTGGCGCTGATGATGGCCGCCGCAGCCCCAGCCCATGGGCGGGCCGCCCCACGGTGCCTTGGGCTGGCCTTCGGGCGTCATGCCTTGCTGCGCGGCCCAGGCCCGCCACTGCGCCATGCGGGCGAAGCGGCTGCCGATGAAGAGCACGCCGCCGATGCCCAGCAGCAGGAAGAGGAAGCCGCCGAAGCCCGGCCCGCGCTGCGGATAGGCGTAGGCGTACGGCGCAATCGCCCCGACGGGCGCCAGGGCCGCGTCACCCTCGACCGCAGTCAGCCGGCCGATCAGGTAGCCCTGCGTCCATGCGTCGCGCTGGTTGTTCGACACGGCGCCGAAGATGAGCGCAAGAACGACCACGGCCGCAATGCCGATCAGAACAAATCTCCCACGAACCATTGTGTACCTCCCGTACATGTGAAATGGATTGTCGCTGCCGGTGCGCCCAACCTGCCAGAGTCCGTTTGGAACTTTGGAATCTTGACGCAGAGACGCTGAGGCGCAGAGAAAGCCGCAGAGAAAAGCCCTGCTTCGTTGTCGTGTTGTCTCTGCGAACCTCTGTCGCTCTGCGCCTCTGCGTCGATTCCAGTAATGTCCAAATCGTCTCTAACGGCTGCGCGCCGGCTTGTCTCCATCATGGCGGGCAGATGTGAAAAAGGTGTGAATGGGTTGGGGAAGTTGTGTGACAGTCTGAATGCTACCAGTTCGTGACCGACCCGTCCGGCCGGCGCCAGTGCGGCGCTTCCCAGAAGCGCCATTCCTGTGACCGGGCGCGCTCCTCGTCGATCTCCACGCCGAGGCCGGGTGCGGTGGGGACGGGGAAGACGGTGCCGTCCAGTCGCGGCTGCACGGGGAAGAGCAGGTCGGCCTCGTTGACGCCCGCCGCGCCGTAGTAGAGATTCTCCGTCGGCGTGACGCGCACCTCCAGCCAGGCGAAGTTGGGCACGGCCGCGGCCAGGTGCAGCGTCGCCGCCGTGCAGACGGGGCCGAGCGGGTTGTGCGGCATGAGGTCGATGTAATGCGCCTCGGCCCAGCCCGCCACCTTCATCGCCTCCGTGAAGCCGCCCACGTTGCAGATGTCGACACGCGCAAAGTCGGTCAGGTGCTGCTCGATGTAGGGCAGGAACTGCCATTTGCTGGCAAACTCCTCGCCCACGGCAAAGGGCACGGGCGTGAGCTTGCGCAGCGCGGCGTACGCCTCGGGCGTTTCGTCGCGGATGGGCTCCTCCAGGAAGTCGAGCGTGCCGGCGGGCATGCGCTGGCAGAAGGAGGCCGTCTCGGCAATGCTCAGGCGGTGGTGATAGTCGATACCCAGGACGATTTCGCTGCCGCATTCCTCGCGCACCTTCGTCAGCCAGTGCGCGGTGAGGGGGATGCTGGCGCGCGGGTCGAAGAGGTCCGAGTCGCCCACGAAGCCGCCCGCCGCGTCAGGCATCATGGGCGCGGTGCGGATGACCGTCCAGCCGTGCTGCATGAGCAGCTTGACATCCTCGACGAGCGCGGGGCCGGCGCCGCTTGCCGTGGCGAAGCAGGGGATGGCCTCGCGCTGCTTGCCGCCGAGGAGTTGGTAGACGGGGACGTTGAGCGCCTTGCCGGCGATGTCGTAGAGCGCGAGGTCGATGGCGCTCTGCGCGGCGAGCAGGACGCGGCCGCCCTCGAAGTATTGGCTGCGGTAGAGTTCCTGCCAGATGCGGCCGATCTGCATGGGGTCCTTGCCGACGAGGAACTCGCGGAAGTGCTGGAGCGCGCCGATGACGGCCAGCTCGCGGCCGCTCAGCCCCGACTCGCCCAGGCCGTAGATGCCCTCGTCGGTCTCCACCTTGACGACCAGTTGGTTGCGATTGCCCACCCACACGGGCAGCGGCTTGATGTCGGTGATGCGCATGACAACCTTCTCCTTTCCGAAACAAAAATACTTTGACGCAGAGTCGCAAAGACGCAGAGGAGGAAAAAAGAGAGGGGGAGAAGGGGAGAGTGGGAGAGTGGAAGAGGGGGAGAGTGGGAGAGAGGGGGAGAAGGGGGGAGTGGGAGAGTGGGAGAGGGAGCTTCGAGTCTCCCCTTCTCCCTCTCTCCCTCTCCCCCACTCTGCGCCTCCGCGTCTCCGCGTCTCCGCGTCAAAGCTGTTTTCCCACTCGCAAGGCTGGTTGTTTCTGAAGCAGGAAGAACCTTGACGCAGAGGCGCAGGGGCGCAGAGATGCGCAGAGAAATCAGGAAATAGCGGTCTCTCCCTCTCTCCCCTTCTCCCGCTCTCCCCCTCTCTTCCTCTGCGTCTCCGCGTCTCTGCGTCAAAGCTCTTTGATTCCGCTGATCTGCCAAAGGCGGTCCATGGCCTGCGAGACTTCGCGCGCGGCGGCGACGGGATCCTCGGCGGCGATGGCGTTGAGGCGGGCGCTGAAGGGCTCGGTCGTGACGGGGCCGGCGTAGTCGATGGCGGCCAGTTTGCGCATGAAGCCGGCGAGATCGATGACGCCGGTTTCCAGCGGCAGGCAGCGCACCAGGTCGGCCTGCTCCTCACGGGCGATGCCGGCCGGCGCGTCGTTGACATGGACGACCACCACGTCGCCCGGTGCGAGCGTATCGAGCGCGTCGATCGCGTCGCCGGCGGTGTAGAGGTGATAGGCGTCCAGCAGCAGGCCGACGTTGCCCGTGCCGATGTCATTGGCCAGCGCCAGCATCTCGCCCATGGAGCTGATGAAGCGGTAGGGGTGCGTCGCCCACAGATGGCGTGGGCCGAGGAACTCGATGCCCAGGCTGCACCCGTGGTCGGCGAGAATCTCGGCGATGGGGCGGTAGCGGGCGATGTGCCACTGCACGTTCTCGGCATAGTCCAGCGTGTCGGACCACGACGGGCACCAGGTGGCGGTGCGCCGGCAGCCGAGCGCGGCGCCCAGCGCGGCCAGCCGCGGCAGCTCGGCCAGATCTTCCTGCCAGCGATCCTGGTTCCAGGCGACGGGCAGCCCCCACTGGCCGGGCAGCACGTTGTGGCGGGCAAAGAGATCGCGCACGTAGTCGAGGCCGTGCACGTCGGCCAGGTCCGCCGCCTCGCGGATGTTGAAATCGATGCCGGCAAAGCCGGTGGCCGCGGCCAGCTCGATGCTCTCGGCCAGGCTCTTGTCGCGGATGCCGATGGCGCCGGTGTTGAGATTTTTGAACATGATCTTTCCTCACGCACTGGATGACGGATTTGGTTGAGTTGGGATTGGGGCGGGGCTTGCAGCCCCGCTGCCGTCAACGTACACCCGAACGGCGCGCGGTGCAAGTCGCCGGCGCGGGCGTTTGGCGCGGGGAGCAAGACCGGCGTGTGGCCGGGCGGAAATGTTGCGTTGTCCGACCAAACCGTTGCGTTGTCCGGTCGGAATCTTGTCTTGCCGGACCGGAATGTTGCGTTGTCTGCCGCGAATGTTGCGTTGCCGGACCAAAACGTTGCGTTGTCCGCCGCGAACGTTGCGTTGTCCGACCGAAACGTTGCTTTATCCGGCGCGAACGTTAGGTTGTCCGACCGAAACGTTGCTTTGTCCGGCGTGAATGCTGCGTTGTCCGACCGAACTGTTGCGTTGTCCGGCGCGAATGTTGGATTGTCGGGCCGAAATGTTGCGTTGTCCGGCCGGAACGTTGTGTTGGCGGGTGGAATCGTTGTCTTGTCGGGCGGCGATTTTGCGTTGTGATGGGGCAGGGAATTTGTGTTGGCGAGGGCGGGTGTGTTTGAGGGGATGGCGGTGACCAGCCCTCCGTGGGGGGGCTGGTCACCGCCGATCTATTTACCGTTCGATGACGACACACTGCCCCGGCTCGGCGGAAGCCGTGTAGCTGATCATCAGGTGGGTGGATGCATCGTCGACTTCCTGCGGGTTGGCGTCGTAGACCTCCCACTGGTGGCCTTCGAAGGTCGCCTGGTCGTAGCTCTCGCCGGGGGCGAGGATGGCATACTCCTGGAGCTGATTGTCAAAGTCGAGCCAGTAGACGAAGCCCATGGCTGCGCTGTTGTTGACGAAACGCAGCATGACGCCGGTGTCCGCAGAGGGCGGGATGGCGGCCGGATCGCAGGATGGCGCCGGCGCTTCGGCGGTTGCCGGTTCCTCGGCCGCAGGCGCCGCGGCGCCGTCGCCCAGGGAGGTGCGGAAGCCGATGGGGCCTTCGCCGTCGTAGGTCATGACACCGGCGAGCGTGCTGCCGCCGTCCTCGGAGGCGATGGCGATGTCGACGACGCTCTGCTCGTCGCGGCCGCCCAGCACCCAGGTGCCGCCCGGATTCCACGGGGCATCGTCGCCGCCCCACTGGTTCTCGACCTCATAGGTGTTCTGGGCGGTCCTGAAGGCGCGGAAGCCGATAGGGCCTTCGCCGGCGTAGGTCATGGTGCCGACGAGGGTCTCGCCGCCATCTTCCGAAGATGCAGTGAGGGCGACGACGCGCTGGTCGGCGCGGCCGCCGATGACCCACACGCCGCCTGGGTTCCAGGGTGCATCCGTCCCTCCCCACTGATTCTCAACGTTGTAGGTGTTGCTCTGCGCATCGCCAGTCGTCGCAGCGTCCGGCGAACTGCTGGAAGCGCTTTCGGGTGTAATCCAAATGCGCTCTGCGACGGCATTCCAGATGCGCACGCTGCCATCATCGCCGGCAGAGGCGAGGAGATCGCCTTGCGTCGACCAGGTCACGCTGCGCACGGCCGCGGTGTGTCCGGTAAGGGTGGCCAGCGTTGCGCCCGCCGCTACGTCCCAGATGCGGATCGTTCCGTCGGCTGATGCGGAGGCGAGTTGGCTGCCGTCGGGCGACCAGGCCACGCTCATCACGCGATCGGTGTGGCCTTCCAGCGTGGCCTGGCTCTCACCCGCAGCCACATTCCACACGCGCACGGTCATGTCGTCCGCGCCAGAGGCAAGCTGATTGCCATCGGGCGACCACGCCACCGTGTTCACCGGAGCGGAATGTCCCTCGAACGTTGCGATGTTCTCGCCCGTCGCCGCATCCCATACGCGCACCGTCTGGTCCAGCGACGCCGTAGCGATCTGGCTGCCATCAGGCGACCACGCCACACCGGCCACCTCGCCGGCATGACCGGCAAGCGTCGCAATGGTCTCGCCCGTCGCCGCATCCGAGATGCGTACCGTATTTTCGCCGTCGCCGTCGTTGGAAGCCAGGCGTTCGCCGTTCGGTGGTGACCAGGGGATACCTCTGTGCGTGATGTGGATTTCGAGGACACCCAGGTTCTCGCCCGTGGTGGCATCCCACACCTTGACGGTGTGATCGTTGGCTGCAGTGGCGACGTTGCTGCCATCGGGCGACCACCCCACAACGCTGATGCCATCCGTGTGTGCATCGAAGATGGTCAGGACTTCGCCGGTTTCGGTATCCCAGATGCGCAGGGCGCCGTCGCCGGTGCCATAGGCCACGCGGCCATCGGTGGGCGACCACGCTGCGCTGAGCACGGAGACGCCCAATCCTACGATTTCGGCGCGGATATCCCATTGTGCGTGCTCTTTGAACGCCTCACGACTCCACATCTGTACGGAGGCATCGCCTGCCCCGGTGAGCAGATGGTTGCCATCGGGCGACCAGGCCAGGCTGTTCACATAGTCAACGAAGCCTTCCAGGGTGGCCACGCTTCTTTCGGCGGCTACATCCCATACGCGTGCCGTCAGGTCCATAGCGCCAGAGGCCAGTTGGGCGCCGTCCGGCGACCAGGCCACGCTGCGCACGCCATCTGTGTGACCGGTCAGGGTGGTGAGGAAGGCATCGAACACCATGTCCCAGATGCGCACGGTTCCATCTTCCGACCCGGAGGCCAGCCGGGCGCCGTCGGGCGACCAGGCCACGCTCCAGACACGATCGGTGTGACCTTCGTAGGTCGCCAGGGCAGCGCCGGTAGCGGCATCCCACACGCGCACGGTCATGTCGTCTGACCCGGAGGCAAGTTCGGCGCCGTCGGGCGACCAGGCCACACTGTTGACCTCGTCGGTATGACCCGACAGTGTATTCTCGGCTGCCCAGGTTGCGACATCCCACGTGCGCACGGCGCCGTCGGCGGAGCCAGAGGCGAGCCGGCTGCCGTCGGGCGACCAGGCGACGCTGCGCACAGCGCCAGTGTGACCCTCCAAGCTGGCAACAACCTCGCCGGTTACGGCGTCCCACACCCACACGAGTGTATCGGCGGAGCCCGCGGCGATCAGGCTGCCATCCGGCGACCAGGCCACGCCGTAGACTTCCCCGCCCGGACCGGTGAGGGCGGCCAGCTCGACGCCCGTAGCTGCGTCCCACACCCGGACAACCCCATCCTCTGCGCCGGAAGCGAACTGGCTGCCGTCGGGCGACCAGGCCACGCCCCACACCGGGCCGGTGTGGCCTGTGTAGGTGGATTGCAGCGCCCATGTTTCCACCGTGTCCGGTGCAGCGGCCAGAATTTCCGGGAAGAGGGCCGGAATCCGATCGGACTGTTCTTCGGTCATTTCGACCACTTCGGTGACATCAGGCAAGATTACGGTTGCGCCGGGCAGGCCAAGTGCGCCGCCCATATAGACCAAACGATCCCAGTCGCTCGCCCCCTTCAACAGCGACTCTTGTGCATCCGGTTGATCATTCCACCCCGCGTTGACATTTGCGGCTACGGTCGTTGAGATCACGCTGTCGCAATTCCAGTCTACGGGGCTTGTCAGGGAGTTGGTGCTAGTTATTAGTTGCGCGCCACAGAACCAATAGGTTCCGTACGTGTCCGTAGTGGCCGTGGTTGTTATGAGGGAGGCAGCCTCATCCAGACTTGGCTCATTCAGATCGGGCAATTTGAAACGCGAGTAGTCGAAGTTACCCTGGCTGCTGTTCTTGATGAGACCGTCAAACTGGAATGCATAATTCATCACGCTGAGGTAGTTCGGTTTGTAGTTGTACTCCTCGGTGCCACCGTGGCGCAGACCAAGATTATGCCCCAACTCGTGCATAAAGGTGCCTGCCTGGTCCCATGGGCCGCCAACATTTGACGTCCGCCACCCGCCCAAACTGACAATGAAGTCGCTCGCGCCGCTGTCGAAGTCGCTTGGGTTGCGTGAATACCCGCTCGTCTTACCGAAACTCTCTGCCAACTTGTGAATCCACATGCTGTAGTGAAAGACTGCAGCGCGGCCTGGCGAAAAGTGAGTCTGTTTGATCTGATCAAAGGCGGCCCAGCTATAGCCATATTGACCGACCGTCTCACCAAGATTGGCTGTTTCCGTAATTGCATCACTCCTGCTGAGCGCGCCCCAAGTAGGGGTGCTGCCACTGGTGGTGGTGATGCCATAGGTCAGCGGTGCATTCTTACCGTAATCTACATGCAGCCGGATGCCGGTGGTGCCGTCCGTGTTGGTCACCGGCGCGCTGGCAAAAGCGCTCACAACGTCGGCGATAGCGGAGGCGATCGGCTGGTGCGTGTGCCCGATGTCATTGGTGCCCGTATATTCCACCATGTAATCGATCTCGACGAAGATGTCTTTGCGCTGCGGATCGGCGCCCATGGCCGGGAGGTTGACAAATTCGGGCACGCCGCCAACGGTCACCGTCAACCCCTCTGTCTCCCAGATGTCGAGCAGCCCGTCGCCGTCCGTATCGACCTTGGCGCCCTCTTTGCAATTGGGATCCTCACTCCAGAAGAACTTGTCGAGAAAGACCGCCGAATCGTAGACTGAATCCCCCAGGTCTTGAACAGAGAAATAGAGATCGATCACACTGCCCGGCACCACAGCAGTCTGCGCCGACAGCGGCGGCGTTGCCCCATCGTAGGTGGTGCCGGTGTCGGCTTGCACGCCAAAACTGGTGTTGATGGAGACAATGTTGCCCTCGGTGTCGAAGGCAAAGTTGCCCGGCGCGCTCACCGCGTTGTCCGTAATCGGCAGATCGGACTCGTTGATCTGCGCCGAGAACGTGTCGTTGTATTGGGAGTTGACATACTCAGGAAACTCTTCTGAGTAGTAGGCAAAACCAAAACTGGCGCAGTTGATTTTGTCGGGCACCTTGAGCTGCAGATGGAGCCGGACCAGGTCCTGTCCCTGGCTGTTGCTGAGACCACCCAAATCAGAACCGCGGTTCTCTTCGTCATTCGGAAGGCTGGCGTCTGCCGCCACGCCTGTCGAGAGCACGGCAAAGGTTGACCCCTGGGTCGGAAAGCCGGCCTTCCCCAGCGGCGTCTCCTCGACAGCCACCCCACTCGTGTCGCTGCCCATCAAGTCGGCGGCAAGGATATCGCCCTCGGGAACGCCCATTGCCTGGGCAAGATTCCTGGCGAGGGTGCCGGGGTCCGTGTCTTGCGCTGCCGCGCTGCTGCTGACGCTTGCGACGCGCCCATTGTCGCCCGCCGATGCACGAGCCAACGGTGCGTGCCCTAACAGCAGCGCCAATACCATCAAGATGGCGAAGAATCGTCTGCTGTTTGTTTGACGAACGACTGTCTGCGCAAAGACGTGGGAATTCACTTTCACGATCTGCTCCTCTTTGACTTTTAATCACTGACTGGCTGGACTCAAACGTAGTGGAGGACACCCGAACGGGGTGTCTTCCACCGACTCCACACAAGGTAGAGACTGATTCCGGACTGCTCAGGGCGTGGTATCCTCCACCAACTCCCGCTTGTTCAGCGGCTGAACCGGGCGCGCATTGCCCGTAAACACGGCCTCGAAGTCGGCGCGTTGAGCGGCGGACAACTCCACCGGCGCATGGGTCTGTCTGCTGCGCGGCGTTTTGGGGCGCTGCTACAGCCCATGCGGTTGAAGACATCGTCGTCATGGCAAGAAGCATGACGACGAGAAAGGACAGAATGGGGAGTTATTTCATCAGGTTCGCTCCTCGGCGCGAGTACTTGTGGCTGCCTGGCAGATTCGAGGTGCCTGGCAGCGCATTTGAAAATGAAAGTGGATGATGGCGCATTGAACTTAGGGCTTGCGTACGTCGCAACCCTACTCATGGAACTTGGATTTGGTTCGAACTGTTGTGCTGTTCGCTTGTTCCGGTGCCCGGAGTATAGGGGGGCATGGGTCGGGAAGTCAAGCAATATGCACTTTTTTTGCTGACAATGAGCTTGCAATTTTGAATCGAGAGCCATGCCTTGCCAGCACGGCCTTGCGCAGACCCAGGCTGTTGGCGTAGCGCACATGGTTGACCCAGCCGCGCACGGTGGCGTGGAGGGCGCTGGGTGTGCAGGGTCGAACTTTACGGCTACCGACAATAAGTGCCATCTATTCAGATCGCAGAGAGCACTCACTGAAAGCAGTAAGCTATTGCGTACAGCGAAAGTCCGATGAGTTCGTTTTCAGAAACTGCTACACTCAATACGTAGTTCATACTGGTATGTTTGGCAAGAAGAACAAAAAGAGCGACGGTGTCGCGATAGCGGGCGACTACTTGCAGCGAATTGAACAGACAGTGAAGGATTACAAGAGCATCAAAGATTACCAGAATGACACCAAGAAGATGGCCAAGGACGGCTGGTATGTGAAGATGCAAACAAACCGGCATGACACCGGCGTCGGTGTGTTGTTTGGCGTTAAGCACGAGGTGATTGTCGTTACCTACGAGCGTGTTGTTCGGAGCAAAAAGTAGGCTGGAAAATTACGCGTTGCTGAGCCGCCTCCATTGCTCTGCAATAGCCCGTGCCGCGGCCGTCAATTCGGCAAAGGTGGCTTGCAGCCGGCTGCGGTTGGCGTCACGGATCTCGCCCCAGTAGGGATCGGTGGGTAGTGGCTCCGGCAGTGGTCTGCCGCACGCAACCAGCACCCAACTCCACGGGCTTCTGTGTCGCTGCAGATTCGCGACGGCCGCCTGTGAAAAATCGGTCGGGTAGCCAACGTGGTCGAAGAGTCCCTGTTGTTGGCCCAAGGCGATCTCCACAAGAGCAGCCTGTTCCAGCAAACGCCGGGCCCTGGCGCGTACCATGCTGAGTTCTTCATTCGATAACCGGCTTGCGCGTTCGTGATACTCCCTGACTTCGTTGCTGGCTTCTATTGCGAAGCGGTTTCCGGCTTCGTCCAGGCTGGCGTCAGCCGACGAAACCGCCTGGCTCAGCCGGGCGTTCAGTGCGGCAAGGCCGGCAACTGGGGTGGGACGCACTGTCGAGAGATCGTACCAGCCGCACAACGGCAGCGGATCGCTCCGGTCGAAGCGGGCTAACACCGGGCCGAGGTCATCGGGCGCCGGCACATTGGCCAGCAACTCGTCGAGCAGCGGGTTGCCGTAGGAGAGAAAATGCAGCGTTGAGGGATGTCGGTCAAAGCATGCGGCGTTGAACGTCACCGCGATCTTGTCGCCGTTCCAGTCCAGCCAGTATGCATGCTCGATTTCGGCGTGCGGTTCGAAGCGATGTGCGGTGATCGGGGTTTGTGTAAGAACCTGCTCCAGGTCAGTGAGGGTTACCGGTGAGTGCTGCTTTACCTGGTGCCGGTCGGTTTCGATGAAATCGTCGATGTCCAACGCTTCCACCTGGGACTGGTCGACGGCGTCGCGCAGCCGCCGGATCTCGCGCTGAAATTCGGCTTCCTGTTCTTCCGCCGGCAGCATGGCGAGGCGGCGCGTCACGTCGTTGATGTCAGACAAGATGGGCTGCAGGGCGCCCACCACATCCTCAAACCAGTTGATGCGATCGCTCAGCGCCTGATAGATGCGATCCTCGATGGTGTCCTGATAGAAATAGTTGGAGATCCAGACGTAATCATTTTCCTGGCCGATGCGATCGATGCGGCCGATGCGCTGCTCGACGCGCATGGGATTCCACGGCATGTCATAGTTGATCAGCACGTCGCAGGTTTGCAGGTTCAAGCCCTCGCTGGCCGACTCGGTGCAAAGCAGGATCTTGATGGCGCCGGTCTTGAATTGCTCCTTGACCGCTTCCTTGGAGGTCTCGACCCACTTGATGCCGTTCCACTCTTCCCCGCCGCGGCCGGAATAGCAGGCGACGGCGCCGCGATAGACTTCGTGCAACTGGTCGCGCAGATAATCCATGGTGTCGGTGTACTGCGTGAAGACGATGACCTTGCGGCGCTGCTGGAAGATGCGCCCGAGATCGTCGATCAGTTGGTTGGTTTTGGAATCGCTGCGACTCAATGCCTGCAAGTCGAGAATGAAGCCGTCCAGGTAGTCGAGCTCTTCCAGGAAATAGGCTTTCTGTCCCGGCGTCAACTCGACCGTGGAGTCGGCGCCAAAGATATCGAGCCCTTCCTGCTCCAGTTCTTCCAGTTCGTCCAGATCGGCCGCGTCTTCCACGGTGAAGGCTTCGGCGTCGCTGAGCTGGCCGCGCAGCCAGTCGCGACGCCGCTCCAGGCTGCGCCGGGCGGCATAGAAGCTGCTGGTGAGCCGGCGCCGGTAGACGGTCATGATGAAGCCCAGCCCTTTGCGTTCGGCTTCGTACTTGCGATAGAAGTCGCTGATGTACTCGGTCACGCGGGCGTAGAGTTCGGCTTCCTCGGGCTGGAAGTCGATGCGCTCGATCTTCGGCTTGCGGCGCGGCACCTTCTCGGTGACGATGCCGCGCGCGACGTATTTACGCAGCAGGTTGCGTGTATTGCGCGCGACATAGCGGCGCAACGGCGTGTGGCGGCGTGCAAACTCGCGCACGTAGTTCTGCACGGCGGGCGGCAACTGGCGCACCGTCTGCGAACGTTGCCGCGGCTGGCCGGGCAGGTCGCGGATCAAATTGGCATGAGCCGTGCCGACCGTGCTGACCATCGCCGCATAGAATTGGCCGTCGACCGGGGCGTCGCCGTTGCTGTGCTCAAGATTGTCCTTGACCAGGTCAAAGACAAAGTCCCAGTCGGCGTCGGCGACCGGCTTGCGCAATTCGCCGAAGAAGTCGAGAAAATTGTGTTCGTCGGCACCCCAGCGACCGCCGAGACCCAGCACCGTCAGCAAATCCCAGACTTCGACCGGGTGCACCTGCATGGGCGTCGCCGTGAGCAGGATCAGACCCTGGTAGCGGCGAGTTTCCTTGAGGCGGTTGAGCAGCGTAAGCAGGCGATTGGGGCGGTACTGGGCTTGCAGGAAGTCCTTGCGCCGCGCATGGTGCGCCTCGTCGACGACGAGCAGATCCCAGGGCGCGGCGCCGGCCAGTTGCGGCACGCGGTCGCGGCGCTTGGCCAGATGGCTCGACGCCAGCAGCAGGGGGTGATCGTTCCACGGATTGTCCGTAGGCGGGCCAATGGGCTGATCGTCGACGCCGAACAACAGGCGTTGGTGGTAGCGGAGGAAGCGCAGGTTGAACTTCTCGTAGAGTTCTTCCTGCCACTGTTTGAGCACGGCGGCCGGCGCCAGCACCAGACAGCGCTGCACGCGGCCGCTGAGGATGAGCTGGCGCAGGATGAGGCCGGCTTCGATCGTCTTGCCCAGACCCACTTCATCGCAGAGCATGACGCGATCGGGATAGCGGCGCAGAAAAGAGTCGGCGACCTGGCGCTGATGGGGCCAGAAGGTGATGGCGCTGGTGGCGGCGCCCAGCCCTGCCGCGCCGAGCAGATAGGGCGCGTCGCGCAGAAACTGGAAGCGGACGCGGTCGGCCCAGGTTGCTTCGCCGGCAAGCGGCTTGTTGCCCTCGACGAGCGTAGTGGCCGGTGCAGGTTCCAACGCGTCGAATTCCGGCGGATGGGCCGGCGCGCGGCGGATCAATTCTTGTTGAACGGCGTTGGGTAGATCGATCGCCACCCACCCTGGACTCCGATTTTCCCACAGTTCGTTGAACGAGATGCGGAGTTGTGCCAGTGCAGCGCGGTCGCGCTCGCCTTCCCACGAGGCGTAGACAGCGAACTCCTCGAAGTTGCCTTTCCAGCCTTGGGCCGACTCATTCACGCTGCCGATGAAGGCCACCTGGTTGCCGGCGGCGTCGGTGAAGATGCCCTTCTTGGTGTGGTGATAATCACGCGCCGCATCGCCCGGAATGGGAAAGCCGCCGGCGTCGAGCGGCAGGACGACCTTGATGTCGAGGTGGCCATTGGCGACCATCCAGGTCAGGGCGTCGAGACGCTGCGCCAACTGGCGGTCGAAGTCGAGTTCCAGTTTGGGCAGCATGGCCTTGCCGACGACCTCACGCAGTTCGTAGCCGCGGCGGATGGCGTCGACATCGTCCTCGCCCAGTTCGGCGCCGACGAGCAGGCGCATGCGCCCGTTGTTGCGGATCAGCCGGACGATGCCGGCCGCAGCGGCGGCCAGCGCCGAGGAGCGAAAAAAGCCGGCGCTGCGGTCGTACTGGACGCTGGCGGCCAGCGTGGGCAGGTAGAAGGTCTCCAGCGGGTTGTCCGCCGGGCGGTAGAAGATCTTGTATTCGATCTGGTTCAGTGTAGCTGGGGTTGCCTGGGTGTCCATCAGATTTACTGCGCCAATATATCCTGGAACTCTTGCTGGGTATCCTCGACGACCTGCCAGAGGGCAGCGAAGAACGCCGCATCATTGTGAAGATGCAAGTCTGCCCGCAGATCCTGGTTCTTGCCGCGCGGTCGAAAGCCAATCTGTTGCAGACGTTCTTTGAGCCGAACCAGTTCGAACGCTACGGCTGACTGGTACTGCCCGCCGACCGAAAATTCGATGGCATATTCCGTGGGGACGTTGTAGAAATAGAAGAGCGCCATTTTGACCCGCCGTGGTTCCGGCCACTCCTGTTCCTGCCGCAGCGCATAGGCGCGAAATGCGATCCACTGTTGCGCCTTGCCATCAACCTGGAGACCGCCGCGCACCGCTTTGGCCAGGAAGACGCGCAGGCGGCTGGTCGCTCCGGCGCCGAGTTCGCTTTCGGCAGCAATCAGGGCCGTTTCCAGATTTTCCGGGAAGGTGACTTTGGCCGGCACGTCGCTGGCACGCGCCACGATCCGCAGGAGCAGGTTTACCAGGGCGATAATAGCTTTGCCATCCGCCGCGTCGTAATTGACGGCGCCATGCGCCGTTGGGTTGCGGAAGAGGCGGAACGCGCCGGCGAAGAGCTCGCGCAGTCCGTCACGTTCGTTGGTGTTGTGGGCGAGCAGCTTGGCAAGCTGGCTGTTGGCGCCGAAGGCCTGGTTGGCCAACTGGACACCGGTGGCGCCCTCAACATCGATTGCGGCGCGCAGCCGTTCTTCCAGCAGGACAAATGCGCTGCGCACGGCCTCGTCGTAGGCACCCTTGTGCATGAGAAGCTGGCAGCGTTGATAGAGTTCGGCATCCAGCCCGGCCTGCGTCTCCAGGTCATGGCGCAAGGTCGCCAGTTCGTCATCGGTCAGAAACATGATCGCCGTTCTCCTGAACTCATAAGGCAAAGACCCATTCGGCCGTCGCACCGAACTTTGGCCCGCGGCGCTGGGTGAGCGCCACGCCGCTCTCGACGTAGAACTTGTGCGCGTCGAGCGCGCCGCAGACGGCCGGCAGGCGATTCTCCAGATCCAACGCAGCGTGGATGTCGCCGGCGCGCACGGTGACGGTGGTGCGACCGGCGGCGCGCGCCGGGTCGATGATCGCGGCGACGACATAGGCGCGGATGCGGTCGGCCAGGGACAGGGCTTGCATGGTCATGCGTCTTCCTCCTCGTCGGCGTCGTCGCCGTCAAAGTTCTCTTCCTGCGCCGCGTCGTCAAAGAGACCGCCCTGGCGCGGCGCGGACAGCGGCGGTTCCTCCTCGGGCGGGGCGGTCAGCTCGTCGGCATAGAAGGCCAGGCGCATGCGGTCGAGGATGTCGGCCTCGGGGCGCACGAACTTGCCCTTGATGCGCGTGCGCGGGATGGCGTTGATGAGCGCCTGGAGCACGGCCTTGAAGGCGGCGTCGCGCTTGAGACCGCGGTTTTGCAGAAAGACATCGCAGGCGCCGGCGCCATCTTCGGTGTAAATGAGCATGGCCGTGTGTACGGCGTCGATGGTGTGGGCAAAGAGCGCGGCTTCGGGGTCGACCATGCCCTTCTTGCGGCGCTGTTCGGGGCGCTGGAGCACGACCGACTGGCTCTTCTTGGCCACCAGCTTGAGCGGGCCGAGGAGGTCGGCCATCTCCAATCCCAGCGCCAGGGCGAGCTTGCGCGCCTCGTCGAAGGGGAACTCCTCGGCCTGGAAGGCATCCCACGCCATGAGATACCAGTCGGTGACGGCGTCGAAGGTGATGGCGCGGCCGGCGAGCAGCCCTTCCTTGCGCAGGCGGATGACCTCCTCGCGCGCCAGGTCCAGCGCGATCTCGGGGCGCAGCGGGATCGGCTCGCCGCTCCTGGGGTCGACTTCGCTGGTGAGCACGGGCCACTGCTCGGAGATGACGCTGAGCGTGGGGCCAAAGGTGCTGATGTAGAGGTCGACGCCGGTGATGCCCTGCTGTGCGTACTGCTGCGCCTTCTCACGCGCCACACGCCGCACGCGCCCCTTGATGTCGTCCCACCAGATTGGGTCTTGGGGTGGTGGGGTGGTGGGGTTTTGGGGTTTTGCGGTGGTGGGGTCTTGGGGCGAGCCAACCCCACTCCCCCAAGACCTCAACACCTCACTCTCTCGTTTGCGGCAGACCAGCAGGATCGTCGACGCCGCCGCATTCTTCTTGGCCTGGTGCAGCGAATGTTCGCTTTCGGTGTGGACGGGCCAGGAGGCGTGGATGGTGAAGCCGGCGCCGATGAGGGCGGAGGCGAGGGTGTCCCACGCCTCGACGCGTTTGTGGGTGAACATGACGGTGAGCACGCCGTCGTCGCGCAGCACGCGGTGCATCTCGCGGAAGGCGGCGGCCATCTTGCGCTCGTAATCCTGTTCGGCCAGATCGCGTTTCTTCTTGCCCAGGCTGGCAAAGCGCGCCGGGTTGGCGACAGCCTCGTCATCCTTGTTGGTCAGTTCGTCGGTAAAGAGGTCGGGGAAGAGATGGCCGACGCTGCGTTTGAGCCAGACGTAGAAGTAGTCAGATAGTTCAGCGTATTGAACGTTATGGTGGACCCATTTGTCAAGACACAAAATGGGTCAAAAATAAAGTCCAATCCTCCCTTCCTGGGTGAGATGACAATCGATACGAGACGGTGTAGTTGAGCCCGTTATGAAGCCCGGAAACTGACGCGAATACGATGAATCTGATAGACTGACCGCCGTCTGTGCGGAGGATAGGGCAACGCTGGAGAGCGACCCGAGCGCCGCACGGATGGCGAAGTGGTTGGGGCAGAGGTGATGCGTCATCTCTGCCCGACGCCCAACTTCTGTGGCAAGTGGTGGGTCGTGGCTGTTGTCCTCTGCAACCAGTTTGCCCAGAAAGCGATAAACTCAAATTTCCCATGACCAAACGACCCTGTTGAGAACGTACGCAGGCGGCTGCGCTGGTCCAGTTGACCCACCGGGTCAAGACCCATAGACCTTTGCCGGCGTGCGATAGCCGAGGCTCTGATGCGGTCGTCGATGGTTGTAGAAGTCAAAGTAGCGGCTGAGGCCGTGGCAGGCATCTTTAGGTGTAACGTAGTCATGCAAGTAGACTTCCTCATATTTGAGCGTCCGCCAGAGACGCTCGGTAAAGATGTTGTCCAACGCCCGCCCCTTGCCATCCATGCTGATGCGCACCTCGGCGGCCAGTAGCCGTTCGATGTACTGCGGGCTGGTGAAATGGCTGCCTTGGTCGCTGTTCCAGATCGTTGGCCTGGCTTGCGCCAATGCTGCATCGACGGCCACCAACACGAAATCTATGTCCAACGTCTGGTCCAGCTGCCAACTGATCACATAGCGCGAGTACCAATCCAGGACGGCCACCAGATACAGCCACTGTTTCTGTAGGCGGATGTAGGTGATGTCGATCCCCCAGACCTGATTGGGGCGGCTGCTGGTGACGCCCCGCAGCAGGTACGGATAGACAACATGCTCCTTGCGCCGCCGGCTCAGATTGGGGCCAGGGCTGATGCCTGCGATCCCCATCTCCTGCATGTGGCGCTGGACAGTTTTCCGGCTGATGGTCAGACCATCGTACTGCACCAGGTGTTCTCGAATCCGCCGCGAACCGTAGAAAGGATAGTCCGTATAGATCTCGTCAATGCGATGCTTGAGTGCCACTTCCTCAGGTGATGGTAGTGCAGGTCGGTAATACAAGCTGGCGCGACTCAGGCTCAACAGCGCAGCCTGGACACGCAAAGGCAGTTCGGCGCCAGCGCCCCATTCCACCAGCGCCAGACGCTCAACTCGACTCAGGCTGGAGGCCAGATTTTTTTTTCAGCCAGTTCACCTGGGTCGTCAAGCGTCCAATTTCTGCATACAGGTCAGTCACCTGTTGTTCGTGATTGCGAGCATCCACCATCGCCTGGTCATTCCGGCTGAACAACTCAGGCAGTCTCGTCAACACGATCTTGCGCCACTCCTTGAGTTGCGACGGGTGAATTCCAGTCTCCGCCGCCAGTTGATTCAGCGTCTTTTCTTCCTTCAGCAGTTCTTTGACGATTTCGGCCTTGTAGGTCGCACTATACTGTTTGCGCATGGTAGTTCAGGACTTTATTTCAGCCGTTTTCAGTGTCCAAATTTCTGGGTCCACTATAGTTCGAGGAGGTCGCCCATGATCGCCAGATCCTCAGGCGAAGGATTGACGGTAAACGCACGCGGCCCGCTGTACGGATTTGGCACCGGGGTGCCCGTTTGGCGCGCCCAGTCCAGGATCTTGCGCGCCTCGACCACATCCTTGGAAATGCCATTGAGTTGCAGAAACCAGGTGTGATAGCTTTCCCGGTCGGGAAAGCGCTGGCGCAGGTGCTCCGGCCACTCCGGCGACCACGCCGGCAGCACCCCGCCAAGGATGGCGGCGCGGCTGGTGGTCAGCGGTCGCCGCGCCCACCAGACATGTAGGAAGTAGAGCGGCGGCAGCGCACTGCTGGCGCCGCGCTCGCGCTTGCTCTCCACGCCGATCGCTTCGATGGGCAGCCAATCTTCGATGAGCACACGGGGCCGGGTCATGGGGTGGGGTGGTCCTTTCGTCAGGGCAGCGGCGTCAAACCGCTGAGGGTGAGCAGGGTGTTGAGCAATGCCTTGAATTCTGGGCAAGCAGCGGCGGAGAGGGTGAGGTCTTTGCCTTCCAACAACTGGTCCATCTCGATAACTTTATTGTATTTCCGGTGCGGTCGGGCCCTTTGATACAGGTCACGGAGATGGTACGCAGGTGGCTTCTGACCGTTTATCTCTTCAGGATGGGCCCCTGGTCGTTGCTGCCGAACGCTGATTCGTTGGCAGATGTCGCTCCAGTATGGTAGCAGCCATGCCTCTACGTCATATTGTGCGGCGTGCGGTATGAACCTGTCGTCGGCTGCGGCACGCGTCAGCGACGTCTTGGCGTCTGCGGCGCTCTGGAAGTGAGGAAATACGTCGATGAGGCCGACGACCGCTTGCGCGCCCCGGCGAAACTCATACGCCAGATGGCGACGCAAGGCGGCAGGTTCATGGGTCATGTTCGGCTTGAAAGTGAGTCGTGGGCGCGGTTTCCCTTCCGCAAGTGCACGCTGATCGATGAATGATTTGAGATGGCGACGCAAAGCCCGCTCGGTGTCGCCTTCGACCATCACGACGAACATTACACACGTCCCCCGAGATGCCCCATCTGCCACAGGTCGCGCAAGTCGTATTCTGCCAACCATTCGGCTAGATCGAGGGTGTCGGCGCGGGTGAAGCGTGTCTGGCCATCTTCTTTGTCGGCGACAATCACCTCGTCAGGCTCGAGCCAGCGCACCAAATCCGAGGAATGGGTGGCGACGACAACTTGACTGCGCATGGCGTAATCCTGCAGCAGCGCCACCAGCAATCGGATTAGTTGAGGGTGCAAAGAGACTTCTGGTTCGTCCAGCAGGAGGATGGAAGACTGAGCCGGCGTCAGTAGAATAGCGGCCAGCCACAAGAAGCGCAGCGTCCCCTCGGACAGTTGACCGGGATAGAAAGGTTGTTTGCTGGATTCGTCGTACCATGCCAACGTAACCTGACCGGCGCCGACGACAGGAAATTCAAAGCGTTTCAAACCAGGGAAGGCCTGACGCATGAGCGCAAGCAGTCGCTCATACGTCTCGGGATGGCTGATGCGAAGGTTATAGAGAACCGAGAATAGGTTCGAGCCTTCGGCGTCTGGTTTGGTCGCGGGTGTCAGCGGCTGAGGCAAGCGAATTGGGGCGCGGCCTGTGACCTGGAGCGGCGGATAGAAGTCAATCGCAGAAAGAAACTCCTTGAAACGCAGGGACTCGCGGAACGGTCGATCCGTGGGAAGTTGCGTCAACATCAATTCGGAGCTGCGTAGCTTTGGCAGCGGAATAGGTTCATTCGCGCTCTTCGAGGTGTATAGCTTGCCATCCTGAAAGGCATATTCGGCGTTGCGTAGGTTGCCAGGCGTGGACGCGGTTCCACTTTCCAGCGATTCCGCCGTTATGGCATAGCCGATCTGCAACCTTCTGAGTTCGACCTCGAAATTGGTCACTCTGCCGCCGAGGTGTGGAGGCGGGGCCAATCGGGCGCCTACAGTCATTGGTGGCTGACCTGTTTGGTTAGTGGTCGCACTGATGACAGAATGGAAGCCGCCGCGTTCATCGAAAAATGATGACAAATCCCCGTTTGCACCGCTATGCAAAAGCAGGAGAACTTCCATCAGCGCGGTCTTGCCGGCGCCATTCGGGCCAATCATCACATTCAGGCTTTTGAGGTCGAGAGTGACATCGACCAGACTGCGGAGATTGTGGACAACGATTTGTGTGATCTGTAGCCTACGATCCAGCTTGAGTCTGTCCTTATCCGATTCGTCTATGAAGATATCGGGTGGCAAGTCGTCGCTGTCAATGTACCGACTGATCGTGCTCCGCTCGACGCCGAGTCTGCGCGCGATTTCAGCGCGCGTTAACCCCTCTGGGTTCGCCCACAGGATCTCTTCGATTTGCCTCAGCCGGTCTGCTTTGTTAGTCTGGCGATTCACGCTTAGCGCCTCCGCATCTTCCACTCTTATACTGTCGCACATCTCCATATTTCAAGCTGGCTGATCGCATTTCAAGTTATGCCTGGGCAAGTAATTCAAGCCACTCTACCCATCCTGCAAAGTGGGGACACTTCTGTCGAATCTGCGCCAAACCAGTCTCGAGAGCAATCAGTCCGCCGTGAAACGGTTTCTCATAGCCAGGCGCCAGCGAAAGCATGCGCGCAGACGGATTGGCATAGCTATCGACCCTGTCAATTACTCTTCCGCTAGCAGAATGCGCAGTGCCTTTTGCGCGCGCTCAGCTGTGTCAGCGGCAGTGCACTTACTATACCAGTAGTATGCCTCTTCCGACGGCATGTGGCGAATGCCCTGCGAGATGGCCTCGACGCGCCCGTGCTTGGTCAGCGGGCGCACAGCCAGGAAGACCAGG
>JACKBA010000026.1 GCA_020634815.1 Caldilineaceae bacterium | reverse complement strand
GGTTTCTAAGGACAGATTTGCCATGAAAGTGCTCTTTATCGGAGGAACCGGCTTCATCAGCACTGCGGTCAGCCGGCAAGCGGTCGCAATGGGACACGAGCTTCATCTGCTCAACCGCGGGATGCGCGCTGCCGCCGTGCCCGGCAGCCGCAGCCTGATCGCCGACATCCATCACGTCGAAAGCCTGCGCGCCGCCCTCCAGGATATGGACTTCGATGTCGTCGTCGACTGGATTGCCTACACGCCCGATGACATTGAGCGTGACATTGCGCTCTTTCAGGGTCGGGTCAAGCAGTACATCTTTATCAGTTCGGCGTCGGCCTATCAGAAACCGCCCACTAATTACCGCATCACGGAGTCGACGCCCCTGCACAATCCTTACTGGGAATATGCGCGCAACAAGATCGCGTGTGAAGAGCGTCTGATGCAGGCGTATCGGACGACAGGTTTCCCCGCAACGATTGTGCGTCCGTCGCTGACCTATGACCCAAACTTTCCGATTGCGATTGGCGGCTGGGGGTGCTATACGCTGGCCGATCGGCTCAAGAGGGGCCGGCCGATCATCGTCCACGGCGACGGCACCTCGCTATGGGTCGTGACCCATGCGGAAGACTTTGGTCGCGGCCTGCTCGGGCTGATGGGGAATGAGCAGGCGTTGGGCCATGCCTTTCACATCACATCCGACGAAGTCCAGACGTGGAATCAAATCTACCAGACCATCGCCGGTGCCTTGGGCGTCGAAGCCAGGATCGTCCACATTCCATCAGACTTTATCGCGCAGGCGGCGCCACAACTGAGCGGGAGTCTGTTGGGGGACAAGACGTGGAGCGCAGTCTTTGACAACACCAAGATCAAGACGTTTGTGCCTGGATACCAGGCGACGATTCCCTTCCGGGAGGGAATCCGCCGCACGTTGGCGTGGTTTGAAGAAGACAAGCAGCGGCAGCGAATCGATGAGAGCGTAAACGCCGAGATGGATCGAATTCTCGAGCAGTACCTGGGGGACGGGCAAGATGGCAGACGCAAATAGTGTGGAGCTGATGTGCCTCTATTGGACGACGGCAGGGATCTATCCTGGACACGGCGAAATCAGCCGTTTCGATTTCAGGGATCGCGTCGAGGCGGCCGCCAGGGCCGGCTTCCACGGGATCGGCATCTGGCACACTGATCTGGAGCATTGTCTCCAGTTTCGAACGCTCCGAGAGATGCGAAGAATACTCGATGACAACGGCATCAACTATGTCGAACTCGAGTTCATCACCGATTGGTTTCTGGACGGCGCGAGAAAGGCAGAGTCCGATAGCCGCAAGCGCCGGCTGTTCGAAGCATCCGAGGCGCTGCACGCAAAGCACGTCAAGGTCGGTGACTTCTACAACTCGCCCTGCCCCTTCCCCAAAATCGTTGAGTCATTTGCTGCCCTCTGCCGGGAAGCGGATCTGTATGGCGCGACCATCGGGTTTGAGATCATGGGCTCTGCGATGATCGACAACATCAAAGACGCGCTCGCCATGGTGACGATGGCTGGCGCCGCCAATGGCGGTATCGTCATCGACAGCTACCAGGTAGCCAATCTCGGCATGACGTTTGCGGAGATCGGCCAGATTCCGCCGGAGCATCTGATCAGCGTCGAACTGAATGACGGCATGTTGCCGGGACACCCTGGGTACGACCCCGCCAACCGTATGTTTTGCGGCGAAGGCGAATATGATCTGCGGGGTCTCATCGACTGCGTGCAGGGGATCGGCTATTCGGGTCCCTGGGCGGTTGAAGTCATCGCCGAGAAGCTGGCGGCACGGCCGCTAAGAGAGATGAGCACCAGGGCATTTGCGACGACCATGGCGCAATTCGGCGCACCATAGCCTTTGTCAATCCGTGACGCGTGCCAGGTGATGGCGAAAGGTCTCTCCTGCCTCGCCTTCCGGGGGAGAGGGCGAGGCAGGCCTTACCGCCCAACAGGTGCGTGCTAGCGAATCGGCAGCGTCGCCCCGTCGCGCAGGAAGAGCGGAATCGTCTGCAGCGGCGCATCGACGGTGACGGTCTGGCCGCCGGCGAGGACCTCGCCGCTCCAGGCGTTGGTCCACTGCGCGCCCGCCGGCAGATAGATCGGACGCTGCGTCACGCCGGCCTCCATCACCGGGGCGACCAACAGGTCGGGGCCGAACAAATACTGGTCGCTCACCTCCCACGCCATTGGATCTGTCGGGAACTCGTAGAAGAGGGCGCGCATGACGGGCGTGCCATGCTTGTGGGCGGCTTCCATCAGGGTCGCAATATAGGGCTTCATGCGCTCGCGCAGGGACATGTAGCGCGAGCAGATTTCGTAGACTTCCTCGCCATAGCTCCACACTTCGTTGTCCGCTCCGCTCAGCATCTTGCCGCCGCCGTGGTCGCTCAGCGGCGCTTTGAAAGGCTCGCGCAGCCCGTGCAGGCGGAAGACCGGGCAGAAGGCGCCCCACTGGAACCAGCGCGCAAGTACCTCACGATAGGCGGGGTCGTCGGGGTTGCCGCCATGGAAGCCGCCGATGTCGGTGGTCCACCACGGGATGCCCGCCAGCCCCATGTTCAGCCCGGCCGCAAACTGGTTGCGCATGGAACGGAAGGTGGTGTCGATGTCGCCCGACCAGACTAGCGCGCCATAGCGCTGGCTGCCGGCCCAGGCACAGCGCAGCAGGTTGATCACATTCTCCTGGCCTGCCTCGCTCATCCCTTCGTAGAAGCCGCGCGCATACAGGGCCGGGTAGATGTTGCCAATTCGCACATCCGGGCCCAGGTGATAGCGGTAGAGGTCGAAATGGTAATGGCTGTATTCGGGTTCCGCCTCGTCGAGCCAGAAGATTTTGATCCCATCGGCGTAGTAGTTCCGGCGCGCCTTCGACCACACATAGGCGCGTGCGCCGGGATGCGTGGCGTCGTAGAGCGCCGCTTCGGAGAGCATCATCCGGTTGCCGCGGTCGGCGCGGATCAGATAGCCCTTTTCCACCATCTCCTGGTAGTTTTCGCTGCTCTCCTCCACCGTCGGCCAGATCGACACCATCAGCTCGATGCCCATCTCCTTCAATTCGTTGACCATGGCCTTGGGGTCCGGCCAGTACTCTGCGTCAAACTTCCAGTCGCCCTGGTTGGGCCAGTGGAAGAAGTCGGCCACGATCACGGAGATGGGCAGGCCGCGGCGTTTGTACTCGCGTGCCACCGCCAGCAGCTCTTCCTGGGTGCGGTAGCGTAGCTTGCACTGCCAGAAACCCATGGCATAGTCGGGCATCATCGGCACTGTGCCGGTGGCGCGGGCGTAGGCCTCCTCGATCTCGGCCGGGGTGTCGCCCGCGCTGATCCAGTAGTCCAGGATGTCGGTCGACTGGGCGTACCACTCGGTGACATTCGTACCAAAGGTCACCTTGCCGATGGCCGGGTTGTGCCACAGGAAGCCATAGCCCAGGCTGGAGAGCACGAAGGGCACGCTTGCTTGCGAGTTACGGTGCGCCAGCTCGAGTGTGCAGCCCTTGATGTTCAGATGCGGCTGCTGATATTGCCCCATGCCGAAGAGCTTTTCGCCGGGGTTCGATTCGAAACGCGCCGTCAGCTCGTAATCGCCGCCCAGGATGGGGCTGAACTCGCGCGCATCGACCTCCAGCGCACTGACAAAGGCGCGCAGATAGTCGGGCTTCGTTTCCGTACTCTTGCCGGCGATCGTGCTGTTAAACGCCTCCATCGCCGCGCGGCGGTTGCGGTGGTACTCTTCCAGCAGCACCTCGCCGTGCTGGTTGAGAAAGACGATCTTGCCGGCGGCGGTCAACGAAGCGCTGATCTTGCCGTTGGTGATGGTGGCCTCGCCGCCGTCGATGGTAATGGCCGCGCCCGGCGCCGCAGGCGGCAGCAGCGCCCACTCCTCGTCGGGCATGGGCATGGTGCGCGCTTGCGTCACGCGCACGCGCAGGCTGTTGGCGCCCCAGGGTTCGATCCAGATCTGCTCTGAGTCGAACTCGCGGATAAGACGGTTGCCTTCTTTGCGCAACATTGAGGAACTCCTTCCGTTGCAAAGTGGATTTTCTTTCATTGTACGAGGTGTCAAGGTGTTGGCCTATTTCGCCACGCGCGTCGCCAGCCACGGCAGCGCGCCGCCACGGGCACAACGATTGCCAAGCGCATTTAACGTGGCTATACTTGCCCGAGCACGACGCCGCGTTGGCGAACAACAATGAAAGGCTACCCGATGAAGACACAGTACTACACGGCCATGAGCGTCAACGGCTATCTGGCCGACGAGAACAACTCGCTCGACTGGCTCTTCCAGTTTGGCGACGTGGAGAGCATGCAGGACAGTTACCCGCGCTTCATCGAGCAGATCGGCGCGGTTGCCATGGGCTCGACCACGTACGAGTGGGTTTTGAACCACGAGAAATTGCTCGAGCACCCAGAAAAATGGCCATACAGTATCCCGTCGTGGGTCTTCAGCACCCGGCAGTTGCCGCTCGTCCCCGGCGCCGATATTCGCCTGGTGCAAGGCGACGTTGCGCGCGTTCATGCCGAGATGGTGGAAGCGGCTGCCGGCAAGAATATCTGGATTGCCGGCGGCGGCGACCTGGTGGGGCAGTTCCACGACCACGGCCTGCTCGACGAGTTGATCTTGACGGTCGCGCCGGTCATGCTTCGTGCGGGCGCGCCACTGCTGCCGCGCAATGTCGTGACGCCGCCCATGAAGCTCGTGCGTGTGGAACAACATGGCGATGTCTATGCCGTGCTGGTCTATGCGGTGCAGCGGGAGGCAGGCGGCGCGTGATCGCCGGGCCTGGTGCGGCCGTCAGCCCTCTGGAAAGACCGAAGCTTCCTGGGAGATAGCTGCCTGCGCTCAGCGCGGCTCGTATAGCTGGACCTGCCCGCCGTAGAAGTCACGCGTGCGCGTCACGTCCATCTGCGCGGCCAGCGTCTGCGGGATCAGCCCGTCGGGATCGGTGTACGCGTCGTGGCTGTACACGAGCCAGACCCGGTCGTGTCCCGCAATCGTCGAGAGCAATTGAGGGATGTCGTCCTCCGTCATCTGGGGCTCCAGCACACCGCTGGTGAAGAGATCCAGCGGCACGCCCTGTTTCACCACGTCGATCGAATACAACTCCTCATATTCGTCGAAGTAGTAGTCGAACGGGATGATAACGAAGTTCGAGTTGAAGAGCACCAGGTCGCCCTGTTCGGCGAAGTTCGCCACGTAGCCGGCCGGCGTGCTCCAATCTTCCTTCTGCCAGAAGCGGAAATAATCGCCGACTGAGAAGAGATAGTTCGTCGCCAGGATGCCCAGCGCCACGATCATGACCGGTCGATAGCGCAACTGGGCAACGCCCGCCGCCAGCAGCAAAAAGAGCGGGATCGTGATCCAGATGAGCGTGCGGTCGATGAAGATGGGGCGGCGCAGGCTCACGATCAATTCCCCCGCGACCGGGATGGCAAACAGGGCGGCAAGGAAGAGGAAGATCGAGAGCTTCTTGCGAAAATAGAGCAGCCCGAGCACCAGCACCCCGCACAACACCCAGGTCATGAGCTGGCTTGTCTGCGTGCGCGCCGATGCGTTCAGCAGGGTGCGCAGCGTCCAGGTAATGCCTTCCCAGGTGGGCGCAGGGATCCAGAAGTGCTCGTCGACGCGGCGCGCCTGCTGGACAAGGACCGGCAGCCAGGGGAGCCACAGGATGAGGATGCCGATCTGTGCCTTGAGCCAGTTGGCGAACGAAGGTGCGCGCAGCGCCGGCGCCGAGGCGGACCGGTTGAGCCGCACATAGAGTATCAGGCCGAGCACGAAGCTGTTGGTGGCCAGGACGAAGAAGACGGCCGTATTGTGGGTGAGCAGCGTCGCCGCCGAGAAGATGATGAAGGCGATCCATGCCAGGTCCGTGGCGACGGTCTGGACGGGCGACCAGCGATGGCGGTGGACCCAGGCTCGCCACCCGCTGCGTGGCGCCTCGACCCGGTAACTGAACTCGTCGCTCGGCGCCGGTTCGGCTGGACCGGCGGTGCGCCATGCATGTACATAGGCGCGGAACTGACGGCCCATGGGCGCGGTAGCCCGCGCATCGGTGAGCAGCCATGCCAGTGCGTAGATTGCCACGGCTGCGTTGAAGGTCAGCAGCGTGTACATGCGCGTCTCTTGCGCGTAGTAAACGTTGAAGGGCGACAGGGCAAAGAGCAATGCCGCACCCACGCCCACCGCCACGCCGGCGATACGCTTGCCGATCAGGTAGAGAACCGGAATCGTGGCCGTGCCGATGAGTGCGGAGAGCAGGCGGGCATAGTAGGCCGTGTCGCCCACGAATGCCACCCAGCCGTGCAGCAGCAGGTAGTAGAGCGGCGGGTGCTGGTCGATCCGGACGATCGACTGCATCATCTCGCCCAGCGTCTGGTTTGCCAGCCACACGCTGAAGGTCTCGTCCAGCCACATGCCCTTGGCGCCGAGCAACAGCACGCGCAAAAAGCCGCCCACCAGCGTGATGAGGAGCACCAGCCAGGGCGCAAACTCTTCGAAGTCGCTATCATCGTTCACGGTAAGTGAACTCCTGTGGTTTGGACCGTCCCTGGTGCACTACCGTCCGCCGGCGACGTCATCGCCTTTGTCGCAGGCTCTTCGGCGTGCCGCTGAATACGTCAAGCAAGGTTCAGGGTCAACCGGACATGGACGAGCCCTTTCTGATGAACGCCTTTCTGTGGCCTGCTGGGTACTATAGGAGCAGGGCATCCAGCATGTCAAGGCTGAACGCTCGCCAGGGTGTGATTCACGCGGGGGAATGGAGTATGTATCTCCAAGATGCCGGGTCGAACCGGTCTAGGCTGACCGGGTTTGGTCGCCGGCCAACTCAGCGCCCTTGTCGCGCAGCCGCTGCTTCCACCACGGCATGAGGCCCTCCGCCTCAATAAAGCGCGCGGCCAGTTCCGGTGAAAAAGTGTGGTAGAAACACGCGTTGATCTCGCGCACGGTCAATCCTGGATTCGGGCGCTCGACCAGGGTGACCTGGTCGCCGGTCTGTACCATGCCTGGTTCGATCACCCGTGCGTAACTGCCGGTGCGCAGCGCCTGGAGGGTCAGCTTCACCCAGTCGGGCCGGCCGATGTGGCGCGCCTGGTTCTCGCACGGCGAGCGGGGCGCGCTGATCTGGATGCGCGCGTCGCCAATCTGCAGGAGATCGCCAACGCACAGGATGCTATCATCCCACGTGTCAAGGGTCAGATTCTCGCCGACGGCGCCGGGATGGAGATCCATGCCAAGGTGCTCATTCCAGTAGTCATAGTGGCTCTGCGCGTGGATGCACACGGCCAGTTCCGGCGAACCGTGGTAGGGCTGCGTCGCCTGGTCGCCCACGAAGCCGCGCATCTCCAGCATGACGGGGCCCGTCGCCGCATCGCGTGCGATCGAGGATTGCCATGCGCCGCGCTCGTCGCGCAGGGTCTTCGTCCCGCCGACAAAGACGCCGAGAATCGTACAGGTGAGCGTGGACATCTGGGTGGCCTTTCTGTTTGCTGCAGGCTGCGGTCGTGTCAGGTACTATAGGAGTAGACGGCGAAGTGTGTCAAGGACGATGGCCAGCCCCCGGCAACCACGATGGACGCGGCCATCTCGTGTCTGTCGAACGATGACTTTGTCGCACTTCGTCGCCGGGCTAGAATGGTGGTTCGCAAAATACCATTGCAGAGCCGGAGAGAAACATGACTGAATACCTGGATCGCTGGCTCTCTGCCGCAATCCGTCACGAAATCGAGCAACGCTTCTACCGCAGAATCAACGAGCAGGCGAGCCTGGAGCGGCTGATCGACGATCCGGATTTCATGACAGCACCGCTCAATCATGTCGGCCTCTTTGCCGATCATGGCGTCGTGCACGTGCGCGATGTGGCGAACCAGGTGCTGAACGTGCTGGACGTCTGCCATGGCGTGCTCATTCCGCAACGGCCGCCGCAGCGATTTGCCTTCATGCAAGGCTATGGCGTGCTGTTGGCCTACTTCCACGACATCGGCATGGTCGACTTCTCCGCGTTCGGTCGCGCCATGCATCCGGAATTCGCCGCCCAGGCCGTCTTCGACCCGGCGTTGGACGACCTGATCGATGCCATCTGGCAGGAGAACAGCGGCGGCCTGGCCTGGCACCTGCTCGCGCTGGCGCAGCGCGGCGAATTAGGGCGGGAGCCAAAGCAGGTGCTGCGCGAACTGTTGTCCCTTTCCATCGGCCACAGCAAGAGCAAGGTGCCGGTCGCCCTGCTCAACGATCCACCCGCTCTACGCCGCGCACTTGTCAGGGCGGTTACCTCCGATCTGCATGCCCTTTACGCCGAACAGCAGGCGCAGAAAGGAAAGCATGCCGCACGCCCGCTCGATGATGCCGCAGAGCACGGTCAGATGTCCCTCACGCGCGCTGCGCAGCCGCTCCCGCCCGACGCTTTTGGCTGGCTGACGGACGGTCGCCTGGCACTGGCGGAATTGGCGGAAGATGCTATCGACACGGTGCGGGCATTGCGCGCCGCCGATGCGTTGCGCCAGCGCGGCGCAGTGCTGGAAACATCGGGACACTACCAGGTCTTCGTCGATCGCCATCGCGGCAACTCGCTCTACGCACTACGCCTGAGTCGGGAACGGCTCTATCTGCTGGAGTTGTCCGACCCAATCAGTGCGGGCGAGGCGAATATCGCCAGCAGCGAAGTCGAGCGCACGGGCGACCTGCGCATCTCTTTTCACCGCGGTTCCTTCAGCGCACCCGGCGCAATTGACCATGCCGCCCGCTGTGCCGCGCTCGTCGTCCTCGATATTCAGCGGGACGTCATCGAGAGCTTTGAACGGACGAACACGCCGCGCGAACTGAAGCCGGCGACAGAGATGGTGATTTACCTGGAGGAGACTGAGGACGACCCTGCGTTCGTGCACCTGGTAAAGCAAGAGATCGCCCGCCTTGACGCCGGGATCGCCGATCGTGTGCGACCGACGCCTTCGCTTGCAACGGTGAGTCCCGAAGAACGGGCGCGCTACCTGGCGGCGCAGCCGCTGGCCTGGGCGCTGCCGCTGCGCCAGGAACTGCTTGCTCACATGGCGCGGACCGGCTTTGCGGCGGAGCGCATTGATGCAGACCGCGCCTTCGCCAATGTGCGCCTGGCCGAGCTTGCCGCAGAGGAGGTTCTGGTCCGAGCCGGGACACCCGCCGCGTTCGTCTATGTCCCGCTCGGTCCGGGGCTGAGCATCTTCCCGCTTGGCGGGTACCACTCATTCCCGGCGGAGCCCTGGCTGCTGCTCGGTGCAACGGGCGTAGTGCGCGGGGCGGAGCGCAGCGCAACGATCGTGGCCGAACGCGATACGCAGGTGCTGATGATACCGAGTTCGGTCTACCTGGCCCACTGGCACCACACGCTGTCGATTGCGGAGTTCCAGGCGGCAATCGAGCGCGTGCGGGCAGAATCGGCGAAAGGGGCCGGCGCATACGGCCTGCTGGAGAAAATCGCCCTGTTGCGTGGCATCTCGCTTTTCAGAACGCTTGACCACGAAGTGCTGACCGATTTGGCCGCGCGGGCGGAGGCGGTCCATGTTGCTTCCGGGACGACCGTCATTGCCAAGGGCTCGTTCGGCAATACTCTCTTCGTTGTGGCGAAGGGCGAACTTCGCGTGCATGATGGGCCTCACGACTTCCGCCGCCTGGCGCCTGGCGATGCCTTTGGCGAACTGGCAGCGTTAGCGCCCGAAGCACGCACGGCCAGCGTGACGGCCACGGCCGAGAGCAGCCTGCTCCAGGTAAGCCAGGCGGATCTGGCCGCGCTCGTGGACGAAAACCGCGCAGTGGCGCAGGCAATGTTCGAAGTCCTTGCCGGTTACGTGCGCGACCAGACCGACGAGATTGCTCGCCTGCGCGCTGCACTGGCCGACCTCAAGGCCCGGCGGGACGCATGACTGTCAGGCCCCACGCTGCCGTCTCGCGCACCACGGGATCAGGGTCATTTTGCGCCGACTCGACAAGCGGCACGAACGTCCTGTCGCCCGACTGAGCGGCCGCATAGAGCGCACAGGCGCGCACCCAACCTTGTCTCCCGTCTGCGATCAACTCGTGCAGCCGCGCGGTGGGCGCCATGGCGTCGACGACAATATGCAGGCCGCGCAATCGCTCGCGCTGCCCCTGGTCCAGCTTCCGCTCGATCAATGGAAAGAGCAGCCCCTTGTGCTCCCCCGCCAACGTCACATCCAGCATCTCCAGCGCCAGTGCATGCGCGCCGCGTGAACCCTGCTCGAGCTGCGTGCCCGCCCGCAGGATTGGCCGGGACTCGTACAGGAACGAGAGCAGCCAGAAGATGCGCTGCTGAGTCTGGGCCAGTTCATCGCGCAACGCCCGCTGAAGGGGTGCGACGGTGTCGTCGCCGCCCAGATCCTGCTGTGCCTGGAGGATGCGATAGCCGGCAGCCGCCTCGCGACGCAGTGCCTTGTCCACGGCAGCACGTGCCGTGCCTGTGGCCTGGAAGCCGAACGCGCCCAGCACGGCAAAGATCTGCTCGCGCACCTCGTCGTCGGGATGGTCGAGGTGGCGGGCCATGACGGCTTGTACCGCAGCCCCCTTCACGGGCAGGCAGGCACGCACCAGGCGCACGGTGCTTTCCGGCGTGAGATTACTACCTGACAGTGCACTCTCCACCAACGGTAGCATACGTTCGCCATATGCCACGAGGGCATCCGACGCGGCCGAGCGGGTCATGCGGTCGGCGAGATTCTGCACGATCAAGGGAAGCAGGCGCGGGTGTTGGATATTCGCCGCCGCTCGCAGCGCAGTGCGCCGGACTTGCGGGTCGGGGTCGGTGAGCAGCGGCGCCAACGGCTGGTAGAGTTCGGATAGCCCCGCCTCGCCGATCACATGCGCCAGAAAGCGGCGCTGTGCCGGTGCGTCCGACTGCGCCCAGGCTTGCAGGCGCGCGCCGGCGGCCAGGATGCCCGGTACGCTGCCGTAACGCAGCAACCCCGCTGCGGCAGCAAGCCGTATCTCTTCACGGTCGTTGTCCAGCTCGGGCGCCACGCTTTCGACGGCGTCGGATGCTTCCAGCGCGCACCGCGCACGAATGGCGGCTGCCTGTACGCTGACATTGCTGCCCGTTGCCGCCAGCGCCTGCACGATGGGGAGCGCCGGTAGCAGGCCGATCTGTTCGATCCTCGTCAGTGCCTCGACCTGGATATCGGGGCGGTCGGACTGTGCCAGGCGCAGCAGTTCATCGGCCAGCGCGGGATGCTCGGCCCTTTGCAGCATGTCGAGCGCCAGGCGTACGTCGCGCAAGTTGTCGCTGGCAACGAGACGTTCCACCACGCCAAGGCTGGCGTCGTCCAGCGTCAATTCGGCCGCGCCGAGCGCACGCCGCCGCATGGTCTTGAGCAAGTTCGCAGCGTAATCGTGATAAACGAGTAGGGCTGCGCCCAGCCACAGCACGGTGAGCAGCAGTGCCAGCGCGGCAACCTGGACCATGTCCATCGCGCCCAGCGCATTGAAGATCAGCAGGATGACGCCGGTCAGGCCGAGCGCCAACGGCACCCCCACACCCTCGACGCCGGTCTGCACCGTGACCCGTTCGTGGGCAGGCAGCGCCTGGTAGGCGGCGTTGATCGATGCCCTGGTCGTGGCGTCGGTGAAGGTGAGATCCACGATGCGGATGAGGAGTACCAGGCCAAAGAAGAGCGGCGTCATCGGTCCGGCGGCAATGCCGACCGCCACGATGGCGAGCAGGAGCACGAACACGCCGCCGGGATTGAAGGTCAGGCCAAACCTGAGCCCGAAGCGGCTGAGCAGCAGCCCGGCCACGAGCGCAAGAAAGAGCAGGTCGGTCAGGTTGAGCACCAGGGAAAAGACGCCGTAGAAACTCGCCAGCGCCTCGCTGCCGGTGAAGCGCTCGCCGGCCGACGCCATGACCATGAATTCCAGCAGTTGCGTCACCATGGCGGAAAGCATCTGGTACGCAAAGATGAGCAGGACGAAGCGTTTTGCCAGCACCTTGGGCAAGGAGGGCGGCCTGATTTGCGGGCCGGCTTCGCTTGTGCGGATGAGAACGGGGTGATAGCGGGCATTGGTCGCCAGGAGCATGATCAGCATGACGCCGGCCGCAACCGCCGCTGCGAGCAACAGTTGTTCCGCGCCGTTGAGTAGCCGTTGCAGCGGCGTGGCGGCGGCTCCGGCCACGATAAAACCGACGACAAAGCCGGCCACAATGCGTGGGAAATAGCGCTTGATCTGGCGTACGTCGAGCAGCTTGCCCGCCTGCCCGCCCAGGATGACAAAGCCGATCTGTAACAGAAGGGAATAGACGACCATGGCGGCAAAGGCCAGCCAGGTCGCCTGGGCAAAGCGCAGCCCGGCCCAGGCGCCGGTGAGAAAGAGTACGACGACGACCTCGGCGACGAGTGACACGCGAACCAGCGACCAGCGCCGCTGCGCCTCGGCAAAGCCATAAAACGCCAGCGAGCCGAAGATGGCGACGGCGATATAGACCCAGGGCAGCGCGCCCGGGCCGTACGCGGACATCAGCAGCGCAAACGCTGCAATGACAACCAGGCCGACCAGGAGGCCAAAAAAGAATGCCTGGCCGATGAGCAGGCTCAGGCGTGTGACCAGGTCACTCTCGGTGTGGGGGTGCGCGTCCGCCGCCGTCATCGATCGCCTCGGCTGCTCTCCGGGTCAGAAGTTCCGGCAATGACGCGCCCTTGCTGGCGGATGCGCCGCGCCAGCGAGCGGATGACGCCCAGCGCGATCTCGGGCCGGTCGGCCATGACCTCGTCGAAGGGCTCTTTGTCGATGCGAAAGAGCAGCGCGTCGCTGACGGCATCCACCGAAGCCGAGCGTGGCTCCGGGTCGAGCAGGGCCAGTTCGCCGACAATCTTGCCGGGCGTGAGGATCATGAGCGTGCGACTCTGGCTGTGGGCGCGCAGTTCGCCCTCGACGACGATGTAGAGGCAGTCGCCCGGTTCGCCCTCGCGCAGCAGGCTCTCGCCCGCCGCCACTTCAACCTCTTCGACAATGCGGGCGACTGAGGCCAGGATGTGATCCGGCGTCGCGGCGAAAATGTCGACGGACTTCATGATGGCGACGCGTTCGATGGTCAGTAGCATAGAGCCGGTTTTCCCCACGTGTGCGCGGTGGCTGGCCGCCGGCATCGTACTTACCGGCGAACTGGCGATGAAAAAATCTGGAGCAGTCTACTTGTCTTTGGGAAAGTCCGCAACCCGATTTCGGAGACGTGGCAAACGGTGCGTCAGGAACTATGATACGATTGAGGGTACAATGCCTGATTGTTCTATTCCTGCGTGCAATTTCCAGGAGAGCGCACAATGCATGATGAGTTGATTTTTGCTTCAGCCACAGACCTGGCGCGCTGGATTCGCCGCCGCGACGTGTCGTCGCTGGAGGTCGTCGGCGCCTGCCTCGAGCGCATCGCCGCGGTCAACCCGGCGCTCAACGCTGTGGTGCAACTCAACGCCGAGGCCGCGCTGGTCCGTGCCCAGGCCGCCGACGCCGCCGCGGCGCGCGGCGACTGGTGGGGGCCGCTGCATGGCGTGCCCTGCACCATCAAGGACTGGATCGAGACGAACGATCTGATCTGCACGGCCGGCTATGCGCCGCGCCTGGGCTACGTGCCGCCGCACGACGCGACGGTTGTGGCGAGGATGCGTGCGGCGGGCGTCATCGTGCTGGGCAAGACCAACGCCGTCAGCGGCAACGAGGTTTACGGGCTGACCCACAACCCCTACAATCTGGCCTACAGCCCGGCGGGCAGCAGCAGCGGCGAGGCCGCGATCATCGCCGCGGGCGGCTCACCCGTGGGGCTGGGCAGCGATTCCGGCGGCAGCATCCGCCAGCCTGCGCATAACTGCGGCATCGCCGGCCTCAAGCCGACGGTGGGGCGCGTGCCGCTCACGGGCCACTACCCGCGCATCAACGTCATGAATGATCCGCGCACGTCCATCGGCCCCATGGCGCGTGCCGTGGCAGATCTGGCGCTCGTGCTGCCCATCATCCAGGGCGTGGACTGGCGCGACGCCAGCGTGGTGCCCATGCCGCTGGGCGACTGGCACGCCGTCGACGTGGAAGGGTTGCGCGTCGCCTTCTACACCGACGCCGTGGAAGGTGCCCCGCCCGACGAGGTGGTGGAGACCGTGCGCGCCGCGGCGCAGGTGCTGGCCGATGCCGGCTGTGCCGTGGAAGAAAAGGCTCCGCCCTTGGTCGAACACAGCTATCCCGTCACCCTCGATTACTGGAGCCGCCCCGAGCCTGAGTCGTGGGAGGTGTGGGATGCCGGCGAGGAGACGAAGCTCACCAGCCTGGAGGTGGAGCAGCACCTCTTTTTGTGGGACAGGTTCCGCCGCGCGCTGATCGCCTTCATGGAGAGCGTCGACGTCATCCTGACGCCTGCTGCGCAACTGCCGGCACGGCCGCACGACGACGACCAGGGCCACATCGCCTACACGCTCACCTACAGCCTGGTCGGCTACCCGGCGGCGGTGGTGCGCTGTGGCACATCAGCCGACGGCATGCCCATCGGCGTGCAGGTGGTGGCGCGGCCCTGGCGCGACAACGTGGCGCTGGCCGCTGCCGCCGCGCTGGAGCAGGCGTTGGGCGGCTGGCGGCGCGAAGGGCTGGCGCTCTAGAATCGTACACAGGTCGCTGACGAGAAACCGAGTTTCTCCAAGAAACTCGGTTTCTGGTTCGACGCCTCATTCACGCCGCTGTGTACGCCATATTGAACGAAAGCAGAGGAGACCCAACTATGCAAAAGATCCAGACCCAAGGCGTTCACCACATCACGCTGATCGGCGCCGACCGGCAGACGAGCATCGGCTTCTGGGAGGGCGTCATGGGGATGCCCTTCATCTTCGAGCAGCCCAACCTCGATGTGCCCACAGAGAGCCATCTCTACTTCGACCCTGGCGACGGCCGGCTCATCACCGTCTTCACCGACGAGCGGCGCAGCGTGGACCCGAGCCGCAATCCCGAAGGCATCGGCAACCTGCATCACATCGCCTTCACGGTCTCGCGATCCGTCTACACGCAGATCGCCCGGCGGCTCGATGCGCGCGGCATCAGCCATACGGGCAACGTCGACCGCGGCTTCATGGACTCCATCTACTTCCGCGACCCGCTGGGCCAGTTGATCGAGTGCGCCTGCTACAAGTTCGAGCCGCCCGTTGGCGCCACCCATGCCGACGTGCTGCGTGAGGCGCATCTGCTGCGCGTGGCGCGCGGCGACCACCACATCGCCGACGAGCACCTGGCCGATGCGATCGAGTTGCTCGTCGTCCGCAACCAGCCGTCGCTGTCGGATGACCGCGCTGCGCAGGATCCGTATACGGCCAAGCCGCCGGTGTGGGACTAACCGCCGGCCAACGACTAAAGTCGTTACTACGCGTTGCCCACGATCCGTAGTGGCGGCTTCAGCCGCTCTTCTCTTCGCTGGCCGCCGGCCAACGACTAAAGTCGTTACTACGCTCTGCCAACGATCCGTAGTGGCGGCTGAAGCCGCTCTGTCTTCCGCTGACCAACGACTAAAGTCGTTACTACGCGTTGCCGAGCAGGATAGCCAGCCAGCGCGCCGGCGCGTACGCGTCCGCCACGATCTTGACGGCGGCGACCAGCGGCACGGAGAGAATCAGCCCCACCGGGCCGAGCAGCCAGCCCCACAAGATCATGGCGACGAGGACGACCAGCGGCGACAGGCCGACGCGGCTGCCCATGACGCGCGGGTAGAGGAGGGAGCCGACGACGATGAAGATGGCGACATAGGCCAGGATGGTGAGGAGCACTTGCGTGCCCGGCCCGAACTGGATAAAGGCCATGACCACGGCCGGAATCGCGGCGAGGATAGGGCCGAAATTGGGCACGTAGTTGAGCAGAAAGGCCAGCACGCCCCACAGTAGCGCATAGTCGACGCCGATGAGCCAGAGCGTCACCGTCACCAGGGCGCCGACCAGCGCACTCAAGGCGGTCTGCACCACAAGGTAACTCTGCACGCTCGCCAGGATGCGCCCCAGTCGTTCGCTTACCGGCGACGCCGCGCCAAAGGCAGTCTCCAACTTGCTCGGCAGCACGGTCGACTCCAGCAAGAGGAAGAGTACATAGAAGACGACGAGCAGGACACTGGATGCTATCGAGCCGATCTCTTCCAGGAGCGAAGTGGCGATGCTCCCTGAAGCATTCGCCGCCTGCTGGAGCCGCGCACCCGCCTGTATTTGCGGGAAACCCAGCGACGCCAGACCGGCCTCTACCGTCTCGAGTTGGGCTGCCATCGCCTGGCGCAACCTGGGCAACTCCGCCGAGAGGTTGTCCAGGCCCGTGTCGATGAGAAGCGCAAGCCCGACGAGTACGACGGCAAGCATCCCGCCCACCACAACCAGCGCTGTCCAGGTCGGCAGCCCGCGGCCGCGCAGCCAGGAGACCGTACTCTGCACCAGTACGGCAATGACGATTGCGAGCAGAAAGGGCGCCAGGATGTCCGCCGCCGCGCGCACGGCAAAGAGCACGGCAATGACGCCCAGGGCGACGATGGCCGTACGGACGGCTGGGGTTTGGATGACGGTTGAGCGCATGGCGTGGCTTCCTTCCCGTGAGGCGGATGAATGCCATGCATTGTAGCGGAAAGCGGCGTACTCGTCACGGCGGCTGCACGGCGCCGGGCGTGCCGGAGAAGAGGCGCGGGCAGTCTGGCTTGCGCCGTAGAGCGCCCGGAACCGTCGCAGGCTCCGGGCGCTCAGTTGGAAAGGTGCGCCGGTTATTGACGCGCAACTGCCGGCAAATAGCTGTGCTCTGGCAGCATCGTGACCAGGTAGATGTCGATGTCGGTCGTTTCCTCGCCGACGCGAACGGGCACATCCTGGCTCATTCCTGGTTCGTGGACCAGCAGGGGGCCACCATAGCAGCCACCTTGGTAGGATATGTATGGACGGGTTTCGGCGCAGACGCGGTACATGGCGGGTAGCAGCCCTTGGACGACAAAGGCGCCGCTTGAATCTGTGTTGACGACACGCTCAAGATCGATCAGTTCAAAGCCATCGCTGTGCGGCCGGACATAATAGAGTTGAATCGTGTGAAATGTTCCGGGCACACCGTCGTCGAGAATGACGCGGCCGGAGAGGCTGCCGGCCCTGGCCAGCGACGCATTGATGTTGGCAATCTGCCCGACGAACTCAAGAAACAGAAACTGGGCCCGGGCAAGATTCAGGGCGCCACTGTAGTGTTGCGTGGCATAGACACCAGCCGGATCGCTGAAGCCGACGGTGTAGATTCCGGACTGGAGCCCGCCGATACGATAACGTCCCTGCGCATCGGTGGGAACCGTGACGACCAAATTCTTCTCAAATGAATACGCGCTGACCGCAATACCGGACAACGGCACCCCGTCGCCGGTCACGGCACCGGAAATCTCGCCGTCATAGACACCGGTGCCCAGGTTCACGTCCAACCCCTCGAGGATTGCGCCGGGCGCCACGGTGACATAGCCGTCCTCATCGGCTGCCGGGCCGTTGTAAACACCGCTGAACATATGGCCATTCAACGACGCATTGACCATGAGGCGGTAGCGGGCGGGCGGCAGGCCCAAGAACCGATACGCGCCGCTCTGATAGTCTGCGATCGCATAGAGCGGGATGGCTGGGTCGATGCTCTCCCGCGGTTCGGCGTAGATCATTGCATAGGAGGGCCGCTCGCCCAGGACGCGCACCGTGCCGCTGAGGATGCCGCCCAGCGCCAGCGTCACGTCGACATCGAGCCGCTCTTCAAAGCGCTCCACGCGCACGATGGTTGCCGCAGGCGAAGATGTGACGCCGCTATAGTACTGTGTCTGATGGATGCCGGTGCCCGCGTCGACGAAGCGCAGGGTGTAGCTGCCGGGCGCCAGGCCGCGCACTTCGTAGCGGCCCGACGAACTGGTCGTCGTCGGGCTGATAAAGCCGGTGGGCGGCTGAGACCAAGACTCGAACCAGACGTCGATATTGGCCAGCGGGGCGTTGCTTGCGCCGCGCACCAGCCCGCCGATGGCGGCGCCGTCGCCTTCCACGCCGGCATTCAGGTCGATGCCGGTGGTAGTGACGGCGCCGGTCACCGTCACCGCCTGCGCATAGTCGGGTGACGAGACGATGTCGTCGTAGCAGACGGAAGGATGCGGGAGGGGGTCTTGGTACCAGTCGTAGGCGCAAATACGGTAGACGCCGGGCGCCAGTCCGGTCAACGAGTAGGAGCCGGTTTCGAGAATCAGCCTCTGCGTCGTCGGGCGCCATTCGTCGGCCTCGCGCACCAGGGCGGCAATGTACGCGAATGTGGAAAGCAGCGGGCGCGCATCGCTGTAGAGTCCGGTCACGGCGCCGGCGGGCTGTAGCACGGCATCGATGCCCGTCACGTCCACGCCGGCCACGGCGATCGAGGTGGCGCCGCCCACGGTCAGCGCGCCCGCGTAGAAGGACGGCCCGTACTGATTTGCCGGGTCGCTAAAGCCGACGCGGTACATGCCGGCAGCCAGCGCCAGCGCCTCGTACGCGCCCTGCGCATCCGTCACATAGGCCCGCACCGGCGACCACCCGCCATACGGCAGTAACTGATAGATATCGACGTCGATCCCGGCGAGCGGCGCGCCACCTTCAGCCGTGACCGTGCCGGCGATGCTGCCCGGTGCGTCCGGCGCGTTGGGCAGAGACTGGGCGAGGATGGGCGGCGATGCGACCATTAGCACCAATAGCAAAACACAGAGACCTGCGGCGAACAGCGAAGCGAAGAGAAAAGCACTGAATTTTGGCATGGCGAAGTCCTCCTCCAGGCTCATAGTACCTACTGCCGCCCCACTGCCGGCAGATAGGTGCGCTCCGGCAGCGTTCGGCCCACGAAGATGTCGATGCCGCTCGTCTCGACGCCAACGCGCAGGCGCACATCTTGGGCCATTGTCGGCTCAGAGATCCCCAGCGGCCCGCCGTAGCAGCCGCCTGGTGTCGGCGGAAGGGGATAGTACCCCTCGGCACAGACGCGATAGACGCCGGGTCGCAGACCCTGGACCCGATAGATCCCGTTGGAATCGGTGACGATGCGCTCAGTGAGTGGCGTCAGATAGGCGGGAACGCCGTTGTATTCAAAGACGTACCAGAGAAAGATGCTTTTGCCAGGCACCGGCACGCCATTGTCCTGCATAACACGTCCGTTCATGGCGCCGCCCGCCACCAGATCGACATCGACATTCTCAATCTGCCGCACCGGATCCATGGACAGGTACCACGCGTCGGTGAGTGAAAGGGCATTGGAGTAGTACGCCGTGGCGTAGATCCCGGCCGGATCGCTGAAGCCGACGCGGTAGCTCCCCTGCGTCAGCCCGCCGATCTTGTACCGACCCTGGATGTCCGTCACTGTGCCTACGACGCCACTGCTGCCGCCCGAACTGTAGACCGTGACCTTGATGCCCGGCCGCGGCTGCCCCCCTGCTGTCACTGTCCCAGCGATTTCGCCGTCATAGGCGCCTGCGCCCAGATTGACGTCCAGGCCGCCGATCACTGCGCCGGCGGCAACCGTAACTTCAGCAGCAGTCTCAGCCGTCGCCCCTCCGTAGTAGCCGCTGAAGACCAGGCTGTCCAACCGCGCCTGCACGTAGATGCGGTAGCGGCCCGGCAGCAGGCCGGTGAGACGGTAGGCGCCGGTGTCGCGGTCGTACACAGCACCGCGCATGACGCTGGTCACGGTGCTGTCCAGCCGCTCTGCGCTTACAGTCGCATCATCCGGCTTCTGGCCGAGAATGCGGACCGCGCCGCTCAGCATGCCGCCCAGGGGCAGGGTGGCATCGATGTCGCCGCGCACTTCCTGGCGTGCCACGCTCACCACAGTCGCCTGGTCAGAGGTGAGCGAGCCGCTGTAGAACTGCGTCACATAGATACCGGTCGCGGACTCGCTAAAGGCAACCATGTATTGGCCAGGGACGACACCGCGCACTTCATAGCGTCCCGCTGCGTCGGTGGTCTGCGTCATACCCGGCCCATACGTTCGATTGATCCAGACGTCCACTCCCGCCAGCGGCGCGCCACTCGCCGCACGCACGACGCCTGCGATGACCGCGCCGTCCCCCTCCACGCCCGCAGTCAGGTCAATGCCGGTGGTCGTCACACCGCCCGTTACCGTCACCGGCTGGGCATAGTCGGGAGACGAGATGATGTCGTCATAGCAGACCGAGGGTTCCGGGAGCGGTTCGAGATACCACTGAGCGTAGGCGCAGATGCGGTAGACCCCTGGCGCCAGCCCCGTCAGCGTGTAGGGTCCGGTGGTCGTGACCGCGACCGAGGCAGCCTTCTGCCACGCGCCATCGCCGGACACCAGCGCCGCGATCTCGGTATAGATGTAGGGTGTCGTGGTGTCGCTGTAGATGCCGGTCACGGCGCCGGCGGGCCGCAGCACCGCGTCGATTCCCGTCACATCGACGCCGGCCACTGCGATGTCCGTGGCGTTCCCCAGCGCCTGCGCATCGGCAAAGTACGCCGCCCCGTAGACGCCGGCCGGGTCGCGGAAGGCGACACGATAGGTGTTCGCCTGCAAGATTGCGGCCAGATAATTGCCATTCGCATCAGTCGTCAATGTACGCTCCGACCACCAGCCTCCATACCACTGGAGACGATAGATCTGCACTTCGATGCCGGCGAGCGGCGCGCCGCCCTCGGCCGTCACCGTGCCGGCGATGCTGCCCGGCGCGTCGGGCGCGTTGGGTAGAGACTGGGCGAAGGCGGGCGGTGTTGCAGCGACTGCTGCGATGAGGACAATGCACAGAGTGGCGGTGAAGAGCAGTGCGAGTAGAAGCGAACGACGCTTTGCCATATGGGTGTGCCTCCAATTGAATCGCGGGAATCCATACACGAACGCACGGCGGGCAGAGCCTGCTCCGGCGGGGCAGCGTGGGCATCGAGGCTGGTTGGGCAGGCTTCGGTCACACATTCCATTGTACAGGACTTGGCGGCGTTTTCATCCTGTGAATTGAAGATTCTTGGCTGCTTTCACTGCGCTGGCTTCTGTGCCCGCCAGATGCTATGCTATCCGCCGAAGTCTCCGGATCGATACTGCTTTTCCGTGCAAGGAGCACACAACCGTCATGAACCAGGCCCAGCCCGCACCGCACGAATCGATCGTCGAACGCGTGCGCCACTTCAACGACGCGTTCAATCGCCATGACGTGGCCGGCATGATGCAGCTCATGAGCGACGACTGCATCTTTGAGAATACCACGCCGGCGCCCGATGGAACCCGCTATGCGGGCAAGGCCGCCGTCACTGCCTTCTGGCAGGAGTTCTTCCAGGTGTCGCCCCATGCCCACATCGAGATCGAGGAACTCGTTGGGCTGGGTGAGCGGTGCGTCTTGCGTTGGCGCTACACCTGGGTGGATGGTGCGGGGCGTCAGGGTCACGTGCGCGGCGTGGATATCTTCACCGTGCGCGACGGCGCGATCTGCGAGAAGCTGTCGTACGTCAAGGGTTGAGTTCTCGCAGCTTCACGGCGTGAAGCGCGCAGAAAGACGGCGTGAAAGCGAAATGTTCACGGCGTGAAATCGTGCACTTCACGGCGTGAAGGTATGCACTTCACGCCGTGATTCCAACAACTTCACGGTGTGCAATTTTCGTTGCACGCCGTGAAAATTCTCTCTGGTGGCGGGAAGTGGCTGTTACAAAAGTTGCCGGCGCAACCGCATGTGGTTTGCGGGGAAAAAGGTACGCCTGGAGGGATTCGAACCCCCGACACTCGGTTCCGAAGACCGATGCTCTGTTCCGCTGAGCTACAGGCGCAAGTATTGAGAAAGCATACGCGAAAGCCCCGCCGCTGTCAAAGCGGCGGGGCTTTGCACTCGTGCAGCGCGCATCAACCGATGCCAGCCGCTGCCCGCTGGCGCCGGCTGGCATACGCCCACAGGCCAGACGTAATGGCGATGGCCAACAGCGCGCTCAGTTGCATCCAGTTGAAGAAGCCGAGTAGCGGGGCGCCGCTCTCGCGCAGCAACGAAATGAGAAAGCGCTTGGCCGCAAAGAGCAGAATGTAGAGGAAGAGCAGCATGCCGTCAAAGGCCCATGGCTGGCGCGTGCCGTCGGCCCGCACGCTACGCCGCTCCACCGTCAGCAGGATGAAGAAGATGGCGAGGTTGGCGGCGGCGCTGATCAACTGCGTCGGGTAGCGTTCCGCCCAGTGGCCGTGATCGTCCGGCGCATAGATGCCCAGCCAGCCCTCCGTCTCCCTGCCGTAGCAGCAGCCCGCCGCCCAGCAGCCCAGCCGCCCGATGGCCTGCGCCAGCGGCACGCCGACGATGAACAGGTCAAAGACACGCAGGATGGGGACCTGCTGCCACCGGCAGATGAGCATCGCCGCCGCACAGCCGCCCAGCAGCGCCCAGAGGATGCTCATCCCTTCGGGCTGAAAGATCGCTCCGCTCGCGATGGACTCGCTCGCCAGTACACTGTTGACCACGTAGTTGACGACCACCATGGTCAGCAGGCTTGCACCAATGGTCAGCGCAATCCCCAGCCGCAAGATGCCGACGGGCTTGCCCAGCCGCAACAGGCGGAAATAGGCCACCGCGCCGCCCACAAAGAGCGCCGTGACGAGACAGAGCGTGTAGGTGCTGACTTCAACATCGATTAGCGTGACGGTCGGCAGCATTGCGTGCGTCTACTCTTTCACCGCCAGAGGCAGGTAGAGACTTGCCCCGGCATTGCTTTGCGGGTCGAAGCCGTTCGAGAAGCCGAACCCCACGCCCTGCGTGGTGAGCGTCGGGCTGACAAGCGATGTCGCCGTGAGGGCCAGTGCCTCATTGACGCTGGCGTCACCGGCAAACGTCGGCGTGTAGACCGCGTGGATCGCCACCATGCCGGGCCAGAAGTTCGCCATGGCCGGCACGCGCACCTGGAAGGGCGCCGCGCCGACCGGCACGGGGTCGGCGGGCGCACCCACGGTCTGCGTGTAGAAGGAATAGGTCCAGGCCTGCTGCGAGTCACCCGTCAGGTCGAAGTCGTGAGCGATGCTGTCGTAATTCTCCAGACAGTAGGTCATGGTGAACGGCTCGCTTGCCGCGAGCAGCACCGCCGCGGTCGACGGGATGGGCGGCGTCTGGTGCATACAATCTGTGCCAAACTTGGCCAGCGGTGATGGGGCGCTATTGACCACCAGCGTTCCGGCAAACGGCCCGTGGAACGTCACGCCGTCGAAAACGACATACTCGTACTGGCAGCCATTGCAGTCGACGGCGAAATCTCCGCCAAAGTTTGCCAGGAATTGCAGTTCCACGGGCGGCGGGTAGTTGTCATCCAGCCGGAAGGGACCATCCGGCAGCGGGAAGGAGGCGCCGGCCGGCAGCCACCACACCTCCCAGTGCGACTTCCCATCGGTGATGGGATAGCGTGCGTTGATCGCCTGCTCGTAGTCTGCCCGCATTGTCAACGTGACCGGGATACTGCTCATGACCGTGCTGGTCGGCGGCGAATAATAGTTGAACATGGCGCCCGGCGCGCCGGCATCGTGGCCGGCGACTAGCGAACTGACCGTGTAGCTCGGCGGCGCGTGGGGCACCCGCACCGCCACATAGCCATCCGCTGCCAGCGTGTCGAGATTCAGCGCAGCCGGCGCACTCTGTTCCGGCAGAGTAACCTGGCTCTCGCCGGTCGGCGTATAGACGCCGCTCTCGAAGATGTCCAGATAGAGCATGACATCGTTGTTCGGCGCCTGTGCCGTGCGCAGCGCGAGGCCGCCGGAGTAGCTAGAACAGCCTGGGTAGCAGCCGACGCCCAGAAAGAGGAGTGGCGTGAGCAGGAGTATGAAGATCAGCAGACTGCTGACGTGTGTCCAGGGAGAAACGACAGCCGGCGAGGCTTCGTGGGTAGCGGGCTGAGGCGACACAGGCGTTTCGGCATTCATCGCAAACTCCTTCCACGCAGGTCAGACTGGAGCTTTTCCCTACGGGATTGTAGGCTTGCAGTCATTATACACCAGACGTGGGGCAGGGCAACCCCCTGCTATTTGCCCTTTGGTTCGTTCCGGCAAAAGGGCGAAGTAAGCCTGCGCGTGCGACGCACACCGCCACCAATTCAGCCCTTCTGCTTTGCCTCCCGCGCCGGTGCGCAGCGCCACTCAAGCCAGCGCACTCTCCTCACCCGAGTCGCGCACGAAGATGCACGTGGACGCCGTGACGTCGACCATGCGCTGCATGAAGCCCAGGCTGGCGCGCTGCTGCACGCCGAAGATGTTGAGATCGGCCTGTGGTGCGGCGGGCAGCACGGCGTCGAACGCGCCGGTGTGGACGATGGCCTGCGTCGTGCGCGGCATGCGGCCCAGGTCGATCAGTTGCTCGAGAAAGGCGCGGCCGTTGGCGGCTTCGGCGGCATCCTCGACAACGGTGATCAGGTTGATGTGTGCGCGCCAGTTGCGGGCAAGCTGGTAGGCGAGCAGTAGCGCCAGGTCCAAGTTGGAGAGTTCCAATCCCACGGCCCAGCCGGGGCTCTGCTCGCGCAGCCACACGTTGATCGCCTGTTCGCGACCCAGCCCGGTCAGCGGGTTATCCATGTAGAGGATGACGCCCAGTTGATTCTCACCGGCGCGATCGAGCACGAATTGCAACTCCTCTTCGTCGTCCTCGGCGCCGACCGGCAGGAAGAGCGTGTTCGGCCGGAAGAACGCGCTGCGATAGACCTCGAGCGTCGTCTGTAGGGCCTGCGTGAAGTGCTCGCTGCGCACGAGCGCCACGCGCGCAAAGATGCCCTCCGACGCAAAGATCTGTTCGTAGCCGAGCAGACCCTTGGTGCGCTCGTGATCGCCTTCGCCATAGGTGCCCAGGATGAAGATGGAGCCGTTTGGCCGCGTAATCGCCATCAGGAAGCGATAGCTGCGCCGCACCGCGCGCGCCGAGTCGACCGGCACCAGCAGGCTCGGCTTCCAGGCGCGGTCGCGTCCCTGCGGCATGGCCAGCGTGCGCTTGGCGCCCCATTCGGCGATCGTGCCGAAAAGCCCGCTGCGCACGTCGCTCCACGGCGCGTTGAGCTGGCGCAATTGCAGCACCTCGTAGAGCACGACGATGGTGATCAGCGCCACCAGGGAGAAGATCGGGGCGATCAAGAACATGGCCAACAGCGCACCCACCAGCCCCACCAGCGGCACCAGGCGCGGGACGCGGAAGAGCGGGCGAAAGCTTGTCAGCCCCATGACCTGCTCCAGCAGTACCACGCCGTTGAGTACGGCGTAGGTGATGAGGAAGAACATGGTCATCAGCGGGGCGATCTGGTTCAGCCCATCGCCCGACAGGCCGAAGAGCAGCGTGACGAAGGCAATCGCGCCGGTCACGAGCATGGCCGGCCGCGGCTCGCCGCCGTCGGTCTCGCTCGCCAGTTGCTGGCCAAAGGGTACCACGCCGTGCGCTGCCATCGCCTGCAAGACGCGCGGTGCGCCGACCAGCGAGTTGAGCGCCGCCGAAAAGGTCGCAGCCAGAATGCCGGCCTGCACCGCCCACCCGAACGCGGCGCGATCCACCATGATCGTGAGGTTGGTCACAAGCTCCTGCGGCGTCGCCACGACCGCTGCCCAGTAGGCCAGCGCCATGTAGATAACAAAGCTGACGGCCACCGCAGCCATCGTGCCGATGGGGATGTTGCGTCGCGGCTGCGCCAGCGTGCCGGACATGTTGACGCCCGCCAGCACGCCTGTCACCGCCGGGAAGAATACGGCGAAGATCTGCCAGAAGGAGCCGCTGGGAAAGGCGCCGATGAGCGTCGGCGTGTAAACGGCGCCGGCCTGGCCGAAGAGCGGGAAGAGACCGAGCAGCACCGAAAAGAGCGAGAAAGTCACGATGAAGAGGATTGGGTAGCGCATGCGCGCCGCAAAGCCGACACTGACAAAGGCCACCAGGCAGCAGATCGCAAAGACGGCGAAGAGCACGAGCACGGCCGGATGGCTGGGAAAGATCGACTGCCAGCCTTCGGCAAAGGCAAAGATGTAGAAGGCGACGGAGATCGACTGCGCCAGGTAAAAGGGGACGTTGATGCTGCCGCCCACCTCCAGCCCCAACGACTGCGAGATGATCGAGAAGGAGCCGCCCGCGCCGACGCGAATGTTGGTCGCCACCGTCGAGATCGACAGCCCCGTGCACGCCGTGATCAGGTTGGCGAGCAGGATGATCGCCCACGCGCCGAGCAGCCCGGCATTCCCGACCACCCAGCCCGTGCGCAGGTACATGACCGCGCCGAGAATGGTCAGTAGCGTCGGCAGAAAGACGCCGTCAAAGGTGCCGAAGCGGCGTACGGCGCCGTTGCTCGCGGCAGGTCTCAGCGCTGCCGTCACTCTACTCCACATGGCGCATCAGACCGCATCCCGGCGAAAACGCACCGCATAGCTGCGCAGCGCGTCCTCAGCGTCGACGTCGTGCGCGTGCGCCAGCGCCACCACCTGCCAGAGTACTGCGCCAAAGCGCGCTTCATCTGCCGCGCCGCCAAAGAGGGCGGCCACCGCCGGCTCCGACTGTGCCAGCGCGGCCCGGTCGAGCAGGCCGGCCTTGGCCGCCTTGGATTGCAGCTTGCGCGCCTTCTGCAGCGCGGGCAGCGCCGGCGGGATGCCATCCAGCGGGCCGCGCGTCACGCCTTGCTCGGCCTTCTCCTGCGCTTTGATGACATCCCAGTTGGCCAGCACGTGGTCGACGCCGCTCACGCTGACGTCGCCAAAGACATGCGGGTGGCGGCGGATGAGCTTGGTCACGATCCCGCGCACCGCATCGCCCATCTGGAAGCGCCCTTCCTCCGTGGCGATCTGCGTCATCATCACGGCCGATAGCAGCACATCGCCCAGCTCCTCGCAGATGGCGGCGCTCTCGTCGCTGCCGTCCGCCTCGGCGTCGATGGCCTCCAGCAACTCGGCGCACTCGTCGAGCAGGTCGCCACGCAGGGACTCGAGCGTCTGCTCGCGGTCCCACGGGCAACCTTCCGGCGCGCGCAGGTGGGCCACCAGTTCTTGCAGCGCCGTGAAGCTGGAGTGGGGCGGCAGCGGCGGCACGTAGACGCTGGTCAGATGGTCGAAATGGTCGCCGTGATCCAGTTCGGCCAGCGGCAGCGTGACGAGCCGCTGCTGGGGCGAGCCGGCGGCTGTGACCACGGTGACGGCGTGGTCGGCGGGGTAGGCGTTGAGCAGCGTCAGCTTGACATCCGACGCCAGCCAGCGGGCGTAGACCTGCGCCAGCAGCAGCGGCAGGTTGACGTCCACCATGGGGTGATGCTGGCGCGCCATGATCATGGCATCGATGACCTGGCCGCCATCCATGGGGTCGATGCCCACGGCGGCGAAGCTCGGCTCGACAAAGCTCAGCCCGCCGATGAGTTCCACGGCGAAACCTGCCGCCGCGGCCGCCGCCCGGATGCGCGGCGTGGTCGCTTCGCCCACGGCCGGATGGCCCGGCACGGCATAGACGACCGTCTCGTGCGCCGCGGCCAATGCCAGCACGCGCTCGACGATGGCGGCGTAGACATCGTCGAATTCGGCGTGGCTTTCGTAGAGATCATCGCAACTCTGCACGAGTGCGTCGGCGCGCAGCCCGGCACGCACTTCGGTGACGCACGGGTGGCGGTCGGTGCGCAGCAGCACGCACGGCGCCGTTTGCAGTGCCTGCCAGGCGCCGAGGGTCAGTTGGTCGAACGGCCCGGGACCGAGACCGACAATCTGGATGCGATTGCGTGACATAAGATTACTTTCGTGTCTGTGCGTAGGCCTCGATCAGGCCGGCCACCAGGAAGGTGACGATGAAAAATGCAATGTCGAGCACGTCGACGATGGCGAGCGCCACCAGCGTCAGGATGGCCAGGCCGAAGAGAATCCCCTGGCGCACGGCCGGCTCGACGGGCGGTGTCTTGGGGCGGCCGCGCCGGGCTTTCTGCTTGCCGGCGAGTGCCGGCCATCGCCGGTGCAGGAAGATGGCGACCAGCACGCCGGCCCCGGCGGTAAGCAGAAAGAGCCCGCCAAAGCCCAGCAGCAGCGCAGTCGGATCGAGCGCCTGGCCGTCCGTCGTGGGCGGAACGTTGCCGACCACGTAAAAGAGCAGCGCCCCGCCCGCCAACAGGCCGAGGGTTGCCAGCGTGAGCACGCGCGTGGGCGACATGGGATGGTGTGACTAGACGCCGGAGAAGGCCGAAAAGCCCCCGTCCACCGGTACGACGATGCCCGTGACGAAGCGCGCGGCGGGCGACAACAGCCAAGTCGCCGCGCCGACCAGCTCTTCCGGCTCGCCAAAGCGACCCATGGGCGTGTGCTCGACGATGGTCCTGCCGCGGGCGGTGAGGTTGCCCGCCTCGTCCAGCAGCAGCGCACGGTTCTGCTCGCCCACGAAGAAGCCGGGCGCCAGCGCGTTGACGCGCACCTGAGGCGAGATCTCACGGGCGAGCGTCACGGCCAGCCAGCGCGTGAAGTTGTCGACCGCTGCCTTGGCCGCAGCATAGGCGACGACGCGCGTCAGCGGCCGCTGTGCGGCCATGGAACTGATGTTGAGGATCGAGCCTTCGCCGCGGTCGGCAATCAGCCGGCCAAAGAACTGCGACGCCAGCAGCACGCCCGTCAGGTTCAGATCGATGACGTGACGCAACTCGGTCACGTCGAGGTCGAAAAACTCCTGGGCGCGCACGGCATTGGCGCCGGGCCGGTTGCCGCCGGCAGCGTTGACTAGATGGTCGACCCGGCCGAAGTGTTCGGCGACGATGATGGCAGCCGCCTCCAGGCCGGCGCGATCCGTGACGTCGGCCGTCACGCCGATGGCCTCACCGCCCGCCGCGCGTACGGCGGACGCCACCTGCTCCAGCTTGTGTGCGGTCCGGCCGAGCAGGGCCAGGCGTGCGCCGCGTGCGGCCAGGCCCTGTGCGATGGCGCCGGCCAGCACGCCGCCGCCGCCGGTGATGACGACGACCTGGCCGGTCAGGTCGAACAATGGATCGCGTTGCATGGTGCACTTCCTCAAGGGTGCAGGACGCCCCCCAGGGCGCCGCAGTTGGGACGAAAATGTGATAGAAGCATAGCGCACGCCGCCGGATTTGGCTATTGACAACGACGAAGCGCTCCCGTACACTGAGAGTGACAAACGTAGTTCGTTCGTTCGTTCGAAAGCTTTCCCTGCAAGACCAACCTATGCCGACCGTGAGCAAGATCGCCGAATTTATCGGCGTATCCAAGAGCACTGTCTCTTTGGCATTGAATGACAAGCCGGGTGTTTCCACAGAGATGCGGCGCCAGATTCTGCGCGCTGTCGAGGCGCTGCGCTTGCAGGAAGATGCCGTCGATGGCGTGTTGGGGCTGCCGGCTGTCGCCACCGGGCCGCAAGAGCGCAAGGCGGTCGTGGTCTTTCACCCGCCGGTGCTCCAATCGAGCCAGGTTTTTCGTGAGCTGCTCATGGGCATCCAGGCCGGCGCCGATCTGCTCAACCTGCATCTGCGGCTGACGGCCAATGATCCGGCGGCACTGCCCACGCACGTCTCGCGCCTCTATCTGGAGGAACCGGAATTGCGACCGGATGGCGTGCTCGTCATCGGCGCGCGGCGGAGCGAACCAGTCCTCGCGCGCATCGGCGAACTCGGTCTGCCGTGTGTGCTGGTTGCGCGTGATGGGTGCGAGCCGGGGATCTCAGCGGTCGGCTGTGCAGAACGGCCTGCCGCGCAGGAGGTGACGAACCATCTCCTCGCCCTGGGGCATCGGGCGATTGCCTTCTTGGGCGGCGACCTGGCCTATCGCTACACGGGCGAGCGGCTTGCCGGCTATCAGGCGGCGCTGGCGGCCCAGGAAATCGTGCCGCCGGAGCGATGGATTGTGCTCGGTGACGGTGCGGCCGCCGCGCAGCGCCTTGTGAGCGAAAGCCCGGAGATCACGGCAGTCGTCTGTGTCAACGATGCTCACGCCGTCGCGGCGCTGCCCGTCTTTGTGGCAGCCGGCTGGCAGGTGCCGGAACGTCTCTCCATGGTTTCGTTTGACGACACGGATGAGGTCAGGCATAGTAATCCCGCGCTGACCTCCATCAGTTATCCGCGTTATCAGGTTGGTCTGTGGTCCGTGCGCGTGCTCGTCGAGCAACTCCGCGAGGCCCAGTTGCAGGCGGTGCGCGTGCTGTTGCGTACGCGGCTGGTGCCGCGCACGTCGAGTGCTATGCCGCGCGGATAGCACCGGCGCGGTCCCTTTGTTGGCGAGTTCCCGGCCACGGTTCGGCCGTATCAATGTGTGTAGGTTGCATCCCATCAACTTCTCTTGAAAGGAGAAAAACGAATGTTGCGAAAAATGCATCTCGTGATTGGCGTCATGGTCATCATGGCGCTGCTGCTCTCGGCGTGTACGGTAGCGGCGCCGGCGCCGGCCGCCGAGACCGGTGGTGAAGCCGCGGCGACCGAGGCCGCAGCAGCAGAGGCGCCTGCCGCTGCGGGCGACGTCGTCGAGCTCCGCATGACGTGGTACAACGACGGCAACGAAGGCGAAGTCATGCGCGATCTGCTCGACCGCTTCGAGGCCGACAATCCCGACATCAAGGTGGTCATGGATACCGTCGACTATGCCAGCGGTATCCAGCAGACGCTGCCCATCCAGTTGGAGGCCGGTGAAGGCCCCGACATGGCGCGTGTCACGCAGTTGGGCATCGTCTCCCAGTATATGCTGGACCTGCGCCCCTATCTGTCCGATGCCGCGTACTGGGAGCAGAACTTCGGCCCCTTCCTCAAGTGGATGCAGAGTTCACCTGACGGCAATGCGATTCCGGGTTTCATGACCCAGTTGACGGTCACCGGTCCCTTCATCAATCGCACGCTCTTCGACCAGGCCGGCGTTGCCGTGCCGAGCGACAGCTCTGACCAGGTGACGTGGCAGGAGTGGGCGGACGCTGCCCGCGCCGTCGCTGAGGCGACCGGCACCTTTGCCATGGCCATGGACCGCTCCGGCCATCGCCTGGCCGGCCCGGCGGTGAGCATGGGGGCGACCTACTTCGATGCCGAGGGCTATCCTGCGCTCGTGGGCGACCAGGGCTTCAAGGACATGGCGCAGCTCATGGTTGACTGGCATGCCGACGGCACGATGGTCCCCGACGTCTGGATCGGCTCGGCCGGCAGCTACCAGGCTGCGGCGCCCTACTTCATCAACGGGCAGTTGGTCTTCTACATGGCTGGTAGCTGGCAGGTCGGCAACTTCAACACCAACATTGCCGACGCCTTCGACTGGGAAGCCGTCCCGAATCCGTGCGGTCCGGCGGCCTGCACCGGTATGCCGGGTGGCGCCGCGCTCGTGGCGATCAACTCGACGCAGCATCCCGAAGAAGTGGCGCGTGTCATGGAATACCTGACCAGCGAGGATGTGCTGAGCGAGTTCTATGCGCGCACGCTCTTCATCCCCGGCCACCTGGGCCTGGCCGAGCAGGGCGTGGAGTTCCAGGCTGAACTGCCGCAGACGATCACGTCGCTCAATGTCTTCGCTTCCGAGGTCGGCAAGCTGGCGCCGCTGGCCTACGACCTTCAGGCGTATATGTTCAACACGATCCTCTTCAACGCCAACCGCGACCGCCTGACTCAGGTCTTCACGGGCGAGTTGACGCTGGATGAGGCAATTCAGAAGATGCAGGACGACATCGACGCCGGGATTGCCGGCGCGCAATAAGCAATACCCTGTGACCATGTCACACAGAGGCGCCGGGCGCCACAGCGATGGCCTGTCGCCCGCCCGGTATCCCGGCGCCTCTGTGTGATGCCCCAATCTCTCGAACCCACCAACGCGGAGGCTTGATGACAGCAAAGCCACGTCAGTCGCCGGCGCTGCCGCCGGAGCGGATTTCTCTTAGCGCGCGCATCGGCAACCTTTTCTACTCGATCTACGCCGGCGCCATGACGGTCGTCGGGTGGCTGGCCGAGCCCGTGCAGCGCGCCATTGGCGCAAACCGCATGGCCTACTTCTTTGTGCTGCCGAACCTGCTCATCTTCGGCATCTTTGTCCTCTTTCCCATGCTGCTCAACATCTACTACTCATTCACGGGCGGCAACAACCTCTTTCCCCAGGATCGCCCCTTCGTGGGCATGCAGAACTACCAGCGGCTCTTCAACTGCGCCAATCTGCTGGACCCGGCCACCTGTAGCGAGGATCGCTTCTGGCGCGGCTTCTACAACACGGCCTTCTTTGTCGTCTTCCAGGTCGGCGGCATGGTGATCCTGGCAATGCTCACGGCGGTCGTGCTCAACCGGTCGGTCCGCGGCCGCAGCTTCTTTCGCAGCGTCTTCTTCTATCCCGTGCTGTTGTCGCCGGTGGTGGTGGCGCTCATCTGGAAGTGGATCTTGCAGCGCGACGGGCTGCTCAACGCCTTCCTGGTCAGCATCGGCATGGAGCGCGTCCTCTTCTTTCTCAACGCCAACTGGGCCGTCTTCTGGGTGATTTCCATCAGCATCTGGGCGCAGATGGGCTTCTACATGCTCATCCTGCTGGCGGGTCTGCAGTCGATCCCGAAGGACATGTACGAAGCCGCCGACATGGACGGCGCCAACCGCTGGCAGAGCTTCCGCGGCATCACGCTGCCGCTGCTCATGCCGACGCTGCTCGTCGTGCTGGTGCTCTCCGTGATTCGCGCCGTGCAGGTTTTCGACCAGGTGTGGGTGCTCACCGGCGGCGGACCGGGCACGGCAACCGTCTATGTCGTGCAGTACATCTACGAGACGGCGTTCGCCAACCAGACGCGCCAGTTCGGCATGGCGTCAGCGGCCTCCGTCGTGCTGGGCATGGTGCTGCTCGTGCTCACGCTGCTTCAGCTTCGCGCCGGGCGCGAGTCGGATATTGCGTGATGCGTGATGAGTCAAACGTCACGCATCGCGTTTGACAAGCACAACAGGCGTGGCGTTTTTGCCCATCGCAACTCGCCCCTCGCCCCTCTTGATTTGGAGGTTTTTATGGCAGAAGTCGGCGAATTTCTCACCCGCACGCGTGGCCGCGGCCGGCTCGACTGGAGCGATATTTTCACGTATGTTTATCTGACGGTGGGCACGCTTGTCATGTTCCTGCCGGTGCTCTGGCTCGTCTTCTCGTCCTTCAAGACGCAGGCCGGTCTGCTGCGTTTCCCGCCCGACCTCCTGCCCTATGACCAGAAGTCGGTCATGGTCGAGGGCTACGATCAGCCGCTGCCCCTATACAATGTGACCATGCCGGACGGAAGCGTGCGCCAGTTGGCCCAGGTGCGCCGTGTCGGTTTGGAAGGGCAGATGGTGGATCCGGCCAATCCGGGTGAGATCATCAAGGTCAACATCAACGACCGCGAGGAACTGCGCGAAGTCCGTCTGGCCTGGGAGAACTACACCGAGCCGCTCCAACGCTTCAATTTCCTGATCTATCTGCGTAACAGCGTCGTTGTGACCGTCGCCGCCACGATCATCACACTGCTGATCAACAGCATGGCCGCCTTTGCCCTCGCCAAGTACGAGTTTCGCGGCAGCACCTTCATCTTCTTGCTCATCATCAGCACGCTGATGATCCCGATTTCGGTCATTCTGGTGCCCGTCTTCCTGGTGATCACGGGCATTGGCTGGAACAACAATCTGTGGGGTGTGATCATTCCCGGCGCGGCGACGCCAACGGGCGTTTTCCTGCTGCGCCAGTACATGCTCACCATTCCCGACGAATTGATCGCCTCGGCGCGCATCGACGGCGCCTCGGAGTGGCGCGTCTACTGGCAGTTGATCATGCCCTTGTCGGCGCCCGCACTGGCGGTGCTGGCCATTTTCTCGGTGATGTGGCGCTGGAACGACTTCCTCTGGCCCCTGATCGTGCTCAGCCGCAGCGAACTGTTCACGCTTCAGGTCGGGCTGGCTTCCTTCCAGGGGGAACTGAACACACCCTGGAACTACGTGCTGGCCATGACGGTCATGACGTTGCTGCCGATCACGCTGGTCTTTGCGGTCCTGCAGCGCTTCATCACGACCGGCATTGCCACCACCGGCATGAAGTAGGCGCAGCCCGTCGCCCTTGTTGGCACTGCAAGTTGTTTGCCGAAACGCGCGGGGAAATTGTCACGCGATCGGCGCTCCTGTGCTATACTTTGTGCGGTATTTTTCTGTGCCAGACTTGCTGGCGCTGTAGACAGAGTATGAGACAGCCCCGTGCTGTCCTGCCAATCGTTCAGGAGTAGATGTTCACCAATGGCCCGCAAGCGACTTTCGCGCAACGAAAAGATCTTCTATGCTATCAGCCTGCTGATTGTCTTCAGCATGGTCTTCAGCATGGTCTACGTGCTCTTTGTCCCGCCGGTGTAAGGCAGACAGACTTCCTCGCGCCCTATGCCCGACGATACGCTCCGTAGGTTGAGACGCCGGTGAGTGAGCCGGGCAAGGGTGCAGTGCTGCAATCGGCGACGCCGGATGCCGGGGTATGGTCCGGCGCCCGCCGTGGCTACGTATTTGCCATACTCGCCGTCATCTTTTTCAGCACAAGCCCAATCCTGATCCGCTGGGCCGCAGAGACGCTGTCGCCCGGCGAGATTGCTGCCGGGCGTCTTCTGTTGGCCGGCGGCGTCGTACTCGCCATCGCACTGGGGCGCGGTGAACGACTTCCTCCCGCGCGGCGCTGGCCGGTGCTGGCGCTGATTGGCCTCGTCGCCGCCGCGCATTTCGGCTTTTACATCGCCTCGCTCAACTTCACGACCATCGCCCATTCGCTCTCCATCATCTACACGGCGCCGGTCTTTGCCGCGCTCTTCTCGTGGTGGCTGCTGCGCGAAGCGCCCCGGCCGCGCCAGTGGCTGGGCATCGCCCTGGCTGTCTCGGGCGTGGCAATCATGGCCGGCTTCGATGCGCGCCTGGGAGATGCCATGCTCATCGGCGACGCCCTGGCCCTGGGCAGCGCCGTGACCTTCGCACTCTACAGCATTGCCGGGCGCCGCCAGCGCGGCCACGAATCGCTGCTCGTCTACGCCGGCACGGTCTACCTGTGCGCCGGTCTCTGGTTCGTGCCGCTGGTGCTGCCTGCCATCGACCCCGCGGCATTCACCCCGCCGGCCGTCGCCAGTGTCGTCGCCCTGGCCCTGATTCCGCTCGGCCTCGGCCACACGCTCTTCAACGCCGCCCTACGCTACCTGCCGGCGACCACGGTCAACGTGATCGCCACCCAGGAAGTGACGGGCGGCGTTCTGCTCGGTATCCTGTTGCTGGGTGAGATGCCCAGTCCATCCACGCTGGCCGGCGTCGTGATCGCGCTGGCCGGCATATTCCTGGTGCTGCGATGAATCCTGGTACTGTCATGAACACCGAAACGCAAACGCAAGAACTCTGGCAGCGGCGGCTGCAACTCTTTCCTATCACCGCCGAGGTGCGGCCCTCGCCGCGCGATGGCTCGCCCGCCCTCACCGTTGGCGGCTGCGACCTGGACGCGCTGGCGCACGAATACGGCACGCCCCTCTACTGCTTCGACGCCGCCACGCTCGATGCCGCGGCCGAGCAATATCGCCGTTCGCTTGCCGCGCACTATCCGGGGCGGGCGGCCGTGACCTATGCCGGCAAGGCGTTTTTCTGCAAGGCCATTGCCCAGTGGACGCAACGCCAGGGCTTCTGGCTGGATTGCACCGGGGCCGGCGAGATCGGCGTGGCCGTGGCGGCGGGCGTGCCCCGTCAGCGCATCCTGGTGCATGGCGTCAACAAGAGCGACGAGGACCTCGACGCGGCTCTGCGCCACGGCGAGATCATCGTCGTCGACAACCTGGCTGAATTATACCGCATCGCCGGCCGCACCCCGGCTCTGGCTGAGCTGCCCGACCTGTGGATCCGGGTGCGGCCCGGCGTGGCCGTCGATACGCACGCCTATCGACAGACGGGCCAGGAAGACAGCAAGTTCGGCATGTCGCCGCTGGAGGCAATGGAGGCGGTGCGTTTCTGTCGCGCCCAGGGGTTGCCGCTGACCGGGCTGCACTTTCACCAGGGCTCGCACTTTCACGACCCCGCTCCCGTCGGACCGGCGCTGGACACCGTGCTCGATCTCGTGGCCGAGATGGCCTCCGCCACGGGCTGGCAGCCGGCATCGCTCTCGCCGGGCGGCGGCTGGGGCGTGCCCTATCACGAGGACGACCTGCCTCACCCCGATGTGGATGCCTACGTTGCCTTCGTCGCGCAGCGCGTGGCGGCAGGCTGTGCCGAGCGCGGCCTGGAACTGCCGGCCCTGCACCTGGAGCCGGGGCGCAGCCTGGTGGCGCGTGCGGGCGTCGCCCTCTACCGCACCGGTGGCGAAAAGCAGAGCGCGACGCGGCGCTGGCTGCCCATCGACGGCGGGCTGGCCGACAATCCGCGGCCCGCGCTCTATGGCGCCCGTTACAGTGCTCTGCCCGTGCGCGCGCCGCAACGCCCCGTCGCCGATGCGGCCTGGATCGCCGGCCCCTTCTGCGAGAGCGGCGACGTGCTCATCGAGGCGCTTCCGCTGCCGGCGCTGGAACCGGGCGAAGTGCTGGCCGTCCCCGTCAGCGGCGCCTACCACCTGGCCATGCAGAGCAACTACAACGGCGCGCGCAAGCCGGCCGTGCTCTGGCTGGCCGACGGCGCGGCGCACGTCATCCAGCGCCGCGAGACGATCGCCGATCTTGTGGCGCGCGACGCCGACCTGCCTGGCTAGATCTTTGATTGGGAATGATGCTTGGATGGGGAGGGTCAGCGACGGGCCGGTGTGCGGTCGTCGATCATGCGCAGTAGCTCGCGCACTACGTCGTCGATACGGCGCTTGTAGCGCAGCAAATCGCGGCGGCACTCCACCTCGGCGGGCGACTCGGCCTTGAAGGTGCGCAGCGCCTCCTCCAGTTCCGTGTCGACGACGAGCCGGCTGCGGTTGACCGGATTGCCGCGCAAGAACTCGCGTAGTTCCGAAGAGATCGTCGTGTCGTAATGGGTGAGGTCGTTGTGTAGATCGACCAGCCGATCGGATGCGATGGCTGGCATCGGCATCGTGCGCAGCGTATCCCAAGCTCGGTTCAGTTTGCGTCGGTACACAGCTCTGGTCCAGTTGGTAAGCCGATGAGTGCTGGCGGAGAGGACAAAATCCGGCGGGTGCGAAGTAGCACGATGGCGGCACAAGTGCCTGTTCTGCGCGTGGATTATACGGATGATACGCGGCGTGTCAAAAAATCAATGCTTATTGTGCAAGCTTCGTACGCCGCGCCGGTTCCCGAAATCGCGACAAAAGTAGTGTTGACGGGTGCGAACATTTGTGCTAAACTTGCCGCAAGCAAGAAACAAATGTTCCGGCGGTCACCTGATCGTCGCAGCCACCCACAACGACGAAAGGAAGCGCCGTGGCACCTTCACGCAAGCAGGATAAACAGGACCTGAAGGAGATCATCATGGATAGCGGCAAAGGCAAAGCCCTTGATACGACGCTGGCCAATTTGAACAAGAAGTACGGTGAAGGCATTGTCATGAAGCTGGGTGACGCCACCAAGCTCAACATCGAGGCAATCCCCAGCGGCAGCCTGAGTCTCGACATCGCGCTGGGCGTCGGCGGATTTCCGCGCGGGCGCATCATCGAAATCTACGGCCCCGAGAGTTCCGGCAAGACGACGCTCTGCCTGCACGTCATCGCCGAGGCGCAGCGCAACGGCGGCATCTGCGGCTTCGTGGATGTTGAGCACGCGCTCGATCCGGCCTACGCCGCCAAGATCGGCGTCGACGTCAACAACCTCTACGTCAGCCAGCCCGACACGGGCGAGCAGGCGCTGGAGATCGCCGAGGCGCTCGTGCGTTCCAATGCCATGGATGTGGTGATCGTCGACAGCGTGGCGGCGTTGGTGCCGCGTGCTGAAATCGAGGGCGAGATGGGCGACAGCCATGTCGGCTTGCAGGCGCGGCTCATGAGCCAGGCGCTGCGCAAGCTCACCGGCGTCGTCAAGGCCAGCAACACGTGCATGGTCTTCACCAACCAGTTGCGCCAGAAGATCGGCGTCATGTTCGGCAACCCGGAGACCACCTCGGGCGGCATGGCGCTCAAGTTCTACGCCAGCGTGCGTCTGGATGTGCGTCGCATCGAGAGCATCAAGCAGGGCGATCAGGTCATCGGCAACCGCACGCGCGTCACCGTGAAGAAGAACAAGGTGGCGGCCCCCTTCCGCACCGCCGAGTTCGATATCATGTACAACGAGGGCATCAGCACCGAGGGCGACCTGCTCGACCTCTCTGTGGCCGAGGAGATCGTGGCCAAGCGTGGCGCCTTCTACAGCTACGGCGACACGCGGCTTGGCCAGGGGCGCGAGAATGCCAAGACCTTCCTATCCGAGAATGTCGACATTGCCGCTGAACTGGACACGCTGGTGCGCGACCGCCACGGTCTGCCCGTCGTCCTGGAGCCCAAGGCCAAGGTTGCCACGGCTGCCGGCAACGGCCGTGTCGAGGAGGACGTGCTCTTGTCCGAGGCCGCCTGATCGCAGCGCGGGTGAATCGCGCCTGCGTTGAGGGACAATCGAATCGCTTTGGTACCACTTTGCGCCACGCATGACAGCGCCGTCTTGCGTGGCGCAATTTTTTCCCGCCCATGCGCCGGCTGCTTCAACATGCGATTCGCCACGAACTATGATAGATTGCATCTACCATCATCTTTTTCCCAGCCGCGCCTGCCACGGGCGCCAGCCTATCCGGAAACGCCATGACCGTCCATACCTTTCGACCGACCCTCTATTACACCGTGATGGGCACGGCGGCGCCGGTGCTCACGATTGCGCCCGGCGACAGCGTGCAGACGACCACCGTCGACGCGCACGGCTACGATGCCCACCGCGTCCAGGTCACGCCGCCTGGCAACCCTATGACCGGCCCCTTTTACATCGAGGGCGCCGAACCGGGCGATACGCTCGTCGTGCACATCGAGGAACTCGTGCCCAACCGCACCTACGGCTGGAGCGGGCTCTTGCTGGCGCCCAACGTGGTCGATCCCGAATTCGTCCCGCACCTGCCCTGGCCGGCCGACGGCCAGCGACGCCTGGGCGCGTGGCATGTCGACAACGCGGCCGGCACGGCTACGCTCGTCGAACCGGAAGTGGACGGCGGACTCGTTGTGCCGCTGGCGCCTATGCTCGGTTGTTTCGGCGTCGCTGCGGATGAGGGGCAGGCGATTTCGACGGCAACCTCCGGCACGCATGGCGGCAACATGGACTACCGCGGCTTTGGCGCCGGCGCCACGATTTTCTTCCCTGTCTTTGCGCCGGGCGCGCTCTTCTATCTGGGTGATGGCCATGCCGTCCAGGGCGCCGGTGAAATTGCCGGCACCGGTGTGGAGATTTCGTGCGACGTGCGCTTCCGCGTCGACCTGCAGAAAGGGCGCCGCATCAACCGGCCGCGCGGCGAAACGGCCACGCACATCCTCACCGCCGGCAACGCGCGCCCGCTCGACCAGGCGCTGCAGCACGCAACTACCGAGATGGCGCGCTGGCTGCAAGAGGAGTACGGCCTGCACCCGATCCACGCCCAGACCCTGCTCGGCCAGGTAGTCGACTACGAGGTCGGCAACGTCTTCGACCCGGCCTATACGATGATCTGCAAACTCGACAAGCGCTGGTTGCCCCAGCGATCCCAGTGAAAGGAAGCAAGATGAAAGCCATTCGCGTGCATGCCACCGGCGGACTCGATGCGCTGCACCTGGAGGAAATCGATCAACCCGTGCCCGGCCCCGGCCAGGCGCTCGTCAAGGTCGCCTATGCCGGCCTGAACTTCATCGACATCTACCAGCGTCTGGGACAGTACAAGATGCCGCTGCCCTTTACGCCGGGGCTGGAGGCCAGCGGTACGGTCGCGGCGGTTGGCCCCGACGTCACCGAGGTCAAGCCGGGCGACCGTGTGGCCTACTGCATGGTGCCCGGCGCCTATGCCGACTATGCCGTCGTGCCCGCCGCGCGGCTGGTGCCCGTGCCTGACGGCGTCAGCCTGGAGCAGGCGACGGCGCTCATGGTGCAAGGGATGACGGCGCACTATCTCGTCTTCAGCACCTTCCCGCTGGCTGACACGCATACCGCGCTCATCCACGCCGCGGCCGGCGGCACGGGCCGGTTGCTCGTGCAGATTGCCAAGCGCACCGGCGCGCGTGTCATCGCCACGGCCGGCACCGCCGAGAAGGCCGAGCTGGCCCGCAGCGCCGGCGCCGACGTGGTCATCATCTACACGCAGACCGACTTCGGCCCCGAGGTCAAGCGGCTGACCGACGGCGCGGGCGTGGATGTGGTTTATGACTCGGTGGGCAAGAGCACCTTTGCCACCGGGCTGGACTGCCTCAAGCCGCGTGGCTACATGGTGCTGTGGGGGCAGGCGAGCGGCCCCGTCGACCCCATCGACCCGCAAATTCTCAACCAGAAGGGGTCGCTCTTCCTGACGCGGCCGAGCCTGGGCGCCTACATCGCCTCGCGCGACGAACTCTTGCAGCGTTCCGGCGATCTCTTTGCCTGGGTGCAGGCCGGCGAGTTGGACGTGCGCATCGATCGCGTCTTCCCGCTGGCGGACGCCGCCGCGGCCCATGCCTACATCGAAGGGCGCCAGACCAAGGGCAAGGTGCTCCTTCAGCCCTGATTACAGGGCCAGCGCCGCACGCACTGCGTCAAGATTGGGGGCGATGACACGCACGTCGCCCGTCACCTCCATGGCCGCGCGCACATCTTTGAGCCCGCTGCCGGTGTTGATGACGACGATCGTTTCGTCCGCCTGCACCAGCCCGTCGCACCAGGCCTGGAGCAGCCCGGCGTAGGCCGTGGCACCCGCCGGCTCGGCAAAGACCGCGCCCAGCCGCGCCAGCGGCAGCATGGCCTGCAAGATGGCGGCATCTTCCACCAGGACGAATGCGCCCCCGCTCTGCCGCACCGCGTTGAGCGCCTTGATCGGGTCGCGCGGTGCGTCGACGCTGATGCTGTCGGCGCGCGTCGTGGCACGGACGGGCTGCGGCACCTCGTCGCCGGCGCGCCAGGCATTGTAGAGGGCCGGGCTCAGCGCCGACTGCACGCCATAGATGCGCGGCATGTGGTCGATCCAGCCCAGTGCCAACAGGTCCTTGAAGCCCTTGTGCACGCCGCCGATGATGCAGCCGTCGCCGACCGAGACAAAGACGGCATGGGGCGCGGCAAAGGGCGCGCCGCCCGCCGCCACACCTGCCGCCGTCAATTGGAGCGCAATCTCATAGGAGACGGTCTTCTTCCCCTCGGTCATGTATGGGTTGTAGCCCGTGCTGCGGTTGTACCAGCCGAACTCGGCACAGGCGGCCATGCACAGGTCGAAGGCGTCGTCATAGCTGCCGTCCACCGCCAGCACCGTGCTGCCGTAGATCAGCAACTGCGCGATCTTCGCAGGCGGCGCTGTCTTCGGCACGAAGATGACCGTCGCCTGGCCGGCTGCGGCCGCCTGTCCCGCCAGCGCCGCCGCGGCATTGCCCGTGCTGGCCGTGGCCACGATGGGGCGCCCGGCCTCCTGCGCGCGGGCCACCGCAATCGCCGAGGCGCGATCCTTGAAGGAGGCGCTCGGGTTGCGGCCATCGTCCTTGACGAAGAGGTGCCGGAGGCCTATCTCGGCACGCAGGCGGGCAACCGGCAGCAACAGCGTCCCCCCCACCGGTAGCGGCGGCAAGCTGCTGCGGCGGTCGATGGGCAGCAGCGGCCAGAAGCGCCCGATCGACGGGTCCGGATCCGCCTGCACCTGCTCTGGCGTCAGTGCAGCGGCGATGGCCGCGTAGTCATATTCGACATCGAGCGTGCCCATGTCGCTGCCCGTGTTGGGGCGGCAGCCGCAGACATATTCCACGGCGTTGAGCGTATAGTGCGTGCCGCAGCGCAGGCAGCGCAGCCCGGTGACGAACGAACGGCCGCTCGCTGTACCAGTGGAGGCGTGAACGCCGGTCTCGTGCATGGTGATATCTCCAATAAATGCCAGATAAATTGACAGGTTGTAAGCCTACTGCAAGGATTGATTCAGCCAATCGTCAGTAGACTGAGGGTTGAGCTGGCATCTATGATACCAGACACATGGCTGGTATGGCACGCTTTCGTGCCAACGCCCTGAAAACCGCCCAACTTACACGGGCAATAGACAATTGACGTGGGTTGTGCGATAATCCAGCCAATACTTGAGGGGATAGGAGGATGTACATGATGGAGAAGACTGCTCGCTACCCAAGCTATGCGAATTGCGTGGTCAGAGCGCTGAGTGCATCGCAACAACCCCTGTCGATCGATGCGCTGCTCACGACGATCGGCCGGCAGCGGCCGGTGGGCAAGGGCGCACGCCAGGCCGTCTATCGGGCGATCCGCGAAATCTACCAGGCGGTGCCCGTGGCGCCAAGCCGCATCGGCTGGCTTTCCCATCTATTGCAGGGCAGCACCTTCCGCCACCCGCTGGCGACCGAGGAAGCACGCCGCGGCTTCCTGCTCCTTGACGAGTTGGAGCACGCCGTCTTCTTTCCGCAATTTTTCCAGACGCAACGCCCCGATACCCGGACTTTGACCATCGACCTCATGGGCGGGCCGACGATTCAGGCCGAAGCTGCCATTGAGCGCAAGACATGGTCGGTTCGTCTCGGGGCGCCCTTTGCCGAGTGGATCGAGTACCAGGGCGGCCAGGGACGGGACGATGTGATGATCACCGTGCGCGATGCCGTCAAGGGGGAATACCTGCTACGGCTCCAACCGCGCGAGGCGCGCGATGAAGAGGCCATCCGCGACCGCAACATCCAGGTCGCCCTGGCTGCCGAGGACATCGTGACCTCGCTGCGCCGGGCGGAGAAGGTCGTGCCGAGTTGGGAGCTTGCGGCGCTGCTCATCGGGCGCGGCGCGTTCTACGACCCGGTGGCGCCGGACGACCTGCACATGGTGCTGCACAAGTATTCCATGCTGCGCCTGCAAGATGGCGTCGGCTATATCCTGGATGCGCGGACGCCGGCGCTGGCTGCCAACCGGCGCCGCAACGCTCCGGCCGCCGATGCCGCCGACTCCGCCGATGCGGGCGACTGGGATGACGACCTGTCGTCGATGGACATGGACGACCTGGAGGATCCGCTGGCCTGGCTGGATGACGAAGATCTGCCCGCGGCCGAGATGAGCGACGAGGATTCGTGCCCCGACTACGAGTCATACCTCGAGGGGTTTCGCATGGCGGACATCGACGAGCCGCCGCTCTCTCACAGCGACTATCACCTGCTGGAGGCAGAATTGGAGACGTTGCTCGGTCTGGAGCAGGAGTTTGGCTATCTGCTGCCCGAACAGGGCAAGCGCGTCGACGAACTCGCCATCCGCCTCTTCATCGACCCCGAGTCCTTGCGCGGCGATGACGGCGTCAACCCCTCCGGCTTTGCCGACGATGACGACGACACACCATTCTGGCAGAACTGATGCAGGCGCGTATCGCCGCATCTTCCTGAGCAGAAGTTAGCACGTATCGATTGGAGACCGCAGGCACGCCGCATGCGGTCTCCGTTTTCCAACCCACTGGTCAACCAATCGAAATGAAGAAACCCGTCAACTGCCGCTATTTCTACGGCGACTATTTCCGGGGCAAGAACAAGGAAGAATGTCGCCTGCTCGAGTCGAACCCGGCCAACCAACATGCCTGGAAGCGCAGCTACTGCGATACATGCCCGATCCCCGAGATTCTCATTGTGAGCAACTCGCGCGATCTGGCGCTCGAAGCTGTCGTTGTGAAACGCTTCCTGCGCGGCCAGGTTGAAGTGACGTTTGCGGTCTGTACAAAACACATGCTCGAATTGGAGGATCCGCGCTTCTGCCCCAAGTGTGCCGAGGAGCAGCGCGCGGCCGGGGGAGACTGACATGAAGCGTGCAGTCGTCTTGAGCGGTGGCGGTTCGCTGGGCGCCATGCAGGTCGGTGCGCTGCGCGCCATGATCGAGCGCTCCATCGTGCCGCACATCGTCGTCGGCTGTTCAGTTGGCGCGCTCAACGCCAGCTTCCTGGCCACGGCGCCCGACCTGCCCATGATGGAGCGGGCTGCCCGGGTGTGGGACAGGGTAACGACAGCACGCGTCTATCCCGGCACCCGTCTGCGCGTGATCTGGCGCTTTCTGAGCGGCCAGGACAGCCTCTACGACAATCGCAGCTTCTACGCCTTCCTCCAGGAGAGTGGCTGCACGCCGGCGACGACCTTTGGCGACGTAGCCGGCGCCGAACTCTACGTCACCGCCACCCATCTGCGCAGCGGGCGCCTGCACGTCTTTGGCGACAACAAGAACGACCGGGTGCTCGACGCGCTCATGGCCAGCACGGCGCTCACGCCGCTGCACCCGCCGTGGGAGATCGACGGCGAGCGCTACGTCGACGGCGGCACAGTGACGCCGCTGCCCCTGCGTGTCGCCCTCGACCGCGGCGCCACCGAGATCTATGCCATTCACCTGCGCAAGCCTGGCCAGGAACAGCCGGCGGGGCGTGTACGCGGCGTGACGGCGCACATCAACCAGGCCGTCTCCACTATGCTGCGCCTGCAGGCCGAGCACGATCTGTTGCTGGCGGAGACGGCGCGCCGCGTGCGTTTTCATTACCTGACGCTATGGCCGGAACCGGCCATCGAACCCACCGACTTCGGCCAGCCGCAGCGGCTGCTCGCGCAGGGCTACGAGCAGATGGCCGCGCTGTTGGCCGCTGCCGGCTCGCCGGCGCCCGCCGCGCCGCGCACGCGCCGGCGCTGGTGGCCCAGCCTGCGGCGCATCACGCCGCCCGCCGACAGCGCCGTCCCCGCCGAGCCGCCGCTGGACCCGGCGCACGGCGCTTGAGTTTGCCGGGCGTCGGTGCTTGTGATAGCATCATTGGCGTTCAGAACAACGGGGAGCTCAGGATGCTGGGCTGAGAGGGTGGCCACCTTTGCCGCCGACCCGGAAAACCTGATCTGGGTAATGCCAGCGTAGGGACCGAAATCTTGCGGCACGATCTGTGCGCCCCATTTCGCTGGCTTTACCGATTCGGTAGAGCCGTTTTCATTTCTGGAGGCAAACATGAACCGATGCCGTATTCTGCCCGTTCTGTTGATCGCCGCCGTGCTGCTCTCTGCCTGCCAGGCGGTGGCCACCGACTCCGCGCCCGCCGCAGCGCAGCCGGCGACGCTGACCGTGGCCACGCACGACTCCTTTGCCATCGGCGAAGAGGTGCTGCGCCAGTTCGAGACTGAGCACAACGCCCGCGTGCAGATCCTGACGCTGGGCGACGCCGGCGAGGCGCTCAACAAGATCATCCTGAGCAAGGATGCGCCGCTGGCCGATCTCTTCTTCGGGGTCGACAACACCTTCCTCAGCCGGGCGCTGGACTCGGGCGCCTTCGTGCCCTACGCCTCGCCGCTGCTCGAACACATCCCCGACGACCTGGAACTTGACCCAGATCACCGCCTGCTGCCGGTCGACTACGGCTTCGTCAACCTCAACGCCGATCAGGCCTGGTTTGCCGATGCGGGTGTCCCGCTGCCGCAGACGTTGGAGGATTTGACCGCGCCGGCGTACAAGGGGCTGCTCGTCGTGCAGAACCCGGCTACGTCGTCGCCCGGCCTGGCTTTTCTGCTCACCACCATCGCTCATTTCGGCGAGGAGGGCTATCTGGACTACTGGCAGGCGCTGCGAGAAAATGACGTCATGGTCTCCGATGGCTGGAGCGAGGCCTACTTCGAGCACTTCACCGTCGGATCGGGCGGGGCAGGCGACCGGCCGCTGGTGGTCAGCTACTCCACCAGCCCGCCGGCCGACGTCGTCTACGCCACCGACGGCCGCACCGAGCCGGCCAGCGTCAACATCTCGCCGCAGAACGGCACCTTTCGCCAGGTCGAGTTCGTCGGCATACTCGACGGCGCCGCCAACCCGGAGCTTGCCCGTGCCTTCATCGATTTCATGCTGGACACGACCTTCCAGTCCGACATCCCGTTGCAGATGTTCGTCTATCCGGCCAATCCCGATGCGCCGCTGCCCGATCTCTTTGTGCAGTTTGGCCAGACGCCGGAAGCCCCGGTGTCCATCGATGCCGCAGCCATTGAGGCCAACCGCGAGCAATGGATCCGCTCATGGTCCGATGTGATGCTGCGCTGATGATACGGCAATCTCGCGATCCGGCGGGCGGAGGGTGAGCGTATGCGGCGTGTGCTGACGGCTGCGCTTTTCGCGCTGCCGATTCTCTTCCTGGCAATCTTCTATGCCTGGCCGCTGCTGGCAATCCTGCGCGTCAGCTTTGCCGGCGCGCCGGGCGAAGCCATCGGCCAGGTCGGTGCAGCGGTGGGGTCGCCGGCCTTCTGGCAATTGCTCTGGTTCACCACGTGGCAGGCGCTCGTCTCAACGCTGCTGACCATTGCCGCCGGTCTGCCGCTGGCGTACATCTTTGCGCGCTACGACTTCCGCGGCAAGAGCCTTGTCCACGCATTGCTGACCATCCCCTTCGTCATGCCGACCGTCGTCGTCGCCACCGCTTTCATGGCGCTCATCGGCCGCACGGGGCTGCTAAACACCTGGCTGCAAGACGCCTTTGGGCTGGCCGCACCGCCCATCCGCCTGGAGCAGACCATCTGGCTGATCTTGATCGTGCACGTCTTCTACAACGTCGCCGTCATCATCCGCACGGTCGGCGGTTTCTGGACCAACCTGAGCCCGCACTTGGGCGCATCGGCGGCGGTGTTGGGGGCGTCGCCGTGGCGCGTGCTGCGTACGATCACGCTGCCGCTGTTGCTGCCGAGCATCCTGGCGGCCGGGTTGCTCGTCTTCCTCTTTTGCTTTACCAGCTTTGGCGTGATTCTCATTCTCGGCGGAGCGCGCTTTGCCACCATCGAGGTGGAGATCTACCGCCAGGCGGTCAGTTATTTCAACCTGCCGCTGGCGGCCTTTCTCTGCCTGGTGCAACTGGCCATCACCTTTTCGGTCATGGTCGCCTACACGCGCATGCAGGCGCGCGTCAGCCGGCCGCTGGCGCAGCGCGGGGGCGGTCTTGCCCGCCGTCCGGCCAACCGCCGCGAATGGGCTGTGCTCGCCATCGCGCTGGCCGTCACGGCCGCCGGCTTGCTCGCCCCGCTGGGCGCGTTGGCCGTGCGCAGCTTCACCCTGGGCGACCAGGGGCCGACGTTGCTCTACTACCAGGCACTGACGACCAACCCGCGCCAGAGCGCCTTCTTTGCGCCGCCGGTGACCGCCATCGCCAATTCGCTGCTCTACGCCACGGCCACGCTGCTCATTAGCCTGCCGCTGGGTATCATCGGCGCGTATATGCTGGCGCAGGAACGCTCGCGCTGGGCGGCGGTCTTCGACCCGCTGCTGCTGCTGCCGCTCGGCACCTCGGCGGTGACGCTCGGCTTCGGCTACATCGTGGCCATGGGGCCGCTGCGCACGTCGCTGTGGCTGGTGCCCATCGCCCATTCGCTCATTGCGCTGCCCTTTGTCGTGCGTACCTTTCTGCCGGCGCTGCGTGCGCTGGATCGGCGCCTGCGCGAGGCTTCGGCCACGCTGGGCGCCGGCCCACTGCGCAGTTGGTGGACGATCGATGTGCCGCTGCTGTTGCGCGCGGCGCTCATCAGCGCCGCCTTTGCCTTCGCCATCAGCCTGGGCGAGTTCGGCGCAACGCTGCTTGTGGCGCGTCCCGACCGGCCGACCATGCCCATGGTCATCTACCAGGCGTTGGGCCGGCCCGGCCTCATCAACTATGGTCAGGCGCTGGCCATGAGCACCATTCTCATGGCCGTCACGGCGGTGGCGCTTATCGCCATCGAACGCTTCCGCGTGCCGGGTAGTGAAGAGTTTTAGGGAGAGAATCTGGCCGCAAAGACGCGAAGGCGCAAAGGGGGCGCAAAGAAGAGCTGAAGTTGGTGGCGGTCATGCGGGGCGAGTAGTACGAATCTGGCCGCGAAGACGCGAAGGCGCAAAGGGGGCGCAAAGAAGAAGAGTCGAAGTTGGTGCTTCGTGTGGGCGTGTGGGCGAGCGGTACAGATCTGGCCGCAAAGACGCGAAGGCGCAAAGGGGGCGCAAAGAAGAGATGAGGTTCAGTTGTTTACGATTTGTAGTGACGGCTTCAGCCGTTCCAGAGGAAGTTGACGACTGAATTCGTCACTACGGCGAGAATCATGATCTACTGCGGCTGAGCGTTGTGGGCCGGTGCGTATGTGGGATGCAAAACGATGGCGAGCATGTACCGGATATGGTCCGGCGATGGAGGAGAGATTCGATGACGGATGAGGGGGCGGTTCCGCTCTTTGTGTACGGCACGCTGATGGCCGGCGAGCCGGCGCATCCGATGTTTGCGGCGGCCGTCGAGCGCAGCGCGCCGGCGCGCTTGCCAGGTGCGCTGCTGCACGACTTGGGCGCATATCCTGCCGCGGTGCCCGGCGAGGGCGATGTGTATGGCGAGATCCATTGGCTGGCGGAGCCGGCCTTCGACGCAATCCTCGCCCGCCTCGACGCCTATGAGGGCGAGGAGTATCGCCGCGTGATCCGACCGATCTGGCCGGATGGCGCGGCGCCCGTCGACGCCTGGGTCTACCTGGCCGATCCTGTTGCGATGGCCGTCTACCCGATCATCGCCGATGGCCGCTGGCCGGGAGTACGCCGTGCTCGAAGTGCGTGATCTATACAAACGCTATCCACCGGACAAGGAAGTGCTGCGCGGCGTCTCGCTCTCCGTCGAACGCGACGAAATCCTCTGCCTGCTCGGGCCGAGCGGCTGCGGCAAGAGCACGCTGCTGCGTATTGTCGCCGGGCTGGAGCATGCCGATGGCGGCACCGTGCTCTTCGACGGTGCGGCCATTGACGACCTGCCGACGTGGCGCCGCGGCTTCGGGCTCATGTTCCAGGACTACGCCCTCTTTCCGCATATGACCGTGGCCGAAAATGTGGGCTATGGTCTGCGCATGGCCGGCATGCCGTCTGCCCAGCGTACGGCGCGTGTCGATGCGCTGCTCGACCTCGTCAATCTGCACGGCTACGGCGACCGCACCATCGACGGGCTGAGCGGCGGTGAGCAGCAGCGTGTGGCGCTGGCGCGCACGCTGGCGCCGCAGCCGGCGCTGGTCATGCTCGACGAGCCGCTGGCCAACCTCGACCGCCTGCTGCGCGAGGAACTGGTGCAGGAAGTGCGGGCGATTTTGAAGCACCTGCGCGTCCCCGCCATCTTTGTCACCCACGATCAGGAGGAAGCCTTTGTGCTGGCCGATCGGATTGCGGTCATGCGCGCCGGCCGCATCGAGCAGGAGGACACGCCGGCCCGGCTCTATCGGCGGCCGGCCAATACCTTCGTTGCCGGTTTTCTGGGCTTTCAGAATCTCGTCACTGTCGAACATGACGCGGGACGACCCCACGAGGTCGTGACGCCCGCGGGGTCCTTCACACTGCACGATGGTGTGCCCGCGGGTTCGCTGGCGGAGTGGCGGCTGCTGATTCCGCCTGATGCGGTGTTGCTGGAGGAGGACCGGCCCGGGCCGGAGTACGCCGCGGTCGCCGTCGTGGTTCAATCATTGACCTTTCGCGGCAGCGTCTTTCGCATCGCGGTGTCGTCGGTCAACGCACCGCCGGACGACACTTTGATCTTCGAGTTTCGCAATCGCGGCCGCGCCACGGCCATGGCACCCGGGCAGGCGATCCGCCTGTGGGTAGACCAGGCGCACCTGGTGCTCGTGCCGAAAGGCTAGGTCAGGGCGCAACTTCCAGCAGGGTCAGCGTGCTCGTGTTGGCGGGCGCCCACCCCGTAACACCGTCTTCGGCGCGCACGTACCACCACACGATGGTGTCCGAATCGCCCTTGAGCCATGTCGGGCCGCCGATGATTGTGACGCGATCGCCGGGCTTAAGGTAACCAACCCCTTCACCGGCCTCGGCGCCGGGTAGCGAGCGGATGAAAGAGTTGTAGCCCTCACCCATGACAGCGACCACGCCGGGGGCAAGCCCCGGATCGGCGTTCACACTCGCCGGAAGCCCGTTGGTATTGGGCTGGAGACTCGCCGGATCGACGCCTTCGGGCGCACTGACCTGCACGGCTGCGACCTCCTCGGCAGTGCGGTTGGCAGCATCGCCTGCCTCGGCTTGTTGTGCGGCGACCGGCGTGGCGGTTGTGGCACTTTGCTCGGGTGCGCGGCTGCGCAACGCGTTGAAGGCCAGACCCAGGACGACGATAAGGACAAAGGCAGCCAGAATCCACGAAGCAACCTTCCAGAGCGGATAGGCCGGCTCTTCCCTGTAGGTGGGATCGCCGCTTACGTGGTCGACATTGATTGTGAGTTGCCGGTCGGTATACGAGACGGCCAGCGGTGTGTTCAGCCCGCCGCCGCCATGGTAGTCGGTGCCGATGATATTGCGGGCGCGGCGCAGCACGGCATCGCGCGTTGGACGGTCGAGCGTGTCGTCGTAGTAGAAGAGTTCGGCGCGGGTGGTGGCGACGCGATTGTCGAGCAGCACGAGCAGACCGGCCAGCAACCTGCCGTCCGGCGCCGAGAAGGTGTAGTAGTGGCCGTCCGCCGGCGTCTCGTCGATGCGCAGATCGAGCGGTGCGAGCGGGGCGTTTTGGCCGGTCGGCGTGGGTGAAGCAGTGCTTGTCGTCATGGATCGTCAGACCTCGCTGCGCTGGAAGGGTTCGCGGGTGCCGTCAAGAGATGAGATAAATCGGGCCGATGCAGGCACTCGCCCGCGATGCGGACGCGGCCGGCCACTCAGTAGGCGCCAAGTTCGATCAGCCGCTCGTCGCTGATGCCGAAATGGTGCGCGATCTCGTGCAGCACCGTCTGGCGTATCTGCGCTCGCACGGCATCTTCGTCGGCTGGGCTGACCTGCAAGATAGGCCCGCGAAAGATGGTGATCTTGTCGGGCGCAACCAGCCCGTAATGGCTCGTGCGCACCGTCAGCGGCACGCCTTCGTAGAGCCCGAGCAGTGTGTTGCCTGGACCCAGCCCGACGCGATCGATATGGCGCCGTGTGGGCCATTCCTCCACGGTCACGACCACGTTGTCGATGACCTTCCACAGCGCCTCAGGGATCTCATCCAGCGCCTCGGCGACGATCTCCTCGAAGCGGCGGCGCGAGATGTAGAAGGGCTGGCTGCCGGGGTCGACTGTCGTCAAGGGTGAAACCTCACTGGTTGCAGATGACCTTCTCGCCGTCGGGCCGGCTGTCTGTATGGACGGCGTACGTCGTGCCCTGTGCCTCGATCGTCACCTGGTAGCCAGGCGTGATGACGGCCGCGTAGATCATGTCCGGCTGCGGGCAGCCCAGCGCTGAATCGGGCCACTCCATCGCCTCGACTGATACCACAGTAATATCGTCTGCCGCGACGCCAAGCTGCTCCGCCGCCCATGGCGCCGTCGCGTCGGCCATGGCCTGTTGATCCGCGCTCATTGGCGCGGCCGCCTCTGCCGGTGCGTCCGTTGCCGCAGGCTCGGCGACCGGCGCCTGCACGGGTGCACAGGCCGCAACGAACAGGGCCGCGATCAGCGACAGGGTGACAAGTCTGAGGACCTTCATGGCGAATCCTTTCTCGCGGCCGGTTTAGGAAGCCGCGATGGTCATCAGCATCTGTTGCAGGATAATCAGGGCAAAGAAGACGACGATGATGGAGATGTCGATCATCCCGCCCAGCGGGGGGATGAGACGGCGCACCGGCTCCAGCACCGGCTCGGTGATCTGATAGAGAAATTGCACGATTGGGTTGTACGGGTCGAGATTGGGAATCCAGCTCATCAGGGCGCGCGCCAGCAGGACGTAGCTGTACACCTGGAGCAGCATGGCTAGAATCTCAAAGAATGCGCTCATGGAACATCCTTCTTTTCGCTGAGTGCGCCAAGTTCCTGGCTGCGGCGATACGCGGCGAAAATCGCGTCGTTGATGATGGCCCGGATACTGGCCTTCTCTAGTTCGTAGAGCCCGGCAGCGGTCGTCCCGCCCGGACTGGTCACCTGGTTCTTGAGTTCGGCCGAGTGGCGGCCGGCTGCCCGCATGAGGTCCACCGTACCCTCGATGGTCTGCAACACCATCTTTTCGGCGTCGCGGCGGGAGAAGCCCATGTGCACGCCGGCGTCGATCATGGCCTCGATGAGCAGCAGCACGAAGCCGGGCCCGGAGCCGCTCAGCCCGGTCGCCATGTCGAGAAAGCTCTCCTCGTCGACCTGAAGTTGCTCGCCCATCGCACCCAGGATTGCCTCGGTCTGCTTGACCTGGCCGGCATCGACTTGCGGCGTCGCCGTCCAGACAGTCATGCCCTTGCCCAGTTGCCCTGGCGTGTTGGGCATGGCGCGCACGATGCGGTCGTGGTAGAGCTTGTTCTGCAACGTGCTGATGCGCGTGCCGGCGATGATGCTCAACACCAGCGCATCGGGATGGATCTTGCTGTGCAGGTCCTTGCCGACCTTGAGCAGCGACTGCGGCTTGATGCTGAGCACCACGACGCCTGCATCGCGCACCGCGGCGCTGTTGTCGGGCGACACGGCTACGCCGTAGGTGGTGTAGATGTAGTCGAGCCGTTCGAGCCAGGGATCGCTGGCGGAGATACAGTCCGCCGTGGTCAGCCCTTGGCTGAGCAGCCCCTTGATCATGGCTTCACCCATGACGCCGCTGCCGATGAAAGCGATTTTCATGTTTTCGAGCATAGGTATCTATCCGTTCCTGCTGCCAAAAATGGCAGAGCCAATGCGCACGATGGTGGCGCCTTCTTCGATGGCGACCTCGAAGTCATTCGTCATGCCCATGGAGAGTTCGTTCCAGTCGCCGGCCGGATATGCGTCGGCCAGCCGTTCACGCAGGCTGCGCAGCGCCCGGAAGACCGGCCGCGTCGCTTCGGGCTCTGCCTCGAAGGGCGCCATGGTCATCAGCCCGGCCACGTCAATGCCGGGCAAAGCCAGCAACTCGCCGGCCTGGGCCAGCAGTTCATCGGGCGTAAAGCCATGCTTGCTCGCCTCGCCGCTGACGTTGACCTCCACCAGCACCTTCATTACGTTGCCGGCGGCTTCGGCGTCGCGGCTGAGCCTTGCTGCAATTTTCGCACGGTCGATGGAGTGAATCAGTACGAATGGTCCCACTGCGTCGCGCGTTTTGCGGCTTTGGATGTTCCCGATCATGTGCCAGCGAATGGCGTCGAGGTGCAGCGAGCGCGCCTGCTCGACCTTCGTCCACAGCTCTTCCAGCCGGTTCTCGCCAAAGTCGCGCTGCCCCGCAGCCATGGCCGCGACGATGTCCTCGATTGGGTGCGTCTTACTCACGGCGACGAGCAGCACATCGTCCGGCCGCCGGCCGCTCCGTTCAGCGGCGGCGCCAATTCGCGTACGAACATCCGCCAGGTTGGCGGCGATCTCGGCTGTTCGAACCCTGTCCTGGATCATCACCCGATTCTACCAACGATTCGGGTGCGCGGCAAAGTCCCGGCAAGATCAGGGCGCCCAAAGTCAGCAGGAGCGCACCGTGCTGATGGCGGGCAGGAAGATCTGGTTTGTTGCGGTGAAGGGCTCGCTCGGTCCGGGCAGATTGGGCGGCACGACGATGGGCGCGCTCTCGACCCACAGCCCCGGATAACGCTGGTTGGGCGTCGCCCCGTTGTTGCCTTCGGGTTGTTCGGCGCGCGGCTTGACGCGGAACTGGTACGTGACGTCGAAACAGCGCGCGACAAAGTCGAGCGATCCGTCCCCTTCCCTGTCGCTTGCCACCGGCTGCCAGGTGGCGCTCTCGCTGTTCCAGTACTCCAGGTCGTAGAGCAGGCGGTGGTTGCCGTTGGGAATCAGCGGGATGTCGGGGCCGAGGCTGCCCTGCCAGGCGACGGTGATCGTTGGCGGCGCCGGCGCCGGGCTGATCAACTCGGCCGTGGCCGTGATGGTGGCCGTGGGCGCCTGCATGATGCTCAGCGCGTCGATGAAGCCGTGGTTGCCATGCCAGCGGAAGGGGCTGTTGATGCGCGCAAAGACGGTGATCGTCACAGCCTGCGCCGTCGATGCCGTGCGCAGGTTCTGCCAGCCGACGCGCGTGCGGCCGTCCGCCTCGACAAAATTGCGCCGGTTCTCGACCCATTCCACCGTGGGCGCGGCGGGATCCGTGCCGCCGGTGGGGTCGATGCCCAGCAACTTGGCCATGTAGTAGCCCTCGGGGCAGTCGTTGGGGTCGCTGAAACTGCCGCCACAGAGCGTGAGCATCCAGCCGCTGAGGCTGTAATCCGTGCCGCTGATGACCGGGACCTGCTGCAAGAGTGTCACGTCGAAGGGCTTGCCGGGCTCAGGATCGGTCTCGTGATCCAGCGCGCGGATGAGCACGCTGTCGCGGCCCTCGATCCGCTCGACGTGCGCCTCGCCGTCACAGGAGTTGGCGAAGCGGATGCGCGCGCTGGTGACGATGGGGATGGTCATGGGGCTGGTCACGACCCAGCCGTTGGGGAAGTAATTGGGCTTGGTGTCGCCCGGCGGCACCGGGGCTTCGGTGTACCCTTCTTCACCGCACTCGAAGCCGGCGTTGACGAGCAGGTTTGGCGCGGCAGCCGGCGCGGCGGGCTGTGCCTCTTGGGCCAGTGCGGCCTGGCCTACCGCCAGTAGGAAGAACGCAATCACCAACGGACCACAGAAACGACAGGCGGCGAAGTTCATCAGTTCCTCCTTGGTCAAGCGGAAACAGAAGTTATAGACCGCGGATTTGGCGGATTCGGCGGATCAGAACGAACAAGAAAATCCGTGTCTATCCGCCAAATCCGTCAAATCTGTGGTCTAGTCTTCCAACCACGCCACCATGCTGAAGAGGCCGCAGCGGCCGCGTTCGGCGCGGTGGCTGAAGAAATCCGTCGTGTTCTGTGCCGTGTCGATACCGGCGATCTCGATGCGATCGGCCGGGACACCGGCGGCGGCGAACAACTGCGCGTTGGCCCGCCACAGGTCGAAGAAAGGATTGGCGTCGGCGCCGTTCGCGTAGTCAAGCGCAGCCGCTGCATCGGGCAGATGCAGGGCGGCCAGGGCGGCCACCTCCGGCCCGACCTCGTAGCTCTGCGGGCCGATGCTGGGGCCGATGCCCACCTGCACCTGCGCCGGCTCCGTGTCATACGCGGCCTCCATGGCCCACAGCGTGGCGGTTGCCGCGCCGTTGACGGTGCCGCGCCATCCTGCATGGCAGACGCCCAGCGCGTGGTGGATGGGATCGTAGAGGAGCAGCGGCACGCAGTCGGCGAAGACGAGGCTGAGCGGCAGGCCGGGCGTGTCGGTGATGAGGCCGTCGCTGCCATCCATGACCTGGCCGGCGTTCGACCCGTCAACCTTGGCGATGCCGGTGCCATGCACCTGCCGGCAGTGCACAAAGGCGGCGGCATCGAGCCCCAGCGCGGCAGCGAGGCGCTGCCGGTTCTCGCGCACGCGTTCGGGCGTGTCCCCGCGCAGCACGCTGAAGTTGAGGCTGCGCCACGGCTCAGGGCTCACGCCGCCGTGCCGCGTGGAGACGTGCGCCCGCACCGGCAGGCCGGCCAGCGCGTCGAAGGTATAGGTGATGACGCGGTTTGCGTGCGGAATACGTTGCATGTTAGGAGTTTACACCAAAGTGCGTCCCTGTGCCGCAGTACTCTTGCAACATTCTGATGTCCCATGAAGCTCATCTCATTGATTTGTTGTCATTCATGGGTGAATATACAATAACGTAAGCCCAGATCCTGACAGTCGTGGACTGATCCTGTTAGCCATCGAGAGTAGATCACTGTCAGGTCAGTTCGCAATTTCCAAGTTCTATGGAGAAACAATAACATGAAAAAGCCCCTCGTCTTGATCCTCCAGCTTTTGGTCGTGTCGGTTACTGCGCTTGCATTTCAATACACGCTGTCGCACGCCCAATCTGCTCGCACCCCGACAGTTGAAAGTCGCTTGAGCAAGCTTGAAGAATCGGTAGCCTTACTCAAGCTGGATGTTGAGTCATTACGCGCGACAAATACTGAATTGGTCAAACAAGTAAACCTAGTTTCGTTGTCGCTTGGATTGACGGAGACACTAACCCGCGAGACTGATGTACAAGGATCAATAATTGGCGATTCGGTGCCAACGGCACATGGGGACGAAGATGTGCCTTCTGACATCAAGATTCATAGTGTTGATGGAAAGGTCGTTGAGGCAAATGATGTGTGGTGGAAGATGGCTTGGGTTCTCGAAATTGAAAACATCGGGACGTCAACTATCAATTTGACTGCAAAGATCGAATTCTTGGATGCTGAAGGTTTTGTTCTGGACGACGACTATGATTATGGAATTCGAGTCAAGCCAGGGGAAACTGTGACAGCGAATGGCTATGCGTTGGTCGATGCCAGTGTCGCGCCAAATGTAGACAGCATCTCCGCCGAGGTGTTCGAGTGATTGCGCAATGACGGCGAAAGGTGACCCTACACACGCACATATACAATTGCATCGCGTGTGTAGGGCCACCTCAGGCTGTTCTACCGTTCAAAACAAAGGTCAATCAGGGTTAATCGGGAAGAGGAACGTGTCGCCTGCTTCGACCGTCAATTCACCGTTGGTGCTACCCCACGGGGGTGGCGCATCCAACGTATAGGTGTAGCGGCCGGGTGCGAAGCACTTTTCGATCTCGCCGTTGCCCGCAATCTTGAAGGTTTCGCCCTTGCCGCTGTCGCGATTGGTAAAGGTAATCGTCAGCTCGGTGCCGAGGCCGTTTTGGAAGAGATAGCAGCCCTGGCTGGCGTTGCCGCTGCTCGCCTGGCCGCCGCCTGAACTGCCGCCCTGGCTGCTCCCGGTGCCGCCACCGGCCGGTGCGCTGGGCGCTTCCACTTCGGGAATGTCGGCGCAGCGCGCGTCGAGCGTCACGTACTGGCTGCTGCCGGAGACCCAGCCTTCCAGCTCGTCGGGCGTGACGATTTGCAGCCAGCCGCAGTTGTTGACCTGGCCGGTGACGATGAGCGCATCGCCGCGCTCCACTGCACCGACACGGTTGAAGTTGGTGCCCGGCCCGCTGCGCACGTTCAGCCGATCCACGGCCACGGTTGCGGTCGGGTTGCTCAGCAGTTGTTCCTGCTCCGACGCCTGGGACGACTCCACCGCGCCGGCAATACCCAGCGTGCTGACCAGTTCGCCAAAGACCGAGCGGTCCTCTTCTGTCGGCAGCAAGGTATACAGCAAGATGATGGGCGAACTCTCACCTACCGGATTGGCCGCCAGGACAACAAAATTGCTGCCCTCGACACTACCACAATCCAGCCACATATCGTAGCCGCCCTCCAGCGTGTCGGTCTCATAGTCGTAGCGACTGTCGTAGGTGCAGTCGTCGCTGAACTCGAAGACATCGAGCACCTCGTCGGGGGTGAATGCGGCGGCCACATCTTCCGACACGCCGATGAAGACGCCCGGCGTGTCCCACCGATCGTTGAAGTCCTGCACGTCAGGCGCCACGCTGAGCGAGACACCGATGGGACCGTCGCCCAGGTCCCAATCCTCGCTGACGACGTCGCTCCAGCTTTCCGGCACGCGCACGCTGATCGTCGCGCTGTCGTCGGTGACCGTGGTGTACACCGGGCCGGTTTCGCCGGGCGTCGTGCCTTCGCCGGTGTCGGCCGGCGGCGCGCTCGCCAGGTCGGGGTCGAGATAGAAGCTGTCGGCAAAGGTGTTGAACGCCTCGACATCGGCATCGTCCACAACCAGATAGTCGGCGAAGATCACCTGGTCGATGGGATCGCTCTGCGCCATGAGCAGCACGTAGGAGGTGTCGGTGCCGTCGCACTCGTTGTAGACGTCATAGACCACATTGTAGGTGGCGTCGAAAGCCTCGTGAACATAGGTGTAGCGGTCGTCGAAGGTGCAGGTCTCGGCCAGGCTGTCGTCGGTCAGCATCTCGTCGGCGTCGAGTTCCTCGGTCAGCCCGATGGCGCTCTTGACGATCACGCCGGGCGTCGTCCACGTATTACGGAAGTCGTCGATATTGGGTGCGGCCGTGACGATGTAGCCGAGCGCCTCGCCGTCGCTGGTCGTCCACTCCGAATACTCGATGTCGCCGTACTCCTCTGGGATGAGCGCAGAGATCGCGGCATCCTCCAATGCGACATAAGAGTAGGCAAGTTCGCTCGTGTCCACCAGGTCGAAGAGCGGGCTGTCGGTGGTAGTCGTCGGTTCGGGCGCCGGCTCGGCGCCGTTGGGCGGCGTCACGACCAGCGAGTCGAGAATGGTGTCCCACGCATTGAAGTCGCGCTGCTCGCCGCCGTACAGTTCGATCAGCACATAGTATGCTTGGCTTTCCGTTGGCACCAATACGACCATTACGCCTGAGGTCGTAGTTCCACTACACTCGTTCCATCTCTGGTACACAACAGAGAAATCCCCAAGCCCCTGTGATCCGCGCTCGCCCTTGGTGCACGACTCCTCCAGCGTGTAGGCGTCGACCAGATCCTCGACCGACATCTCTTGGGGTAGCGATTCGGAGTAGCGCAGGATCGCGCCTGGGATGCCCCAGTTGTCGAAGAAGTTGGCCAGGTCGGGCGAAATGTCAAAGCGGGAGCCCACGTTGTTGTCGGCGTAGATCCAGTCGCCATCGGCCACATCGGTCCACTCGGCCGGCGCGTTGAAGGTAAAGATGCCTTGGCCGTCGGTCACTTCGACAAACTCTTCGTAGGTCTCGGCGGCGGCTGGCGTCTCTGCATCGGTGCCGGTCTCCTGCTGCGGGGCTTCCTCGCCGCCGGTCTGATCGGCCAGCGACAGGCTCTGCTCCAACTGGCGCCCGTTGAGCTGGCCTTCGAGCACCTCGTCCGTATCCAGGCGCAGCACCTCCACGGCCATGACGTCGTCGGCGCTGTGGCTGCGCAGAATCTCGCAGTAGGTGGACATGGTGCCATCCTCGCCCACGGGCAGGCTTTCCAGCGACAGAATGATGTCGCCAGGCTCCATGCCCACGGCATCGGCTTGCGAACCCGACGCCACCGATGAGACCCAGATGCCCGACAACTGGCCGTCGTCGCTCAGAATGGCGCGGCCGTTGACACCGATGGAGTCGACGTCATTTCCCGCCAGCAACTGCTCCACCACGCGGACAGCCTCGTCGTAGCCGATGGCGAAGAACTGGTTGACGTTGCGATCGCCGGCATAGTTGACGCCGACCACCTGGCCATCGGCGGTCACGAGTGGGCCGCCCGAGTTGCCGGGGTTGATGTCCGCGTCATGCTGAATGACGCCGTCCACCGACGCCCAGTCCGTCTCGCCGTCGGCGCGCGCCTTGGCGACGATGCCGCGCGTCAGCGTGTACTCGGGGTCGCCCAAGGGGAAACCCGCCGCGTAGACGTCGAGGCCCACCTTGATCGGTTCCTCGTACCATGCCAGGAAGGGATAGCCGTCGCCCTGCAAGTCGATGACGGCCAGGTCCGCGCACTCGGAGACGCCGAGCACGCGCGCGTTGACGGGGTCCTCCTTCCCTTCCAGGTAGACCCGGTAAAAGCCGGCGCCGGTGACGACATGGTTGTTGGTTACGACGCGGCCCTCTTCGTCGATGACAAAGCCGCTGCCCGAGCCGGCCTCCATCAACATTCCTTCGGCTGGATCCTTGAAGACGCCAACGGCTTCGATGCGCACCACGGCTTGTTGGACATCCTCAAGGTTATCGATGGGGACGGGCGTGTCGCTGCTGCCGGCGCGCTGCTCGAACGGCGAGGGCGCGGCGGCCGATGCCGTCAACGGCAGCAACAGCGCGACACAAAGTGTGCTGAGTACGAATAGACTCTTGATCTGGCGGAAACCCACGGTGCGCATGCTGACTCCTTTTCAGATACCCCGGTGCGCGGAGCAGTCGGATACTTTGCGAGGAAGTACTCTTATCTTAGCGAATCCGCGGCGTCGTGGCAAGCGTAATTTTGCCGGCCCGGCTTGCAATCTGCTGTGCGTTTTGAGGAATCCGTCTGGAGCGTACGTATGTGGGGAGGGTGGCGCGGGCGCGCCTTTGCAGGGCTTCAGTCGCCGACGCGCGACCAGTGGTCGTAGGGGATCGCCTGCTCGTCGAGAAATGGTTGCAGGCCGGCGGCCCGCTCGTCGCTGAAGCGCGCGGCGAGCGCCGCCAGGAGATCGTCGCCGGCGCCCAGCGCGGCCGCCAGTTGAGGGACATGCTGCGCCCGGATGGTCCACACCCACTCGTACTCACGATTGCCGGGCCCGAAGAGTTGCTCGACACCGTCGCCCAAATCTTGGCCCGTGATCGTCAGCGTGCCGTCCGCAGCAAGCGACGCTGCCAGGGAGCGGTGCCCCCCTTCGTCATGCATGTCGCGCAATGTCACAAACCGCTTGCTCATGAGTTGCTCTCCGGTGATGGCGCGATTTGCTCCTGGTCGCTGCTTGCACCGCTTGCACCGCTTGCATCCGCCACGTCGATGATGACGTTCCCCTGCTTGCGTCCGCTGTCGACATAGCGGTGTGCGTCGGCGGTCTGCGCCAGTGGATAGCGCCGGTCGATGACAGGCCGCAGCGTGCCGGCCTCGACCATGGCGGCCAGGTCGTCGAGCAGCGCCTGCTCTTCACTCGTGGTGCGGTTTGTCCAGCAGATGACGCGCTTGCCGCTGCGCCAGGAACTGAGCGGGCCACGCAGCCGGTGCCAGAGTTGCGGGTTGGCAATCACGTAACGCCCGCCCGCGTTGAGCGAGTCAAGCGCGCGACCATAATGGCTCTTGCCCACGACGTCGAGGATCACATCGTAGCGCCGGCCGCTTTTGGTGAAATCCTCGCGCGTGTAGTCGATTACGTGGGCGGCGCCGAGCGAGCGCAGCATGGCCAGCTTTTCGCCGCTGTCCACCGCCGTGACCTCCGCGCCGAGCGTGCGGGCAATCTGCACCGCCAGCGTGCCGATGCTGCCGCCCGCCCCGTTGATCAACACAGACTGCCCGCGGCTGATACCCGCTGCGCGCAAGAAATGGAGCGCCTCGATGCCGCCCACGGGGATGCCGGCGGCTTCGCCATAGCCAAGACCGGCCGGCATGCGTGCCAGCACGGCCTTTTCTGGGAGACACAGATACTCGGCGTAGGCGCCAAAGCGCATGCCCGTGGCGCCGAAGAGGCGGTCGCCCACCTGGAAGCGCGCCACAGCCTCGCCCGCGGCCACGACTTCACCCGCCATCTCCTGCCCCATGATGGGGACCCGCTGCGGTTTGCGCCACCCCACATAGAGGCGCATGGGAATCCGCAAGGCAAGCGGAAATTGCAGGCGGCGCATCTCGCAGTCGCCCGCGATCACGGTGGCCGCGTGAACCTTGATCAGCACTTCGTCCGCGCCCGGCGCGGGCCGCGCCACCTCCTGGGGTTGGAGGACGTCGGGCGGCCCGTAGGCCGTCCACACGACGGCCTGCATGCGCTGCACTGCGGTCATACGCGCTCACTCCCTGCCGTTGGGCGCAACGCCGATGACGACGGCGCCCTGCTTCAACCCATCTTCCACATAGCGGTGCGCGGCAGCCGCTTCATCCAGCGGAAAGCACTTGTCGACGATGGCCTTGTACTGGCCGGCCTCGATCAACTCCCTGACGAAATCCAGGTCGCCCGGCTGTTCGCTCGCCAGGGCGCAGATGACCTTCTTGTCCCCGCCCAGCGACGTGCGCAGCATCTGCCACAGCGCGTTCGACTTGAAACTGGCCAGCAGGTAAATGCCGCCCGGCTTGAGTGAACCCGCACATTTTCCGAACGAACTGCGCCCCAGCACGTCAAAGATCAGATCATATGTCTCGCCGTTCGCGGTGAACTCTTCCACCTTGTAGTCGATGACCGTGTCGGCGCCCAATGCCTCCACATACTCCAGGCGGCGCGTGCTGCACACGCCGGTGACTTCGGCGCCCGCATGCCTGGCCAACTGCACCGCCGCCGCGCCGATGCTGCCGCTGGCGCCGTTGATCAGCACCTTCTGCCCGGGCTGGATGTTGGCCTTCGCGAGCAGGTTCCGCGCCATGATCGCGCCGTAGGGCACGGTCGCGGCTTCGGCGTGCGTCATATTAGCCGGCTTGCGCGCGATGGCCTTGTCTTCGGCGATGCACAGATATTCGGCATAGGCGCCCATGGCCTGCCCCGTGTAGCCGTAGACCGCATCGCCCGGCTTGCAGCGCGTGACCGCGCTGCCGATGGCTTCCACTTCGCCGGAGAACTCGCTGCCAAGGATTAGTTTCCTGGGCTTGTTCCAACCGAAAATGAGACGCGAAGGCAGCCAGAGCAGCGCCGGCATATTGAATTCGCCCGGCGAGACACTGGCGAAGTCGCGCGCCAGCAGGTCGCCGAAGTTGACCGGCGCCGCATGGACGCGTACCAGGATTTCGTTCTCCTTGGGCGTCGGTGTGACGACTTCCTGCATGTGCAGGACATCCGGCGCCCCGTACTCAGTGTAAACGATGGCTTTCATGTTGTTACCCCTCCATAATTATTGCCATTTCCACGCATACCAGACCGTCATGACGTTGAACCCAAGGCTTACAACGAGCAGAAAACGGTCGTACCAGGACGGATAGGTCGGCAGCCCGACCAGATTGAACAGGAAGAAAAAGACAGCCACGATGATGTTGAGCCAGCGGTTGGCCCCCTGCCCCAGCGTCATCGTGAGAATGATCATGAGGATGGGGATCACCATCAGCGCCGCAATGCCCAGCCACATCGGCTGGGTGACCTGGCTGCCCATGATCTCGCCGGCCTTGAAGTCGCCGCTGAAGATGCGCAGCACGTCGCCCAGCAGATAGATGAGCATCAACGCCACCCACAACGCCGTCAATCTGAGTTGAACTGTGTCGATAGTTTCCATAGCCGGTTACACCACCTTGATGACGATCTTGCCACGTGCGTGCCCTTCGCCCAGATAGCGCAGCGCGTCGGCGGTCTGCTCGAGCGGGTAGGTGCGATCGATGGCCGGCTTGACCTTGCCGGACTCGACCAGTTCGTTGATCACGAGCAGATCCGGCACGCTGCTGTGCGCCATGACGTTGGCCAGCTTCTTGTCGCCGCCGCGTGAATACCACCACCCCAATAGTATCACATCGAAAATCTGCCGCGTTTTGCCCCCCGCCATAACGTAGATGCCGCCCGGCGCCAGTGCACGCTTGTAGTCGCCGAGCGAGTGGTAGCCGTTGGCCGCCAAGATCAGGTCGTACTGCTGCCCGCTCTGCGTGAAATTATCTTTGGTGTAGTCGATGACGTGATCCGCGCCGAGCGCCCATGCCTGCTCCACGTTGCGCGTGCTGCATACCGCGGTGACCTCGGCGCCGAATGCCTTGGCGATCTGTACGGCATAGGTGCCCACGCCGCCCGACGCGCCATTGACCAGCACGCGCTTCCCGGCCGCGATCTTGCCCACATCGCGCAGCCCTTGCAGGGCCGTCAGCGCGGCGACGGGCAGGGCCGCGGCTTCCTCGAACGAGGCGGTGGCCGGCATGGGCGCCAGCCCCTTGGCCGGCACCGCCGCATACTCGGCAAAGGCGCCGCTGCCGTACGGTTCGATATCGCCGTAGACGGCATCGCCCGGCTTGAACTGCGTGATGCCGCTGCCCACGGCTTCGACCACTCCGGCCATGTCGGCGCCGAGCCGGCTGCGCTTGGGCTTGAAGAGACCTTCGCCAAAGCGCACGAGAAAGATGTCGGCGGTCAGCAGATGCCAGTCCAGCGCGTTGACCGACGCGGCGTGGATCTTGACCAGTACCTCGCCGTCTTTGGGAATCGGCTTGTCAGTCTCGACGAGTTTGAGGACATCCGGCGTCCCGTATTGAGTGTACGTAATGGCTTTCACTGATGGTCTCCACAAAGGATTGAATCGATATCGTCAGTCGTTCAGGAATGCACGCACGGCGGCGATGCTTTCCGTCGGGTTGTCCCAAAACATGTCGTGCCCGGCATCTGGGATCACCTGCACCGCGGCGTCCGCAAATCGCGCGGCATGGCTGCGTTGCAGATCCGCACCGATCCACGTGTTGCACGCACCGGCCAGGAAGAGCACCGGCCCGGCATCCTCGCCGGCGTGCGCGCTCATGCCGTCCAGGTCAGCGGCCGTCAGACTCGCCTGCACCGCGTTGGCCGCTGTCGTCCCCCAGCGCCACTTGGGGGCATCATACAATTCGCCTGGGCAGTGGTACGGATTGTCCGGGTGGTTGGTGAAGTAATCCAGAATGACTTCGCCGACCAGATAATCCTCAGCCGCATAGGTATCCGGGCCGCGCACGTGCTGGGCTTTGAAGCCGGCCCGCAGCGCAGTCCACGCATAGCCCGGTCCCGACATGAGCGACGCATAGACCTGCTGCCACGCGTCGTATCCCGCTGCGTCCAGATAGCCCGGTTCCGCCAGCACGACCTTGCCCACCTTCTCCGGCGCAATGCCCAGATAGGCGGAGGCCAGCATCGCACCCCAGGAATGGCCGACGAGGTGCACCGGGCGGCCGTCTCCGAACCGCTCGACGAGCGCGTCCAGGTCCTCCAACAGCGCCTGGTAGGTGATTTCCTCCGCCGGCAGCCGCTGCGACAACCCCGCGCCGCGCTGGTCGTAGAAGACGACGTGATAGTGGTCGGCCAGCTCCTGCAACCCAAGCAGCGAGCGATAGTCGCCGCCCGGCCCGCCATGCAGGACGAGCACGGTCGGATTGTCGGGATCGCCGAAGCGCTCGCCATGGAGCAGGTTACCGTTGACCTCGATCCGGGGCAGTCCCGGATCGAGGTCGACGGTGGCCGGCACGGCGTAGTCGCCCGCAGTGCTGGCATAGAGGGCGCCGGCGCCGGCCACCAACAGCACGACCACACCCCCCAGCGCCAGCCCGCCATACAACAGAACCTTCTTCATCGTCCAACTCCTTGTCTCGTCGCAGTGTCGTTCAAACCGCCATACCGCATTCGCCGCCGCATTACGCCGCAGCGTTGGAACGACTGCGCAGCAGGACGATGCCCACCAAGGCGAACCACACAATGCTGCCCAGCCCGAAGATGGCGCCTACGTCGCTCAACCCCGGCACGATGGTGATCACGCCCGCCAGGCTCACGAGCAGGCCGAAGTAGTTGAGCAACCGGGGCAGCCCGCCGCCACGCAGCGCGGCCCAACTGATCAGCAGCACCCACATGCCGCCCACGATCTCGTTGCCGCCGCCCAGGCCGATGTGCACGGCGTGAACCGACTGCCACATCGCTGTTGCCTGCGCCATGTCGCTCCCCGCCAGCTCGATGACCGACGCCAGCCCGACGTTGAAGATCATGCCACTGGCAAGCACCAGGCCGGCCCAGATCAGCCCGAAGGCCGTCGCCGTCTGCATCATGCCCGGCGAGCCGGCCTGCAAGCGGGCGTGCAGCGCCAGCGCCAGCGGCACCAGGAAGATGCCGAAAACGAGGTAGATAACCTGGTTCCACGCATAGACGATCGTCTGGTTGTCGGCCAGGAAGGCGATGGTTTGCGACGTGTCCAGCGCGCCGGTCACGTACGGGGCGAGCAGCGTGAAGCCCAGCGCCATGCCCACAAGAAAGGTGGCCGCTTCGATCAGCGCCGCCGCGCCGCCCATCTTCTGGAAGGTGTCCGTGCGCGGGCTGGCGCTCAACTTGACGCCGGCATGCTGTTGGATGGATGCGTTCATGGTGAGTTCTCCTTTACTCATCTGGCTGCGGGTTGACCGAGATCAATTGCAGCCCCAACTTGTTGATGCGCTTCAAAATGCCAAACAGCGCCGCCTGGTCCACGATCACACCATGCAACGTCGAGTTGCCATCCGCGTCGGCTGAGATGGCGAGGTCGTCAAACCATGCCTGCCACTCGGCGTCGAGCTGGCCCTTGACCCGGATTGCGTAGCGTGTGTGGTGGGTTGCGCTCTCTGTCATCATGCGTCAAGCATAGAGCATGGCGTGAGGCACGTCCCCACAAGAAACTGTAGTCGCGGTAGCGGAGAACTGTAGGAAGAGGTGTTGATGTTCAGAAAACGATTCGTGCTGTAGTAACGACTTCAGTCGTTGTGCAGGCTGAACGACTGAAGTCGTCACTACGAGTGTTCTTCTAGATGAGCTGGAGTTCGCGGGCGCGGGCAATGGCCAGGGCACGCTTGTTGACGCCCAGCTTGCCGTAGATGTTCTTGGTGTGATAGAGGACCGTGTTCACGCTGACGATCAACTGGTCGGCGATCTCCTGGTTCTTCAGCCCCTGCGTGATGAGCGCCAGGATCTCCAGTTCGCGTTCGCTGAGCGGATCGACCAGCGACGCCTGCGACGAGCCCTGCCCCGCCGCCGTGGCTGCACCGGGCTCGGCCGCACACGCCGCCAGCAGTGTGCGCGTGTAGGCCGGCAGGACGCCGCGCCGCTCCGCCGCGGCCAGCAGCGCCGCCATGGGCGCGCCCTCGTCGACAAAGAGACGCACGCAGCCGGCTGGCGCGGCCAGCCCCAGCGCCTGCGCCAGTACGTCGAGCGCGGCGTCGCCGTGACCGCCGGCATAGTGCGCCACGGCTTGCAGTGCCAGACCGCGCAGCCGTTGATCCGGCCACTGGCGCTCCGCTGCGTTGGCAATCGCCCGCTTCAGCACCGCCAGCGCCGCCGGCGCATGCCCCTGCGCCAGCCGCACCCGTGCGACACAGAGCGGCAATCCGTGGCGCGCGGCAACCTCGTCCGCTGCGATCACGTTGCCCTGCGCCAGCAACGCCCGCACGCGCACGGTGGCCACAAATGGCGCCTGATGCAGAACCTGGTGGCGCTGCATCTCGGCGTCGGCCTGGGCCAGCTGCGCGGACGCTGCATCCGCATCGCCTTCGGCCAGTGCCAGGCGCGCAAAGAAGATGCGGCAGGCGACTGGATTGTCGGCGCTCTGCATCATTTCGGCCACGCGCAGACTCTGCTCCGCCTGGCGCCGCGCCTCCGCCAGTTCGTTGCGCTCGTAGCGGATGCGCGCCAGGCCGAGATGCGCCTCGCCCGCCGCCGGCTGGAAGGTGCCGCCCACCCGGTCGAGGATGGCGCGATAGGTCCCTTCCGCCGCCTGGAAATCCAGGTTCATCTCCTGGACCTGACCCAGCCCCGCCCGCGCCGACACGTTGACGACCAGGTTGCCAGAGCGCTCGGCCGCGGCAATCGACTCCTCGTAGGCGCCGATCGCCGCGGCACGCTCGCCGCGCAGATGATAGGCAATGCCCAGCTTCCACGCCGTCGCCGTGCGCACCGGCAGGTTGTCGGGATGCAGATACTCCAGCGCAATCTGCGACTGGGCGATAATCGTCTCGGCGTCGTGCCGGGTGGCGGCCAGGAAGCCGCGGATGGCCGCAATGTGGCCGATGAGATTGCGCCCGCCGGCGTCAAACTCCTGCTCGCGCAGCGCGGCTTCGGCCCGTTGCAGCTTCGCCTCGACCTCGCCCAGCCGGCCCGCCATGGAAAGCGCCGAGCCATACATCACCCACAGCCGCGGCCGCGCATCCAGCACCGCCGGCGGCAGCGATGCCAGCCAATTGAGCACCGGCGCCACCGCGCCGCGGAAGTGTAGCGGCATCCCCTTGCCCGCCAGCAGGTAGTCGGCGCGTTCGATGTCGTTGGCGGCGGTGGCGTGCTGGAAGGCGTCGAGCGCAAAGCCGTTCACCTCGTACCACTCGCTGGCGCGGCCGTGCAGCGCCGCTACGCCCACTTCGTCGCTGCCCGCGGCCGCCTGTACGCGCAGCCGCTGCCGCAGCAGGTCGCCGAAGAGATGGTGATAGCGATACCAGCGTCGCTCGTTGTCCAGCGGCACGAGGAAGAGGTTGGCGCGCTCCAGCGCCTCCAGCGTCGCCTGACCCGGCGTGGCCGCGTCGCCCACCACCGCATCGCACAGCGGCCCGCACAGCCTGTCGAGGATCGACGTGCGCAGCAAAAAGGCCTGCACCGCCTCCGGCTGCTGGTTGAGCACTTCCTCGACCAGGTAATCCATGACGAAGCGATGGCTGCCCGTGAAGGACTCGATGAACGCCGGCGCGTCGTCGGGATGGCCTTGCAGCGAGATGGCCGCGAGTTGCAGCCCGGCGATCCAGCCTTCCGTGCGCGCGTCCAGCGCGGCAACGTCCTCCGCGGTGAGTGCCAGCCCCATGGCCGTGTTGAGAAAGGCCGCCGCCTCGTCGTCGGTGAAGCGCAGATCCGTGGCGCGGATCTCGGTGAGGTTGCCCGATGCGCGCAGCCGGGCCAGCGGCAGCGACGGATCCTCGCGCGAGGTGATGACCAGGTGCATTTGCGGCGGCAGGTATTCGAGCAGGAATGCCAGCGCTTGCTCGACCGGCTCGGCATCGATGACGTGAAGGTCATCGAGCACCAAGACGAAGTCGTCGGGGATCGCGGCAAAGTCGTTGAGCAGCGCCGCCAGGATCGCCTGGGGCGCGGCCTGCTGCGCGGCTTGCAGCAGCGCCAGCACGTCCCCGCCCACCTCCGGCGCGATGGTGCGTAGCGCCGCCACCAGGTAGGCGATGAAGCGCGCCGGGTCGTTGTCCCCGGCGTCGAGCGCAAGCCAGGCGACGCGGCGCCCGCCCCCTGCCTGCGTCTCCGCGACCCAACTGCTGACCAGCGTCGTCTTGCCAAAGCCGGCCGGCGCCGAGACGAGCGTCAGCTTGCGCCGCGTGCCGGCTTCCAGCCGTTTGACCAGGCGCGTGCGCGGCACCAGCGTCGGCGTGGGTGGCGGGATATAGAGTTTGGTCGCCAGGATTGTTGCCGGCACGCTGCGTTACGAACTCCCTTATTGAATAACGTTATGCTGGCAGGCCGGCGCGGCTCAGGCTCTGCGAAATCGCTGCCTTCAAGCTCAAATAGACTTCGTACCGTCCTACCCAAGCGATCACCTCGGGTGAATCGCCGCCTTGCCCCGCCAGGAACCGCTGATAGAACTCGGCAGAGCTAAGGCCGTGCTGCTGCTCCAGCAACAAGAGCACGCGTTCCAATGCAAGCAGTTCCTCCAGCGGATCGTACACCTCGCGTGCTTCGCTCAATTCTCGAGCAAACGCATCTGGGGTCGGCAATTGTCCGCCGCTATAGTGAAGTCTCGGCATAAACTTCTCCCTCTGTGCAGGAGTATACTACAACTGCAATGCAACGACCCGGACGATCTTGCCGTCCGGGTCAGGGTGATCTCCGTTTGTTTCAACGGGTCGACACTCGCCTACGCCGACTGCGCCGCCGTTTCCAGCGCACGCGTCTCCCAACGCTCGACGTTGACGCCCTTGACCAGCAGCCAGAAGAGCAGCAGCAGTTCGCCGACGAAGGTGAACTCGCTCAAGACCAGGTCCACCGTGGGGAAGAGGGCAAAGATGACCACGTCCGCCAGGTAGCCGGCGCAGGCGACGACCAGCAGGATACCCAGCAGCCGGGGGAAGAAGCCGGACTTGTAGACCAGGATGCCCAGCGGCAGCAGCCAGAGACCGAAGAAGACCTGGGCAATGAGGTAGCCGACCTTGTGCATGTTGAGGAAGAGCAGCGCCAGCGCCTGCAACTGCTCGCCGTTGAAGACGGCCAGGTAGCCCGGCTCGCCCAGGAAGAAGAGCGCCGCAAACTGGTTCAGCATGTTGAGGCAGGTCATGGTGACCGCAATCACCACAAAGGTGACCATCAGCACCGCCTGGTAGCGATTGACCGGCTTGAGGATGCTGTAGAGCGCCATCACCAGGTAGATGAAGACGACCTGGCCCGCCAGTTCGGCCAGAAAGCCCAGGCGGAAGGTCCACTCCGACGCCAGGATGTTGGCCGCCGTCGCCGCTGCGTCGCCCGGGACGACCATACTCTGGCGCACCAGGAATTCGGCGCCGCCGCCAAAGATTGCCAGGAGCAGGTAGAGCAGACCGGCAATGCGTGCCGTCTTGTTGATCGAGTTGGTGGTTTCAAAGCTCACGGTCGGTTTCTCCTTGTAGAAAGTGTGGGCGCTGCGCTCGTTTGTGCAATCGCCGTCGTTGTCGGTCGCTCACAGGATACCGGCCGATGTGGTGAGTGGTCATCACATGATGTGGTGATTTCGGGGCAGGCGAGCTGGTGAGAAGGTTGTGACTGAGGTGGTGAGCGCCTGGAAGCCGCCTGAAAACGCCCGCCACGAAGCTTCAAAGGGCACAAAGAGGCACGAAGCGATCTGTAACGGGGCGCATCCTAGATTTCTTTGTGCCGCTTGGTGAACTTCGCGTCTTCGTGGTGGGCGTTTAGAGCAGGCCCAGCGCCTCTGCGCGGTGCACGGCGCCGAGGCGGCTGTTGGCGTCCAGCTTGCTGTAGATGTTCTTGGTGTGGGTGCGCAAGGTGTTGAGCGAGACGTGCAGCTTGCGCGCGATCTCCGGCCCGCTCAGCTCGGTGGCGAGCAGGCGCAGCACCTCCAACTCGCGCTCGCTCAGCGGTTCGACCAGCGGCTGCGGGCTGGCGCTGCGCGCCGCACCCGCCCCCAGCGCCGCCAGCAGGCGATGCGCGTAGGAGGCGTGGCGCCCCTCCGCCGCCACCTCGCGCAGCAGGCGCACCATGGGCTCGCCCTCGTCGACGAAGACGCGCACGTGACCGCCGGCCTCGCCCGCTGACAGCGCCTCGCCCAGCACCTGCACAGCCTCCACCGTCGCGCCGGCCGCCTCATGCGCCACGGCCTGGAGCACCAGCGCAGCCAGCCGTTCGTCCGCCCACTGCCGCCGCTCGGCTTCGTCACGCCACGGCTCGATGGCCGCCAGTGCTGCCGCCGCGTCGCCCTGCGCCAGCAGCACGCGCGCGCGGCTGGACGCGTCGTCGCCCGCCGCGGCCAGCAGGTGCGCGGCCTCCGCCATCTGCCCCTGGCGCAAGAGGATGCGGACGCGCATCGCCACGAGCGCGCCCATCTGGTGTTCGAAGCCGTGTCGCCGGGCGATAGCCTCCGCCTGCGCGAGCGCCGCCGTCGCCGCCTGCGCGTCGCCGCGCGCCAGGTGCAGCCGCGCCAGGAAGATGCCGCACGCGGCCGGCGTGTCCACATTCTGCATCTCGAGCGCCAATTCCAGGCTGCGTTCGCCGAAGCTCTGCGCGGTCTCCAGCTCGTTCCATTGGTAGTGGAGGCGCGCCAGGCCCAGGTACGCCTCGCACGCCACCGGCCACGGCGGATCGCCCACCATCTCCAGCACGCGGCGATATTGGCCCTCGGCCTCGTGCAGATCGCCCTCCGCCTCGCGAATCTGCCCCAGACAGGTCGTGGCGCCCAGTTCCACCATGAGGTTGCCCGACGCCTGCGCCACGTCGATGGCCTCGGCATAGGCCAGCCCCGCCGCGGCGCGCTCGCCGCGAATCTGGTAGGCGTAGCCCAGGCTCCACGCCGTCGTCGTGCGCATGGGCAGGTTGTCGGCGCGCAGCAACGCGCGCGCCTGCTGCGCCTGGGCGATGATCGTCTCGACGTCGTTGAGCGGCACCGCCAGCATGGCGCGGATCGCGGCGATCTGCCCGGCCAGGTCGCGCGGCTCCTCGCCTGCCGCAACGCCGGAGAGCGTCGCCTCCGCCGCAGCCAGCTTCTCCTCGATCGTGCTGCTCTGCGCGCCGCTCATGGTCAGCGCCGAGGCCCACATCACCCACAGCGCGGGCTGCGCGTCGAGTTCCGCCCGCGGCAGCGTCGCCAGCCAATCGAGCACGGGCGCGGCCGCTCCTTGCAGATAAAGGGGCATGCCCTGTCCCGCTACGAGCTGCGCCGCCCGCGCCGTGTCGTTGGCGGCCACGGCATGGTGAAAGGCCTCGAGCGCCAGCCCGTTCGCTTCGAGCCAGGCGCTGGCACGGCGATGCGCTTCGTTCTCGTCGAGATCAGCGGTCTGGGCGAGACTCTGGCGCAGAAGGTCGGCAAAGAGGTGGTGATAGCGATACCAGCGCCGCTCGTTGTCCAGCGGCACGATGAAGAGGTTGGCGCGCTCGATGGCCTCCAGCGTGGCCTGGCCCGGCGTGGCCGCGTCGCGCACGACCGCATCGCACAGCGGGCCACACAGCCGCTCCAGGATCGACGTGCGCAGCAGAAAACGCTGCATGGCCGCCGGCTGCTGGTTCAGCACCTCCTCCACCAGGTAGTCCAGCACGAAGCGATGGCTGCCGGTGAAGGAGTCGACGAACGCGGCCATCCCGCCTGCGCCTTCCGCCCGCCGCCCTTCCATGGAGAGCGCTGCCAGTTGCAGCCCGGCGATCCAGCCTTCCGTGCGCGCCTCCAGCGCGGCGATGCTCGCCGGCGGCAGTTCCAGCCTCATGGCGCGCGTCAGAAAGTCGCTTGCTTCGGCCAGGGTGAAGCGCAGGTCGGCGGCGCGGATCTCCGCCAACTGGTCGCGGGCGCGCAGGCGGGCGAGCGGCAGGTGCGGGTCGCTGCGTGTGGTGACGACCAGGTGCAATTGCGGCGGCTGATGGTCGAGCAGAAAGGCGAGCGCCTCGTCCACCGCGGCCGACTCGACCGCGTGCAGGTCGTCGAGCACCAGGACAATTTCGCCGGGCAGCGCGGCCAGATCGTTGACCAGCGCCGCTGCCAGCGCCTGGGGCGCGCTCGGCCGGCCGCTTTGGAGCATCTCCAGCACGCCCGCGCCGGCGCCGGGCGCCACCGTGCGCAGCGCCGCCACGACGTAGGTGAAGAAACGCGCCAGGTCGCTCTCTTCGCGCTCCAGCGCCAGCCAGGCGACGCGCGGTCCCTCCCCCGCCTCGATGCCTGCCACCCAACTGCTGACCAGCGTCGTCTTGCCAAAGCCGGCCGGCGCCGCGATCAGCGTGAGCCTGCGCCGCGTCCCCGCCGCCAGCCGTTCGACCAGCCGCGGTCGCGGCGCCAGCCGCAGCGCCGGCGGCGGAATATAGAGTTTTGTCGCCAGGATCGGTTCCGGCACGCTGTGCATTTCTTTCTTGCCTGAACGGGCGCATGCATTCTAGGGGAGGTCGCTCAGGGTGGCAAGATGACAAGATGAGGGGGTGAAGAGGTGAGGGGGTGACAAAGTGACAAGATGACAAGGTGACAAGATGAGGGAGTGTGGCAATCATCAACAATTAGCAATCAGCAATCTCCCCATCAACAATTCGCCTTTCGCCTTTGACCCTTGACGATTTCCTCACCCCCTCACCCCCTCATTCCCTCATCTTTTTCATCGTATCATCCCTTTGACTTAGAACGAATGTTCGCCTATACTGTATCGTCCCGCGACCCGACAGCGGTCGCGGCGCCGTGACGATTCACACAGAGGAGGAAACCATGCAATCTCGACTGAACCCGTATCTCAACTTCCGGGACAGCGCCCGCCAGGCGATGGCGTTCTACCAGACCGTCTTTGGCGGCAAGCTGGCGATGAACACCTTCAAGGACTTTGGCGTCTCGCAGGACCCGGCCGAAGCGAACAAGATCATGCATTCGATGTTGGAGGCGGAGAACGGCATCGTCTTCATGGCGGCCGACACGCTCAACAGTTGGCCCTATAGCCAGGGGACGGACATGCACATGTCCCTCTCCGGCGACAACGAGGCGGAGTTGCGCGGCTATTTCGAGAAGCTGTCGCAGGGCGGCACCATCGTCCAGCCGCTCATGCAGGCCCCGTGGGGCGACATCTTTGGCGCCGTCAACGACCAGTTCGGCGTCAAGTGGATGGTGAACATCAGCCCTGCCAAGGCGTAGCCGGGCGCGGCATGCGTATGGTGTTTGGGAAAGGCGCTCACGTCAACAGATATCGGCACTTCCACCTTGAGGTGAACCCGATCATGAGGGTATAAATCGAGCGAATGTTGAGGGCGGTGGCAGACCACCGCCCTCAACATTCATCGAGCCTTACTGTGCGGGCAGGAGGTCAAGCGAGTTGCGGCGCAGGTCGTGGTATGCGCGGTATCTTGTGCCCATTTACTCGATTTATTACGATTCCGTAGGTTGATTTGGGGCCAAGTTGACGGCGTGATACACTTCTACCAGTCAGTTCCGTTGCTCTGGCTGGTCCAGCGCCGGCCATTCTCCCAAACAACTAGCGTAAGAGGTCGAAGCCCCATGAGTAACCCTCAATATCCGGAGAGTGAACTGACGTTCAGGATCATTGGCTGCGCAATGGAAGTGCACAACATCTTGGGCAACGGATTCCAGGAAGTGATCTATCAGCGCGCATTGGCCATAGAGATGAATCGACAGAGGATCAGCTTCGCCCGTGAGTCAGAGATGGACATCCATTACAGGGGGCAACTAATCGGCAAACGGCGCGTCGATTTCTTCGTCGAGCAGAAGGTCATGGTCGAGATCAAGGCCGTTATCCAACTTGAGGACGCACACCTGGCCCAGGCCATCAATTATCTGGAAGCGTCAGGGACTGAAGTCGGCCTGCTGCTGAATTTCGGGGCGCGGAGTCTGCAATACAAGCGCGTAATGAAACGGCCCAGAGCTCAATTACCGCAACCACCCAGACCATGATTTTTGTGATGGGATGATGGACTAAGCTGACCGGCTTGGCATGGCCAAGCATCATCTTCATCATGCCATCAGAAAAATCAAAGTCCCTCCACCGCCCAGACCATGATTATGGTGATGAGATGATGGACCATGATGACTGGCTTGCCACCGGATCATCATCTTCATCATGCCATCAAGCGAATCATAGTCCCTCCGCCAACAACGCCTGAATCACCGCTTCCGTCTGCTCGTACTGCCCCTCCCCGATCTTGAGATAGCGCAGATTCCCCGCCTTGTCGATGAGATACATGGCCGGCCAGTAGCGGTTGGCGTAGGCGCGCCAGGTCGTCTTGTCGTTGTCGAGGGCGACAGGCCACGTCACGCCGTACTGTGCCAGCGCCGCCTCCACGTTGGCCGGATCCGCTTCGTAGCGGAATTCGGGCGTGTGCACGCCGATGATGACCAGCCCGTCGTCCGCATAGGCGGCGTGCCAGTCTTGCAGCGCCGGGATGACGTGCTGGCAGTTGATGCAGCCGTAGGTCCAGAACTCCACCATTACCACCTTGCCGCGCAGGTCGGCCAGGCGCAGCGGCGCGCTGTTGAACCAGGTGTCGTTGGCTAGCTCCGGCGCGGGGCCGCGTGCGGGCAGTTGCGCCAGGATCGCCTGCTGCGCGACGGTGGGAGAATCGCCCGAGGCCGCGTCGGGCGTGGGCGTGGGCAGCACGCCGGCCAGGCTGAGCGGTTCGGCGGCGGGCGCGATCGCGGCAGGTGTGGCGCCGGGCAGGGTGATGGCCTGCGGCTCCAATAGCAGCGGGGTCGAACAGGCAGCCAGGCCCAGCAGGGCGACCGCCGGCACGACCCCGGCGAAGATCTTGAACATGGTTGACTCCTCTCACTCAATGGCCGGTTGCTGGGGCGATCCTAGCACGGCCGCGGCGGCGGAGTCATTACACAAGCGTTACACGACCATGAACGCTACTTGTGCTTGGGCAGCTTCTCCAGCGGCTGCGGGCGCTGGCCGAAGGTAGAGTAGGGGCGCTCCACCGGGCGTGCCCAACGCACCGCATTGCTGATGACGCGCAGCACTTCCGGCTGGTGATAGGTCGGGTAGGTCTCGTGGCCGGGGCGGAAATAGAAGATACGCCCGTGGCCGCGACGATAGCAGCAGCCGCTGCGGAAGACCTCGCCGCCCTGGAACCAACTGACAAAGACGACCGTCTCCGGCTCCGGGATGTCGAAGTATTCGCCGTACATCTCCTCGTGCGGAATCTCGAAGTACTCGCCGATACCGTCGGCGATGGGATGGCCCGGCGCCACGACCCAGACGCGCTCCTTCTCGCCCGCCTCGCGCCATTTGAGGTCGCAGGTCGTGCCCATGAGCCGCTTGAAGATCTTTGAGAAGTGGCCGGAGTGGAGCACGATGAGCCCCATGCCCTTGAGCACGTGGGCGTGCACCTGCTCCACGATCTCGTCGCTCACCTCGCCGTGCGCCATGTGCCCCCACCACACCAGCACGTCCGTGTTGTCCAGCACGTGCTCGGTCAGGCCGTGGCTCGGCTCGTCCAGCGTGGCCGTGGTGACGATACAGCCGTGCCCGCGCAGATAGCCGGCAATCGCGCCGTGGATGCCCTGCGGGTAGATCTCGGCAATTTCTGCGTTTTGCTTCTCGTGACGGTACTCATTCCAGACCGTCACGCGCGTCGATTGTGCCATACGAATGCTCTCCCTTTTGTTTTGGTTTGCGAATCGAAAAAACGGTTCGTTTGAATACCCGGTCCGTCAGGCCGTCGCACGCAGGGTGCCGGCGGTTGCGCCTTCCACTTCGGCCAGCGTCACCGGCCGGCCGCCACGTGCGGCGGATGCCTGGATCATATCCCAGAAGATCGCCATGCGCAGACCCACCTCGGGCGGGCTGGGGTTGGCGATCTCGCCGCTGCGTACATGCATGAACTGCTCCCACGCGCCGTGCGAGGGCGCCACTTCGACCGGCACCAGATCGGCGTCGCCCTGGCGCTGCACCTCCAGCCGTTCGCCCCACACGCCCGTGCGCAAAATGCCCTCCGTGCAGAAGACGCGCACGTCCGACGCGCACGACTCGATGGTGTCGCCGCAGCCGCTGAGCGTGATGAGCGTGCCCGAGGCCAGCCGCGCCATCACCGCGCCGAGGATGTCGACCGCCGCGCCGCGGTTGTCCAGCCAGGCCGCCACCTCCACCACGGGTTCGCCGGCCAGGTCGGAGACGGTGTTGAGCAGGTGGGCGCCGGTGTCGAAGAGGAAGCCGCCGCCGGAGATGGCCGGCTGCTGGCGCCACGTGCCTTGCGTGTGGAAGTTCCAGCTCTGCCAGGCCACGCCGTGAATGTTGAGAATCTCGCCCAGTTCGCCCGAGCGCAACATGGTCACGGCCTGGCGAATCTGCGGCGAGAGACTGCCGTTGAACGCCACGACCAGCAGCCGGCCCGTGCGGTCGCGCGTCTCGATGAGGCTGCGCGCCTCGCGCGCGTTCATCACCATAGGCTTTTCCAGCAGCACGTCCAGCCCGGCGGCCATGGCCTGTTGCGCCTGGTCATGGTGCAGGGCGTGCGGCGTGATGATAAAGACCGCGTCTAGTTCGCCCGCATAGTCGCTGAGCAGCGTCTCCAGGTCGGGCGCGTTGGACGGCGGCGTCAGCCCCACGTCGCTGAACAGCTCGCCAAAGCGCTGGTAGGTCTGCGCCGACGGCTCGCAGACGACCGGGATTTGCACGACATCCTGGTGGCGCAACATGGTGGCGGCATGGTGGCGCGCCATCCCGCCACACCCGATGATGGCGACGCGAAGCTGGGGCGGGGGAAGGGCACGGCTGGCTGGCGGCATGGCGCGATCTCCTCGAACGGTGGCTGGGTCGATAGGAGAATAGTGCCACAGGGGGCGCGACTCTGTCCAGACGCTGCGCAGGGTGAGGTGTGTCCAGGAAATTGGCAGAGCCTGCCCAGGCGTGCGTCGCACTGGTCGGACGAACCTTCCGTATGGAACCAGGGATTGAACAGTGCGACGCACGCCGCCAACCTTCTGGGGCGCGCCGCGCGCAGGGTGACGAGGGGCGACTGATCGCGGCAGTACTCAATCCACGCGCTCTGTGATTCCGCGTCCGCTTGCACAGGTGCTATAATCGGCGTAGTGTGCCATCGTGCGCACAGACAGCGTTCGCCGTGCGTTGATTTGATGCCGGCGCCGGGCAGCGATTTCCCCCCAGACGGGCGCGTTGCGGCGGAGCGATGTCTTTGACGGGGGCCGGCAGGACCGGCGCCCGGAAATTGAAATCATTTTGAGGCGGCGCAGACCGCCTCATTTGAGATAGTTCGACTCAGAAGAAGGCACAGAACGGCTACGGTTGTCCGGACGAGTGACGCCGGATGCCGTTCTGGCATGTAGTCAGAAGGGGACGAGGATGCGGGCGGTGCTACCGCCAGACGTCGGCGCGGCTGATGCCGGGCGGCTCCAAGCGATGCGTGATGTGGAGGCAGCGGTGCTGGCATGCCAGCGCTGGCCGAAGGGCGCACGCAGGCCGTGCCGGGTGAAGGAAATCTGAACACCGTCGTGATGTTTGTGGGCGAAGGCCCGGGCTTCGACGAAGACCGGCAGGGCCGGCCCTTTGTCGGGCGCAGCGGTCAATATCTCACCGAGACGCTGGAGCGCCTGGGCATTGCACGCAGCGATGTCTACATCACGAATGTGGTCAAGTGCCGGCCGCCCAAGAATCGCGACCCGCAACCGGCTGAGCTGGAAGCGTGCGCCGATTATCTGGAGCAGCAGGTAGCCATCATCAACCCGCGCATCATCGTCACGTTGGGCCGCTTCAGCATGAAGCGCTGGTTTCCCGACGGCTCCATCACCCGGGTCCACGGCCAGGTGCGCAACATCGGCCGCGGGCGCATTGCTGTGGCCATGTTCCATCCGGCCGCGGCGTTGCGCAACCCCCAGTGGCAGACGGAGTTCGAGAAGGACATGGCCAAGCTGCCGCCGCTCATCGAGCGGGCGCAGCGCGCCAACCAGGCCGCCGCGCGCGGCGAGGCGCTGCCGGCCGGCGTGCCCCATCCCGGCGACCCTGACTACGTGCCGCCACAGGAACCCTCCGCGTCCGCGCCGCCCGCCGGCGACGACGGGGATGACTCCTCGCAGCTCATGCTCTTCTGAGAATCGAACCCAAGACAAATTGCCAGGATTCATTCTCAAGGAGAGAAATTGACATGACAAAAAAACAATCAGAAACTGTAGCCCCACTGCTCCGGGTAATTCCCCTGGGCGGCCTGGGCGAGATCGGCAAGAATATGCTCGTCCTCGAATCGGGCGAGAATCTGCTGATCATCGACGCCGGCCTCATGTTCCCGACGAGCGAGATGCACGGCATCGACATCGTCATCCCCGACGGCAGCTACGTCATCGACCGGCTGGAGCAGGTGCGCGGCGTGATCCTCACGCACGGCCACGAGGACCACATCGGCGCGCTGTCGTACTTCATCGAGCAGGGGCTGCGCGCGCCGGTCTACTCGACCGCGCTGACGCAGGGGCTGCTGGAGGTCAAGCTGCGCGAGCAGAAGCTGCTGGCCGAGGCTGACCTGCACACCATCACGGCGGACGACTCCGTGGATCTGGCGCCCTTCTCCGCCGAATTTTTCCACACGACGCACTCCTTCCCGGACAGTGTCGGCGTGGCGGTGATGACGCCGGCCGGCCGCGTCATCCACACCAGCGACTATCGCTTCGACCCCACGCCGGCGGATGGCCGCCCGACGGAGGAGGAGAAGCTGCGCAAGTGGGGCGACGCGGGCGTACTGCTGCTGCTGGCCGATAGCACCAACGCCGAGCACTCCGGCACGACCGCCAGCGAGGCGACGGTGGAGGAGATGCTCGAAGGCGTGATGACCGAGGCCGAGGGGCGCATCCTGCTTGCCACCTTCGCCTCGAATCTGGGCCGCGTCCAGCAGATCATCAACGTGGCGCGCCGCCACGACCGCCGTGTCGGCGTCGTCGGGCGCTCCATGGTCAACAACGTGCGCATCGCCATCAAGCTGGGCTACCTGGACATCAAGGAAGACGAGTTGCTCACCGCGGGTGAGATGGAATCGCTGCCCGCGCACGAGGTCGTCATCGTCGCCACGGGCAGCCAGGGCGAGCCCACGAGCGCCATGGTGCGCATGAGCCTCAACGACCACCGCCAGCTCGTGCTGCGCGAGGGCGACACCGTCGTGCTCAGCGCCACGCCGATTCCCGGCAACGAGGAACTCTTCAACCGCACGGTCGACAACCTCTTCCGCCAGGGCGCCAACGTGCTCTACCACGAGCTGGGCAACGTCCACGTCAGCGGCCACGGCGGCCAGGACGACTACATGCGCATGTTCAACCTTGTGCGCCCGCAATTCTTCATTCCCGTGCACGGCGAGTACCGCCACCTGGTGCTGCATGCCCGTCTGGCGCAGCGCTTCGGCCTGCCCAAGGAGAACGTCTTCATCCTGGAGGATGGCGAAACGGTCGAGTTCGGCCACTTCGACGGCACGGAGCAGATTACGGCGCGGCCGGGCGACGGGGTGGAGGCCGGCCATGTCTATGTCGACGGGCTGGGCGTGGGCGATATCGGCAATGTGGTGCTGCGCGACCGGCGCCAGTTGAGCCAGGAAGGCTTCATCGTCTGCATCGTCGCCGTCGACGAGTTTGACGGCGAGGTCATCTACGGCCCGGAGATCATCAGCCGCGGCTTCGTCTACATGCGCGAGCAGGAGGATCTCATCCGCCGCGCGCAGGACGCCGTCAACAAGGTGATCAAGAAGAAGGTGCCGTCCTCCGTGCTGGAGAACAAGATCAAGGACGCCCTGGGCACCTTTGCCGCCCGCGAGATCGGGCGCCGGCCCATGGTGCTGCCGCTGGTGATTGAGGTCTAACGACAAGAGATTGGAGGTTAGAGATTGGGAGATTGGCGTGGCCGATCGCCCAATCTCCAATCTCCAGTGTCCAATCGCTACTCTTTCCCGCCGCCCCTGCTTATCCTGACTACTCTCCCATGACCAAACCCACCACCTACGTCCCCTACTACGATGATATTGTTGAGGCCATGGCCGCCGGCGGCTGTGCGTTCTGCGCCCTGCAACTGGTGGCCGCGGAGAAGTACATCGACTCGCTGCTGTGGGAGAGCGTCAACGACCCGCGCATTCGCCGCGAGGTGAGCGCGGCGCGCGGCTTCTGCCGCAACCATGCGTGGCTGCTGGTGCGGCACGGCAGCGCGCTCAGCTCGGCCATCATCTACCAGGATGTGGTGCGCACGGCGGCACGCGTCACGGCGGAGACGCCGGCCGAGGGCGGGCGGCGGTCACTGGGCCAGCGGTTGCGCGCCCTCTTCCGCCGCCAGACGCCGCCCAACGACGCGCTGCTGGCTGCGTTGCGCCCGCAGCAGCCCTGCCCCGTCTGCACCAACGCCGAACTGGTCGACCGCTATCTCAGCGAGACGGTGCTGGCGTCGCTGGCGAAGTCGAACGCGATCATCGAGAAGTACCGCGCTTCGGCGGGGCTCTGCCTGCACCACTTCGGCACGCTGCTCGCCCACACGCACACGCCGGGGACGCGCCAGGCGATCATCGATGCCCAGTTGGCCGTGTGGTCGGCGCTCGACGCCGAGCTGGCTGAGTTCATTCGCAAGAACGACCATCGTTTTCGTCGCGAGGGCTTTGGCGCCGAGCGCGATTCCTGGGAACGCACCATGGCGCTCACCTCCGGCCCGCCACCGCCCAGCAAATCCTCACGCGGCGGTGTTACGCAAACGAGTTGATCGCACTCCGTCTGCGTTGTCCTGCTAATTCAGTGTATGATGTCAGCTTGCATCTAACTTCATCCGGCGCGACAATTGTCGTAATCCTGCAAAGTGTCTAAACAACACTGCCGGGCGTTCCCGTATTTTCCTGTTGTCGAATCGTCGGAGTGAGTTATATGCACATGCATCGCTCGCACCAGACCGCAGCCTTCCCCTGCTCTCCGGCCACGAGCCCACACCTATCCCTGCTTCTCCTGCGCCCCCAGCGTTCCGCATCCGGTTGCGGTCGGCTTGCCGGTGACGGCATGACCTGCTGCGACCATCCACCGCACTTGACCTGGCGCTGACCCGCGCCGGCCATAGCAGAACATCGATCCACGCCGGCGCGGGTCGTTATTACGCGCGTCCGTGCCGCGGGCGTATGCCCAGACCGGGTTCTGTTTCGACGTCGACTCACTCTCCGTTTCATTCTATTGTTCCGGTATTCGTCGTCATTCGAAAGGAATCGTTCCCGTCATGTCTGAATTGACCAGTTACGAACAGATCGCGATCTGGGCAGTGCTGGGTATTTCGCTGCTCGGCCTCGCCTATGCCTTCCTCCTGCGCAGCCAGATTCTGCGCGAGGACAAAGGCACCGCCAAAATGCAGGAGATCTGGGGCTGGATCAAGGATGGCGCCAACGCCTACCTGAGCCGGCAGTTGCGCTCGATCCTGCCCTTTATCGTCGTCCTCACCATTGCGCTCTTCTTCTCCGTCTACATCGTGCCGCCGTCGGCCGAAGCCATGGCCCACTACAGTGGCGCCACACCCGACCAGGTCAAGCTCTACATCGGCCTGTGGCGCGCCTTTGCCTTTGTCATGGGCGCGACCTTCTCGCTGACTGTCGGCCAGATCGGCATGCGTATGGCCGTGGAAGGCAACGTGCGCACCGCCGCCGCGGCGCGCACCAGCTTCTCCGACGCGCTGCGCATCGCCTACCGCTCCGGCACCATCACCGGCATGCTGACCGATGGCCTCGGCCTCTTCGGCGGCACCATCATCTTCATCTTCCTCGGCCCGGCTGCACCGGATGCACTGCTCGGCTTCGGCTTTGGCGGCACGCTGCTGGCGCTCTTCATGCGCGTGGGCGGCGGCATCTACACCAAGGCGGCCGACGTCGGGGCGGACCTGGTGGGCAAGGTGGAGCAGGGGCTGGAAGAGGATGATCCGCGCAACGCTGCCGTCATCGCCGACCTGGTTGGCGACAACGTGGGCGACTGCGCCGGCATGGCTGCCGACATCTTCGAATCCTACGAGGTGACCATCGTCTCGGCGCTGATCCTTGGCCTGGCGCTGGTGGCTATCACCGGCCGCTATGAGTGGATCGTCTTCCCGCTGGTCGTGCGCGGCATCGGTGTGCTCTCTTCGATCGTCGGCACCTACCTGGTGCGCGCGCCCAAGGGCGAGGGCTCGGGCGACGCCATGGGGGCGATCTTCCGTGGCTTCCTCTCGTCGGCCGCCATCTCGGTGGTGCTCTTCGCCGGCGTCGGCTTCCTCTACTTGCAGAATGTGCCGGGCGGCTGGTGGCGACCCGTCCTGGCCGTCACGGTCGGCGTGGTGTTGGCCATTCTCATCGACCGCGTGACCGAGTACTTCACCGGAACGCACGGCGCGCCGGTCAAGGACATCGTGCGCTCGACCAATGGCGGGCCGGCGACGACCATTCTCTCCGGCATCGTGCAGGGCTACGAGAGCGCCGTGTGGTCCACGGTCATCATCGCCGCCACCATCTTCGCCTCGATCCTGATCTTCAACGGCGTCGGCGCCAACCAGGCCGAGACGACCGCGTATATTCTCTATGGCGTGGCGCTGACCGGCATCGGCATGTTGACGCTGACCGGCAACAACGTCTCCATGGACTCCTTCGGTCCCATTTCCGACAACGCCAACGGTATCGGCGAGATGGCGGGGCTGGACAAGAAGGCGCGCCAGATCATGGCCGACCTCGACGCTGTGGGCAACACGACCAAGGCCATCACCAAGGGCATCGCAATCGGCTCGGCGGTCATTGCGGCCGTGTCGCTCTTTGGCTCTTTCCTGACCGACGTCACCAAGGTGCAGGTTGCCTCAAATGCCACGGCCAGCGCGGCCGGGCAGGCGCTACCCTTCCTGCAAACCTTCCTGGACACGGGCATCCGCGTCTCCATGCCGCAGGTTTTTGTCGGCCTGTTGCTCGGCGCCGCGCTACCGTGGATGTTCTCCGGCCTGGCCATCAACGCCGTGAACCGCGCTGCCCGCCTCATGGTCAACGAGGTGCGCCGCCAGTTCCGCCTGGGCGTGCTCGAGGGCAAGGTCCCGCCCGACTATCGCCAGTGCGTGACCATCTCGACGACGGCCGCGCAGAACGAACTGCTCTCGCTGGCGATCCTGGCCATCGTGCCGCCGATCCTGGTGGGCTTGCTCTTCGGTGCCGAGGCGCTGGGCGGCTTCCTGGCCGGCCTCATCGTCTCAGGCCAGTTGCTGGCCGTCTACATGGCCAACGCCGGCGGTGCGTGGGACAACGCCAAGAAGGTCATTGAGGACGAGCCGCGCGAGCCGAACAAGAACCTGGGCAAGAACTCCGAACGTCACAAGGCCGCCGTCGTCGGCGACACCGTGGGCGATCCGCTCAAGGACACCGCAGGCCCCGCGCTCAACCCCATGATCAAGGTGGTCAACCTGGTCTCGGTGATCATTGCGCCTATCGTCGTCACCTTCTCGACGATCAACTTCGGCGTCATCGTTTCATCGCTGGTGCTGCTTGCCCTGCTCGTCTGGGCGGTGTGGAAGAGCAAGCACGAGGTCATGACCGAAGTCGAGGTATCGGCCATGCCCGCCATGGCGGCAGTCAACGGCAATCCGGCGGTCAAGCCGGCTGCGAAGCCCGCGGCCAAGCCTGCCCAGAAGAACCCCTCCAAGAAGCGGTAGCCGGTCCCTCCTGTGTTCTCATCCGGGCGGTTCGTGTGCCGCCCGGATGAGGAGTTTCCCCCGCCCGTCAGGCAATCAAATCGAGGATTGTGCGCGCGATGTCGCGCGACGCGTGCGGGCGCCCCATCTGCTCGGCCTGCCGGCCCATCTGCGCCAGCCGCTCCGGCGCATCAAGCAAGCCCAGCGTGGCCGGCGGCACCATCTCTGGCATGCGTAGCTGAATCCCCGCGCCGGAGCCCGCCACGAAGTCGGCGTTCCACTCCTCCTGGCCGGGAATCGGGTCGATGATCAGCATGGGCGTGTTGCGCGCCAGCACCTCGGAGACGATGAGGCCGCCCGCCTTGGAGATGACGACATCGCTCGCCACCACCAGGTCGTCGACATAGTCGATCATGCCTTCCTTGCGCAGTTCCATCTGCTTGCCGCTCTTGAGCGGGCGCAGCGCCGCCGCCAGATCCTGGTTGCGGCCGGCCACGGTGACGAGCAGCGAGGGCGTCTCCGCCTCCTCCAACATGCGTTTCACCAGCAGGCGCACGCGCTTCGGCTCGATGCCGCCGCCAAAGACGCTGACCACCGGTCGGTCGAGGGGCAGGCCGTGCGCCACGCGCATCTCACGCGGTGTCTTGGGGGTGGTGACCTCGAGCTTGACGGGGATGCCGGTGGCGTGGATGCGCGCGGCCGGCACGCCGCGCCGCTCCAGCACGTAGCCCGTCTGCGGGTGCGCCACGAAGTAGGCATCGACCTCCGGCGCAATCCACGAGGCGTGCACCATGAAGTCCGTCACGACGACGAAGAGCGGCTTGCGCAGCCGGCCCTGCTGCTTGAGAAAGCTCACCGCGGCCAGCGGAAACTGCTGCGTGCAGACGATGGCGTCCGGGTCCATGCGCTCGATGAACTTGAGCAGGCCGTGCAGGAAGGGCGTGTAGAGCGCATCCGTCAGCAGGTTGGAGGTCGTCGCGAGGGAGAACTCGTCGACGTCGGTCGATTCGTAGTAGGCCTCGTAGAGCAGCGGCGCCTTCTCGCTCAGCCGCTCGTAGACGCTCGACACGGTGCTGCGCAGCGTAGAGCCGACGTGTTCGAAGATGTCCTCGACGACCACGACATGTTTGGTGTCCTCGGCGCGCAGGGCAGCGGCCAGCGCCTTCGAGGCGCTCAGGTGCCCGGAGCCAAAGGGTGAGTAGAGGATCAAGATGCGCGCCATAGGGTCTCCGTCCATTTCATCAGAAGCGATTGGTCAACGCGCGTCATTATACCCGGCACAACCCGGCGCGGGTAACGGTCGAGCGCCAGGGGAAGCGGGTCCTGATCGCAGCCTTTATGACCCGCAAGGCAGTGGTGGTCGCTGCTGCAAGAGTAGTGTCACGAAGAGTGCCAGGATTCCCGTGACCACCAAATTCGCTTGCCCGCTAACTGCGATCCACAGAACGTAGCACACAAGGTTGAAGATGAGGCCAAGCTGGATAGTCAGGTTTCTCCAGATTACACAGCGCTCCCGACTGCCTGCAAGCAGGGCCATAGCCAAGCTCACTTTGACACGAACTGCGTTCTTGTCATATCGCTGTGCAGCGGCGTTGAGTCCCCACAGTCCCAATGTGAACAGTGCGAGAACGACGAACCTTCCGTCGAGGGTCATAGGGCTCCTTCCCCTTCAGCTCTGGCAATAACCGTTCATCAGCGACATCAATCGTACATGGTGACAGAGTTCGAGTGTCGCCTAACGATTCAAGCAACCAGCAACAGATGCCGCTGCAAGCAAATGGTGCAGTCGATCCTCTGCGAAGTCAAGGATAGTCCGGCGGCAAGGAAGTGGCCCAGCGACGGATCGTACCCTCTCTTGGAACTCATCCGATCGCGCAAAGATACCAGAGTACCTCTCTGCTGCTGTCAGGGCTGAAGCGCTTGGAGAAACTGTGCCAGACGCCATATGAAGAAGGCCCAAAGTACGATTATCCCAACAAGCCCCGGAATCATGTGCCTTCTGAATCTTCTCAATCGCCTTTCTATGGGAGTATGTTCCACGAATTTGCGAGTCCAGTCGTCCATCATCCATTTGTCGACTTTCTCCGCATTCCAATACCAATAGATGCCCCAAACTGTGAAGAAGATTGTAACAATTCCAACTGGAATGAGTTGGTTCAACATTTCCGTTGTTGTGGCGTTCACTTGCCACCTTGTGGGCGATATCCAAGCCATGTATTGAACATCTGGCCTCCGTGGCTAAGACAGCGTTCCCCAGATTGTAGTGAATTCATGAATCATCATGCGATAAATGATCCTGCAATCACGAATGTAACAACGCCTATGCCCTGCGGCTTTTCTACCCCTAAACGGGTGCAGAGAGTGACTCAAGGAGCTGAGCCAGGTTACACAAGAAAAAGATGAATAGAATCGCCGCCGCTACAAAAGTCAGCATAACCCCCCTGCGGAATTTCCTCAGACGCGTTGCTCTGGGAATGTGTTCAACCAACTCGCGCGTCCAGTCGTCCATCATCCATTTGTCGACTTTCTCCGCATTGCGATACCAATAGATGCCCCAAATCAGAAAGGCAATTGCACCAATTCCGGCGGTAACCAGCCGGGATAGGAGTTCTTTCATCTCATCGTTCATGTCAATTGAAGGAGCTGAACTAACTTCGCCAAGAAGAACAGCCAGCCGATTGCCGCCGCTAATAAGCTATAGATAGCTCCTCGCCGAAGCTGCCGGATGCGTTCTTTTCTTGGGACTTGATTGACCAAGTTGCCACTCCAATCATCCATCAACATTTTGTCTGCTTTGGATGCATTGTAGTACCAGTACCCTCCCCAGAGGGTAAAGGTTACTGCGAAAAATCCTGAAACTGCCAGCAGCATCAGAGTCTCTCTGGCTTCGTCGCCCATCGACGCCTCCTCGACCAGTGGGGCGCCGAAATCTAGGAGATTCCGGCTGGGCTGTCTTCGTCGACCTGCGAAGTATAGCCGGATGTATGTCAGACCCCAGAAGTGCTCTCCCATCATGACGACCGGTTATGCTCTTTTCTTTTGCGCTGCAGTCTACGTTGCAGGGATCGCCAGTGACGCGGCAGTGTGTACGTGTAGACAAGTCCCGTAAACACACCACCCGCTACGGCAAAATAGGCAGCCTCTGTTTGGGCAGGCAGGATTAGTGTCATTCCTACGAAGCCAATTGGTACGCCAGCCAGAAACAGTTCGATGTGAGACCTAAGCGGTGGTTGAAAGTCGCGATTACCGTTGCGTACACCAACCATGGTGCCAATTATCAGCGTGATAACGAATATTATCAGTTTTAGACCAAACACGATCCAGAGCACCTCTGCTGTGATGAGATCACTGCGTCCCGTTCGAGTTATACGGCCCTGCCGCCAAGTATCCGCACAGAAACTCACTCCCTCTTTCGCACTTTGGGCACGTTCCAGTATCGCCACTGACGCGGAGCACTGAAGGATAGCGCTATTCCGGTCAATATCCCGCACAATGCTGCAAAGATCGTTGCCTCGGGCTGTCTGGGAATTATGATCAGCATCGCAGTGAATCCAAGTGGTGCTCCAGCAAGAAAGAGTTCTGCATGAGAACGGATCCTGGGATGAAAGTCTCTGCTGACGTTGCGAATGCCAATGATAACGAACACTACGAGAGCAATTATCAGCGCGGCTATCTTTACGATCATTGTTGTATTCATCATCTTTGCAGGGGCGAAATCTGAATACCCCAAATACAGTAAAACCGGTTTCCAGCCAAGAAAACCAAATCGCTGGCAAGAGTTCCAAAGCGCTGAGAAACCGTTTCCCATCGTATTGTTGAACGCGACGGCAGTCCCCTTCACAAGTGCTCCATCATGTGCCGGCGGGTGGGGTAGAGACTGTGTCGATATCGTAGTGTGTCGCGACACGCGCGTCAAACTGTCGATGTGCGCGCGCACGCTGACATGCCCATAGAGCGGCAGCCACAACGTTACTTACGCGAAATCGTTGACTTTGCCGGCGCGGCGTGCTACGATAGCAGCCGGTCAAGAATGATGAGGCAGATCATGTTCGTGAACTATCGGATAGAAAACGGCTTCCATGGCACCGATTCCGGCATCCGTCGAGATGCGGGGACGCCTGCCGTGCGCCGCGCTGCCTGTCCGGGGTTTGCGATGATCTGATCTCGCATCCTCGTTCGTGGTTCAAGCCGCAGGCCGCACGGTCTGCGGCTTTTTGTTATCCCCTGGAGGAAGGACGATGAAGACACACAACCTGCTGGGCAAATACCGGCGCCAGACAAACTTTCCCGAGATCGCGCAGGCCGCCGCACAGTGGGCCAAGGCACACCCGGCCGCATCGCCGGCCGACCTGCACGCCTGGCTCGACGCCACCTACCCGGTCGACCCGCGGCTGGTGCTGGCCGACGAACCCGCACCCTTCGCACTATTCGGCGAGGCGGGAGCCCACATTCCCTACAGCGCCGTCGAGCAGATGGAGATGGTCATGCGTCTGCCCGTCGCGCGGCGCGGCGCGCTCATGCCCGACGCACACCTGGGCTATGCCATGCCCATCGGCGGCGTGGCCAGCCTGGATGGCGCCATCTCTCCGTCGTTCGTCGGCTACGACATCTCGTGCATGATGCAGCTTTCGCTCTACGACCTGGCGCCGGCGGACTTCATGGCCGAACGCCGCCAGTTCGCCGAAGAGCTGCGCGGCGAGACATCGTTTGGCCTGGGCGCCGGCTTCAAATCGGGTCAGCGCCAGCACGCCGTCATGGACGACCCGCGCTGGAAGGCCACCAAGTTCATGGCCGGGCTCAAGGCCACGGCCGCGCAGCAGCTTGGCTCGTCGGGCGGCGGCAACCACTTCGCTGACCTGGTCGTCGTGGAGTTTGTGCGCGACCACGCCGCCTACCGCAGCGGCGACGCGGCAGTCGGTCTGCTGACGCACAGCGGCAGCCGCGGCGCCGGTCACAAGACGGCCACACACTACGTGGATCTGGCCGCCCGCTACACGCGCGAAATCGCCCGCAAGATTCCCAGCGGTTACGAGTGGTTGGCGCTCGACCACGAGCTGGGCCAGGAATACCTGTCGGCCATGCAGTTGATGGGCGCCTACGCCCGCGCCAACCACGACTTGATCCACGATCACTTTGCGGCCGCAGCCGGGCTGGGCGAGCGTCACCGCGTCTGGAATCGCCACAACTACGCCTGGGTGGAGGACGAAGGCGTCATCCACCGCAAGGGCGCCACGCCGGCCGAACTGGGCACCATCGGGCTCATCCCGGGGTCGAGCGGCACGGCCTCGTACCTGGTGCGCGGGCTGGGCAACGCTGAGAGCCTGCACTCGTCGTCCCACGGCGCCGGGCGCTGGTTCTCGCGCACGGAGGCCAAGCGCCGCCACGACGAGCAGGCTTTCCTGAAGCACATGGCTGAGCGCGACATCCTGCACTTTGGCCTGGAGCCGGACGAGACCTTCCAGGCCTACAAGGACATCGAAATGGTCATTGCCGCGCAGGAAGGGATTCTCGTCGAGATCATCGCCCGCATGACGCCCAAGGTCGTGCTCATGGGCGGCAAGAGCGACGACGGTGACTAACCATGACACACCATGAGTTCAAGCAGGCGGCGCCGCATGTCTACTGGCTCTCACCCGACGGTGCGACTGACCGGCCGGTGCTGGGCGTCGTGGCGGGAAGGAGCGGCTCGCTCGTCGTCGATGCCGGCAATTCGCCCGCGCACGCCCGCCTGCTGTTCGACCACATGGCGGCGGCGGGGCTGCCTGCGCCGCGCTTTCTGGCGCTGACCCACTGGCATTGGGATCAC
>JACKBA010000025.1 GCA_020634815.1 Caldilineaceae bacterium | reverse complement strand
AAAGTGCGGCGAATGACGCTCTTCGTCCAGGATGCCGCCGCAGCGTTCGATCGTACGCCACGATGCAGGATTGTCCGTATCGGCGTAGAGGACGACGTGCGCCAGGCCCAACTCCTGCGCGTGCGTCAGTCCCGCCTGCAAGGCAGCCACCCCAAAACCACGCCTGCGCTGCGCGGGCGGCACATCATAGCCGATGTGTCCTATCTCGGTGGCGAGAAACTCGCTGTCGAGCCGGTGCCGCACCCGGACGACGCCGGCAAGCGCGCCCTCACCGTTGACCAACCAGCGGTGCGAGCACGGCACGATGCCGACGAGACCGCGTTCATCATCATGCAATCTTTGCACATACGCCGCAAAGTCAACGCGTGCCGCGCCATAGTATCGGCCATTGGCCGGATCATGCGCGTCGTAATCATCGAGCATCTGCAAGAAGGCCGCCTCTCGCATCAGGGTCGCCTGGGTGATCAGCACGTCCATGAGGATCCTCTGCGCGCTTGACAAGGTGTAACCGACGCGCCCGTCAACCGGAATACTGAACAGATGAGCGCACCAAATCAGTGGGTTTGCTCGCGCGATCTACCGAAATCAACCCTGATAACGATTCGTGCGGGCGATCTCGCCCAGCCAATGCGCGCTCGGCTTGGGCGTACGCGCCTGCGTGGCGCGGTCCACGGCGATGATACCAAACTTGGGTCGATAGCCGCTGACCCACTCGAAGTTATCGAAGGCCGACCAGGCAAAGTAGCCGCGAATGTCGATGCCCGCTTCCAGCGCATCGACGACGCAGCGCAGCGCGCGCTGGAAATACTCGACGCGCCGGCTGTCGTCGGTCGTCGCCAGCCCGTTCTCGGTCACCAGGATCGGGACGCGGGCGACCTCTGCCGCGTGGCGGATGGTGCCGCCCAGTGCCTCGGGATAGAACTCCTCGCCCATCTGGTTCTTCTCCACATCCTCGCCAGGCCGGACGACGCCCGTCGGACCGACGACCATCCGCGAATAGGTCTGCACGCCGACAAAGTCATCGCCACGCACCTGCTCGAGATAACTGTCGGAGAGTTCGCGGCGGATTTCGGCGGCCTGCTCTTCCCCACCTTCGGCGGCCTGGATGTCGAGTAGGGCGAGCGTCAGCCCGACGGGGAAGTCGCCCGGCCCGCCATGCAGCACGTCGACGGCCAGCCGGTGCGCGTCGATGATGATCTCGCGCATGCGCGGGTCGGTGACGAACTGGAACAGGCCGAGCTGGTCGGGCGCCACGCCAAAAGCCTGCGCCGCAGCGTCCCACCAGGGGCCGCTCTGAAGATCGAAGGGAACCAGCCGGGAAAGGAGCACCGCCAGATTGGGTTCATTGAAGGTGCAGGCGGCGCCGACAAGGTCGCCAAGGTGACGGGTGGCGCGCTCGCAAAAGCGGGCAAAGCGCGCCGGCGTCTTCTCGTCCAGCCAGCCGCCCGCGCGTAGCAGCCAGCGCGGCGAGGTGAAGTGGTGGAAAGTGACGACGGGCCGGATCCCGTGCTCGTGGCAGGCCGCCAGCATGCGGCGGTAATGCTCCAGCTCGGCGTAGGAGAACTCGCCCTCTTCCGGCTCGATGCGCGCCCATTCGATGGAGAAGCGATAGGCGTTGAAGCCGAGTTCCGCCAAGAGGGCGATATCCTGCGGGTAGCGGTGATAGTGGTCGCACGCATCGCCGGACGGTTCGGCGTAAATTGTCTCGGGCAGGTGCTCGAGCACCCAGCTTTCGCTGTTGAGGTTGTTGCCCTCGACCTGATGGCCGGCGGTGGCCGCGCCCCACAAAAAACCTTCGGGGAAGATATACTCTCTCATGGACAATGCTCCTCAGTTGGAAACTCAGCTCAGTGCTCTGAGACTTCATGGTGGTGGCGCTTCGCACGATCATAGGGAGACATTAGACTTGTGTGTCCCTTCGACCGTGTCCTGCTCGCGTTCGGCCGTGATCATTTCCTGTGCCGGGAAGGGCGGCAGATCGAGCATCTTGCGCCAGATGTACACGCCGGTCAGCTTCACCGTCGCCAGGATCGGCGGGGCGAGGATGGCGCCCAGCACGCCGACCAGCGACGCGCCCATCAACACGCCGAGCAGGATGAGCACCGGATGCAGCGCGAGCGTGCGGCCGTGAACGCGCGGCAGGATGACGTTGCTCTGGATCTGCTGGATGCCAAAGAGCACGCCCGCCACGACCAGCACGAAGAGCCACGTCTGCATGCCCAACGGCGGCGCCGGCTGGAAGGCCACCAGCGCAATCGTGATGGCCATGGTGATGTACTGGCCGAGAACCGGCACCAGCTCCAGCACGCCAGCCACGATGCCGATGGCCACGGGGTTGTCGACGCGCAGGGCGAAGAGCGCAACGCTGACCATGACGCTCATGAGCAGCGCCAAAAGCACCTGCCCGCGGAAATAGGTGTGCCAGATCGCCTGGAAGTCGTCGATGAGGATGGCAGCATCGTCACCATAGCCGGTCTCCTGCGCGGTGCGCTTGAAGAAGGCGAAGATGCGCGGCCCGTCCATCAGCAGGTAGATGGAGAGCACCACGAGTACGATGCCGCGCGTCACCGTGGCGATGGCTGTCTGTGCCACGCCCGTCACCCAACTGCTGCCCCCCTGGCCGATAAATTCGCTCACCTGCCCGACCAGCGAGGCGGAGAACTGGCTCAGCATGGCGTTGAGCTGATCCGTCGGCACCTGCAAGTAGAAGCGGCCGATCTGCACGGTAGCGGTGGAAAGATTCGAGATCGCCTCCTGGCTGAACTGGCTCACACCACGCACGGTCTCGAGGATGTTGTCGATCAGGCCGGCGATCTGGTCGCGCACCAGTGTGCCGACGACGAGCGCCAGCGCGCTGGCGATGAGTATGAAGAGCAGGTAGGTGATGAAGACGGCCACACCGCGCGGCACGCGCAGCCGCCGGTGAAAGAGGGCCAGGATGGGATGGAGGATGAAGGCGGCCAGCGCTGCCAGCACAAAGAGCTGGACGAACTCGAAGAAGCGCCAGAAGACGAGCGCGGCCAGCACCAGGAAAGCCACCGCTGCAATCGTTTTGAGGTTGCGCGGCCAAGGTGGCGACGTGTAGCTGTGCTGGCTCATGCTGCGTGCCTATAACTTCTTGAGATTCGCCAGCGACACCATCAGCTTCTTGATGCCCACGCCGGGGAAGGCGATGGTTACCTGTTCGTCGCCGTCGCGCGTGCGTTCGCTCTCGATGACGGTGCCGATGCCGAAGGTGGCGTGCTGCACGCTGTCGCGGCGCTTGAAGGTCGTCTGCCCGCCCGGCGCTGCTGTGGCAGGCTTGCGCGCCGGCTGCGCCTTCTGCTGCCCGCCCGGTGACCAGTAGTTCGGCGACCCCGAATCTGGCCGTTGCTGGCCGGACGAACTGCTGCCCTGTCCCCACTGTTGCGGCGCCGACTTGGAGCGACCGGTCCAGTAGCCGCCCGTCTGGCTGCGGCTGCCGCCTGATGAGCCGCGGTTGCTGCCACTATCGTCGCTCTCCCACGCGGTCATGCGCTGGTAGCTCGCCTCGCGCCGGCCGCGGCGGTCCACCATGCCCGAGAGCAACTCCGTCGGGATGTCGTCGAAGAAGCGGCTGGGCGACTGCATGTTGCTGTCGCCCCACAGGCTGCGCCGGAAGCAGTGAATGAGATAGAGACGCTTCTTGGCGCGCGTGATGCCGACGTAGGCCAGCCGCCGTTCCTCGTCCATGTCCTCGGGGTCGCCACTCTCCAGGCTGCGGCTGTGCGGCAGGATGCCCTCCTCCAGCCCCACGATGAAGACGACGGGATACTCCAGCCCCTTGGCCGTGTGTAGCGTCAGCAGCGTGACCGCGCCGGCGTTGTCGTCGATCTGGTCGGTGTCGCTGACCAGGCTCACCTCTTCCAGGAAGAGGTTGAGCGGCGTCTGCTCGGGCTGGAGGCCAGGCATGCCCTGCGTGTACTGGGCAGCGACGCTGCGCAACTCTTGCAGGTTGGCGAAGCGATCCTCGCCCTCGTCGGTCCCATCTCGCAGCATATGCACGTAGCCGGACTTGGCGAGCACGCTATCGAGCAGGTCGGCGACGCTGTCGTAATGGCCGCGACGCTCCATCTCCAGCCACTCGTCGAGCAGCGCGGCAAAGTCGACCAGCGCGTTCTGGGCGCGCGTGCCCAGCGGCGGCGCCTTGTGCGCGGCGGCGGAGAGGCGGCGGCCAAGCTGCTGCGCGGTGCGCTCCGGCCCGTGGTGCAATACGGACAGGGCGGTCACGGCGTGTTCGTCGATCTCGGTCGCCCACGTGCGCAGCGCGTCGATGGTCTTGGGGCCGATGCCGCGCGTTGGCTCGTTGATGATACGCTCCAGCGCCACGCTGTCCGCAGGGTTGTGGATGAGGCGCAGATAGGCCAGCGCATCCTTGACTTCCTTGCGCTCGTAGAAGCGCGTAGCGCCGACGAGTTTGTAGCGGATGGCGCGCATGACGAACGCTTCTTCCAGCGCGCGGCTCTGCGCGTTGGTGCGATAGGTCACGGCAAAGTCGCCCGGCTGGAAGGCGCGCGTGGCGATCATCTTCTCGATCTCGTCGGCCACGAACGCAGCCTCCTCGACCTCGTTGTATGCCTCATAGACCATGACCGGCACGCCCTGGCCGTTGTCGGTGTGCAGCCGCTTGGGCGTGCGGTTGCGATTCTGCGAAATGAGCGAGTTGGCCACGTCGAGGATCGTCTGCGTGCTGCGATAGTTCTGCTCCAACAGGATCAGCACGTGGTCAGGATAGTCGCGGCGGAAGAGTTGCACGTTGCGATAATCAGCGCCGCGGAAGCGGTAGATCGACTGATCCTCGTCGCCGACCACAAAGAGATTGCGGTTGTTCGTCGGCTCGGTCGCCAGCAGCCGCAACATCTCGTACTGCGCCGTGTTCGTGTCCTGGAACTCGTCGACGAGCAGGTAGGGCCACTTGCGCTGGTACTTGACGCGCACCTCGATGTTGTCGCGCAGCAGCAGCACCGTGCGCATGAGCAGGTCGTCGAAATCCATGGCATTATTGGCCTGGAGCGCCTGCTGGTAGCTGCGATAGACGCGGCCGGCGATCTCCTCGAAGTAGGAGGCGGCCTGGTAGGTGTCGGGCGTCACCAGGTCGTTCTTGCGGTTGCTGATGTGGGCGTGGATGGCCTTGGGCGAGAAGCGCTTCTCGTCCAGGTTCAGCTCGCGCATAATGGCGCACCAGCGCCACCTGGTCACCGCTGTCATAGATCGTCCAGTTCGGCTCGTAGCCGATCGCCGCCGTCTCCACGCGCAGGATGCGCGCAGAGGCTGTGAAAGGTGCCGATGGTGAGGCCGTGCAAGCGCGGCGGCTGACCCGGCGGCGGGCCAAACTTCTCCTCGAAGATGCGCCCGACACGCTCGCGCATCTCGCCGGCCGCCTTGTTGGTGAAGGTCACGGCCAGAATGTTCCACGGCGCGATGTTGGCCTCGTCGATGAGGTAGGCGATGCGCCGTGTCAGCACGCGCGTCTTCCCGATCCCGGCCCGGCCAGCACCAGCACCGGCCCTTGACCGTGGAGACCGCCTTGCGTTGTGGTTCGTTTAGTCCTGCGAGAAAGTTCGTCATAGTCTATTTGAAGTGAGGGGTGGCAGTGTGACAGGATGACAAAATGACAAGATGACGGGATGACAAGATGACGGATGAGGTCTTGACAAGACAAGGTCACCTGTCGCGCCGCCCATTAGCAATTAGCAATCAGCAACTCACCCATCAACACTTCATCCGTCCGGCCCACGGCCCAATTGACCATTAACAATTGACCGTTGACCGTTGACAATTGCCCGTTGCCAATGCCGTTTCTTCTTCCCCGTCTATTCTTCTCCATGCAACAACCGCAAATAACTCTCGTACCGCTCCGCATCGATCGCCCCGCTCTCCACCGCCGCCCGCACCGCGCACTCCGGCTCGTGGTCGTGCGTGCAGCCGGGATAGCGGCAGTCGTGCAGAAACTCGGCCATCTCGCGGAAGTAGAACTGCAAGTTGGACGGGTCGATGTCGTACAGCCCCAGCTCGCGAATACCCGGCGTGTCGGCAACGTAGGTCTCGTCGCCAAACGGCAGATGATAGAGCTGCGCCGCGTCGTTGTGCTTGCCCTTGTCCATAAAGTCGCGCAGGTCGCCCTCGCGCAGGTGCAACGTCGGTGGATCACATTGAGCAGGCTGCTCTTGCCTACACCGCTCGGCCGGTGACGACGGTAATGCGGTCCGTCAGCGCCTCGCGCAGCGCGTCGATGCCCGTGTGCTCCTGGCGCTGGCATAGAGCACCGGGTAGCCGATACGCTCGTAGACGCCGAAGATTGCCGCGCCGCGTCCTCGCCCGTCAGTTCCACCTTGTTGACACAGAGGAGTACGGGCGGCTCGTTCGCCTCGGCGATGACCAGAAAGCGGTCGAGCATGCGCACGCGGCTCGGGCTTATGCCGCAAAGACGACCAGCGCCTGGTCGGGGTTGGCGAGAATCACATCCTCCGCCGGCTGCGACTCGCCGGGATGCTGGCGGCTCAGCACGCTATGGCGCTCGTCGATGCGCTCGATCAGCCCTTTGTTGGCGCCCTCAGGCCGCACCCACCGCGGTCGCCCACCGCCACCAGCGTATCGCCCGCGCTCCTGGAGCAGGCGGCGCGCACCTCGCACATGCGCTGGCGGGCCACGCCGTCGGCCTCCGTCGCGGCGGTCGTCTCCACGTCGAAGTGGTGGCCGCGCCCGCACGACGACGCCGTGCGCCAGGTTGGAGGACTCGCGCTCGGCTTCGGTTTCGCGCGCCGTTCGCAGGCATCGCCCGAAAGGCATCCTCGTACTCGCCGTAATCGCGTTCGGTTTTTGCTGACAAGCAAGCTCTCCTGGCGCCGGTACAGACACATGACCGGCGACCCGCGATGTAACAAGCGCCCGCGCTGTGTCAATCTGCCGGGATGTATGGGTTACTCACGGTTGGGGCAGATAATAGCCGCATCTCCGCCCGACCTTCCGGAAGGCAGATGCCCTCTGCGCGATATTTGTCACCGACCCTTCCGGAAGGTCGGGCGCCCCAACGAACTAGACCCGGATGTGTCGAAGTCGATGTGCGCGCTGTGGCGCTCGCTGGCCGCAGCACGCAAAGGTGTTGAAGAGCAGGCACGGCGTGGCGCCACCGGCGTCTGACGCCGAACGCAGCCAGCAGGTCGCAGAAGTCGGCCAGCAGCCGCTGACGCCGGCATAGCAGCCGTCCAGCGCGACGACGGGCGCAAAGTCGCGCGACTGGATGCCGTGCGCCGGCCTTGTCCATGGGGTCGCCCGTGGCCACGTATGCCTCGATCTCGTCGTCGCTGTAGTCACGCATGGTCACCGTCGTGCGGTTGATGCAGGTCGCCTGCCCGAAATGGGGCAGGCGCAACGCGCCACCGCGCTGATGACCTCATGGTCGCGGCCGCGCAGTTCCTGCAACATGCGCGTGGCGTCGGCGCCATCGAGCGGCTTGCCCAGGATCGTGTCGCCCAGCGCCACCGTCGTATCCGAGGCGATGACCAGCCGGGGCGCGTCACTCGCCGGCAGGCGCTCCGCCACGGCACGGGCCTTGGCCGCGGCCAGGCGCACGGTCATTGGCGCCGGCAGCTCGCCCGGCAGCGGCGTCTCGTCGATGTCCGCCACGCTGATGGTGAAGGTCAGGCCCAGGTCACGCAGGAATTGCTGGCGGCGCTGGCTGGCCGAAGCCAGGATCAAGGCAGGTGGTGTGTGCATGGCGCCTATCGTACACGGGAACGCGCCGGAACAGCCAATTCTGGTTCAACCGGCAATCAGGTGGTCGCGACTTACGTGCCGGGGACGGGCCAGAGAACGCTGTTCTGCCCGCTCGCCCGCAGCCCGTCCCCGGCACGTAACCACACGAGATCCGGCGCGCCCGCCAATTCGTTGCTTGTCTTCTCAGCACGCGGCGTGTGGTAGAATCAGGGCTGTCGATCCGAACCGCGTACCGGCTGCCCTATGCCCAACTTTGGCGAACTGTTGACCCTCTATATCGAACGCGCCGGCATCACCGATGCCGAACTGGCGCGGGCCACCGGCGTGCAGCGCCAGACCATCTTTCGCTGGAAAGAAGGGCACACGGCGCGGCCGCGCTATCGCGAGGATGTGCTGCGCATCGCGGCCAAGTTGCGCCTCACCCCGCCGAGCGCGACGAACTGCTGCTTGCCGCCGGCTTCTCGCCGGAGCAGGGCAGCGCCATCGTCGTACCGGCTGCGGCCGTGACAGAGCAGCCGGCGCCGGCGCAACCGGACACCGCCGCGGCTGCGCCCGCCGCCAATGAAGCGCCCGACCCGCCGGTTGCAACGGGCGCTCGACCGCGCCGCCGCCGCCTGGTCGATCGGCCCGAACTGCTGCTGGGCGTCGCCCTGGCCATCATGCTCGCCGTGGCTGCCCTCGGCACCGTGGCCCTGCGCACCTTCTTTCCCCTCGATCCCACGCCGCCGGCAACGCCTGTCGCCATCGCCACACCGCTGCCTGCGCCGACATCTACACCGACGTCTACGCCGGCGCCGACCGCCACGCCCATCGTCGCCGCCGATGGCCAGCAACTGCTCGTGATTGCGCCCTTCGTTGGCTACACCTCCTCGACCTGCGCTTCAACATCGCCGGCCGCATCCAGGAGGCCTTGCAAGAGGAGTTGCGCCGCGCCGGGCTGAGCGACGTCCAGGTCGTCATCTGGCCGAACTCATCGTCGGCGCCGCGCAGGCCGACGCCGTACTCGAAGCGTCGCGCGGCGCTTGCCGTCTGGGGCGAATATGATGCCGGCCGCGTGCGTGCCGGCGTCTCCGTCCTCACAGCGATGAGACCTACTGGGTCAACTCTGTCGACGCGCCGGAACGGCTGCCCTCGTCATCAACGACGACGTGCCGCGCGATGCGCGCGTCTTTGCTATGCTGGCGTTGGGTCACTACTTCCGCAACGGCGGCGATGAGGCCAAGGCGCTGGCTGTCTACGAACGGGCGCTGGCGCAATCGCCCACCGACCCGGCGACCGAGGCGTCGCTGCAATTCCTGGTGGCCGTGCTGCTGCCCACGGTGCGCGGCTATACCCCGCAGGCGCTGACCCAGGCCATCGAGCATTACAGCGCGGTGCTGGCGCTGCGTCCGGACTGGGACAACGCCCGCTACAACCGCGGCACCGCCTATCTCGGCCGCGCGCTGCTTTCGCTGGACGAGCGCGACGATCTCGACGCCGCCGTCACCGACCTCAGCGCGGTCATCGAGCGCCAGCCCCAACGCGTCGACCCGTTGCTCAACCGCGGCATCGCCTACTACCAGCGCAACGGCGAGGGCGACCAGACCGCGGCCATCGCCGACTTCTCACAGGCCATCACGTTGCAGCCCGACAATTACCAGGGGTACTTCCACCGCGCGCTGGCCGCCATCCGCATGGGTGAAGCCGCCACCTGGCAGACCGACCTGGCGCGCGTGCACGAGCTTCGCCCCGACTACACTGCGGCCGACAACGCGCTCTGCTGGGGCTACGGCACGGCCGGCGATGCGGCGACCGCGCTGCCCTACTGCGACGCGGCGGTGGCGGCCGATCCCTCCGGCGCCAGCTATGACAGCCGCGCCATCACGCTCGGCCAGTTGGGGCGCCACGCCGAGGCCGCCGCCGACCTGCGCGCCTACCTGGCGTGGGTGGACGCCACCTACCCGCTGCTCTATGCCAAGTACCGCGGCCCGCAGGTGGAAAGCTGGATCGAAATGCTGGATACGAACGAGAATCCCTTCACCCCCGCGGTGCTCGACGCGCTGCGCAAGGGGTAGGCGCATGGAATGTCGCATCGGCTGCGGCGCCTGCTGCATCGCCATCTCCATCAGCACCCCCATTCCAGGCATGCCCAACGGCAAGCCGGCCGGCGTGCGCTGCACGCAACTCAGCGAGGACAACCGCTGCCTCATCTTCGGCCGGCCCGAACGTCCCGCCGCCTGCAACGCCCTGCGTCCCACGGAGGAGATGTGCGGGACAACCTTTGAGGAGGCGATGATCTATCTGACCTGGCTGGAGGAGGTCACGACGCCGTAGGGTGACGCACTCCGCCATCCATTCAGACGAAATCGGCCATCGACTTGCCATCTTTCCACGCCCTCATACCGCACTTGCTGCTCGTCGTAGCACAACCCACCCCTGAATCGCGGCTGACTCCTTTGATCCTTACCCGCACACACCACCCGCGGCCGAAAACCGAATATTCGGGTAATTGAGCGCGTCAGTCCTTCGTTCTTCGCCCAAAATGTCGCTGATCAAGACAAGTCAAGTGCCGATCTTAACAACTCAAGTGCTTACGAGGACAAGTCAAGTGCCGATCTTAACAACTCAAGTGCTTACGAGGACAAGTCGGTGCCGATCTTAACAACTCAAGTGCTTACGAGGACAAGTCGAGTGCCGATCTTAACAACTCAAGTGCTTACGAGGACAAGTCAAGTGCCAATCTTAAGAACTCAAGTGCTTACGAGGACAAGTCAAGTGCCGATCTTAACAACTCAAGTGCTTACGAGGACAAGTCAAGTGCCGATCTTAACAACTCAAGTGCTTACGAGGACAAGTCAAGTGCCGATCAAGGCAACTCAAGTCGTACGCGAGCGACCTGAGCACCAGCCAAGACGTGCATTGGCTCACATGGAGAACTCAGCCGGGGAAGTGACTGCTGCCGACCTGTGTTGGGGCAAGGGAGAGCCCAGAAAGACCGCCAGCAACTCGGCGGCCTTTGCGCGGTTTGCTCCGTCGCAGCTAATGTGACGCTGGACTTCGAAACCGATGAGATCGTGCGCGTCCGCGTAGATGGTCCGCGTAAACGGTGTGTCGTGGTTCGAGATAATCACGGGGACACCACGCCGGGCCACTTCCGCGGCCTTTGCGGCCAGCGCGCGCTGGCTCTCCATCGTGAAGCCGTCGGCATTGTAGCTGGTGAAATTCGCCGTGCTCGACAGCGGCACGTAGGGCGGGTCGCAATAGACGACATCCCCCGGCTCTGCCGCATCCATGGTTTGCAGGAAGCCCGCTACCTGAAAGGTGCAGCGCGGTGCTTTCCTGCAAAATGCGACCATCTCATCTTTAGGGAAATAGGGCTTCGCATAGCGTCCAAACGGTACGTTGAATCCGCCGGAACTATTGTAACGACAGAGCCCGTTGTACCCATGCCGGTTCAGGTAGACGAAGAGCGCGGCCCGCTCCAGCGGATCGACGGTGGCGTTGAAGCGGTCGCGGAGCGCGTAGTACGCGTCGGCGGCATTATTGGCCGGCGTGAAGTACGCGGCGCAACGTCCGATATACTCGCCCCCGCCACTCTGAAGCTGCTGGTAGCAGTTGATCAGATCCTTGTTGGCATCTGCCAGCAAATAGCGGGGAAACTCCGCATTCAGAAAGAGCGCGCCCGAGCCGACAAACGGCTCGATCAGCCGCCGGCCATCCGGCAGTACTTCCTTGATGCGGTCGACAATGCGGGTTTTGCCCCCCGCCCACTTCAAAAACGGTCGCATGATACATCCCAGCGCGCCCTGCGCGCACCTGCTTTCAACAATGAACGGACGTTCCGCAGTCTAGCCCGGCGCACCCGTTCACGCAAACCGCCCCCAACCGTAGTAGCGGCTCGCCGCCCCCGCCAACCGTGGCGGCTGCCGCTTCCCCATGCCCCAACCGTAGTGGCGGCTTCAGCCGCTCCCCACGCCCAACCGTAGTAGCGGCTTCAGCCACCCCACCGTGTAGCGGCTAGCCGCTCTCTTCCCCGCCCGCCCCAAGCCCTTCCAATAACGCATTGGCCGATTTCGCCCTCCTGCACTAGAATGCTGCCCATCGCACCCGTCCATCCCACCGTGCCGAGCTCGAACCATGTCACGCCGCGCCCTGGTCATCACCCACACGCACCCGCTGCCGGATCTGGACGGCGCGTCGCTGCGTGCTGCGCCTCATGCAGATGCTGGGCGACTGGGCTACGCCGTCACGAACCTGTCGGCCGGGCGGCCTTTCACCCGGCCTACGCCGAACGCAGCGCGGAGGCAGAGGCGCTCCTGGTGCAGCACGGCATCGCACCGGCCGGGCCGCAGCCGGCGCTGGACTATCTCGCCGCCCACGGCGCTGACCTCGATCTGATCCTGCTCGCCGTGGTGCCGGGGCAGGCCGATTTCGTCGCAGAAGTGCGCCGGGCCGCCCAACGCTGCACTCATCTTCGACACCATCGAGCTCACCTTTGTCAGCATGTACCGCGCCGCGCAACTGCGGCGCAGCGAGGCGCTCGCCCGGCAGGGCTGCGCCGTGCAGGCCAGCCAGCTTGCGCTCGCCGCCGCCGACTGCACGCTCGTCGTCACCGAGGAGGAGGCGCAGTTGCTCGAAAGCTCTGCCCGCAGGCCCGCGTGGGTGTCATCTCCAACGTGCACGCTGTCACCGAAGCGCTCCCGGCGGCACACGGTCGCGCCGACCTGCTCTTCGTCGGCAACTACGTGCACATGCCCAACCGCGACGCCGCCCGTCACTTCGTGGCCGACATCTGGCCGCTCGTTCAGCCGCAGGTGCCCGGCGCCGTGGTACGCTTTGCCGGCCTGCCGGTGCCCGAGGTGGAAGCGCTCGCGGCGCCCGGTGTGCTCATCACCGGCCACGTGCCCGACCTGGCGCCGCTCTACGCCGCCAGTCGCGTGGCGATTGCGCCGCTGCGTTTCGGCGCCGGCATCAAGGGCAAGGTGCTGGAGGCCATGGGCAACGGCCTGCCCGTGGTGATGACGCCAGTGGCGGCGGAGGGCACCGGCGCCGTGGATGGCGAGCACGCGCGGATCGCCGCGACGCCTGCCGCGTTTGCCGATGCGGTAGTCGCCCTGCACACCGACGACGTGCAGTGGCTGCGGCTGGCGCAGGCTGGGCAGCGGCTCGTGGGCGAGCGCTTCTCCTACGCGGCCGTGAAGAGTGCCCTGGCCGCAACGCTGGCAGCGCTTGAAGCGAGGAGGTAGACCATGAGCGAGTCATCACACCCGCACGCCGGCCAGGAACCGCCGGCCCTTGCCCGCCTGGAAGAAATCACCGCCGCCTCAGGCTTTGGCATGCCCTCGGATCGGCTCACCGGGACGTTGCTTGCTACGCTGGCCGCGTCAATACCGGACGGCCGGCTGCTGGAGCTGGGCACGGGCACTGGCCTGGCGACGAGCTGGCTGCTCCACGGAATGGATGCGACCGCGCATCTCACCAGCATCGACAACGACGCGGCCATGCAGGCAATCGCACACGCCGCGCTGGGCGCCGATCCGCGCGTGCACTTTGTGACCGCCGACGGCGCCGACTACCTCCACACGGCGTCCGCAACTGGCGAGCGCTTTGACGTGATCTTCGCCGATACCTGGCCGGGCAAGTACACGGCGCTCGACACGGCGCTGGCCCTGCTGGCGCCGGGCGCGCTCTACGTCGTCGACGACATGCTGCCGCAGCCGAACTGGCCGCCCGGCCACGCGGCAAAGGTCGCCGCACTGCGCCAGACGCTGGCCGCCCGCACCGACCTCATCGTGGCGTCGCTCGACTGGTCGACCGGCATCATTGTCGCCACCAAACGCCACGCAGGCTGAAAGGAATCCACATGCCCATCGCCACACGTGCCGCCTACGTCAAGACCCACTATCGCTTCGACCTGCGCGAGCGGATTGTGCCGGACCCCGGGCCGGGCGAAGTGCAGTTGCAGATTGCCGCCTGCTCCATCTGCGGCACCGACCTGCACATTGCCGCCAAGACGGCGAAACGCTGGTCGCTCTTCGGGCACGAAGTCAGCGGCGTCGTCACGCAGGTGGGTGCCGGCGTGACGCGTTTTGCGCCGGGAGACCACGTGGCGCTCGACTCCAGCGCGCCGTGCGGGGCGTGCGAGCTATGCCGCGCCGGCTTTCCCATGGAGTGCACCGACATCCAGAGTTACTGGGACAAGTATATGGGCTTCGCCGACTACATGGTGGCGCCACAGCAACAGGTTTTTGCTGCGGGTGACCTGCCGGCAACCATCGCCTGCCTGGCTGAGCCGCTGGCCGTCAGCATCGACATGGCCGCCGTGGCGGAGGTGGGGCCGGGCGACCGCGTGCTGATCATCGGGCCGGGGCCGCTGGGGCTGCTGGCCATCCCCGAATGCCGGCGGCGCCAGGCCGCGCTCATCTGGATGGCGGGGCGGTCGCACTCGGTGGCGCGCATGGAGGCCGCAGCCGCGCTCGGCGCCGAGCCGATTCACGTGGACAAGGTCGATCTGCGCAAAGTGGATTTCGGCAAGCGCGGTGTCAACAAGATTCTGGTCGTCGCGCCGCCGTCGGAGATTCCGCTGGCGGCCCAGGTCGGCGCCGATGGCTGCATCATCTCCTACATCGGCCTGGCCTTCGACCGTCACGGCACGATCCGCTTCGACGCCGACACCTTCCACCTGCGCCGCCAGCAACTGCGCGCCTCCATGGCCCGCCCCGGCACGCGCGCCCAGGAAGCACTCGACCTCCTGCGCAGCGGGCTGTTCGATCCCAACCTTGTGCTGTCCGGCACCTTCCCGCTCGAAGCCATCGCCGACGCCATGGTGCAGCAACGCGACGACAAGCGTCACGCCAAGAAAATGGTCATGGTCAACCCCGCCTGCCCCTGGCGTTAGTACTGACGCGCACCGGTCGGAGCTCGAAAATCAGAAGCCGAGTTTCTCCAAGAAACTCGGCTTCTCCATCTCAGCCCCCGCCGACCCGGATAGACGCTCGCCCTTCGCCCTCTTCCATTGACAATCGACCGTTAACCATTGACCATTGACAATTCTCTTCCGCCCCTCGCCCTACCTCTTCCCCTGCGCCAGCAGATAGAGCACCAGCCCCAACAGCGTCAGCGCCACGCCGCCGAACGCCACAGGCCCGGGCAGCGTGCCGCCCAGCAGGAGCACCTCGCCGAGCAGCGCAAAGATGACCTCGCCCGCCTGCGTGGCGTCGACCGCGGCCAGTTCGTACGCGCCGTGCGCGTGGTGGCGGGCGTAAACGAAGAGACTCGTCGCCACCACGCCGGAGAGGAGCGCCACCAACGCCGTGCTGACCCACTGGCCGGTAGAGGGCGCCGGCGGCTGATTCAGCGCGATGACCGCCAGCCAGAAGGGCAGCGAACCAAGCGTCAGCAGCAGCACGCGCGCAAAGCTGTCATCGAGCACCGGGTCGACGATGTGCGGGATGCGCGTGTGGCCGCCGGCACGCGCTTCCCACAGCAACTGAAGGCCGGCGGGATAGGCAACCGCCGAGATCAGCACGGGCAGCCCGCCCAGCAGCACGTCACGCCAGGTAGCGTGTTGCACCTGTGCCAGGTTGACGACGACCACGCCGGCAAAGATCAGGAGGGTAAAGATGACGCCGCGCAACGGCACGCGCTTGCCATAGGCCAGCAGGACAATGGGCGAGGCAATCACCGTCGTCTGCCACGTCGTCGCCACTACCCAGCCGGGCGCATACGAGGCCGCAAAGGTGATGCCGGCATAGAAGACGCCAAAGCCGATTGTGCCGGCCACCAGCCAGAAGAGCCAGTGGCGGCGGAAGAGGCGCAGCGTATCGAGCAGCAGCCGCCCGCGGCCGATGGCGAGAGGGCCGGCGACGAGAAAGATCGTCATCCACAGATAGCGCAGGCTGGCCGACCACACCCAGTGGCCGCCGTCCAGGCTCATGGCGCGGTTGAGGACGAAGGTGCTGCTAAAAAAGAGCGCGGCCAGCAAGCCGACGCCGAGCAGCCTCACCATGGGATTGCGTTGTTCGTTTGTCATTCGTGTTGTACCTGCGGCTTAGCGTGCTTGCGCCTGCTGGATGGCTTGTTCGACATAAGGCAGCAGGTTCGCGACGACGGCGGCATAGCCGGCGCCGGTGGGGTGGATGAAGTCGGGCTGGTTGAGCGTGCGGTCGCCCGCCACGCCTTCGAGAAAGAAAGGCATGAGGAGGGCGCCCGATTCCTCGGCCACCCGCGGGTAGATGGCGCGGAAGTCGCTGACGAACTCGCTGCCCAGATTGCGCACCATCTCCATGCCGGGCAGCACGACCACGGCGCCGCTTGCCTGGATGCGCGTCACCAGCGCGGCGATGTTCTGCTCGGTCAGCGCCGGGTCGATGCCGCGCAGGCCGTCGTTGCCGCCGATGGCCAGGATGACGACATCCGGCTGCTGCTGCAAGAGCCAGTCGATGCGCTGGAGCGTGCCGCTGCTCGTCTCGCCGCTCACGCCGGCGTTGACGACGCGCACGGCATGGCCGGCCGCACGCAGCGCCGCCTCCAGTTGTGCCGGGTAGGTTTCCTCATCGCCGACGCCGAGCCCTTCGGTCAGGCTGTCGCCGATGGCCAGGATCAGCACCTCACCGGCGGGTGTGGGCGTCGGGGCCGGGGTGGGCATGGGCGTCGGTGCTGCACCGCAACCGGCGAGCACGAGGCCAATTGCCAGGAGCGCCAGGGCGTGCCCGGCCCGGCCCCGCATGTGCCGCGACAGCAGATTATCGAACTCCAGCCGGCGAACCATCGCACCCATGTCGTCCCGTTCTCTACTCGTTCTCGGTTTGCAGCCGCAAGAAGTTGATGGGCCGGCTGCGCAGGATCCCGATCGAGGCTACCATGCCCACCAGCATCACCGCTGCAATCGTAATCGCAATCATGGCCACGCTGGCGTCGGGCAGGAAGCGGTACTCCAGCTCGAAGAGCCACGTCATGATCGCCCACGCCGCCACCTGCGCCATGAGCAGCGCCAGCGCCGCGCTGAGCAGGCCGAGCAGTACATTCTCCAGCGCAAAGACCGCCGTCACCCAGCCGCCTGTCGCGCCCAGCACCTTGTAGTAGGCGGCCTCCTGCACGCGCGCCAGCCGCGTGGCATAGACCGAACTGATCACGATCAGCAGCCCGGCCAGGATGCTGAACGCGCTGAAAAAGCGCACGACCTGCGTGATGCGCTGCACGACGGAGGCGAACTGCGCGATGGTGGCGGTCACATCGATGACGGTGACGTTGGGGAAGGCTGCGACCATGCGATTTTGCAGCGCAGCGATCTCGTCCGGTGCCACGCGCACACCGGTGAAGATCGTCTGCGGCGCTGCGGTCAGCACGTCCGGCGCAAAGACGAAGCCGAAGAAGGGCTGTACCGAGCCGGCATCCTGCTTGCGAATGCTGGTGACCGTGGCGTCCAGCGGCACGCCCTGAATGTTGAAGCTGAGCACGTCGCCGAGGTCGATGCCGCGTGCATCGGCGGTTTCCTGCAAGACCGAGACGGGATTGACGGTCTCCGCATCGCCAAAGAGCGAATCGCCGCGGACGAGCATTTCGCCCTCGGCCAGCGCGGCACGATAGGTGAGCGTGTACTGCGGCGACCGGCGACCGTCGCCGCCTTCCGGCCCGCCCTCACCGCCATTGCCGCGATCCTCGCCTTCGGGATTGCGCCGCGGCTCTGCGCCGTTGACGGCCATGAGTGCCGCGCGTACTGCGGGCACATAGTCGGCCTCCATGCCCAGCGTGGCGGCGAACGCCTCTTGCTGATCGGGCTGGATGTCCAGGAAGAAGACGTTGGGCGCATCGGGCGGATAGGATTGCACGAAGCTGGCGCGCAGGTTCTGCTCGATGACGAAGATGCAGAAGAGCACGCCCAGCGCCGTGGAAAGGGTGATGACGATGGCACGCGTGCCGTTGCGCGGCCGGAAAAGCCCGCGCAAGGCCTGCCGTCCGGGCAGCCACCGCACGTCCCAGCGCTTGAGCAGTTGCAGCGCCGCCTCGGTCAACAGCGCGGCAATGAGCAGCAGCACCAGCGCGCCGCCGGCAAACCAGAGCGCGGTGCGCACATCGCCCAGTTGCCAGATGACCAGCCCGGTGAAGAGGCCGAGAATCAGCAGCAGCGTCAGCGCAAAGGGCAGGCGGTTGACGATGGGCGGCTCCTCCTTGCGAAAGATGAAGCTGGGGCGCAGCCCTTCCAGCCGGTAGAGCGGCAGAAAGGTAAAGAGCAACACCACGACCAGCCCCAGCAGCGCGCTCTCGACGACGGCGCGCGTGGAGATCGTCAGTTCGATGTCCGGCGGCAGGAAGCCGCTCAGCAGCGCCGGCAGCGTCCACTGCAACACGAAGCCGAGCAGGATGCCCAACAGCGCGCCGATCGCGCCGAGCAGCAGCACGACGATATAGAAGTTGACGGTGACGAAGCGGCTGGAGGCGCCGAGCGTCTTGGCGACGGCGATCGTGCCGTGGCGCTCGCGCAGAAAGGCGGTCAGCGAACTCTGGATGCCGATACCGGCGAGCATGAGCGTGAAGATGCCCACCAGGCTCAGGAAAAAGAGGAAGTTCGTGAAGAAGCGTTCCACGCCGGTGCGCGCCGTGCGAAAGGTGTCGATGCGGACGAAGTCGCGGTCGGCGACGGTGCGCACTTCGTCCGCCAGGTCGTCCACCGCAGCAGGGTCGGCCGCCTTGAGCAGCCAGCGGTAGGTGACGCGCGAGCCGGGGTTGACGAGGTTGAGCGCGGCCAGGTCGCCGCCATCGACGAGCACGCGCGGCCCGAGTGAAAAGAAGGTCGTCGGCCGGTCGGGCTCGAAGGTGATCACGTCGGCGATGGTGAGCGTGGCGTCGCCGATGCGCAGCGCGTCGCCCACCTGCACGCCCAGCCGGTCGAGCAGCGCCTGCTCCACGATGACGCGGCCGGGCGCCAGTACAGCGCGCAGCGCGGCGCCGGAAGCCAGTTCGACCGTGCCGTAAAAGGGCCAGCCTGCGTCTACCACCTTGAGATTGGAGAGCAGCGACCCGTCTTCGCCCGGGCGCCGCACGACCGAGTAGAACTCCCAGGTGCGCGCCGTCTCCGCCGCGCCGCGCGCAGCGATGGCTTCCACCGCAGAGTCGACGGCGGGGTCGAAGGCGAAGTTCGACTGCACGACCACGTCGGCGCCGATGAGCGCGCGGGCGTCACGCGTCAGCGCGCGGTCGACGCTGTCGCCAAAGCCGCGCAGCGCCACCAGCGTCACCATGGAGAGCGCCACGCAGAGCACGAAGATGAGCGACTGGCTGCGCGTGGTGGCAAGCTGGCGGCGGATGAAGGTGGGATGAAGAAGAGTCATTGAAAATAATCGGGAATGGTCAATAGTCAACGGTCAATGGTTAACGGGCAGGGGACAACGAGCGATGGACAACGGACAACGGTCAACGTTTGATGGTCAATGGTCAATGGTAAACGGAACATCGCCCCTCGCCCCTCGCCCCTCCTCCGTTGTCAATTGACCGTTGACCGTTGACCATTTGCATTTTCTTCCCGATACTCGTCGCCTACGACCTTGCCGTCGGCCAGCGTGATGACGCGGCCGGCGTGCTCGGCCACTTCGGGCGCGTGCGTGACGAGAACCAACGTGGTCTGGCGTTCGCGATGCAGTTGGATGAGCAGGTCGATGATGCCGGCGCCGTTCTTGGAATCGAGATTGCCGGTCGGCTCGTCGGCAAAGATGATCTTCGGGTCGTTGACGAGCGCGCGACAGATGGCGACGCGCTGTTTCTCGCCGCCGGAGAGCTGGTGCGGGAAGTTGGTCGTGCGTCCGCCCAGCCCGACCCGTTCGAGCAGCGTACGGGCGCGGGTGCGCGCATCCTTGTCGCCGCGCAGTTCGGCGGGAAAGGCCACGTTCTCCAGCGCGTTGAGCGACGGCACCAGGTGAAACGACTGAAAGACGAAGCCGAAGGTGCTGTTGCGGATGGGCGCCAGGCGATCCTCGCTCCAGTCGGTCACGTCGACGCCGTCAATGCGGATGCGCCCCCGGCTCGGCTGGTCCAGCCCCGAGAGCACGCTGAGCAGCGTCGACTTCCCGCTGCCGCTGCTGCCCATGATCACGACGAATTCGCCGGGCTGAACGTCAAAGGAGACGTCGTCGAGCACGGCAATTTGGCGGTCGCCGATGACGTAGCTTTTTGTGATTTGTTCTGCAGAAAGAATTGCGGGCATGAGGCCGTCAGCAGGATGATTCGGTGCGGGTCACTGGCGATCCGGCGCCGGGTGCGGCCAGCCTGCCGCATCCACGTCGTGGATCGGGTCCAGCAGCAGCAACTCCGCCATGTCGGTGTACTTTTCCAGCACCGGCGTTGCGAAAGGCGGGCGTTCGCCGTTGGTGGACAGGGCGGGCTCATGCGTCGAATCCGGCGCGCCATCGGCCGGCACCAACAGTTGCTCGTTCAGCAGGTCGGCCACCAACGACTCCACGCCGGATTGGATGGTCTCCGGCGAATCGGCGTAGTGCTGCGCCAGGCTCTGCACGACCGCCGGCACGGCCATCTGCTGGGCGAGCATCTCCCAGATCGTGCAGGCGCTGCCGCGCAGGCTGTAGTACGCGCCGCTGTCCAGGTTGACGACGATGGCCTCATTGTCGATCACCTCGGCAATCACGGCAGGTTGGTTGACCCGAAAGTTCTGGTGAGGGCTCACAAGCATGCTCTCCTCATCTTGTGGTCTGGTTCAGAATCGGACTGATTGGCAACCTGATTGTATCGTCAGCCGGGAACTCCGACAAGTCAGCGTCCGGGCGGGGTGTCTCCCGGGGATTTGACGAAGAGCGCCGCCAACACTCTACGACGCGCGCCCAGGTGGAAGTATCTCCCAGCAAAGCGGCGAGGTCGGCGCCGAACGTCGCCCGTCCAGGCCGGTCAGCGCACGAGCCGCGCCGCGACGGCGGTAGGTAGCTGCCACGGGCTGGCAAGGTGAAAGCTGTGCTGCAAGAACACGGCAAAGGTGCCCACCCCCGGCTTGGCGCCGTTGCAGGCCAGGGCGCGCCGGTAGCGGATGGACAGCCAACTTGCACGGTCGCGCAGGCTGCGTTCGGCCGGAGCCATGGTCGCAAGGTGCTGTGCGTGCCGCTCCTGGTCGGTCACGGGGAACGAGCGCAGCTCCACAAGCATCCCTTCCGGGACGGTGATGCCGAAGAGTTCGCCCAGCGTACTCAGCGTATCGACGACGGGCAGCGACAGGCGAAATCGTCTGGCGACCTCCACCAGATGCGGCCACGCGACGGCGCCGCGTTCGATGAGATAGGCCGCGTCCATGAAGGCGATGAGATTCGTCTTGCCGGCACTGAGACAGGCAAGCACGAGCTGTATGGCCGGGCAGGGTGCGCTCACGGTGGCTGTTCCCAGCGCGATCGATGTGGACGATCGGTGCATTTCCTCATCCAACTCGGGGCAGGGGTACCCGGTGGCGCCATGCCAGCCGAGCCAGAGGCTTTGCTGGTCCGTGTCGGCAAAGCGTTGGCCGTGCGACCATGCCCGATAGTCGGCGCTGAGCAGATGCGGCGCGTCCGGCTCAGCGCGCCAGCCAAAGGAGTGCAGGATGTCAATGGCGCGGTCGGCGTCCGCGCTGCGTACGACCAATATTGGTGGCTGAATGGGTCGCAGCGCGGGATCCGGATAGACGGTCGGCGCCAACGCCGCGCCATCGACCACCAGCGCCTCCACATCGCCCGCCGCCATGGCGCCGGCCATGGCAGCCACTGCGGGCAGCAACAATTGGTTGGCATACCACACCTTACGGTATATCCCCGCAAGCCGGGGCAGCCAAGGATGTTCGATTTCGCTACGTTGAAGAGTGCGGTAGATGAGCGGCAGCAGCGGGTAGTGCCCGGCGGGAAGTTCGTCCAGGTTTACGCGCGCCTGCCATTCCCGGAACGCATCGACGGCGCCCGGCCCGCTGCCGGTGGCGGCTGCCAGGGCGTACTTTGCTTCGGCGGAGAGATTCATGGTCACGGGTCAGTCTGGAGTCGAGAGATCGTGGCCGAGCGGGCCGGCGAGTGGTTCGGTGGGTGCAAGCTGCGCCGCGCGTTTGCGTGCAAGCGTGCGACGCAGCACGACAAATCCCTCGCTGCGGAATCGCTCCTGTTGGATCGAGTTGTTTTGCGTATGGATGCGCTTGTGGAGCAGCACGCGCTCGATGACGGCGGAGTGCTCGCCGGCATCCTGGGCACGCGCAAACCAGTCGATCTCGAACGCCAGTGCAAAGGCCGGATCGAAGGGCCCGACGCGCTGAAACACCTCGCGCCGGGTTAGCATGGTGCCCGGAAAGCGCCCTTCGATCCCTGGGCCAAACCCCTCCGCCTGGAACCCGGGGCGTTCTACCGTCCCTGGCTCGTAAAAGAGGCGCAGAAAGGTCGTCGTGTACATCAAGTGTGGATTGGCCAGCATAAGCTCGAGTTGTACGGCCACTTTGTCTGGTGTCCAACGGTCGTCGGCATCGAGAAAGGCCAGGAAATCACCCATCGCATGCGCAATGGCCAGGTTGCGGGCGTTGGCAATGCCCAGGTCGGGCTGAAGCAGGTAGCGCACGCCGGGAAACGACTGCGCGATCTGCGCCGTGCTGTCGCTGGACTGGCCGTCGATCACCAGGATTTCATCCGGCGGGCGGGTCTGGGCGGCGATGCTCTGCAAGGCATCGCGCAGGAAACGCTCGCCGTTGCGAACGACCACGATGGCACTGACTTGCTGGGATCTGGGGAAATCAGCCATGGCGTTTGGCGGTTCCCTCCCGCACGCTCCGAATGTGCTCCCGCAACAGCGTCGGGTATGACCGCCGGCCCTCCTGTTCGCGTCGAGTCAAGTTGTCCATATGCAGACGCCGGCGCAAGACCAGCTCGGGCAGGACGACATGGGTCAGCCCAGCCCGGTCGGCCCGTGCCCACCATGCGATGAATTCTCCATGGCGCCAGCGTTCGTCGAAGGCGCCGATGCGCTGGAAGGCGGCGCGTCGGATCAACAGCGTACCGACATGATGCGCACCGCTGACGTCGGCCGAAGGGGCCATCGCCTGGCGATCGGTCTCCGCCAACTCCGGGCTGACGAAGTTCTCCATGCTGCCCAAGACCGCTTCACACGCAGGATCGCGCTTTAGCACCTGCACCTGACGGGCCAGCTTGTACAGGAGCCATAGATCGTCGGCATCGAGGAAAGCCAGCAGGTCGCCGGTGGCGTGGGCGACACCCAGGTTGCGCGCTGCCGCGGGGCCGAGGTTGGCCTGGGTTAACACGGATACGGGCGGGCCAAAGGAATGGGCGAAGGCCGCGCTGCGGTCGGTCGAGCCGTCGTCCACGACCAGGATTTCGGCCGGGGGATGGGTCTGCGCCAGCACGCTGCGGATGGCTGCCGCCAGGTAGCGTTCGCCGTTGTGGACGGGAATGATGACGGTCGTGCTCAATGAAGTCATGCTTGCTCCAGCCAATGGCCCAGGTCGCGGCCGATCAGGTCCTGCGTGCGAAGAATGTCATCGCGGTAGAGCGCCGTGAGTTCGCTGCGTAGTGCCGGATCCAGTTCTGGCGCCTGGGTATAGGAGAGTGTGCGGTAGTGTTTCGACGCGCTCCGGTGAAGATCTTTGGAAAGAAGCCTCATGAACGGCCCTACGAGGCGCCTCAGTCGCTTCGTGGCCGTTGGCGGAATGGGTAGCCGCGGCCATTGCGCTGCATTGTAGCGGATCGATACATCCGGCGTGAAGGTCTCATCTACGGCGAGAAAGCGGAAGATTTTGCGCATCAGGCCGGCCGCATCTGCTCGCAGGTCTTCGTACAGCCAGACGCGGATCTTCTCGCGCGGAAAAGCCTGGAAGTAGCACTGCAAAGCTTCGTAATAGAACCCCCTCGCTATGTTTGCGCGGGGCAAACCATTAACGCGACGGACACGACCCTCGGCTTCAAATCGCAGTACGCTGCGAAACTCCAATTCCTCTTCCTGCTCGACGCGCACGTGAAACAAATGGTTGGAATACGCGCGGTCGGCCGGTTGGCGGAGAATCGCAATCAGTTTTGCTTCGGGTACGAAGGCCCGAATACCGATGATTGACTGCTCTGCATATTCAAGGTAGCTGGGAGAGACGTCGCCTCGAGCCTGCGTCTCCATCGCCTCTGCGAACAGTGCTTCGTAGGCCGGGAGTGTCTGCACAGGCCAGGGGAGCGAGGCGAACTCGACCGGCGAGAGGGGTAACCGTTCGTGACCAGCATAGGTCAGGAAGCGAATCTCCTTCCTCTGGCTCATGAAAACCTGGGGGTGTTGCTTCAAGTAATGGTGAATTGACGTCGTCCCCGCCTTGTACGCGCCGATGACGAGAAAGGTCGGGCGCAAGCCGGCAGCGCCATGGATCATCGGTTGGTTCCGTCCCCTTCGGTGCCCTTGCCGGCGCTGCCCCGTTTGCGCGCTGCGCTTGCACGGAGCGCTGTCAGCAGGTTGTGGTTGTGCGTCGCGGCCGTGAGGGAGGAATTCACGCCGTGCACTCGTTTGTGCAGGAGCACTTTCTCGACGACATTGACCGGATACCCGGCGTCCGCCACGCGGGCATACCAGTCCACATCTTCGGCCACATGGAGCGCTTCGTCGAAACCACCTACGAGGTCGAACAACTCGCGGCGGGCGACCAGGGTCTCCATGATGCGCGCAACGTGGTCGCCTTCGAGCAAGGCTGCTCTGAAAGTGGGCGGCGCGCTACAGCCAGGCTCGAGAAAAAACTTGGCCAGGGCGACGCAGTACATGGCCGCAGGATGTTCGCGCAGATAACCGGTCTGCACGGCCAGTTTGTCCGGGGTCCACAGATCGTCGTGCGACAGGAAGGCGATCAAGGCGCCGCTGGCCAGCTTTACTCCGCAATTATAGGCGTTTGGGATGCCGGAGCCACCCTGTTCGTGAAGCGCTACGCCAGGGAAGGAATTGGCGATCCTGGCTGTGTCGTCGGTGGAGTGGCCGTCGATCACGAGGACTTCACACGGCGGTACGGTTTGCCGTGCAACGCTGCGCAGCGCCTCCGCCAGAAAGCGCTCGCCATTTCTGACGGCAATGACGACGGAGACATCTTCAGTTCCGCCTTGGCATTGAAGATTGGGCACTGGCGTTCCTTCTATGTCACTTTGGACACGATATAGCCCGGCCTATGCAGGCAGTCCGCCCTTGGTCACACTGGGAGATCCCGCCTCTGCACGTTGGCGTCCGATGTGCTTTCTAAGCACTTGCAGGTTCTGCAGAAGTGCATCAGGCTGCCCGAGCCACTTGTTGTTGCCGTGATAGCGGTAGAAGAGCGCGATCTCCGCAACCTTGATCTGTCGAAGCTCTGCGTGGGACTTCAAGCGCAGGTACCAGTCGAGGTCTTCGCCATGGTCGAGCGTGACATCGAAAGCGCCGATGCGGTCGAAGACGGAACGACGAAAGAGACCGCTGCCCAGGTTGGTGCCATGCCAGGGCGCGCCAAGCATGATGCCTTGCGAGTCGTCGCCGCCGGCAAACATCTGCGTGGTCCCCCAAACGGCTGCCAGGGTCGGGTCGGCGAGCAAGTGCGCGGTCTGCACGGCCAGCTTGTCGCCTGCCCAACAATCGTCGGCATCGATGAAGGTGATCCACTCTCCGGCAGCCAGCGCCAGCCCCCGGTTCAAGCTGGCAGGTAGTCCCTGGTTGGGTTGTCTGTGGTGGACTATCGGCGCGCGCTCGTTGTCCACATAGTGCTGGACGATCGCTGCCGTCCCATCGGTCGATCCGTCGTTCACAACAACAATTTCGATGGGGCGATAGGGCTGTTGCAGAACGCTCTCGATTGCCTCAGCCAGAAAGGCTTCACCATTGTAGACGGGTAGGATTATTGTGATGAGCGGGGAGGCGGGCATCATATGGTGCGACACAATGGTCTGTTCAGGTTTGGTGGTTGTTTCAGGTTGCGCTGCCGGCGCCGGCTGTCCGACTGTCATGTCGTCGACGGCTACATCATAGCACATCCGGTAGCTTTCAGCCTGAATGCACAGGGTCGGTATTCATATCGGCGCCAATGCCCCTGGGCTACACAACGCCAATGAGATATCTTCGCGCTTCTCGTCGCGGCGTGCGCCTCTAGCGGGTTGTGACAATAAACGGGGATGGCTGCTTGCCAGGTTTCATGCCCGCAGCCCGCCGTCGATCGAGCGAACGTTTGATCAGCGCATAGAACTGCCGGTGCGCTGCGTCTCTGTCACTGGTGAGATTTGCCCCGTGCCGGCGGTAGTAGACCACCGGGTGGCGGTGCAACACGAATCTGACGCCCTGCTCCATGGCGCGCAAGAGCCAGTCCACGTCCTCTCCGATGCGCAGGTCTGGGTTGAACGGGCCGACTACGTCGAGTGTCGCCCGCCGAAACAACATACTCTGCAGCAGAAATTGTGGGCTGGGGACAGAGTGCTTGCCCGTCGCCAGCGCCTCAACCAGCGAGTCACCGGCAAACTCGTACGCGTCACCCCAGGCCGCGCCGGCCTCCGGGTAGGCCGCCAGCGTGGCCACCTGATGCGCCGTCTTGTCGGGCAGCCATAGGTCGTCGGCATCGAGGAAAGCGATCAGATCTCCGCTCGCCGAATCCGCTCCCCGGTTGCGAGCTGCCGCTGGCCCTTGATTCTCTTGGGAGATAGTGTGTATTCGCACAGATGCAATCACTGCTAGCGCCGCGACAACGTCGCCTGTCCCATCGGTCGACCCGTCATCCACCACGATGATCTCGTTCGGCGGCAGCGTTTGGGCCAGCACGCTATCGATGGCCTCGGCCAGAAAGCGTTCGCCGTTGAAGACCGGGATGATTACGCTGATCGTTGGTCGGCGGCACATGGCAGACTGTCCAACAAGGTGGCGATGGCTGCGCTGTTGCGCTCCGGTTCGACGGCCAGATCCAGCCGGAAGCTGGGCAGCGTCCGCGCCAACTCGGCGTTGAAACGAAAGTTGTCGGCCTCGGCGCCGGGCAGCCATATCACCGTGCTGGGGCCGAGCACCCGGAACACCTCCGGGCCGCGCACGGGGGTGAGGCGGGGCTGCGCAAGGTGGGCGATCTGCGGGGTGACCAGCGCGCTTACGGGCATGCGCCGGATCATCTGACCATCAAAGGAGGGGTGGAGAAAGGCCAGGCTCTTCCCCACCTTGTATTCATCGTCCCACCCCTGGATCAGCGGACGAAACGTGGGGAAGCGATCCAGCATGTCCGCCTTTAGCTTGGCAGAATTGAAGAGCGCAAATGCTTCGACCTGGGGCCTCAGGCGCACCAGGCACTTGTCGTCGCTCAGATAGCGCAGTGCGGGGGAGTGGCCGTTGCGCTGCTCCAGCAGAGCCAGGGCGGTGGTGGATTTTCCGGCGCCGGTATTGCCGACCAGCAACACGCCGCCCGCTTCCGTTCCCACCGCCGCGGCATGGACAACCTGCCAGCCGAACTCGCGTAGCGCCCAATGGAAGAGCGTCTGCGCTGGCGCCGCGCGCTCGTAGATCGAAAGTTCCGCCGCGTTCCGGCACCAGAAGTAACCCTGCCGGCTCTCCTGGTCATAGGCGTAGAGCAGACCGTCGAAGGGCGCAACCATCACGGAGGTGGCGCTGTCGTGCGCCACGGCGCGCTGACCGTAACGGTGATAGTCGTCGGTCGCAAAGGGCGGCGGTGGCGGCCATGCTCCGGTTTCGTCGCCATCCCACAGATGAAAGACGATATCCGGTATGCGCTGCGTAGTTGCCGGAACGGCCAAATGCGCTAACGCCGGAAATAACGCGTCATTCATCGTATCGCCGCGAACCTGGAGTTCGACCACGGTTGAGGCAATTGCGATCCGGTGACGGCGCGTGGCTGCATCTACCGTTCCCCAGGCGGCCGCTAACCTGTCCGTGTAGTTCGCCACTGCTCTGCTTGTATTGTGCTTCAGAGTCAATTCAGTCATCTGTTTCCAGGGCATATCAGGCGGAACCGATGGTGTCATCATTGACTCACCCCTGTCTCGCTCCGCCGCTCTTGGACAACTGCATAAAATCGAGTGGTGGTGCGCCCCGCGTAGACATTGGCCAGTCGATGTGTCCCGTTTCAATGTCTACCTGATCCGGCGACCGAACTGCCGAACGAGACGAAATGCCTTCCGGCGCAGACGAAACGCAAACGTCGGTGTACGGCTAATCCGCCAGTTGATGAGAAGTGTACCACCTAACTGGCCCTTAAAGCGACTTAGCTCATGGGGGTAAGGTGCGCCGGTCAAGTCGTTTGTATGATATCCCAATCCTGCCAAAGCCGTAAAGGAGCGCCAGCGCAGAAATGGATTGGCACCGGTAGCAAGATAGCCGGCATCGGAGCCGGCGCACACAGTGTAGCTGATGCGGTGCGGGCCGGTCAGCACCAGTTGCGTAGCAACGGCCTGATCATCGAAATAGAGTGCGACCCCGCCGACCAGTTCATTGCCCCGAAAGACACCCGTCACCTCGAACCTGCCGCCGGTTGCCTGGCACAAGATATCCAGATAGACCGGCAGCGCGAAGAGGCTGCCCGACGGGCACTTCGCTACGAACTGGGTCCAGCGGTCATATTCGTCTTCGCGCAGGGACCGAACTGCGTATTCGCTGTGCATCGACTATCCAGGACTTCTACCACGGATCTTTTCGTCGGGTTCTTGTAGTATACTCCTACCCATGCCAGCCATCGATTCATGATACGCCAGGCGCTGAGAAGAACGGCCAAGTGGCTCCTATACAACATCGGCCCGGCAGAGCCGCTACGCGTCTGGTGGATGCAGCGCCGAGGCGCGGCCCTCGTCGAGCAGTGGGTAGCGCGCGGCCAGCCCGCGCCGCCACCCCACCGGCACAAGCAGGAAGTGCTCCGGCAATATGCATCAGCCTATCGGCTGCGCATTCTGGTGGAGACCGGCACACAGCACGGTCATATGTTGGCCGTCCTACGGAAAGACTTTTCCAGGCTCTATTCGGTCGAACTGGACCCCGTGTGCTACGAGAAAGCTCGCCGGCGGTTTCGATCCGACCACCACATCGAGCTCTTCTGCGGCGACAGCGCCGACCTGCTTCCGGAGATCCTCGTTCGTCTGCATGAACCGGCCCTCTTCTGGCTGGATGGTCACTACAACCCCAACCAGGCGCCATCTGGCGAACATGTCTCACCGATCCTGGCAGAACTGGCGCATCTCCTGACAGCGCCGCGTCTGGGGCACGTCATCATCATCGACGATGCCCGTCTTTTCAACGTGCGCTATGGCTATCCTCCTCTTTCCGAGGTGCTGTCCATGATCGAACGCGACGGCGGCTGGAACGTGCTGCTCCAGGACGACAGCCTGCGTCTGACGCCGCGTCTACAGGAGCAAGTCCGCCCCATCTCTGAACAGAGCGAACCAACGCATGAGTGAAGCCTCCGTCCGCACCCTGACTGTTGCATGCACGTCTGGGCTGAGCAACCGCCTGCGTGTGTTGCTTTCGGGGATGGCGTTGGCGGAGGCAAGCGGCCGGCGCTTCACCATGTACTGGCCGCGCACGAAGGAGTGCGCATCCAGCTTCACCGAGCTTTTTTCCAACGCATGGTCAGTGACAAATGTGAGCGGCGCTCAGTGGGCGAATCTGCGCGAGAATGCCGATCGCGAGCGAGTGAAATCCGACCTGTTGCGGACGGAAACGCCGCACCTGTACTTCTGGACTTCGCACACTCTAGTGATGCCCCATCGCTATCCTGCCCATGAACCACTCCTGCACAGGATGGCGGAACTGCTGGCAGATATGCATCTGAGCGACGATGTCATGGGCCGTGTCGTCGCGTTTACGGCTAGCGTGTTTCGCCCGCGCATGGTTGGCGTGCATCTGCGTCGCGGTGATATGCGTGTACTGGAGCCCATCCGCGCTCACAATACAACGACAGCAATGCAGGCCGTGGATGCTTACCTGGTGCAATCTCCATATGCCGGAATCCTTCTATGCACCGACGACGGCGCGCCAAATCAATACACCGGCCAGCCGCTGCCTGCAGAAGGAGTGCGCGCAAAATTCGTGCAGCGCTACGGAGAGCGCGTGGTCTCGACAACTCCGCGCTCGCTCGATCGCAGCGCGCCGATCGCTATCCAGGATGCGCTGGTGGATCTGTGGCTGCTGCGCCAGACGGATTTTTTCGTCGGGACGGCCGGTAGCTCGTTTTCCGACATGGTGATGTTGGGGCGTTCCGTGCCGGTGACAGTGTGCCAGTCGCAGCATCCGCTGCGCTACCTGCTCCCACTGAGAATCTGGCTGCGTGGAGAGCGCACCTTCTCATGGCTGGCGCGCTACTACTGGCGTATCATCCGTCCTCGCGCCGCGAGGTGAAGTACGCCTGCACGTCGCGGTGCAGGCCCGCTTTGGCGCTGGCCCACTCCCACAGCCCAGCCGCGTTCATGCCCAGGTCGGTAGCCGGGTCGAATCGATAGCGCTTGAGGATCGCGTTCCGGCTGCCATATTGGCGATTTACCGGGTCGCCGTGCCAGAGATGCAGCGCCATGCCGGGCACGCAGCCGATGCGTCCCTGGACTTCGGCGGCGAAGGGCTGTGCCCAACGCAGATAGTGGGCGAAGAAAGGCTCGTCCTCTGCGGCCACCGGCAGTGCGGCGGTGCGGGCCAGATACCAGTCCGCCACTTGGCGCGGCCACGGGATGCGCAACAGTCTATTCAACCCTTTGTCCACAAGGAAGGGGCGATGCTGAAGAGAGGCGCACGCAATCCCCCGGACGCAGCGGCTGTTCAGACCGCCGCCGGCGGCGTGAGCGAACAACTCGTCGCCGCCATCCAGGATTGCCGCATCGTACACGCCGTGCCGGGCGATGAGGTCGCGGCGCGCCGCCCAGGCGATCCCTGGCTGGCCATGCGCCGCCGCGCCGAGCCGCGCCGACTCCGGGCGGCGCTGGAGCTGGCAGGCAAAGCTGCGCCGGCTGCGCCCGGCAAAGGTGAGCCGGCCCTGTGCCATGCGGCCGACGCGTTCCTGGGGCTGCACCAGCGGCCACTTGTCGAGCAGCGCCGCGGTCTGCTGCGCCCAGTCCGGGTTGGTGAAGAGGATGTCGGCGTCCAGCCAGGCAACCTTGGCGACGTGCGCGGGCAGCCGGGCGATAGCCAGGTTGATCAGGCGCTCTTTGACCCACATCGCATCGCGCCCGCGCACCTGGATGACCTGGGGCCCTGGTGGCAGCTCAAAGGGATGTTCGCCAAATGCGCATTCGATGGTCACCAGTGGGATGCCGGCGGCGCGAATCGGCGCGGCAAAACGCTCGTAGTTGGCGCGCTTGGTGTGGTAGCCAGCCGGGTTGTAGTAGGTGGTCACCACCCACACCTCGGCGCACGCCGCGTAGGCCGGCGCTGGGCGATATTCGTTCACGGCGCCCTCCAGGATGGCAGTGCGCCTGCTTCCCCTTCAACCTCGTTGCGGGCAAATACCCGCAGCACAGCGCGTTCGTCGTGGACCCCATACGAGGCCAGCCATCCGTCAGCCCAGCGCACGAGCCCGCACGGGTAGACGACTCGACGCGGCGCCATGTGGCTGGGCGTGGGCCGCTGGCGTGGGCCTTCGTGTTCCGGCCAGAGGATAGGAGAAGGGCGGATGTACGTGGGCGCAAAGGGGGGCGTCGCCGCAAACGCATAGACGCCTCCATAGTAGCGCACGGGCGCGAAGCGCTCCCGCAGCCAGCGCTTGACCCGGCGTAGCCCAAGCATGCGGCCGAGCTTGTTCATCGCCGGGGTGCGGGCAGCGTGGGCCAACTCCTGGGAATGCGTGCGTGAATGGAAGAGCGCAATGTAGCTATCGCCGACGCGCACCGGCGGCGTGCCACTACGCAGCGCACCAAAACGCCGGGGATAGGCCAGCGTGTCCCACTCCGTGCGATAGACCGGTGTGCAGCGCACCGGCTCGGCGCCGGCAAGCTCGGCGCGCAGCACGCAATGCGGCTGTACCCAGTAGATGACGAAAAGCTCGCCGTCATGTTCGAAGAGCATCCAGTTCTTTTCGCAGAGGGCGCGCGGCCCGTCCAGTTCCAGCAGCCGCGCCGGCGAACGGGCCTGCAGGGTATCGGGATCCAGCTCGACCAGGTGGATTTGGTTGGGAACCGTGTTCCAGTCGTTGTTATAGTGGACGAACAACCTATCCCGGTAGACTAGAAAGCGCGCGTCGTAGTGATTGGTGGCTCCACCGTCGATAGTGTCGGACAACGGCGTCACGGATTCCGTGATCACGCGCAGATCTTCGTCCAGCCTGCAGAGGGCGGTGGCGACCCGGAAAGGCTTTTCGTAGCCGAAGTCTACCCGGTAAGCCATCAGCAGCCGGCCGCGAAAGCGGACGATTGCCGGGTTGTAGATGCACACAGTCGCCGAAGGCCGAGAAGGTCGCCACCTATCTGGAACGAGCTGAGTCGAGTCCAGAAGGATTCTGTCAGACAACATGTCGACGACCCCGCATCAACACTTCTGATGTGAATCCTACCCAGTGTGCAGTCACACGCATACATTGCAATTGTCTGCGTTCATCATAGGGACGAAATGCCAGCATGAGCCAATGCCAGACGACGCCCAATCCGCCCCGCGCCATGCGGCGGACGATCGTGCTCCGCAGCCAAGGATCGGTCATCGCAAGTATCGCACTGGTGCGCCCTTTGCCATGGGCGAGTCGAGCAAAGTAGCGTTTTTGCAGACGTTCAGCCACTACGCAGTGATGCACGACTGCATGGGGCGTATAGGCCACGCTTTTGCCATGCTGGAGGATGCGTTTCTGATATTCGGTTTCTTCGCTACCCAACATCTGATCGGCATGTCGACCCAGATCTGTGCGAAACAGACCAAGCTCTTCAAACGCACACTGCCTGAAAGAGCAATTTGCACCAAACAACATCTCTTCTTTCTCGAGAAGGTGCGCTGTGTCACCGAGATCAAGCATGGAAAGCTGCGGCAGCAGGCTATCGATCAACCAGGAAGGCCGATTGCCCTCCCAAGCAGGTACGATCTTCCCACCGATTGCCCAGGCATCAGGGAAAGCATCATACGCGTTCATCAGCTCAGCCAACCAACTCGCTTCGGCCACCCCATCATCATCCATGAATGCGATGATCTCCCCCGTGGCTGCTCGCAACCCTGTATTGCGGGCATGAGAAAGTCCCAAGCGTGGTTCATGCAACAATCGCAACCGTTCATGTCCAACACGGTCCTGCCATGCCCTTGCGAGCGCTGCGCTGTCATCTGTACAATGATTGTCTACCACAATGATCTCATAGTGCTCGGGTGGTAAAGTCTGTGACAGCAAGCTTTGAATCGCGCTGGAAAGCATATCTGCCCGATTGTGGGTGCAGATTGTGGCGGTGATGTGAATAGTCATATCAATCAAAAAGACGTCGCCATTCAGCCTGTAACGCCTGAGCTTCGGATGTTTCCATCAAGTCCAGCAATTCGGAATAATTGGCAATCAATTCACTGTAGGGCCGATTCCAACTGCGTTGTGTGGTGGATGAAACCGGACGCTGTTCGACGCCTAGCGCCTGGAAAATTGCCCCGCAACTGCGGTTTCGAGATGCCTCATCAAGCAGATCATCTTCATAGGTGACGGTAAGATAGGGAACACTTGCTAAAACCTGTAGGATTCTCTGCCTATTCTTGACATACTCTTGAGCTATGACAAGTACTCGTTCTGGTGGAATAGTGAGATAGGTGGTATCGGGGTCTTTGAGCCGTTGAAACCCACCCCAGTGCATGGTAGTAGACGCTACCGCTCTTGACACTGCCTGGTCAAAGAGGTTACGGCGTTGGATGTGAACGATTTGCCAGTCGCGAGCGAGGACTGCATGAATCGTTCTGGATGCTTCTGTGATATGGTGTACAAACAATTTGAAACCATACACATCATAAGTACACCTTTCGGCTTTCCAGAGGATGTAGGGAACCGGATACCGACGCACAAGCCAGTATGGTAGCTTTTTTGCCCCTCGCCAATTTCTCTTGCCGAGTATTTCTCCATCGCACTGGACCTGAGGGTGGGACTTAAGCAAGTGAACAAGAAGCTTGCTGCCACTTCGCCCTTGTCCAAAGATGATAAAGCTTCTCATCGTAATTCCTGGTTGTACTTTGCCTGGGCACACAGTTGTTTGTATACCCGGTCTATAGATTCAGGGGCTTCGCACCTTGGCTGCGTCCGCTGCAGCAGTGGATCGGGAAATGTCCAGTCTGGGGCAACGTCCAGAAATGTGCCTAGTGTATCCAGGGCTGTACCGTGCAATACTTGATCGTAGTGTAAAAATAGCCATTCGCCTAGATGGCGATGGATATCCAGTACATGGCTATACATCAACTGCCAAATCTGCAAACAATCGGCATAGCCCAGCTTTAGCGAGGCCAATTTGGGAACCGCTCGCAGCTCGCTCATCATGCTGGCCGCCGTGATGGTCGGTTCCCGAAACACGCAGATAAAACGCGTTTGCTCTAGCCAGGGCCGCCAGAGTGGCAAGGTGTAGCAGAAGCGGGGATCCTTCAAGCAGTATACTTTGTTCTGTATAAGCCGCTGGATTCGTGCATCGATTTCCGGCGTTGATCGCATGGGGACACCCGGACGCACTTGAGACAACCACCGCTCGCCGGCGCCAGGTTTTCCGCGGAACAGTGTGCGGCGCAAAGAACTGTATACCGGACCCGGTCGGAAACTGGGCGGCACCCAGGGCGTGACAGACGCAAGAATCTCCTCATTGATGGCGTTGACCTCGACATCTTCATAGAAGCCTTTGGGGTTGGACGCCCGTGGCTCATAGAGTTGCGCTCCCATAAAGTAGCCGGCACGTGCCAGGGTGCCAGCCACCATGCTGGTGCCACTGCGTCCAGAACCCATTATCAGACAGTTATACATTACTCAGGTAAAGCATAGGCATATCCAAATGCCTCAAAGTCCGCCCGGTAGCGCTGATAAACCAACGTGTGCAACTCTTCGTCATAGAATTCACTCAGGTCAACACCTTGAGAGTGGCTCTTGTTCAGGTGACGGAGCTTAGGCACAGCCTCGCCGATCACGCCTATTGCTGCAAATGCGCGCACGAAATCCTCGGCATAAGCTTCGAATCGACCGATAAAGGTGTAGGGGATTTGGCCAAAGAGCAGATTCGCAACCTGCGGTCGCCAATGAGGGTTCATTTCCAGGTCCGCCTGAGGCACGATTTGGTGAACGAATTCAGCGAAACTCTCCGGTTGCCTTTGGCTGGGCAAGTCGTGAAAAATAAGGGGCCAATCCAACACGTTATTGGCGATCTTATCAAGATAACAAGAGACCAGCCGGGTATAGGGATTGCGAGTAAAGCTGACAAAAGTGTATCCCTGCTGCACAAGTCGGCTAAGCGTCGGTGATGGCCAGATCGGTGGATGCTGGCGCAAGGGTGACGGCTCACCGTGGATGGAGCGAGGATCAGATAGATCGATGGAGTGTTTTGCGTCGCCTAGTTCCAGTTCGACTAAGGCGGTCTTTAGCGTGCTACAACCGGTCTTTGGATTATTGATGTATACGTAACGATATCTTTCTGAGCGGTTGACACTGTTTTTCAGTTGTTCAAATCGCATCTGTTTGAGGGCTTTCCGTGTAATCGGACAGATTGCCTTCGTCAGATCGATCCTAAATCGTCTCACGTATTTCAAATATCTTGTGAAAGCCACTTTGCCTCCGTGCGGTTGGTTCCGAGCTCAAGCAGTTGGCTTATCGATCGAACTATACAATGTTGAAATAGCGTTTCAATTCTGGCGAAACAGGAACCATTCCTCGACTTTTTTCCCACCCGCGTGGCCTTGGGATTCTTTCCGAATGATTCTCACCGTGTCCAACCAAATAGACAGCACTTCTATATGGATATTCTTGCAATGGACGACCTTTTTGCTCGTAATACAATCTGGCCTGCCGATGGGTGCCGAGAATGAACATAAGAAATTCAGAATCGACGTGTTCAAATAACTCGTTCTGTGTACTTTTTTCCGATACTTTTGGCGATATATCCTCCATTAGCAAAGAGAAGCTGAAGATATTCCCCGTTCCACAAACCGTATAGGGTGCATAAATTGGGGCTACCATGTCACCCTCCATTTTGTAAACAGACGCCATTATCCAGCCATTTTCGCCCGGGTGAGTGTTTACATAGGCCGAAATATCATTGCCAACATAGTCATCGGCATCAAAGATCAACATGTATTCAGGGGTGTACTTTTTTGCGGCTAGTATACCGATCAGTAATTTTGACCCTTTGTCTACCCTGAATAGGGACAGGGCAATCCGGCGCTCTTTTGAATGAACTTCCTCTGGGTCTTCTGTTCCACGTAGCACTTGACGAGCCAGGCTGCGCACGCCGATTTTTCGACGCAAGACTTGTATAACCAGGCTGCGCACCCCGGTTTTTGTTTCACAATCAGCATTCGCCGGGTTCCTGAACCAGTACACGTCATCGGGTGGTAGCGATAGATTTCCCAGACGCTTGAAGTTGTTTGCTGCCGCTTCTAAATCACCGGGGAAATCGACCACAATGAACTCGGTGTGACGATTGATGAGTTCTGCGTGATGGAAGAGGGGCATCTGCTTGCCACAGATCACAATGACCCGAAAGTCCTGATCCTGTTGACTACAAACAGAATAGAGCGTGTTGTTCAACAATTGCCAGATCTTTTCGTATGAATAGCAGTTGTCTGGATGCACTACACTTGTCACAAATACCAGCATACGAATTCTCCTATGCAATGACAACGCTAGAACTCATATCCCATCAGATTGATCTCGTCCTTGAAGAATTCCGCAATCTTCGTTCTCTGATCATCGTCCAGTATGTCACGATAGCTTCGCCGATCGAGGCGAAATTGTGATTTTGCGAACGGCAATTCCAAAGCCTCTGGAATCCCCAATTGCCTTCGCACAGCATCCAAGTCAGCGGCCAAGTTCTCATAACGGCAGATTCTGTCCACTACGACTACGCCATTGATTGTGTACAGATCGATCCCAGCGCGCTTAAGACGGCGAAATCTTTGCGCAGCCACATACCTCGCCAGTGTAGGACGAGGCTCTGATTGATGCCTAAAATAGTAGTGAGAGATTACTCTGTCCCACGGATTTCTCTCAAAGCAGAACTTGAAGTAGGTATCCCACACCAGCGTTCCTACATGTGCCTTGATCTCTTGGGCGGAAGAATGGCTCATGAGCAATGGTTTTCGTTTGCGGGTCCAGACCCATTGGATCAAGCCTTTGACGCTGTGGTCCCTCGGCTTGGGCAGGTAATGCTGAGGAGCGCGTCCCCCCATTGACATTCTGAGTTCTTCATCTTCGGAAATCATGAATGGCGTGATGATATCGTCTGGGCCACAGATCCTGGAGAGCGCAATTTCGGTCGATGTGCCCGCAGTCTTGGCTGTCTTGATAAAAATGAACTTGTATTTGTGTGAGACAATCATACGATTCTCTTATGCTTGGTGCATAAAATCAGGCCACAGACTCAACTCAATCTCCGGGCACAATGCGCAGGTCCGTGCCACATCATCGGCAAAACAGGCGGCCAGTCTGGCGCGCTCCTGAGCGGAGGGTTTGGCGATCACATAGGGGCGAACATTATGCGGAGCAGTGATGTTTCTTGGCGCATACCGGTTATCAACCCCAAGGAAGCTGTAGGTGCGCGCCAGTTCGCCCGGCGGATCTACCACAGACTTTTCAAACTGCAAGATCAGGATTTGCTTCCGGTCAAAATGGCGAAAAAGCTGAGCAAGGCCGACACTATATAGACTGTGCAATGTTGCCTCGCTATAACACGAGAATGTGTCGTATACCTTTAGTTGCTGCTCACTCATGTTTTGAGACATGCTATGCCGGCGTGGACCCCTCTTGAGGTGGTTCAAGTGCGAAATGAAGCGGTCAACTGGGTTGCGCAGGATGACGATGATCTTTGTTTCGGGGGCAGCGGTCGCCAGATGTTCGATACAGTGTGGGTACGCCAGATAGGTGGGCGAAAACTCACCACAGATCGCGCCTGGCGGGCTGGCGAAGGCAAGTCGGTACAGTTCAATCTGCGCTGGAGTCATCCCAGTGTGTTGAAAGTGCTCAAAGTAGTGTAGCTCTTTTCGCCTGGTGCGGTTGGGCGCCACTTGCGGGTGCTCAAGGAGCAGCGCGTGCCACCAGGTTGTGCCGGCCTTTGGCGATCCAATTCCAACATAATCCGGCGGTTTCTCAATCGTCCAGCCATGCGCAGATGGCGGAGCCAAATCTTCCATCGTAAATGGATTGGTAACGAACTTCGATATTTCTTTGCGGGGATCGCGGATTCTTCCCGCCAAGCGAGTCAACAGTTCACCAACTACCGGTGTCTCACGAAGATGGCTGCGGATTAGCGTTTTCCAGGTGCGCAGATCGCGCCCGTTTCTGAATTGGTCAAGCAGAACTCCTTTCGCCCGATGCAGTCTTGGCCCCTTTTCTCCTCCGCCGACGGCAGTATACAGGGCAAGTTGATCTAGTTGTTCGAACAGGTCACTGCATCCCGCTGGTGCATCTTCGCCGCGCAACCAGCCGAGGTAGCTATCATCGTCGTTGAAAAGGTGCGTTGCTGCCTCATCCCGCAGTTTACTGAAGTGATTGTTCTGGGCATCCCCCTTGGCGCTAATGCGATCACTTACCGGCTCCCGGCTGTTCACCCCGTGATGATAGATCAGGCCTCCATAGATGGCGCCCATCAGGTAGTGGAAAGATCGCCGATTGCTGCGCGTCAGTTTGCGGATAGGCAGACCTTCAGCCTCGGCAACCCAGGTAAAGTGAGACAGATTGTCGGAAGGCGGCTGACCGGCATCGTTGAAGTCGAAACGAAGTTGGTGGCGTTCGACGAAATCCACGGTTGTGCAGAGGCAGCACGGGTGAACATAGGGGCGGATGGCAGAACCCATCTCGTCGCGCCAGACTCCGGCCAACGCAGCACCCTCGCCGAGTGCTGCGAGCAGCGGCGTCAACCAGCCGGCTTTCAGTGGGTGGGCGTCACTGTCCAGGGTAACGATATACGTTGCGCCTTCTTCTCTGGCCTGGTGATAGAGCCGCTGTAGAGGCGTTCGGTATGGGTGGTGAAGTTGCTCGTATGGGGCGGCGGTGAGCAAGGTCAGCCGGGGCCGCGCCAGAAGCCACGTATCCAGTTGCGGTGCGCCAAGCCGGTTGTTCCAAAGATAAATATGGTATTCCGGGTAAACGGTAAACCTTGCGATCCGCTCCAGGCAAAGGCGGATCCAGCGATCGTCGCTGCTGGTATGACCTCCGTTGACAATCAAGATAGCGACTTTACCAGTGGGATTTGCCATTGAGCGGTGTTTTCGTGTCAGTATCAGGGAAAGAATCAGAGGGAGTCATCGCATACTTCCTGCCGTCGCATCGACGCCTGTCAGGACTAAGAGACTGTATGAAAAGGGTGGAAATCTGACGCAGAGACGCGGCGACGCAGAGGAATTGCATTGCCGGTACCTGCTGTGCGTTCTCTTGATTGTCTCTGCGTTTCTCTGCATCTCTGCGCCTCTGCGTCAAACTGGGTGACTTTTCAAACGGTTTCTAAGCGTAGCGGCGCCTGGGGCCACCAAGTCGGTCCGCCAGCAGCAGCGCCTCTTCGATGTCGTGGGTGACGTAGAGCACGAGCGGCCGCCGGCGTTCCCATAGCGCCAGCAGCTCTTCCTGGATCACCAGTCGCGTTTGCGCGGCCTCCGGCTGCCCGATGGGTAAGCGCTGCGCCATTATAGCACGCGCGTCGTTGCCGCCGCGGTGACGAAGGAAACGGTGCGCCCAAGCATTCACATCACCTTGCCGCGGAAGCATATCAGCAGCCTGCCGGTGGCTATCCCAATCGCCAGGCGGCAGAGCCGGAGCAGTTGATGAAGCTGTGAACTTGTGTTTCGGTTCCGACCCACCGTTGGCCGGCGCATCCTCTGCCACGCTCCGTCATCCAGCGCTGCGACTTTGGCGGCATCTCGCACCTGCCGTTCCAGGCAGCCAAGCGCATCCAAATATGGGCCGTAGATTTGTCTGCGCAGCATTCGGACGGGTTTCACGTTGCTGTGGAAGCGGGGGTTGTACAGCCATCTCCTGATCTGCGTCAGGCCACTGAAGTGATAGAAGATCAGCGGCTGACCGTCCACATAGATCTGGCGATCTTCGCCTTGTGTGAGGCTGCAGTTGGCGACGTTCCATCTCGCCACATCGGCGCCTTTGTGGATCAGCACGACTACGCCGGAAAAGCGGGCCGGCCAGTCGTCAAGATACTTCTGATCGCCAAATTTACCATCTTCGCTGCGGAGGTGGCACCACTCGATGCAGCGTTCGCCCCACCACCGAAGGCAGGCAAGCCCAACCGCATCACGCCGGAACGTGACCCAGGCCACGTTGAAGAGTCCAAACTGGGCAGAGTCAGCTTGCGATGCGGGAGGATAACGTTGCGGCACAATGCCGATCGATCCTGTCCCGAGTTCCTCGAACAGCGGCCTCGGGTCATCAAAAAAGTATAGATCCGCATCCAGATAGGTGATCATCTCCATTTCCGGGTTGCGGTTGAGTACGAAGCGCGGCAAGAACGGCGTGCAGGTGAAGTAGTATTCCAGCGCCGTGCGCTGTGGCTTGACGGTGAGCAACTCCGGGTTGGCGTTTTCAAAATCCGTCAGATGCATGGCCCGCACCGCCGGCAGGTTCATCTGCGTGAGAATACGGAAAGTCCCTTCATCCAGGCAGAGCACCCAGATCGTGAATGGTGGGCAGTGCGCCTCTAGCGACTGGATCAGGGCCAACCCGCGCACCAGATAGTGATGGTCGAAGTAGGTGCAGAAGTGAAATGCGGCAGGCGTCATGGCTACACCTTTGGCGATGAGTTTTCGTCGGGAGTTCTCGGCGCCGGCGCAGCAGGCGAGCGTTGGAACAGATAACCGCGATAGCTGTTCTGTTCCGGCGCGTTGGTAATGACCGGATTGAAGCCGACGACAAACTCGCGGCGCAGTCCCAACCCTGCACTGTGTGCCACTGTGAGCAGATCCGATTCGTTGATGCACCAGCCCAGATATTCCGTGTCGTAGCCGTGGCGATAGGGGCGCTGGATGAATATGGTGGACCCATTTGTCAAGACACAAAATGGGTCAAAAATAAAGTCCAATCCTCCCTTCCTGGGTGAGATGACAATCGATACGAGACGGTGTAGTTGAGCCCGTTATGAAGCCCGGAAACTGACGCGAATACGATGAATCTGATAGACTGACCGCCGTCTGTGCGGAGGATAGGGCAACGCTGGAGAGCGACCCGAGCGCCGCACGGATGGCGAAGTGGTTGGGGCAGAGGTGATGCGTCATCTCTGCCCGACGCCCAACTTCTGTGGCAAGTGGTGGGTCGTGGCTGTTGTCCTCTGCAACCAGTTTGCCCAGAAAGCGATAAACTCAAATTTCCCATGACCAAACGACCCTGTTGAGAACGTACGCAGGCGGCTGCGCTGGTCCAGTTGACCCACCGGGTCAAGACCCATAGACCTTGCCGGCGTGCGATAGCCGAGGCTCTGATGCGGTCGTCGATGGTTGTAGAAGTCAAAGTAGCGGCTGAGGCCGTGGCAGGCATCTTTAGGTGTAACGTAGTCATGCAAGTAGACTTTCCTCATATTTGAGCGTCCGCCAGAGACGCTCGGTAAAGATGTTGTCCAACGCCCGCCCCTTGCCATCCATGCTGATGCGCACCTCGGCGGCCAGTAGCCGTTCGATGTACTGCGGGCTGGTGAAATGGCTGCCTTGGTCGCTGTTCCAGATCGTTGGCCTGGCTTGCGCCAATGCTGCATCGACGGCCACCAACACGAAATCTATGTCCAACGTCTGGTCCAGCTGCCAACTGATCACATATAGCGCGAGTACCAATCCAGGACGGCCACCAGATACAGCCACTGTTTCTGTAGGCGGATGTAGGTGATGTCGATCCCCAGACCTGATTGGGGCGGCTGCTGGTGACGCCCCGCAGCAGGTACGGATAGACAACATGCTCCTTGCGCCGCCGGCTCAGATTGGGGCCAGGGCTGATGCCTGCGATCCCCATCTCCTGCATGTGGCGCTGGACAGTTTTCCGGCTGATGGTCAGACCATCGTACTGCACCAGGTGTTCTCGAATCCGCCGCGAACCGTAGAAAGGATAGTCCGTATAGATCCCGTCAATGCGATGCTTGAGTGCCACTTCCTCAGGTGATGGTAGTGCAGGTCGGTAATACAAGCTGGCGCGACTCAGGCTCAACAGCGCAGCCTGGACACGCAAAGGCAGTTCGGCGCCAGCGCCCCATTCCACCAGCGCCAGACGCTCAACTCGACTCAGGCTGGAGGCCAGATTTTTTTTCAGCCAGTTCACCTGGGTCGTCAAGCGTCCAATTTCTGCATACAGGTCAGTCACCTGTTGTTCGTGATTGCGAGCATCCACCATCGCCTGGTCATTCCGGCTGAACAACTCAGGCAGTCTCGTCAACACGATCTTGCGCCACTCCTTGAGTTGCGACGGGTGAATTCCAGTCTCCGCCGCCAGTTGATTCAGCGTCTTTTCTTCCTTCAGCAGTTCTTTGACGATTTCGGCCTTGTAGGTCGCACTATACTGTTTGCGCATGGTAGTTCAGGACTTTATTTCAGCCGTTTTCAGTGTCCAAATTTCTGGGTCCACTATAGAACACAAAGGATGGGGTCTTGCGAACAATGGGCAGATCGGTGATAAACAGCAGATCGGTCGTCACGGCGCACAGATCCTGGAGTTGCGCCTGCCAATCCTCTGTATATTGCAGCGAACTGCTGGACATCACCAGGTCATATCGCTCTGTACGCCAGCGATCGTCGGTGAAGAAATGCTGATCGGGGAATAGCTCCGCTCCGTAGCTGCACAGGCGCGGCAAATCCCGGCACCAGTAGTCGATGGCGATTTCCGGCATGAGCGATCGCGCCAGAAGGTAATAGTGGCCGATCCCGCCTCCCCAATCCAGCATGCGAATTCGCGCTTTGCGGTGCGCGGCCAGCCCCAGCACATAGGCAAAAGACATGTTCAGGTTGTGGCTGTGGATGTTGGTATTTGTGGCCAGGGGCGACTGATGGTTCACGCCGAGCGGCCCCGTGCCCTGCACCAGTTTCACGAACCTGGGCCACTTGCTCCGGTACACGTCGACAATGGCAGGTGTGTCCCAGCCCTTGACCTCTGGGTGCGCATGGGCGTAGGCCCATCCCTCTGGGATGTACTCCCAATCGGGACGGCTCTCCCAGTGAGACCGTAGGCGGTGAACGCATTTGACAAATAGAGGCGGCGTCAATTCGCGGATTACTCTATGCCAGCGCATGGGAATTCCTCACGACTGTTGGTGTTATCGTCGCTCACTGCGGTGGGTGATCGAGCAGGCGTCAAATTGGATTGACAAAGGGATCACTGGTGGCAAAAGCACCCCATTGCGCCTTCAAGTAGGATGCCTCGCTCGCCAGACGGACCCTTTGTTCCGGCGTGGACTCCGGGCCGCGGCTGGCTGAGTGGAAGTGGATCAGTTCGGCGAAGGTGGTGCAGACGAGCCAGTAGTCCGCCGCCCGTAGCTTCAGGCAGAGGTCAATATCGTTGTACGCGACGGCCAGTTCCGTATCGAATCCGCCCACCTCTGCAAATGGCGCCCGCCGCATGACCAGACACGCGCCCGTCAGCGCGGCTACGTTGCGGATCTGCTGTAACTGAAATGGCGAGGGCGGTTGATCTCCTTTGCGCTGGTGCAGGGCCAGGCGTCCCAGGATTCCGCTTCCCAGCACAATCCCCGCCGACTGCACCCGCCCATCGGGATAACGCAGCAATGGGCCGGCCGCGCCGATCTCCGGGCGCATCGCCTGGCTGACCAACTCGGTGAGCCAACCCGGCTGAGTCACGACGATGTCGTTATTGAGGAAGCAGAGGACTTCAGCCGTAGCCAGGGCAGCCGCGGCATTGTTGAGCGCGGCATAGTTGAATGCCCCTGGCTGGCGCAGCACGCGAACGCCTTCCTCGTTTGCCAACTGGCACAGATACGTCAGCGTCTCCGGTTCGCGGCTGTCGTTGTCCACGACGATCAACTCAATGGCCGAATAGTCGGTCCTAACCCGCACCCCATCCACGGCTGCGCGCAGCAGGTCCAGCCGGTCGCGGGTGGGGATGATCACGCTGACCAGAGGCGGCGGGTCGGGCAGGCGATAGCGTACCCGGTGCAGGAATGGCATGGCGCCTGTGGGCAGTACATCGGCGGCCAGCCCCTGGCGCGCGATAGCCTCAGCCACCGCCCGGTGCGAGGCTGCGGCTACAGCGGCGCGCGTGGCTGGGTCGTTGCCCAGGGCGGCGCCATGCTTGCGCCAGTGGTAGAGCACGTGGGGAATGTGATGGATGCGCGCTGCTGTGGTGGTTTCGCTCGCCCGCAGCAGCAGGTCATGATCCTGTGCCCCTTCAAACCCTTCGCGCAGACCGCCGGCTCTCTGCACGAGCTCGCTGCGAATGACGGTCAGGTGATTGATGTAGTTGTGGGCGCGCAGAAGGTCGGGGCTCCAGCCCGGCTTCAAGACCGGGTGGAGCGGGCGACCGCGGGCATCGATGCGATCCTCATCGCTGTAGATCATGTCGGCGTCGCGATGGGAATCGAGCAATGTCGCAACGCGATACAGCGCATCTTCCGTCAACAAATCATCGTGGTCAAGGAAAGCCACGTAGTCTCCGGTCGCCAGCGTCAGGGCGCTGTTGGTTGTCGCGGCTACATGGCCATTGATTGGGCGAAAGACGACCTTGATCCGTGGCTCGCGGTCAGCGTAGTCCTGCACAATGGCGCGCACCTCGCCAAGCGTGGAGGCGTCATCGGCGACACACAACTCCCAGTGCGGATAAAGCTGCGCCAGCACAGAGTCCAGACAGGCGCGCAACCAGGCGGGATTGCTGTTATAGACGGGCAGCAGCACGGAAATCAGCGGAGGGTGGCCCAGCCGCGCAATCTCCGCCTGGATCGCACGGCGGTCATCGTCGGTGAGGCGCTGGCTGGCGAGCCGGCGGGCGTAGGATGGTTCGGCGGCAAGACGGCGCAGCCGCCGCATGATCCGTCCTATGTCACCCGTGCGTACGATTCGCCACAGCCTGGACGGAGCGTTCATTGGCCAGTTTCCCTGCCGTTCTGCGCGGCCCAGGCGCGGGTCGCGGCCAGAATCTGCTCTGTGGCAGCCTGGGCGCGACGGCGGACGCCGGCATCATCCTCGGCGGGCAGAGGCGGCGGCTTTCGGCCATCCGCCAACGCCGTCAACAGCGCAGTGAAGTACGGGCCGTAGACACGCCGGCGCCGGCCAAAGGGCAGCTTGCGCGAGCGGTTGACGGGATCGTTTTTGATACGGCGGCGCAGTCCAGTGTAAGCCGACCGCGCCGTTCGATAGAACGCGCCCCAACGGCCCGATAGCCCTTTCTGCCGGTCGTACCAGGCGCGCTTGGCAATGAAACTGAGGCCGCCCAGGTGGTAGAGCTGGGGCGAGTCTCGCACGGCCAACGTGTGCCCAGCCTGGAGCAGCCCCAGGTTGAGCGATTTGGCGGTATCGTAGTAATGGCGCGGCCCCGCCAGTCCGTGCTCGGCGCACCAGGCTTGCAGGGGTGGGGGAAGTTGCGAAAATCCGCGCATCTCGAATCCCATCCCGCTCTGACGGATGAAGTCGCTCAGCACGCGATTGTCGTAGATGGCGAAGAAGGTGCCGCCCAGAGGCAGCCCGGCGGAAGTCTGGTCATGTTCGCCACACACAACGTCAAAGTGCGGATGAAAGAGGCGGTCGCACGGTCGCATCCAGAGCGGCGAACCGGCGAAAATGGCCGAGTGGGCAGCCAGATCAACTGCAATATCGGTCATGAAGGGGCCGGCTGCCAGGATGTCTGAGTCCATGAAACAGAAGTGCTCCTCCTGGCAGCGCGCTTGTAGATAGTTGAGCGCATCGTGGTGCGTCAGCGGGCGATTGGTGGGGAGCACCAGTACCTCCACGCGCGGTTGGCGGTCAGCGAAGGTATGCAGCATCTCCACCTCCATCGGGGTGCAGTTGTTTGCCACCAGCCGAAAACGGCAATCTGACCAGCGCAATAGCCCCGGGACAAAGGGCAGTAGATGCTCTACCGAACCAGGGACATAGATGATATGAAACGTCAATATCGGCGCCGACGACACGGTCTACGCTCCATCTTCCCGCCGCCGGCGAAAGAACTCGGGTAGCCACTGGTGGATTTCAGGCTTGTCGCTGGCCCACTCGATACAGCCCGACGGCCCAATACGGATATCACACGCCGGGTCGAAGCCCTGCTCATGCAGTAGTTGTCGACCGATCCCGGATTGGCGGTCCGCCAAATCGCCGTGCCACAGGTGCAGGAGGTGACCCGGCGCGCACCCGATGCGCCCGTCGACTGCCGCCGCCACCGGTTCGGCCCAGGCCAGAAAGTGAGTCCAAAAGCGGCTGTTGGGCTGGCGGATTCCTGGCAGGTTGTGCAGCGTGCCGCGCAATCTGCCGGACGACAGCCACTGGAGCCAGACGTGCAACCTGCTTCCACGTGTGCGCCGGCTGGCCCCGAATAGCCGCGATCCCTGACGGACGCTGCGCATGCAACTGCTGGTCAAGTCACCGGCAAACACGTGGGCGTGAAAGTGGTCGCCGTTGCTGGTGACAAAAGCTTCGTACAAACCGTGGTTCGCCAGAAGGTCACGGCGGGCCGCCCAGGCAAAGCCTGTGTGTCCGTGTACATCCAGTCCTCCGGCGTGGACCCGGCTGCGATCCTGCTGCCAGATCGAGGCGAAGCTTTCGTGGGCGACGTGCTGCGGTGTAGCGCTGCGCTCTCCCTCCGCCAGACGAATGGCACGGTCGAAAGGCTGGACGACGACGAACTCGTCGAGCAACGCCGCTGTCTGCACCGCCCAGTCCGGGTTGGCGAAGAGGATGTCGCCATCGAGCCAGGCAACCTTCGCCGCTTGCGGTGATAAGTGTGCCACGCCCAGGTTGAGCAGCCGTTCCTTCTGCCAGAGGACATGGGGGCAGCGTACCTGTAGGATGTCCGGGCCGGGCGGCAGCTCGAAGGGGTCAGCGCCGAACGCGCATTCAACCGTGAGCAGGGGAATACCGGCAGCGCGGATCGGCGCGGCGAACAGCTCGTAGTTGGCGCGGCGGGTGCGGTAGTGCGCCGGGTTGAAGTAGGGCGTGATGCACCAGAGATGGGCGCAGGGGGTATAACGCGGCGCGGGTTCTGTGCTGTCAGTCATGTGCTTCCATTCTGTGTGTTTCGGCGCTTTGCCCGTGCCCGCCGCACTTGTTCAGCCAGTCCAGGCCAGGTGTGTAACATCTGTGCTTTCAGCCCGCTTTTGGCCTGTTCGGCCGTAATTCGTAGCCGCGCCGCAATACTGTACGTGCGCCGCGGCTGCGCCTGGTAGCGCGCCCACTGCTGCTCAAAGCGTTCGCTCGCCTGATCATAAAGTTCCAGATCGTGGCGGTTCAACGCTGCCAGACGGTCAAGCGCCAGGGGCGCAATCCGGTCGCGATAGCGCAGGGCGCCAGCGCTGCGTCCGGGATTTTCGTTGGCGCGTGGCATCTTCGCCGGGGAGGGAATGCCCAGCAGATCGCCGATCAGCTGCAGTGACTCGGCGAAACGTTCGGTCAGCCCAACGACGGCCATCGCGTCCAGCCAGGTCGCGGCATCTTGCTGCACGTCGGCATCATTCTGCGGCTCATGCTCGTCAAGCCAGGGAAAGTCAAACCAGGAAACATCGTTGAGTGGCCGCCAGAAGGTTCCTCTCGGCGCCTGTTGCCAGGCCGTATACTCGCGGCGGCTACCGAGGATACGGCACTGCACGTTGGTCAGCAGGCGATCCATGGCACCGCTGCGGATACAATCCTCCGGCGCGGCACACAGCCAGGGCTGCAGATCGGCCAGGCACGACGCGGTGAAACGATCGCCGTGGTTGAGGGCGGTGCGCTGAATGCCGTAGATGTCGGACACCGCGCGTTCGATGGGATGGCGCAGCAGGGTAATGCATGCCAGGTCGGGACGGCCCAGCCGCTCGAACATACCCCGCCCCAGGTGCCACGAATGGTAACAGGAGCGACCGCCCAGGTGGGCGGCGTCCATCCCCGGCAACCGGCTGACCTGGAGATCCACATAGGCGCGGCGACCATATGCGGTGCGCAGCCACCTGCCCAGTGCAGTACCGCCGGTGCGCGGCAGATGCATGAAGTAGACCGGCACAGCCGTCAACCTCATGTTCGCCCCGCTTCCGGCGCAGGGTGCAGACCGTCGACTTGCGGGCACGCCAAATGCTGGGCCATGATCTCTTTGCTGACGGCCGAAGGTATGCGCCGCCATGCGTCGGTCTGCACCTGACCGTAGGCTTGTACGAGTGACTCGATCGCCTGGCTATGCCCCTGGCCGCGCTCCCACACCAGGGGCGGTGAGATCTCGATTTGTACGCGTCCATCGGCCAGCAGTGCTGCATGAATCGACAGTACTGTAGCGCCCGCGCCTGCCGCGAGCTCGGCAAACCCAGGCGTCAGCGTGTGAATTCGATCGCCGATGACGACGGGTATACCATGCAGGGGGTTTTGTTCGTCACCGGCAATGCCGACGAGCCCACCCTGTGACAGCACTTCGTAGGCCTCTTTGGCAAGGGCCGCCCGCGCAACAGGCAGTCCATTGGCGGTGTCCAGTTGCATCCGGCGCGCCCTTTCAAGATAGCTCTGCTTGCTCAGTAAGAGCAGTGGGACGCCGATACTCGACAAGTATGCCTGAACCGCGATGCGCATGGGCGAGTGAACGCCGGCGACAATCACACCGCTTCCGGCATGTAGAGCCCGGCTGAGATGATGTGCTCCCGTCACCGTAACATAGGGGGACTTTGGCGACTCTGCGAAAGGGCCGTCCAGCACCTTGAGCAATTCTTCGATCGACAATTGCGCATCGCGCTGGCCGTCTTTCCTGCCTGCAAGCGCCAGTCGGTTCAGGATGACGTTCCCGGTAAGGCTCAGCGCAATCTCCTCGCCCACCTGCGACCCAGAGGTCTTCATGCTTTCAGCGAACTGACGCACCAAGTGGCTCTCGCGCGGATAAAAGAGTGACTGAACCCACGTGTGACGATACCAGCGGACCAACCAATCCACGCCTTCAAAGTAGGGACGTCGTAAGGCCCAATCTTCGATGCGCCGGCGCACCCGGTTGCGCAGCGACCGGGGTAAAGCATGCAGACGTAGCAGCCGCGCTTGCAACGATCTATCGGTTGAAGATTGACTCGTTGAAACCGCCGCGCTGGCAGGAAGAATAGCCGGCGCAGTTGCCGTCTCGCCAACAAGCAAGCGCGCAAGACTCGCCGCGGTCGCTTTCTGAAAGAACTCTGCGGGCACTTGCTTGCCGGTTGCTTCTTCGACGCTCAGGATGAAACGCAGTGCCGCCAAAGAATCGCCGCCCAGGTCGAAGAAATTGTCGTCACCCTGAACCGCCTCCATGCCCAGCATGTCGCCGACCAGGGCGCACAACGCCTGTTCCAGGAGGGTCGGATCGGCGCCGGCCGCACGCAGCAGGGCCATGCCCGGCAGTTCCGGTCGATAGCCGGCAGCCAGATACTTCTTGCGTACGGCGCCGCGCATGGTCTTGCCGCTGGTGGTGAGGCCGATCCAGCCGGCCGGCACGCAGCGGACATCGCCCAGTTGCACGCCCAGCTCGGCCCTGACTCGCCGCCGCAGGGCGCTGCTCTGGGCATGCAGCTCTGCCGGCGCCAATTCCTTGCGCAACTCGATCACGACCACCGGCGCCTCGCTGCCGAGCTGCGGGTCGGTGACGCCGAAGGACGCAGCGCGGCGCACGCGTGCGCCATCCACATCCATGACGACCTGTTCGATCATCTCCGGGTTGATGTTGGCGCCGCCGCTGATGATTACGTCTTTGCTGCGTCCGCACACGAACAGTTCGCCGCCGGCCAGGTAACCCAGGTCGCCGGTGAGCAGCCAACCGTCCTGATACGACCGGGCAGTGAGTTCCGGCTGACGATAGTAGCCGGAAAAGAGCGTTGGACCACGCACACCGATTTGGCCGACCTGCCGCTCGGCCAGGGCCGTGCCGCTGTCGTCGAGGACAGCAACTTCGACTGAGGGCAAGGGATACCCACAACCGACCAGGTCGATCGTGGGCGATTGCTCAGCCCCATCACCTGGTTCTGCCCGCTGCTCATTATGCAGCAACGCGGCCGATACATGATCTGTTCGTAGTCCAATTCCAGGGCGTCCGAAGGTAACTGCGCTCATGCACTCTGCCAGACCGTAGCCGGCAACAATTGTGCCTGGAGGAAGGCCGCAGGGCGCCAGCAACTGGCAGACGGCACTGACCGTTTCTGGCAAGATGAGTTCGGCGCCGTTCAACCATACGCGCAGGCTGCTCAGGTCAATGCCCCGCAGGTGTGCCGGATCGACCCTGCGCACGATGTGGGCAAAGCCGAAGTTCGGCATCCAACTCAGCGTGGCGCCATAGTGCGACATGGCTTCGAGATAGGTGAGCGGCCGGCGGATGAATAGCTCCGGCGGCATGGACACAAGCTGGCTGCCCTGCTGAACGGCGAACAGTAACGATGTCAGACCCATGTCGTGAAAAAAAGGCACCCAAATGACATTCACGTCGTTGGGATGCGCGTCCAGCGCAGCTTCAAACGCAGCAAAGTAGCGACTTAGTGGGTCGTGACCGACGATGATCGCCTTGGGCAGGCCGGACGTGCCGCTGGTAAGCTGCAAATAGGCCCAGTCGCCCACCTCCACAGGGCGGACGGGACGGCTGCTCCAATCGCCGTCTTCAGGAAAACATTGAATCAGAGCGCGGGCTGCACCGGCCCGGTCATTCAGTTTTTCTGCGTTTTGCGCGTCGGTCAACACGGCGCCAACGTCCAGCCCGGTGCAGGCCAGCTCCAGCCCCTGGCCATAGAGCGCCGTGGCAAGATGGGCCGAGACATAGGGATAGACTAGTGGCAGCATCCCCGCATAACAGGCGCCGAAAAACGCCTGCACCAGCTCGTAGCCATGGTCGAAGGCCAGAAGCACGACATCGCCCGGAGTAAGCTCGAGCGTGTCCAGCCAGGTGGCGTAAGCCAGGGCATCTTCGTACAGCCTGAAATAAGTAAAGCGCTGTTCTTGACCTGTAGTATCAAATAGGATCAGGACCGGATGATCCGGCCTTTCTTCTGCCCCTTGAGCAAGTCTCCGTAAGAAGTTATGGGGTGCGTGCATCGGGTTTCTGTTCATCTTCTTGGGCAAACTCGACGATCAGGCGCGCTGCCGACTCCGCGGCCTGGCTGGCCGCAATCAGCGCCTGGAAGCGGGCGCAATTCTGCCGATACTCGGGATCGCGCAAGATGGCGTCCACAGCACCTCTCAGTTCGGCCACCGTAACGTCTCTTTCAGCGAATGCCAGCCCGACTTTCCTGGCGGCCACGCCGGCCAACTGCCAAATCTGCTCCCGGTGAGTGGCAATGCCGATCATCGGCGTCCCGTGGGCGAGGGCCCGATAGATCGTGCCGTTGCCGCCATAACAAACGATCGCGTGCGCCTTTCTGAAGACATCGTCGGACAGGAAATCGTAACAATGGATGTTGGCGGGCAGAGATGCCGGGAGAGCCTGCCGGCCCGTCGACATCACGACGGGCTGAGTGCTATTGCCAAAGGCCGCTATGACCAACTCGATCAAGCCCGGCGTGGCCGCGCTGCTCAACGAGCAATAGAGATAGGGCTCGTCCGGCAGGCGAACTGCGGCCGGAGCGGGCAATATGCCGTCGGCGCCAAACAAAGGGCCGACGAAATGGAAGTTTTCCGGCAGTTCTGCGGCGGGCGGGTACAGTTGCGGTAGATCGGGCATAAGGTTGAGATCACCGCATATCTCTGCGGCGAAGCCGCGAAAGGGCAAAAGGCCAAGTTCGGCGCGCAGCAGGGCAAATGGGGATTGCAGCCGTTGCCGCGACTGTCGATGCAGGGTTCTGGCTAGACGCCGGCGCAGGCGGCGCACCAAGCCAGCCTTTGGCGACGCGTTTCCTGGGCCGGCGGATGTTCGCTGCCCATAGGGCGTCCACAGAACGTTGATCACGCTTGCATACGGCACGGTGCATTGTTCTGCGCTCATCTTTGCGGTCCAGCGGAAATCGCCAACGACAACGCTGGGATCGACCTGCCTGATGCAGGCCGTTTCTGCTTCCACACACTGGCGCGCCAGCGGCAGATCATAGAAATCGAAGTTGTTGGCCGTGATTGCCGCCAGCGTCCGGTCGCGGTCGGGTGTGAAAAGTGGCAGAACTGAAAACTGCCATCTGTGCAGGAGGTCGACATAGCGGCCGGATGCTGCAAAGATGACCGGCGCGCCGAGGGTCCGTAGTGCGCTGGCGATTTCGATGCAGCGCACCATGTGTCCCAGAAAATTGGCGTTGGTTAAAATGAGTATTGGCTTCATGATCTGGCTAGAGGTCTCAGCGCAGCATGGACTTGCCGCAGCCACTGTGAGCGACGAGGGCAACGACCTCACCGCTCGACGCTGTGAACGCGACGTTTGCCACGTCTTTGGCGCCGCCCGGAGCTTGGAAAGATTTGCTGACGCCCTCGAGGTCAACGCGCGCTGTCACGTCATTCCTATCATCCAATCATAGCATTTCCCAAAGGTGGGCAAAAACGTTGGGGCATGCACATTGTACGCTGGGGAGTAGCCAGGCGCGCTCCTGGATTGGGTAGATACGCTCATCCGTCCTCACGACGCGAGGTGAAGTATGCCTGCACCTCACGGTGCAGTTCCGGCCTGGCGCTAGCCCATTCCCACAGCCCCGCCGCGTTCGCGCACAGGTCAACCTCGGGATCGAAGTTGTGGCGTTTCAGGATCGCGTTCCGGCCGCCATATTGGCGATTCACCGGGTCGCCGTGCCAAAGATGCAGCGCCATGCCGGGCACGCAGCCGATGCGTCCCTGGACCTCGGCGGCGAAGGGCCGCGCCCAGCGCAGATAGTGGGCGAAGAAAGGTTCATCGGCTGCGGCCACCGGCGGCGCCTGCCTGCGGGCCAGATACCACTCTGCCAACCAGCGCGGCCACGGGATGCGCAAGAAAACGTTGATGGCTTTCTGAAGGAGGAAGGGCCGGTGCCCTACCGCTGCGCACGCAATCCCCCTGGCGCAGCGGCTGTTCATCCCACCGCCGGCTGCATGGGCGAACAACTCGTCGCCACCGGCCAGGATCGCCGCGTCGTACACGCCGTGCCGTGCGATGAGCTTGCGGCGCGCCGCCCAGGCCACTCCAGGCTGGCCGTGCGCAGCGCTGCTCAACTGGGCGGATTCTGGGCGGCGCTGGAGCTGGCAGGCAAAGCTGCGGCGACTGCGCCCGGCAAAGGTGAGCTGTCCACGCTCCATCCGCCCGACGCGCTCCTGAGGCTGCACCAGCGGCCACTTGTCGAGCAGCGCCGCGGTCTGCTTCGCCCAGTCCGGGTTGGTGAAGAGGATGTCGGCGTCCAGCCAGGCAACCTTTGTTACGTGGGCGGGCAGCCGGGCGATGGCAAGATTGATCAGCCGCTCCTTGACCCACATCACGTCGCGCCCGCGCACCTGGATGACCTGCGGTCCAGGCGGCAGTTCAAACGGCTCGGCGCCAAATGCGCATTCGATGGTCACCAGTGGAATGCCGGCGGCGCGAATCGGCGCGGCAAATCGTTCGTAATTGGCGCGCTTGATGCGATAGCCAGCAGGGTTGTAGTAGGTGGTGATGGCCCACAAGTCCGTACAGGGTGAATAGGCCGGCGCCGGGCGGTGTTCGGTCATGACGCGCCTCCGGATGGCGACGTTTCCGCGCCACCTTCAATTTCGTGGCAGGCGAACACGCGCAGGACGGCTCGCTCGTCGTGGACGCCGTAGGAGACCAGCCAGGCGCCGTCTGCCAGACGAACCAACCCACTCGGGTAGACAACCCGGCGCGGCGTCAGATGCGCTGCGGTGGGACGGTGCGGGCGTTCTTCGGCGTCTGGGTGCAGCAGCGGCTCCGGTCTCAGATACGTTGGCGCAAAGGGCGGCGTGGCGGCAAATTCGTACACGCCCCCAAAATAGCGCAGTGGGTCGAGCCGCTCACGCAGCCAGCGCTTGACCGCCCTGAACCATCCTGTGCGGTTAACCGTGGCGATTGTCGCCGGTGCACTGGTGTTCATGCGCCCGCGCGGCGCGGTGCGCGAGTGAAAGAGCGCGACGTAGCGGTCGCCGACGCGGACGGGGGGCGCGCCGCCACGAAGTTCGCCATAGCGCGCGCCATAGCGGGTGGCATCCCAGGCAACGCGGTAGGCCGGCCGGCAGTGCACCGCACCCGACATGTCGATGTCCAGGCGCAAGACGATGTGCGGCTCGATGCGGTAGATGGCGAAGAGGTCGCCCTCATGCGCAAAAAGCATCCAGTTCTTTTCAACCGGCTGGCGCTGGCCGTCGAAGAACAGCGGTCGCGCCGGGTGTTTTGCCTCCAGTGTGTCGGGATCGAGTTCCACGAGGAAGATCTGGTTGGGGGTCGTATCCCAGTTGTTGTTGTAGTGCACGAAGAGGCGGTCACCCACTGTCAGGAAGCGCGGGTCGTAGTGATTGGCGCCACCGTCCGTGATCGTGTCGGAGAGCGCGACGACCGAGCCGGTCTCCACTTGCAGATTGGCATCCAGCAGGCAGAGTGCGCAGGCTGTGCGCTGCCTGGCAGGCAAACTGCGGCCAAAATCGACACGGTAGGCCATCAGCAGGCGCTTGCGGAGTTGGATGATGGCAGGGTTGAAAACATAGAAGCCTTCGGGCGGCTGCGCTGCCATCCAGGTGGATGGAATGAGGCTCGCGCTCGGGATGATGAGGCGCGCACCGCTGGCGGCGCGTGGCGGATGCGTCATGGATGGGGCGCCTCGAATTGGAGCCGCAGTTCGGCGTAATTCACAACAATTTCGGAATAAGGCCGCTGCCAGGTTTTTTGATATGCGGTCTGCGCAGGGGCGAACGACATCCCCCAGTCCGCTCCGATGCGTGCCAGCAGCGCATCCCAGCGTGAACGGTCGGACAGATCTTCCTCGTAGACGACGTCGATGTGCTCGATGCCGCGCAGCATTTCGTCGATTTGTGGAATACGCTTACGGCGCCTTTCCATCTCGCGTTCGACCACCGCAGCGTCGAAATGGAGATGAGGCAGCGCGTCGGTATGGGCGCTATTGAAGCGCCCTGTGTGCCTGGCGACCAGCACCGACAGCACCTGATCGAAGAGGTTGCGGCGCTGGACATGCAGAATGCGCCACCCCTGCCGATCCAATTCGAGCAGCACCCTCCGCGGCGAACGGACATGCTGGGGGAACAACTTGAAGCCGTAGAGACGCCCGCCCTGGCGCCGGGTGGTTCGCTCACGATAGTTCAGATACGGATGAGGATACAAGCGCAGGAACCGATAGGGTAGTCTGTGCCAGCCGCGCCAGCGCCGGGGGTGCAGCATCTCCATGTCATAGACACTGGAAGGCTGACCGGCCAGGATAGTTCCCAACAGAGAGCTACCCGTGCGCGGCAGGCCAAAGATTGCGTATCGGGTCATCAAGCTTCCTCCATGACGGCGCAGTGTATGGCCGCCAGACAGGCGTGGCCCCACCGCTGATCCGGCTTCAGGTAATGGCCTGTGGCCTGCTCGTTCCAAGATTTGATGAACACAATATCTTTCTGTGCCGAACGTTGGCGGAAAAGAACGATGGCTGGACGGTGGTGGCTTGGTCAACTATGCGGGTACGGGAAGGCCGCCAGCAGTTGAGTCAAATCACCCACTTTGCCCGCTCGCCCGTTAGTATCCCACCATGCCATTCCCGTCTGTAGATCGGGTACAAATCTGATGCGGATACCCAGGTATTCCGCCCAGTCAAACCATTTCTCCGGCACGTCCACGTATCCGTCATCGTAGGCCGCCCACGGCACACCATATGCCTGGGCCAAAATAGCCCCATGCAGGCTGCCGGTCAAAACAAATCTTGCGCCTGCGATCTGGCGGATGGCCTGCCACGGCTTCTGAATTGGAATGCCAAGGCGCATCCATGCACCAATCATGCCCGGCAGACCCTTGGCCGATATGCGCGCTCCTGGTGTTGGTGCGCCGATGACCCTCATCGGCAGGATTGCATCACAGCCGGTCAAGGAGCAGCGTTGCTCTGCCGACATCTGATAGGTGCGATAGAAGTGTGGGATCACCATTGTCAGATCATGGTGTTCTATCACATCGTTTCTTAGCCTGGGAAGCAGCAGCGCTGGATCTCCCAGTGGCGTATCAACCGGTAATCCAAGGCCCGATTGCGTACGTGGGCCCCGTACGGCGTGAAACCGCACACGCCGCAGGGTATCTGGAGGCAAGGGTATTCCGCGCCATCCGCTGCCCCACACGTCGACGGGCGTTACGATACGCTCGAATGTGCGCTTCGACAATACGGAGCCGATCGATAGGAGACATCGACCTGGGTTGAGAACTTGCGGTTCAGGGTAATCTTGGCTTACGCAACGATAACCCAATGCATCCAGAACGAGGGCAGCAAGGTGATCGCCCAGGTTCTTGACTATGGCGGTCTCCCGCCAATAGTAGCCACGGATCTCCGTCTTGGTCAATTGCACCACTCTGCTCAACGCTTTGCGGTATTGGAATACTCTTGGAACTGGCGCAACTTGTACCACCTCATGTTGCTTACCAGAGTCGGTAAATGGCCGATCAACAGCGCTGCATACTGGCGGGTCAACTCGTCAACTTGCTGCGTTCTGTTTAGTGATGAGGCGCATGTCAGAGGCTCATGAAACTCCACGTTGATGTGCCCGCCAAGGGTCATAGAATGGAAGACGGGCAGCATGACCGCGTTCGTGTCCAAGGCCAACTCGGCGCCGCCGCTACGAAACAGCCAGGGATGCCCATAGATCGACATCTCAACGCCCCGCTCGCCCTTGGCTCCGTCACCAGTCACCTGAACGATGCCGCCCTGCAAGAGCAATGCTCGTGCATAGACTGTCTTTGCCGCCGCATCTTGCGCGCCTGTCGTTGTATAGCCCAGGTTCCAGAATTCCTTCCCCGTACGTTGGCGAATCACCAACCGCATGGCGGAATGGCTACCCGCAGTATGCGTACCGACCAGAATGAGCGGTCGACCGCTTCCGATGGCTGCGTCCAGCCGGTCTACACTGTGGACGGTGACATACCGTTCAAAGATATCCTGCTGTTGGATGCATGCAAGGCGCCAGATGCGCCATGTGTTTGCCAGCAGACTCAGCTCAAGTTTGCTGCCGTCAGGATCGTCCTGCCCCAGAATGCTCAACCACTCCTGAAGTGGGGCAGCGCGCGTAAGAAGTTGCTGGCGGACCAACGGCAGACGTAGCCATAGCCGCTGTAGTCGCCTCCCAGGCCCATAGGGCAGACAATGTTCGCCCCAGATCGGCCCTCCATTCACCAGTTGACTGACAATGCGCCGAGGGGTAGGGTACGGCGATTTCACAGTTCGCTTTCCAAACGAGCGCCGACCAACCGGATGTTGGTCCAGACTGATTGACGGTCTGTCGCTCGATGACAGTGCGGCCAGGTAAGTCACGGTCGGGGCGCGGAAAAATTCTGGCGGGACATGCCCGCCCACGCTCTGTTCCACCAGCAGCGCCATGCGCATCGCCAGGATCGAGTCGCCACCCAGCTCGAAGAAGTTGTCGTCCACACCGACCTCGTCCAACTCCAGCAGTTCCGCCCAGATGTCGGCGATCTGCTGCTCCCGTTCGCTGCGCGGGGTGACGAAGGGCGTGTCCAGGTCGGGGCGCGCCTTGCCTGGTGGTGGCAGGGCGCTGCGATCTACCTTGGCATTGGCATTGCGCGGCAATTTCCCCAGAAAGACGAAGCGGGCAGGGATCATGTAGCTGGGCAGGGTCTTGGCCAGAAAGTCGCGCAATGTTGACACGGCAGGCGCTGGCTGTTCACGAACGACCAAGTAGGCGATCAACTGGTTGCTTCCGTCACGGCTGGGCCGTGCGATAACGACGCATTCGCTGAGGTTTGGATGGGCCAGCAACACCCGCTCGATGCTCTCCGGCTCGACCCGATAGCCGCGCACCTTGACCATGAAGTCGATGCGGCCCAGGTGGTGGAGGAGACCATCCGCGTCCATTCGGCCGCGGTCGCCGGTCAAAAAGATGCGTCGGTCGCCGCCGTCAGGGTCAGGTAGAAACCTGGCGGCGTTCAGGTCTGGGCGATTCCAGTATCCAGGCGAAATATAGCGACCCCGGACACAAATCTGTCCTGGTTCACCGAATGACGCCAACTGACCGGCGTCGTCGGCAATGTAGACCACGGCGTGCGGCACAGGGTATCCGGCAGGAGTCTGGCTCCCGTTCCACTCCTCTCCCACATGGAGCATAAACCGTGTCGCCAATCCGACTTCGGTAGCGCCATACCGGAAGATCAGGCGGCAGCCTGCGGTTAACAATCGCGCCAGCCGCTCCACAGTCTCACGCTGGATCGGCTCCATACCCGTGGAAACGCTGATCAAGGCAGTCAGGGGCCCAGCTTCGTCTGCGATTCGTGCCAGAGCGCGCAACACGCTGGGGGCGCATTGCAGCGATGTGATTTGCGTCACATCAAGCCAGTGATGAAAATCGGTGGCGGACATCTGCAGGGTATTGGCGGAGCACAGGGTCGCGCCGCTCAACAACGCACCGAAAATCACACCGGCTGAAGCACCATACGCGTAGGACATTACGTGGGCGACGCGTGCGCGTGGGCCGTAGCGACTCTCATTGGTGTTGACGCAGGCCAGGAGTTGATTCTGAGCATGAGTGCGGAGCACCCCGTTGGGCTGTCCGGTCGATCCCGAAGTGTACAGCACCGACGCCAACATGCCGGCGGATAAAGCCGATAGCGGAGAAAAAGGTCGCGGGTCATCCAGCCAATGGTCATCCAGCCAATGGTCATCCAGCACAATTGGAAGCACATTGGGGGTATCGCAGCCCCAACTTTGGGCAAGCAAGCGCCAGGCGGGCGTCGTCAAGATCGCCTTCGGATCGCACTCATCCACAATCTGCCTGGCAAATCCCGCTCCGATATCCGGCTCCAGCGGCACATAGAAATGGCCCGCTTTCAGCACCGCCATCAGCCCAATTAAAGAAACCGCGCCATGAGGCAGCAGGGTAACGATCGCCAACTGCGCGCCTGGCTGGCCGCAGCCGAGGCGTTCTACCAGCAACGCCGCCAACTGGTTGCTCAACTGATCCAGGCGGGCGTACGTAAGCGATCCCGTCGGACTTTGGTACGCGACGTGGCCGGCGGGCACGTTGGCCACGACCCTGGCAAAGCGAAACGGGACGGATGTCTCCAGATCCGCGTCGGTGTATTGCAGTTCATCACCATCAGCGGCTTTGCCGACAGATTCTACTGCCAACTTTGTCATCAATTCTCTTCAACCAATCCTTGGACGATGAAGTTTTCCGGCAGCACCAACTGTTCCAGCAACCCCTGTGCCTGCAGCCAGCGCTGATAGGCCATGATCGAGTCTGCATTGATGGCGCCTTCCGGTGGAATGTCCACCCAGCATGCCGCCTTTACAAGTGCAGGATCGAGACCGGTGTGGGCGGCGATGATTGCAACGTTGCGGGCAGTTTTGCCTTCCCGGTATTGCCGCACCGCTTTCAAGTATGCTTGTGCAAAACGGCGACCCATGTCTGGATTGTCCAAAAAGGCCGGACCGAACGCAACAATACTGGCGGTCAAGTCGGGTGCCACGACCGCGCCCGTGGTCAGCACCGCCACATCACCATCAGACATCAGGCGTGTGGTCAATGGTTCAACAGCATAGAGCAGGTCCACTTGACCAGAACGAAGGGCTTCACCTTGAATAGAGGTGTCCAGTGGTGTCAACGTGACGTCTTTGAGGGTCAGGCCAGCCTGCTGCAAAATCATATCAGTCAGGTAGCCCGGCATGCCTTCTTGGCCAGCCGGCGGAACACCGAGATTGACCCCTTGCCACTGTGCAAAGCTGTCATAGTTGCCATTTGCCGCGTCGCTTTGGCGTGCCAGATAGGAAACCACTGAACAACTAGTCGGGCTAAACGACGTCAAGGGCAAGGCAGCCCTGATTCTGGCGCCCTTGGCGATCGCGTTGAAGAAACCAGCAGTCAGCCCAGGCGCTGCTGCGTCAAGCTCGCCCTTGATCAGCAGCGGGGTGAGCTCGTTCGGCGAACGAAACAGCACCAACTCAACGTCTAGCCCCTGCTCGGCAAAATAGCCTTCGGCTTCAGCAAGCTTCAAAATTGCGTTAGAGATAAAGGGCAACGTGCCAACTCGAACGGGAACCAGAGCAGCAGTAGGTGTAGCGGGTGGCGCAACAGGACTATTGATCGGCATACAACCGGCCAGTGTCATTAAGGTGATCATGGCGACGCCAAATAGATTGCGATGTCCGGTGACTATCTTTTCGAGCAGCATGTTTATGGTTTACCTTTCCAAGGTAACAACAATCGGGTCGCAGATTCCAGGAGTTGATTACTTGCCAATCCCAGACCGCCGATCACCACCAGCGTAGCATACAGATCCTCTGTCCTCAGCGTCTGCCAGGCCAGCCAGATCGTCGCGCCCAGCCCCTGCCGCGCCGAGAGCATCTCGATGGCGATGGTGACCACCAGCGCGCCGTTGACGGCCAGGCGCAGCCCGGTCAAGGTCATGGGCAGGCTGCCCGGCAGCACGACCCGGCGCAGCAGCTTGCCGCCGGTAGCGCCGTAGTTGGCGGCCACTTCCCAATGGGTGGGGTCGATCTGCTGCACACCGGCCAGGGTGTTGAGCAGCATGGGAAAGAAGGCGGTCAGGGCGACCAGCGCCACTTTGGACGATTCGCCGATGCCCAGAATCACCAGCACGATGGGGAAGAGCGCCAGCTTGGGCAGCGGATGCAGCGCGGCCACCAGCGGCGCCAGCGCCACCCGCAGCGGACGGCTGACGCCCATCAGCCAGCCCAGCAGCAGCCCGGCGCCGCCGCCGATGAGGACGCCGGCCGTCAGACGCATAAGCGTGCTGCCCAACCCGGCCCAGAAGTCGACGCTGCCCAACATGCGCAGCAGGGTGAGTGTGATTGCGGACGGCGGCGGAAAGAAGAGCGCCGAGATCCACCCGGCGCGTGCAGCTACTTCCCACAACGCCAGCCCGGCCAGCAGCAGCGCAGGCGGCAGCCAGCGCTCCAACGGCCAGGGACGGGACGGCGAACGCCTGCCTAACTCGTCACGCGCTGCGGCTGGATCTGACGACGCACGTCCTCTTCCAGCAGCTTCCAAATTTGCCACTTGCTCTCCTCGATCTCTGGGTGGGCGCGGCCAGTCAAGTCCCGCGGACGGCCCAGGGGCGGCGTCACCTCGGCGCGAACCTGGCCTGGCCGTCCGCTCATCACCAGCACCCGGTCCGCCAGCAGCAGCGCCTCTTCGATGTCGTGGGTGACGTAGAGCACCAGCGGTCGTCGGCGTTCCCACAGCGACAGCAACTCTTCCTGGATCACCAGCCGCGTCTGCGCGTCCAGTGCCCGCAGCGGCTCGTCCATGAGCAGGATGTCCGGCTGGGTGACGAAGGCCCGGGCGATGGCGGCGCGCTGCTTCATGCCGCCGGACAGCTCGTGGGGGTAGTGGTCGGCGAACCCGGCCAGCCCCATGCTCTCCAGTTGAGCGATCGCCCGCTGCCGCCGGTCAGTCCGGTCGATGCCGTCCATCTCCAGGCCAAAGGCGACGTTGTCGGCTACGGTCATCCACGGAAAGAGTGCGTGATCCTGGAAGACCAGGCGGCGTTTGGGCGGCTGTGGCCAGCCGGTGAAGTCGATCTGGCCGCTGTCCGGCGCCAGCAGGCCGGCCACCAGGCGCAGTAGCGTGGACTTGCCGCAGCCGCTGGGGCCGACGAGGGCGACGAATTCACCTTGGAAAGCAGTAAAGGTCACATCGGCCAGCGCAGAGATCGTACCGCGCGGGGAAATAAAGGCCTTGGTGATGTGGAAAACGCTCAGGTGCATAGCGAAAGATGGTGTCGAGTGGCTCGATACCCTGCTTCTTGTCTTCCAGCCGCGTAGATGCTCGTTTGTCAGACTATCCATGCATGAAATACCGGACGGCAAGGTCGTGGATCGTAAGGTGGCCATGGCGTGAATGAATCGGCTCTTCACACTCATATAAGCGAACAATGATCGGCACGCGATGCGATCGGTGGATAGCAGCTAGCCTATCACATGCCATAGTGCCGTGCAACAGGTTGACAGCCGCGCTCATTTCTGGAAGAATTCTGCCTCATCGCAGCCTGCCATATACCTTACGATCAGACCCGGCACAGCGTTCGGCAAGAGATGCCCTTGCGCGCGTTGCCCAGCCCTTTGTGGCGAGAGGACTTTCGATGGAACCCGCACCGCCAACCGACCGTATTCTGGCCGCCACGCGCTGGGTCGCGGCGCTCGTCATCCCCTTCCTGGTGGTGGCCTTCATTATCCTCTACTTCGCTCCGACCCAGACCGCCGCGCTCTTCGCCTGGAAGCTGCAACCGACCATGTCGGCCATGATGCTCGGCTCCGCTTATGCCGGCGGCATCTACTTCTTCACCGGCGTGCTGGCCGCGTCGCAATGGCACCGCATCAAGGTCGGGTTCCCGCCCGTGATTGCCTTTGCCTCGCTCTTGGGGCTCGCCACGCTCCTGCACTGGGATCGCTTTACGCACGACCACATCTCCTTCTGGGCGTGGGCCGGGCTTTACTTCACGACGCCCTTCATCGTCTTCATCACCTGGCTGCGCAACCGCCGCGAAGACCCAGGCGCGCTTGCAGCCGGCGACGTTGCAATCCCGCGTGCATTGCGCTGGCTGGTTGGGACAATCGGCATCGTGACGCTGCTCATCAGCGTGCTGCTCTTTGTCAGCCCGGAGCGCATGATTGCCCTCTGGCCGTGGACGCTTTCGCCGCTCACGGCGCGCGTGGCGAGCGCCATGTTTGCCCTGCCCGGGCTGGTCGGGCTGGGGATTGCGCTGGACCAACGCTGGAGCGCCGCGCAACTCATCTTGCAGGCGCAGGCCTTGTCGATCGCGCTGATTCTGCTGGCGGCCTGGCGCGCCTGGGGCGAGTTCGACCCCGCCAATCCGGCGGCGCTGCTCTTCGTCGGCGGGTTGGCGGGATTGCTCGTCGGCATCTTTCTCTTCTATGTCTGGATGGCGGCGCGCCGCCGTGCCGGGACGTGATGGCGCCGAAGCAGGGTGGGCGCGCCGCAGAGACGACATTGACCATCGTCAATGTCGGCTACCGCTCCACCAACTTCTGGGTTATCAGCGCCGGTCGGGCGCGCGTGCTGGTCGATATCGGTTGGCCGGGCTCCATGGGGCTCATGCGCGCCACGCTCCAGCAGATGGATGTGCCGCTGGGTGAGATCCGCTATACGCTGGCGACGCACTACCACATCGACCACGCCGGGCTGGGCGAAGAGTTCAAGCGCGCCGGCGTTCCCCTCCTCGTCATGGATCTCCAGGTCGATGCCATCCCGCGCATGAAAACATGGGTCAAGCCGCAGGATGGCTACGTGGAGATCACGGCGACGGGCAATGTGGTCATCTCGTGCGCCGAGAGCCGCCCTCTGCTCGCCCGGCTGGGCATTGCCGGCGAGATTCTACCGACGCCCGGCCACTCCGACGACAGTGTGTCGCTGCTGCTGGATAGCGGCGCCGCCTTCACGGGCGATCTCACGCACCCGGCCCGCGTCGCGCTGGAAGACCCGGCCGTCGTCGCAGCGAGCTGGCGCCTGCTGCGCGAGCGCGGTGCGACCCACATCTACCCCGGCCACGGCCCGGCGCAGCCAATCGAACGCTACCTGGCGAGCTGACAGCCGCCGGCAATCGACGCCCGGTGAACCGCACCGCTCGCGACGCACTCATTTTGCTTCATGATTTGCTCCACATCGACCGTTTGGCCTAACCCCTTTGTGCTCTTTGCGTCTTGGTGTGAGATCATCTTGACGCTTGTTTTTTCGTTTTACGCGCCGGGAAATAGACTCTTTGATCGCTCTTTGGTACACTTGCCGTCGATCCTCTTGAGGAAACAAAACGAACGCGCCCTCCCAAACGGCGTGTTTTTATTGGAACGAATCGCCTACACCACCAAAAGGAGTACGCACTCATGGCATTTGACAAAATCACGGTGCCCGCCCAGGGCGAGAAAATTACGTTGAAGGACGGCGTGTTGCACGTCCCGGACAATCCCATCGTCGCGTTTATCGAAGGTGACGGCACCGGCGTCGACATCTGGGCCGCCAGCCAGCCTGTGCTCGACGCCGCGGTGGAGAAGGCCTACGGCGGCACGCGCCAGATCGCCTGGATGGAGGTCTATGCCGGCGAGAAGGCCAACGAAGTCTACAGCGAGCCCATCTGGCTGCCGCAGGAGACGCTCGACGCCATCGACGAATACATCGTCGCCATCAAGGGACCGCTCACCACGCCGGTCGGCGGCGGCATCCGCAGCATCAACGTGGCGCTGCGCCAGCGGCTGGACCTCTACGCCTGCGTGCGCCCGGTGCAATACTTCAACGGTGTACCGAGCCCAGTCAAGCACCCCGAGCAGATCGACATGATCATCTTCCGCGAGAACACGGAAGACATCTACGCCGGCATCGAGTGGGAAGGCTACAGCGACGGCGCGCAGAAGGTCATCAAGTTCCTCCAGGAGGAGATGGGCGTCACCAAGATTCGCTTCCCTGAGAGCAGCGGCATCGGCATCAAGCCCATCAGCGAAGAGGGCACGAGCCGCCTGGTGCGCGCCGCCATCCAGTACGCCATCGACAACAACCGTAAGAGCGTCACGCTGGTGCACAAGGGCAACATCATGAAGTTCACCGAGGGCGCCTTCATGCAGTGGGGCTACAAGGTCGCGCGCGAAGAGTTCGGCGCCGAGCCGTGGGATGGCGGTCCCTGGCACAAGCTGCCGAACGGCATCGTCATCAAGGATGTCATCGCCGACGCTTTCTTGCAGCAGATCCTCACCCGCCCGGCCGAGTACGACGTCATTGCGACCATGAACCTCAACGGCGACTACATCAGCGACGCGTTGGCGGCGCAGGTGGGCGGTATCGGCATCGCGCCGGGCGCCAACATCAACTACGTGACCGGCCGCGCCATCTTCGAGGCGACGCACGGCACCGCGCCCAAGTATGCCGGCCAGGACAAGGTCAATCCTTCCTCCGTCATCCTCAGCGGCGAGATGATGCTGCGCCATATGGGCTGGAGCGAGGCGGCTGACCTGGTCATCAACTCCATGGAGAAGACGATTGGCGAGAAGGTCGTCACCTACGACTTCGCCCGTCTCATGGACGGCGCCACCGAGGTCAAGTGCAGCGAGTTTGGCCAGGCGCTGATCGCCAACATGTAATGAGGAACGCACTGAGGCGGGTGGCCACGTGGCTGCCCGCCTCTTTCCGCACCTTTGCCCGCACCGCATTCCGCGCAATGGATTCCAAGTTCTCCAACCTATTTGATCGCGCCAGGTCCGAACAACCCTTGCCGGGCGACATTCGCGGTGGCGTCCATCGCGACCTGCTCGAAAAAGGCAAGGTCACCTTCGTGCTGCGCGCGCCGCACAAGCCGTTCGCCAGCCTGGTGGGTGACTTCAACGACTGGGATACGCGGCAGCATCCCATGCAGACTGACGGCAGCGGCACGTGGTGGGTCACACTACCTGACCCTGGGCGCACGCGCTACGGCTACTACGTGCTCGTGGATGACGATACCCATGCCTGGATCGGAGATCCCTACGCCGCCGAGGTGCAATGGGCGCAGGGGCAGACGCCGTGGGGCGTTCACGGTGGCCGGCAGTCGACCTTCCGCTGGACGGATGGCCGCTGGCGCACGCCGGCCCTGCGCGACATGGTCATCTACGAGTTGTGCGTGCGCGACTTTGCCGGCACCTGGCATGGCGGCCATCCTCAATTCGGCACTTTCGAGCGCATGACGCGGCTGCTGCCGCACCTGGAGCAATTGGGCGTCAACGCGGTCGAACTAATGCCGATCCAGGCTTTCCCCGGCGAGTCGAGCTGGGGCTACAACCCGGTTCTTACCACGCGCGGCCAACAGCTACGGCGCCCTGACGATTTCCGCTGCTTCGTCGATGCCGCCATCGAGCTGGGATTGCCGTCATCATGGATGTCGCCTTCAACCATGCGGGCGAGCATCCCTATATCATCACATTTTCTCCACCTGCCTATGTACGGTCCCAAGGGTGAGTGGTGGACGCGCTGAATCCTCTTCACCACACGCCGTCGAGCATCAACATGGGTGGGTGGACTGATCACTTCAACGGCGACACGACGTTATCGGTGACATCGTGCGCCACGATCGGCGAGTATCATGTGACGGCTTCTGCTTCTGAATTGCGGGCGGCGTCGACTATGACAGCAACGAACCCATGCGCCTGGCTTCAACCCTACCACGGCATCGCTGCCATCTGCGCTGGGCAGGCATCGCCAGGCCAAACCCGACCGCATCCTCAATGGCGAGTTCTGGCAGTTGGAGGGCACGCACGGCGAGAAGAGCGCGGCCCGGTTCGTCCACGAGACGGCCGGATGGGGTCTTGAACGGCCACTTCACCTTATACGTCACGACATCCTCAACCATCGTTGGGAGGAGAAGAAGACATCTTCCGCTCCTGGTGGCTACCGCGACATGGGCTTCAGCACGGCGACGCAGGTCATCAATCTGTGTAGCCACGATGAGGTGCGCCCGGAGCATGAAATCAAGCCCCCACTCCGCAAGCACATTCCTAAGCCCAAAGGCATGACGCTGCAGATGTACTGGCGCGCCTGGCTGGCTGGTGCCGCCTTTGCGGCGCCGGGCGTACCCATGATCTATGCGTGGCAGGAGTTTGGCGACGACACAGCTCAAGCACCATCGACTTCCCGTGCCGTTATAGGGAGCAGTTACAACCCAAGTTTCGCACGCACATGGAGGCGTCAAACGGTTGATCCGCGCGCCGGCGCTATCTGCCCTGCGCAGCGACAACATCAACTTCCTGACAACCACTTTGCGGCGGAGCATCTCGTACGCTTTTGCCGCTGCTGGGATGATAACGGGGGTACGCTGTTGCCGCACTGAATTTCGGTACAGAGTTACGCGAATCGAGTTGCCTGTCCTGGCACGACGGCGCTGGCGCGATGTAGCCGGTAATTTATTGCAGCTGTTGAAGGCGGGCGATTGTCGATCCGGCTACGCCCATGACGCTGCACTTTGTGCCGGCCGGCAGGCCGAGGGCTGGCAGAGGAGCTTCGATGAGAGAAGAACCGCCCAGAGCGAACAAAGGCAGACCTACATCGTCTCGCCCAGCTACGAAGTCTTTGTCTTGGCCATTGTGCTGGTGACGCTGGCAACAGTTTTATCATCGTATTCTTCCTGGATCCGGATGTGGTGGGCGGTGGCAAGGATCATGAACGCGGCGTTGAGTGTCTTTCTGATCCTGGACGTAGTGCGCCGATTGGTCAGGACACACCGCCGCCATGCAGTACGTTGGTTTTTTCTGGAAGGCGGTGGCTGGTCACCTTTTGGGTAGTTTGCTGGTTCTTTTGCTGGCCTGTTGGGCAGGCCTGGTTACCGGTTGCCTGGATGACTGTTCGGCTTTCAAACGAGTCGACTTGGCTGAGTTTGGGTGACGGTCCGCAAATAAGCGCGCTTCAGAGCACGCTGCTCGGTATCATCCCGCGGCGATCCCGGTCTTTGAACTATCGCGATCTTACCGTGCGGGCCGAGGCCGGTTCTGCTGGCGCCAACATCCAGAGTGCGAGCTGATGCACTATGGTGGGCGTTGTGACCATGGCCACTGTCGGCTACGGGACCGCGGTAGACGACGAACGGACGTCTCATCGGTGTGGCTAATACGATCGCCTATGTGGCACTTTCCGCTGGCAACCAGCTTTCTGTCTGACCTGGTTTCGACGCCTGCGACGAGAGGCCCGGGATGGTCCAGACGGAAAGCAAGGCCAGACTGAGATCAGTCCGGAGCAGACATTGGTTGCCGATATCCGGCACACGCTGGATGAACGAGCGCGTGCCGAACAGAACGCATTTGATGACTTGCGCGCCAGGCCTGACGTGAGTTTGAGTGCAGCGATGAGCGGCGATAGCTGCTACCTGGACGAGCGCCATCACAATTATCAATGCCGACACCTGATTCGTTCCTGGGCTTCCTGGGTGGGAATGCACTGGCGGGTTGGCGTCTCATTGCGCTCTACTTCGTCGCGCTGGTTGGAGCCTTTTGGCAGCGCCGGCTGGATGGCTTGCTCATGGGATTTAAAACTGACGCTTGCCATCACCGGTTTCTGCGCTCAATGTTTCCTATTACGGCAGACCCGGGGCCACGGAAGTAATCATGACGATTCTGGTCTGGTCGGTGGCTCAACAATGCTATTCGCCCGGCCGGCACTTCATCGTTGTCATCCTTGGTACTGTGACCATAGCAATCGCTGCGCGACCTGGCGGCCACGGTCAATTTCCCTGCTCTTTGCGCCATTCGTGATCGGCGACACCATCGAAACCAATGGCAATGACGGAACGGTGCTCGAAATCTGAACCGCTTAATACGGTCATCCGGCGACAACAAGACCGTGGTGCTACCCAATGGCCAAATCCAGCAGAATGGGCTGATCAATCCAGGCTTCCCGGCAAGGAGGTTCTGCGTATCGACATGCTGTTCGGCGTCAGCTACGGCGAGACGATATCGGCAAGGCGCGCATTGCCGTTACGTAGCAATGGGCGCTGACGGTGCTCAGCGCGACCCTGGCGCCTAAGCGATCGTCGTGCTGACCGGGCGAAAGTAGCGTCAACCTGGGCGTGCGGTCTTGTCAAGGCGTCCGCCTGACCACTGACGGCGCAGTGGGACCTGACGGAGCGCACCGGGCAAGCGTTCGACGCTGCCGGCATCGCCATCCCCCTTCCCGCAGCGTGACATCTACGTGATTACGTCGCAGCAGCGGAGCTACGCCCTGACGCGGTGCAATCATGTCCTTGGCGCGTCCTGCAAGGGAAAACTCCCTTCCCAAGTGACGGATCACTTCTTCCTGCCAAAGAAAAGTTTTTCAAAGAAAACGGGCGATGGTCTTGGGAAGAAATTTTCGTTCTTCCCAAGAAAGTGACCTGCACCCTTCTGGCCTGTGTTTCGGAACCGATAGTGCCGTGAAGGCCTCGGCTATGCCGTGCCGGTAAACGCCACGCTTCGCAGGCGTAAAGCGGCGCCCCTGCCAGCAGGTCGGCGGTATTCTCGGCCACCATCATCGTCGCGGATGTTGGCGTTGGTAACGGTAGGGAAGACCGATGCGTCCACCACGAACAGCCCTCCACGCCATGTACCTGCATGAGTCGGGACGACGACCGCCATGCGTCGGTGCCCATTCGGTATCGCATGATGGCGATAGGCCGTCTCCCCATCCCAAGCCACCTGTCGAGATCCCGCGTCGCCTGCACGCCGGCTCAAGAGATTTTTCGCCGCCATCGTATGGCGCAAAGGCCGGCTGGCGCAGATGGCACGCCACCTGGATTGCTTCCACCCACTCACGCTGGTCCTGCTCGGTGAGAGAAGCTGAAGGCAGCGCCGGATGCACCGTCGGGTCGGTGAGGCAGCGGAGTGAGCTGCGCATCGGAGTGCCAGGGGCCGGATGTGCATTCTGGCAGCCGTGCTCTCGCCGCTGGGTGACGTGCTGTCGTAGCGGATTGCCACGGCAGAAGTGGAAACATGAGGTTGGGCAGGCGAGACGCCGTCGTTGAACGCACGAAAGCCGCCGGCCCAAAGTGGTTGGTCGCCGCCGGGCTGTTGCAGGAAGAGTGCTCACTGCGTTTCCACCCAGGCTTGTTGTACCACCGAGGGCTGGGTACACGAGACCGGCTGATGCGTGCGCGGACGTAGACCTCCAGGTGATCCGTGCTGGCGCTGACGCCGGCAGATCCCACGATGGATGCGCGGCCTTCCAACCCGCAGGCAGCAGGACCGACGCTGGAGAGCAGCACAGGTGGGCGAGTTGATGGCGCCGCCGGTACAGACGACGCGGCTGGCCCGGATCTGTCTGGGATAGCCCCTGAATTTCCTTCTACCGACGCCTACGGCAAAGCCGGGTTTCGAACAAGGATGCGCGATGCGCGTCTTGACTGTCAGGTTCTGCCGCGGTACGACGGCAGAGAAGCAGTTGCGCTCACGCCGCCGGCTGGCGGATGTTGCGGTCGAACGGAGCGAAGCCTTCCTGCTTGTAGCCGTTGACGTCGTCGGTCAGGGTGTAGCCCGCCTCCTGCACCGCTGCAAAAAAGGCGCCGAAGAGCGGGTTCTGCGCCGGCCCGCGTTCCAGTTCGAGCGGCCCGTCGCTACCGCGAAAATCGCTCTGCACGGCGAGCGATCGCTCCATGCGCTTGAAATAGGGCAGGCAGTGGGCATAATCCCAGCGCGCCATGCCAGGGTCGGCGCCCCAGCGTTCGTAGTCGAGCGGGTTGCCGCGCTGGAAGATCATGCCATTGATGCTGCTCGACCCGCCGAGGATCTTGCCGCGGCCGTGCGAGACACGCCGGTTGTGCATGAAGGGCTCGGGTTCGGACGCATAGAGCCAGTCGTAGTGGCGCGAGCCGATGGGATAGGTCAGCGCGGCGGGCATGTGGAGAAAGATGTCCCACCACGAGTCGGGCCGGCCCGCTTCAAGGACGAGCACGCTGTGCCCGCGGTCGGCGCTGAGGCGATTGGCGAGCACGCAGCCTGCCGAGCCGCCGCCGACGATAATGGTATCGTAGTCGATGGTCATCTTCTTTTGCTCCGCTGAGGGCGCCACGAACGGGATGTTTGCCAGAACTTCCATGCAATGATATACCAAGACAAGCAATCTTCCTTATCCACCCTGGAACATGGTGCAATGACTCACGTAATTCGAACTGCGGTCCTTACGCTTGTACGCTTCGCCGTTATCTGGCTGGTGGATGCCCTGTCGCTCCTCCTGGCCTCCTGGGTGGTGCCGGGCCTGACGTTGGTCGACGTGGATGGCACATCCCGCGTTCTGATCGCCATCTCGGCTGCGCTCGTGCTGGCCATCGTCAACCTGTTGATCCGGCCCGCCATCTTTCTCATCGCCCGCCCGCTGGGCTGGATCGCGCAGTTCGTCATCGGCTTTTTTGTCAACGCCATCGCGCTCTGGATCACCGGCTGGCTGCTGCCGGGCTTTGAGGTCAGCATTCTGGGCAGCGTCATCGGCGGTATCGTTCTGGCCTTCTTCAATGCGGTCTTGACCGGCATCCTCGAGATCAACGAGGCGGGGTCGTACTACCAGAATCGCATCGAGCGCCGTGCCAAGGAACAGCCCTTCGACAGTGCCAGCGAGCCGGGCCGCGGCTTGATGATGCTGGAAATTGACGGGCTGAGCTACTGGCACCTCCACAAAGCCCTCGACGATGGCCTCATGCCCACGCTCAAGGCCATGATCGAGGAGGATGGCTACCATCTCTCACGCACTGACTGCGGGCTGCCCTCCATGACGTCGGCCTGCCAGGCCGGCATCATGTATGGCGACAACGACGATATCCCTGCCTATCGCTGGTTCGACAAGGACAAGCAAAAACTCTACGTCTCCTCATCCGATGCGAACGAGTTGAACCAACGCTACGGGCACGGCCAAGGCCTCATGCGCCACGGCTCCAGTGTCATGAATATGTTCACGGGCGACGCTGAAAAGTCAATGTTCGTCATGGCCAACATGTTCAACGCCGACCCGGAAGAGTCCCGGCGTCGCTCGCAGGACGTTGCGATGTTGATGCTCGACCCCTACTTCCTCACGCGCGAGTTGGCGGTCTTCTTCTGGGAAGTGGGGCGCGAACTGTGGGAGGCGTGGCAGCAGAAGCGCAAGAATGTCTGGCCGCGGCTGAACCGGCTCGAGCACGGCTACCCATTCCTGCGCGCCGCCATGTGCACCCTGACGCGCGACTTGTCCGCCCAGGTCGCCACGCTCGACATGATGCGCGGCGCCGCATCGATCTACATGCTCTATCTGGGCTACGATGAAGTGGCCCATCACTCCGGTCCGTGGACCAGCGACGCCTTTGGCGACCTCAAACGGCTGGACGGCACCCTGGCTCAACTGCGTCGCGTGGTCAAGGAGAAGGCGCCGCGCCCGTACGACTTCATCCTCCTCTCCGACCACGGCCAGTCCTTCGGCCCCACCTTCAAGCAGCGTTATGGGGTGAGTATCAAGGAGTTCATCGAGCAGCAGCTACCCGAAGGCACGACCGTGGAGCAATCCATCGGCGGCGACACGGGCGCGGTCGGTTTGCAGGGCGTTGCCGGCGAATTGGCCAACGTGCAGAGCAGCAATGCCTCAAACGCGCTTGGTCATGCGGTCGCCAAACAGGGGCAGAAGCTGGCAAAGAAGGGGGCCAACGTCGAAGAGGCGGTGGGCGGCGGGGCGCCGGCTCAGGTCGTGGCCTACGGCAGCGGCAACGCGGCGCAGGTCTATTTCGATCTCTACGCGCGCAAGATCAAGCTCAGCGAATTGGAGGCGGTCTACCCCGGCATGGTCGATGCGCTGGTGCAACACGAGGGTATCGGCATGGTGCTCGGCTACGAGGACGACATGTCGGTCGTGGTGCTGGGCAAGGAGGGGCGCCGCAACCTGATGACGGGCGAAGTTGTGGGCAGCGACCCGGTGGCGCCTTATGCCAGAGCCAACGGCGTGGGCCAGGCTAGCATCGACCTGCGCGTCTGGCAGTTGAAGCGCGTCATGGAGTTTGCCCATGCCGGCGATCTCTGGCTGATCAGCACGCTCTACGAGGACGGCACCGTGGCCGCGTTGGAGGAACTCATCGGCAGCCACGGCGGCGTCGGCGGCGAGCAGACCGACGCCTTCATCTTCCACCCGCCGGACATGGAGGTGCCGGCGACGCGCAATTCCATCGATGTCTTCCACATCCTCAACAATCACCGCAACGCGCCGGTCGTGCCGAAAAAAGCGCCAGAAAAAGCGACCGTTTCGGACTGGGCGCCGTCCACGCTGCTCGCCGGGATCAGGAACGTGGGCGAATGGCTGCGAGTCGCTCTGGGCTGTCTCGTACTCGACCGTGCATCATTCCAGCGTGTCGTCGACGATCCGTACATGACCGGCCCGGCCCTGCTCATTGCCGTGATCATGACATTGTCGACGACCGTCATCACCGGCCGTCGCTTCGACCCGGTTCTGATTGGCAGCGACCTGCTCTTCTTCTTTATCGGCGCGGCCGTCGTCTTTGCGGCCGGGTGGCTCCTCACGAAGCGCGGTACCTACACGCGCACCTTCCGTGCGCTCAGCTTTGCCCAGTTCGTCTATGTGTTGGAGATGTTCGTGCTGCTGCCCAGAATCGGCGGCGCCGTCCAGTTGTTCATCCTGGCGCTTGGGTTCCTCATGACGTGGCTTGGCGTGGCGACGGCCCATGAGGTGCGTGGCTGGCGGGCAGCGTTGCTGCCCATTATCGCCTTCCTGGTGCTAATCGTGGCCTCGACTGCGGTCGGGCTTCTGTTTGCCGGCGCCGGCTATACAGTCGATGCGCTACTTGGCGATGTGGGCATCGCACCGTAGTCCCTGCCGGGCAACATAGTCCGTAAAACGAAAACGCCGGCTTGAAGGAGGCCTTCTCTCCTTCAAGCCGGCGCTTGTTTATGATGGCGACCGTGCCCAGGCGCAGACCTGCGCCGCCATCATGTGGCCGTTACGATGCGCTTGCCGCCGCGCAGTGCTCTGCCGTCTCGACCTCGATCTCGCGCACTACGCTCGACGTGCCGGGCACGATGTGGAGCTTGACGCACTGGCCGACGGCGATGCCCGCCGTGCCGGCCATGGGCGATACCTCGGTGTGGCGGGTCACCAGGTAGACCTTGCCGTCGATGCGCCAGATGCCCTGGCGGCCCGAGGCAGGCATGGCATTGACCGTCCCCGTCTGCTCGATGGCGTTGCGGCCGCCACGCGTGCGCTGCGACTGGCTGGGCGTTGTACCGGTCGCATCGCCGGAACCCTGGTCGGGCGTGCCGTCATCGTCGCCGCCGATGCCGGTGCCGGGCGCATCGCCGGAGCCCTGGTCGGGCGTACCGTCGTCGTCCGAGCTGTTGTCGCCGTCGTCGGAGCCGTTGTCGTCGCCGCTGTTGTCGCTGCTGTCATCCGACCCGTGGTCGTCGCCGCTGTCGTGGTCCGAACCGTCGTCGGAGCCGTGATCATCGCTGCTGTCGTCGCTGCTGTCATCCGACCCGTGGTCGTCGCCGCTGTCGTGGTCCGAACCGTCGTCCGAGCCATGATCGTCGTTGCTGTCGTCGCTGCTGTCATCCGACCCGTGGTCGTCGCCGCTATCGTGGTCCGAACCGTCGTCCGAGCTATGATCGTCATTGCTGTCGTCGCTGCTGTCATCCGACCCGTGATCGTCGCCGCTATCGTGGTCCGAACCGTCGTCGGAGCCGTGATCATTGCTGCTGTCGTCGCTGCTGTCATCCGACCCGTGGTCGTCGCCGCTGTCGTGATCGCCGTCGTCGGAGCCGTGATCGTCGTTGCTGTCGTCCGACCCGTGGTCGTCGCCACCATCGTCATCACCGTCATCGTCGCCGTTATCGTCGTCGCCTTGAATCCCGGCGCCGGTGTTGATGCTTGCGTGGGCTGGCACGTGCGACAGGGCAGCCGCCTGGGCGCGCACGCGTACGCCAAAGAGGGGTAGCAGCAGGCCGACGATAAAGATGATAATCCATTTCTGCCAGGCCAGGTGGCTGCGGCGTCGTGTCGTGTTGCTGGTTGCACTCATGTTCAAAGTTCTCCTTGTGAAAATATCCCTTGCGGGACTCTGTGTCAGCTTCCATGGCCATGCGTATACATCACAAGAGAGTCGGGCGCACTGCCGAAAAATACATGCAGACCCTGCGAACAGGGTGCCGCAGACCGGATACGACATCGGTCTTCTGCCCTGACTGGCGCATTTCTGTGATAAAATGCCGTCGTCACTTTCATCCAAATCATCGGGAGCGCACCACCCTGTTTGGAGCAACAATGAAAATCAAGAAAGCAGTCATCACGGCCGCGGGCCGGCGCCAACGCACGCTGCCGCTACAGACGCTCATCGACCGCGACGGCGTCGAGAAGTCGGTGCTCACCATCCTCATCGAGGAAGTGCTGGCTGCCGGCATCGACGAGATTGGCGTCGTCGTGCGGCCGGGCGACGAGCAGGCCTATATGCAGGTGGCCGGCGCCCATGCGCGCCGCCTCCATTTCGTGCAGCAGGTCGAGCCGCTGGGGCATGGCCATGCCGTCGCCTGCGCCGGCGCGTTTGTCGGCCGCGACCCGTTCCTGCACCTGGTGGGCGACCATCTCTACGTCAGCAGTAGCGCGCAACGCTGCGCCCAGGCGCTGGTGATGATGGCCGAGACGCAGGTGTGCGCCATCTCTGCCGTGCAGCCGACGCGTGAGAGCCTGCTGCCCTATTATGGCGCGGTGGGCGGCCGCCGCGTGTCCGGGACACAGGCGCTCTACGAAGTCGACACGGTCATTGAAAAGCCGACCCCCACGCAGGCGGAGCAGCATCTGATCGTACCCGGCTTGCGCGCCGGCTACTATCTCTGCTTCTTCGGCATGCACGTGCTGACACCCGGCGTAATGAGCATCCTCGACGAGCAGATCGCAGCAGGGCGAGCCGGCGCGCAGGGCGGCATTACGCTCTCGGCGGCGCTGGTGGAACTGGCGCGCCGGGAGAAGTACCTGGCGCTGGAGTTGGCGGGCAATCGCTATGATGTCGGCGTCAAGTACGGCCTGCTCATGGCGCAGATGGCGCTGGCGCTCACCGGCGACGACCGCGAGGAGGTCATGGCGCGCCTGCTCGAACTGTTGGCGCAGCGCGAGCTGAGCCGCCAGCCGGCCTGACCGTACCCAATCCCTGACCGCCGATTGTGCGCGGTCGCTTCCAAGAGAGAGCAAGGAGAAAACGATGCAATTATTGACCTACCGCAACGAAGATGGGCTGCGCCTGGGCGTGCGTACGGAGCGCGGCGTTGTCGACGTCGCGCGGGCACGGCTGAAAGCGGGCATGGACGCCGCCGCGATCCCGGCGACGATGGCCGAGGTGATCGCCGGCGGCCCGCAGGTGATCACGGCCCTGGAAGCGCTGGTGGCCGTGGCCCAGGCCGACCCGTCGCTGTGGCTGGACGAGGAGCAGTTGGATCTCGGTCCCTGCGTGCCCGCGCCGGGCAAGATCATCTGCATCGGGCTCAACTATCGCCGCCATGCCGAAGAGTCCGGCATGAAGATTCCCACCGCACCGGTGCTCTTTTCCAAGTTCAACAACGTCCTGGCCGCGCAAGGCGACGACGTGCCGATTCCGCCGGACACGACGCAGATGGACTATGAGGCCGAACTGGCGCTGGTGATCGGGGCGGGGGGGCGTCACATTGCGGAAGCCGATGCGCTGGCTCATGTCTTTGGCTACTTCAATGCCAATGACGTCAGCGCGCGCGACCTACAGATGTTCAGCGGGCAGTGGCTGCTGGGCAAGACGCCGGACGGCTTTCTGCCGATCGGCCCGTACCTGGTCACGGCGGACGAGATCGCCGACCCGCATACCCTGCGCATCACCTGCACGATCAACGGCGCGCTGCGCCAGGACTCCAACACGGGCGACCTGATCTTCAACATCCCGCAGATTATCAGCTACATCAGCCGCTACGTGACGCTGGAGCCGGGCGACATCATCTCCACCGGCACGCCGGAAGGGGTTGCGCTCGGCCGGCCCGATAAGCCGTGGCTGCAACCGGGCGACGTGATGACGGTCGCCATCGACGGCCTGGGCGCGCTGACGAATACGATTGTGGCCGGCGATTAACGCATTGCGGCAACGACGATCAGGCTGATAGAAAGATGGGGTTGGTGACCGCCAACAGTTCACCCGCCGTGCTGCGGAGTTCGGCGGTGACCCAGCTTGCCGCGCGCGGCGCCATCGACCAGCGGTGAATCCCTGGTTCGGTGGCGTCTTGCGCGTGGAGCAGGCAGCCGTTGGCAATGATCCGCAGCGTGGCGCCGGGCGGGCATGCCTGCCAGCTCGCCTCGAACGTCGCATCCTGCCCGATCGAGTCGCCCATCATGGCGCGCGTCCCATCCCCGGCACGCGCATCCAAGGTCAGGGCCGGCCCGCTGCTCAGGTAGAGATGGCCGGCGGCGATGGCGCGTAGGAGTGCAGCTTCGCTCAACTCGTCCGTATATACGACAGCAAAGCTGGGGCCGGCCGCGTAGTCTGCCGCGCTGTGCGTGTCGCTGCCCACGGTCGCCACCATGCGCCGCCCCTGATTCAGCCAGTCGTACCAGAGCGCCAGCGACGCCTCGTTGTTGGAGTCGCCGCCCCACGGCCCGTTCCACACCTCCACCAGCCGCGCCGTTCCCGGCATCATCTCGCCGAAGCGCCAGGCGCAGCCCGTGCACAGCGGGTCGCCGCCCGCATTCGGGTGAGCGATGATGAATAGCTCGCCGGCTGTGTCGGCGTTCATCGCCACACGTTCGATGCCGCCGTCGCCGGGGCGGAAGCGCCAGTCGATCCACCGCCGCGTGCCCAGCACGAGCGCGTGCCCCCAAAAGGTCGTCAACTCCATACCGCCGGCCACAAGCAGATCGCCCGAATCAATCGTCTCCAATTCGACGAGAGTGGAAGTCGTGTTGTGGTCGGTGACAAAGAGGAAGTCGAGCCCGGCGTCCTGGGCAGCGGCAATGAGATCGGCTACCGTGCGCTCGCCGGCGTCAGAGTGGTCGGTATGGCTGTGCAGGTCGCCGCGATACCAGCCCGTGCCCCGATCGCGTCCCCCGTTGCGTCTCCCCTCCGGCAAGACGTGCGTCATGGGCGCTTCCGTCTCCGTCGAAATCGCAATGTCGAGCTTGTAGTGCACGGGCGCGCCCGGCATGATGCGGTGCGTGTCGATCTGCACGACCCACTCGCCCGCGGGCAACGGGCCGGCCAGATAGCCGGGCGTGGCAGCCGTGTCCGAGATGACGACGGCATGCTGGCTCCCGCCACGGTGCCGAGCGCCGCGGAATCCGTCCGGGTCAAAGAGCGTCAGCGTGAGCATGTTGGCCAGCCCCGACTGCGCGACCGGCGTGAAGCTCAGCGACAGGGCGATTTGCGTTGCTCCCGCCGGCACCGCGAACGAATGGGGCACATGGCGCTTGGCATCACGCGCAGTCAACGTGCCGGACAGGTGAAGGTGGAGCGAAGGGTATAGGGTCATGGATGGAGCCACCTTGTGAGTCAAACGCTAAACGTGATGCGTGACGAGTAATGCGTAATGCGCGACGAGTAATGCGTAAAGCGTGACGAGTAATGCGTAATGCGTGACAAGTGGTGCGCCGCAGAGCGTCGTCAGCAATCAACAATCAGCAATTCATCCATCAGCAATTAAGCTACATACCATGGGTCAAACGTGATTACTCGTCACGCATTACGCATTACCGATGACGTTTGACGCTTCACTCTCTTCTCCGCCACCACACCGTCGCGCCCGCGCCTGCCGCACCGACGAGCAGGAGCAGGACGAGCAAGAGCGATGGCAGGGCGCTGCTCTGCTCGCCCGGATTCGTCTCCGACAGCGTCGCCATGGTGACGGGCGTGAGCGCGGCTTCAACCGGCAGCAGGGTGGCGGTTGGCTCGACGCGCGGCGCGGGGCCGCGCAACTCGGCCACCGTTACCTTGCCCTCGACGACCTCCTCGGCGATGGTTTGTGGCTGCTGGCCGGGCAGAAGCAGATAGCCCGCCAGCCAGTCGAGGTCGGCAACCGGCTCCACGGCGGCCAACTTCGCCAGCACCTCGCCGGGCAGTTCGAGCAAGGCCGTGCGCTCGTCGGCGGGCAGCGCCAGCAGCTTTTGCGCCGGCTCGGCGTCGCCCAGGGCGAGCAAGGCATCAAAGGTGGCGGGTGTGAAATCGGCGGGTACGGCCCGGCGGTGAACGCCCCACTCGGCAATGACGTCCAACCGGCCCGCCGCCAGGTCGGACCAGGCGAGGGTCGTTGCCGTGCTGTGTGTCTCACGCAGGACGGTAAGCGCGGCGTCGGGCATGGGGAGCAGGCGAGCCAGGCTGCCGTCGGCCAGCGCGGTATCCAGCTCGGCGCGGCCCAGCTCGCGCATGTAGAAGTTGACGAGCGCTGCCACGTCGGCCAGCTCGTCCAGCGTCACTTCCTGCAACATGCGCCGGAAGCCGTCGTTCTGCTCGGCCACCAGGCAGACATATTCGTACGCGCCGCAGAAGCCCTGCCACTGCTCGGTAAGACTGACCGCCGTCTCCAGCGCAATGAGCGACGCCTGCTCGGGCAGGTCGTCCTTGACCGCGTCGGCGATCTCCTCGCGGATCTTCTGCTTGACTTCGGGGCTTTGCAGACCTTCCTGAATTTGCGGCAGCGCGCCCTGGCCGCCTTCCCACAGGTCGTAAACGATCATGCCGATGCCGATGATCCAGCCGGCGATGGGGATGAACGAAGAACCAGCCTTGCCCAGCACGCGGCCGACGACCTTGCCGGCGACACGCTGGGCGATCTTCTGACCCAGCTTCTGGCTGAGCCGGTAGACGAGCTGTGTCGCCAGGATCGTCCCGACGCCGGCCAGGGCGAGCTGGTGATTCGTGAGCGCGCCGACCTGCGGTGTATCGAGCGGGTCGAGATCGAGCGTGTGCGTTTCGGCCTGGACGCGCTCGGCAAAGAGGCTGAAGAACGACGTGGAATATTGTTCGCCCACGTACGCTTGCAGGCAGAGCAAGGCGACCGATGCCGCTTGGGCAAATTGCGCCTCGACCTGGCGCGCCACCTCCGCGCCGATCGCCGCCGACAACTCATCCAGCCGGGCGCGGAAGGCCGGCGAGCCGAACGCATCGTTGGCCACGCGCTCGGCATATTCCTGTGCCTTCTCGCCCCACCAGCCGGAGAGCAGGCGATTCAGGTAATCCTCGTTGTTGAGCACGTCGTTGACGGCTCGTGTCACTTCGGTGTCGACGACGGCATCCATTTGCAGGTCGCTCCAGGCGCGGTCGACGATGGCGTCGACGTCAAAGGGCGCGGCCTCGTTCTGTAGCACCGCCAGCACGTGCGCCTCGATCTCGTTGCGCAGTTGGGTGCGGTCGATCTGGCTGCAATCGCCGACGGTGTAGTCGCCGCCCGGTGTCTGGGCAGCGGGTGCGGCGTAGGCCGGCGTGGCGGACAGAACCATGGCCAGCGCCAGGACAACGGCGACTGTGTGGCGCATGCGTTGGCTAAGCCAGCCCATCGACAGTGGCTCCTTGGCCGGCGGGAGCGGCTTTGCCGGCGTAGCGGAACGCGTTGCCGTAAACGACCACCTCGACGCCGCCTTCGACGACGACGGGGTTGGCGATGCGCACGCCGATCGCGCCGTCATAGCCTTTGGCCAGCGCCTGTTCGTCCAGCTCGCGCAGCGCACCATTGACGGCATCGCGGATAAGGCCCTCGTAGTGGGTCATGCGCCCGCCCACCAGGTTGCGGATATTCTCGCGGATATCCTTGACGACGTTCGCCGCCGCCACGTGCACCACCGTCAGCAACTCGCCCAGCTCAATCTCGGCCGACGGGTGCGAATCCAAGACAATCAACATGCCAACAACACTCCTCATAGACTGCTATTACAACTCGCCACCAAGTCACGAAGAACACCAAGGGGCACAAAGAAGCAACTGGTTACATCGTGCCTTGGTTGCTTCGTGCCTCTTTGTGCCCTTTGCGGCTTGGTGGTGGGCTTTTCCAACGACTCCCAAGAAACGATCCGCACATGACGAGCTTCCTGAAAACACACCCAAGAATCCGTGCAAATTCGCCCAATCCGCGCCATCCGCGTTCTATTTCCGCCTGCGCAGAAAACCCAGCGGCTGGAAGATCCACGCGCCAAAGCCCCACACGATGCGCAGGGCGATGAGCAGCAGCACGAAGATGCCGGCCATGCCGCCCACGCTCGGCCACAGACCGTACTTCGCCACGAACAGGCCGGGATTCACGGCGCCGGTCAGGACCGCGCCGCTGTCGGCCACATAGTCGAGTCCCTCGCTCGCCCCGGTCAGGAAGCTGATGCCGGCGTCGAGACTGTCGCTGCCGGCAAGTTGCGCCAGCGCACCCGAACGGCGCAGCGGTTCGATGACCTCCGGCTGGCTCAGCAGGCGTGCCACGAGTTGGTTGCGCTGCGCAACGGGAAGCCCTGGTAACTCGCCGGCCAGCCACGCCAGGTCATCGGGCGAGAAGGTCGTCGCCAGCGCGACAAGATTGGCCTCGGCCAGCTTCATCAGTTCGGCCGACTGCTCGGGTGTGAGCAGCGCCAGCCGCGCTACGGCTGTCTTGTCGCCCAGCGCCAGCAACTGGTCGAGTTGTACCAGGTCGACGGTCTCGGGCGTCACGTGCTTGTAGAGTTCCAGCGCCACGACGGCCGACAGGCGGCTGCCCACTGCGTCGCTCCAGGCCAGCGCCGTCTGCAGCGAGCCGCTCTCGCGCACCAGCGTCACGGCCGCGTCGGGCAGATCCAGGACGCGCGCCAGCGTGCCGTCCGCCACGGCCGCGTCGAGCACGGAGCGCCCGCCGTCGGTCATGACGACGCTGACGACAGCGACGAGCTTGGCCAACTGCTCCTGCGACCCCAGGCCGGCCAGCAGCGCGGCAAAGTCCTCGTCTTCGGCGGCGATCTCCAGCACCTGCTGGATGTTGCGTTTGACGGTGCGCCATTCGGCAAAGAGGTCGTTGGCCACCGAACGCGCCAGCGATGGAATCTCGGTCGCCAGTTCGGGTCGGATCGCCGCCTCGATTTCGTCGCGCACGCCGTTTTTGACGTTGGTCGACTTGAGCGAGTTCTGGATTTGCGGCAGCGCACCGTCGCGGCTGTCGTAGATGTCGTAGACGATCATGCCCGTGCCCACGATCCAGCCGGCGACGGGGATGACCGTGCTGCCGGCGCGGCCGAGGATGCGCCCGGCAATGCGGCCGGCCACGCGCTGCGAGACGCGATTGGCAATGCTGGTGACGATCTTGCGCGTGATCTGTGCGGCGATGATCACGCCGATGCCGCCCAGCGCCATCTGGTGTTCGCCGACCATGGCCAGGATATCCGGACTGGCGTCGCCGGCGTCGAGCAACTGGGCGCTGGTGGTGGCGGCTTGCACGCGGCTCTCGAAGGAGCGCACGAGCGCAGCCGAGTAGTTCGTGCCGATAAAGGTTTGCAGGCAGTAGAGCGCGGCGGATGCCGAATCGGCCGATGCCAGCGCCAACTGGGAGGCAATGTCCTGCGAGATGGCGGCCGACAGTTCGTCCATTTTGGCGCGGAAGGTGGGCGCGTCGAAGGTGTAATTTGCGACGGCCAGCGTCAGATCGCGTGCCAGGTCGGGCGACCAGCCGGAGAGAAACTTGTTCCACAGGTCGGTCTCGCTCTGCACGCGCGCCACGGCCAGGTCGACCGCATCGTCCATGGCCTGATCCATTTCCAGCGTGACCCACTGGCGCGCGATGATGGCGTCGAGGTCGAGTGCGGCAATCTGCTCGGCAAAGATCTGCTGCGTGACGGTGTTGAGTTCGCCCTGCAGCGTCTCCTCGCGCACGGTGCTGCAATCTTGCAGGGCATTGCCTGCCTGCACCGGCGGCGCGGCCAGTAGCGGTTCAGCGGGCAGGATGAGCGCAACGAGCAATAGCGCGGCCAGCAGGCGGCGCGGCCAACTCCGGTTCAATGGTTGCATCCGTTGCATTGCGTTATTTCGTCACTCCCTGGCCAACTCTGGTCTGCGGATTGCATGATCGCATCATACCGCCGCCTCGCACAAATAAGGCACTGCCGTGCAGGCAATGCCTTACCTTGTCTCTCAATACGTTTTTTATAGCGGATTTGTTTCAGATCACGGCAAGCTCGTCTCGCCCATCAGCCAGCGGTCCACCTCGCGCGCCGCGCCGCGGCCCTCGTTGATCGCCCACACCACCAGGCTCTGCCCGCGGCGCATGTCGCCGGCGGCGAAGATGCCCTCGACGCTGGTGCGGAATTTGCCGTGCTCGGCCGCCACGTTGGAGCGCGCATCGCGCGCCACGCCCAGCGAGTCGACCAGGAAATCCTCCGGCCCGCGGAAACCCATGGCCAGCAGGACGAGTTGCGCCGGCCACACCTGCTCGGTGCCGGGAATCGGCTCGAAGCTCATGCGGCCATCCTTGAAGACCATGTTGACCTTGACCGTGTGCAACTCTTTGACGTGGCCGTTCTCGTCGCCCACAAACTTGGTCGTCGAGATCTGGAAGGTGCGCGGGTCCTCGCCGAAGCGCGCTGTGGCCTCCTCCTGGCCGTAGTCGGTGCGGAAGATGCGCGGCCATTGCGGCCAGGGGTTATCGGGCGCACGCTCGTCCGGCGGGCGCGGTACAATCTCGAACTGGGCCAGGCTGCGGCAGCCGTGGCGCAGCGACGTGCCCACGCAGTCGGTGCCCGTGTCGCCACCGCCGATGACGATGACATCCTTGCCCTCGGCCGAGATGAAATGCCCATTGGGCGCAATCGCGCCGCGTTCGTCGAGCAGCCGCTTTGTGTTGCCGCGCAGGAAATCCATGGCAAAGTGGATGCCCTTGAGCTCGCGGCCGGGAATCGGCAGATCGTTGGGTTTGGTCGCGCCGCCACACAGGACGATGGCGTCGAAGCGGTCGCGCAGTTTGTCGATCGGGTACTCCTTGCCGACTTCAGTGTTCGTGATAAAGCGTACGCCCTCGGCGGCCAGCAGATCGACGCGACGCTGCACCACCTGTTCCTTGTCCAGCTTCATGTTGGGGATGCCGTACATGAGCAACCCGCCGATGCGGTCGGCGCGCTCGAAGACGGTGACCCAGTGGCCGGCGCGGTTGAGCTGCGCCGCGCACGCCAGCCCCGACGGTCCCGAGCCGACGACGGCGACTTTCTTGCCGGTGCGCACGGGCGGTGTCTCCGGCACGATCCAGCCTTCTGCAAAGCCGCGGTCGACGATCGCGCACTCGATGCTCTTGATCGTCACGGGCGGTTCGAGCAGCCCCACCGTGCACGATCCCTCGCACGGCGCCGGGCAGACACGCCCGGTGAACTCCGGGAAGTTGTTGGTCTCGTGCAGGCGGTTGAGCGCCTCACGCCACAGCCCGCGGTAGACGAGGTCGTTCCACTCCGGGATGAGGTTGTTGATCGGGCAGCCGGAGGCCATGCCGTTGATCAACTGTCCCGTATGGCAGAACGGAATGCCGCAGTCCATGCAGCGCGCACCTTGCGTGCGCAGCCGGTCGTCGCTCAGGTGCAGGTGGAACTCGTCCCAATCCTTGACGCGCTCCAGCGGCGCCCGATCGGCCGGCACCTCGCGCTGATATTCCAAGAAACCTGTTGGTTTGCCCATCGATTCTTTCTCCCAGAGTTTAGGGTGCTGATGACGCCCGGCGCACACGGATACTGCGCGGCGACACAACAGTCACCGTTCCAGCCAACTCACGGATGTCGTATGCAGCAAGCACACGTGCCATCAGATCGATCATCGGCTTTATGCCATCTTCATCTGGCCGCAGCACCAACACGCCCGCATGCTGTCCGGGCGGGTATTGACGAATATCGCCAAAGCCCTTGTCCGCAGTGATCAGAAACTGTCCAGCTGTTTGAACCGCCTGCCACAAACGTGGGTCTTTCCAGCCGCCCATGCCTTGTTCGGTCACTGTGCTAGCTTCGTAGCCTTTGCCGCGCAGATGTGTAGCTACTGCAGCCGGCAAGTCCTCATCCACTTTGATGTGCATGACGTCAGCTAGGCAGGAAGCGGCACAACGGATTCATGACGGACACTGTCCGCCGCGTAGGCAAGGGCAGCATAGATATCTTCCAGCGACAACTGTGGATACTCGGCGAGCACCTCGGCGGCGGTCATCCCATCGGCCAGGCTGCTGACAATCGTGACGACCGGTATCCGCGTCCCGGCAATGCATGGATCGCCGTGATGCAGATCTTCCGCAGTCTGGATTCGTTTCCGCCACTTTGCGCTTACCATTCTGCTCTCCTCGACCACCGACCCATTACGACTTTTGCCAGCTACAACTGTCTGCGTGCCTGCTCAATGCCCGTTTCAGTTTAGCACGTTCAATCGCTGCAAAAAACCGCATTGTGCTGCACCACGTGTCGCTCAATTCCCGCCCACGCGCGACGCGTCGCGCTTGTTCTGCTCGAAGGCGGCCATGACGGCTTCGTCGCCGCTGAGGCCCTGGGCTTGCACCTGGGCGAAGGCCTCCAGCACGCGCTTGTAATCCTTGGGCATGACCTTGACGAAGCGCGGCAGCAACTCGTCCCAGCGGATGAGGATGCGCCAGGCCAGCTCGCTGTTGGTCAGGTCGGCGTGGCGCTGCACCATCGCCTTGAGTTCTGTGGCTTCGGTCGCATCGTCCAGCGCTTCCAGCGCCACCATCTCGCTGTTGACGCGCGTGCCGAAGTCGCCTTCCCAATCCAGCACGTAGGCGACGCCGCCCGACATGCCCGCCGCAAAGTTGCGCCCCGTCCGGCCCAGCACGACGACGCGCCCGCCGGTCATATACTCGCAGCCGTGGTCGCCCACGCCCTCGACGACCGCGTGCACGCCCGAATTGCGCACGGCGAAGCGCTCGCCGGCCATGCCGCGCACGTACGCCTCGCCGCCTGTAGCGCCGTAGAAGGCCACATTGCCGATGACGATATTCTCCTCGGCGCGGAAGGTGCTGCCCGCCGGCGGGTAGACGATGAGCCGCCCGCCCGACAGTCCCTTGCCGAAGTAGTCGTTGGCGTCTCCTTCCAGCTCCAGCGTCATGCCGGGCGGGACGAACGCGCCGAAGCTCTGGCCGGCCGAGCCCTGGAAGTGGAAGTGGATTGTGCCGTCGGGCAGGCCGCCGGCGCCGTAGCGTCGCGTCACTTCGCTGCCCACCATGGTGCCCACGACGCGATTGACGTTGTGGATCGGCACCGTGGCCTTGACTGCCTCGCCCCGTTCCAGTGCGGGCTGTGCAAGCTCCAGCAGCGTCGTGCGGTCGAGCGATGCGTCCAGCCCGTGGTCCTGGGCGATGGCACAGAAGGTGCCCACGTCCTCGCCGACCTCCGGTTTCCACAGCAGCGGCGACAGGTCCAGACCCGTGGCCTTCCAGTGGTTGATGGCCTTGCGCGGCTCCAGCTTGTCGACGCGGCCCACCATCTCGTTGAGCGTGCGGAAGCCCAGCCGCGCCATGATTTCGCGCAACTCCTCGGCGATGTAGAGCATGAAGTTCTCCACATCCTCCGGCTGTCCGACGAACTTCTTGCGCAGCTCCGGGTTCTGCGTGGCGACGCCGGCCGGACAGGTGTCCAGGTGGCAGACGCGCATCATGATGCAGCCCATGCTCACCAGCGCCGTCGTGGCGAAGCCGAACTCTTCGGCGCCCAGCAGCGCGGCGACCGCCACGTCGCGGCCCGTCTTGAGCTGGCCGTCCGTCTCCAGCGCCACGCGGCTGCGCAGGTTGTTGAGCAGCAGCGTCTGGTGCGTCTCGGCGACGCCCAGTTCCCACGGCAGGCCGGCATGCTTGATGCTCGACTGCGGCGATGCGCCTGTGCCGCCGTCGTGGCCGGAGATAAGGATCACATCGGCGTGCCCCTTGGCGACGCCCGCCGCGATGGTGCCGACGCCCACTTCCGACACCAGCTTGACGCTGATGCGGGCGTGATGGTTGGCGTTCTTGAGGTCGTGGATCAGCTCGGCCAGATCCTCGATGGAGTAGATGTCGTGGTGCGGGGGCGGCGAAATCAGCCCCACGCCCGGCGTCGAGTGGCGCACCTTGGCGATCCACGGGTAGACCTTGGCGCCGGGAAGCTGCCCGCCTTCGCCCGGCTTGGCGCCCTGCGCCATCTTGATCTGAAGTTCGCGGGCGTTGACCAGGTACTGGCTCGTCACGCCGAAGCGACCCGACGCCACCTGCTTGATGGCGCTGTTCTTCGAGTCGCCGCGCTCGTTCGACCAGGTGTAGCGTTCCGGGTCTTCGCCGCCCTCGCCGGTGTTGCTCTTGCCACCGATGCGATTCATGGCGATGGCCAGCGTCTCGTGCGCCTCCTGTGAGATGGAGCCATAGCTCATCGCGCCGGTCTTGAAGCGCTTGACGATTTCGCTGGCCGGTTCCACCTCGTCGAGCGGGATCGGCTGGTCGGCAAAGCGCAATTCGAGCAGGCCGCGCAGCGTGCCGAAGTCCTCCTCCTGTGCGTTGACCAGCGCGCTGTATTCCTTGAAGGTCTTGAAGCCGCGGTTCCAGATTTCATCGCCGCGCGTGCGCACCGCCGCCTGGAGCTTGTGGATCGTGATCGGCGTGAAGAGATGGCGTTCGCCCTCGGCGCGCCACTGGTAGTCGCCGCCCGGCACGAGCACGCCTGGCGCATCGTCGCGCTCGGGATAGGCGCGCTGGTGGCGCCGGCGCACCTCGTGGTAGATCTCGCGCAGGCCGATGCCCTGGATGCGCGTCGGCGTCCACGTAAAGTACTTGTCGACCAGTTCCTGGCTCAGCCCCAGCGCCTCGAAGATCTGCGCGCCGCAGTAGCTTTGCAGGGTGCTGATGCCCATCTTGGAGCAGACCTTGATCACGCCCTTGCTGGCCGCCTTGATGTAGTTGTACTTGGCCTTGTCGTAGACGATGTCGGTGACCAGCCCCTGGTCGATCATATCGTAGAGGGTCTCGTAGGCCATGTACGGGTTGACCGCCGTGGCGCCATAGCCGATGAGCAGGGCAAAGTGGTGCACCTCGCGCGGCTCACCCGACTCGACGACGATGGCGCATTGCGTGCGCGTCTCGCGGCGGATCAGGTGGTGGTGCAGACCGGCAGTCGCCAGCAGGGCGGGGATGGGCGCCATGTCCCGGCTCACGCCGCGGTCGGAAAGAACGAAGATGTTGACGCCCTGTTCGATGGCCTCGTCGGCGAGCATGAAGAGATAGTTCAGCGCCTTCTCCAGCCCCTCCGGCCCCGAGTTGACGGGGAAGAGCATGGGCAGCTTCTGCGCCCGGAAGCCGCGTTCCTTGACGTACGCCAGCTTGGCAAGCTGCTCGTTGGTCAGGATCGGGTTCTTGAGGCGGATCTGCCGGCAGTTTTCCGGGATGGTGAGGAGCACGTTGCCCTCGGTGCCCAGCATGACGTCGGTGGCGGTCACCAGTTCCTCGCGGATGGCGTCCAGCGGCGGGTTGGTCACCTGGGCAAAGAGCTGGCGGAAGTAGGTGTAGAGCAGTTGCGCCCGGTCGGAGAGCACCGCGGCGGGCGTGTCGTCGCCCATGCTGCCCAGCGCCTCAACCCCGTTCTTGGCCATGGGCGCCAGCAACGTGCGCAGCGTCTCGAAGGTGTAGCCAAAGATGTGCTGGCGGTGGAGTACGCTGCCGTGCTGATCCGCCTGGTAGAGATCGGGCGGCGACGGCAGGTCGTCCAGCTCTACCAGGTTGCGATCCAGCCACTCCTGGTAGGGGTGGGCGTTGGCCAGCATGTCCTTGATTTCGTCATCGTCGATGATGCGACCCTGCGCCGTGTCGACCAGGAACATGCGGCCGGGCTGCAACCGCGCCTTGTACGCGACATTCTCCGGCGCAATCGCATCGCCCAGCACGCCCACCTCCGACGCCATCACGACGATGTCATCCTTGGTGACATAATAACGGGAGGGGCGCAGACCGTTGCGGTCGAGCACCGCACCCACGACCGTGCCGTCGGTGAAGGCGATCGACGCCGGCCCGTCCCACGGCTCCATGAGCGTGGCATGGTATTCGTAGAAGGCCTTGCGCTCAGGCGACATGCTCTCGTGGCGGCTCCACGGCTCGGGGATCATCATCATCGCCACGTGATGGAGCGGGCGGCCGGCCAGGTGCAGGAACTCCAGCGCATTGTCGAACTGGGCGCTGTCGGAGCCGTCCGGGTCGATGATCTGCTGCTTGAACTTCTCCAGGTCCGGACCGAACAGTTCGGACTCCAGCACAGACTGGCGGGCATACATCCAGTTTACATTGCCGCGGATCGTGTTGATCTCGCCGTTGTGGATCAGGTAACGGTAGGGGTGGGCGCGTTCCCACGACGGGAAGGTGTTGGTGCTGAAGCGCGAGTGCACCACGGCGATGGCCGCTTCCATGTCCGTATCCAGCAGGTCGGGGTAATACTCGTCGACCTGGTCGGCCAGCAACATGCCCTTGTAGACGATAGTGCGGCTGGAGAGGCTGGCAATGTAGAAGCGATCGCCCTGCTCGTGGCCGTTGTAGCGAATGGCTCGCTCGGCGCGCTTGCGGATGACGTAGAGCTTGCGCTCGAAGGCCAGCGCGTCGCTGCCGATGAGGGCGTCGGCGACGCGGCCGATAAAGATCTGGCGCACGAACGGCTCGCCGGCGATGGCCGTTGCGCCCAGCGAACTGTTGTCGGTCGGCACGGTGCGCCAGCCGAGCACGGTCTGCCCCTCCTCGCGCACGATCTGCTCGAACTCGGCCTCGAAGGCAGCGCGCTGCTCGGCGTCCTTGGGCAGAAAGACCATGCCGACGCCATACTCGCCCACCGGCGGGAGTTCGCAGCCGCACGCCGCCGCCACCTTGCGCAGGAACTTGTCGGGCAACTGCATGTTGATGCCGGCGCCGTCGCCCGTGTTCGGCTCGCAGCCGCACGCGCCGCGATGGTTCAGGTTGACGAGCACCTGCATGGCGTGGCGCACGATCGTGTGCGACTGTTTGCCCTTGATGTTCACGACAAAACCGACGCCACACGCGTCCTTCTCAAACGACGGGTCGTATAGCCCTTGTTTTGTCGGGTAGCCGCTGGGAAGCGTTACCGGCTGGGCACCGGGTTGGGCACATTCACTGGTCACAAGATTCTCCTTCATGCAAACGCCGCCCGACGCAGTCGGGCCCAGGTTCACGGTGCGCAGGTGGCTGACTGACGGCGTATCGGCCGGAACATGGCCGTTCGCCGCGACAGCTTGACCGTCGCAGGGATCAGATTGTTGCGTTCACGGAGCGGTGTGAAGAGGAGGCAAATTGCGCTGCGCTGCGCGTCCTCACGCATCAGGTCACAATTCAGCGGGCGGATGTTGGGGGTGCGCCGCGGCTTCTTCGTAGCGTGAATTGTACACTATGTCACAAACAAGCTTCAAACCGGCGCAAAAGCGGAACCGATTTCTCGCTCGGCGCGGCGGGCAGGGCGCTTCAGACCGGCATGCCCCAGAGCGTAGCGATGAGGCGGCGGGGATTGGCGTGCTGGCGATGCTCGCAGAGGTAGAGTCCCTGCCACACGCCCAGGTTCAGGCGGCCATTCGTGATCGGCACGGTGACCTGGGCGCCGATCAGCACGGCTTTGATGTGTGCCGGCATGTCGTCCGCCCCCTCGTAGGTGTGGGTGTAGTACGGCGCATCCTCCGGCGCCAGGCGTTGCAGGCAGGCCTCAAGGTCGGCGCGCACCTCCGGGTCGGCGTTCTCGTTGATGGCGAGCGACGCCGAGGTGTGTTGCAGGAAGAAGTGTGCAATGCCGACGCCCAGGCCATGCAACTCCGGCAACTGGCGCACCACCTCGTCGGTGATCAGATGAAGGCCGCGGCTGCGCGGCGCCAGGGTGATCTGGCGCTGATACCATCGGGTCATGGGTGCCTCACGGTTTTTGCAGTAGATACCATCGACATGGATAGCGATCGGGGCGCGCGCGGATGATTTCGACGATGGTGAGCTGCGGTGTGAAGCGCTGCGCAATTTCATTTTCTTCGACGCCCATGAGCTTGCGGTCCGGATCGGCCGCCATCTCTGGCGTGCGGTCAAAGGCATAGAGTTGGTAGTAGCCGCCGGGGCGCAGGTTGGCGACGATGCCGGCGACGTAGCTGTCGCGTTCGGTGGGGCGCACGCCGTGAAAGCAGCCGACGTCGAGGATGTAGGCTGCACCGGCGCCGGTCAGCGGCAGCCGCGTCACGTCGGCCTGGACGAAGTGCGTGCGATCGGCGACGTCCGCGGCGTGGGTGGCGATGCGCTGCCGCCCGGTCAGCAGCGGCTGGAGGGCAATGTCGAAGCCAATGGCCGTCAATCCCTGGCGCGCCAGATAGCGCACATTCGTGCCGGGTCCGCAGCCGATGTCGAGCGCCAGCCCGTCACCACCCAGCCGGCCCGCTGCCCAGAATGCCTCGACTTCCGGCGGGGTAATCTGCGTGTCCCAGGGCGTGTGCCCCGATGCGTAGTGATCTTCCCATCGCTCACGCCAGGTCGGTTGTGCGTCGGTGGACACGCTCACTCCCCTCCGTGCTGTGCCGGCGGATTGTCCGGCGTCAATGTGACCAGGAGCAGCGGCAGCGAGCGGGGCTGCCCATCCAGTTCGTAGGTCACTTCGCCGATGGTTTCGGCGCCCATGCGCTGGTAGAAGCCCTCGGCGTGCGGGTCGCTCTCGATTTCCAGCACGGCTGCGCCCATCTCCCGCGCTCGGTCGACGGCATGGTCGAAGAGGATGCGCCCGACCCCTGCGCCAAACGAGCTTGGCTGGACCCACATGTGATCGAGCGAAAGCCGCTCACCACTGCCGCTCAGCGCGTAAAAGCCGAGGATGACAGCGTCCTCATCCACGGCGGCATAGACTTCGTTGCGCTCGACGTAGGCGACTGAGATGGTCAACTGGTCGCGCCACAACTCGATCCAGCGCGACGGATAGCCCCAAAAGCTCTTGGCCGAATGGGCAATCTGGGTCAGGCGCACGGCGTTTTCACGCGTGGCGCGTACGATCTCAATCGCCATACTCGATGAAGTAATCCTGCATGGCCGCCTGCACCACGCGCAGCGCATGTTCGCGGCCGTATACACGATCGACGGTGAGGGCCAGTTCCTGCCCTGGGATCATCTTGTACGTTGAAAAGTAGTGGCGCAGGCGCTCGATGAGAATGTCGGGCAGGTCCGTGATGTCACGTGCGTTGCCCCACACGTTGTCATTTTCGAGGATGGCGATGATCTTGTCGTCGGCCTCGCCGTGGTCATTGACATCCAGCCCGCCGACGACCCGAGCGTTGAGGATCACCTCGCCGCGATTGATGGGCCGCTCGCTAAGCACGCAAATGTCGAGTGGGTCGCCGTCGCCGCGCGTGGCGTTCTGCGATAGCTCCGCCACGTTCTGGTCGCAATAGGTGCGCGGGATGAAACCGTAGAGGGCGGGCGGCTGCGACGAACTGCGCTGCGGCCGGTCGACCCGGATATAGCCCGTCTTCTTGTCGATCTCATATTTGATCAGGTCGAAGGGGGTGATCTCGATAAAGGCATGAACGACTTCGGGCGGGTTCGGCCCTACATCGAGGCCATGCCACGGGTGCGGACGCCAGCGATAGAAGGGCGGCGGAAATTTGCTAGACATGGACACCTCTCCGGGTGTGTTCGAGCACGGAACGTCAGTATGCCTATTATGCCAGAGCCTTGCGCCGAAACCAAAGCGAAAACCAATGATTGCTTCGGCGCAGCGCCTGTTTGCATGAAGGCTTGCGTTGGAGTATCGTGCATGGTTATGGTCGTCGCCGTTTGCGGCGGCCTTTCGCATTGCGGTGCGCCGTGCATGTCGGCGCCATGGAGTTTCGGAAAGCAGGGTTCATACTCCGTATGAGTCGCATGTCCTGGACGCTTCAGCGTCCGTTAGCCGGCCAGCAAACGGCGCCTTCGCGCCTGTGGGTGGCCAAGCTTTATTACCTGGTCTTCTTTACCGCCATCGGCGCGATTGCGCCCTTCTTCAACGTCTACCTGGGGACGCAAGGCCTCTCCGGCACGGAGATCGGACTCATCGGCAGCCTGCCGCCCATCATGGCGCTGCTCGCCAACCCCTTTTGGGGCGCCGTTGCCGACCGCTGGCAGATTCACCAGCAGGTGCTGGCGCTCTGCACGCTGGGCGCCGGCGTGATCTCCTTCGCCTTCCTCTGGACGACGGGCTTCTGGCCGATCCTGATCCTGGTCGTCGTCATGGTCTTCTTCCGCGCGCCGGCGCCGGCCCTGGTCGACAGCGCGGTGATGGACATCGTCGGGCGCACGGGTGCCAGCTACGGGCGCCAGCGGCTCTTTGGCAGCATCGGCTTCGTCATGGCCAGCTACGGCCTGGGACAGATCCTCTCCACGCGCGACCTGGACGCCATTTTCTGGATCCACGGCCTCCTGCTGGCGATCGGCTGCACTTTTCTGGCCTTGTTGCTGCCGGTCGAGCGCATTGCCCAGCGCACGAACCTCATCACCGGCCTCAAGCTCATGCGCAAGCAGGCGGGCTATACCAGTTTCCTGGCCATGAATGTACTCATGGGCGCGGGCGCGGCCGGTTTCATCAGCTTCATCGGCCTGCGCATCCTGGCTCTGGGGGGCACGGAGGCCCAGGTCGGGCTGGCCTATGCGCTCAATGCCATCACCGAGATTCCGGTCATGTTTGCCGGCGCCGCGCTGCTGGCGCGCTTCCGCCCGTCGCGCCTCATCGTCGTGGGGCTGCTTGGGTTTGCCGCGGTCTACTCGTTCATGGCGCTCGCTACGTCGCCGATCTGGATCCTGGCGGCATCGCCACTCCTGGGGCTGCTCTATGCCGGCTTTTGGATGTCCGTCGTCACCTATGCGAGCAAGTCGGCGCCGGCCGGCATGCGCGCCACGGGCCAGGCGCTGGTGAGCGCGGCGCAGGGCGGGCTGGGCTGGGCGCTGGGCTCCATCGTCGGCGGCATGTTGTGGGACGGCTTCGGCGGCGGCGCCGTTCTCTTTGCCGCGGCCTGTGCCATGGTGGCGGCCGCGCTCGTCTATGTTGTCGGGCACCGGCGTGCGCATGGCGCCGACACGCCAGCGGCGTGAGCCACGCGTGTTGTGCTTTGCTATGGTATGCTTGGGCGCATCACCATCCACAGAACCAACGACAAGGAGCGAACCATGTCCGCCACTGCTGATGAGATCATCGCCAAGACCAACGCCACCCACGCCAAATTCCTGGCCTATATCGCGTCGCTGGATGCCGACGCCGTGAATCGCCGCCCGGCCGACGACCGCTGGAGTCCGCGCGAGATCGTCGCACACCTGACCGATGCCGAGCGCGCCCATCGCCGCTTTATGCAGGTCGTCGTCAGCGGTAGCGAGATGCCCGTCATCGAGAATTTCGACCTGGACGCGTGGAATGCGGCGCGCATCGCCAAGCGCGCCAACTTGACGCTGGACGAGATGCTGGCAGAGTTCGAGAAGGAACGGGCCGAGACGCTCGCCTACCTGCCCACGATTCCCGACGACGCGTGGGAATTGACCGGTGCGCACGCTGCGCTGGGCACGGTGAGCGTCGAGTACGTGGCGCGCATCGTCGGCCTGCACGAACGCCTGCATTTGAAGGAGATGATCGAGGGGGTGGATGTGGGCGCGTAGGCGAGGGCGCGTATACGGGGGGCGGCGCGCTAGGCCAGCCCCTTCATGCGCATGATGCGCCGGTAGGATTGGTCGATGCGCTCCTCGGTGAGCACGCCCTTGTCGAGCAGGCGATTCACGGTGGTGAAGAAGCGATCGGCAATCGTGCCGGAGTAGGTGAGATTGTTGGCCACCGCGATCATGTCGACGCCCGCCACCAGCGCCAGTTCGATGGCCTTCTCCACTTTGAAGAGATCGGTGATCCCGCGCATCTGGATATCGTCCGAGATGACGACGCCGTCGTAGCCAAGCTGCTCGCGCAGCAGCCCGGTGATGACGGCCGGCGAGAGCGTGGCCGGCAATTCCGGGTCGAGATTGGCATTGAAGATGTGCGCGGTCATAATCGCGTCGGCCTTGCCCTGCCCGATGAGATGCCGGTAGGGCAGCAACTCGCCGTCGCCCCACGTAGCGGTCACGTCGGTAAAGCCGAGATGCGTGTCACCAATCGCGCTGCCGTGGCCGGGGAAGTGCTTCAGCGTACACTTCACGCCCTGCTCGTGGTGCGCGTCGATAAATGCCTCCGCCTGCGCCGCCACCACCTCCGGATCCGCCGAAAAGCTGCGCTCGACCCGCGCGATGATCGGGCTGTTGGGGTTCACCTTGACGTCGACCACCGGCGCCAGGTTGAGCGTGATGCCCGCCTCCGCCAGGGTCTTCGCCATCGCCCCGCTTTGTTCGCGCGTATAGTCGAGATCGCCTCGCTCGCCCAGTGCAGCGTGCGAGACCGTCGCCGGGAAGCCATACTTCTCCTTGAGCCGGTTGATGACGCCCCCCTCCTGGTCGATGCTGATGGAGAGCGGCAGCGCGGCCAGCCCCTGCAAGTCGGCGCACAGCCGCTGCACCTGCTCGGGCGACTCGATGTTGCGCGGGCGCGAGCGGCGCGTGCTCAGGTCCTGGTCGAAGAGGACCACATTCCCCACGTGCTGATCCTGCACCGCATGGACGATGGTCTCGTCGTCGCCCACGTGGAAGCCCTTGAAGCCGAGCATGAGCATCTGCCCGATCTTGACTTCCAGCGATGCGTCCGGGATCACCAGCGACGGATGAAGGGCGTGTTCCATGGGCGGTTTCCCCAGTTGACTGAGCGCGGCGGCATAGATCTGCGCAAGATCTTGTGTGATGAGCGCCGGGTTCAGCGCGCTGGTGCAGCCGCTCAGTGCGACCGCCGTCGCGCCAAGCGTGGCCTGGCGTAGAAATGTGCGGCGCGAGAGAGCGCTGCGTTGCGGTTGATCGTGCATATCCCTTGCCTGTCCGTTCCAGTGCGGCGCGGCCGCAATCGAGAGTTGATTATACGGGCAGGGCGGCGTTGTACCGAATTCGTAAGGCGTGCTGATGCGTGGGAAAAAGAAAAGGCCCGCCGTGCGGCGGACCTTCTTCAGGTGGAGATGGCGGGAGTTGAACCCGCGTCCGAAACATTCGTCCAAAGACCTCTACAGGCTTAGTCGCACTATTTGATGTCGTCTGGAGGACTCCGTGCAACGGGATTCTTTACCAGACCAGCCGGATGACCTTAGACAGCATTACCGGCGTCGGCTGTCGCAGCGTTCCTGTGTTTGTCGGCTTGCGCTTGACCAGGTCGCACCATCGAAGCGGGCCGTGACCCCCTTAGCGGAGGTCAGGGTTTGGCTTCAAATTAAGCAGCGAGTGCCGCAGGGGCAGCCGCGTAGCCGAAGTTGAAGGCCTTGCCAGTTGTTTTGGCATTTGTATGGTTACGCCTATTTTAACGTAGTCGACGCTCTACGGCCTGCCATCTGAGAACAACCTGCCCCGTCGAGACCGTTCATCCCCGTGACATCTTGATCCTAGCACGGATGTGCGCCCAAGTAAAGTTAGCATTGCATTAGATTTCTGCGCGTGCGGGGCTTCAGCGCTTGCGCTGGCCCCACCAGGCGCCCGGCTTCATCCGCGCCCCAAAGCCCAGCCGGTCGTCGAGCCACAGCATCGCCCGGCGTAGCGGCGTGCCTGCCAGACGGCGCCCCGCACGCGCCCACCACTTGCGGTAATCCTTGTTGTACGGGCAGACGCGGATGCAGATGGAGCAGTCGCTGTTTTGCGCGGCCCAGTAGCCGAAGCACTTCTCGCCGTCCACGCTC